>CAWAEL010000021.1:0-52500 GCA_963781185.1 uncultured Alphaproteobacteria bacterium
CTTGCGGCGGATGGCGGCTGAGGCCGGAGAGGGACGCAAATGGACGACAAGGCAGAACCGACGGTCGGCAAGGTCAAACGCCCGCAACAGGTGTTTACGCTGGTCGTGGAGATCGGGCGCAAAAAGGGCGACGGCTTGCCGGTCAAGGCGACCGGGGCCGCGCTGATCGTCTATGCCAGCGGCGTGGATGAGGCTGAGGCGGTGCGCGAGACGGTGGCGGTGCTGAAAGAGGCCGACCTCGCGCCGCTGGACGTGTCGGGCTATGGCACGCTGGACGAGCGGCTGAAGTCAGGCGATGAGATTGACCCCGATGAGCGCAAACTGATGGACCGGGCGCTGGCCGAGAACGCGGTGATCGTGGCGCAGATGACGCCGTTTTACGACTGACCTGCGGGCGGGGTCAATTTTTCTGCGAAAAATTGGGGATGTCTGGCGGGGGCGTCGCGTTGAACTGGCGTTGGGGTGGCGCGTTATTTTTCGCAGAAAAATTGTGGCCCCAGATCAGAATCCCGCCTCACAGCGCACCACAAGGGCGGCCAGCATCGCCTCGCACCGCTCCATCTGCTCCACTGTCACATATTCGTCGGGCTTGTGGCCCTGCGCCATCGACCCCGGTCCGCAGACCACCGTGGGAATGCCCAACCGCGCGTCAAACAGCCCGCCTTCGGTGCCAAACGCCACCTTGATCGTGCCATTCGCCCCGGTCAGGCCTTTGACAAAATTAACCACGGCGGCATCTGTCGGGGTGCCGAGGCCGGGGTAATCCCACAGGCGTTCGATCTTGATCTGCGCTTCGGGGAATTCGGCCCGCAGCGGCGCACAGATCGCCTCTGCCGCTGCGTCGAGTGCGCGGAGCAGGGCGTCGGTATCCTCGCCCGCCAGCGAGCGGATCTCAAAGTCGATCACGGCCTGATTGGGCACGATATTGACCTGCACCCCGCCGTTCAGCTTGCCGACATGCAGGGTGGTATAGGGCACATCATAGTCACCGTCGGACATGCCGGTCGCGGCCACATCGGCCTGCAACGCCCGCACGGCATTGACGAAATCGGCTGCCAGATGCAGCGCGTTCAGCGCCATCGGGGCGAGGGCAGAGTGACCCTCGCGGCCCGTACAGGTCGCGCGCAAAGCGATCTTGCCTTTGTGACCGGTGGCGACCTGCATGTTGGTCGGCTCACCCACGATGCAGAAGCGGGGCTTCACTGGGGCCGTCTCCAGCATGTCGATCAGCGAGCGCACGCCCATGCAGCCAATTTCCTCATCATAAGACAGGGCGAGGTGCAGCGGCACCTTCAGCGGGCGTTTGGCGGCATCGATCAGGCAGGCGATGGCGGCGGCGACAAAGCCCTT
Organism: uncultured Alphaproteobacteria bacterium; assembly: GCA_963781185.1. Classification (GTDB taxonomy): domain Bacteria; phylum Pseudomonadota; class Alphaproteobacteria; order Rhodobacterales; family Rhodobacteraceae; genus Stagnihabitans. The sequence continues at coordinate 1,351 of CAWAEL010000021.1, forward strand.
CATATCCGCCGTGCCGCGCCCATACAGACGGCCATGTCGTTCGGTCAGGGCAAAGGGCAGATGGGTCCAGGCCTGGCCTTCCACCGGGACCACATCGGTATGGCCGGACAACATGACGCCGCCACCCGCCGGTCCGGTACTGGCGTAAAGGTTGGCTTTGTGGCCGGTTTCGTCGGGGATCAGGGTGCAGGCGATCCCGGCTTCGGCCAGCAAACCCTCAACAAACTGCATCAGCGCGAGGTTGGGTTTGGCGCTGGTGGTGTCAAAGCCCATCAGGCTGGTCAGAATATCGCGGCAGTGCATCTTGTGATCCTTCTTCTGAAGCCAGATAACCTGATCCTGACCCCAAACGAAAGCCCAAGCCATGCTGCGTCTCGTGATTGCCCTTGTGATTCTTGCCACGCCGCTCTGGGCTGAGGACAAGGTGAACCTTGATCCGGCAGGTCCGCCGCTGCCGGGGGCGGTGGCGATCTATCTGGCGGCAGAGGGGTTGTTCGATCTGGGGCAGGCCGCGAAAGACCCGATGATGGTGCTGACGGCGGCGCGGATGATGGCCGGGTTAACAGTGGCGCCGGACGCGCGGGTGCCCGATCCCGCCCCCAAGGAGCCGGCGGATCTGGTGGTGCCCGATGCGGCGGCGATGCTGGAGGTGGCGCGGCAGTTGGATGTGGCTGAGGATCTGGGCGATCTGATCTCTATTGCCGCATCGGACACGGCGCCGCAGCCCAAGGCGCTGAGGGCGACGGGATCGGTTCTGGCGGCGGGCAAGTCTGAGGTCTGGACGCTGGCCTTCTTTGGCGGGGCCTATGCTGAACTGGCGATCGACGGTCATGGCAGCGGTAATCTCGACCTGCTGGTCACCGACGACAGCGGGGGGCAGGTTTGTCTGGACCGGGGCAGCGCCGACATGGCCCTGTGCGGGTTTACACCGGCTGAGAATGGCAACTTTCTGGTCACGGTCACCAATGTGGGGGCCGAGGCGGAGGCCTATAGCCTGCTGACGAATTAGGCGGCGGCCGCCGCAGACCAACCGCGACAAGCTGGATGGCTTGTTTTTCGGGGCGAATGATTCCACCGTGAGCTTGCAGGAACATCATGGGCAGGGTCATGGCGGATTACATCGTGGTAGGGGCAGGCTCTGCCGGGGCGGTGGTGGCGGCGCGGTTGGCTGAGGCCGGGGCTGAGGTCACGCTGATTGAGGCGGGGGCCAAGGCGCATCAGACGGCGGTGCGGGTGCCGGGGCTCTATCCCAATCTGATGGATACCGAGTTGGACTGGGGCTTTCGCACCGTCCCGCAGGTGGAATTGAACAACCGGCGGATTTTTCTGACGCGGGGCCGGGGGCTCGGCGGTACCAGTCTGATGAACGCCATGGTCTATATGCGCGGCAACCGGGGGGATTATGACCTCTGGCGCGATATGGGGAATGCGGGTTGGGGCTATGACGATCTGCTGCCCTTGTTCACCAAGCTGGAGGGCAACCGCCGCTATGGCGCGCCCTATCACGGCACCAAAGGGCCGCTGATCGTCAGCGACCAGCCCAACCGCAACCCGATGACCGAGATGTTTCTGGAGGCCTGCGCCCAGACCCAACTGCGCCGAAATGAGGATGTGAACGGGGCCAGTCAGGAAGGCTATGGCTACTTCCAGATGACGGCGGACGCCCAGGGCCGCTGCCACACCGACCGGGCGTTTCTGGACCCGGTCAAGGGGCGGGCCAATCTGCGGATCATCACCAACGCTTTGGTGACGCGGGTGGTGGTTGAAGGCGGGCGAGCGGTTGGGGTTGAGTATGTGAGGGGCTCTGGTGGGTTCCGGGAGATGGCGGGTGAGGTGATCCTGTGTGGCGGGGCGCTGAACAGCCCTCATTTGTTGATGTTGTCGGGGATCGGGCCTGCGGACCATCTGGCGGCGCATGGGATCAAGGCAGAGGTTGATCTGCCCGGGGTGGGGCAGAACCTGCAGGACCATTTGCAGGTCGGCTACCGGGCGCAGGTCGCGCAGCCCCTGTCGCTGTATGGGATGAGCGCGGCTGAAGCCGACGCCGCGACGGCAGGGTTTCTGGCGGATGGGTCGGGGCCGTTTGCGTCGAATCTTGCCGAGGCGGGGGCGTTTCTGCGGCTGGGCGCGGGAGAGGTCTACCCGGACGTGCAGGTGCATTTTGAGCCGGATTTCGGGCCGGACCGGACGGATGGCTCGGTTGCCGACCGGCATGGTTTTGGCATGTGGATCAATGTGTCACGGCCCAAGAGCCGGGGGGAGATCCGGCTACGCTCTGCCGATCCGCTGGACAGGCCTGCGGTTGATCCGCGCTACCTGTCGGACCGCCGTGATCTGGACCTGACGGTGGATGCCGTGCTGGCCTGCCGGGAGATCGGCACGGCAGAGGCGTTTCAGCAGATCGGTGTGCAAGAAATCTGGCCCGGCGTGGCGGCGCAGACGCGGGGTGAGGTGGAGGGATTTGTACGGGCGATGGCCTCGACCATCTGGCACCCTTGCGGGTCTTGCAAGATGGGGGTGGATGACATGGCGGTGGTGGACCCTGCGCTGCGGGTGCGGGGGGTAGAGGGGCTGCGGGTGGCAGATGCCTCAATCATGCCGACGGTGGTCAGCGGCAACACCAATGCGACCTGCATCCTGATCGGGCAGAAGGCGGCGGAGTTGGTTTTGGGGTGATTTTTCGCAGAAAAATCGGGGCAGTACGATTTTTCTGCGAAAAATCAGAAGAAAGTGGGGGATGAAATGGTTGAGGGGGCGTGTCATTGCGGACAGGTCCGCTGGGTTTTCGCAGGACAGCCCGTCTCGGCCACCGCTTGCAATTGCACGGTCTGTCGGCGTTACGGTGTGCTGTGGGCCTATGGCCATGAGGGTGAAGCGATCACCGTTTCCGGTCCGACCCGCGCCTATCTGACGGGCGACAAGAGCCTTGGCTTTCACTTCTGTCCCGAGTGCGGCTGTGTTGCCTATTGGCGGGCGTTGGAACCAGGCCCGGACGGCCAGCGGCGGATTGCTGTGAACCTGCGGCTGGCCGAACCGGAGGCGGTGGCTGACATTCCGGTTGAGCATTTCGACGGCTTGGTGAGCTTCGATGATCTGGGTCAGGACGGCCGCTGTGTGCGCGACTTGTGGTTCTAGGCGCGGCCTTTCCGAGCGCGTTCAGGGCTGCTAGAAGGCGGGGATGGCCATCACGCTCACCTCGCTCACCGATATATACCAGCTCGGCTTTGACGACATCATCGATGTCCGCGCCCCGTTGGAATATGCCGAAGACCACATCCCCGGCGCGATCAGTCTGCCGGTGCTGGATGATGCTGAGCGGGCCGAGGTTGGCACGATTTACAAGCAGGTCAGCCCGTTCAAGGCCCGCAAGGTTGGCGCGGCTTTGGTGGCCAAGAATGCCTCTGTCCATCTGCAGGGGCCATTGGCGGACAAGACTGGCGCGTGGAAGCCTTTGGTTTATTGCTGGCGTGGTGGGCAGCGGTCGGGGTCGTTTGCCTCCATCCTGCAACAGATCGGCTGGCGGGTGGATATCGTCGCGGGCGGCTATAAGTCGTGGCGCAGTCTGGTGGTCACGGCGCTTTATGACACGCCGGTGGCGGCCCCGGTCATCGTGCTGGATGGCAATACCGGCTCTGCCAAGACCGATATTCTGAAGCTGTTGCCGGGCCTTGGCGTGCAGGTGATTGATCTGGAGGGGTTGGCGCGTCATCGCGGTTCGCTCTTCGGGCATATGCCGGGCGGGCAGCCGTCGCAGAAGGCGTTTGAGGCGGCTTTGGCGCTGGAACTTGCCAAGCTGGACCCGACGCGGCCTGTGGTGGTTGAGGCCGAAAGCTCCAAGGTGGGGGAATGCCGGGTGCCGCCGCAACTGTGGAAGGCCATGGTCGAGGCACCGCGCATCGCCATTGCCGCCCCACGCGCGGCGCGGGCCGAGTATCTGACGCGGGCCTATCACGACATGGTCGAAGATGCCGACCGCTTGGCGCGGGTGATTGACAAGCTGCGGATGGCGCATTCGCACGATCAGGTCGATGACTGGCTGCGGATGGCGGCGACCGGGGCTTTTGCCGAACTGGCCGATGGTCTGATGGAACAGCATTACGACCCGCGCTATCAGAAACACCGTGAGCGGATGTCTGCACCGCTGGTCGAATTGCCCGCCACTTGGCTGGGTGAGGACGATCTGCCGACACTGGCCGCTGCGGTGGCGGCGGCGGTCAACCGCAACGCGCCCTAGGGCCGGGTCGCGATATGCGGCATGCCGGGGGTGATTTTGCCGATGATGGCCGCGTCCGGGTCGGTTTGGCGCAGGGCCTCTAGCAGCGCCTCAGCCTGCGCCTCGGGCACCATGGCCAGCAACCCGCCACCAGTCTGCGGATCATAGAGCAGCGGCGTTTGGGGGCCGGGCTGGCCTGTCACCCGACCGACCAAGGCGGCGCGGTTGGCGGGGGCGATGCTCGACGCCTCACCGGCGGCGGCCAGTTCCATGGCACCGGGCAGGGTCGGGATGTCGGACAGCTTCAAGGTGGCCGCGACGCCGGAGGCCACCAGCACCTCCATCAGGTGCCCCGCTAACCCGAATCCCGTCACATCGGTCATCGCATGGGCATGGGGGGCGAGCAGCGCCGACGCGGCGGATTGCGGGCGGGTCATTGTGGCGAGACAAGCGGCGACACTTTCGCCCAGCATCACCCCCGGCACCCGCGCCATGGCCATTTCGGCGGCCATGATGGTGCCAGAGCCGATGGCCTTGGTCAGCAGGATCAAGTCGCCAGCCCGCGCGCCGCCCTTGACGTTGGGCCATTCGGTCAACCCGGTTACGGTGAAGCCGATGGTCAGCTCTGTCCCGACAGAGGTATGGCCGCCGACGATATCGGCCCCGGCGGCGGTAAACACCTCAGCCGCGGCAGACAGAACCTCAGCCAGCATCCGGCTTTGCAGGGTGGGCGACAGGCGCGGCAGGGTGATCTGTGACAGTGCCGCTTGTGGTGTGGCGCCCATCGCCCAGATATCGCCCAAGGCGTGAACGGCGGCGATGCGGGCCATCATCCGGGGGTCACAGGTGAAGGTGCGCAGATGGTCGGTGCTGATGACCTGCAAATCATCGCCGCAGCGCAGTTGTGCGGCATCATCGCCAGCCCCGGCAATCACATCGGCGCGGGTCGGGCGCGGCAGGGCGCGCAGGCTGTGGGCGAGGTCCGCCGGGCCGACCTTGGCACCGCACCCGCCGCACAACGGCTTTTCCGCCATCGCCTGCACCAGATCGGGGATCGCGGGGTGTGGCATTTCGGGCTGGGGCATCGCTGGATAGTCGCCGAATTTCGCCATGAACTTGCGGTCAATCCGGTCTTTCAACCGCCACAACCACTTACCACCGCCCTGCATGCCCCATTTGTCGGCCAAGGCGGAGCGTGATCCGAGGGAGATCAGCTTCAGATAATCTTTCTGCGGGTAGAACGGCACCATCTCGGTTTCGGTCAGGGCGGCGCGCAGGTTGTGCAGCAGAACGGGGGCCTCACGCACGGCAAAGACCCCGGCCTTGGGGCGCGGGGCGTGGGACAGATGGGCGCAGTCGCCGCTGGCAAAGATCGCCGGATCAGAGGTTTGCAGCGTCGGGCCGACATTCACGAAGCCATCGGTCATCGCCAGCCCGGTCTTGGCCAGCCACGGGTGCGGACGCGCGCCCGGCGACCGTCAGGGTGAAATCAGAGGGCAGGGTCAGGCCGTTTGCCAGTGTCACGCCGTCGCTGCTGGCCGAAGCGGCATTGCTGTTCAGCGCGATGGCGATGCCATGGTCGGCGCAGGCCTTCAGCAGGCGGGCGCGGGCACGGTCGGACACGCCGGGCAGGGCGCGGGGCCCGGATTGCAGCACGGTGATCTGTGCCCTGCGGCCAGAGGCCGTCAGCCGATGCTCTGACGCGAGGGCCAGTTCTACGCCGCCAACGCCGCCGCCGACGATAACCAGCCGCGGCTCTTTCGGCGCATGGGTCAAGAACGCCTCCCACGCGGTCGCATAGGCGCCCAGCGGCTTGGCCGAGACGGAATGTTCGGCAAATCCCGGCAGGTCGGGCAGGTCAGAGGTGATGCCCACATCCACCCCGGCCACGTCATAGTCCAGCGCCGGACGCCCGGCCAGATGGATCAGGCGGCGGTCGGGGTCGATGCCGGTCACCCGGTCAAGGATGATCCTCGCGCCGGCAAAACGGGCCAGACGCACAAGGTCGATCATGATGTCGTCGCGGCTGTAATGGCCTGCGATCAGGCCGGGCAACATGCCGGTATAGGGGGCAATCGGATCGGGATTGATCAAGGTCAGCCGCGCACCCGGCAACGGATCCATCGCCCACATCCGCATCACGAGCGCATGGGCATGGCCACCGCCGACAAGGACGATATCTTTGACAAGGGGAAAGGTCGGGTCTTGCATATACTGGTACTGGCCTTTGATTGCGGCCTTCTACGTATTCATCTGGGGTGGCGAAAGTAAGGGGGCAATGGGACACAACGGGTAAACATACCGTCAAGCAAGAAACGTGCCGAAGTGGGGGTAAGTGTTAAGATCCGGTTACTGAAAAAATGTAACCATATGATATTGAACGGATTAGAGAAATGTCCACATGCGGACACCTTGGCGACATTCAGGCAGAACGGCGGCGAAGGGTCCGAGGGGCGGTCAGGCCCCCTGCCAAGGCCGTTGATTTGGTCGCGGCCAAGCGCTAGCCAGAGATATGAGCCAGCGGCCCCGCATTCAGGTGACCCAGACCCAGAGGCTGCAGCTGAACGTCGGGCTGCAGGCCTCGATCAAGATGTTGCGGGCCGATGCGGCGGGGCTGATCCAGTATCTGGAAGAACAGGCCGCCGAGAACCCGAACCTGAAGCTCGACCCGCCGCCGGTGCCGAGGCCGGGCGAATGGCTGCCCCGCTGGTCGCGCGTTTTCGTGGCCGGCCCAGTTTGAGGGGCAGGAACAGGCCGGGCCGGGGCAGAGCCTGATGGCCCATGTGATGGGCGAGATCGACCGACGGGTGAAGACCGAGAAGGAGCGCGGCATCGCCCTCGCCCTCGCCGAGGCGCTGGAACCGTCCGGCTGGCTCGACCGCCCGGTGCCTGAGATCGCCCGGCAAGCGGGGGTGCGGGTCGCCGAGGTGGAGGCCGTGCTGCGGCGTCTGCAAGAGATCGAACCGGTGGGCCTGTTCGCCCGCGATCTGGCGGAATGTCTGCGGCTGCAGGCGCAGGAAGAGGGCAGCTACGACAAGGTGATGGCGGTGATGCTGGAGAACCTCGACCTGCTGGCGCGGGGCGGTCTGGAGCGTCTGGCCGCGCTGGCCAAGGTGGATGAGGCGGAGATCGCCCAGCGGTTCCGGCTGATCCGGGCGATGAACCCCAAACCCGGAACCGAGTTCGACAGTCTGGCGGTGGCGCGCCCCCGCGAACCCGACCTGACCGCACGGCAGGATGCAGCGGGGGGCTGGCAGGTGGCGCTGAACCGGTCGAGCCTGCCCAGCGTCCGGATCGCCGAGGATGCGGCAGGGGATGCGGCGGGTCTGGCAGCGGCGAAGTCGGTGCAGCGGATGGTGGCGGCGCGCAACTCTACCCTGCTGACGGTCGGGGCTGAGATCTTGCGGCGGCAAAGCCGGGCGCTGCAGGACGGGCCGGGATATGTGGTGCCGATGACGATGGCCGAGGTGGCCGAGGCGCTGGGGCTGCATGAAAGCACGGTCAGCCGGGTGGTGGCGGGCAGTTCGGTCGACACGCCGCGCGGGACGTGGTGGCTGCGGCTGCTGTTCAGCCGGGGGCTTGGCAACGATCAGGTCTCCAGTGCCGCGCTGCGCGACCGACTGGCGCGGCTGGTGGAAGCGGAGCCGAAGGAGGCGCCGTTGTCCGACGCGGCACTGGCGGCGGCTTTGAGCGTGGACGGGACCGAGGTGGCGCGTCGGACCGTCGCCAAGTATCGCGGGATGCTGGGGATCGGGCCCGCCCATCGGCGGCGGCGGGTCTGAGGTGCGGGCGATGGGCCGGATGGCCCATCCTACCGGGGGTTGGGGCGTCTTTCTTTGGCCGACAACGGCTTCATCGTTGTTTGTTCCGCCGTGTCGCAGGGTGACATGCCGCGCGTTGACCGAAAACGTCGCGGAAGGACGTGACCTTTGCGGCGCGCCGTCCTATGCCTGCGGCAAAACATGAAGGACAGCGCGCGATGGGGTATTTTCTGGGCGTCGATACCGGCGGCACTTATACCGATGCGGTCATCCTGGACGAGGCGGCGGACGAGGTCATCGGCTCGGCCAAGTCGCTGACGACGCGGGGCGATCTGGCGCTGGGCATCGGGCGGGCGGTGGATGCGGCTTTGGCGGGGGCGGGGATTGCCGCAGCACAGGTCACTCTGGTGTCGCTGTCGACCACGCTGGCCACCAATGCGCTGGTTGAGGGGCAGGGCGGGCGCGTCGCGTTGATCTTCATCGGGTTTGACGCGGGCGATCTGGAGCGGGGCGGGCTGATCGAGGCGTTGAAGGGCGATCCGGTGATCCGGCTGACGGGCGGGCATACCCATGCCGGGACCGAGGTGGTGCCGCTGGATCTGGGCGCGCTGGAAGCGGCGGTGGCGGGGTTGCAGGATGAGGTCATGGGTTTTGCCGTGGCCGCCCGGTTCGGCACGCGCAATCCGGCGCATGAGGTGGCGGCGCGCGATCTGATCCGGCGGGTGACGGGGCGGCCGGTGACCTGTTCGCATGAGCTGTCGGCGCAGTTGAACGGGCCGAAGCGGGCGTTGACGGCGGTGTTGAACGCGCGGCTGATCGGGATGATTGACCGGCTGGTGGCGGCCTGTGAGCGGCATCTGGCGGCGGTGGGGATTACCGCGCCGTTGATGGTGGTGCGGGGGGATGGGGCGCTGATCTCTGCCGCGATGGTGCGGGAGCGGCCGATTGAGACGATCCTGTCCGGGCCTGCGGCCAGCATTGTGGGCGCGCGGTGGTTGACCGGGGCGTCGGATGCGCTGGTCAGCGATATTGGCGGGACGACGACCGATGTGGCGCTGCTGCGCGGTGGCTTGCCGGAGATTGACCCGCAGGGCGCGCGGGTCGGCGGGTTCCGCACCATGGTTGAGGCTGTGGCGATGCGGACCACCGGGCTTGGCGGCGACAGTGAGGTGCATTTGCAGACCGAGGGGCTGACGGGCGGGCTGCGGCTGGGGCCGCGGCGGTTGATCCCGGTGTCGTTGCTGGCGGTGGATCATGGCGAGATGGTTCATGCGACGCTGGACCGCGCGTTGAGTGCCGAGGCGGTGGGCGAGTTTGACGGGCGGTTTGTGGTGCCGATGGTCGGGGCAGACTGGCGGGTTGACGGCGCGGGAGGCGGCGGTTCTGGCGCGGGTGGTGCAAGCCGATGCCGGTGACGGCGGCGCTGACCTCGCGGCTGGAGGTGGCGGCGATGGAGCGGTTGGTGGCGCGGGGGTTGGTGATGATTGCGGGGGTGACGCCGTCGGATGCCAGCCATGTTCTGGGGCGGCTTGACGCCTGGGACGGGGTGGCGGCGGAGAAGGCGGTGCGGTTGCTGGCCAAGCGGCGCAATGGGGCGGGCGACCGCTTTGCGCCGGATGCGGTGACGCTGGCGGGGCGGATTGTCGATCAGTTGACCGAGCAGACCGTGGAATGTCTGCTGGAGGCGGCGTTTGATGAGGATCGCGGGATTGAGGGCGAGCCGGTCGCGCTGGCACGGCATCCGTTGACGCGGGCCGGCTTGGCGCGGCATCGCGGGGTGGTTGAGGTCACGCTGCGGCTGGGGGTGCCGGTGATCGGGCTGGGGGCGTCGGCCCCGTCCTATTACGGCGCGGTGGGGGATCGGTTGGGCTGTGAGATGATCCTGCCGGAACATGCCGGGGTCGCCAATGCGATCGGGGCGGTGGTGGGGCAGGTGTCGCAGCGGGCGCTCGGGGTTGGTTTCCTCGCCCGGCGTGGGGCGGTTCACGGCGCATCTGTTGGCCGGGTTGCGGACCTTTGGCGACCGGGAAGAGGCCCTTGCGGCGATGGAGGCGGAGGTGGTGATCGAGGCCTCGGCCCGCGCCCGGGCGGCCGGGGCTGAGGATGTCCGGGTCGTGGTGGCGCGGGACGTGCGCGAGGCCGAGGTTGAGGGGCAGCCGATGTTCATCGAGGCGATGGTCTCGGCGACGGCCTCTGGCCGGCCAAGAGTAGCGCATGGCTGAAAAATGTCCGTCTGAGCGACACTGATTATTTTCGTTGTTTATCAGATGGTTGGTGTTTTTTGTTAACCCCATCTCAAGCATGTTGCGAATGGCTCGCAACTGGGAATGGCGGCCCTGGTCGCCGGAAAGACGGGGGTTTCACACCCCCAAGCCACATTGGCGAAGGCCAATGTGGCCCCCCGTGGGATATTTGGGCCAAATTGAAAGGGAAGATTTTAGGCGAATTTTAGGGGTGGGTCAGGTCTGGCTGGCGAAGGTTATGCGGAAAGTGGTGCCAGATCTGGCGCTGATTTCAGGGCCGGTTGGGCTGGGGGTCAGGGTGATGTCGGCGCCGTGGGCGCGCAGCAGGTTGGCCGTGATGGTCAGGCCCATGCCGGTGCCGCCGTGGTCTCGGGTGGTGGTGAAGAACGGGGTGAAGATCTGGGTGCGGTTGCCGGCGGAGATGCCGGTGCCGTTGTCGGTGACGGTCAGGGTGGCATCGGGGGCGGCGTCGAGGGTGACCGCGGTTGCGCCGTGCTGGGCGGCGTTGCCAGGAGGTGGCCGAGGACGATGTGCAGGCCCGCAGGCGGCGAGGGGCAGGGGGTGTCCTGGCCCGTGGGCAGTCAGGGGCAGGCTGGGGTGGGCGGTTTGCAGGTCGGGCAGCAGGGCGGCGAGGGTGGTGGTGCCGAGGTGGCCGGGTTCGCGTGCGGCGGTGACGCGGCGCAGCGCCTCTAGCTGGGTTTGCATCTGGGCGGTGGCGCCGAGGATCTGGGTGACGAGGCGTTGGTCGTCGGGTCGACAGGGCGCCGTCGGACAGAAGTTCGGCGGCGGCGCGGATGGCGGTGACGGGGGTCTTCAGTTCGTGCGTCACATGGTCGGTGAAGCTGCGGACCTGCGCCTCGCGGTTTTGCAGGGCGGCGGCCATGGTGGTGATGCGGTGGGCGAGGTCGCGCAGTTCGCGGGTGCCGTAGTGCGGCAGGGGGGTGATGGGCGTGGCCGGGGTTGCGGCGCAGGTCGTGCGGCCTGTTCGGACAGGGTGGTGACCGGGCGCAGCAGGAGGCGGACCAGCAGCACGCCGAGGACGAGGGTGGCGGCCCCGATCAGCAGGGCAAGCGCCACGGCAGCGCGGCGAAAGCCAAACTCGGGGCCAAGGTAGCGCAGGGCGATCAGGCCCGCGAAGGACAGGGCGAGGGTGGCGAGCAGCGCGCCGCCCAGCACCATCCAGAGGGCGGGGCGCCATTTGGGCGGGGTCATGGGGCCGCCAAGATGGATATTTGTGAACCGATGAAGGCGGCGGGTCATGCATGGGCCCATCCTGATGCCGATGCCATGCAGGGTTTGGATCGCGTCGGGGCAGCCAGCCTCGGCCAGTTTGCGGCGCAGGTTGCGCAGGTGGCTGTCGAGGGTGCGGTCGGAGATGTCGGCGCCGGCCCAGACCTGTTCGATCAGGTTGGCGCGGGGCTGGACCATGTCGGGGTGCTGCATCAGGCGCGACAGCAGGGCCATTTCGGCGGCGGTCAGGGCGACGGCGGTGTCGCGCGACGGTGCAGGGTGGCGGACGGGTCGAGCGTCAGGGTGCCGTGGCGCAGGGCTGCGTGGTGGGGGCCGGGGCTGGTGCGTTTCAGGATGGCACGGACGCGGGCGACCAGTTCGCGCGGGGAGAAGGGTTTGGTGACGTAATCATCGGCGCCAAGTTCGAGGCCGAGGATGCGGTCAATCTCATCCGACGCGGGCGGTCAGGAACAGGATGGGGGTCTGGGCGCGGGCGCGGAGGCGGCGGCAGACCTCTAGCCCGTCCAGCTCGGGCAGGCCGATGTCGAGGACGATCAGGTCGGGGTTTTCGCGGGCGGCATGGGTCAGGGCCTGTTGGCCGTTGGCGGCGGTGATGACGGTGATAGTCGGCGCGTTCCAGCGCGATGGTGACCAGGTCGCGCAGGCGCGGGTCGTCATCGACGACGAGGATCTTCATGGGCGCACCTCCTGCTCGGGCAAGGGTATGGAGGACGCGCCAGTTGCGAAAGCCCCAATCGCGCCAGCCGTCGATTGTGGGGCTGGGTGACGGTGCAGTCTCGTGCGCGGTGAGTGGTGGCCAGGGCAGGCGGGACGAGGCGGCAGCGGTGGGGCCGAGGGTGCAGAGGTAGAGCGGCGTCGATCTTGCCCATCTGCCACGTTCGTCCGGGCGATGAGGTCGGCAAAGTTGACGAAGGCGCAGAGGTAGAGGGTGGCCGCGCCGAGGGTGGTGCAGCGGATGCAGGAGCCAGCGGTTGGACTTCGCAGCGGCGATCTGGGTCAGGGTCAGGGCGAGGCCTGCCGCGACCAGGGCCATCCAGATGGCGGCATGGATCGCGCAGGTAGGTCAGGCCGAAGGCTGTGACATAGAGGTCGAGGCGGTAGAGGGCCGAGAGGGTCAAGCAGGACGTTCTGGGCGAGCCAGAGCAGGAGCAGGCGTTTCAGAGCGCGGCGCTCGGCGACCCATGGCCGCGCGGCGAGGGCGAAGGCCCCGGCCAGAAGGGCGGTGGCGAGCAGCGGGTAGGCGCCGCGGTGGGCATAGCTGGCCAGCGTCATGCCCCGTGGCAGGGCGGCGCCAGACCAGAGGTAGGCGGGCGTCCATCAGGGTTTGCAGGCCGAGGATCAGGTTGAAGCCGATCAGCGCCCGGGTGACCGAGCCGGCGTTGAGGCCGGTCTTGGGTCTGAAGGCTGTGGTGGCGCGAATGGGCAGGGGCGGTGGGGGTGATGCCAGCAGGGGCCAGAGCAGCAGGGCGATGCCAGCCCAAAAGCTGACGCGGAGGGCGAGGTCAACCGGGTGCAGCGGCAGGCGGGTCAGCTGGGCAAGCCAGTCGTCAAGGATCGGGTTGGCTTCGGCTAGTAGCGACAGCAGGACGAGGGCTCCGCCAAGCGGGAAGGCCCAGCGTGACACCCACGGCCGCAAGGAGCGCGGGCCGGATAGCTGGCGGCGCAGGCCCGTTGTGGCGTCGCGGAGGCCACGCAGGGGCAGCGAGGACAGCAGGCCTAGGAAAGCAGGCAGTTGCGGGGCAGGGCGGTTGAGGACCAGTGCGGCAGGCAGGCCCAGCACGAGGATCGCCAGTGACAGGGGCTGGACATAGTCGACCACGGGCAGGACGGATAGCGTGAGCAGGGCAAGGGCGCGGGGCCGGGGGCGACTGGTCATGGTCGCGGCGAAGATGGCGAGGGCGAACAGGGCAAGGGACAGGCCCAGTGTTTGACGGTAGAACAGCAGGTCCGCCAGGGCGATGAGCAGCAGCAGCGCAATCCATGGGCGCCGTGCGGTCTGAATGCCCGGCGTGGCGGGCGGTTGCGGGTTGGCAAGCCACCAGCCGTCCTTTGCGATGGCTAGCGGCACACCGTGGATAACCCAATCATTTGGCATCGTCATCTCCTGTCCGGTGCTTGTCCTGTCCGGGATAGGCCGGGGCGGCGGAGAGCGGGTGCAGGGTCTGTGCAGAAATCGTGCAGGGTGGAGGGAGTGCGATTTTTCTGCGAAAAATCGGGGTTTGGCGGTGAGGATGGGGCGCTTCGCCATCGGGATTGCCGTGCGACGATGGTCGTTCCGAGCGGGGTTGTGGTGCGCGCGGAGGGCTGATTGGCGCCTTTTCAGGAACATGTTCGGGGGAGGACGGGTTGAGGCAATCTGCGGCCATGACGATTCCGCCTTGACGCTATGAACCGGGTCCACTAATCCCCGCCGCAGTGGCTAGGTAGCTCAGCTGGTTAGAGCACGTGACTCATAATCACGGGGTCGGGGGTTCGAGTCCCCCCCTCGCCACCACTTTCATCATCCGAAATCGTCGTGTGACATGCGAAAACCCTTGCTGTATAAGGGTTTCGTGATCCCGGTTTGTCCGATGTCCTCTGGCATGATCCGCTGAGATACCCACGATTTGGGGGTATCGCTGGGGGTATCGGGAAAACCTGAAAAAGCGATACCCCCAATATGCCTCTGACCGATGCTGCGATTCGAAACCTGAAACCCAGAGAGAAGCCCTTTAAGGTCTCGGACTTTGAAGGGCTGTTCCTTTTCGTCAAACCAACAGGGTCGAAGCTCTGGCAGTTCAAGTACCGGATCGACGGCAAGGAAAAGCTGCTGTCCATCGGGATCTATCCTGAGGTGGGTTTGGCGATGGCCCGGGCCAGAAAGGACGAAGCGCGCGCTTTGCTTGCGGCGGGGAAAGATCCTGGCGAAGCCAAGAAGGATCAGCAGCGCCAAGACCGCGCTCGGCGTGGAAATACCTTCGAAGCCCTGGCGCTGGAGTTCATGGCCAAAGCTGCGGCAGAAGGGCGCGCCGCATCCACCCAGACCAAGTCTGAGTGGCTCTTGGGCATGGCCAACGCCAGCTTTGGAAAACGGCCAATCACCGAGATATCAGCCCCGATGATCCTGGCTTGCCTGCGCAAGGTCGAAGCCAAGGGCACCCACGAGACTGCCAAACGCCTGCGTGCCAAGATTGGGGCGGTGTTCAAGTATGCGGTGGCGGTGGGGCTGGCAGAAACCGATCCAACTTTTTCCCTCCAAGGAGCATTGATCCGTCCGACGCCTAAGCCGCGTGCTGCCATCACTGATGCCAACAAACTCGGTGGGCTATTACGTGCTATAGATGGTTTTCAGGGCCAAACTGTGACGAGACTCGCCCTGTCCTTGCTGGTTCTTCTGGTGCCGCGCCCGGGTGAGTTGCGCAAAGCTAAGTGGACCGAGTTCGATTTCGAGACCAAGATCTGGTCCATCCCGGCAATGCGGATGAAAATGCGCCGGCCGCATCAGGTGCCCCTGCCTGCCCCTGCCATTGCGGTACTGAACGAGTTGCGGCTTTTGACGGGCGCAAGAGACTATGTCTTCCCCAGTCTGCGAACCCCACTGCGCACCATGAGCGAGAACACCCTGAACGTGGCTCTGCGCATCATGGGCTTTAGCGGTGACGAGATGACCTCACATGGGTTTCGGGCCACCTTCTCGACGCTGGCCAATGAAAGTGGCCTTTGGCATCCCGATGCCATCGAGCGAGCCCTTGCCCATGTCGATGAGAACGCCGTGCGCCGGGCTTACGCTAGGGGCGAGCATTGGGATGAGCGTGTGCGGATGGCGGATTGGTGGGCGAACTTTTTGGACGACTTGCGCAAGGGCAAGGGTTGAATCTGTCGGAGTGCTGTCGTCGCAATCTGCACAACTGACGAAAAGGATCGTTCCGCATGTCGGATCCAGCTAGAGATGAGCTCATCGACGGGATCATTCGCTTCGCGCTCGAAGACTTGGTCATCCATGATCGATAGGAAGCCGGCAGCTGGGCGAGCAATCGTGCCGAGGATTCATACCAGCCGTTTGGACGACGGGTCTGTGCTATTCAGCGCTTCCCCCTCGTGCCAAAAATGCAGAAGCTCACGACCGGCCATGCCTTGGTTCACAACCTCTTCAACGCGAAGCGAGCCTTCCACTGCCGCTTGAATCATAAGCTGAACCGTGTCGTTGCTATTGCCGGGTGGCGCGGCCTCTTTGCAGCGCCACAGATTGTCAGGGCTGGGAAACTGAGACAAGTTTGCATTGGGGTGACATCTCCCTCAAAGGTGCTGCCTGGGAATTGAGCGCGCGGCTGCCCTAGGCCGCGCGCCGCCAAACCTGCCTTGGTGGCCGGCGGCGCGGAGTTTGGGTGAAAGGATGGCCTATGCTGCCAGAACTCTTTCTGCCTTCGTCGCCTCGCAGAGAAGCGGCATCACCTTTTCCGCCATCAGGATCATCCCCTCGCGGCCAAGGTCATAGTCGGTCCAATCGTGGCCGGCATATACAAGATGGCGGAACGGGCCCGTCACCTCGCGCAAGGCTAGAATCTGATCGGCCACCGACTCCGGGTCGCCATGGATGACCAGTTGATCTAGCACATAGTCCAGTGTCACGGCCTCGTCGGGCATGTCCTGATCGTGCTTGAACAGATTGAGACGTTTGCCCGCCCGCATCTTCTGCAAAAGCTGGCTGTAGTACAGGACATAGGGGCTGCCCGGATCGCGGGCATAGGCGCGGGCGGTTTCCCGGTCCTTGGCCACACAGATGTTCTTGGCGACCCGCCAATCATCGTAGGACGCGGCCCTTCCTGCCTGCTGGCAGCCTTCAACATAGTTCGGCCAGTGCGTCGCGACCCATTTGGGCAACAAAAAGTTGGCAGAGATCGGCAGCCAGCCCCGCGCCGCCATCGCCGTTACACCCTTTGAAAACGGCGCGACTACGGTGCCGACAATGGGTGGATGCGGCGCCTGAAAGGGTTTCATGATCTCGCCCTGACCGATCTCGGCCATCATCGTGCGCTGGGTCGACACCTCAAAATACTCGCCTTTGAGGTTATAGGGGGCCTGCCCGGCCCAGATATCGAGGACCATGTTGATGCATTCGACAAACATCGCATTGCGGTCCTTGTCGAGAGAGCCGAACGCCTCGGCGTCCGACATCAGCCCGCCGGGTGAGATGCCAAAGTTCAGCCGCCCCTCCAGCATGTGGTCGAGCATCGCAACCTCGGCCGCGACCCGAGCGGGATGCGAGTTTGGCAGGTTCACCGTGCCGGTTCCAAGGCGGATGTTCTTGGTTTCATAGGCAATACTCGCCAGAAACGCCACGGTCGAGGTGATGATCTCTGCCTGATCGGTGGTGTGTTCACCGCAGTATCCCTCGGCAAAGCCAAGCTGGTCGGCCAAGATGAACGCTTCGCGGTCCTCTCGCAGGCTTTGCGAAACGGGTTTTCCCAGCGGGTGGAGGGGCATAGTGAAGAAGGAGAGTTTCATGACGGGCCTTTCCAGTTGATCCTGTATCCCCCGCGTGGCCCCCAGAAAGAACTGATAGTTTCTTATGCTCTCCATCAACTTTGGCGATAGCTTGGTGGTTTCCGTCCGCTTGGCCAACCTAGCAGGTTTTCTGGACACGCCCATCAGGGAACGTCGCTTTTCGCCGGAAGTCGTGCGGCCTAGTTTGGCCAAAAGCCTGTTTTGGCTCAAAGAAGGAGAGACTGGATGACCACGCCACGCGCCCTTTTGCCCCTGCCCGTTGAACTATGGGACGAAGAACTGGCCACTATCAGCGCCGACATGAAAGGGGCGCCACTGAATGTGCACAAGCTTATGGCGCACAATCCCGGGCTGTTACAGGCGTGGTGGAATTTCCGGAACCATTCTGTTTCAGGCGGGACGCTTGGGCCAATCTTGGGTGAACTGGTGATCTTGCGCGTCGCCGTGCATTTGGGGGCGTGGTACGAATGGGCCTCGCATGTAGATCGGGCCGTACGGCTGGGAATGCCGATTGCCCGCGTAAATGCCGTGCTTGACCGCAGGGTCGGGCCCGATTGGACGCCAGAGCAGGCGTCGGTCCTGTCCGCTGTCGACGATCTGATGACCCACCGTACTATCCGCCCGGCGACCCTTTGCGCTTTGGAGCAAAACCTGACCGCACAACAAATCCTGGATTTGATCGCTATTCAGGGAATGTATGTCATCCTCGGCTGCATGATCCAGACTTGGGGGCTTGCCCTTGACGACGAAGTCGGCGCGCGGGTTGTCGCCGTGGCGGATCAAGCCGGTTTCGAGGCCGCGGCACGCAGGTTTTCAATCCCTGACGATAGTGCCGCCGCATAGATCGGCATCCCTCACGGACGCAAGTGGAGCGCCGCGTTTCAGAGCGCCTCGCCAATGTCAGCAAACGTGCCTCTGTGAAACAGCAGGGGCGCGCCGTCTTTGCGGTCAATCTGCAAGACTTCACCGATCAGGATTTCATGGTCTCCGGCCAGAATACGCTGATCAGTGCGGCATTCCAGTGTCGCAACGGCATTCTGCAGCACCGGCACCCCGTGCTGACCCGCGCGCCATTCAATTCCGGCAAACTTGTCGTCTGACGGGCGCGCGAATTGGAGGGTCTGCTCTTTCGACGCCGCCCCCATGATATTGATCGCAAAGCCGGGATGGGTCTGAAACGCCCGGCGTGAGGGCGCGCCTAGACCGATGCTCCACAAGATCAACGGCGGATCAAGTGAGACCGCGGTAAAAGAGTTGGCCACCAAGCCGACCGGCTTTCCTGCGGCATCAAGCGTCGTAACGACGGTGACGCCGGTTGCAAAACACCCAAGCACATCGCGCAGGGAACGGGCGTCGAAGGACCGCTGAGTGGTGATGGTTTGTGCGAGCATGGATTGTCCTTTCGGGGAACTGGGTCGCTTTATCGAGGTTTAGCGCAGATCAACCCTTCACAGGAACTAATGACTGCGCATATGCTCTAGCAAGTTTCTTGATGGCGTGTGGACGCACAAATCTAGGAGAGCGCGATGGCTCAGAACTTGAAGATCCAGCAACTCGCTCTTTTCGTTGCGGTTTATCAAGAGGGGTCCTTTTCTGCCGGGGCAGAGCGGATGAATGCGACGCAGTCCGGTCTGTCAATGCATGTGCGCCAGATCGAAGAGCGTTTTGGCGTCACCTTGTTTGAGCGCAGCTCGACCGGCGTGGTTCCGACAGAGGCGGGGCGCAGGTTTTATGAGGCCGCGATCCGCGTGTTAGACGAAGCAAGCAAAGCAGAAGCTGTGCTGCGCGATTTGTCCGGCACGACCTCGGGGCATGTCCGCATCGGTTTGATGCCGACCTTCACCCGCCATGTTCTGGGCCCGATGCTGTTGCGGATTGCCAAGGAATTGCCAAATATCAAAGTCTCGGTCCAAGAGGCCTATTCCGGTATCCTGAGCCAGGAGGTGGTAGAGGGCCGGCTTGATTTCGCGGTAGTTCCGGCGGTGGATTCGACGCTTGGGCTGAATGCGGTCATCATGGGGCAGGACCGCGAATGTCTGGTCTGCTCGGCGCAGAACTCCCTTAACCTTGGGGCTTCGGTCCGGCTGCGTGACTTGCCACCGCAACGCTATGTAATGCCGGGGCTGACCAATGCGCGGCGTCCACGGATCGATCACTACCTTGCGGTTCAGTCGGTCAATGTACGCGAAGTGATGGAACTCGATGCCATGCTGGGCACGCTGGATCTAATCTCGCGGTCCGATTGGGTTGCCATTCTGCCGGGCATCCTGTGCCTGCCAGATCTGGACGGTGGCCGCCGTCAAGTCACACCAATCGACGGTCCGCCTTTGCTGACCGACTACATCCGTATCACACCCAAGGCACGTGATCTTGGCGCCGCAGCTCAAGCCGTTGCCCACGTTCTGCAAGAAGAGCTGAACAACGCCCTGGAAGTTGAACCTCTGAGCTTGCGCTAGCTATCAACTTCGATGATGGGCGGTGGCATCTATTATAATTATCTCTGTCGACCCTCAATTTCCTATCGTACTGCAAATACCCTTTGAGAAAGACTGTCCTGTTGCCCGAACTTCATTCTGTCGTCAGCGGACGCAAGAACGCGCCTGCCTTGCTTTTGTCCAACAGCCTTGGCGCAACACTGCAAATGTGGGACGCTCAACTGCCGCTGTTTGAGCGTTATTATCGGGTCATCCGCTATGATACCCGCGGCCACGGGCTTAGCGAAACACCAAAAGCCCCCTACACTTGGGACGATCTGGTCGGGGATGCCTTTTCGGTTCTTGACGCGCACAAGGTTGCCAAGGCGACCGTTCTGGGCCTGTCGTTGGGGGGGATGACGGCGCTTGGGATGGGGCTGGCGCAGCCAAAGCGCATTTCACGCATCGTCTGTTGTGCCTGTCGCGCCGATGCGCCTGCTGGCTTCGTCCACAACTGGGATGAACGGGTGGCGATGCTTGACAAGGCAGGGATCGGTGCGGTGTGGGATGGCACGGTCCCGAAATGGCTGACCGAGTCGTTTCGAGCCGAGAGGCCTGAGGCCGAGGCCCGACTGAAGGCCGGGTTTCTGCAAACCACCCCCGAAGGTTATCGGGGCTGTGCTGCGGCGCTGAAAACCCTGGATTACCTACGCGATCTGGGCGGCATGCTGATCCCGACCCTGTGCGTTGCTGGAAGTGCCGACCTCGCGGCGCCGCCAGCAGTGATGCAAGCGGTCGCTGCAGCCTGCGCCAATGCCAGCTATGCCGAGGTTCCCGACACTGGCCACATCATCAACGTCAATCAGGTGCAAAGCTTCAATCTTGCGATCGCGGGCTTTCTGGAAATGGTGACGAGCTGATGGCCTGATGGCCCGTATCTGGCAAGCCGCATAGATGCGCCCCTTGGGGCGCATTTTTTTGCGTTGTGAAATTTCACCAGCCCCCGAATATCGCCCTCCTGGGCCATGATTGTTTCTGATACCGGCTATCCGAATAAATAGAACCTGCGATCTCAAGTCTTCTCTGATCGCTTCCAGTACCAGAGGGTCGCGCGAATTTTTCGCAAATGACCTGGCGAAAAATATCCAATATCACACTGCTATTTAACACTTTTATGCAGACATCAGTGCGTGCGCACCTGCGTTCCTAGGTGGCTTTGACCAGCGACTTGCGATGGTGTGGGCCCTTGGCGATGTGCCGGTGCGCCGGTGCGGTGTGCCGGGTCGATCCACTTGACGGAATCATCCCCCCACCGCATCATTTCTGAAATATCACAGAAGGGGCTACATATGAGCCTGATCCGCAACAAAGTCTTCGAACAGATTCGCCGAGATATCATCGGCGGTCATTACCAACCGGGCGAAGAGTTGCGCGAAGCCGATCTGGCAGAGCGGCACAATGTGTCGAAATCTCCGGTGCGTGAAGCCCTGCAACGCCTTCAGTTTGAGGCTCTGGTCGAAACGACGCCGCGCCGGGGGCACCGGGTCATGCCGCTTTCAGTCGCCGACGCGGAAGACATTCTTGAGATGCGCGAGGCGCTCGAGGCAGCCGCCCTGCGCCGCATTGTTGCCACGGCAAGCGATGCGCAGCTTGCCGCCCTTGACGGTCTGCGCACCGTTGACCTGACCGACATGGCGGCCTTCGCGCGGTACAATCGCCGCTTTCATGTGGAGCTTGCCGTCCTGTCGGGCAATGCCCGGATCGCCGCCGAAACGCGGCGCTTGCTGGACGCCTATGAACGGCTGTGCCGGGTGTCGCTGGAGCGGTTGAAATCCGATCTGGGAACCACGGGCAAGGCCCTCGCCGATCATTGCCAGTTGATCGATGCACTGCAATCCCGCGACAGCCGCCGCGCGGTTCAGACCAGCCATCGCCATTTGCGCCAGTCGCGCAGTCTGATCTTCAAGGGTCTGGCCAACCGCCCCATTGTCGACTGACACCCAGAAATCCGACAGGCCGCGACGGCGCCGCAGAGCGCCGCGTCAGACGGCGCATCGCATACCGGAAGGACGAACCATGATGAATGCGACAATCAACCAGGCCCAAAAGGTGACGGGCAGCGTGGTCAGCGGGCGGGGCCTGTGCAAGTCTTTCGCCAACGGCAACGTCGTCGCACTTGACCGGGCTGACTTCAGTGTCAGCCCCGGCAGTTTCGTATCGCTGGTTGGTCCGTCCGGCTGCGGGAAATCAACCCTGTTGCGTCTGATCTCTGGCCTGATCGACAAGACCTCGGGTGAGGTGAGCGTGCATGGCAAGCCGGTTGCGGGCCCTCGGGCCGATGTCGGCATGATGTTCCAGAAGGCAACGCTGCTGGAATGGCGCACGGTGATCGAGAATGTGCTTCTGCCGACCGAAATGGCGCGCAAGGTGACGGATGCCGACCGCCGCCACGCCGCCGATCTGCTGACCCTCGTGGGCCTCAAGGATTTTCTTTTTGCCTTTCCGACCCAGCTTTCAGGCGGGATGCAGCAACGTGTTGCCCTCGCCCGGCTGCTTCAGACCGGGGCGGACGTGCTGCTGTTGGATGAACCTTTCGGCGCGCTTGACGAATTCACCCGAGAAAGGCTGAACGTCGAGCTGATGCGGATCATCGCCGAAGTGCAGGCCACGACCCTGTTTGTGACCCACAACATTGCCGAGGCGATCTTTCTGGCCGATCAGGTGTTTGTCATGACGCCGCGCCCGGGCCGGATTGCTGCGATCATTGACGTGCCTTTTGCCCGGCCGCGCCCCCTGTCGATCCAGACCTCGCCAGAGTTCAACGCACTTGTCGCCCAGGTTCGTGACGTGCTGGGGGAAGATCACTGATGGCCGCCCTGTCCGCGCCCGTCGCTTCTTCCGCCTCCGGGCTCACGATTGGGCATCGCCGGCTTTTGACCCATGCAAGCCTGTTCGCGACCCTTGTCCTTTTGTGGGAAACTGGCGCGCGGACCGGGTTTCTTGACCCGTTGTTCTTTCCCAGCCCCAGCGCGATCCTGCATTCGGTCTGGCTGATCTATGTCGTCAACGGCAACGTCTGGTTTCACCTGTACTCGACCATGGGCCTAGTGCTGATGGGCTGGGTTGCGGGGTCGGTTCTGGGGATCGGCCTTGGCGCGCTTGTGGGGTTCAACGCCGTGTTGCGCAAGTTCCTCAAGCCCTATGTCATCGTCCTTGAGGCGACCCCCCGCATTGCCGTAGCCCCCTTGCTGATCGCGGCGCTGGGGTTTGGCCTGACGTCAAAAGTTGCCATCATCATGCTGGTTTGCTTTTTCGCGCCCTTCATCAACACGCTTTCCGGTGTCATCAATGTTGACCGCGACCGGTTGGAACTGTTCCAGACCCTGCGCGCGACCAAGTTGCAGGTGTTGCGCAAGCTGGTTCTGCCAGAGGCGCTGCCGGTCATCATGGCTGGAGAGCGGTTGGCCCTGACGGCGGCCTTGTCGGGGGCGCTGGTTGCCGAATTCATCCAACGCGACAAGGGCATCGGGACGCTGATCCTGACCTATACGCGCAACCTGAACATGGCGTCGGCCTTTGCCTGCATCTTTACGCTGACGCTGGTCGGGTTCTTGATTTTCAAGGGGATGGAGATGCTCGACCACCGGATTGCCTACTGGAAGAATGAGGCCGGGATGAAGCGCGTCAGCGACAAACGTCGCCGGGCGGGCATTGAAACGGGGGCCGCGAAATGAGCGCAGAAATCGTCCCAAGCCGCCCGCTCGCCGAAAGCGCCACCCGTCGCCCGGTCTATGCTGCGAGTGCCGCTTTGCGTCTTGTGCCGCATCTGATGCTGTTTGCGGCCATACTGATCCTGTGGGAGACCGCGATTGCCACAGGGCTGATCACCACGATCATGGTGCCAAGACCCTCGGCGATCATCGGCGCGATCATCGAACTCTATATCACCAAGCGCACGATCTATGGCCACTTCTTTGTCACGCTGACCGAAGCCGTTCTGGGCTTTGCGATCGGCTCGGCGGTAGCGGTGTCGCTGGCGGTCTGCTCGTCGCTGTCCGAAGTGTTCAAACGCTATGTCGCCCCCTATGCCATCGTGCTGAACGTGACGCCGGGCATCGCCCTTACGCCGATTGTCATTGCCTGGTTCGGCTATGGCATGGGGTCGAAGATCGCATTGGCGGCGATCATCTCCTTCTTTCCGATCTTTGTGAACACGCTGACCGGCCTGATGCAATTCGACGCCGACCGCGAAGAGCTGTTCCACTCACTTGGCGCAAACCGGTTGCAGGTGTTTGCCAAATTGCGCGCGCCGGCAGCGTTGCCGCTGATGTTTGCCGGGCTGAAGATCGGGCTGACAACCGCCGTCATTGGCGCGGTGGTGGCAGAGTTTGCGCAGGCAACCATGGGGGTTGGCGTCTTGATGAGCCGGTTCTCATTCCAGCTCGATATGGCATCAAGCATTGCGACGCTTCTTAGCATGACGGCCATCGGCCTGATGCTGTTTTACACGATGGAATTTCTTGACGACAGATTCGTGTTCTGGCGTCGGGATGCACGCATGAACCACGTTTCGCGTGCAAAGGCCCGTGCGTGGAGGACGCGGATCGGGCGCTGACTGACACGACAATCACCACGACAAGCCGAATGTTCCAATTTCCAGGGAGGAAATAACCATGACTTGCTTCAAGGCGATCACTTTTTCGGCCGCGCTGATGTGCACAGCTCTGCCGTCGCTTGGATTTGCGCAAGAAACCATCAACGTGATCAACCCGCTGCCGCGCTCGACGGTTTTCTATCCGCTCGTCGTCGGGGAAATGCTGGGGTATTTCGCGGCAGAGGGGGTGACGGTAAACCTGCTGCCCTCTGATACCTCGATCCCCTATGTGGCCTTTGTGCAAAACGGGCAGGCCGATCTGGCCATGCTTGACCCGGTTGAGACGATCAACGCGATCAATGCGGGGGCCAAGATCAGCACCATCTACGAAGTGATGCAGAACGCCCCCGAAGGTATTGCCGTCGCGGGCGACAGCCCCATCACCGACGTCGCCGAACTGGTGGGCACGACCGTCGGCCTTGTGTCGGACCGTGACCGTTCGTTCTTGCAGGCCGCGATGGCTGCCTCGGGGCATTCCATCGATGATGTGAGCACCGTCGTGCTGGGAGAAAGCGGCCCGACACTGGCCGCCGCAATCCGCGACCATACGGTTTCGGCCATTTCGGGTTCGGTTTTTGACTGGGCAGGTCTTCAGGCCTCTGGGGCCGAATTGAAACTGATCACCCCCAAAGAGCTGCTCTCTAGCCCAGCCAACACCTTTGCCATCAACACCGCCGCTATCGAAGACCGGCGTGCCGCGATGGAAGGCTTTTTGCGGGCGTGGTCGAAGGGGATGTATGTGGCCAAGGTTCACCCAGAGGTAGTGGAAAAGATGCTGCGGCAGGCCGTCCCGGAAGAATGGGAAGATGAAGCCGCCGGCAAGAGCCTGTTGGCGGGCGTGCTGCCGATGAACATCTCGCAGACCGAACGACTGGGTGATGTAGAACCCGCAGTCTGGACCGGGATTCAGCCACGGATGCTGTCTTCTGGGGCGATTTCGGCCGAAGTCGATGTGTCCACTTTTCTGAATGACACCTACATCGCCGCCGCGAATGATTTCGACCGGGACGAGGTCGCCGCACAAGCCGAAGCATGGCTTGCTGCCAACCCATAAGCCTCGGGGGCCCGCCGCGCCCTGCGGTGGGCCCCGTCGTCCGGCTGTTGCCTTGATCGGCCGCAGCCGATCCATCTGACCCACCATTGCAGGAATAGCGCCTCATGACCCACAGCACAATTGACACACCGGAACTGGGCGAAGCGCTGAACCGCTATGGCCCGACTTCGGCCCGCCCCGTCCCCGCCACACCGCGTCGGCTGGACAGCAGGACGATCGACATTCATGCCCATGTCGCAATTCCCGGCGTGTCGGAATTCATGGCGCCCTATGTCGACGTCAGCAAAATCGCCCTGTTCAACTTTGCCAATGACGCCACGCGTGAGGTCAACAACAAACAAGGCGCCGACCGCGGCTTCACCATGAGTGATATGACCGACCGGATCGCCGTGCTTGACGCGATGGGCATCGACATTCAGGTCGTGGCCCCACCCCCGTTCCAAGTCTACTATCAGCCGCCGCTGGAAAAGGCCGTGATCGGCAGCCGCATGGTCAATGACGGCGTCGCCGCATGGGTCGGTCAGCGGCCGGACCGGCTTGTGGGCTTGGGCACGCTGCCGATGTCCGATCCTGCCGAGGCGGTGGCAGAGCTTGAACGCTGCATGGGTCCGCTTGGCCTGAAAGGCGTGCAGATCCTGACCAACGTCGAGGGCGAGGAGTTGTCCGCGCCGCGCTTTGACCCGGTCTGGGCCAAAGCCGAGGCGCTTGGCGCGCTGGTCATGATCCATCCCAACGGCTTCACCCAAGGCGACAGGCTGCGCGACTTTTACTTCACCAACGTCATCGGCAACCCGCTGGAAACCACGATCGCGCTGCACCACCTGATCTTTACGGGCGTGCTGGAGCGTTATCCCGACCTCAAAATCCTCGCGGTGCATGGCGGTGGCTATCTTCCGTCCTATGCGGGCCGGATTGATCACGCCTGGGGTGCCCGCAAGGATTGCCACGCAGGTCTTGCAAAGCCGCCGTCGCATTATCTGCGCAAGGTCTGGTTCGACAGCGTGGTGTTCTCGGACCATCAGCTTGAATACCTTGTGAAAACCTATGGCGCCGACAAGATCGTGATGGGGTCCGACTATCCGTTCGACATGGCCGACTATGATCCGGTCGGGCATGTCGCCAATGCCGCCGGTCTGACCGACACGGAAAAGGCCAAGGTCGGTGGGCTGACAGCGGCCGCCCTTCTGGGCTTGTGAGGGGCATGTCATGAAAGTTGCAGTGATCGGATTGGGCATCATGGGCGGCGCCTATGCCCGCAATTTGCACGCGGCTGGCGAGACGGTGATCGGCGTTGATCCCGCACCCGCCGCCCGCGCAGCCCTAGCATCCGAAGGCATCACCGTCCATGAGGCGCCCGGCCCTTGGATCGCCGCATGTGATCTGGTGATCCTGTCGCTTGTTTCGCCTGGTGTTCTGGCGGCGGTTTGCGCCGAACTTCGCGACGATGCTGAAACCGGGGCAGATCGTGCTTGAAACCGGCACATTTGCGCTGGTCGACAAAGAGGCCGCGCGGGATGTGCTGGCCGGGGCAGGGGTGATCCTGCTGGATTGTCCGGTCAGCGGCACAGGCGCGCAAGCGGCCAAGGGTGATTTGGTGATGATGGCCTCTGGCCCGGGCGACGCCGTGGAACAGGCCCGTGCGTTGATGGAGAAGTTCACCAGGCTGGTGATCTTCGCCGGGCCGTTCGGCAATGGAACAAAACTCAAGTTCGTAGCCAATCACGCGGTTGCCCTGCACAACGCCGCCGCGGCCGAAACGCTGAACTATGGCGATGCACTCGGGCTTGACCGCGAGACGGTCTATCGGATGCTCAGCGGAGGTGCCGGCCAGTCGAAGATGTCGGATCTGCGCATGCCGCTGATGATGTCGGGGGCCTATGATCCGCCTACCGCGAGCCTGAAGATGTTTGAAAAGGATCTCGCCGTCATTGGCGCCGACATCGCGGCACGGGGCGTGCAGACCCCGCTTTTCGCGGCAACCCGTACGCTCTACGACTCGGCGATGACGCAGCTTCCGCCAAGCTACGACACCGCCGCTGTCTTTGAAGTCTATCGTCGCGGGCGCAAGGCCTAGCCTTTCGCGGTGACCTGTCCGAACACCCCGAAAAGCGAGGTGTCAAAGTCTGACCAGCCGCCCGCTGCCGCCTCTTCGGCGCGCAAGCGGGCGGCGCTGACCACTGGCGACGGCGTGCCAAGACGCGCCAGTGCGTCCTCCATCAACCGCATGTCCTTGATACCGTTGGCTAGGTTCAGACTGGTCGCGCCAGGATTGCCGGTCGCCACAAATTCAAGGATCGGCGGTACCCGCTTTTTCGCAGCGCCAATCGCGCCCGAGCTGTCGGCCAGAATATCGCCAGCCAAGGCCGGATCGATCCCCTGTCCCGTCGCAAGGGCCAAGGCCTCGCCAACCGCGCCCCAATAGACCATCAGCGGCAGATTGATCGCAAGCTTCATCGCGGCCCCGCTGCCCACCGGCCCCAGATGTTCAAGCCGCCGAGTCAGATCCTGCAACACCGGCTTGGCCGCCGCAAACGCCGCGTCCGTCCCGCCCGCAAGGCCCAACAACTGCCCAAGTCGCGCCGGTCCGATGGTGCCGCCCACCGGGCATTCCAGAAACTGCCCGCCACTTGCCGCGATCTTGGCCGCCAACGCTTGCGCTGTGGAGGAGGAGGTCGTGCACATTTCTATCACTGTCCGCCCGCTAAGGTCGGCCGAGCACAAGCCGCCCGGACCGTCATAGGCAACGGCGATGGCCGCATCATTGGCCAGAATGCTTATGACAACCGCCACCTCTTTGACCACAGCGGCGGGGCTGTCGAACACCGTACAGCCGGCGATCCCTTCTGCCTTGGCGCGGGTGCGGTTCCACAGGCAGGGGGTGTGTCCCTTCTCGACCAGACGTTCGGCTATCGCGCGGCCCATGTTGCCAACGCCAATTATTCCGACTTTCATATGCTGTCCTCCGGCAAGCTATTTCGTACATCATACCGCTTTGTCGCCAGAAGACATGCCCTGCACAGCCGTTCGTCTATCATCTTTTGCGGCGGCCGCGGTCAGGTTTTCCGATACACAAAACCCGCCCGTCTGCGTTAGGTTCGTCACCAACAACCCCAAGATGGAACGCGCAGCGCCATGGAAACCCTTGCTTTTCTGACTGCCGGAATGACCGGCCCGCTTTTGATCGGTCTGTTGATCGCGGGGGCCTGCATCGGGGTGCTTGCCGGGCTGTTCGGGGTGGGCGGAGGGGCGATCTCGGTCCCGGTGTTTTTCGAAACCTTCCGCATCATGGGGGTAGACAACGCCATCTCGATGCCGATGGCAGTGGGGACGTCACTGGCGATCATTGTCCCGACCTCCATCGTTTCGGCCCGGGCCCATGCGCGCAAGGGAACCGTGGACATGCGGATTTTCAGGGCGTGGATCGTGCCGATCTTTGTGGGCGTGGCCCTTGGCAGTCTGATCGCGCGCAAAGCAGATCCGGTTGTCTTTCAGGTGGTCTTTGTCTTTGTGGCGGGCGTCAATGCCGTCCGGTTGCTGTCTGGCGGCGCCGGTTGGGTGGTGCGGGACACGATGCCGACAGGGCCGCTGTCCTGGGCTTATGGCTTCGTGACTGGCCTGTTATCGGCCTTGATGGGGATCGGAGGTGGCGCGATTTCCAACCTGATCATGACGATGCACGGCAAACCAATGCGTGAGGCCGTGTCGACCTCTGCGGCGATCGGGCTGCTTATCGCGGTTCCGGGGGCGATCGGCTACATGCTTGCCGGCTATGGCAACCCCGGTCTACCGCCGGATGCGATTGGATTTGTGTCGGTGCTGGCGCTGGTTCTGACGATGCCGACCGCTCTTTTGACGACGCGACTGGGTGTGGCATTGGCACACAGGATCGACCAAAGCCTGCTGCGCCGCCTGTTCGGCGCGTTCCTTGCGCTGGTCTCTGTCCGATTTGTCGTTGAGATATTGGGGTGGTAGCCTGGCGGCATGACGGTTGATGGGCTCCAAGTCTGGCATCATCATCAAGTTGAGAACCTACCGCAAGAGTGCGGCATCGACATTGGCTTTGCGCGGTGCGGTTTTGGTAGAAAGGTTTCGGCCCGCAGTTTGCTGTAGAAACCCGACAACAGCGTGCCGGCGGGATGCCGTGTGCTGCGCCCTCGGTCGTCTGACCATTCCCCGCCTTGTGTTAAGCCACTGGCCAAAGACATGGGCTTGCGCGCATAAGGTTCCGTCCTGCAGCAAAAGCAGCCACAATGCGGTTGGCCGAGCTAAACTACCGGGGATTGAACGAACATGACCGCTGAGCGCAGACCAACGATCATCGACGTGGCAGAAAAGGCCGGGGTCTCCAAATCCACGGTCAGCCTTGTCCTGCAAAACAGCCCCTCGGTGCGCGAAGAGACAAGGGTTCTGGTGCGGCAGGCAATGGCCGATATCGGCTATGTCTACAATCGGGCTGCCGCAAATATGCGGATGGCGAACGCCGGTTTGATCGGGCTTGTCATCAACGATCTGCGCAATCCCTTCTTCACCGAGTTTGCCACCTCGGTACAAATGGCGCTGTCGGATCGCGGCTATGCAGTTGTGATCGCCAACACCGACGAAGACCCGAAGGTTCAGGCGCAGACTGTCGGCACGATGGTAGAGCATGGCGTTTCGGCCTTCATCATCTCGCCAGCTTACGGGGACGTTTCCGCGACCTTTGACGCCATTCTTCGCGCGTCGCTGCCGACGATGCAGGTGCTGCGCAAAGTCGATCCGCGCACACATCTTCTGCCCTTCGCAGGGCCGGACTATCTGGAGGGCAGCCGCGTCGCGACGCGCCATTTGTTGGATCAGGGCGCCAGACAGGTGGCCTTTGTTGGCGGATTGGACGGGCGCACCGTCACCAAGGAACGCATGGAAGGCTACTTGCAGGTTCTGAAATCCGAAGGGATCGAACCCTTGGTGCTGTCGGGCAAATCCAGCCGGGCTTTTGGTCGCGACATGGCCCGGGTGTTGATGGAAAGGCACCCAGACTGTGATGCCGCGCTTTGCTTCAACGATCTGGTGGCGCTTGGGATGCTGACAGGCTGCAATGAATTGGGTCGCCGGGTGGGGGCGGGCTTCAAGGTCGTCGGCTTCGACGATATCGAAGACGCGGGCCAGGCCTATCCAACCTTGACCTCTGTGCGCTGTGACGTTGCAGGCTTTGGTCGCGATGTTGCGATTACCATCCTCGACTGGCTGGAGAACGGGAAAATTCCCGAGCCGGAACGCCGCTCGCCCGTCGAATTGATCGTTCGCCAATCCAGTGCGCCAGCGGCTGAGCATCCCAATTCCAAATGATCGCGGCCCCTTGCCTGTTTGGGAGCTTGGCTTGTCGCCCTAGCGGTCCGTCTGGAAAATGGCGCCGGTCAACCAGCTTGGCCAATCGCGTTCAAAGAACGGTCTGGCGGTTTCATCAAACTTGCGGTTCGGCCGCGTTGAGATTTCCATTGCCCCGCCTTTCAGCCGCACGATGATCTGCTCGGATTTGTGCTCTGGTTTTTCGCTGCGGAAGCGATAGTCCTCCAGCGGGCCATTGATGGTTTGCGGCAGAGACTCCCCCGCCTTGTCACAGATCGCGCGGGCGCCGCGACTGCCGCCGCCCTGCTCTATGTAGAAATCCAAGGCCGTCAGAACCGCTTCGGAGGCCAATGCCATGTGATGACGTTGGATCGCCCGGGCCGCGTCGCCCAAACGGTCAAGCGCAATGCCCTTGGATTTGATCTCGGCATTCAGCGCTCGGGCGTCTTCAAGGGCCTGTGACACCGCACTGGCTACGCAAAGAATGCCAGCCTTTTCGCTCATTCTGGTTTGAACACTGTCCCGCACAAACTGCGGTGTCAGGGGGCTGTCGGGTTGCAACAAAGAGGTGATCTGGCTGATGGCGGCTTCGACACTTGTGAGGGGACTGTTCTTGACGACGGTCCGACCGAGACTTGCGATATGTTCGGCCACCCTTGTTCCGAACACTTGCCCCGCGTTCAATGCGGCACCGCCCGGGCGCGTGACACCGTGGGTGCCAGCCGCTTCGCCAATTGCGTAGCACCCCGCGAGCGAACTGCGCCCCCAGCTGTCGACGGCAATGCCGCCATTCATGTGCTGATGGTTCACCGCGAATTCCAACGGCTCAGCAGCAATGTCGATCTTGTATCGACGATAGAGTTCAATCGCCAAAGGGTTCATGTGGCGCAAACGGTCGATGGGCAGGTTATGATCGGCGCCCGCGGCTTTCAGGTAGGCGCTGACATCTGCGTCCAGCCGCTCAAGGCTGAACGG
Organism: uncultured Alphaproteobacteria bacterium; assembly: GCA_963781185.1. Lineage (GTDB taxonomy): Bacteria > Pseudomonadota > Alphaproteobacteria > Rhodobacterales > Rhodobacteraceae > Stagnihabitans. The sequence goes on from CAWAEL010000021.1 coordinate 32,725, forward strand.
CACGTCGCCCGGAACAGCCAAGGGGTTGCGGTTGAAATCCATGAAGACGCGCCGGCCAGCCTCGCCCTCCCGGTAAATCGCCAGATCGACCAGACTGGAGCCGAAATCCAGCATCCGGGTGGCGTGGAAGGGCCATTGATAGCCCTTGCGAAAGATGTTCGAGGCCAGTTCCTGCGTGGTGCGGTAGTATTGGCCAAGGAAGTTATGCTCCCGCCCAGACGCATCAACCGAATAGATATGGGGAATGGTCTGCACATAGGTGCCCGACAGGTTCCAAGGAAAGCCCTCGCGCCGTGTGCCGATCCCGAACTGGTTTTCGGTCAGGTTCACCAGGTCAATCCCCGCCTCCAGCGCCAACCCAAGCGAGCCGAAGCAACCATTCGGAAAGACACTGTCGCGATAAAGCTCTCCCGGACCACCAGCCGCCAGAACCAGCGTTTCGCAACGAAACAGCACTAACCCGTAGGGGTTCTGATCGGACCGGGACTTGGTGCTGATCGCAAGGACGCCGCTTACGCTGGCGCCATTGCCCTCGGCTTCAGTCAAAATCCGGACGGCTGTGGTCTGGTTATAGAGCGGCACGTCAAGCCGGATCGCCTCTGTCGCCAAGACCTTGACCATCAGCCGCGACGTGCGCGGCCCGCAGCTGGTGGCGCGGCCTACGTCGTCGTGATCGGTCTTGTAGCGCAATGTGCCGCCAAGCGGGTCTTGCGGCAGGGGAAGCCCAAGATATTGCAGCGACGCCATCGCACGCCCAGAGCCCACGGCCTCGATATAGGCGGTGTCTTCGTCCATCGCCCCGCCCGCACGGATAGCGCGGGCCATGGCCGCGTAATTATCGCCCTGATTTGCGGTGTTCGCGGTGTGAATGGTCTGCTTGTCTGACCCCGAACAGGCAGAGGTGCCGCCCCATGCGCTTTGGCTGATGATGGTCACGTCCACGCCACGGCGCTTCAATTCGACCGCCGCCCGCAGACCCGCAGCACCGCTGCCAACCACCAGTGATCCGCAGGAATAGGTCGGCACCTGAAAACCGCCAACTGCGATCCATTCCGTCGGCGGCTGTTCCGGCTTCAATCTGGGCATCTCGACGTCGGTCAGGGCATCAAGGATTTCTTGCGGCACATCAATGCTCACGGATAGTCTCCTCAAGGATCGGCGCCGCATGCTGACAGCAAGGCGGATGCCCATCGGCTATATGGAACGTTCCATAATTCTTCTATTGTGTTCCCGACTTCGGGTCAATTAGTAGTGAAGCTTAGGCAGCGGCAGAGATGCGGGCTGACGGGGCGGGGTCTTTTCCAAAGCAAGTCCGCCCCAAAACACCTGACAACAGGGGTGTAGAGCGACTTGACAGCCAAGCCGCTTCCGGTCCATATGCGCCATTCCGGAAAGCCGCGAGGCTTGCCGGGATTCTGTATTAATATCGCCCACAATGGGCGCGCTGTTCGAAGGCGGGGCAACCCACTAACGCCGCAAGGGGCCGAGGAACGCGGAGAATGAAAAGGAAAGACCATGTACGCGGTCCTCAAGACCGGTGGAAAGCAATACAAAGTTCAGGCTGGCGACATCCTGCGCGTTGAAAAGCTGGCTGCCATTGCTGGAGACAAGATCCAGTTCAACGAAATTCTGATGGTTGGCGGCGAGACCGTGACGATCGGTGCTCCTTTGGTGGCAGGCGCTGCGGTTCAGGCCGAAGTGATCGAGCAGATCAAAGGCGAGAAGACGATCCACTTCGTCAAGCGCCGTCGTAAGCATTCGTCGCAGCGTACCAAGGGCCACCGTCAGCACCTGACGCTGCTCCGTGTGACCGACGTTCTGGCGTCTGGCGCGGATGCGACTGGCGTCATGGCTGCCACCGGCACCGCCGATGCGCGCCGCGCGGCCCATAACAACGCTCCGGCTGCTGCCGAAGCACCTGCGAAACCCAAGCGTGCCGTCAAGGCCGCGGCTGCAAAGGAGTAACCTCCCATGGCACACAAAAAAGCAGGCGGTTCATCCCGCAACGGTCGCGACTCGGCTGGTCGTCGTCTCGGCATCAAGCTGTTTGGTGGTCAGGCCGCCATTCCGGGCAACATCATCTGCCGTCAGCGCGGCACCACTTGGTTCCCGGGGCAGGGCGTCGGCATGGGCACGGATCACACGATCTTCGCGACGGTCGAGGGTCACGTGACCTTTAAAAAGGGCCTGAAAGGCCGCACTTTTATTTCGGTCCTCCCGGTGGCCGAGGCAGCAGAGTAAGTCGAACCTTTACAAATAACATGTAATTGGGGGATCGGCTGAAAGGCCGGTCCCCCAAATCTTTTCCGGGTTCCCCTGAAAAGACGATTGAAAAGCCCAGGCGAGGGCCCACATGTGCTTCGAGGAGGGAGCCATGATCTTGGATACAGTTGCGTTGCCAGAAGGCCATATCATCGCAGGACGGTTTGTTCTGCGGCCAGTCCGCAAATCGGATGCCGGCCTGTTTGCCATGTATGCAGGCGACCGTCGGGTGGCCGAGGGTACCCAATCGATTCCGCATCCTCTGCCGCCGGGCGCTGCAGAGGCTTTTGTGGCCCGCGCCATGTCGGGCAAATCGGATGAGGACATCTGGGTCATGGACGGCGCGGCCTCTGGTCTTGCCGAAGTGCTGGGCGTTATCAGCCTCAAGCGGATGGACCGTGGTCAGTCTGAAATCGGCTACTGGGTAGCACCGGCGTTCTGGAACACCGGACTTGCCTCTGAAGCTGTGCGCGCCTTGGTTGACGCCAACCCGCAGAGAAACTGCACAATTTTCGCCGAGGTGTTTCAGGACAACCCCGGTTCGGCCCGCGTGCTGACCAATTGTGGTTTCGAATATCTGGGTGACGCCGAAAGCTTTTCGGTGGCGCGCAATGCCTTGGTCCCAACCTGGACCTACATCCGCAAGCTCGCCTGAGGGACATCATGACCCGTGCCGAGCTTAAAACGGCGCGGCTGACCCTGCGCCCCGTCGCCCCCGAAGATGAAGGGGCCGTTGTTGCTGCATTGAATGATCTGGACGTGACCGGCTGGCTGTCGGTCGTGCCCCACCCCTATGCTGCCTCTGATTTTCAGTATTTCCAGACGGAATACGCCATCCCCGGCGAGACCTTCGCAGTTGACGATGGGCAGGGCCTCGTTGGGGTTGTGGGCGTCGAAGGCGGCGTCTTGGGCTATTGGTTTGCACCGCAGTGCCACGGCAAGGGCTATGCGACTGAGGCTGCGCGATCAATCTTGGCCGAGCATTTGGCGGCAACCGGGGGTGATATCGGTTCGGGCTATTTCGAAGGCAATGTGCGGTCGGCCAATGTGCTGAAAAAGCTGGGTTTCGTTGAGGTTGGCCGCGATCTGAAACACTGCCGCGCCTTGGGCGTTGATCGCCCGCATGTTGTCATGACCCTGACCCGCGACGCCTTTGCGGCGGCCTTGCCGATTGAGGCGCGATCGGCCCGGTTGACCTATCGCCCCCTGCAACGCACGGATCTGGACGGGCTGCACGCCATTGTGTCCCAGTGGGATGTGGTGCGCCAGTTGTCCTCATTTCCGTGGCCGCCAGAGCGCGACTTTACCGCAACCCGCGCGCAACCCTATCTGGGGCGCGGCTTTGTCTGGGGCATGTTCTTGCAGCAGCGCTTGATCGGGACTGTCGCGGTGACGGGGGACGAATTGGGATACTCGCTCGTCCCGGACCTTTGGCGGCAGGGCTTGCCACCGAGGCCTGCAGACTGGCGATTACTCGGGCCTTTGCCGAGGGGCGCGATCATCTGGTGGCGGGTGTCTGGGCCGACAATGCCGCCTCTCTTGCGCTGCTGCTCAAATTCGGCTTTCGCGTCGTTGAGAATGACCTGAGTTTGAACCAGGCCCGCGGGGCTGAGGTTCCGGGTCATTGGCTGCGTTTGGACCGGTCCGTGTGGATCAATCGACCAGACGCTTGAGACTTGGTCGTCTTTCCTGTAACGCCTGCAAATCCTATTGAAAGCGCTGTCCCATGAAGTTCCTCGATCTCACCAAAGTCTACATCCGTTCCGGCGGTGGTGGGGCGGGTTGCGTCTCGTTCCGGCGGGACAAATATGTCGAATTCGGCGGCCCGGATGGCGGCGACGGCGGCAATGGCGGCAGCGTCTATGCCGAGGCGGTCGAGGGTTTGAACACCCTGATCGACTTTCGCTACCAGCAGCACTTCTTCGCCAAAAGCGGCCAGCCCGGCATGGGCAGCCAGAAGACCGGCAAGACGTCGGACGATGTGATCCTGAAGGTGCCGGTTGGCACCGAGATTCTGGACGAGGATGAGGAAACCGTTATCGCCGATCTGGTGACGCCGGGGCAGAAGGTTTTGCTGGCCAAGGGCGGCAATGGCGGGTTCGGCAACCTTTACTTCAAATCCTCAACCAACCGGGCGCCTGCACGGGCCAATCCGGGGTTGGAGGGGGTCGAGCGGACCATCTGGCTGCGGTTGAAGCTGATTGCCGACGCGGGTTTGCTGGGGTCTGCCCAATGCCGGGAAGTCGACCTTTCTGGCCGCCGTGTCGAACGCCCGGCCCAAGATCGCGGATTATCCCTTTACGACGCTGGTGCCCAACCTTGGGGTTGTCGGCATCGACGGCAAGGAATTCGTGATGGCCGACATTCCGGGCCTGATCGAAGGCGCGTCCGAAGGGCGGGGGTTGGGGATGCAATTCCTCGCCCATGTCGAACGCTGCAAGGTGCTGCTGCATCTGGTGGACGGGACATCCTCGACGATCACCAAGGATTACCGCACGATTATCAAAGAGATAGAGGCTTATTCCGAAGTGCTGGGCGACAAGCCCCGCATTCTGGCCCTGACCAAATGCGACGCCTTGGACAAGAAGACCATTTCGGAACGCCGCCGCGCGTTGGAAAAGGCCAGTCGGGTGGGCCGGTGCATGTGATCTCGGGTGTGGCCGGGATCGGCCTGACGGATGTGCTGCGCGACATCTATGCCCAGATCAAGGCCGGGTCGGAGGTTGTGGTGGAGGTATGCACCGTGGCAGCCCTGAAACCCATCGACGGCACCGGACATTCGCGATGCCAAACGACTGGTCGTCAAGATCGGGTCGGCCCTGTTGGTCGACCGCAATACCGGGCTGAAACAGGCTTGGCTGTCGGCCCTGGCGATGGATGTGGCCGAGGCCAAGACGCGCGGCACCGATGTGGTGCTGGTGTCGTCCGGCTCCATCGCGCTTGGGGCGCAAGGTGTTGGGCCTGCCGGATGGCCCGCTGCCGCTGGAACAATCGCAGGCCGCTGCCGCCGTCGGGCAAATCCGTCTGGCGCGGGCCTATGAGGAGGTGCTGGCGCCGCATGGCATCACCACCGGGCAGGTTCTGGTGACGCTTGAGGATACCGAGGATCGCCGCCGCTATCTGAACAGCCGCGCCACGATGGAAACCTTGCTGGGCTCTGGGCGTGGTGCCGATCGTCAATGAGAATGACACGGTGGCCACGGACGAAATCCGCTTTGGCGACAACGACCGGCTGGCGGCGCAGATCGCGGTGACGGTGGGGGCGGATCAGTTGATTCTGCTGTCGGACGTCGATGGGTTCTACTCGGCCAACCCCAAGGAAGACCCCACCGCGCAACGCTTTGATCTGGTTGAGACGATCACCCCAGAGATCGAGGCGATGGCCGGCGATCCGATCAGCGGTTTTTCCAAAGGCGGCATGAAGACCAAATTGCTGGCCGCCAAGACGGCGGTGGCCGGGCGGCTGTGCCATGGCGATCATGGAGGGGTCCGTGCTGCGGCCTCTGACGGCGCTGGCCAAGGGGGCCAACCGGACGTGGTTTGTGGCGCATTCCGACCCGCAACTGGCGCGCAAACGCTGGATCAACGCGATGAAACCGCGCGGCGAGTTGCGGCTGGATGCTGGGGCGGTCAAGGCGCTGTTGGCCGGGCAAATCGCTGCTGCCAGCGGGGGTTACCACGGTCAGCGGCACCTTTGGGCGCGGCGATCCGGTGGCCATTCTGGACCCGGTGGGCAATGTGCTGGGCAAGGGTCTGGTGCGCTATACGGCGGCAGAGGCCCGGGCGATTGCCGGGCACCGGTCGCGCGAGATTGAGGCGATACTGGGCTATGAGGGCCGGGCGGCTTTGGTTCACCGGGATGACATGGTGATCTGAGGGCGAACCGGGGCTCACCCCCGGACCCCGAGGATATTTGGGCCAATTTGTAAGGGGCTGATGATGGACGGGCAAATCTCTGATCTTATGGCCGAAATCGGCACCAAGGCGCGGGCTGCGGCGGCGGAATTGGCCTTTGCCGAGTCTGAGCGCAAATATGCGGCGCTGATCGGGGCCAGCCATGAGATCTGGAACCGGCGGCAGGACATTCTGGACGCCAACTGCGAAGACCTGGTCTATGCCGAGGAAAAGGGCCTGTCGTGCCGCAATGATCGACCGGCTGACGCTGGACGAGGGGCGTATTCGGGGCATGGTCGACGCCCTGCGCGACCGTGGCCGAGCAGGCCGATCCGGTGGGCCGGATTCTGGCCGAATGGGACCGCCCGAATGGTCTGCATATTCAGCGGGTTGCCACACCTCTGGGCGTGGTGGGCGTCATCTATGAAAGCCGGCCGAATGTGACGGCGGATGCTGGCGCGCTGTGCCTGAAGGCGGGGAATGCGGTCATTTTGCGCGGCGGGTCGGACAGTTTCAACACCTCTACCGCCATCCATGCCTGCATGGTGACCGGGTTGAAGCAGGCCGGTTTGCCGGAGGCGGCGATCCAGTTGATCCCGACGCCGGACCGCCAGATGGTGACCGATATGCTGCGGGCCGTTGACTTTCATCGATGTGATCGTGCCGCGCGGCGGCAAGGGGCTGGTCGGGCTGGTTCAGCGCGAGGCGCGGGTGCCGGTCTTTGCCCATCTGGAGGGGATTTGCCACGTCTATGCCGACCGCGACGCCGATCTGGCCAAGGCGCGGGCGGTCGTCCTGAACTCCAAAACCCGGCGCACCGGGGTTTGTGGCGCGGCGGAATGTCTGCTGATCGACTGGCAGTTCTATACCAAACATGGCGCGGTGCTGATTGAGGACCTGATGAAGGCCGGGGTCGAGGTGCGGACCGAGGGCGAATTGCTGAAAGTTCCGGGCACCGTCCGGGCGCAAGCCCGATGATTTCGGGCGGGAATTTCTGGACAAGATCATCGCGGTCAAGCTGGTGGATGGCGTGGACGAGGCGATGGCGCATATCCGCCACTATGGCAGCAACCATACCGAAAGCATCCTGACCGAAAATGACGCCACCGCCGCCCGGTTCTTTGAACGGCTGGACAGCGCCATTCTGATGCGCAACGCCTCTACCCAGTTTGCCGATGGCGGCGAGTTCGGCATGGGCGGCGAGATCGGCATTGCGACCGGCAAGCTGCATGCGCGCGGGCCGGTCGGGGCCGAGCAGTTGTGCAGCTTCAAATATCTGGTTACCGGCGATGGCACGATCCGGCCCTGACGGCCAAAGCTTTAGAACTCCAACAGGATTTCGGCTTCGTTCAACGTGGTCCGCAGGCGGTAGCCCCGCGCCAGAATCTCTTCCGCGACGAGGGGGAACTGGACCACGGCGGGCGTGAGATCGGGCGTCGCCTTGGGGTTGGCCAGCATTTCCCACAGCGAGGTGTCGATCTTTAGTTTGTTGGCGCGGCCGGAGATCTGCCAGCGGCCATCGGTGACGACAAAGGCCACCTTGCCACCGTAGGCCATCGCGTTTTCCAGGCATTGGATCAGCAGGAAGGCTACTTTGACCTCTGCCCGCAACAGATCCGGCTGTCGAGGTCCACTCAATCTGTAGCCGGCCACCGCGGGTCAGATCGCTCAGGATCGACTGCACCTCAGCCCGGCCGATGCGCTGATCGGGCTGTGCTAGACCATAGGCCACGCGAAAGAACCGGATGCGGGCGTTGGCGTTGGCGACGCTTTCCGAAATCAGCACCATTTCCGGGCCGCCCTGGCCGCCGTCCATCATCAACAACTCCAACCCATTGCTGATCGCGCCAATCGGACTGATAAGGTCATGACAGATGCGAGAGCCGAGCAGGGCGGTCAGGTCGGGCTTGTCCGTCATGGTCATATTCCTTTGGAAGGGCGAAAAATGCGGTCAATGCTGGAACCTGGGATGTTCGTGCGCCACCCGGCGCGGCCAGATTGGGGTTTGGGTCAAGTGCAATCCAACGTGTCGGGCAAGATCACGGTGAACTTTGAACATGCCGGCAAGGTCGTGATTGATGAGGCGGTTGTGCAGCTTTCGGTTGATTACAGCGTTTGACCTATCATGCGGAAATTGTGACGCTTTTCAATCATTGAATGCGCGGGTTTTGACGGATGGATGGTATCGCCTTGATCCATCCACGGCTCCCGTGGCAAGCTTGGATTGAGTTTGGAAAGGGTATGCCTTGACGCCACGCGCCCCTTGTTTGCGCCGATGACTGCCAAGTCTGAGGAAGAGCCTGTCCTGACCCTGCGCTTGGCCCGTGACGCGCGCGATTTGCGGGCGGCGCAGCGGCTGCGCTATGAGGTTTTTGTCGAGGAGCTTGGCGCGCAGGTGCCGCAATCGGACCATGACCTGCGGTTGGAGCGGGATGCGTTTGACCCCTATTTTGACCACCTGTTGTTGATCGATCGGCGGCGCGACCCTGAGGCCCTACAAGATGTTGTGGGGGTCTACCGTCTGCTGCCGCCAGAGCGGTTTGCTGAGGTCGGGCGTTATTATTCGGAGGAAGAGTTCGATCTGTCGGTTCTGAAAGCCTCTGGTCGGCGGATATTGGAGCTGGGTCGGTCTTGTGTTCACCGCGACATGCGGGGTGGGGCGGCGATGTTGATGCTGTGGAACGGGCTGGCGGAATATGTGCTGGACCGGCGGATCGAGGTGATGTTTGGCGCGGCCTCTTTCCACGGGACGGATGCGGCGGCTTTGGCCAAGCCCTTGTCATACCTGTATCATTTCCACCGCGCACCTGAGGCTTTGCGGGTTTTGGCGCGGGAGGCGAACCGGCAGGAGATGAACCTGATGCCGGTTGACGCCGTGGTCAGGGCAGAGGCGATGGCGGGGATTCCGGCGCTTATCAAGGCCTATCTGCGGCTGGGGGGGTATGTCGGTGACGGGGCCTGGATCGACCGGCAGTTCAACACCACGGATGTTTGTCTGGTGATGGACACCGATCGGATGAGCGGCAAGCATCGGGAGTTCTATACCCGCAAAGGGAGCCGGGTCGGGTGACTGGCTGGCGGGATGATGAACTTGCGGCGCCACAGCCAAGTGTCTGGGATTGGCTGAGAATTCTGTGGCGTGGCGGTTTGGTGGGCGGGTTGGTCTATGCGGGGCTGGCGGTTTTGCTGGTGGTTCGGCTGGTGGAGCGACCGCTGTTCGGCATGGCGCGGCCATGGACGCCGCAGATCACGCGGGTGGTTTGTCGCGGGGCGATCTGGCTGCTGGGTTTGGGGTATTCGGTGACCGGGCGGCCTATGCGGCAGCGTGGGGCGATTGTGGCTAACCATTCGTCCTGGTTGGATATTTTCGTGCTGAACGCCTGTCAGAGCATCTATTTCGTTGCCAAATCAGAGGTGGAGCATTGGGCGGCGATTGGCTGGTTGGCGCGGGCGACGGGGACGGTGTTCATTGCCCGCAAGTCACGTGAGGCCAAGGCGCAGCAGGCTGTGTTCGAAGAGCGGTTGCGGGCGGGGCACAAGCTGTTGTTCTTTCCCGGAGGGCACCAGCACGGATGCGGTGCGGGTGCTGCCGTTCAAATCAACTTTGTTCGCGGCGTTTTACACGCATGGTCTGGATCAAATCATGCATATTCAACCGGTTACGGTGATGTACCATGCGCCCATCGGGGAAGATCCGCGCTATTATGGCTGGTGGGGGGAGATGGAGTTTTCGGCGCATTTGTTGAAGGTTCTGGGGACAAGGCGACCGGGGCGGGTCGAGGTGATCTTTCATCCAGAGGTGCCGGTGGACGGTTTTGAAGACCGCAAGGCACTGGCCGCGCATTGTGAGCGGGTCATTCGGACGAGCCATGTTCTGGCGGCGAGTGAGACCCGCTAAGCCCCTGAGAACGCCGTGTTAATTGGCATGATTAACGGAACGTGACCAATCTTCATCTGATCTTCTTTCCGTCTTCAAGGGATGCAGACGAAATCCCGCCGCCGCGGAAATCCATCTGCGTTAACCATGATGCGCGAATCGGGTCAGCCGAGCGGGGAGAGCAGGTCTTTCAGAACCGCTGTCGGGTTTTCGGCGGACCAGATTTCGGCGCCGATGGCGAAGAAGTCGGTGACGGGGCCGAACTTTTCGACCAGCTCACGGGTCAGGGCGCCTTCGGCGATGATCGGCACCTCAACCATCGAGGACCACCATTCGAACAGCTCAAAATCGGCCCGCTCGCCTTTGCCGAGGGGGGTTTCGCCAATCGGGCCATAGGCCACGTAGTCGGCGCCCGCCTCACCGGCAGTGATGCCTTCGTGGCGGGTCACGCCGCAAAAGGCCCCGACGATGGCGTCTTGGCCCAGCTCTTTACGCATGGCGCGGACCGAACGGGCGCCGTCGGTCAGGTGGATGCCGTCGAGGCCGTGGCGTTCGACGAAGAGGATGTGGTTTTCGATGACGATGGCAACATCGCGGGCATGGGCGACCATGCGGCAGGCGTCGGCGGCGCGACCGATGCTGTCTTCATCCTTGGCGGCGAGCGACAGGCGGAGGCAGGCGACATCGACCTGATCCATCACGGCGGCGAGTTGATCGGGGAAAACCTCCAGATCCAGCACGGGCGGGGTGATGAGGGTCAGTTGCGGGCGGTCTTGATCGGCCATGTCATGTTCCTTGCGGTTTGGCCGCTGATAGCGCGGATTGCGCGGTTTGACCATTGGATTAGCGGGAACGATTTTTCTGCGAAAAATCGGGGGCGGGTTATTTGGCTGGCAGGGATTTCGCGAAGCTGAGGGCCATGCGGCTGAGGGCGGCGCGGCGGGTGTCGTCAGCGCAATCCTCGGTTGGCAGTTCGACGAAGCCTGCCATCGGCCTGTCGCGCTGGATCATGGGATAGGTGCCGGGAATGGCGAGGGCGGCGGCGTCGTTTGGTTTGCCGACGCGGAACAGGGCCGAGGCCTTCATCGTGCCGGACACCATGTTGCCGTTGATGAGGAAGCACAGGCCGCCGAACATCTTCTTTTCGGTGACGGGTTCGCCGGCGAGGTCTTCGCGCAGCAGGTGGGCCAATCCTAGATCTATCGCCATGATGTCCTCATTTCGCGGGGAGGGTGGCCACGAAGCTGCGGGCCAGCGTTAGCAGTTGGGTGCGGCGGGTATCGTCAACAACCACGTCGTCAGTGCAGTCAACGAAGCCGGACATTGGTCGTCCGGTGAAGGTCATCGGCTGGACGCCGTCGATGGCGAGGGCGGTGTCATAGTTGGGTTTGCCGACGCGGAACATCGCGCCGTTTTTGTGGACGCCGCAGAGCATATGGCCTTGGACCATGAAGGTGAGGCCGCCCATCATCTTCTTTTCGGTGACCGGTTCGCCCTGCAAGGCGTCACGCAGGATCTGGGCGAGGCCTTCATCGTAAGCCATGGCATCTCCTTGTCAGGGTGTGGGGGGTAGCGTATCAGGCGGGCTTAGCATTCCAAAGGGCGAAATATGATCCCTCCAGTCTTCATTCTGGTACGTCCGCAGATGGGCGAGAATATCGGCGCTGCGGCGCGGGCCATGCTGAACTTTGGGTTGGAGCGGATGCGGATTGTTGATCCGCGCGATGGCTGGCCCAACCCCAAGGCGGTGGCGATGGCGTCGGGCGCGGGGCGGGTGTTGGACTTTGCCGGGGTGTTTCCGGATGTGCGGTCGGCGGTGGCGGATTGTGACTATGTCTTTGCGACCACGGCGCGGGGGCGGGAGTTGACCAAGCCGATCTTTACGCCAGAGCGGGCGATGGTGATGGCGCGGGAGATGGCGACGGCGGGCAAGAAGGTCGGCGTGATGTTCGGGCCGGAGCGGGCGGGGTTGGAGAATGAGGATGTGGTGCAGGCGCAGGCGATTGTGACGGTGCCGGTCAACCCGGAGTTCTTTTCAGCCTGAACCTGGCCCAATGTGTGTTGCTGCTGGGGTATGAGTGGGGGCGGCAGGGGTCTGTGGTGCCGCCAGAGGTGATGTCGATGGGGCGGACGGAGTTTGCGACGCGGCGAGGAGGTGGCGCGGCTTGGGCGATCATTTCGAGGAGCGGTTGGAGGCGGCGGGGTTCTTTTATCCCGAGGGCAAGGCGGCGGGGATGAAGCTGTCGTTGCGCAACATGTGGTCGCGGTTGGGGCTGACGCGGGCCGAGGTGCAGACCTTTCACGGGATGTTGCGGCAGATTGCCTATCGGTTGAAGAAGCAGGACGAGTAGCGTCCGTCTGCGCGACACTGGTGGTTTGTGTTTTATAACAATGTGTTGCGGATTTTTGTTTACCGGATTTTAAGGAATTTGACGGGGGGCCGGCCCCCCGCGCCCCCCAGGATATTTGGGCCAATGTGAAAGGGGCAACCGGTCGCACTTGAAGGGGCATTGCCGGGGCACTAGGGTTCAGCGCGAGGCAACAGGGGCGGGTCGATGGCGGGCAAGCGCAGCATTTTCGAAGAGGTCGGGGCCGAGCGGGCTGCGACGGTGAGGCCGGAGGGCGGCATGATTGCGGCACCGGCGCAGGGGGCGCGGGGGGCGATCCGGGTCTGGCTGGTGGTCATCTTCCTGATGGTCGCGGCGATGATCGCGGTTGGCGGGCTGACGCGGTTGACGGATTCGGGCCTGTCGATCACCGAGTGGCGGCCGGTGATGGGGGCGTTGCCGCCGTTGAATGAGGCGGATTGGGCGGATCAGTTCGCCAAGTATCAGGCGAGCCCGCAGTTCAAGTTGATGAACTCTCACATGGAGCTGGCGGAGTTCAAGGTGATTTTCTGGTGGGAATGGGGGCATCGGCAGTCTGGGGCGGCTGGTTGGGCTGGTCTGGGCGCTGGGCTTTTTCTTCTTTGTGCTGACGCGGCGGGTGCCGGCGGGGTGGACGCGGCGGCTGTTGGGGCTGGGCGCGCTGGGTGGTTTGCAGGGCGCGATTGGCTGGTGGATGGTGTCGTCGGGGTTGACCGGGGCGATGGTGTCGGTGGCGTCGTACCGGTTGGCGATGCATCTGGGGTTGGCGTTTACCATTTTGGGGCTGTGCGCGTGGTACGTGTTTTTGCTCGGGCGGTCAGAGACCGATCTGTTGCAGGCGCGGCGGAATGGCGAGCGGCGGTTGAAGGGCATGGCGACCGGGGTGATGCATTTGTTGTTCCTGCAGATATTGCTGGGCGCGCTGGTGGCGGGGATTGATGCGGGGCGGGCGTTTCCGACCTGGCCGGATATGAACGGGCCGTTCTTCCCGGCGGATGCGTTTTATGTGCCGGGGCGGCCGGTCTGGGCGGCGTTCTTTGAGAATGCCGGGTTGGTGCAGTTCATTCACCGGATGGTGGGCTATGTGCTGTTTGCCTTTGGCGTGGTGGCGTGGCTGCGCGGGCGCAAGTCGGCCTATCGGGCGACGCGGGGGGCGTTTCAATGCGGTGATGGCGATGCTGGTGGTGCAGGTGGCGCTTGGGGATTTACACCGCGCTGACGGCGGCGACAGTTGCATGTGGCGATCACGCATCAGTTGGGCGCGGTGATCCTGTGGGTGCTGGTCATACGGGCGCGGCATCTGGCGACCTATCCGGTGCAGGGGTCGATCCGGAAGGGAACGGCATGACGAACAACACGCGCGTTTGCAGGACTTGATGGCCTATCAGCGGCAGACCGAGGCGTTGGCCGGGGTCGCGGGGCGGCTGGGCTGGGATCAGGAAACCATGATGCCGCGAGGGCGCAGCCGAGCAGCGCGGCGAGGAGATGGCCGCGATGGAGGGGGTGATGCATGCCCGGCGCACCGACCCGCGGGTTGGCGAGTGGCTGGCGGCGGCGGACCCCGAGGATGCGGTTGTGAGCGGGCCTATGTGCGGTTGGTGCGGCGGTCTTATGACCGGATGACCAAGGTGCCGTCGGATCTGGCGCAGGAGTTGGCGCGGGTGACTTCGATGGCGCAAGGGATCTGGGCACAGGCGCGGGCGGATGAGAAGGTGGCGGATTTTCTGCCGACGCTTGGCCGAGGTGATTGGCTTGCGGCGGCAAGAGGCGGAGTGTCTGGCGCAGGGCGGCGATCTGTATGACGCGCTGATGGATGATTATGAGCCGGGGGCGACGGCGGCGACGATTGGGCGCGATGTTTGACCGGATGCGGCCACGGTCTGGTGGCGCTGCGCGAGGCGGTGTTGGCGAAGCCGGTGCCTGACGCCGTGCAGGGGCATTTCCCCGAGGCGGCAGCAGTTGGCGCTGTCGCGCGATGTGGCGACGGCTTATGGCTATGACTGGAACCGGGGGCGGATTGATCTGGCGGTGCATCCGTTTTCAGTTCGGGTGGCGGCAATGACAGCCGGATCACGACGCGGGTGGTCGAGAGCGATCCGTTCAACTGCATTTATTCGACCATCCATGAGGTCGGGCATTCGTCCTATGAGTTGAACATTGCCCAGGATTACCTGCTGACTCCGCTGGGGGCGGGGTGTCGATGGGCGTGCATGAAAGCCAGAGCCGGATTTATGAGAACCAGATCGGGCGCGGGGCGGGGTTCACGCGAATGGCTGTATGGCCGGATGAGGCGAGCGGTTTGGCGATTTCGGGGTTGGGTCGGCGCGAGGCGTTTTACCGGGCGGTCAACCGGGTGCAGCCGGGGTTCATCCGGACCGAGGCGGATGAGGTGCATTACAACCTGCACATCATGATGCGGTTTGATCTGGAGCGGGCGTTTGTGCGTGGCGATCTGGCGGTGGGCGATATTGAGGCGGCGTGGAATGACCGGTTCCATGCCGACTTTGGCGTGCAGGTGGACCGGCCGCGGCATGGGATGTTGCAGGATGTGCATTGGTCGGTCGGGCTGTATGGCTATTTCCCGACCTATACGCTGGGCAATGTCTATGCCGGGTGTCTGTACCAGGCGTTGACGGCGGCGGTGCCGGATCTGGAGGCGCAGTTGGCGCGGGGCGATACCTCGGCGGCGGTGGGCGTGGTTGCGGGAGAATCTGCAGCGGCATGGCGGGTTGCGCGGCCCGCGCGAGACGATTGCGGCGGCCTGTGGGTTTGAGCCGACGGAGGGGCCGCTGCTGGATTATCTGGAGGCGCAAGTTCGGCGCGCTTTACGGGTTGTGAAGCTGGGCGAGAGGGGCGCGGTCTGGCTGCTGGCGATGGGCCAGACGCTGACCTATGCCGGGGTGTATTACAGCTTTCCCGCGCTGCTGCCCGCATTGGAAGCAGGCGACGGGGTGGTCGAAGGCGGCAGCTTGGCGGCGGGGCCGACGCTGGCGTTTCTGGTGATGGCGGTGCTGACGCCGTTCACCGGGCGGCTGGTGGACCGGGGTTGGGGCGGCGAGATGCTGATCTGGCTGCCGGTGGCGGCGGCGGCGGGGGTGGCGGTGTTGGCGGTGGTGACGAGCCCGTGGCAATGGATGGCGGTCTGGCTGGTGATTGGCGTCACGCAGGCGGGGATGCTGTATGAAAGCTGCTTTTCGTTTTTGACGCGGCGGTTGGGCGACCGGGGCGCGGGCGGCGATCACGCGGGTCACGCTGGTGGCGGGGTTTTCGGGGACGATGACCTTTCCGCATGGGGCATTTCTTTGGCATGTGGTTTGGCGGGCAGGGGGCGTGGTTGGCCTTTGCGGTGGTGATTCTGTTGGGGGCGGTGCCGGTGAATGTGCTGGGGGTGCGGGCGCTGCGGCGGTTGGATAGGGCGGGCGCGGTGCGGCCTGCGCCAGAGCCGGGGGCGTTGCGGGCGGCGTTGCGGCGGGTGGAGTTCTGGGCTGATTGCGGCGATGTTCGGGCTGATCTGGCTGAACCACGGGATATTGCTGACCTATGTGCTGGAGCTGTTTCAGGACCGGGGGGCGTCCTGGGGGCGGCGACGCTGGCGGCGAGTTGTTTTGGGCCGGCGCAGGTCTTGGGGCGGGTGGTGTTGATGCTGAACGAGGCGCGGGTCAGCAATACGCAGGCGACGTTGGTGTCGTTGGGGCTGGTCGTGGTGGCGGCGGTGGTGTTGCTGCTGGCGGGGATGGCGCCGGCGTTGGTGTTTGCTGGTGGCGGTGGTGCAGGGCGCGGGGGTGGGGTTGTTGTCGATCCTGCGGCCGGTGCTGGTGGCGGATATTCTGGGGCGGCGCGGATTTGGCGCGGTGTCGGGGGCGGCGGCGGTGGCGCCGATATTGGCCAGTGCCGCAGCGCCATCGGTTGGCGCGGCGTTGCTGGGCTTTGGCGGGCCGGGGTTGGTTTTTGGCGCTTGTCTGGGGATGGCGGTTTTGGGGCTGGGGTTTGGGGCGTTTCTGGCGCTGCGGCCCAAGCGGTCTGGTCGGGTGAGTTTAGAGGGCAGTCGGGGGTTTCACACCCCCTAGCCACATTGGCGCGGCCAATGTGGTAGATCACATTGGCGGCGCCAATGTGATTTCCCCGTGGGATATTTTGGCCAAAATGTAAGGCGCGAAATTTTAGATAAAGTTTAGGAAGTGGCCCAGTTCGGCGGGCGTTTCGCGAGGAAGGCGGTGATGCCTTCGTCGGTGTCGGGGGTCATCAGGTTGTCGACCATGATGCGCGGTGGCGGTTGCGTAGGCCTGCGGCCAAGCGGTGGCGCGGCGGAGCGTTTGCCGATGGCGAGGGCGAGCGGGAGTTTTTGGGCCAGCGTGGCGGCAAGGGCGCGGGTGTCGCTGTCGAGGTCGTCAGGGTCGGCGATGCGGGTGACGAGGCCGAGGTCTAGGGCGCGCTCGTGCCGAGATGAATTCACCGGTGGCGGCGAGGGTCGAAGGCCTGGGACGGCGGGATCTTGCGGGACAGGGCGACCAACGGGGTGTGGCAGAACAGGCCGATGTTGATGCCGTTGACGCCGAAGCGGGCGGTTTCGGTCGCGACGACCATGTCGCAACTGGCCGCGAGTTGGCAGCCGGCGGCGGTGGCGACGCCCTGAACCTGCGCGATCACCGGTTGGGGCAGGGTGGTGATTTGCTGCATCACGCGTGGAGCAGAGGGCGAACAGGCGGTCATAGGCGGCGCGGCCATGGTCGGGGGCGCTGCGGTGGCTTTGGATTTCCTTCAGGTCGTGGCCGGCGCAGAAGTTCTTGCCAGCGGCCTTCAGGATCACCACGCGGATGATCAGAGGCGGCGATGGAGGCCAGTTCCGCCTCTGAGCGCCAGCAGCATCGGCGGTGGACAGCGCGTTCAGCGCTGGCGGGCGTGTTCAGGGTCAGGGTGGTGATCGGGCCATCATCTTGGCGCAACAGGATGGGGTCTGACATCGGGGCCTCCGGATACGGTTTGGCCAAAACAATAGCCGCGCCCGGGGGGCGCGGCTAGGGGAATAGCGTCAGGGCGGTGGATCAGACCTTGTTCAGGCTGAACTTGCCTTCGATCAGTGCGCCGCTTTCGATGACCAGGGTGGTATAGGTGACATCGGCGGCAACCTCGGCCGAGGCGCGCAGGGCAAAGGCTGTGGGTGGCGACGCGGCCATCCAGCTGGCCCTTGACCTCGACCGTTTCGGCCGAGACGGTGCCGGTCACTCCGGCCTTCGGCGCCGACGACCAGGCCACGGGCTGTGAGGTTGCCCTCGATCTCGCCCAGCACCTCGATCGTGCCGGTCGAGGAGATTTCGCCGGTGATCCGCAGATCCTGCGCCAGAACGGATTTGGTGTTGCCGCCGGTGCCGCGATTTTGCACGGCGGGGCGGGTGGCGGGCAGAGGTGGTCGGGGGTTTTGCTGAACATCGGTGAATCCTGTGTCGGGCTTGTGCAGGATAAGGACCAAAAGCGGGCGTCGGGTCAAGGCCTGCGGCCCGTCTGGCGGGAGTGCGTTGCGATTTCGCGCCGCCTCCGTGTCGCGGTCGGGCCTGCGGCGGCACGCTGGGGGTGGTTGGATGCGACTGAAACAGGACGAAGGGACGGGAATTGAGATGGGCATGGGTACAGATGACGGGTTCTTTCAACCGGTGTCGGGATTTGATTTGCCGCGATTCGCAGGCATCCCGACCTTCATGCGGCTGCCGCATGTGGGGTTTGACCATCCGCGCTTTGCCGAGGTGCAGATCGGCCTGATCGGCGCGCCCTGGGATGGCGGCACGACCAACCGGCCCGGCCCGCGCCATGGGCCACGGCAGTTGCGCGATCTGTCCACGATGATCCGGGCGCAGAATGGTGCGACCTGGGTGGCGCCGTTCGATCTGGCGCGCTGTGCCGACCTGGGGGATGTGGCGCCCAACCCGGCCGATCTGATGGATACGATGGCGCGGATGGAGGCGTTTTATACGCGGGTGCGCGCGGCGGGCATTCTGCCGCTGACCGGGGGCGGCGACCATCTGTGCACGCTGCCGATCCTGCGGGCCTTGGGCAAGGGGCGCCCGTTGGGGATGATCCAGTTCGACAGCCATACCGACCTGAACGACATCTACTTCGGCACCAGCCGCTATAACCACGGCACGCCGTTCCGCCGCGCGGTGGAGGAGGGGCTGCTGGACCCCAAGACGCTATGTGATCATCGGGATCCGTGGCACGGCTTATGGGCGCGAGGATTGGGACTTTGCGGCCTCTGTTGGGATCACGGATCATTCCGATTGCCGAGTTCCATGCGCGGGGGCCGAGGATGTGATGGCGAGGCGCGCGAGATCGTCGGGCAGGGGGAAACCTATGTCACCTATGACATCGACTTTGTCGACCCGACCTTTGCGCCGGGGACGGGGACGCCCGAGGTGGGCGGGCCGAAGTCCTGGCAGGCGTTGCAGGTGGCGCGGGGCTTGCGCGGGGTGAATGTCGTGGGGGCCGATCTGGTCGAGGTGTCGCCGCCGTTTGATGCCAGTCGGGCGGGACGGCGTGGCTTGGGGCATCCTGATGTTCGAGATGCTGTGCGTGATGGCTGAGCGGGCTGAAATAGGCGGCCTCAACCTCGGGATATATAGAGACAGATGAAAGGGGACGATATGGCAGTAGAGATGATCATCACCGGGGCGAGGGTTCTGACGATGGACGAGGCGCGGCCACGGGCCGAGGCGGTGGCTGTGGCGGGCGGGCGGATTGTGGCGGTGGGGACAGATGCCGAGATTTGGCGCTGCGCGGGCCGCAGACGCAGGTGATTGATGCGGGCGGGCGGACGTTGCTGCCGGGGTTTGTTGAGAGCCACCTGCATCTGGTGCTGGGCGGCAATGAGTTGACGCAGTTGCAGCTGGGCGGGGTTGCGGGGTTTGACGCGCTGAAGGCGGCGGTTGAGGACTATGCCGCGCAGAACCCCGACCTGCCCCTGCTGATGGCGCAGGGGGCGGCCTATGAGATTCTGGACCATGCGGTGACGCGGCACGATCTGGACCGGATCATGCGACGGCCCATTGCCATGATGGCGCCCGATCACCACACGGTCTGGGCCAATACGGCGGCGTTGGAGGCGGCGGGGCTGCTGCACGGTGCCGTGATGCCGCCGGGGCATGAGGTGGTGATGGGGAGGACGGCCTCGCCACCGGTGAGTTGCGCGAGTTCGAGGCGTTCGGGCCGGTGATCTGGCGCTGACCGGGGCGGGGCATTTGCAACTGGGCATTGCGACCGGGGGGGAGCCGGACCCCTGGCCGGATGCGGCGCAGCGCGCGCGGGACAAGGACATCGTGGCGGCGGGGCTGGCGCATTGCGCGGCGCATGGCATCACCTCGATGGTGAACATGGATGGCAACCGCTACA
>CAWAEL010000021.1:57500-59538 GCA_963781185.1 uncultured Alphaproteobacteria bacterium
TAAAGCTAATCTGAGCAGGGTAAGCCGGCCCCTAAGGCGAGGCCGAAAGGCGTAGTCGATGGGAACCACGTTAATATTCGTGGGCCAGTGGGAAGTGACGGATCTGAAAGATTGTTTGCCCTTATCGGATTGGGTGGGCAGTTCACAGGTCCCAGGAAATAGCCCCACATCAGACCGTACCCTAAACCGACACAGGTGGACTGGTAGAGTATACCAAGGCGCTTGAGAGAACCACATCAAAGGAACTCGGCAAATTACCTCCGTAAGTTCGCGATAAGGAGGCCCCATATGTAGGCAAGTATGTGTGGGGGGCACAAACTAGGGGGTGGCGACTGTTTACTTAAAACACAGGGCTGTGCGAAGCCGTAAGGCGACGTATACAGTCTGACGCCTGCCCGGTGCTGGAAGGTTAAAAGGAGGGGTGCAAGCTCTGAATTGAAGCCCCAGTAAACGGCGGCCGTAACTATAACGGTCCTAAGGTAGCGAAATTCCTTGTCGGGTAAGTTCCGACCTGCACGAATGGCGTAACGATCTCCCCGCTGTCTCTGATGTGGACTCAGCGAAATTGAACTGTCTGTCAAGATGCAGACTTCCCGCGGTTAGACGGAAAGACCCCATGCACCTTTACTCTAGCTTTGCATTGGTATCAGGATTGTGATGTGCAGGATAGGTGGTAGGCATCGAAGCGGGGACGCTAGTCTTCGTGGAGCCTCCCTTGAGATACCACCCTTCGCCATCTTGATATCTAACCGCGGTCCGTTATCCGGATCCGGGACCTTGCATGGTGGGGAGTTTGACTGGGGCGGTCGCCTCCCAAATCGTAACGGAGGCGCGCGAAGGTAGGCTCAGACCGGTCGGAAATCGGTCGTTGAGTGCAATGGCAGAAGCCTGCCTGACTGCAAGACTGACAAGTCGAGCAGAGACGAAAGTCGGTCATAGTGATCCGGTGGTCCCAAGTGGGTGGGCCATCGCTCAACGGATAAAAGGTACGCTGGGGATAACAGGCTGATGATGCCCAAGAGTCCATATCGACGGCATCGTTTGGCACCTCGATGTCGGCTCATCTCATCCTGGGGCTGGAGCAGGTCCCAAGGGTATGGCTGTTCGCCATTTAAAGAGGTACGTGAGCTGGGTTTAGAACGTCGTGAGACAGTTCGGTCCCTATCTGCCGTGGGTGTAGGAGACTTGAGAAGAGTTGCCCCTAGTACGAGAGGACCGGGGTGAACGGACCACTGGTGGACCAGTTATCGTGCCAACGGTAGTGCTGGGTAGCTATGTTCGGACAGGATAACCGCTGAAGGCATCTAAGCGGGAAGCCCCCTTCAAAACAAGGTCTCCCTTGAGAGCCGTGGAAGACCACCACGTCGATAGGCCAGAGGTGTAAGAGCAGTAATGCTTTCAGCTGACTGGTACTAATTGCTCGATAGGCTTGATTTGATCCAGTAAAAGCATGACTCAAGGGTTCGCCCGAAAGTCACTGCCTGGAAGTCACTGTGACACGTCAATAGCAACACAACATCTGAGACCCGCATGGACCTCAGATGGCTGCGTAAACGCTGATCAGCGTCAGCAGCATAGATTTGGAACAAGGATGTGTGAAACGCGAAAGCCGACACGCAGATACTGATGTAGCTTCTTTCTCGGTTTGGTGGTCATAGCACGAGCAAAACACCCGATCCCATCCCGAACTCGGCAGTTAAGTGCCGTCGCGCCAATGGTACTCCGTCTCAAGACGTGGGAGAGTAGGTCACCGCCAAACCTAGAAATAAGCGAAAATCTCTCAATACGATACAATAGACAAAACACCCCCCTGCAGAAATGCAGGGGGGTGTTTTGCGTTCGGAATGGCAATTCATCGATTGAACCACCTCTAACGTCAGTCAGACCGAGCGGTTACATTTCGCTCGGCATGCAAAAGCCGGGTCCGTGGTAAGCGGCCCGGCTCTTGGTGTTCATGGGTTCAGTTTGGCTTCCAGCACGGCGATCCGCTCTTCCAGCGCAATGTTTTCCTCACGCGCTTTCTGGGCCATGGCCCGGA
>CAWAEL010000022.1:0-44723 GCA_963781185.1 uncultured Alphaproteobacteria bacterium
CTGACCATCACGTCAGACATCCAACTGACCAACGACGACGAACCGCCAGAGGCGTTCCGCCTGCCAGAGGTTCCCGGCATCGGTGTGGTGTTCGAAAAGGCCATCGGCCAGAAATGCGAACGTTGCTGGAAGGTGTTGCCTGACGTGGGCACCCACAAACACCCGGCCACCTGCGCCCGCTGCAACGCGGCGCTGGGCTAAACCAAACCGCCACGGCTCAAAACCGTGGCGGCCCAAGGGTCAGATTTGCCCGGCCATCATCCGCGCCCGCGCCCGGACTGGCCCCGCCTCAACCGGCGGATCGCGCAGCAGCGCGGTCAGTTCGGCACGGGTCATGCCGATATCTTCCAGCAGATGATCATCGGCGCGCTGCAACATCCAACCCATCGACCCCTGCACCTGCTGACGGGCGCGAAACTTGCGGAAAACGAACTGAAACATAGCGACCTCCTTTGCTGAGATCCCGGTTTTGCCAGATCGCTTGACATTAGACAAACGAATAGGAATTATGTCTGACATCCACGAAATTGATGGCACATGATAAACCCGCTCGACTCAGACCTGATGCGCAGCTTCCTCGCCGTGGCCGAAACCGGCTCGGTCACCGCGGCCGCCGACCTTGTCTCACGCACCCAATCCGCCGTCTCGATGCAGATCAAGCGGCTGGAGGATAGCCTCGGCCAGCCGCTGTTCCTGCGCCAACCGCGCGGCGTCACCCTCACCCCGCGTGGCGAGCAATTGCTGCCCTACGCCCGCCGCGTCACCGCCCTGCTGGATGAGGCGGCGGTCGCCCTCCGGGAGAAACCGCTGGGCGGCCCGGTCCGCATTGGCATCCCCGACGAATATGTCGAAACCGTCCTCCCCCGCGCGCTCGCCGCCTTTTCCGAACGCCACCCGGCGGTGGAGGTGACGGTGCGTTGCGACTTCTCCGCCCCGCAAAACCTCGCCCTCAGCACCGATCAGATCGACCTCGCCGTGATCTACGACAGTTCCAACACCTCTGGCGAAGAGGTGCTGTGCATCGACCCCACCGTCTGGGTCACTTCGATCCAGCATGAACAACACCTGCAATCGCCGGTCCCGATCGGCGTCTACTTCCGCTCTGACTGGTGCCGCGATTTCGCCCTCCGCTCGCTGGATCAGCAGGGCATCACCTGGCGCACCGCCTTCGAATGCGACACCTCCGGCTCCCTCCGCATCGCCGCCCGCGCCGGTCTCGCCATCTCGCCGCTGTCGCGCAGCACCATCCCCCCCGATTGCCGTGAACTGACCGAGGCCGACGGCTTCCCCGTCATCGACCGCGCAAGGGTCATCCTGCGCCGCAACCCGCGCGGCTCTTCCGCCGCCATCGACGGCCTCGCCGACACGGTGCGCGAGGCGTTCCGACCGCTGGCCGCCACCCCATGAACGCCGCCACCCTCCACAGCCCCCTCGGCCCCCTGACGCTGCACGAAGAGGCGGGGCACATCACCGCCCTGAATTGGCGCGACACCCCGGGCGACGCCGACGCCCTTGCTGGATGAGGCTATCGCCCAGTTGCAGGCCTATTTCGACCGCCGCCTGACCGTCTTTGACCTGCCGCTCGCCTTCGGCACCGGACTGCATGAGAAGGTCCGCCGCGCGATGGCCGCCATCCCCTTGGGCGAAACCCGCACCTATGGCGACCTCGCCCGCGACCTGAACACCCCGGCGCAGGCCATCGGGCAGGCCTGCGGTGCCAACCCGATCCCCATCATCATCCCCTGCCACCGCATCCTCGGCGCCCACGGTCTCGGCGGGTTTTCGGCCAAGGGCGGGGTTGAAACCAAGGTCTGGCTGCTCAAACACGAAGGCGCGGCCTCCCTCCTGATCTGACCGAAAGCCGCCCTTGCCCCCACCGCGCCGCGATTGTAACCGTTCCGTGACAACAGGAGGCGGGTTTTGAGCGTTTTGGTCATGCTGGCCGTTCTGGGATCGGCCCTTCTGCACGCGCTGTGGAATTCCCTCATCAAGACCGGCACCTCGCGGCATGTCCGCCATGGTGATCCTGTCGATCTGTGAGGTGCCCATCGGCCTGACCGTCGCCGCCTTTCGCGCTGCCCCCGCACCCGGCGTGCTGTGGTGGGTCGCAGGGTCCGGCCTCGCGCATTTCTTCTACAAATTCTTCCTGACCTATGCCTATGAGCGCGGCGACCTATCCCGCGTCTACCCCATCGCACGCGGCACCGCGCCGCTTGTGGTCGCCATCGTCTCCAGCCTGTTTCTGTCGGATGTCATCACGGGCAAGGAATATCTCGGCGTCATCGTCCTTGGCGTCGGCATCTTGCTGATGGCGCAGGGCGTTTTCGCGCAGGGTGAGAACCGCCGCCTGATCCCCTTTGCCCTTGGTGCCGCTGTCGCCACCGCCACCTATACGCTGATCGACGGGCAGGGCGCGCGGGTGTCGGGCGATGCGATCGCCTATGTGGCTTGGGTTTTTATTGCCGATGGCCTGGGCTTTGCGCTGGGTATGCTGGCTTGGAAAGGCACCGCGATCCTGCCCCGCTCGGCGAAACCTTGGGGCACCGGGGCACTGGCCGGGGCGGCCTCTTATGGTGCCTATGGCGTGTCGGTCTGGGCCATGACCATTGCGCCGATTGCTCTGGTCGCGGCGCTGCGCGAAACCTCTATCCTGTTTGCGGTCCTGATCGGCTGGCTCGCCTTTGGTGAGCGTTTGACCAAGGGCAAGGCTTTGGCCGCTGCCGTCATCGTCGCGGGCGTGATGATTACCCGCTTTTGATCAGCTGATCCGCTCACCGCGGCGCTTGGGGAAGATCTGCTGCGCGATGCCCGCAAAGGTCAGGTAAAGCGAGGTCAGGATCAGCCCCCATTCCACAAAGAACCCTTCCTTGAAATCCAATCCGGCTGAGATCGCGGCAAAGACCAGCCAAGCAACAGCGACCGGCAGGCTGATCCAATGCCAGCGTTTGGTCCGCGTCGGATGGATGAATTTCAGGTTGAGGAACATCATCACCGACAGCGCCATCACGATCAGCAGCACCACCCAGGTCGGCGGCGTCGTGGCAAACAGCACCAGCACCACCATGTTCCAGCAGGCCGGAAAGCCGGAAAAGCTCTTGTCCTTGGTCTTCATCCGCGTGTCGGCAAAATAGATCACCGACCCATAGGTGATGACGATGATCGCCAGCCACCCGGTCCAGCCATCCAGCATCCCGGATTGAAACAGCGCAAAGGCCGGGATGAACACATAGGTCAGATAGTCGACGATCAGGTCGAGCAGAACCCCGTCATAGGTCGGAAAGTTCTTCGGCGTGTCATAGCGCCGGGCCAGCGGCCCATCGATGCCGTCAACGATCAGCGCCACCACCAGCCAGACAAACATCTGGCTCCACTTCTCTTCGGCGGCGGACAGCATGGCGAACATGGACAAGACGGCGCCAGTGGCGGTCAGCAGATGAACGGCGAGAGCTTTCAGGCGGATATTCATGGCCTAGTCATGCCGCAATCTGCCCGCTCAGGCAAGCCAGTGCGGGCACCCTGCCACGGCAAATTCCGTTCCTCCCCCTCAGCGTGGCTGCATTTTCGGGGCCAGATCGCCATATTCCGCCGCCGCCGCCCGTTCAATCTGCTGCAACTGCTGATAGGCCGCCTCACCTTTCCCCCGCCCAACCGCCTCTGCCGAACGTGCCTGCGGGTCGGCGCCAGAGTGCGCATCCAACAGCCCGCCCAACAGATCACCAGCCGCCCGCGCCCCGGCGGCGCGCGGATGGGCCAACAAGGCGGCAGCGGTTTTTGGCCTGTCCTCATCCGGCGCGGGTGACAGCGCCGCCAACCAGCCCGACCCATGCACCGCTGCGGCCACCGCAGCGACAATCGGGTCCGGTTTGGCCGCCCCAAGATCCGGGCGCAGACCAGTTGCCCCGGTAACAGTCAGATCCGCCATCGTCCTTTCCTTCTGAAATTGCCCCACAGGCAGGGCAAGACAAGGACTGACAGGAAAAGATTGACCAAGTCCTGAACGCGGCCCTCACGCCCGCGGATGGGCCCTGTCATACACCTCCATCAACCGCGCCGCATCGACCGCCGTATAGGCCTGGGTGGTCGACAGCGAGGCATGGCCCAGCAATTCCTGAATGGCCCGCAGATCACCGCCCGCTGACAACAGATGCGTCGCAAAGCTGTGGCGCATCGCATGGGGCGTGGCGGTGGCGGGCAGGCCCAGCTGCATCCGCGCCTTTTCCATCACCAGCGCAATCAGCCGCGGGTTCAGCGGCCCACCCCGCGCGCCGCGAAACAGCGGCCGCCTCGCGCGTCAGATCATGCGGGCACAGCCGCGACATACGTCCGCCACCGCCGCGCGCGCCGCTGGCAGCACCGGCACCAGCCGCTCCTTGCCGCCCTTGCCGATGATGCGCAGCACGTCGGGCAGCGGGATGCGCCGCCCCGGTCAGCCCCAGCGCCTCGGATATCCGCAAGCCGCAGCCATACAGCAGCGTCACCACCGCCATATCGCGCGCCGCAATCCACGTCTCTGCGCGCCTGATCGCCCACCCGGTCGATCATCGCAAACGCCGCATCCTCGCTCAGCGGCCGTGGCAGCTTGCGGCGAAACTTCGGCCCCCGCGCGGACAGGGTGGTCGAGGCGTCGAACCCCTCGCGCTCCGCCAGCCAGCCGGTGAAACTCTTGACCGCCGACAGCGACCGCGCCAGCGTCCGCGCCGAAACGCCGCGCGCCCGTTCCGCCGCCATCCAGGCCCGCAGGTCGGTCTGCGGCAGGTTGGCCACCGCCGCCAACCCCTCCATCCTGCCCGCGATGCGCCGGCCAGAAACCCCAGAAACCCCGCCACATCGGCCTATAGGCCTTCAGACGTGTTGGCCGCCGCCCCGTCCAGCGCGCGCATATGATCCAGCCAGCGCGCCATCGCATCGCGCAGCGCGGGCGAGATCAGCAGGCTGCTCACGACAACCAGCGCCGCATCGTGCGTTCAAACACGCCCGCGAAAAACGCCAGCAAATCGGTGCCATGGGTCGATTTGAACTGATGCGGATCCTCGGCCCCCAGCGCCAGCATCCCCGGCAACCGCCCCTTGCCGAAGTCCAGCTTCATCAGCGCCTCGGACCGGATCCACCCCGCCTTGTCGCCATAAAGCACATCCGACTGACGGCTGCACCTGCCGCAACACCACCGGCCGCAGCGGCACGTTCTTGCCCGCCGAGATATAGTCCGCCACAAACCCGCTCTGCGCGACATACAGAACATCGCCCAGCTTGCCGCAACGCTCGCATCCTCCTCGCTCTTGCACCGATTCCAGCACCAGCCGCACACAATCGACCCGCAACGTCGGGGCCACCTCGGCGTTCAGCGATTTCAGAAAATCCTCAAAACTCAGCGGGTCCATCAGCTGCAAGATCGCCCGGTGCACCTGATTGGTGCCCGCAAGGTTCTCATACGCCGCCGCAATCACGGTGCGGTGGGTATCCTCCAACCGGTCCAGCCTGCTCTCCAGCCGCTCCATCGCGATGCCGCGCAGGTCGATCGACATTCGACCCCATCGCCCGCTCATTCGCGGCGATCAGGGCGTTCATCACATCGACATCTTCCAGCAAAGCCTCGGGCGCCGCAATGATGCGGTCCCGCGTGTCCTGATCAATCATGGTCTGCCCGTTTGTTGTTTTGGCGGGCAGTGTAGCGGGTTTTGGGCGGCTGTCTTGGGGGTGTGTGTGGAAGGGCGAGGGGGTGAGGCGGGGAGGGCACAGGTGCTGTTCAGGCTCCAGCAGGAGGCAAGGCGTTCTTTTCACAATCCAAGCCAGTGCCCGCGTCAGGATCTTGGATCTTCTACGGAATTTGGCCCTTAAGGCCCTTCTAAGGTGTCGAGATCGAACTTCGTTGGCACTTTGTACTCTAGTCCGTAGCGCGAATACAGATTCTTTTTTGAGCAATGATTTCTGGATACTCATTTATTTGGTTCGACGCTCAGACATCATCTTTCCAGATATGCAACGTCGAACTAATTCGGCTGGAATCGCGCCAAGAGCGTCTAGAGGGTTCCGATGGTAAAGGCCAACAAACTCACGATACTTCTTGGCCTCGACTAATGTGGGCGCATCGCCGTGCATTACATCGCTGCGGAGGTCTTCAGGAGTGCGAGATGGCGCATTCGTCAACTTCATTTCTCATTTTCTCCAGCGCCCAAACTGACTTCGCCCTCATCGCGCTCAGTTTTGAAGGCGTAAGTGCGTCTATTGCCGGGCAGAACATAGAGATCGCTCGGATCCTTCAGTAAACCACGAGGTATAGAAAAGGCGCAAACAGCGAGCGGATTTCATTGAGAGCTGATTTGCCCGACCCGCGATCTCATCTAGAACTTTCGAGCCATGGCTCATCCTGCTTGGATGAAGCAAGCCCGTCCGGGGCAAGTGGGCCCAGAAAGCTGCAATCATAGGCACGGTTGCTGCCATCGTATTGCGGCGGATAGGCGGGGTGGGGCGGATAACCTGCCGCCCGCAACGCCGGGGCAAGCCCATCATACAGGGCTTGCCACACGGCTTTGTGGTCACGCTTGGTCGTCAAAGATCACAGAATCTTCTGCCCCGTCTTCGCCCAATCCTTCGTGAACTGGTCCAGGCCCTGGTCGGTCAGCACATGCTTGACCATCGCCTTGATGACGGCCGGCGGGGCGGTGATCACATCTGCGCCGATCAGGGCGCATTGGGTGATGTGGTTGGCGGTGCGGATCGAGGCGGCCAGGATCTGGGTTTCAAACCCGTAGTTGTCATAGACCTGGCGGATGTCGGAGATCAGTTCCAGCCCGTCAAGGTTGATGTCGTCCAGGCGGCCGATGAAGGGGCTGATGAACGTGGCCCCGGCCTTGGCGGCCAGCAGCGCCTGATTGACGCTGAAGCACAGCGTCACGTTGACCATGCTTGCCCCTCGCCCGACAGCACCTTGCAGGCCTTCAGCCCGTCCCAGGTCAGCGGCACCTTGACGGTGATATTCTCGGCAATCTCGGCCAGCTTGCGACCCTCGGCGATCATCTCATCGGCGGTCAGGGCGACAACCTCGGCGGACACCGGGCCCGACACGATCGAACAAATCTCGCGCGTCACTTCCAGAATGTCGCGGCCCGATTTCAGGATCAGCGACGGGTTGGTGGTGACGCCGTCCACCATGCCAAGGTCGTTCAACTCCTTGATGGCGGGCGACATCGGCGGTATCGACGAAGAATTTCATGGGCGCGGTCCTTGGACTGGTTGCGATATGGGTCGCCACGGGTTTACCCCAAACGTTGCGCAGGGGAAAGTGGCTGAATGGTCGAGCGGGTCTATGAGGCGGGGGAACTGGTTGGCGTGCTGACCGCCGAACCGCTGGGCCGCATTCTGGATTACAAGGCACCCGAGGGCGGCTGCGGTGACGGCGATTTTGTCGAGGTGCCGCTGGGGCCGCGCCGCGTGCTGGGCGTGGTCTGGGGCAAGGGTGAGGGTAAGTTTGACCCCGCCAAGATCCGCCCCATCACCCGCGTGCTGGACGCCGCCCCGATGCGGGCCGAACTGCGCGTCCTTCCTGATGCGCGCCGCCGACTACACCCTGACCCCCCTGTCAGCGCGATGCTGCGGCTTGCCACCCGCGCGCCTGGCTTTGGGCGATGCGCCCGCCATGCGCCGGGTCTACCGCCTCGGCCCCACCATCCCCAACACCCTGACCGACGCCCGCCACCGGGTGGTTGAGGCGCTGCGCGACTACCGTGGCGCCCCCGTCACCCTGTCCGAACTGGCCGACGCGGCGGGCTGCGGCCCCTCGGTCGTCAAGGGACTGGTCAAACTGGGCGTGGTGCTGGAAGAGGATGCCCCCCGCGATCTGCCCTATCCGCCGATGGACCCGCAAGCGCTGGCCCCGCGCTGATGGGCGATCAGGTCGCCGCCGCCGATGCCCTTGTCGCCACGGTTGTCGCAGGGCACCTATTCCACCACGCTGCTGAAAGGCGTCACCGGGTCCGGCAAGACCGAGGTCTACCTGGAGGCCGTCGCCGAATGCCTGCGCCAAGGTCGTCAGGCGCTGGTCCTGCTGCCCGAAATCGCCCTGACCGGTGATTTTCTCGCGCGGGTCGAACAACGCTTCACCGCCCGCCCCGCCGAATGGCATTCCGGCGTCACCATGACCGAACGCCGCCGCCTGTGGCGCATGGTCGGGCAGGGTGAGGCGCAACTGGTCGTCGGCGCCGCGGTCCGCCCTGTTCCTGCCGTTCCGCGACCTCGGCCTGATCGTGGTGGATGAGGAGCACGACACCTCTTACAAACAAGAGGAGGGCGTGCTGTACCACGCCCGCGACATGGCCGTCCTGCGCGCCGCCATCGCGGGCTTTCCGGTGGTCCTGTCCTCGGCCACGCCCTCGCTGGAAAGCTGGGCCAATGTGGAGAGCGGCAAGTACACGCCGCCTGACCTCTCGGCGCGCGCTTTGGCGTCGCCGTCATGCCGCAGCATGGCCGCCATCGACATGCGCGACGAAAAGCTGCCCGCCAACCGCTGGATTTCCGAACACCTCGCCCGCAGGTGCAGGCCCGGATCGACCGTCAGGAACAGGCGCTGCTGTTCCTCAACCGCCGCGGCTATGCGCCGATCACGATCTGCCGCGCCTGCGGCCATCAGGTCGGCTGCGACGACTGCGATGCGCGGATGGTCGAACACCGCTTCCTGAAACGCCTCGTCTGCCACCAATGCGGCGCCACCAAACCCATGCCCACCGCCTGCCCCGAGTGTAAGGTCGAAGGCCGCATGGCCCCGGTCGGCCCCGGGGTGGAACGGCTGGCCGAGGAGGTGGCGGCGCGCTTCCCCGACGCCCGCGTTGCCGTGCTGTCGTCCGACCTGTTCGGATCGGCCCGCGCGCTGAAGGACCAGATCGCGCTGATCGCCGAAGGCGGGGCCGACATCATCATCGGCACGCAGATCGTCGCCAAGGGCCACAACTTCCCGCTGTTGACGCTGGTGGGCGTGATCGACGCCGACCTTGGCCTGCAAGGGTCAGACCTGCGCGCCGCCGAACGCACCTTCCAGCTGATGCGCCAGGTGGCGGGCCGGGCAGGGCGGGCCGACAAACCCGGCACGGCCCTGCTGCAAACCTATCAACCCGACCACCCGGTGATCCGCGCCATCCTGGGCGGCGATGAGGAGGCGTTCTGGAAGCGCCGAGGCCGCCGAACGCCGCATGGCCGGCGTGCCGCCCTATGGCCGCATGGCGGGCATCATCCTGTCCAGCCCCGACGTGGCGCAGGTCTTTGATTTCGGCGCCGACCTCGCCCGCCGCATCGACCCCTTGCTGCAAAATCGGCGCGCAGGTCTTCGGCCCCGCCCCGGCCCCCATCGCCCGCGTCCGTGGCCGCCACCGCGTGCGCCTGCTGATCAAGGCCGACAAAACCGCGCCGTTGCAGGCCGCCCTGGCCGAATGGCTGGCCCAGTTCAAGATCCCCAACAACCTGCGCCTGTCTGTCGATATCGACCCGCAAAGCTTTTACTGACCCAACCCCGCCACCACCGCCGCCAGTGCAGCCGGATCGGCCGAATCCACCACCACCACCCCAAGGCGGCGCGCCTCTGCCACCGTATCGCGGTTGAGCCGCGCCTCTCGCGCCACAAAGCGGTCTATCAGCCGCTGACGTGCCACGGGCAGGCCCGCATAGCCTGACGCGAGATGGATACGCCGCAGCAACACCTCTTCCGGCGCGGTCAGGCACAGCACGGCGGCACGGTCCGGGGTCAGCTCTGCCAGATCCGCAGGCCGCAAAGCCGCCCCTTCAAACACCACCCCATCCGGCCCCGCCAAGGCGGCTTCGATCCGTGGCAACAGCAAGGGGCGCATGTTCTGATGATGGGCCTGCAAGAACCAGTAGATCGTATCGTCCGACAGTTTGTCATAAAACTCAGCCACTTGGCCCGGAACCTCAGGCCAGGGTCGCCCCGGATGGCGGGCTAAGGCATCCGTCGCGACCACATTCCAACCCAACCGCCCGGCGATTTGCGCGGCCAAAGCCGACTTGCCGCAATGGGAACTGCCGGTGATGAGTACCGCCCGAAGTCCCGAACTACGGTTCACTTGGCACCCGGTGCAACCGCACGGGCGATTTCGGGGCGCGGGCGATGATGCCCTTGGCCTCCAGATCCAGTTGCACGCATTTCACCCACCAGCCGCAGGTCGTGCCGCCGGGAAACAGCGTGTCCGACATCAGGGGCCGCACCGCGTCGATAATCTCAGCCGGGGTCATGCCCGGCGGCTCATAGGGCAGAACCGTCAGAAACACCCCGCGCATTTCCTCAAATTTCGCCCGGTCCACCCGGTAAATCTTTCCCGGCTGGCCGACATTCTGAACCTCAATCTTGTCTGTCATCCTCGCCCCCCTCGCGCTGCCCCAAGGCTAAAGGCAGGCGCATGATCCGGTCAACCGGGTAGAGCGTGATGGGCCCGCTGCCATTTTCGGCAAGCCGAAAATGCAATCCATGGCCCATCCTACCCGTGGTCAGACCGGGTTCGCGGCGAATTCAGCCAACTGCCGGGGCGAGCGTATGTGAATGATCCGCACCGCGTCGGCCCTCGCATGGATCGCCGCGATCAACCGGGGCCGCGTCTCATGGTGCAACTGCCACATCATCCGGTAAAGCGGCAGCGTCATCCGCCCCATCGGGCACCCCGGCGGGCCATCCTCACGCCCCCACAGCACCGCCCGAACCTGCCGCTTGGTCGCCCACCACAGATGCACGGGCAGGGGATGGTCCAGCAGCACCACGGTATCGCAGGCCGCCAGCCGGGCCAGCACAGAATCCCACGGCCCATAGCCGTCGATCAACCAGCGGTCTTGCGCCAGCAGCGCGTCATGGGCGGCGCGAAACTCTACCTCCGGCACCTTGTTCCAACCCGGCCGCCACAGCAGCGCGTCAAGCTCATGGTGCGGCAGATCGTGGGCATGGGTGAGCCTGCGGCACAGGGTAGATTTGCCGCCGCCCGCATTGCCGATCACCATCACACGCCTCATCTTGCCAGACTATGCGCCACCTTGGTCGCTGAAAAGCCCCCTCGGCCAGTTGCGAACCATTCGCAACGTGCTTTCAATGTGGTTAACAGAAAAACGTAACAATATGTAATTGCAGTAAAATACCAAGTGTCGCGCAGACGGACGCTTTGCGGAAATCCCGATTGTTTCACCCGGTCACAGCCCGGATAGCCCCCCTACCCAGAACCCCCCAAAGCCCCTATATTCACCCAGCACATAGAAGGAGGCCGCAAATGTTCCTGTTCGACCGTAAGAAGACAGAGATGGTCCGCCCCGCCGACGCCCTGCCGGGCCGGCCCGAACCGATGGCCACCGCTGAGACTCATTTCCTGTCCGGCATCCCCCTGAAATCCGAAGTGCCCGCTGGCATGGCTGAGGCGATGTTCGGGATGGGATGTTTCTGGGGGGTAGAGCGTAAGTTCTACAACCTGCCGGGTGTCTGGCTGACCATGACCGGCTACGCCGCAGGCTACACCCCGAACCCGACCTACAAGGAAACCTGCACCCAGCTGACCGGTCATAATGAGGTGGTGCGGGTGATCTACGACCCCGCCGTGATTTCCTATGATGAGCTGCTGCAAACCTTCTGGGAAGGCCACGACCCGACCCAAGGCATGCGGCAGGGCAACGACATGGGCTCCACCTACCGCTCAGGCATCTACACCTACACGCCCGAACAGGCTGAGGCGGCAGAGGCGACCAAGCAGGCCTATCAGGCCGCATTGACCGCCAAGGGCCACGGCACCATCACCACCGAAATCCTGCCCGCCCCGACGTTCTATTATGCCGAGGATTACCACCAGCAATATCTGGCCAAGAACCCCGACGGCTACTGCGGCATCGGTGGCACCGGGGTCACGTGTCCGATCGGCCTCAAAGTCTAAGCTTTCGCATGGCCACGGGGCCCTATCCGTGCTTCCCTGACCGGGAATAGCCGGAAGGGCCCCTCATGTCATCCAACCTCGACGATCTGCGCGCCCAGATTGCCGTGCTCCAAGCCAGCCTCGCGGAAGAGCTTGACGCCAAACGGACCCAGCTCCGCTATACCCTGCACAAAGGCCGCGCGGTGTTTGACGCCGAAACCCGCGCCGCCCACCGCGCCGCACGCGAGGGTGTGGCAGAGTTTCTCAGCCACACCCGCATCCTGCACCTTCTGACGGCGCCGGTGATCTACAGCCTGATCGTGCCTTTTGTCCTGCTCGACCTCTGCGTGACGATCTACCAAGCCGTCTGCTTTCCGGTCTATCACATCGAAAAGGTCCGCCGCGGGGATCACATCGTGATGGACCGCCAACTGCTCGGCTACCTCAACCTGATGCAGAAGCTGAACTGCGTCTATTGCAGCTACGGCAACGGGTTGATTTCCTATGTCCGCGAAATCGCCGCCCGGACAGAGGCCTACTGGTGCCCGATCAAACACTCTCGCCGCGTCAGGGATACCCCCGTCTATCATGACCATTACGTCGATTATGGCGACGCCGCTGCATGGCGCGCCCATATCGCCGAA
Source organism: uncultured Alphaproteobacteria bacterium (assembly GCA_963781185.1). Classification (GTDB taxonomy): domain Bacteria; phylum Pseudomonadota; class Alphaproteobacteria; order Rhodobacterales; family Rhodobacteraceae; genus Stagnihabitans. The sequence goes on from CAWAEL010000022.1 coordinate 12,524, forward strand.
CAGCGCGCGGCAGAGCGGCAGACCAAACGACCCGACCTCAAACCTTGACGCGCGCCCCACACAGGCATAATCGCCGCCTGTCCCACCGAAAGGCCAGCCCATGCCCACCTACTCAGCCCTGACGACCCTGCCCGGCGAAGATGCCGCCAATGCCCTGGCCGAGGCGCTGGAGCGGATGGAGCCTGAGCCCACCGGCGTCGGCGTGTTTGAGATTGAGGATGACTCTGGGCCTCTGGGAAGTCGGCGCCTATTTCCTTGAACAACCCGATGAGGTGGTGCTGGACGTGCTGGCCCTCGCCTTCGGTGGTCGCCCCTTCGCCGTGTCAGAAATCCCGGAGATCGACTGGGTCGCCAAAGTACGCGCGAGAGCTGAGCCCGGTCGTGGCGGGGCGCTTCTTCGTCTATGGCTCGCATGATGCCGACAAGGTGCCCGCCGACAAGATCGCCCTGCAGATTGAGGCGACCGTCGCCTTTGGCACCGGCCACCACGGCACGACGCTGGGCTGCCTGCGCGCCTTTGACCAGCTTTACGACGCCGGTTTCCGCCCTGCCAAAGTGGCCGATATTGGCTGTGGCACCGCAGTTCTGGCGATGGCCGCCGCCGCTGTCCTGCCCGACGCCCTGATCATCGCCTCGGACATTGATGAGGTCGCGGTGGACGTGGCCGAGGCAAACGTCTCGATCAACCACCTCGAAGGCCGGATCGAAACGATGGAGGCGGCAGGTTTCGCCCATCCCCGCCTCGCCGCCGCCGCCCCCTATGATCTGGTCTTCGCCAACATCCTGAAAGGCCCGCTGATCGAACTCGCGCCGCCAATGGCCGCGCATACGACACAGAACAGCCTTGTTATCTTGTCAGGTCTTTTGGTGGTCCAAGCCGAAGCCGTCACCGCCGCCTATGTCGCCGCAGGGTTCACCCCCCAGCACCGCGACGATATCGGTGAATGGTCAACGTTGGTCCTGCGTCGAAACTAGGGCAAATCGGGTAATCTGCCAAAATTCCGCCACAATTTGAACGTATCAAAGTCCTTGGTGGGGGTCGGAATCGTTTGGAGACTGGGATGACCGACCCAAATATGACTGAATTTTACGGACGTGTTGCACGTATTCAAAAGGCGCGGGCCAAAGGCTATGGCTTTGAAGCGCCGGGAACCTTGGGCCGTTCCTATTACTATCGACCGCAAGCGCGGCGTCGCTCTGTTATAGGGCCGATCCTGTTCTTGCTGGTGGCCGCGTTCCTGCTGAAGGGCGCGATCTATCACAGCGTTGGCCCGCAATCCTATTCTGACCGTGTCGCCAATCTGATGGCCGGTGAGGGGATCGAACATGTCGGCGGTTGGCTGATGCAGCCAGAGCCGGTGACGATGTTCGTGTCCGACAAGATTGCTCTTGGGCTTTCCAAGCTGAAATAAGCGAAGTTGACATAAGATCCGGTCAGGTCGTCCCGATCTTCAGGCCGCTGTCCTTTGGGCAGCGGCCCTTCCTCATTTGTGCGTCAGGCAAACAAAAGGGCCGCTGTTCTTGCGAACAGCGGCCCAAACTCTTTACTCAGGTCGGCTCAGCGGCCGATCATGTCGATGTCACCACGGCACAGGCCGATGTCGTCCAGCTCACGGTTGCTCAGCTTCGACAGCGCTTTGCGCGTCACACGGCCCGAATTCCAGACTTGGAATTTGGCGGTGCTTTGCTAACAGCCTGAACCAGGCGGAAAACAGTGATGGCGCCGAGGGGCGCCGTGCGGGACGTCTCGTAAGTCGCCATTGCGGTAATCCTTTCAAACTTGCATACAAATGAAGCGCCTATCGCTTCTTGCTGAGCAGGATTTAGTCGTGTTGCAGGCAAATGCAATCCATGGCCGGACAACGCCGTATTGCGTGCCACGCATAGCTCCCGTCCTTGAATATTCGCCTTATTTTATTGGACGAATCATGTGTCCAGCAAAAAGTGTCGGTTTCAGCATTGCGGGTGCCGCTTTCTGCATGCTGCAAAACCGACAGGCCCCGCCAAATTCCGGCATGCCGCAATTGACCTTGGCGGATGTTCCCTTTTCGTGCTAATTCTAACAAAACAGAAAAAAGGGGCAGGGTTTGCGCGTTTTGGGAATTGATCCGGGTCTCCGCAACCTCGGTTGGGGGGTTGTTGACGTCACCGGCGCGCGAATCACCCATGTTGCGAACGGCATCTGCCATTCTGCCGCGCAGGATGGCGACGGCGACCTCGCCCTGCGTCTGGTGTCGCTTTACACCCAATTGACCGAGGTTCTGCGCCTCTATGCCCCTGATGAGGCGGCGGTCGAGCATACCTTCGTCAACAAGGACGCCGTGGCCACGCTGAAACTGGGGCAGGCGCGCGGGATTGCCCTGCTGGTGCCGGCGCAGGCTGGCATCACGGTCGGCGAATATGCCCCCAATACGGTCAAGAAAACCATCGTCGGGGTCGGCCATGCCGCCAAGGCGCAGATCGACCATATGGTGCGCCTGCATCTGCCCGGCGTGCAGATCAAGGGGCCGGATGCCGCCGATGCCCTTGCCATTGCCATCTGCCACGCGCACCACTTGCAAAGTGCGGGCCGCTTGCAGGCCGCACTCAGAAAGGCAGCGGGATGATCGGCAAACTCTCAGGACGGTTGGATTGGCGCGGCACGGATCAGGTCCTGATCGACGTGCGCGGTGTCGGCTATATCGTCCATGTCAATGAACGCACCCTGGCCGCCATGCCCGCCATCGGTGACCCGGTGTCACTCTATACCGACCTGCTGGTGCGAGAGGATCTGCTGCAACTGTTCGGCTTTCCAACGCTGCTCGACAAGGAATGGCACAAGCTTCTGACGACCGTCCAAGGTGTCGGTGCCAAGGCGTCAATGGCCATGCTGGGCGCGCTGGGTGCCGAAGGCATCGCCCGCGCCATCGCCCTCGGTGACGCCCGCGCCATCCAGTCGGCCCCCGGCGTCGGCCCCAAACTGGCGCAGAGGGTGATCCTCGAACTGAAGGCCAAGGCCCCCGGCGTCATGGCGATGGGCGTCTCTCTGGCCGCCGTGGCTGAGGCCGATGACTCGGTGATCGAGGCGCCGCAAAAGCCCACCGCCAAACGCCCGACCCCGCCGCCCTCTGTCGCGCAAAACCGTGCCGCTTACACCGCCGACGCCCTGTCCGCCCTCCTGAACCTCGGCTACGGCCAAGGCGACGCCGCCCAAGCCGTCGCCACCGTCGCCGCCGAACAGCCAGAGGCCGACACCGCCACCCTGATCCGCGCCAGCCTCAAGCTGCTGGCCCCGAGGTAGCGCATGCTGGCCATCTACCTCACCCACCCGCAGGTCCAAATCGATCCGTCGCGCCCCATCCCGCAGTGGGGCCTGAACGAGACTGGCCGCGCCCGACTGGCCGCGCTTGCCTCCCGGCCATGGCTTGCCCGGATAACCCGCGTCCTCAGCAGCGCTGAGGCCAAGGCGACAGAGACCGCCGCCTTGCTGCGTCCCGATTTGCCCGCAGAACTCCACGCTGATCTGGGCGAAAATGATCGCAGCGCCACCGGTTTTCTGCCGGAGCCGGCATTTGAGGCCGCAGCCGACACCTTCTTCGCCCAACCCGATGCCAGCTTTCGCGGCTGGGAAACTGCCCGCGCCGCCCAACACCGCATTCTGACCGCAGTTCGGCGCTGTCTGGCCAACCATCTCGCCAACCGCCCCGTTCTCTTCGTCGGCCACGGCGCGGTCGGCAGCCTGTTGCGGCAGGCATTGACGCAGGAACCGATCTCGCGTTCCGGCGACCAACCCGCAGGCGGCGGCAACATCTTTGCCTTCCGCTTGGCCGATCAAGCCGTGCTTGGGTGGCTGGACACCGATGGAGGACTGGCAATGGCCCGCATGACAGAAATCCCGGCCATGCGAGGCTCCATTTGACCCCCGACCGCACCGTCACCCCAACCCGTCTGCCCGAAGACACCGACCGCGCCCTGCGTCCGCAGACGCTGGAGGAATTCACCGGCCAGGCCGAAGCCCGCGCCAATCTGCGCATCTTCATCGAAAGCGCCAAGATGCGGGGTGAGGCGATGGACCACACCCTGTTCCACGGCCCCCCCGGTCTGGGCAAAACCACCCTCGCGCAGATCATGGCGCGTGAGTTGGGGGTGGGTTTCCGCATGACCTCTGGCCCGGTGCTCGCCAAACCCGGCGACCTTGCGGCCATCCTGACCAACCTCGAACCCCGCGACGTGCTGTTCATCGACGAAATCCACCGCCTGTCCCCGGTGGTGGAAGAGGTGCTCTACCCCGCCCTCGAAGACTTCGCGCTAGACCTCGTCATCGGTGAAGGCCCCGCCGCCCGCACCGTCCGCATCGAACTGCAACCCTTCACGCTGGTCGGCGCCACCACAAGGCTGGGCCTGCTGACCACGCCGCTCCGCGACCGTTTCGGCATCCCCACCCGGTTGGAATTCTATACCGAGGATGAGTTGGACCTGATCGTCACCCGCGGCGCCCGCCTGCTCGGCGTCACCGCCGACCCGCTCGGCACCCGCGAGATCGCCAAACGCGCCCGCGGCACCCCGCGCATCGCGGGCCGACTGCTGCGCCGTGTGGTGGATTTTGTGACGGTAGAGGGCAATGGCCACCTGACCAAACAGATCGCCGACAACGCCCTGACCCGGCTTGGCGTCGATCATCTGGGGCTGGACAGCAACGACCGCCGGTATATGCGCCTGTTGGCCGATCACTACGGCGGCGGCCCGGTCGGCGTGGAAACCATCGCCGCCGCCCTGTCCGAGGCACGCGACGCGATTGAAGAGGTCATCGAACCCTATCTCTTGCAGCAGGGCCTGATCCTGCGCACCCCGCGTGGCCGGATGCTGGGTCAGCGGGCTTGGCGCCATATGGGGATGGAACCCCCCAAGACCCCGGGCCAGACCGACATGTTTGAGGGGTAGGGCGGGCCCGGCCTTTCGCTCTCGTCCCTAGACACCGCTCTCCAACGGCAATTCCACCGCGACCGTGCGTCTGCCATCCGCATATGCAGCCCGCCGTGCCGCCGCCGATACCCCGACCAGCAGCCCCGCGATCACCATATAGGTGGTCCGGTAGCCGATCGTCTCGGCGGCAAAGCCAATCACCGATGGCGCCAGCAGGATGCCGCAATAGCCGATCATCGTCACCGTCGCGATACCGGAGCCAGAGCTTGTCCCCGGGTGGTTGCCTGCAGCCGAGAACAGGATCGGCACCATGTTCGCCACGCCCAAACCGGCAAAGGCAAAGCCCGCAATCGCGACAATATCGTTCGGCGCCAAGGCCGCCACGAATATCCCCAAGGCCGCGATCAGGCCAGAGACTTGCAGCGTCTTGACCGCCCCAAACCGGTTGCGCACGCCATCGCCCAGAAACCGCATCATGGCCATGGTGCCGGCAAACAGCGCAAAGGCCAGACCAGACCGCTCCAACGGGGCGTCCAGCGATTTGGAGACGTACAAAGCCGCCCAATCCAGCACTGACCCTTCGGAAGCCATCGAGAACAACGCCATCGCGCCCAGAATGTAGAGGGCGGCGACCTTGGGGAACATCGCGGTCTTGGGCTTGGGTGTGCCCGCCTGTGCTGTGACCACAACAGGCTCACGCCACAGGAACCGCGCGGCGAGCGCCAGAACCAGATAACTGATGACAGTCACCCCCACGGCCTGTTCCACCGCGCCAAACCGCGCGAGGGCCAAGCCGCCGATCCCGCCCCCGGTAAAGCCGCCGACCGACCAGAAGCCATGCGACGATGACATGATCGCCCGGCCCAACCGACGCTCTACCTCAATGGCATTGGCATTCATCGACACATCCATGCAGCCCAAAGTGGCCCCCATGATGACGAGGCAGGGGGCGAGGATGTAAAGGTTCGGCGCCATCACGACCAGCGGCAGCATGGGGGCGACCAGACAGCCAAACAGCAGCGCCATGTTGCGCGCGCCGTAAGCCTCGATCAGCCTGCCCGCAAAGATCATCGCCGCCACGGCGCCCAACCCGATCAGCAGGATCAGCAGGCCAAGGGTGACTTCGGTGATCCCGTAGCGGGGCAACAGCAGGGGAATTTGCGGCGCCCAAGCCCCGGTGATGAAACCGTTGACGAAAAAGAGGGCGGCCACTGCCCAACGCCCGCGCTTGATTGCCTGCATGTCCATGAATGTCCCCCTGCTTGCAGCCGTCGTAAACAGGAAGCAGGGGCTGCGAAAGGTCGGCTTGCGCAAATACTGTTTCGGCAGGTTACAAAGCCGGGGTTTCCAGAACAGGGGGCCGTCGTGCGGGCCATCGAGGCCCGCCCGACGGCGCTGCCGTTCCACGGGCGGGGCAGGGGAACGCACGGCACCTCGGCAGCTTTACAGCGTCAGTGCCAGCCGGGTGCCCTGATCAATCGCGCGCTTGGCATCGAGTTCGGCGGCGACATCCGCCCCGCCGATCACATGAGCCTTGATCCCAGCCGCAATCAGCGCATCCGCCAGCCCGCGTTCGGGCAGTTGCCCGGCGCAGAGGACCACCGTGTCCACCGCCAGCAACTCCTCCACCCCATCCCGCGCGATCACCAACCCCGCCTCGGTGATCCGCTGATAGCTGACCCCGCCGAGCATCTTCACCCCCTTGGCCTGCAATCCCGCGCGGTGGATCCAGCCCGTTGTCTTGCCGAGGCGGCGCCCCGGCTTCTCAGCCTTGCGCTGCAACAGCCACACCTCGCGGGCAGCCTTGGCCGGGTGCGGCGGCAACCAGTCCGCCCGCCACATCCGCCGGATCGCCCACCCCCCATTCGCGCCGCCACTCGGCAGGCTCCAGCGTCGCACTGACGCCCTGCTGGGTCAGAAACTCAGCCACATCAAAGCCGATCCCGCCCGCGCCGATGATCGCCACTCTCGGCCCCACCTCAGCCCCATTGAGCACCGCCATATAGGACAGCGCGCTGTCCTGGCCCGGTATCCCCGGATCACGCGGCGTGACGCCCGTTGCCACGACCACGGCGTCAAACCCCGACAGTGCCGCCACATCCGCCGCCTGCCGCCGCACCTCCACCCCCGTTTGGGTCAGCATGACGGCGTACCACGCGACCAAGCCGTCGAATTCCTCTTTGCCCGGCACCTTGCGGGCGAGGTTCATCTGGCCGCCAATCTCACCCTTTTCAAACAGCACCACCTGATGCCCCAACTCTGCGGCCTTCACCGCACAGGCCAGCCCTGCCGGACCGGCCCCCACCACGGCGATCCGTTTGGCCACCACGGCGGCGGCATCAAACTCTGCCTCATGGCAGGCGGCGGGATTGACCAGACAGGACGTCAGCTTGCCCGAAAAGGTATGGTCCAGACAGGCCTGATTGCAGGCGATACAGGGTGCAATCTGCGTGGCCCGCCCGCCCGCCGCCTTGGCGACAAACTCCGGATCGGCGAGGAAGGGCCGCGCCATCGACACCATATCCGCCTGACCTGAGGCCAGTATCCCCTCCGCCACCTCGGGCGTGTTGATCCGGTTGGAGGCGATCACCGGGATCGTCACCTCACCCCTCAGCCGCGCCGTCAGCCATGCAAAGGCGGCGCGGGGGACCGAGGTTGCAATCGTCGGCACCCGCGCCTCATGCCAGCCGATGCCGGAATTCAGCACCGACGCCCCTGCCGCCTGCATCGCCCGCGCCAGCATCGCCACCTCGTCCCAAGTCGAGCCATCGGGCACCAGATCGATCAGACTGATCCGGTAGATCACGATGAAATCCGGCCCCACGGCCGCCCGCACCCGCCGCACCACCTCTACCGGCAGCCGCATCCGGTTCTCATAATCCCCGCCCCACCGGTCATCGCGCTGGTTGACATGGCGCACCAGGAACTGGTTCAGGAAATACCCCTCTGACCCCATCACCTCTACCCCGTCATAGCCCGCCTCTTGGGCGCGCAAAGCGGCGGTCACCATGTCGGCGATCTGCTTTTCGATGCCCTCCTCGTCCAGCGCCTTGGGCACAAAGGGCGAAATCGGCGACTTCACCGCCGAGGCCGAGACACAGTCCCGGCCATAGGCATAGCGCCCGGCATGCAGGATCTGCATCGCAATCCGACCGCCCGCCTCATGCACGGCATCGGTGACGATCCGGTGGTTGGCAATGTCAGCGGCGCTGAACAACCCCGCCGCGCCCGGAAACACCCCGCCCTCGCGGTTGGGCGCCATGCCACCCGTCACCATCAGCCCGACGCCACCCCGCGCCCGTGTTGCATAGAACCGCGCGACGCGGGCCCAGTCGCCCAACTCCTCCAACCCGGTGTGCATCGACCCCATCATCACCCGGTTGGGCAGGGTCACACCTGACAGGGTGATGGGCGACAGCAGGGTAGGGTAGGGCATGGCGGCCTCCAGTTTTGCCCAACCATGCCAAGCGCCACCCGCGCTGTCACGCGCAACCCCGCGTCAGGTCAGCATCAGGTCAGCGGCGGCCCGGTGAATTCCAGCTGATAGCGGGCGGCGATGGCAACGATCTGGCCCATATCCTCGGGGATTTTGTAGCCGCCCTTGGCCATTTCGACAAAGAACCCCTCCATCCCGCCCGGCGTCAGCGCGGTCAGCATCCGGGCAGGCGCCGCCCCCCGGACACGGAACGTATGCTCCACCCCGCGCGGCACAAAGATCGTGTCGCCAGCGGACAACATGGACCGGTCTGCCCCCAGCACAAACTCCACCTCACCCTCCAGCACCACAAACGTCTCATCCTCGCGGTGATGCACATGACGCGGCGGGCCGTAGCCGGGGAAATCCGTGCTTTCAAACAGCCCCAGACTGCCGCCAGATTGCACCGAGTCGAGCAGGATGCGGTAGGTCACGCCGTTCCAGACATGGGATTGGGCGGTCATCGGGATATCCTTTCGAGAAAGCCTTTCCCCGATGCTCCACCCGCAAAGACTATCTGTAAAACAAATCGTTCATATACTATCAATGAACCAAATGAATTTATCCGCGCTCGACCTCAACCTGCTTCGCGTGCTGAACAGCTTGCTGGCTGACCCGTCCACCGTGCGGGTGGCGTCGCGCGTTGGTCTGTCGCAATCGGCGGTGTCTGCCGCCCTCGGTCGCCTGCGTCTGGCGCTGAACGACCCGCTGTTCATCCGCCAAGGCCAGCACCTCGTGCCCACCGACTTCGCCCAAACCCTCCGCCGCCCCCTCAGAGAGATGTTTGAGGATCTTGAGGTGATGCTCTCTGGCCCTGACCCGTTTGACCCGCTGACTGCCTCCGACAGCTTCAAAATCGCAGGCTCTGACTTCTTCGCCGAGATGTTGATGCCGTCGCTGGCCGTTGCGATGGCCGCGCGGGCGCCGCATTTGCAGGTGCAACTCGTCGATCTGGTCCCGGACAGCTATCTTGCCGTGCTGGAACGGTCGGACGTCGATCTGGCGCTGATCCCGCAAAGCCCGTTTCCCGACTGGATAGAGGTGCAGCCGCTGTTCCGCTCTGCCTTCGTATTGATCGCGCGGCAGGGCAACCCGGCGCTTGCGGGCCATGAACCGGGATCGACCCTGCCCATCGACCTGTTCTGCGATCTGGCCCATGTCGTGTTTTCGCCAGAGGGCAGGTTGCAGGCGATGGGCGATGCGGCCCTCGCCCAACTGGGTCGCCGCCGCCGGGTGGCAATGACGGTTCCGGTGTTTTCCGGTGTGGCGGCCACGGTCGCCGCCAGCGATTTGGTGGGTCTGGTGCCAGCCCCGCTCGCCGTCCATCTGGCCCCACGTCTGGGCCTTGCGACGTACCTCGCCCCGGTGCCGCTGCCCGTGCCGATGATCTGCATGGCTTGGCACCGTCGCCACAGCCGCAACCCGGCCCACCGCTTTGCCCGTGCGGTCGTGGCCGAAATCCTGACGCCGTTGGACTGCCCGCAGAAAGGCTGTTGACAGGCCTCGCGCTTAACATTACCTCTAAGATATATTTCTAAATGGTAATGTAATGACCGACCAACTCTCACTCACCCTCGCAGCACTGGCCGACCCGACCCGTCGGGCGATGCTGCTGCAGGCTGGCAGAGGGGGCGGCCACCGTCACCGAACTGGGCACGCCCTTCAGCCTTAGCCAACCCGCCATTTCCAAACATATCAAGGTGTTAGAGAAGGCGGGCCTGATCTCCCGCGCAAGGGCCGCGCAGTTCCGCCCCTGTATCCTCGAACCGCACCAAACTGGCCGAACTGGACGATTTCATGGCGCATTTCCGCGCCGTGACCGAAGGCCAGTTGGATCAGCTTGAAACCTACCTCACCCAAATCCAATCCAAAGGAGACCCCAAATGACCACCGCACCCCTGACCGTATCGCGCATCTTCAAGGCCCCGGTGGCCCTTGTGTGGGAGGTCTACACCCAGCCCGCCCATCAGGCCAAATGGCTGTCGCCGGGCAACCCGGACGGCTACACATCGCAGATGGATTTCCGCGAAGGCGGCACGCATTTCTACGGCATGCCCGCGCCGGACGGCTCGATCATGTACGGCCTGCAGGCCTTTCGTGAGATCGTGCCGCTGCAAAAAGTCGTTCTGGTGCAAAGCTTTGCCGACAAGGATGGCAACATCGCCCCGCATCCGATGGCCCCGACTTGGCCGCGCGAAATGCTGTCCACCACCACCTATGAGGATCTGGGCGACGGCACCACGCAAACTGTCGGTCACTTGGCTACCGCTGAACGCCACAGCAACCGAAGAAGCCACCTTTGACGGCGCCCGTGACGGCATGCAGGGCGGCTGGGATATGCAGTTCGGTCAGATAGAGACCTATCTGGCGACCCTGTAACCGCCGCCTCACGTCCCCCGTGGCTTGGCCCGCAGCGTCGGTTCGGCCTGCGTCGGGTCCTCCGGCCACGGGTGGCGCGGGTACTGGCCGCGCATGTCCTTGCGCACATCGGCATAGGACGTGCCCCAGAAACCCCGGAATGTCCATCGTCACCTGAATGGCCTTTTGCCCCGGCGACAGCAGCGTCACGCGCAGGGGCAGGCGGCTTGGCGCCGACCACCGGATGCTGCGTGACGCCGAACATCTCTTGCAGGCGGATTTCAATGCCCGGCACCTCACCGTCATAGTCGATCGGCACCTGGCGGTCCAAGGGCGTGGTGAAATGGGCGGGCACCAGGCGGTCCAGCTCGGCCTGCTGCTCCCAGGTCAGCAGGGATTTCAACGCCTCGGTCAGGTCCAGCGACTTCAGGTCGGCCTCGGTGCGGAGCTCGCGTCAGATAGGGCAGCAGCCAGTCGGCATCGGCCAGCAGGGCGGCGTCGGTCACCTCGGGCCAGCCGTCACCGCGGGCCAGCGCGATCCGGGCCCGCAGGCGCCGGGCAGAGGGCGATCCAGGGCAGGCCGATCAGGCGCAGGCCCTCGAGCGCGGCGCGGGCCATCGCCTCGGGCGGGGCGTCCCAGGGCGGTCGTCCAGCACCAGCGCGCCAAAACATTCCTGACGGCGCGCCAGGACGCGCCCCTCGCGCCGCGACCAGTCACAGACCTCGCGCCAAGTGATCTGATCGGCGTAAAGCCCGCGCAACTCGGCCTCGGACAGCGCCACGGCCTGCCGCACCGTGGCCTCGCGCGCGTCGCCGTCCAGATCGGTGGCGACGATCAGCCGGGCGCCGGCCAAGGGCGTGCCCGGGTCCATCGCCGCCCCCTTGCCGCCCGACAGCACCCAGCGCGGCGCATCGCCCTTGCGGCGCAGCCCGATGCGGTCGGGATAGGCGAGGGCGGCCATCTCGGCCGAGGCTGCGGCGTGTTGCCCCTTCGACCGCACGCCCAAGCCGCCGCGCCTCGTCCTGGATGCGCTCGATCACCGGGCGGTTCGACGGGCCAGGGGTGATCCGCCTCGAACCGGCGCGGGTCGGCGATGGCCGCCAGGCGCAGCGCCAGGTCGGGCGGTGCGCCGCGCAGGGGGTCGCGTTCGGCCAGCAGGGCGGCAAGGGTGGCCGCCTCGGGGCCCGACAGGGCCAGCATATGGGCGAGACGCGGATGCAGGGGCAGGGCGGCCAAGGCGCGGCCATGGTCGGTGATGCGGCCCTCGTCCAGCGCGCCAAGGCCCGGTCAGCAGCGCCCGCGCCTCGGCCAGCGGGCCGGGCGGCGGCGGGGTCAGAAAGGGCAGGGCGTCACCCCCCCACAGCGCCAGCTCCAGCGCCAGCCCGGTCAGATCGGCCGCCTCGATCTCGGCGGGGGGATAGGCGGCCAGCCCGCCCTCTTCGCCCCGGGTCCACAGCCGGTAACAGGTGCCGGGCGGCCACGCGCCCCGCCCGGCCCCGGCGCTGTTCCGCCTCGGCCCGCGTCACCCGTTCGGTGACCAGCCGCGACATGCCGGAATTGGGATCGAACCTTGCGCGGCGGCTGCGGCCGCCATCGACCACCACGGTGATGTCGGGCAGGGTCAGGCTGGTTTCGGCGATCGAGGTGGCCAGCACCACCCGCCGCCCCGCCACCGGGCCCAAGGCCGCGCGCTGGGCCGCAAACTCCATCGCGCCGAACAGCGGCAGAACGGTGCAGCCGGGCAGGCCGCCGCAACATCCCCTCAACCCGCCGGATTTCGCCCTCACCGGGCAGAAAGGCCAGAAGCCCGCCCTCCGGCACCTCCTCCAGCGCCTGCCGGATCAGCCCGGCCATCGCCGCCTCGAACCGCTGGCTGGCGATCCAGCGCGCGGCCGCAGCCAGCGGGTTTCGACCGGAAAGGCCCGGCCGCCGAGGTGACAACAGGCGCATCCCCCATCAATGCCGCCACCGGGGCGGCATCCAGCGTGGCCGACATCACGATCAGCACCAGATCCTCGCGCAGCGCGGCGCGGATTTCCAAGGCCAGGGCCAGCCCCAGATCGGCATTCAGACTGCGTTCGTGAAATTCGTCAAAGATCAGGCAGCCGACGCCCGCCAAGCCCCGGATCGGACTGGATCATCCGGGTCAGGATGCCCTCGGTCACCACCTCGATCCGCGTGTCGCGGCCCGACCTTCGCCTCGCCCCGGATGCGGTAGCCGACGGTCTGGCCGACCGCCTCGCCCAAGGTGGCGGCCATCCGCTCGGCGGCGGCGCGGGCGGCCAGACGGCGCGGTTCCAGCATCACGATGCGGCCCGTGATCAGACCCGAGGCGAGCAGGTCCAGCGGCACCCGCGTGGTCTTGCCCGCACCGGGCGGGGCCTGCAACACGGCCATGCGGCGGGCGGCCACGGCGTCGCGCAGGGCGGGCAGGGCGTCGTCGATGGGCAAGGATCTGGGCTGGGCAGGGATCTGGCATCAGCCTTATCGCCACAGCCCCGCCACCAGTGCAAGCCCAACCGGGGTGATCCGCGGAGCGCTGGCGCGCAAGTCTTTGGCCTCGCCTGCGGGGCCAAGGCCCCTTGTCTCAGGTGGGTTGCCTGTCTCGGGCGGCCTCGCGGTTGCAGGTGGCCCCTTGTTTGCGGCAAGCTCGGCTAGGTGCGTCCCAACCTATAGGAGTACGCTATGACCGTCACCGCCCGCACCCTCGCCCTGGCCGCCCGGCCCGACGGCAAACCCAAGCCTGTCCGATTTCCAGATGCAGACCGCGACCCTGCCCGAGCCTGGCACCGGGTGAGGTGCTGCTGCAAACGCTGTGGCTGTCGCTTGACCCCTATATGCGCGGGCCGGATGTCCGACGGGCCGTCCTATGCGGCGGCCACCGAGATCGGCCAACCGCTGCCCAGCGAGGTGGTGGCGCGGGTGCTGACATCGGCGGATCCGGCCTTGGCGCCCGGCGACATCGTGGTCGGTCCATGACCACTGGCGCGACCACATGATCCGCAACGGCGGCGGCCTGCGCAAACTGGACCCGGCCCAGGCCCCGGTGCAAACGGCGCTGGGCGTGATGGGGATGCCGGGGATGACGGCCTATGCCGGGCTGAAACACATCGGCAAACCCAAGGCGGGTGAGACGGTGGTGGTCGGCGCTGCCTCGGGTGCGGTGGGCGCGCTGGTCGGGCAGATCGCCCGGCTGGCGGGCGCGCGGGCGGTTGGGTCTGGCCGGTGGGGCAGAGAAATGCGCCTATGTCACGGACGACTCTGGGCTTTGACGCCTGCATCGACCGCAACGCCCCCGATATGGCCGCGCAGCTGGCGGCGGCCTGCCCGAAGGGGATGGATGTGTATTTCGAACTGACCGGCGGGGCGATCTTCGACGCGGTGCTGCCGCTCCTGAACCCCTTTGCCCGCGTGCCGGTCTGCGGCACCATCGCCACCTACAACGCCACCGACCTGCCCGCCGGGCCCTGACCGCACGCCCCTGCTGCTGCGGACGATCCTGACCCGCAGCCTGACCTTCCGCGGCTTTATCGTCGGCGAATTCTGGAGCGACGCGCCGGAGTTTCACGCCAAGATGGCCGGCTGGCTGGCCGATGGCCAGGTCCACTACCGCGAGGATGTGACCGATGGGCTTCGACCAGATGGTCGACACCTTCATCGGCATGCTGGAGGGTCGGAATTTCGGCAAGACCCTGATCCATCTGGCCGACTGAGGCAGCGGGCAGGGGGACGCATGGAACAATTGAAGGGCCAATGCCTGTGCCGCGCGGTGACGTTTCACGTCGCGGACGCCTTTACCTATGCGTTCAACTGCCACTGCTCTGACTGCCGCCGTGCCACGGGGGCGGCGTTCAAACCCGTGGCTGGCATTCCAATCGACCAGATCGCCGTGACGTCAGGCGCTGACAACACGATGCGCTATGGCGATGGCGGCACCTATGACCTGCATTGCGCCACCTGCGGCGCGATGCTGTTTTCCGTGGTCCGTGACGGCACCTATGCCCATGTGCCGATGGGGACGCTGACGGATACGCCCACAATCCGGCCAACCGCCCATATCTTTGTAGGTTCCAAGGCGCCGTGGTACACAATCACCGACGATCTGCCGCAACATGATGAATTTGGCTGACCATTGTTGGGGAAAATCCCGGCCCGTCCGGGCTTCCCCGCTTGACGCGGCCAGCGATTCCCCCTAAACGCCACAAATCGAATTTGGGCTCCGTCTGCGGTCGAGGGCCCCAAACCACTCCAAGCCTAGCTTGGCACACGAAGGAATACCAAGATGTCGCGCGTCTGCGAACTTACGGGCAAAGGCCCGATGTCTGGCAACAAAGTCAGCCATGCCAACAACAAAACCCGTCGGCGTTTCTTGCCGAACCTGAACGTGGTCACCCTGATGTCCGATATTCTGGGCCAGTCGTTCAAACTGAAGATCTCAGCCCATGCGCTGCGTTCGGTCGATCACCGTGGCGGTCTGGACGCGTTCCTGGCCAAGGCCAAGGATGAAGAGCTGTCCACGGACGCGCTGAAGATCAAGAAAGACATCTCCAAGGCATCGGCTGCGGCACCTGTCGTCGCCTGATCGCTGTTGCGGTTGCAGTTATAGTCAGGCCCCACCGCTCTGCGGTCGGGGCCTTTCTGTTGCGCCAATCTGTCCCAATTGCCGGGGCAGGGCAGGGCGACTAAGTAGAGCTATGGCCATCTGTCGCCCGATCCTGATGCTGTTGCTGACGCTGACCCTGCTCTGGGGTTCGGTGACTGAGGCTGTGGCCCGCAGCGAAATGGCCGGGGCGGCGGATCAGGTGATCTGCGGCGGCTATGGCACCTTCACCCTGACGCTGGACGCGAATGGCAACCCGGTCACTCGCCACCCCTGTACCCATTGCCTGAGTGCTGCCGTGGCCGCTGTGCTGCCCGGCACGGCTTGGGTCGCGGCGCAGGGTGTCAGCTGGCACAGCGCCGACCCTGCCCCCGTGGCAAAGCCCATCTGCCACGCTTCCCCAACCCCATGTCCCGAGGCCCGCGCGCCGCCCTTTGCGGTCTGAACGCCCCTACCTGCATTCAACCCTATGAGGACATCATGAAAAACCTTCTGAAATTTGCCGCCCTGCCGCTGGCCCTGCTGGCAATGCCCGCCTTCGCCCAAGACGGCATCCATATCCACGACCCCTATGCGCGGGTGATCGGCCCGTCGGGCGTCGTGTTCTTCCTGATCGACAATCAAAGCGAGGTTGACGATACCCTCGTGTCGGCCTCTTCGCCCATCGCGATGACCATGCTGATGAATGACACCGAGGACGCCAATGGCGTCATGCAGATGAGCATGGTGCCAGAGGGGTTTGCAGTCAAAGCCGGTGAGACGCGGTTGCTGACCAATGTGTCGGACCATGTGATGCTGACCAACCTGTCAACCAAACCCAAACCGGGCGACACGGTGCAGGTGACGCTGACGTTTGAACATGGTGGCACGGTGGAACTGACCGTGCCGGTGGACAATCTGCGCCGCACCGACCCGACCATGGGGCCGACGGAGTATGACGCGGTCACGGGCGCCGCCAACTGATAGGGCTGCCGGGGGCAGGTATCTGGCCCCGGCACCGCGCGACAGGCTGGCAAAGATGGGCCGGATGGCCCATCCTACCCAAAACCGACGTCGCACCAGGACCCGCCCAGATGACCCAAGCCCCGACCAAACGCAGCCGCCTGCGTCGCCTGAACGAAAAAGCCGCCTACGACCTTGCCACCATCCATGCGATTCTTGACGCGCAGCCCTTGGCCCATATCGGCCATCTGGTAGAGGGGGCGCCCGTCGTCACCCCGACCCTGCAATGGCGTGAGGGCGACCGCGTCTACTGGCACGGTTCTGCCGCCAGCCGGATGATCCGCGCATCGACCGACCATCCGGTTTGCCTGTCCGTGACGCTGCTCGACGGGCTGGTCATGGCCCGCTCAGGGCTGGAGCATTCGGTGAATTTCCGCTCTGTCATGCTGTTTGGCACGGCCGAACTGGTGCGCGATCCCGCCATCCGCGCCCGACATCTCGAAACCATGATCGACCAGATGTTCCCCGACCGCTGGCCGCAACTGCGCCCGATGACCGCACAAGAGCTGAAGGCCACCGCCGTCCTGTCGCTGCCGATCGACGAAGCCTCGGCCAAGATTGGTGAGGGGATGCCGACTGATGCGCCGGAAGATCTGGCTTGGCCGGTCTGGGCCGGGGTCATCCCGATCCGTCAGGTTCTGGACGAAGCCCAGCCTGATGGCACGGCCCCGATGGCCGCACCCCCCGTCATTCGTCGATTCTAGAGCGGATTGCGTTCAATTGAATTCACTGACGTCACCCGATCAAATCGGGCTACGCATAGACCCTAGCGCGAGCAGGAAGCCTCGGCCTTCTGGCCAAATGCGGTATAACGCTCCCAGAAGGCATCGTCATTGCGGCTCTTGGACATCCGCACTTGCTGCGCCTTGTCGGGGTTCTTGAAGAAGCTAGCGACCCGGCGCTGATCGGCGCCCCGCAGGGTCGTGTCGGCCACCTGTTGAATGCAGGAACACAGCGCGTTGTTGGCCGCCGTGCGGTTGGACCGCAAGCAGGCTGACGAAATCGGCCCGGCCATCGCTTCGGATGCGAGACCCATCAGTCCCAACGCGGCAAAACCTGCCCACAGGATCTTCTTGCTCATCTACTGACCTCAACTTTACATAGTGGTGCCCATGGGCGCGATGCTCAGCGCCACGGATCATTTATGGTCGTCACTATCGCCAATCTTGCACAATTTTTCAAGATCTTGCGGCAATCTCTTCATATCGGCGGGGATTGGAGCCAGCCGCGCTACAATCTGTAGCACTCCCCCGTCCAAGCCCCAAGTCTTGCGCCACCGCGCAGCGATCTAGACGGGATATCCCAAGACCGGCCGGCCTTTGCCATGCCAAAACGGGTGCCGTGTGATTCTATGTCGCAGCACGCGCGGAAATCCGCCTAAATCGGCCTCGGACCACCCCCGGTTTCAACGCCAACCGCGCCAGATCGCACCCACCCCCTATGACTATTCCAACAATCCCCGGCCAGCCGATCAGAACCGGCTGCCAACCTTTCCATTTGCGAACAATCCACCCTTTCCCACGGAACTCGTCACCATCAGACAGCCCGCTCTCACCCAACGCGACCGCTCTCAGATTTCAGCGTCAACACGGCCTGAAACGGCGGCAAGGAACGACCAATCACCCGCTAGAAATCCGCGCCCCGCTGGCCCGGCCAAGTGCAGGTCAAAAAGTCTCCTCCGCGCAATTTGCAAGCCCCCTTTCCCGGCATCAACCTTCAGGCTATACGCGGGCGCATGACCCAGCTTGACCTCATCCGCAACTTCTCCATCGTGGCCCATATCGACCACGGCAAATCCACCCTCGCCGACCGGCTGATCCAGTCGACTGGCACTGTCGCGGACCGCGACATGAAGGCCCAGCTGCTGGACAGCATGGATATCGAGCGTGAGCGTGGCATCACGATCAAGGCCAACACCGTCCGCATCGACTACAAGGCCAAGGATGGCAAGACCTACATCCTGAACCTGATCGACACCCCCGGCCATGTCGACTTCGGCTACGAAGTCTCGCCGGTCGATGCGCGCCGTCGAAGGCTCGCTGCTGGTCGTCGACGCCTCCCAAGGGGTCGAGGCGCAGACGCTGGCCAACGTCTATCAGGCGCTGGATGCCGGCCACGAAATCGTGCCCGTCCTGAACAAGATCGACCTGCCCGCCGCCGAACCCGACCGCGTCCGCCAGCAGATCGAGGATGTGATCGGCCTCGACGCCTCCGACGCCGTCCTGATCTCCGCCAAATCCGGCCTCGGCATCCCCGATGTGCTGGAGGCCATCGTGACCCGCCTGCCGCCCCCCAAAGGCGACCGCGACGCGCCGCTGAAGGCCATGCTGGTCGACAGCTGGTACGACGCCTACCTCGGCGTCGTCGTCATGATCCGCGTCATGGACGGCGTGGTCAAAAAGGGCGACCGCATCCGCATGATGCAGACCAACGCCGTCTATGGCATCGAAAAGCTGGCCGTCCTGAAACCCCAGATGGTCGATATCGCCGAACTTGGCCCCGGCGAGATCGGCATCTTCACCGCCCAGATCAAACAGGTCCGCGACACCCGCGTCGGCGACACCGTCACCCACGAACGCAAAGGCTGCGCCGAGCCGCTGCCCGGCTTCAAACCCGCCCAGCCCGTGGTGTTCTGCGGCCTCTTCCCGGTCGACGCCGCCCAGTTCGAAGACCTGCGCGACGCGATCGAGAAACTCTCCCTCAACGACGCCTCCTTCTCGACCGAAATGGAAACCTCCGCCGCCCTCGGTTTCGGCTTCCGCTGCGGCTTCCTCGGCCTCCTCCACCTCGAGGTCATCCGCGACCGCCTGGAACGCGAATACAACCTCGAACTCATCACCACCGCCCCCTCGGTCGTCTTCCACCTCTTCATGAAGGACGGCGAGGTGCGCGACCTGCACAACCCCGCCGACATGCCCGACCTGACCTTCATCGACCATATCGAAGAGCCGCGGATCAAGGCCACCATCATGGTCCCCGACGAATACCTGGGCGACATCCTGAAACTCTGCCAGGACCGCCGCGGCATCCAGCTTGACCTGTCCTACGCCGGCTCCCGCGCCATGGTCGTCTATGACCTGCCGCTGGCCGAGGTGGTGTTCGACTTCTACGACCGCCTGAAATCGGTGTCGCAGGGCTATGCCAGCTTCGACTATCAGCTGTCGGAATACCGCGAGGATTTCCTCGTCAAAATGTCGATCCTGGTGAACGAAGAACCCGTCGACGCCCTGTCGATGATGGTCCACCGCGACCGCGCCGACATGCGCGGCCGCGCGATGGTCGAAAAGCTGAAAGAACTGATCCCCCGCCACATGTTCAAAATCCCGATCCAGGCCGCCATCGGCGGCCGCGTGATCGCCCGCGAGACCCTGTCCGCCATGCGCAAAGACGTGACCGCCAAATGCTACGGCGGCGACGCGTCCCGGAAGCGCAAGCTGCTGGACAAGCAGAAAGAGGGCAAAAAGCGGATGCGCCAGTTCGGGAAGGTGGAGATCCCGCAGGAGGCGTTTATTTCGGCGCTGAAGATGGATGGGTGACGAGCAATGAAGCGTCAATTTCGAAATGGGATCAAAGTGGACCATAGACCCCTTGTCGGATCCGTAAAGCGTGCTTATGACCCTTGGAATTCTGATGTATGATTGGAAAAGTCTCAGATCCTAAAAGCATAAAGCAGGCGATTAGATATGCCCACGATATTTGGCGGTTTGACAATTGAAATCGTATTGGAAGCGGGCGGCATATTTCTTGGAGGTTCAGGCCGCTTTGTTGCGAAGGCGTACAACGAGGTTAAGGACGTTTATCGCGACGTTCCAGTTAGACGACATGTCGTGGGAGGCGCAGCCGACAGGCAAGCGGGGGCGACAGCGAATTTACATTGACGCCGCCGTCCAGACAGGCTGACGATGAAAGTTATGTTCGGGATGGCGCTGCGGCAGACGAACGGGTTCGTCGAGAGCTGCTTCGGTTGATTGGCCTGGACGGGATGTGCCGGATTTCAGCACCCTGAGCCGCCGCCAGAAGACGCTGGCTGTGAACATCCCGCATCGGGGGTCGCGGGGTCCGCTGCACTGCTGATCGACAACACCGGGATCAAGGTCGAGGGTGATGGCGAGTGGAACGCGCGCAAGCATGGCGGTGCCAAGCGCCGCGTCTGGCGCAAGGTCCATCTCGGGATCGACGAGGAAACCCTGGAGGTTGGGCAGTCGAGGTCACCAGCAGCGATATCGGCGATGCGCCCATGCTGCCCGAACTATTGGCCCAGATCCCCGCCGATCAGGACATCGCCAGTGTCACGGCCGACGGTGCCTACGACACCCGAAAGTGCCATGATGCCATTGCCGAACGTGGGGCCAATGCCGTCATACCGCCCCGCAAGAACGCCAAGCCGTGGAAGGCGATCACAGCAGGTGCGGTCGCGCGCAACGAGGCACTGCGGGCATCGAAATACCTCGGCCGTGCGCTCTGGCGACGATGGAGCGGCTACCACCGTCGAAGCCGCGTCGAAACCAAGATGCATTGTGTGAAACTGCTGGGCCAGCGCCTCATGGCGCGGGACTTCGACCGTCAGGTCGCGGAGTTCCAGGTTCGTGTCGCCGTGCTGAACGGCTTCACTGCGCTCGGCATCCCCGTCACAAAGGTCGCGGGATAGGACATATCGATATTGACCGTAAATCTGATGAAGATTCGCCGGCCTTATTTCGCGTACAGTGTGACCAAACTTAACAACGCTAGGCATTGCTGACTTCTCTCTATTTTGGTCTGTCATCTTTATCATCTTAAGCACCTGATCACCTCAACCATATGGGTGCGCAAAACTACTTTCAGGGATTGGAGGGAGTTTTGAGACAAGATACGCATCAAAAACGCATGGTTTGGGTATCGTCATTCTCTAATAAAAAGGGCGAGCAGTTTCCCGCTCGCCGGAAGGATCCTACTAGTGAGTGTGCCCACTTTCAGATCATGTACATAAGATAGTGCATTAAGCGGTGGATTGCTAGCGGAATTCGTCTGGGAAAATCCTCGGAAAGCAAGCCGTAGGCGGGTGACAAACGAGATTTCGCGACGCGGCCGGTCGGGCTTCAGTACCCGATCCCCAAGACTCCCCGCCCAACCCCATGCTACCCTCTCCACCGACCCCTCACTCCCCCGCCTCATCCCGATCTGCCTTGGCCCGCCGGATCACCTCCATCTGCCGCGCCTTGCGCCCGACGCGGCCCTCTTCGCCCGGCGCATCCTCCCACTCCTCGCCAAACTCCCGCGCCACATCGCCGAATTGCGGTTTCGGGCCGGAATGCACCTCATTGCGCTGTTTGAAGTGGTTCAGCGTCTCGGCCCCTTCGACAATCCCGGCCAACCGCGCGTGCATGAAGCTTTTCAGAACGAGGTTGATGCGCGGCCCATAGCCCTTGCCCAAGGATTTGAAGAATTTCAGCACATCCGCTTCCAGCGTCAGGTTGACGCGGACGGTTTCCCGCTCTGGCCGTTCCTGCGCGATCTCATGCCATTCGGGCGGGATGCGGCCCGACAGTTCGATGCGGTTGTGCATGTCCCATTCCAAGCGGCGCATGACGTCCATCATGTAATGGTACTGCGCGTTCTGGCGCGGGGTCAGTTTTTTCAGATTGGGCATGGGCATCTCCTTTGCCCGAAATTTGCGCCAAATTGGTGAAAAATTGGTGCGGCCAGCGTCTGTATGGAATGAAGACGGATTGAAGATGGAATGAAGACGGTTAGGGTTTGGTTAACCAATCTGGGGCAGGGTGAGGGGATGAAATGGCTTATCCCCTTGTTTTTGCTAGGTTGTGGCGCGCAGCCCTCGCCCATCATGGTCGGCGCGCAGCGGTCCGATGTGGTGGTGGACGGGCGCAGCTACACCGTGTTCTGGACACAACATCTGGTAGAGGTGATCCGCCTCGGCTACGCCCATAACGGCGAGCATCAGGCCATCCGCGCCACGATGATCGACCTCGTGCCGCAGGTCACGCATTGTCAGGTGAGCGGGGCGTCGCTCACCGGGGATTCCGGCGAAATGCACGGGCGGATTACTTGTCCGCGGGCCCCTTGATAAGCAGATGATACCCCGCGTAAGCCCCTGCGCCACCAAACAAAAGCGCCCAGATATGCTCACCGGTATACAGCTCCACACAGGCCCAGGCCAGCGGCAGAATGGTGACAACCCAGCGCCGCCAGACCGGGGCAAAGAACGGGTCGTTGGCGTCGAGCATCTTCTTCATTACAAAGCCTTTTCCGCTTGGGTGTGACCTGCATCCTATCCCCGTTCCCCCGCTTGCCGCAAGTCATTGGTCGGGCTATCCTCGCGGGCAGGGGAATTGGCCCCATAAGGAACACAAGATGTGGTTGCTCTATGTCCTCATCATCGGTGCAATCGCCGGCTGGCTGGCCGGACGGTTGGTTAAGGGTTACGGTTTTGGAGTAATTGGCAACATTGTCATAGGGATAGCAGGCGCCTACATCGCGCAGGTGCTTTTCCCCCGAATCGGCCTCGGCTTCGGCGGCGGCGCCCTCTCAGCGATCCTGAGAAGCACCATAGGCGCCGTCCTTTTGCTGCTGGTGGTCCGCCTGATCAAACGGGGCTAAGTGGTTCAACTACAATAAGAACCTGGCTGCGAAAGCTGCGAGCAAGCCTCAGTTCTGGTGCGGTTGAAGTCGGTCGCGGTCGAGGCAAACAGGCTGTTCGCATCGACTGGCGCACCCAAACCTTCGCCCACTTTGGTGTAGCCTTGCCCGGTCGCCTGAGCCTGTTGCAGCCCCAAAGTCGCCGCCTGCGCGATCTGCGCAATCGCCGCCTCACGCTTTTTGGGATCGTCAGATGACCGTAAAAGCACTGTTTTCAACTCGGTATGCAGGTTTTTCGCACTGGCGCGCTGTTGCTTCGCCTCAACCGCAGCCCGAGCTTTCACTTCCGCCGCGCGGGCCTTTTGCGAGGCAGAGGTCGCTGCGATTTCGTTCTGCATGTTCATCCAATAGCCGGTAAGTCCGCCCGCGACCGCGCCCAGCAGCGCCGCCTTACCGGGATCTCCGCCATTCTTCTTAGCCAGAAGATTGCCCAGTAGCGCGCCGGCGAGGGCCCCGCCAACAACGGTTTGGACGCGTCGCGCCTTGATTTCATTGGCTTTACAGAGCAGTCGCTCAGATTCTTTCGTGGGATTGGCACAGTTGATGCCGGCCGCTGTCGCGTAAGATGCCTGCATCACCACGAACAGCAGACCGATTAGGATCAGACGGAATTTGCGCATGGAAGCCTCGCTGGATGAGAGACGCATTATGAAAGTAAGTCGTCGGATAGGCAATGGATTGCGCCATGCAAACGCATCAGGGCGCGGGGGCTATGTCACCTTCGGATCTTAAACCAATTGTTAGAACTATATCGGTATTTTCACAATCTACCACATTCGCGGCCGGGTCCTGACACAGTAGTGCCCAAGCTGCGGTTGAGGCTTCGGGTCAAAGGTCGTTGAGGGAATGGACAATGCGGGGCACTGATACTGGACTACGCGGCGCAATTGTGGCCCTCGAACATCACGGCGGGATGAATGGGCAAATCTGCGTCCCGCTCTCGCATGAGTTTCGGGCGGGGATGGGCAGCGCCGTGCAAGGACAATCCAAGCCTGGACGAGCGGCGGCCACAACGGGAACGGCCACGCAGCCCGGAAGACCATCTCAACTAGGCCGTTTGTGGGCTCCAATGGGTTGGTCGGTTGGTTTCTTGCGTGGTCCAGCTGCGGTGTCGCAGGTGGACCCCCTACGCTATCGGTGCTGACCTTCACGCTTCCTAGCGACGGCGGGCCTTGCCGCCCCGTTGGCCGGGGCGCCCGCCAGTTGAACGGCCTGAGGTTTTGACCGCTGTTTCAACGGCGGCCTCGACCTCTGATTGCCGGGCGAGGGGATCATCGGCAATCGCAAGTTCGACGGCCTCCAATCGTTTGACTTCATCACGCAACCGAGCGGCCTCTTCGAACTCCAGATTCTCGGCGGCTTTTCGCATTGCAAGGCGCAGCGCGTCGAGATGGGTGGCCAAGTTGGGGCCGATCAGCGGGGTGTCGACTTTGGCCGTTACGCGGGCCTGATCGGTGTCGCCTTGCCACAAGCCGTGCAGCACGTCGTCGACATTCTTCTTGATCGTGGTCGGGGTGATGCCGTTGGCCTCATTGTAGGCCACTTGCCGTTGCCGGCGCCGGTTGGTTTCGGCAATCGCCCGTTCCATGCTGCCGGTGATCCGGTCGGCATACATGATCACCCGACCGTCGACATTCCGCGCAGCCCGCCCGATGGTCTGGATCAGTGAGGTTTCTGACCGCAGGAAGCCCTCCTTGTCGGCGTCCAGGATGGCCACCAACCCACATTCGGGGATGTCGAGCCCTTCGCGCAACAGGTTGATGCCGACCAGAACGTCAAAGGCGCCCAGCCGCAAATCCCGCAGGATTTCAATGCGTTCCAGTGTGTCGATGTCGGAGTGCATGTAGCGGATGCGGATGCCCTGTTCGTGCATATACTCGGTCAGATCCTCGGCCATGCGTTTGGTCAGGGTGGTCACCAGCGTCCGGTAACCGGCCTTGGCGACGCGGCGCACCTCGTCCAGCAGGTCGTCGACCTGCATGTCGACGGGGCGGATTTCGATCTGCGGGTCGACCAGCCCGGTCGGGCGGATCACCTGTTCGGTGAAGACGCCGCCGGTCTGCTCCAACTCCCACGCCGCCGGGGTGGCCGAGACGAACACCGATTGCGGGCGCATCGCGTCCCATTCCTCGAACTTCAGCGGGCGGTTGTCCATGCAGGAGGGCAGGCGGAAGCCATGGTCGGCCAGCACGAATTTGCGCCGATAGTCGCCCTTGTACATGCCGCCGATCTGCGGGCACCGAAACGTGGGATTCATCAGCAAAAACAATGGCATTGTCGGGGATGAATTCGAACAGAGTCGGTGGCGGTTCACCCGGCGCACGGCCGGTCAGATAGCGCGAATAGTTCTCGATCCCGGCGCAGGAACCGGTCGCCTCCAGCATCTCGAGGTCAAAATTGGTGCGCTGTTCCAGCCGCTGCGCCTCTAGCAGCTTGCCCTCTTGGACGAAGCGGTCCAGCGTCTGTTGCAGCTCGATCTTGATGCCCTTGGTCGCCTGCTGCATCGTCGGGCGCGGGGTCACGTAGTGGCGAATTGGCATAGATGCGGATCTGTTTGAAATTGTCGGTCTTGGCCCCGGTCAGCGGGTCGAATTCGACAATTGATTCAAGCTCTTCACCAAAGAAGGAAAACCGCCAGGCCCGGTCTTCAAGGTGGGCGGGCCATACCTCAAGACTGTCGCCACGCACCCGGAACGAGCCACGGGTAAAGGCCTGATCGTTGCGGCGGTAGGCCTGCGCCACCAGTTCCGCCATCATCCGCCGTTGGTCATAGTTCTGCCCGACGATCAGGTCCTGGGTCATCGCAGAATAGGTCTCGACCGAGCCGATGCCATAGATGCACGACACCGAGGCCACGATGATCACATCGTCACGCTCCAACAGCGACCGGGTGGCAGAGTGGCGCATCCGGTCGATCTGCTCGTTGATCTGGCTTTCTTTCTCGATATAGGTGTCCGACCGCGCGACATAGGCTTCGGGTTGGTAGTAGTCATAGTAGCTGACGAAATACTCGACGGCGTTGTCGGGGAAAAAGCCTTTGAATTCCGCATAAAGCTGCGCGGCGAGCGTCTTGTTCGGGGCGAGGATGATGGCCGGGCGCTGGGTTTCCTCGATGATCTTGGCCATGGTAAAGGTCTTGCCGGTGCCCGTGGCGCCCAACAGAACCTGATCCCGTTCCCCTGCCAGAACCCCTTGCGACAGTTCCGCAATGGCCGTCGGTTGATCGCCTGCGGGCTGGAACGGTGTCTGCATCACAAACCGCCGCCCGCCTTCCAGTTTGGGCC
This sequence comes from uncultured Alphaproteobacteria bacterium, assembly GCA_963781185.1. GTDB lineage: Bacteria > Pseudomonadota > Alphaproteobacteria > Rhodobacterales > Rhodobacteraceae > Stagnihabitans. The sequence continues at coordinate 38,782 of CAWAEL010000022.1, forward strand.
GGGTCAGGACCTCGGGACGTGGGGCAAGGGCGTTGTCGTTGTTGTGGGGCATGGTGATTCCCTCCAACGTCCCAATCTATTCCGTTTTTGTTCACGGGGAAGGGGGCTGATGCGGGTTGTTAACTATTGACTTACTGACCGTTAAGAAAGTCCGTTCAATCTTAGCGAAAATGGCCACGAAACGGCGCAGCTTGTGATTGCTAGGGCCAGCCGGATTGTGCAGACTGATCCGGCAAGCAGCAAACTCGCTGTCGGCTGGTTGCACCACACACCCCACCCACTCCCAGTAACCAGCCGACAGCACACGCGTTTCCGCTGATCGGACTTGCGCTTTCCCCCCAGTTTCGGAATAAAGCAAGCAGTCCCAACGCCGAGGTTCCCATGCGCGCACGCATCTATCAACCCGCCAAGACCGCCATGCAGTCGGGCACTGCCAAAGCCAAGGGCTGGGTGCTGGAGTTTGCCCAGGCTTCGGCCCGTGAGGTTGACCCGCTGATGGGCTGGACATCGTCGGATGATACCCAGACGCAGGTTCGCCTGCGGTTTGACAGCCGCGAGGCGGCCGAGGCCTATGCCAAGAGCAAGGGCATCGCCTATGACGTCACCGAACCCAAATCGCGCAAGCCGAACATTCGCCCGCGCGGCTATGGCGAGAATTTTGCGACCGACCGTCACGGCGTCTGGACACACTGACCACAACTGGCCTGCAATGGCCTTATTTCACAACAGGGGTTTCATATGACAAGAACAGCAATCCTTGCCGTCCTTCCTTTGGTTTTTTCCGGCACGACTGCATTTGCCGAGGCAACCGAAGACGGTGCTGCGCATCTGACCGAGGTATTTCAGACTTACCTTGGCACCACCGAAGGTGTTGTCTCGGTCGAAGTGGCTGGCGCGTCCTACACGCTGACCCTCGACGCGGCGCCTTTGGCCAAAATGGCCGCCGATGCGGGCGGCACGGCGACGCTGACGCCGATCGTGATGACTCTGACCGACAATGGCGATGGCACTTGGGAGGTTTTGCAGGATCAGGCCTTGTCGATGGCCTTCACTGTGCCGGGTGCCGCTGATGTCAAAGAGGACATCGGTTCGATCAAGACCGAAGGCGTGTTTGATGAATCCTTGATGAGCTTCAGCAGCTTTAAGGGTGAGATGTCTGATATCAAGATCAGCCAAACGATGACCCAGCCCGACAAAAGCGAAATGACGGTTGAGGCGTCGTTGATCTCGGGCACGTTTGAGGGAACTGGCGTTGTCGGGGCAAATGGCGGCGTCGACAACACCGTCTCGGTGTCATTCAACGGGCTGAGCGAAACCTTCACGACGCCCGCTGGCGAAGGCATGCCCGCCATGCCGATCACGATCACCGGTGAGAGCTTCACCGAGCAGGGCAAGGTAGACGGGCTGCGTCCGGATGCCGTCTACAAGACGTTGGCATGGTTCGTGGCTCATCCCAGCACCGATGACAAAGAAGCTGACAAAGCGACGCTGAAAGGGATTTTGCAGGACGGGCTGCCGCTGTTCAGCATGATCTCGGTCACTGGTAGCGCCAAGAACGTCGCCGTGACGACCCCCATGGGCAACGTCGCGATTGATGAAGTGGGCTTTGGCGTCGATCTCAACGGCTTGGTCGCAGATGGCAAAGTGCGTGAGTCGATCTCGATTTCGGGGCTGACATTGCCGGCGGGTGTGGTGCCGGAATGGGCCGCGTCGATCTTGCCGAAGAAAGTCTCTTTCGACTTCCAGGTAACGGATTTCGATGCGGCCGCAGCCGCTACGATCGCCTTGGGTCTGTTTGATCTGCCCAAAGGAGAGAAACCTGACGCCGCCTTTGAAGCCAATCTGCTTGCGGCGTTGTTGCCCAACAAGACGGTCACCATCGGCCTGAACCCCGGTGCGATTTCGGGCGAAGGCTATGAATTGACCTACACCGGGTCGATGGTGGCGGGGCCGGAAATGCCTGTGCCCACGGGCATGGCCACGATCACGCTGACCGGCCTCGACAAGTTGCAGGCCGCTCTGGCCAATGCACCGGATGATATCAAAGGTCAGGCCATGATGGGCATGGGAATGGCGCAAGGCATGGCCAAACCCGGCGAGAATGGCGAGTTTGTCTGGGAAATCGACGCCTCCAAGCCCGGCAGCCTGTCGGTCAACGGCACACCGATGATGGGCGGAAACTGATGGTCGCGGCGCGCTATAGCATCACCAAGGAAAGCCCGCTCGGACCGGACTTGGCGATGCTGATGGCGCGCCACACAGCCGACATGCATGCCGACACGCCGCCGGAAAGCATCCATATGATGGATGCGAGCCAGTTGGCAGTCCGGCGGTGTTTTTCTACGTCATGCGTGACGAGGGCGAGATCATTGGCATGGGGGCGTTCAAGCGTTTGGACGCCAGCCATGCCGAGATCAAATCGATGCACGTTCTGGCCGAGTATCGTGGTCAAGGCCTGTCGCGCATGATGCTGGATCATCTGGTCAAATCGGCGGCTGACGCTGGCTTTACGCGGCTCAGCCTTGAGACTGGCTCGCAGGCCATGTTTGAGCCGGCCCGCAGACTCTATGCCCGCGCGGGATTCGCCGAATGCCCGCCCTTTGCTGACTACGTTCTGGACCCGATGTCGGTTTTCATGACACGCACCCTTGCATGACATTTCCACCTGCCGCTGAAGGTATTTCGGTGGCGTGGTACATCAACTGGATAGGGCAAAGCCTCTAGTCACGCCACGTTGATCGTCGCTGAGACTGGCTTTTCCCAGTTTGAATTCGCCATCGAGGCATAAAGGTGAACGAAAACGGGCATTTCGTGAACACTTCCTGTTCAGGGCTTTCTGCCAGCCTCAGTGTTCCATGACCAAATTGGAACCTACACGGTCAATGAGATATTGTCCGTCAGGAGTTGGACGACGATGTGATTTCGTCTGTCATGACGTTGCTCCCCCATGAGGGCGGACACGACAGCCAGTTTGAGCTGGCGGGTAAACGGGAAAGGGGTGCATTCGCCCTCGTTCACGAGCGGCAGTTCCAAGAAACCAACGACAGCTGGTCCAAGATCACGATCCACGGCCGAGGTGAGTATGTGGACAAGGCACTGCGGTTCACCGCATTCAAGAGGAAGGCGCTGTTGGACGAAATGTCGGATCAGATGGTGCGGATGTCGACCGCTTCGGAAAGATGCGGATGCACGACATAAACCCCACCCGGTTCAAAGGGAGCACCTGTGAATTTATGGACCATGCAACGGGCTGCTCCGGCGTCTGGAAGCGGTTTGCTGTCGTGCCGAAAGCGAGCGTTCCCGCGACTTGCTTCCATTCCATCGATGACGCCCTATGTTCGGGTGATGCGGCGCGCCAATTACGATGCGGTAGATGCCAGAAAAGCTGGGCGTGTCCGATACGTCGATGATCTATCCAGTTCGACCTCGGCTAGTCACGCTACGGAATTGTCGAAGACGGGCCGAACGACCTTCAGCGCATCCTGCGAACGCATCTTGCGGCGCCGAGGCTGAACCGGAATAAATCAAAGAAATCCGCGCGTTGTTGGGATCGTGTCCCACCAAGTGGTGTAGCTGGCCGTGAAGGTCACCGAGCGGTTCCGGTGCGGGCCTGCTTGATCAGCGCGCCACGACTGGCAGGCTGACGACGCCATCATCGCTCAAAGGGGCCATGGTTTCCAGTGTCATGTATCGCGCCCGCTGAACGGTCCATTCATCGTTTTGTTCGAGGAGCAGCGCGCCGACCAGGCGGATGATGGCGTCGTCGTTGGGAAAGATGCCGACGACATCGGTACGGCGCTTGATTTCACCGTTCAGACGTTCAATTGGATTCGTCGAATGCAGCTTGGCGCGGTGCTCCTTCGGAAAGGTCATGTAGGCCAACACGTCGTGCTCTGCGTCGTCCATGATCGTTGCCAGCTTCGGCACCTTGGGCCTGATCTGATCCGCGACCGCTCGCCACTGGGCGCTGGCCGCCTCTGCGGTGTCCTGGGCGAAGGCAGTGGCGATGAAGGCCGAGACAACCCGCCTGCCGCTCTTTCCGGCGTGGGCCAGGGCATTGCGCTGAAAGTGAACCCGACAGCGCTGCCATGTGGCGCAGAGCACCTTCGTCACCGCCGCCTTGATGCCTTCGTGGGCGTCCGAGATCACCAGCTTTACGCCCCGCAGGCCACGCCGGGTCAGCTTCCGCAGAAACTCCGTCCAGATGGGTTCGGCCTCGGAAGTGCCGATTTCCATGCCCAGAACCTCGCGGCGACCGTCGCTGTTGACACCCACGGCGATGATGACGGCGACCGAAACGATCCGCCCACCGCGCCGGACCTTGAGATAAGTGGCGTCGATCCAGAGGTAAGGCCAATCGCCCTCGATCGGGCGATCGAGGAAGGCATTCACCTTGTCGTCGATCTCCCCGCAGAGCCTCGACACCTGGCTCTTCGAGATGCCAGACATACCCATCGCCTTGACAAGGTCATCGACGGACCGCGTGGAGATGCCTTGAACATAGGCCTCCTGGATCACCGCCGTCAGCGCCTTCTCGGCCATGCGGCGTGGCTCGAGGAAGCCCGGGAAATACGAGCCCGTCCGCAGCTTGGGAATGCGCAACTCGACCGTCCCGGCCCGGGTCTCCCAATCGCGGTCGCGGTAACCGTTGCGCTGCGCCAGGCGGGACGGATTCTTCTCGCCAAAGCCAGCGCCGGTAACAGCGCCCACTTCCAGCTCCATCAGGCGCTCGGCGGCAAAACCGATCATCTCGCGCAGAAGGTCAGCGTCAGGCGTCTTTTCAACAAGCGCCCGCAGGTTCATCATCTCGTCGGTCATCGGTAGTCCTCCGGTTCCGGGTTGGTGTCAGCAACCAGACCCTACCGGAAAACGCCGGTGACCACCTCAGCCAGAACCTACACCACCCCAGGGGACACGATCCGTTGTTGGTATTGACGTGGCCGCGATCGGGGCACAGCAAGCTGCTGCTTGAATTGGACCAATGACATTGGTTTAGCTCATAACTACAAAATGTTGTGAGGAGTTTGCGAACCTGGCCACGCCTCAAGGCAGGACTTGAAAGCAAAAGTGGTAGACTGAAAGGCTCCGACCGCTCAATATCTGGGAGCAGATCATACCCATCATAGTAGTCCCCTTTCGTCCTCGCGCGCCCAAGGGACGCGTTGGATGAGCACATCAGGTCCAATGATTTGCGCTTCTGTTCCATGTCTTTGACACAAGCCGTGCGTCGATGAAGCATGGCTCCATCAGGAAGCAATCGAGTTGGGCTGGTGAGGCCGTGCTTCAACGCGAGGGGGCAGAGCTTGCACCGATCGGAAGTTGTTGCTAAATCGTCTCAGTGAAAGGCTCCCTTGGCCCAACTGGATAGCGCGGCCGACTTCTAGATCCCATCTCTTGGGCGGAATAAAGTCAAGAATACAACTTGTTAGGGAAGTCGCAGTATCTTGCGAACCATTTTCCGAACCGCTATCAGAGGAATCACGGCCCCGTAGCTCAACTGGATAGAGCACCTGACTTCTAATCAGGATGTTGGGCGTTCGAGTTGTCCCGGGTCGCCAACTCCACCTATTGCCAGAAAAAGGTGGTGTGTACGCAAAAGGAAGCAGAAGCGTGCGCAAGGGATTAAACGAGCGAACTGGCATACCACAAACCTGTAGATGCTGATCGCGCTGCACAAATGTTATTTGTAGCTACGGTGGGGACTTATGGGTCATTTGCCTCGGAAGACTGGCTCAACCGATTCTCGAAGGTAAAGTGTCCCGTAGCTGACGCCATTGGGCGTGAAGGGCTCGACACCGGCTTCCTTGAGTTTGCGAAGGAGAGTGTTCCTGTGCCCGCCAACTTCAGCTTTCATCGTCGTAGGCGTCATGAAGCGACGATGGAATGCCTGAATGTCCTGAGCGGTCAGATAGAACCAATGCACTTTTGTTGTCGGGTGTCTT
>CAWAEL010000023.1:0-70961 GCA_963781185.1 uncultured Alphaproteobacteria bacterium
ATCGTCGGATGGGGCGTAGGTCGCCAGACGTTGGGTCGGGCTTAGCGACATCTGCAAGCCAAAGATCATCAGCGAGAGGGCAAACAGCACGACCGGCAGCATCAGCAACCGTCGCAAAACGTAAGTCATCATTCGACGGGTCCCCTGGGGGCTGGCGAGGCAGGGTTGCCGGGCAGGTTATACCCGCCCGGCAAGGTAGCATCGCAGGGCTAGTCCGGCCTGGTTATTGGGTAAAAGTCCCGGCGCATAGGTGATCATGTTGTGAACATAGCCGTCGATATTGTCGCGCACCACGATGTAGCCAAAGTCCTCCCAAAGGAACGGGTGGAAGCATAGCTCGTAAGACATCTCTTGCAACTTGGCGTAGATGGGTTCGCGCACGGGCAGGGTCCTAACCGCCCAAGCCGCACTGTCCAGCAAGGGCTGGAAATGCTCTGCCATCAGATCGCGGTAGCCTTGCCCTGAGAACCCGGCGACCAGACCAGTGGGCGACAGATAGTAGGTTGCAGCGCCAAGCGGGCCACCCGGATCGGAATAGTCCGGTCCCCACCCCATATACATCATCGGTGCGGCAGGCTTTTCGCGGTTGTTGCGCAGGGCCGACAGTGCCGAAGAGGGCAGCGACTGAATCTTCATCTTGAACTTCGGATTGACCCGCGACAGACCCTGTTGCAGCACAGACATCGCCGCATTGGCTTGGGTATTGCCGTCCTGGATATAACCGGTGAAGGTGAAGCCGACATCCCAGAAGCTTGCCACCGAAAGCCTTTTTGAAGTGCTCGGCGGCTTTCTCAAGGTCGTAGGTATAGACCGGTAAATCGTCCCGGTATCCCATGATGCCGCGCACCGAAGGGCCGCGCGACTGCACCGTCTTGCCCAGCAGAACCTGATTCAGCAACACATCGTAGTTCTGTGCATAATTGAAGCCCTTGCGGACGTCGATGTCGCCGAAGAAGTCTGGCGGAATGCCCGCACCATCCAGTTGACCGCTGCCGATGGCCGGATTGTCTACATCATCCAGCGGCCAGAAATAGAATAGTCCGCGGCCAAACACCTTGGGCAGGCTGTCGAGGACCTTGATGCCATCGGTCTTGCCAAGCTCATCGAGAAACTCAACCGGGGTTGTCGCGAAGTCGGCATCGCCGGACAACAGTTGCAGGCGGCGCGTGGTCCATTCCGGAACGGTGCGGATCACCACACGCTCCAGCGAGGCGGGGCCTTTCCAGAAGCCGTCAAACCGCTTCAGCGTGATCCGCTGCTCGGTCTTGTCCCATTCTTCAAGCATGAACGGCCCAGTGCCATTTTCCTTGTCGAACAGCGGGTCGGCGGACAGTTCGGGCCGGTAGGCCGCCATCCAGTTGTCGCCCGAGCCATCCCAGCCGCCAACGTCGGCAGTCCATTCCTTGTCGACAATCGAGGTGCCGAACGGCAGGGCCAACACGCCCAGCGTTGCGGGGAAGGGCGACGGCAGGGTGATCGTGACCTTTTCGCCATCGACGACGATCTGAGAGGCTAGCGCATCATAGACCTTGCGCAGCGCCTCTGGGCTGGCGTCTTCAATCTTCTCAACGCCGCCGACATCCTTCACCCAGTCGGCGATGGTCGCATATTTGCCTGCCGTCACAACCTCGGTGATCGCGTTCGACATCCAAGATTGGCCCATCAGCATGGCGCGCAGCAGGGAATATTGCACATCATCGGCCGTGATCTCACCATAACCCGGTGCCATCGCGGCCTTTTGTGCGTCGGTTAACGTGTCATAGGGCTCCCAGCTAATCGAGCCATCGGCAGCCTTGACCCCAACCTTGTGGGCAAAGACGCCCGCGCGGATCGGGAAGCTGTAGCTGACCGAGCCGTCGTCATGCGCGACAATCAACCCGTTTTCCAGCGACGGCACTTCAGACGACAGCGCTGGCACAAACTCGGAAATCGCCGAGCCGTTAAGTCGAGCAACCGACTGTAAACGTTCAAAGCCCCGGAGCTGGGGGTATCGGCGATATAGGCTGGGTCGAAGGACTGGATGTCGTCGGTCCAGAGAAAAACGAATGTGCCCGGGTTCTTGGTCTCGGCAATGGCAGTTGATGCCATCACCCCAAGACAGAGGCTCAGCGTCGTGGATAAGGCGCGTTTCATGAAGTGCTCCCCGTCAGGTGGTGGCGTGTAATTCTGTCAAGCATACCGAAAGGCTAGGGTCAGGCTTGCTAGGGTGTCCAATGTTTATATAGGATTAACCATGCATTTTTTGCATCAGGAGGCGCGATGGAACTGGCTTGGTTGGAAGATTTTCTTGAGATTGTGGCGGCGCGAAATTTCTCAACCGCAGCTGCGGCGCGGCATAGTTCTCAGTCGGCTTTCAGTCGCAGGATCAAGTCGTTAGAGACTTGGATCGGTGCAGATCTGATCGATCGCAGCACCTACCCGGTGCGCTTGACTGCTGCAGGTGAGATGTTTCTGCCCCGCTGCCAAGAGCTGACCCGCGACATATACCGGCTGCGGACCGATTGCCGGAACCTGGGCAGTTCGACACAGGCTCCGCTGAATTTTTCGGCGCTTCACACTCTGGCGATATATTTCTACCCAACATGGTTCGGCAGCCTCTGCCCCTCGGCACTAGCACAGCGCAGCAGCATGATGGCCGGGGACTTTCTCGAATGTATCGAACAGCTTTCGCTTGGAAAGTGTGACTTCGCCTTGGTCTACGATCACCCCGACGGCCTGCCAGTGCTAGAGGCAGGGCCATTTGAATCGGTGAAAGTCGGGAAAGATCGCTTGATTCCGGTCAGCGGCACCGATGCCGCCGGCAAGCCGCTCTACCCAATCGACCGCCCTCGACTCGACCACGCCAATCCCCTTTCTCGCCTACACTTGGAATGATGGCTATCTGGGCAAGCTGATCGGGCTGATCCTGTCGCGGCGCAAGCAGCCGCTAAACCTGACGACCGTCTATCAATCCTCGCTGGCCGAGGGTCTAAAGCAGATGGCGATTGCTGGCCACGGGATCGCATGGCTGCCGGAGATCTGCGTGCGAGAGGAGTTGAACCGTGGCACGCTCGCGCAGATTGGCGAACCGGCGATGGCGCTGGACATTGAGATTCGGCTGTTCCGGCGCACAGGTTCGCGCAGTCGGGAAGGCGAGGCGATCTGGGAGAAGCTTGCTGGAGCAGAGCCCATTCCAGGCGCAGTGAGCAATTCGACCAGGCACCGCAGCCGGATGGGCATGAAGCCGAACCCAAATTAGTCGTTCGGCCCGTTTTTCCCGACGGCGAACAGCAATAAGTCAAAACCGCGCAATTCTCATTCACTATGCAAACATGCATAATGCTTGCCGAAACGCTGACCCTGATCGCTGATCACCCCGCCTGCACACTCAGATTTGGCCTTTGAAACAGCCTTGGGGCGTTGCTGAGACCGGGTTTCGGCACCGGGCTGGTTATGGGGATTTTTCGCGCAGATCCCGGCATTCCTTTTGGAAAGCTACACCGAGGCGGGCTTGACAGGTCACCGCGCAGACCTCCCCAATGGGCGAACGAGGTCCGCAACTGGCGCTCGACAAAAGGACATAGGATTGTGCCTGCCAACCAGAGCCAGACGCCCACCCGACCCGTTATTGCCGATGACATTGTGCTTTCGGTCCGAGATCTGGAGGTTAGTTACCCGCTGACCCGCACCACCAGCCTGAAGGCTGTAGGTGGTGTCAGCTTTGATATCCGGATGGGCGAAACTCTTGCGCTGGTCGGCGAGTCTGGCTCGGGCAAATCCGTGACGGCAATGACGATCATGCGGTTGACCGAATATGATGGCGCCCGGATCGACGGCGGCGCGGTGTGGATGCGCCGCAAGTCCGGCGTGATCGATGATCTGACGCAGTTGCCCGAAGTTGCTGTCGAGGCGCTGCGTGGGTCCGAGATTTCCATCGTGTTTCAGGATCCGATGTCGAGCCTGAACCCGGTGTTCCGGATCGGCGAGCAGATTGCTGAGGGCGTCATGCGCCATCAGGGAAAATCGCACGCCGATGCGCGCGCCATCGCTTTGAGCGTGCTGAAGCTAGTCCGGGTCCCTGATGCAGAGCGGCGACTGGACCAGTACCCGCACCAACTTTCCGGTGGTATGCGTCAACGTGTGATGATCGCGATGGCCTTGGCCTGCCGCCCGTCGCTGATGATCCTCGACGAACCGACGACTGCGCTGGACGTGACAATTCAGGCGCAGATCCTTGATCTGGTGCGGGCGCTGCAGGCTGAAATCGGCATGTCGGTGCTGTTCATCACCCATGATATGGGCGTGGTCGCCGAAATAGCCGACCGGGTTTGTGTGATGCTGCGTGGCAAGATTGTCGAAAGCGGCACCGTCTACGATGTATTCGCCAACCCGCAGCACCGCTATACGCAATCCCTGATCGCCGCTGTGCCGCGACTGGGCAGCATGTCCGACAAGGATGGCCCGGAAAAATTCCCGCTGGTGGTCTTTCAACCGGACGCGCCATCGTCAGAGGTGACACAATGAGCGGCAACGCCCCCAAGCCCATGCTAGAATTGCGCGACCTGGTGACCCGCTTCGATCTGCGGTCAGGGCTGCTCGGGCAGGTTTCGGGCAGGGTCCACGCGGTCGAACGGGTGTCCCTCGAAATCTATCCTGGCGAAACGCTGGCGCTGGTGGGTGAATCTGGTTGCGGTAAATCCACGGTGGCGCGCAGCATCATGCAGTTGGACCGTCCAACCTCTGGCTCGATCCGCTATCGCGGTGAAGAACTGGTTGGTGCGGGCAGGCAGGCCATCGCCCAGTTCCGGCGTGAGGCGCAGATGGTATTTCAGGACCCATTCTCATCGCTGAACCCCAGAATGACGATTGCCCAGACCTTGATTGACCCGATGCGCGTGCATCGCATGGGGCGTGGGCAGGATCTGCGCCAGCGTGCGGCCGAGCTTCTGGCGCGCGTCGAGCTGCCGCCCGAACATCTGGACCGCTACCCACATGCGTTTTCCGGCGGCCAACGTCAGCGCATTTGCATCGCACGGGCCCTGGCGTTGGAGCCGAAGTTGCTGATCGCGGATGAAGCGGTAGCCTCGCTGGACGTGACGATACAGGCGCAGGTCATCAATCTGTTGATGGATCTTCAGGCCGACATGGGCATTGCCATCCTGTTCATCAGTCACGACATGGCCGTGGTGGAACGGATGGCCCACCGTGTCGCGGTTATGTATATGGGCGAAATCGTCGAAATCGGCACCCGGCGCGAAGTTTTTAACGACCCGCAGCACCCCTACACCCGCAAATTGCTGTCGACCGTACCGATTGCCGATCCCACCAAACGTCCCGAAAACCGGGCATTGATGGCAGATGAAATCCCAAGCGCTCTCCGGCCCGCCGACTTTGTACCAGTCACGCTGCCACTGCGACAGGTGACGACCAGCCATTTTGTTCGCGAAAGCGCCTTGAGCTAGCCGCCGCATCGTGCGGCATGTCAGGAAAGCACCTTCGATGACCGAGACTCTTGCCAGCCATCAGACACCGTTTCTGGCGCTCGACCTTGCGCGCATGCAGGCCAATGTCGCCCGTCTTAGGGGGCGACTGAACGGACTGGGCGTGCCGCTCCGTGCCCACTTGAAGACCGTGAAATGCGTCGAAGCCGCCCGCCATATCCTGACTTCGCCCGAAGGACCGGCCACAGTCTCAACCCTGCAAGAGGCTGAGGTTTTTGCCAAAGCGGGTCTGCGCGACATGATCTATACGGTTGGCATAGCACCCGGCAAACTTGACCGGGTGATCGCGTTACGCCGCGCCGGGGCCGACATTGCGGTCATTCTCGACAGTGTGGCGCAGGCACAGGCGGTGGTGTCGGCCTCACGGCAATCCGGCCTGCGCATTCCGGCCCTGATTGAGATTGACTGCGACGGTGCCCGGGCTGGCATTTCTCCGGACAACCCATTGCTTTCAGAAATCGGGGGTATTCTGCACCGTGACGGCGCCGAACTGCGCGGTGTCCTGACCCATGCCGGTGCGTCCTACGCCTGTTTTACGCCAGAATCGCAACGCACCATGGCGGAGACGGAGCGTTTGGCGGCCGTCACTGTGGCAGGCGCCTTGCGAGCGGCGGGGCTGCCCTGTCCGGTGGTCAGCGTCGGCTCCTCTCCAACCGCCCATATGGCGCAAGATCTGACTGGCGTGACCGAGGTCCGGGCTGGTGTGTTCACCTTGTTCGATATGATGATGGTCGGTCTTGGCATCTGCGGAATTGAGGACATCGCCGCGACAGTTATCGCGACGGTTATTGGCCATCAACCAGACCGCAGGTGGATCGTCACGGACGCTGGCTACATGGCCCTGTCGCGCGACAATGGAACAGCCTCGCATCCGGTTCAACAGGGTTACGGGCTGGTTTGCGATCTTGCCGGGCGACCCTATCCCGATTTGATTGTCGCCGCGACCAATCAAGAGCATGGCATTTTGTCGCTGCGCTCTGGAAGCCTCGCCAACCTTCCCGATTTGCAGCTGGGCGCGCGGGTTCGAATTTTGCCAATCCACGCGTGCGCGACCGTCGCCATGCATCCGAATTTCGCGGTCCTTGGGCCATCCTCTGACGAGATCGTGGAGAGCTGGCCAATCTTGCGAGGATGGTGACACCCGCTCAACGGATGCGATCCAAAGTGTTGGTGAGTTCAGGCAAAAGCGAACACGTCCCAGTCTTCAAGCGATGACTAAGTCCAGGGCAATTCCCCCGGAAGCGATGGACCGCATCAGTAGAGGCTTCGATCCGCTCAATCTCGCCATCGGATCGCCAAAGTTTGGAGGATCGCATGGGTTTCGATGACGTGTCCGACCCGGTAGTGAGCTACTCCCCGACTCTTGGACAGATTTCCGGGTGATTTAAGCTACTGCCTGCACCTGCTGATCGGTTTGGGTTGCGTTGAAGTAGACCACGGCGGGCGGTTGTCCGCCATGGGCGGCGTGGGGCCGCAGATGGTTGTAAAAGGTGATCCAGCGTCCGACACCTGCGCGTGCCTGTGACCCGGTTTCCCAGGCGTGCAGATAGACGCATTCATACTTCAGCGACCGTCAGAGACGTTCGATGAAGATGTTGTCGAGATAGCGGGCTTGCCGTCCATCGAGATTTTTGTGCTCGCCCGCTTCAATCGGTCCGTCCAGTCGAAGGACGTGAACTGGCTGCCTTGGACGGTATTCACGATCTCGGGCGGCCCGAACTTGTGGATGGCCTCGTTCAGCGCCGCGACGCAGAAGTCCGCCTCCAGCGTGTTGGAGATGCGCCAAGCCAGAACCTTGCGGGTGAACCAGTCCATGATGGTCACCAGATACAGGAAGCCCCTGCGCATCGGAATGTAGGTGATGTCGGCTGCACCAGACTTGGTTTGGCCTGCTCGATCCGCAGCCCGCCCAGCAGATAGGGGTAGGTCTTGTGCCCTTTCGCGGGCTTGCTGGTATTGGGCTTCTGGTAGATCGGCATCAAGCGCATAAGGCGCATCAGCCGCCGGATGCGCTTTTCATTCACGGCATGGCCCTCGTTTTGCAAGTGCCATGTCATTTGCCGAACGCCATAGAACGGCGTCTCAAGGAACTGCTTGTCGATCCAAAGCATAAGGTCGAGGTTCATCGCCGTCTCGCCCTGCGGCGCGTAATAGAACGTCGACCTCGAGATCGACAGCAGGCGACACTGCGCCCCGACCGACAGCCTGGGATGGGTCCGCTCGATCATGCCGCGCCTCACTTTCCGGTCCAGGGCTTGAGCTTTCGTGACAAAAAATCGTTGGCGACAGCCAGCTCTCCGATCTTTGCATGCAGATCACGGACAGTTTCCTCGGCAATCTCAGCGGTGGCCGCTGCCTGACCGCCACGCTCAAAGATGCCCGCCGCTCCTTCGAGCAGTGCCTTCTTCCATTGATAAATCATCGTCGGATGCACCTCATAGGCGCGTCGCCAGTTCCGACACTGTGCGCTCGCCCTTCAGCGCCTCTAACGCAACGCGGGCCTTGAACGCCGCGTCATGGTTCCGGCGTTTCGACATGTTCTGATCTCCTCGTCTTGGGGATCAGCAGACCTCAGATCGTAGCTTCCGTCACTGTCCGATTTGGGGGGGGTAGCTCAGTAGATCGCAAGACCCTGATGACGAAAGCTCGCGTGCGGTGAAGTTAGACGAAGCGGGCTTCCTACAGCTCTCAGAACGTCATTGGGTCGCTGGCCCTTTCCGGGGAGAACCAATCGACACTTGAGGCGTGAAGCGGCTGTTATTCTGGAAGCAAGATCGCATCGCTTGCAGCAAAGCTGATCTCTGCGTTGCTGCCGACAGGCGGGGGCGGTTGGTCTGGTCGGTTAAAGGTGTCGAGGGCCACGACTGCGCCCGCGACGCGCGCCCTGACGCGGATCACCGAGCCGAGGAAATGGACCTCGTCGATGATTGCGGGCAGAACGACTTCCCGGCCCTCGGCGCGGCCGAGGCGGATCGCTTCGGGCCGCAATGCCAGCGTCACCACATCGCCTTTGCGCGCATCGGTGAGACCTCTCGCCAGCGTCAGGCTTTGCCCGGCGACCGTCAGCAGCCCTGCTTCAGGGGACTCTACCGTCGCCTTGAACATGTTCAGCGTCCCGACAAACCCCGCAACGAACCGGGTCCGAGGGTGGTTGTAAATCTCAAACGGGGCGCCCGCCTGCTCCGCTATGCCCCCGTTCATCACCACGATGCGGTCGGATATCGACATCGCCTCTTCCTGATCGTGGGTTACGAAGATGGTGGTGATCCCCAGCTCGCGCTGGATCTCGCGGATCTCGTTGCGCAGAGAGACGCGCACCTTGGCGTCCAGCGCGGAAAGGGGTTCGTCCAGTAGCAGTACCCGTGGGCTTGGCGCCAAGGCACGGGCGAGTGCCACACGCTGCTGTTGACCGCCCGAGAGTTGGAACGGGAACCTAGAGGCCAGATCCGGCAAACCAATCAGTTTCAGCATCTCGGTCACGCGGGCCTCGCGTTCATCCCGCGGAATTCCCTTCACCTTCAGGCCGAAGGCCACGTTGTCTGCGACGGTCATGTTGGGAAACAGGGCATAGGCCTGAAACATCATGCCGATGGCGCGTTGGTTCGTGCGTTGGCCTGTCACATCCTGACCATCAATACTAATGCTGCCCGATGTTGGCGTCTCAAACCCTGCCACCATCCGCAGGACGGTCGTCTTCCCACAGCCCGAGGGGCCAAGCAGCGATACGAATTCACCCTTTTCGATGTTCAGGCTGAAATCCTTGACCACGCGGTTCGCGCCAAAGGTCTTCTCAAGGTTGGTCAAGTCAAGAAATGCCATCAGGCTTTCGCCCTTTCATGTTTCGAGAAGCGGGTGACAAGCTGGATCAGCCCCATGCAGCCCCAAGTGATGGCAAAGGCGATCACAGCGAGGGCAGGAGGCTCATACGCGCGATTTGCGCCCAAAAGCTGCATGAATGGTCCAAAGGCGGGTCGGTTCAGAAGCGCTGCCATTGTAAACTCACCAATCACGATGGCTAGGGTAAGGAACGCCCCTGAAAGCACTGCGACCAATACGTTCGGAAGGATGATCCGCGCGAGAATGGTAAACCAGCCTGCGCCAAGGCTTTGCGCCGCCTCTGTCAGGGTGGCGACGTCAATTGTCCGCATTCCGGTGTCTACGGCGCGGTACATATAGGGCAGGGCCAAAGTAGCATAGCCCATGGTCAGGAGGATATCTGTGCCCAGCGCCGATCCGGTCATTGGCAGGAAAGACGACGTATTGTAGAGCCGGATATAACCAAAGACGATTACGATGGCCGGGATGACCAGTGGCAAGAGCGTGATGAACTCGATGACCGGACGAGCCTGAGGCAATTTCAGCCGCACCCAATAGGCGGTTGGCACGACAAGCAGCACGCCAAACACAATGGTCGCAGCCGCCAAGATCAGGGAATAGCTGAAGGTGTTCCAGAAACGCGGGTCTTCGAACACCCGCGCATAGGCATCTAGGGAGTAGACCCCCCGGCGCATTTTCAGGCTGAACTCTGTCATGCCCACTAGCGGCAGCAGAAAGTACAAGGTGCCCAGAACAAGCGCCGACCAAGCGAAAAGGCGTTTCATTTCAGCCACCTCTCCGACCGGGTTCGCAGCACGATATAGATGACGTTCGCAAGTCCGGTGATCACGATCATCCCGAAGGCCAGTGCGTAGCCAAGGTTCGGATTGCCCAGAACATCGCCACGGATCTGCGCAAAAAGCTTGATCGGAACAATGTTCAACTGTGGCCCTGTCAACGCGAAAGCCGTTGCTACGGCCCCGAATGCGTTGGCGAAAAGCAGCGCGAAGGTCCCAAGAAGGGAGGGAAACAGGATCGGCAAGGCGACCATGCGCCAATACTGCAAACCGGTTGCACCCAGAACCGCCGCCGCTTCGCGCCATTCGCGCTTCAACCCGTCAAGCGCCGGGGTAACGATCAAGATCATCAGAGGGATCTGGAAGAACAGATAGGTGACGACCAGCCCCCAGAAGCTGAGCAGGTTGAAACCCATGGCGCGCAGGTTGATGCCGAATTCGGTCTTCAGCCAAAGGGTAACCAGTCCGGCTGGACCAAGTGTCGCTATAAAGGCAAAGGCCAGCGGCACACCGGCAAAATTCGACGCTACACCTGAGAAGGTCATAAGCGGGCCGCGGACACGCTTGGGAAGCCCACCGAAGACCACCGCCGAAGCCATCGCAAAGCCGACAGCGCATCCTAGAAGCGCTGTTATTAGCGACAGTTTTATAGAGGTGATATAGGCGCTTCGGATCGAGTCAGTGTTTAGGTCGATCAGATTCTGCAACGTAAAGCCGCCATCTTGCGTCTGAAATGCGCCGATCACGATCTTCATCGTCGGCATAATCAGGAACAGCAGCGCAAAGGCCACGAAGGGCATGATGCCCAGCCACTCGACAGGCAGGCGCCGTCTGATCCGGCGGAGCGGGGTGGCTTCAGGCATGGGTGAATATCTCATCTGTTGAACCTCCCAAGGCGTCTATTGGCCGTGGTGAGGGGTGCCCCGCCCCGGGATCATCCGGGACAGGGCGCTGTGAAAAGTCAGGTCACTGGACGTTGGCGCCGACAACCGCGTCCCAACCCGCTGTGACGGCGGCTTTGTTGGAGTTTACCTCGTCCAAGGTCGGGAAGTAGGCGGCCTCGTAGGAAGCTGCCGGGGGCAAAGCGTCCAGCAAATCTTGCGGAATCTTGCCAGCGGCGGCCATCGCGTTAAAGCGTGCCGGGTGGCAATAGCCCTTCAGCCAGCCAAGTTGACCTTCGTCGCTGTAGAGATACTCCATCCACAGCTTTGCGGCATTCGGTTGGGGCGCATAGGCAGAGATGGCCTGCACATAAACCCCGGCCAAAACGCCCGACTTCGGCACCACAACCTCGACCGGTGGGTTCCCGGCCAGTGTGTCGCGGGCTGCAAGGGCGTTGTAATCCCACATGATCATGATGGGCGTCGTGCCTTGTGCCAACGTGCCGGCTTTGCCGATGACCGGGACGAAGTTGCCCGCGTCGTTCAGCGCCTTGAAGAACTCAAGACCTGCCTTGGCGGCAGCTTCGCCCGGAGCGGCCCCGGTGGACATCCCGGCGGCCAGAACACCCAGGATCGCCTGGTTTGAGGCGCGCGGGTCGCCCGCCAAAGCCACCATGCCTGCATATTCCGGCTTCAGAAGGTCAGCCCAGTCTTGCGGCACGTTCGCGACCAGATCCTTGTTCACGATGAAGGACATCACGCCGTAATAGTCGCCGTACCAATGGCCGTCGGCGTCCTTGACGCTATCTGGGATTTGGTCCCAGGTCGCGACCTTGTGGGGTTGCGTCAGTCCGTCGGCCTTGGCGCTGGGGCCAAAGGACAGACCCACGTCAATTACGTCCGGTGCCTGCGGACCCTTGTTGTCCTTGTTGGCCTTGATCGCCTCGACTTCGTCGGCCGAGCCCGCATCCGGGTTCAACTCATTGACGCTGATCTCAGGGTACTTTGCTTTGAAGCCTGCAATCACATCGCCATATCCGCACCAGTCGTGCGGCAGCGCGATGGTCGTCAGTGTGCCTTCGGCCTTTGCAGCGGTCTCGATTTCGGCAAGCGTTTGGGCGGAAACGACCGTCGTCGATAGCATCGCCACAAGGCTTGCCGTCAGTCCAAGTGCAGTTTTGAGCATCATTTGGCTATCCTCCTATGTTGACCGGCTCTCCGTAACCCGCACGCACGACAGGGATGTGACGCATCCTGCTGAACTTGCCGGTAGCTGGTAAGACTTTGTTAGGCGGTAACGGTCGCAGTTTCCAGTCTTACGTTGGACGTCATCAGGGAATGTTCAACCGTCGATATTGGGAAGTGCCTTGCGGTGGCATTCGGTGCGAATGGGGGACGTGGCGAGAATTGCCGCACTGTCGAAACTTGGCGATCCGAGTCCTTCTCAACAAAAAGGAGCGACCAGTCTGGCGCTATCTTCACTGCAGAATGAAAGCGGGGCTGAGAATTGGCATAGAGCCGACCACTTCGGCCAGCGATCGTCGTTCCCAATCAGACGGGGCTACTTGCTGCCGGTCTGCGGCAAAATGGCGGTCGCTGCGCCCACGATTTACTTGGCGGCTTTCTTGGCATTGCCGATGAAGCCAACGGCCTCGGGTTGGTGGGCGCCGGGCGGATCGATGTGTCATTAAGCTTGTCGATCGCGTGTACGAAGCGCAGCCATTCGACGGTGCGCCTTGTGCCGAATATTATCCACAATTCCAGTGGAGTAATCAGACCGTGCCCATGAGCAGAACCGGAAAACCCGGGCGTCCGGCGGTCTAAAGTTGGGATTCAGGGCACAAACCTGCAAACTCTCGCTATGACTTGGCGACCGACGGGCAGATCAAAACGGATGCTCTCATGCAGTGAAAAGTCGGTAGAAAAACAAGCCGCTCATGCCGAATCCGATAATGGCGATGAAGCCGCGGACGACGTGTCTGGGAAGGGCCCGTGCCATCGGGGCGCCAGCATAGCCACCGAGCGTCGAAGCGATCATCATTACGAACGCCTGTCGCCATTCGACAGCCCCGGCCACGGCAAATGTGACAACGGAAACAGCTGACAGGGCAAAGGAAAGGCCGTTCTTCAGACCGTTCATCCGGTGGATGTCGGACATCCCCCACAGAGAGAACAGTGCCAAAAGCACGATGCCCAGACCGCCGTTGAAATACCCCCCATAGACGCTCACCACCAGCATGCCCAGCCCGCCTTCAGGTGTTACGGCCAAACGGTTTCCGGCGGCCCACGCGCGGACCCTGTCACCAAACAGAAAAGCAAAGGTGGCGGCCAGAAGCAGGAATGGCACAACGACGGAAAACGCCTTGTTGGAGGACACCAACAACAGCACTGATCCAGCAAAACCGCCAACAAACGTGATCGCAATCAGCCGCATCAGCCGCTTTCGATCAAACTGGCGCAACTCAGTGCGAAACCCCATCGCGCCAGCAAGATAGCCGGGGAAAACGGAAACCGCGCTGGTTGCGTTCGCGACGACCGGGGGAATGCCAACAAAAACCAGCGCCGGAAACGTAAGAAAGGTTCCACCTCCTGCAATCGTGTTCAAAACGCCTGCCCCAAACGCAGCGAGGAACAAGAGGATATAGTCGGACATTCGGCACCCCAATAGCAACGGATCTGGCGATAAGTCGAAGCGCACGGCTGCGACAGTTTGCTTACAGGCTCATATTTCTATTCCGGACGCAAATTGAACCGCTAAGGCCGGATCGACAACTGCGCAGAAGTCAGTGGCCCACGTGGTGCGCTAGGGACTGCGGACCTAAAGGCGCAGGGCGGCCATCTAGCTTTTTGACCGGAAGCTGCTCGACAAAACATCGTCATCTGAGTAATCGGCAAATCATATGGGTTCCCATATTGATTCGCATGCTGACGAGGCTTCAATGACGTCCGATCCCCAAGTAATCATGGATGCCCTGCGTAGGATTGTTCAGGCTTTGCGCCAGTCCTCTGCGTATTGCGAACAAAGCTCCAACATCACGGGAGCACAGGCGCTGGTTCTGAAACACATCGCCGCGCGCGAGGGCCTGTCAGTGAATGAGTTGGCTGGGCTGACGTTCACACACCAAAGTACGGTATCCGAAGTCGTCAGTCGTCTCGAAGGCGGGGGATTGGTGCTGCGGGTGCGCGCGCCAGACGATGGCCGTCGATGTGAGTTGCGTTTGACCGACGCCGGAAAGGCCGCCGCAGACAGAACTACAGTCACCGCACAGGAGAAGCTGATGCAGGCATTGCAGGAATTGCCGCCTCGGACTGTCTCACAACTGGCGGGCGGTCTTGAGGCGCTCATCGGCAGGGCAGGGTTGGCCGACGAAGCCCCCATCATGTTTTTCGAGAAGAAATCAAGCAGCAAGGTCGCCCCAGAATGAGCCGCCATCCCGTAGAAGAAGCCTCCACCACGCCCGGCCTTCCGATTTCTGTCGGCATTGCGCCAACACTTGAAGAGGCTGGGGTCGAGCGTCACGCAAAAGCGCTCGACCGCCGGTCCATGGCAATCGTCCTGATGAGCGTTGGGATCGCCGCTGTGGTTGCCGTCGTTGCCCGCGCGTTGGTCGATCTGATCGGGCTGATCACGAACCTTGCCTTCTTTGGCAAGATATCGACTGACTTTGCCTCGCCAGCGGACAACACTCTGGGTCTTTGGGTCATTATCGTGCCGATCTGCGGCTCGGTCCTCGTGGGGCTGATGGCGCGCTATGGTTCAAAGGCGATCCGCGGTCACGGCATCCCGGAAGCGATGGAGCAAGTGCTGACGAACGAAAGCCGAATTCCAAGGCGCATGACCTTCCTGAAACCACTTTCAGCTGCAATTGCGATCGGCACCGGCGGTCCGTTCGGGGCCGAGGGGCCAATCATTGCAACTGGGGCGGCCCTCGGATCTTGGCTCGGACAAATTGTCCATGTCACGGCACAAGAGCGCAAAACACTGCTGGCAGCGGGTGCGGCTGCGGGAATGACCGCTATCTTCGGTACGCCTGTGGCGGCAATTCTGCTGGCAATCGAATTGCTGGTGTTCGAGTTTCGCCCGAGGTCGTTCATTCCGGTGACTGCTGCGACGCTTGCCGCGATAGCCCTGCGCCCACTTCTGTTCGGTGCAGCACCGCTGTTCCACGTCGACATCCTTCAACCGGCAACGGAATCCGCCCTTCTGGCCTATGTGCTTGAAGGCGCGATTATGGGTCTGTTTGCGGTCGCCATGTCGCGATCAATTTACTTCATTGAGGATATGTTCGAAAAGTTGCCGCTACATTGGATGTGGTGGCCAGCCATTGGCGGTCTGGTGGTCGGGCTGGTTGGCGTGGCCTCGCCG
The DNA here is from genome assembly GCA_963781185.1 of uncultured Alphaproteobacteria bacterium. Lineage (GTDB taxonomy): Bacteria > Pseudomonadota > Alphaproteobacteria > Rhodobacterales > Rhodobacteraceae > Stagnihabitans. Next base: position 15,341 of record CAWAEL010000023.1, read on the forward strand.
CATACTTTGGGCGTTGGCTATGAGAACATCGACCGCATCCTCAGCGGTCAATTCGTCGGAATCACCCTTGCCGTGTTCTGCGGATTGAAATTCCTGTCATGGTCAATCGCACTTGGCAGCGGGACTTCGGGCGGAACCCTCGCGCCGATCTTCACGATTGGGGGTGGTGTTGGTGTGCTGATCGGTCAGGCCATGCAAGCTGTGTTTCCCGGCGCGGGCGTTGATTTGCGAATGGCGGGCCTGATCGGCATGGCTGCAAGTTTTGCGGGCGCCTCGCGGGCCCTGTTCACCTCCATCGTTTTTGCAATGGAAATTACCCGGCAGTTCGACTGCCTGTTGCCGCTTTTGGCAGGCTGCACAATGGCATTCATCACATCTGCTCTGACCATGCGCACCACAATCATGACCGAAAAGCTGGTAAGGCGCGGACACCATGTGCCGTCCGAATACATGGCGACAAGCCCGCGCCCCTAAGATCAAATGGTATCCAGCCGGTTTTCGTCCGTTTGGGGTTTCTCGTAACCACCCTGCCGATGTAGCCCGACTGGGTGGTGCAGTTCCATGACCAGCATAGAGGAAGGCAAAAATGTCTGCCGCTGGACGCGTCTGTGTTGCAAACTGTTTCGCGAAAACTAGTTGCGATTGCAGTTACACGCACTAGTCTGAAGCCGAGCTATCTTCCTGCGCCGCATAGGGCTGCCCGAGGCTATGGCCTACGCGGACGCCACCCTCAGCACGAAATGCTTGATCCGAACGCAAAATCAGGCGATCTTTCGGACCAACGGCAGCGACATGAGGATGTCGGGCAAAATCAGGCATGGCGCTTAATATTCAGACAATTTGTTTTCAATCCTAATCGGCATACTTATTGGTATCAAAATGGACAGGATTTACCTGGTAGGCGACGGCAACAAGCGGGCTGGTTCTCGCAGGTTTTTTGATGCCGGAGAGGCACTTCGCCTGCTGCGCCGAGCTGCTGTCGAACATGACAATCTGCAACATTTCCGCGAGACATGGCGCGCGGATTTGCGGGGCGGTGCGTCAATGCCATCCTCGGACCGCCATGTTTTGCAATATCTGGCCGGCCGACTGGCTACTGGTGCCTTGCGAATAGCCGAGACGCGTCAGCCCGGTCCGACTCCGTCCCACGCAGGGTCGCAGGGCGGCGGCACGGCACCTCCCCCCCCCGCGCCCGGAGCGCCGATCCCAAAGCCCAAGGCTCCGCCCTTGAAATTACGGCCCAGACCGGAGCTGCCGTCTGAACTGGAGAAGCTGGCTGACCCGATCGTTGATGGGCTGAAGCAGGCCGAATGTTTGCTCTCGGCGGCGGCCGATGGCCTGCCTTTCTGCGAACAATGCGCAAAGCTGTAAAACCGTGTGGCTAAGGCCAATGAAGGAAAGCGACCAGAGGAAGAAATGGTAACCGAGGATGAAAACCTGACGGTCCCACCGCAGATCAATGGGGCTTTCTGCTATGCTGTGCTGGACTTGGCCAGTGCCGCCGCGCTGCGCCCGGTGGTGCCCAAACTGATGTCCGCGGTGGCCGAGCCGTTGCTGTCGCGATCCATGGCACCCCAGGTTCTCGACGTTGGACCGTGGCTGGTAGACCTGACACGGGTGCCAGAGGTGGCACGGACGATCACCGCATGGGGCGCGTCGGTGCCTTGGGGCTACTACGTTTACTCCAAGGTCGACATCCTTTCGGTCCGCCAATCGCTGCGCAAATTCAATCTGGCAAAAATCGAAGGCACCAGTCGAGAGGTGCTGTTCCGCTATTGGGACCCGAGGGTGATCAAGGTGTTTCTGAATGGAACGTCACCAGCGCAACGCGCCAAGTTTCTCGACTGGATAGATCGGGTCGAATGGGCGGACGGCAGCTGGCTCGACAAGGCCGAGGCAGACCTATGATCGCCGCCGTCCGACGCAAAATAACCTACTGGTGTGGAACCTGACCCATGGCATCCTCAATCGTCCAAAGCTGCCCGTTCCCGGAATTGCCCAACCTGTGCCAAGAGCTGACCAGCCAGATCGGCGACAAGGTCATGAAAGGTGCCGACATGCTCGACGATGCGGCCGCGCAGGGCCAACAGTTCGTGCAGGGCGCAATTCAACAGGGGCAGAACGCACTGGATGATGCGATCAAACAGGGCGAAGCAGCTCTGAAGGCGGCTGAGCAGGCGCTGCGGGATCAGATTGCGGCCGCACAAAAGGCGGCCCTCGCAGCCAAGGCGCAGGCCGAAAAGGCGATAGAAGACGCCTTGAAGCAGGCCGAAAAGCTGGTTGAGGATGCGAAGGATCAGGCGGAACAGGCGGTCAAAGACGCAGAGAAACAGGCGGAGCAGGCAGTTGATGATGCCAAGGCAAAGGTCGAGGATGCCGTGCACAACGCCGAAGCACAGGCCAAGAAGATGGTCGATGACGCCAAGAAGGCAGCTGAGCAAGCGGTCAAAGACGCTGAACAGCAGGTAGAAAAGGCTGCTGAAAACGCCAAAAACCAAGCCGAAGATGCCGTGAAGGCTGCCGAACAACAGGCCGAAAAGGCTATGGCAGACGTCAAGAATCAGGCCGAACAAGCGGTGGCCGACGCCAAGAAACAGGCCGAACAGACGGTGAAGGACGCCAAACAGCAGGTTGAGAAAGCTGCTGATGACGCGATCAAGCAGGGCGAAAAGCTGGTCGAAGATGCCAAGGCCGCAGCTGAAAAAGCCGTCGACGACGCCAAGGCGGCCGCCGAGAAAGCCGCCGACGATGCGATCAAGCAGGGCGAAAAGCTGGTTGAAGACGCAAAGAACCAAGTCGAGAAGGCCGCAGAGGCTGCCAAGTCGCAGGCCGAAGATGCCATCAAGAACGCCGAACAGCAGGCAGAGAAAGCGGTAGACGACGCCAAGGTCGCCGCTGAAAAGGCCGTCGAGGATGCCAAATCTGAGGCTGAAAAAGCCGTGGATGAGGCCAAATCACAAGTTGAAAAAGCCGCAGAAGATGCCAAGGCAGCCGCAGAGAAGGCCATCGACGACGCTAAATCCGCAGCCGAGCAAGCCGTCAATGACGCCAAGGCGCAGGCTGAGACAGCGGTCGCCGATGCAAAGGCACAAGCCGACCAAGCGGTGGCCGATGCCAAACAAATGGCTGATGATGCGATTGCGAGCGCCGCGCCGTTAGGCGGTCAGACCTTGGCTGATGCAAAGCAAAAAGGCGAACAAGCTGTTCAAGCGGCCCAACAGAAGGCCGAGCAAGCCGTCGCAGACGCCAAGGCCGCAGCTGAAAAGGCAGTGCAAGACGCCCAAGCACAGGCCGAAAAGGCCGTCGACGACGCCAAGAACCAAGCGGAGCAGGCTGCCAAGGATGCCCAGAAACAGGCCGAAAAAGCCGTGGATGACGCCAAGGCCAAGGCTGAGAAGGTTGCCGATGACGCCAAAGCCAAGGCCGAAAAGGCGGTGGCTGACGCCCAGAAACAGGCGGCGCAGGCGGTCAAGGATGCCACGCAAGCCGCCGAAAAGGTGGCAGACGACGCCAAGAAGGCAGCCGAAAAGGCGCTGGAAGATGCCGAAGCTCAGGCAGAGAAGGCGGTGGAGGACGCCAAAGCGCAGGTCGACAAGGCTGTTGACGAGGCCAAACAGCAGGCCGAACAGGCTGTGAAAGACGCCGAAAAGCAGGCTGAGAAGGCGGTCGATGACGCGAAGAAGGCCGTTGAAGATGCCGTCAAGGATGCCGAGGCGAAGGCAGAAAAGGCAGTCCAGGATGCCGAACAGCAGGCCGAGAAGGCGCTGAAGGACGCTAAAGCCGCTGCCGAAAACGCAGTGAAGGACGCCCAAGCGCAGGTTGAGAAGGCCGTTAATGACGCCAAGCAAGCGGCCGAACAAGCCGTGCATGACGCAAAGGCCAAGGCCGAAAACGCGATTGCAGACGCTGAGAAGCAGGCCGAGCAGGCCATCAAGGACGCGCAAGCGCAGGTCGAAAAGGCAGTGGACGACGCCAAGAAAGCGGCACAGCAAGCCGTGGCCGATGTCCAAAAGAAGGCCGACGAGGCCGTCAAACAAGCCGAACAGATGGCCGAAAAGGCCTTGGCGGATGCCAAGAAGCTGGCCGACGCTGCAATGAAACAGGCGCAGCAGGCGCTTGATGATCTGATGAAGGCGCTGGATGGGCTAATGGCCTCGGCCCTGGCTGAGGTGAACGGGTTGAAGGACAAGTTGGCCAATCAGCTTTACGGTCCGAACAGCCCTTTGACCTCTGCTTGGCAAAAAGGGTCGGATCAGATCAAGGATTTGAAGAAGAATGTGATGGGCCTGCTGGACGATCACGATGCTGGTGGCTGTAGTGACGGCAATCCGATCCCCGGCGAGGTAGCCAACCTCTTGGGCCGCGACAACCCGCTGGCGGACGAATGGAAGGGTGTTGCCGATAAGGTCGCGTCGGCTATGCCCGATCCACATGATCTGGAACAATGGGCCGACAAGACTGGGAAATCCGGTTCGGATCTGGTCAAACACCTGATGGACACCGCGCCAAGTGCCAAATCGCTGGCCAATATGGTGCCGGTGCCATGACGCGGTCGGATCGATCCTGGACAGCGGTCGTGGCGGAATGCGGATTGGACCGCGCCCAACCTGTGCTGGCGGCCCTTTGCCCTGTGCCGTTTCGCAGGGTCAATCTGGCACAGGCCCTCGCCGCAACCGGAACAGTGCCTGAACGTGCCACGCCCTTTGCCGAGGAGCTACGTCCAGCACTTGCCAAGGTGTTGGGCAGTGACTGGCCTGTCGTGTCGGCTGTGTTGGAACAACTGCCGTTCGACGATGACACGCTGCCAGCAACTTCCTTCTGGCGCGGCATGTTCCGAAATCTGACGGGCAAATTTGCCCCTACCTTGCCACCTGCCGAGGCCGAACGCTGGGCCGCGTGGCTTGAGGCGTTTCGCGGTCGTGTCGTAGACCCCGAAGCTGCGGAGGATTGGGTCGGGCCCGTCGTGCAGGACGCGGCATTTCAACGCGACCTGTCCGCCCTAACCCGGGCCCAGCGTAAACTGCCAATGACGGCGCATGACCGTAGCATCTATGTCCGCTTTGGCTGGAACGACGATGGCGAAATCGCCGGAATGGCAGGAATCGTTGATGCCGCCGCCTTGCTGCGAACCCAGCGCGGCTGGGCTATCGCTGCAAGGGGGTTTGACGCGACCAGTCAGGCGGCGATTGAGACGGCGGCGGGCAAACTGGTCGCGGCGCAGCGTGAGGCGGCATTGGCAGGTTTAAATGCCGATGCAAAACGATACGGCGTGCCAAAGGCGCAGTTGGCTGCGGACTTGTACCCGGCGCGGGCAGTGCCACCGCTGCAAGACATTCTGACGGAGGCCATGGGATGATCACGATCAGCAAAGAGCTTGCCGCAGCGTTTGAAAAGGACGCGCTTGCGCGGTGGAAAGCCGAAATTGCCGGGCAAATTGCACAGGAATTCCCCATGGCTGCAGCTCGGTTTGCCGGGGATGCCTTGGCAGACTGGGTGCGCGGCACGATGGAAACTCTGCGCCGGCAAGGGGCCACGACCCGGTCGGATATGGCGTTTTTCGCGGTGACACTGTTTCGGGTGACTGAGGCCGCACCGGACCCGCGCGCGGCTGGGGATCTGACCGCGATCATGGTTGGCGGCGGCACATTCTCTGCAAAAATGTCGATGCTTCGCAAAGGGTTTGCCTGACACTGATCCCCCATTCGTCTTGCAGTTCTGAGCCATCAGGTTGGGCGTGGGACGCTGTGACTTGCGCCCGTTGGCAGATCTAGCCTCGCCAAAAGAACGATAAACAACTCCCATATCCGTGTCCTTTGGTCAGCCGCAGTTTGTGGCAGTCATCGGCATCGCGTTTCTCATCGTTTCTGTTCATCGAGAATTCAATCATCGCTTAGGTCGAGCGCGGTCGAACTCCGATCTGTTGGGGAAGCTCCCCCAACGGGGAGTGTCACCTCAGTGCCAATTGGTGCCGAGGTGGGATTCCGCATCAAAATATTCAACCGATTGACCGACAACTACGGGCAGTTGCCTGCACTTCACCCTTGCGGCGGCTCGGATGATGGTATTAGTATAAGATCGTAATACGGTAATCCGACATAGAGACGCATCCTTAGGTCCAACGGGAGAAACACCATGCCTGAGCCAATCCAATCCAATCCAACCGGTACGGCCTACCCTGGCCGAATTCCGACCGGCCTATTCATTGGTGGGGAGTGGCGCTCTGGCGGCACGCACTTTGGCGTAACCAACCCGGCGGATGGTGCTGAACTTGGCCGTGTGGCAAACGCGACGGCAGACGACGCCACCCTTGCATTGGATGCGGCGGTCGCGGCTCAAGACGCTTGGCGCAGACTTGCCCCGCGCGCCCGGGCCAATTTGATGCATGCGGCCCATGCTCTCATGCTGGAACGCGAAGACATGATCGTGAGGACGATGACGCTGGAAAGCGGCAAGCCCCTGACAGAATCCCGGGCAGAGTTCAAACTGTCGGCCGATTTCTTTCAATGGTTCGCCGAGCAAGTGGCGCATGTCCACGGCACCTATGCGTCTAGTTCCAACGGAGGTTTCCGCGTCGTGGTTAGCCACGCGCCAGTCGGACCCTGTCTTCTGATCACGCCGTGGAATTTCCCGCTGTTGATGATCGTCCGCAAAGCCGGGGCGGCTTTGGCCGCGGGCTGCACCGTAGTGACGAAATCAGCCCAAGAAACGCCCCTTACTTGTGCTGCGTTTGTGCAGGTCTTGCAGGATGCAGGATTTCCTGCCGGGTGTCGTGAACCTGCTGCACACAACCACCTCTTCGGCGATTTCCGACAGGCTGATGCGCGACCCACGGTTGCGGAAAGTCAGCTTTACCGGATCGACCGGGGTGGGCAGCATCTTGCTGAAACTCGCCGCGGAGAACATCGTCAATGCGTCGATGGAACTGGGGGGCGATGGGCCGTTCCTCGTCCTGGACGACGCTGATATTGATCTCGCGGTGGATCAGGCCATCATCTGCAAATTCCGCAATGCGGGTCAGGCCTGCGTCGCCGCAAATCGAATCATTGTAGATCGGAAGGTCGAACCCGAATTTACCGCGAAATTCGTCGACAAGGTGAGGAAGCTGACGGTGGGCAACGGGATGGACCCGGTGGACGTCGGGCCGATGATCTCGGCCAAACAGCGAGACCGGCTCTATGATACAATCCAAGATCTGGTCAAAGCGGGGGGGGAGGTTCTGGCCGGTGGACGCGCGGTCCAGAGCCCCGGCTATTTCTTTGAACCGACTGTCATCCGTTTTCCGACCCGCAATGATGTGATGTGCAGCCGTGAGCTATTTGCCCCGGTGGCCGCGGTCTTTGCGGTCGACGACGCGGCGCAGGCGCTCGACTTTGCCAATGACTCGCGGTTTGGCTTGGCCTCTTATGTCTTTACGAGGGATATCGACCGCGCAGTCTCCTTTGGTGAGCGGTTGGAATTTGGTATGGTCGGGATCAACCGGGGGATCATGGCCGATCCGGCCGCGCCCTTTGGCGGCACCAAGGCCTCTGGGTTGGGTCGAGAGGCGGGGCAGGACGGCATCTATGAGTTTCTGGAAAAGAAGTACATGGCTGTGACTGTCAATGAGCCCAAGGGGAGTGTTTGAGATGACGATGGAGAACAAGCTGGGCCTGGGCCTCGTCCGTCAGCCACGCTCGGTGCTGTTTGGGCCCGGCCAGCGGCGGCAGTTGGGGCGCATCGCGTCGGGGGTGGCGCAGCATGTTCTCATCGTCACGGATGAGAGGATGGCGACGACTGCGGAATTCAAGGCCATGGCCGCAGACGTGGCTGGTGCGGGCGTGAAGGTGTCGGTCTATGACCGCGCTTTGCCCGATCTGCCGCGGTCGAACATTGTCGAGGCGGTGGCGCAGTTTGGCGGCGCAGGAATTGAGGCTGTGATCGGGATTGGCGGCGGCTCTTGTCTGGACCTTGCCAAGGCGGTGGCGGCGGTGCTGGCCAATGGTGGGGACGTCCGGGACTATTTTGGTGAGTTCAAGGTGCCCAAGCCCGCGTTGCCCATACTGACGGTGCCTACTACCGGCGGGACTGGGGCTGAGGTGACCAGTCTGGCGATTGTGTTTGATGAAGAGCGGCAAATGAAGATGGCGATTGCCGACGCCAATATCGAACCCTTTGCCGCCATCATTGACCCTGAACTGACATTGTCCTGCCCGCCCGGTTTGACGGCGGCCACGGCGGCGGATGCCTTGTCGCATCTGGTTGAGGCGTTCACGGCCCGGCCGAAGAACCCGAGCGCGGAACAGATCGCGACCCAGATCTATGTCGGCAAGAACCGGATCACGGATGTTTTCTGTGCCGAAGGTCTGCGGTTGATGAACGGGGCATTGGCGGGCGTGGTGGCGGACCCGTCGGATCTTGCGGCCCGGTCTGACGTGATGTTTGCGGCCTATTGTGCGGGCATGGCGATCAATACGACCGGGACTGCGGCAGCCCATGCAATTCAGAGCCCGATGGCGGCGATCGGGCACACCCCGCATGGCTTTGGGGTGGGGGCGTTGCTGCCCTATGTGATGCGGTTCAATCTGCCTCATGCGACGGCGCAGTTTGCCGGGATTGGCCGTATCCTTGGCATTCCCGACGGCCCGACAGAGCTGGCAACGGCCCGGGCGGCGATCTTGCGGATTGATGAGTTGTTGGGGCAGGTGGGCTGCCCGCCTGATATCGCCGCTATCGGGATCTTGCCCGAGCATTTCGCGCAGATCTCTGCTTCTTCTATTCTTGCGACCCGTCTGGTTTTGAACAACCCCGCGCCGATGACGGCGGCTTCGGTAACGGCGGTGTTGGAGCGGGCTTTTGCGGGTGACCGCAGTTGGTGGACGGTCGGCTGAGGCGGCCATCAGCGACTGAAAATCGCAAGTGTCCGCATGTGGACACTTGCGATTATTGTTCTAAATCAATGGATTAGTTTTTCAGTTTAAACCCGATATTAACTTGCCCGAAGCCCGAGGATGGTGCGGGCTTGGGTGGCGGTTGCAACCGGGCGGTCGTATTTGCCGCACAGATCCACCACCCGGCGCACCAGGGCGGCGTTTGATGGGGCAAGGGTGGTCTTGTCCAGCCGCACATTGTCTTCGAGGCCGGTTCTGGCGTGGCCGCCCAGACTGACCGCCCAATCATTGATCGTCAACTGGTGCTGGCCGATCCCTGCCGCGCACCATTCCGCGTCGGGCATCAGGCGTTGTACGGTCTTGATGTAGAACTCAAACACCTCACGGTCGACCGGCATCGCATTCTTGACCCCCATCACGAACTGCACATAGGCCGCGCCGAGGATGCGACCATCGCGGTTCATCGCGGCGGCCTGAAAGATATGGGACAGATCGAAGGCCTCTACCTCTGGCTTGACGTCATGGGTGCGCATTTCGGACGCGAGCCAATCCACCAGATCAGGCGGGTTCTCATAAACCCGGGTCGGGAAGTTGTTGGACCCCACGGACAGGGACGCCATGTCGGGCCGCAAGGGCAACATGCCGCCGCGCGCCTGACCTGCCCCAGACCGACCGCCGGTTGAGAATTGGATGATCATGCCGGGGCAGTGCTTATGCAAACCCTCTTGCAGGCGGGCGAAGCGGTCGGGGTCGGACGACGGGTTTTCAGCCTCGTCACGGACATGGGCGTGGCAGATCGTGGCCCCTGCCTCAAACGCCGCATGGGTGCTTTCGATCTGTTCGGTGATCGTCACGGGGACGGCGGGATTGTCGGCCTTGCGCGGCAAAGACCCGGTGATTGCGACGCAGATGATACAGGGTTTTCCCATGACCTATGCCTTTTCCTGTGAGCGGCGATTGGTTTTGCTTGCCGCCCTCGTTTCTTTGTGTGACTATAATACCGTAATATGGCAAGTGCAACCAGTGCAAACTTGGCTGGCGCCATAAGAAACAGGGGAGGAGACAGCATGTCAGCACCACAACTTAACACCCAAAACGCCGGATGGTATCGGTTCCGCGTCGGCGATCTGGAATGCACGACAATCTGGGATGGCTATATCCATCACAGCTATGACGGGATTTTCCCGAATGCCGACCCGGAAGAGATGTTGCGCCTGAAGCAGTCGCATCGGTTGCCCTTGGATCACATTCCGATGGATTTGAACCCGGTGGTGGTGAACACGGGTGAAAAGCTGTTCCTGATTGATGCCGGGATGGGCCGCACGTCACAGATGTTTGGCGACAAGATGGGGCTTTTGGCAAGGAATCTGACAGCGGCGGGGATCAATCCGGCTGACATCGATGCGGTCTTGATGACGCACCTGCACCCGGATCATTCGTTCGGCCTGATAAACCCTGATGGGACTGCCCTGTTCCCCAATGCCGACCTGTATTGCACGGATGTCGATTGGGCAGAGTGGACGGATGAGGCAAGCCTGACGCGCAACGATTTCCGAGCGCCTTGGACCAAAGGAACGTTGGAGGCGGTGGCTCCCTATCGTGACCGGGTGAAGATTTTCAAAGCTGGCGACACCATTTTGCCCGGTATCTCTACCTTTTCGGTGGCGGGGCATGCGGCGGGGATGTGCGCCTTTATCTTTGAAAGCAAGGGCGAAAAGGTCGTCTTTACCGGCGACGTGGCGCACCATCAGGTGTTTGATCCGCATCACCCGGAGTGGTTTTTCCACATGGACTACGACACCGATCCGCAGCAAGGGGCCGATGCCAAGGCGGCGATCTTTGCCAAGGTGGTGGCCGAGGGTATCCGATTTCACGGCTATCATTTCCCGTTTCCGGGCCTTGGCGATCTGGAGCAAGAGGCGGATGGCACCTATCGGTGGCACGCGCAGGCTGTGAGCCCGCGGTTGTAGGCAATAGAAAGGGCGCCCGGTGGGCGCCCTTTTCGCTGATCAATGATCCAGCAGTTCCTTGTTGCGTTTGGCATATTCCAGAATTGCCATGTCCCCCGCCAAGAGGATGTGATGATCACAGGCGGCCTGAGCCGCCGCGCCATCGCGGTCGACGGCAGCCGCGTTGATGATCGTTTCCAGCTCAGAAATCGAGGGTTCGATCCGCGCCGGATCGACAAAGGCAAAGCGGCGGAAGATTGCGATGCGGGCATGGATCGAACGCAGGCTTTCGGTCAATATCTCATTCTTGGCACCGGCCAGAAGCTGGCGGTAGAAATCTGCCTTGATATCCTCACGGCTGTCGACATCGCCCTTGCGGTATTCCTTGTCCAGCCGGTCGCGCAGCTTGATCAGCGATTTGCATTGCTCGGCGGTGGCATTTTGCGCGAACAACTTGCCAGCCAACCCTTCTAACGCGGCGCGGACGACATAGATCGACCGGATCTCATCCTCGGTCAGAACCGTCACGATTGGGCCTGCGTTGGGCAAGACCTTGATCAGGTGTTCGGACTCCAACTGCCGCAGCGCCTCACGGATGACAGTGCGCGACACGCCCAGTGTGTCACAGAGGACATTTTCAACCAGCCGTTGACCTGCAATCAACCGCCCGCTGAGAATTTCTTCGCGAATATGTTTGACGACCTGCTGACGCAGTGGGGCGGCAGTGCGTTCGATCAATGGCGTGACAGACATCCCAATCCTCTTTCAGTTGCCGCACTCGACCAAGGCTTGGTTGCGGCTTTGGCGATATACAGTGTTTGGCCTAACATACAATATTACGGTTGCGGCGTCCAAAGCGAACATCATCCGACCGTCACACCCCCACAAACAAACATGGTCTGGCCGGTGACAAAGCTGGCGCGGGCATCGCAAAAGAAGCTGACGGCGTTGGCGACATCCTCTGGCGTGCCCATGCGACCCAAGGGGATTGACGCGCGCAGTTTGAGGAAACGGTCCGAGTCGGGCGGGTTATTGTCCCAGAAGGCGGTTGTTGCGATAGGGCCGGGGGCGACGCAATTGACGGTGATGTTGTCCTTGGCCAGTTCCAACGCCCAGGTGCGGGACATTGATTGCAGCGCGCCCTTGGTGGCGGAGTAGAACGTGCGCGCCTCTTTGCCCAGCGTCACGCGTGAGGTGTTCATCACGATTCGCCCGTGCCCCTGCTGGCGCATGGCGGGCACAAGGGCCTTGGCGCAGATCACGGCGGTGCGGACATTCAGGTGCATCAGGCGGTCGAAATCTTCCAGCTTCACGTCGTCAAACAGGGCGGGAGCGACGATGCCGACGTTGTTCACCAGGCAAGTGATCGGCAGGGTCTCGGCGAGCCGGGTGGCGACCTCGGCTGTGGCTTCGGCGTCCGACAGATCCACTTGAATCGCGTCGCCCTGCAATGAGGCAAGCTCTGGCACCTCACGGTCCAGAACGATGACGCGGTAGCCATCTTGCTGAAGGCGCGCTGAGATGGCCTGACCGATGTTGCGACCGCCGCCGGTCACGACTGCATAAGATTGCGTCACGATGTTTTCCTTGTGAGCGTGGTTGGGCGCGGCGGTTTTGGTGCCGCGCCCCTGTGATGCAGGGGGTGGTGGGTGTCAGCCGACCTTGAAGCCGCGGTAATTGTCGTCGCGGATGTTGTTCAACTCGACCATGTAGTTTGCCATGCCGCCCATGTACCACATCGAGGTGCGTGGTTTGCCGGGTATGTTGGCGCCATTGATCCAGCTGTCGGTGACCTGAAACAGCGTTCCGGCAAGCCCGTCCTGACAGATCTGCACCCAGTCGTCCTGGGCCGCCACTTCGGTGTCGACAATGCTGCCCGTGGTTTCGGCCGACTTGATCAGGTCGGTGAAGTAGTTGACCTGCCATTCATGCACCAGTGGCTGGCTGGTGAAGGGGCTGAACGGGCCGAACACCATGAAGAAGTTCGGGAATCCGGCGATTGTCATGCCGGCATAGGTACGCGGGCCGCCGGTCCATTGGTCGGCCAGATTGGCCCCGTTGCGACCGATGGTTTCGATCTTGAGATAGTTGCCGGTCACAGCGTCAAAGCCGGTCGCCATGATGATGACGTCAAGCTCTACCTCTTCACCGCCGATGATCAGGCCCTTTTCGGTGTAGCGCTCAATCTTGTTGGCCTTCACGTCGTGCAGGGTCACGTTGGGGCGGTTGAAGGTTTCGTAATAGCCATCGGCTGCAAGTGGGCGGCGGGCGTAGTAGTCCGTCGGGGTCAGCATCGCGGCGATTTTGGGGTCGTTTACGGCGGCATCAAGTTTGGATTTGATGAAATCGGTCGCGGTCTTGTTGGCCTCTGGCGACACGGTAATGTCTGAGAAAGTTTCCAGCATGAAGCTGAAGCCGTTGCCCTTTTGCCAAGCCTTTTCGTAGCGCTTTTCGCGGTCCTCTGGAGTGATGGACAGTGCCGAGGTGGCACTTTCGACAAAGCCAAAGACCGTGCCGGTGTTCAGCGCCCAATCGCGGAAGCCGGTGGGGTTGAGCTTGATACGGTCGCGGGCGTCTTGCGGGAACGGGCCGATGCCCAGCGGTACCACCCATTGCGGGGTGCGTTGCAGGACGTGCAGGTGGCCGACCCGTGCGGCAATTGCGGTGATGATCTGAATGCCGGTCGACCCAGTTCCGACCACCGCGACCCTTTTGCCGGACAGATCCGGGTCTTCCTCAGGCCATTTCGACGAGACCAGTATCTGGCCCTTGAACTTGTCCTGATCGGGGAACTTCGGGGCGTACGAGGATGAGAGCAGGCCCACCGCCTCAATCAGATAGCGCGCGCGGATCGTTTCGCCCGCAGCGGTCGTCAGAACCCAACGGTCGGTCGCGTCATCCCATACGGCGCGGTTGATCTTGGTGTTGAAATTGATCGAACGCTTCAGGTCGTGCTTGTCGGCCACGGCGTTCATATAGGCGAGTACCTCAGCCTGTTTTGCGTAACGTTCGGACCAGTGCCAGTTCTGGAACATGTCGAGGTCGAAGGAATAGGTGTAAACGGTGGATTCCGTATCCACCCGGCAGCCGGGATAGCGGTTCCAGAACCACGTGCCGCCGACGCCGCTGGCCATGTCGAATGATTCGACATTCAGCCCCAGATTTTCACGCATGCAGTACAAGGCATATAGCCCGCCCACACCTGCGCCGATGATTGCCACGTCGAGTTCGCGGCCATCGAGTCCTTTGGTTTGCCCTTCAGTCATGTCGTCTCCTCCCGTTTTGGACATCGCAGGTGCAGTCAGGCGGATTTTGCCGCACAGTGGCGCAGGGCTGCGATGTCTTGAGTCCCTCATCCGAAATCTTGCAGTACGCGCATACCGTAATACGATAATACTGCCATGGGGTAGGGATATACGTCCCGAACGCATCCCGCAACATCTTTCTGTGCCAATGCGTCCACGACCAGCGGCGATTCCCGCTTTACGTGATTATATTACCGTATTACGGTATGTCAGGAGGCCGATGTGACCGAAAGCAGCGCGAAGCTGCCGGGGCATAGCGGGTTAATGGCAACGGGAGGAGAGAAGAATGAGACTCAAGGGCAAGGTTGCACTGGTGACGGGCGCATCGCGGGGAATCGGTCTGGGGATCGTGGAGCGATTCGCTGAAGAGGGGGCGACGGTGATCGCGGGCAGCACCTCTAATCCTTCGGTATATCCTGCTGGGGTTGAGGGCGTGGTGCTGGATGTGGGCAGCGAAGAGAGCTGGAAAAGCGTCGTGGATGGCATCCTGAAAAAGCATGGCCGCATCGACATTCTGGTCAACAACGCTGGGATCATCGCCTATGAGCAGCTGCACGAACTGTCGCTGACCGATTGGGACCGGATCATGCGTGTCAACCAGACTGGCGTGTTCCTGGGCATGCGCGAGGTGATTGCCCCGATGAAGGCGCAGAAGGCCGGGTCCATCGTCAACGTCAGCTCCATCTGGGGCAATGCGGCGGTGGGTGGGGCGCATGTCTATCACGCCACCAAGGGCGCGGTGGGCATCATGTCGAAGAATGCCGCGATCACCTATGTCGGCGACGGCATAAGGGTCAATGCGCTGGCGCCGGGGTTCATCGACACGCCGTTGACGCAGAGCCAAGACCCCGGGATGAACGCCTTCGTGGTATCGGTGACGCCGATGAAGCGGCCGGGCACGCCGCGCGAAATCGCCAACGGCGCGCTGTTCCTCGCCAGTGATGAAAGCAGTTTCATGACGGGCGCAGAACTGGTGATCGATGGCGGTTATCTGGCGCAATAAGTGCGTTCTGAGGTTGCTGGCCCATCTTCTCGGTCATTTTCGACTGGCAGCAGTCAGGATTGACGCTTGAGAGGGCAAGTGCCGCGCGCCCTGACGATATAAGATGCGCGGATCGTGCCGCCTGACCCTGAGACGTCTCATATGGGCTTCGCGGCCAAATGGACGATCCCGTCCTTAGGTTGTAGCGGCACGACCGTTTCAGTGCGGTTTTTCCTAATCAAATTGCCCCGCCAAAACCGTTGCCGACGGTCTTGGCGGGGTTTTACGCGGTTTCGGTCGGGGCGCCCCATCGTTGCCCGTCAGTAGTCTGCCGAATCTTCTTGCCAAGCGTCGTAATGCTGTATTACGGTAATATAACCGTACCGTGTGAGCGTCAGACTGACGCCATAGGTTCGGGTGCCGGGGAGGACCGGGTGCAATTCAGCGGCAAGCAACGCCCGGTTGGGTGCCGAAGCTGTATTGTCTCGGCCGGATTTTTCCGGGCCCGGAGAGTTTTGACCGCGCGGCGCCGGGGATCGGTGCGGCAAGCGCGCAGACCAACGAAATGCCCCGGACCAAAGGGGTGGAAATATCAGGAGAGGAGACTTCAACTATGACCTTCGGATGGAAAAAGGCCTTGACCGCCAGTGCCTTGGTAGCCCTGTGCCCCGCAGCATCGTTCGCCGATGCCGCCGCGGATATGATGATGTCCCGGCTTGGGACGACTGACGCAAACCCCGCTTTGGTTGAGGCGTTCAACCATGCCGCAATGCCGGTGACGCCGGAACTGCGGGCCAAGGCGCTGGAATGCTGGAAGGCGAACAGCTGTGACACCGGAACCGGTGGCAAGATCACTGTGGCCTATGCCGATGGCTTTGGCGAAAACGTCTGGCGCCGCGTGACGGCGATGGAGTTCATCCAACAGGCGCTGACCTATCCTGAGATTGGCCGGATCGAATATACCTCAGCGGGTGGCGACGCAGCCAAGGCGATCTCTGACATCCAAGCCTACACCACCAAGGGCGTGAACGTCATCGTGGTGTTTGCCGATGCCGGGGACGCCTTGTTGCCCGCTATCAAGGAAGCCAAGGAATCCGGCATTACCGTCGTGCTGCACAATGGCACGACCTCTGGCACGGCGGGCACCGATTACCTTGCCAACATCTCAGAAGACATCTGCGGTCTGGGGGCAGGCTTTGTGAATGCCGTGATTGAGGGTAATCCGGCGGCCAAGACGATCGTGGCCTTGGGCGGTACGCCCGGCAACCCGCTGTCGGCAACCTGGCAAGCCTGCGCTGAGACTGAGGCGGCCAAGCATGACGGTGTGAAGATTGCCGCCAAGCTGGATACCAACTGGACGCAAGAAGGTACGTTGACCGCTGTCACCGCCGCCCTGTCGCAATTCGACCCGGTTGACGGCTATATTTATGAATATGCAGACGGCTTCCGTGGTGCCGTTCGGGCCTATGAGGCGGCGAACAAGCCGATGGACTTTGTGGCCGCCTTGCGGACCGACGAGCAGGGTCTGTTCTGCGACTGGGAAGCGGCGGCGAATGACAAGTTCAAGATCTACTATTCTTCAGGTCAGAACTTTCAGTCGCGCTTTGCCCTGACGGCCGCGATGATGGCGGTTGCCGGGACCGCCGTGGACGCGCAAATCAACGTGCCGTTCAAGATGAAGCCTGCGGTCAAGGGGCTGTGCAACCCCGATTTGCCGATGGAAACCTCAGTTTCGACGCTGGTCGATCAGGATACGCTGAAAGCGATGTTCGCCAAGTAAGCTGGCGAACGCCATGGCGGCCCATGCTCCCGGGCCGCCATTTTTCACATCCACCACCGTAGGCAGAGCAAGACCATGACCCAAACCGTTCTGAAGGTGCAAGCGGCGACCAAGACCTATCCGGGTGTGCGCGCTTTGGACAATGTCAGCATCGAATGTCTGGCCGGAGAAGTGCACGCGATCCTTGGCGAAAACGGTTCGGGCAAAAGCACGCTGATGAAGCTGGCGAGCGGGGCTGTCACGCCAGATGCTGGCCGGGTTGAGATCAATGGCCGTGAACTAACCTCTGCCGACCCACGGTTGGCCCATGATTTGGGGCTGTCCACGGTCTATCAGGACGATAGCCTGATCCTTGAAATGACGGTGGCACAGAACATGTTTCTGGGCGCAAAATCCGGGTCGGTCGCGTTTTCCCAGATCGTGCCTTGGGCTGAAGCCCAGTTGAAGCCCTATGATGTGGGCATTTCTTGCGACAGCATTGGTGGGGGATTTGACCCCGGCCCACCGGCAATTCGTGGAAATCGTCAAGGCGCTGATCTCTAAACCCTCAGTTTTGTTGCTGGATGAGCCGACGTCGACGCTGGATCTGGAGGGGGTGCGCAAGTTGACGGGCATCATCCGCAGTCTGACGGCGCAAGGAACCGGGATCATTTATGTCAGCCATCGGTTGCCAGAGATTTTGGAGCTTGCCGACCGTGTGACGATCCTGCGGGACGGCGTGCATCGCGGCACATTTCCAGTTACGCGTGAGTTGTCAGAGGGCGATCTGGTCCGCCTGATGGTCGGCCGCGATGTCACCAATGAATATCCGGCGAAATGTGAACATCCCGGCGCGCCGGTCCTGACGGTTCGGGGTCTGTCCGGCGATGAATTCCATGATGTCAGTTTTACGGCCCATGCCGGCGAAATCATCGGCTTTGCCGGGGCGGAGGGCAACGGACAACGAGAGGCGTTGCGCGCCCTTGTCGGGTTGGAAGAGGGTTGGGGGGCTGTGGCCTGTGCTGGCCAGCCGGTCAACTTTGCTTCGCCGCGCACGGCCCTTGAAAACGGCCTGTTGTTTCTGAGTGCGGACCGCAAGGGCGAGGCGATCTTTCCCGATCTTGGCGTGCAAAAGAACATGGTCCTGTCGTTGCTGGACCGTTTTTCGAGTGGCGGTCTGTTGCGCGCAGCACCTGAGCGTCAGAAATCTGCCGAGATGAAGCAGGATTTCGGCGTGGTCGCGGCCAGCCTCGACGTGGCTGTCAGTGGTCTGTCGGGGGGCAATCAGCAAAAGGCCGTGCTCGCGCGCAGTTTCCGTAGCGGCGCCAAGGCCATTCTGATCGACGAGCCGACGCAGGGCGTCGATGCCAGTGCCCGCCATGAGATCTATCGTGTGGTGCGCGAGAATATCCGGCAGGACGGCACCTGCATCGTCAATTCGTCGGATGCGCAGGAGTTGGCGGGCATCTGTGACCGGGTGATCGTTTTTTCGCGCGGTCGCATCGTGACCGAACTGACCGGGGCCGATGTGACCGAGGAAAAGATCGTGTCGTCCTTCCTGACCGTGCGGGATGCCAAGACGATCCGTGAGGCGGAGGCGGGTGGCCCGTTGTCGCGGGCGTTTGATACGCTGGTTAACGGCAGTTCGATCTGGTGGGTGCCGCTGGTGTTTCTGGTATTCCTGACGCTGCTGGTCGGTGGTTTCGCCGCAAGCGAAAGCGATGTGTTCCTGAAACCCATCAATATCAAGCACATGCTTCAGGCGGCGGCACCGGCTGGTTTGGTCGCCTTGGCGCAGTTGCATGTGCTGCTGGTGCGCGGTCTGGATGTGTCGGTCGGCAGTTTGATGAGCCTGACCGTTGTCGCTGCGTCCTATCTGCTGGGCAGTGGCGCCTCTGGCGGGATGGTGTTCTTGGGTATTCTGGCCTGTCTCGCGGTGGGGGTAGGCGTTGGGTTGATCAATGGCGCGCTGGTGCGATTTGCCCATATCAACGCGGTGATCACGACCATTGCGATGTTGTCGGTTTTGCAGGGCGTGGCGCTGATCGTGCGACCGACGCCGGGTGGGGCGATCAATGCCGGGTTTATGGACCTGTTGCACCTCAAGATCGGGTTCGTGCCGATTTCCTGTCTTGTCCTGATCGCAGCTGTGTTGGCGGGTGACTGGTGGCTGCACCGGACCCGGTCGGGGCTGGAGGTCAAGGCGGTGGGGTTTCGTGAAGAGGCGGCCCGGCGCAATGGCATCAGGGTTAACCGTATTCAGATACGGTCCTATGCGCTCGCCTCAGCCACGGCAGCACTGGCGGGGCTGTTTCTGGGGGCTGAGGTGGGGGTGGGGCATCCGACCGTGGGTCAGAACTTTGCCCTGAACAGCATTGCGGCGGCCGTCTTGGGGGGCGCTGCGCTGTCGGGGGGGCGCGGGTCGTTTGGCGGTGCGTTGTTTGGCGCGTTCTTCTTCACGCTGATGGTCAATGTCATTTCGATCTTGGGGTTGTCGGCCTCGGTCGGGGTCATCGCGAGCGGGTTGATGACGTTGCTGGCGATCTTCCTCTATTCGGGGCTGGCCGAGTTTGACAGCAGGTTGCGCCGGTTGTTGCGCAGCCGAAAGCCCCAGACTGTCGTGGCGGCGGAGTGATGACCTTGCCCAATCATATCCAACAAACGGAGGCGAAAATGCCAAGCGATGTGCCGGTTGCGGTGAAAACTGCGCGTTCGTCCAAGCCTTCTCTCGGTTTCGGCCTGCAACTCCGCTTTGCGGCGATCTGGATTGCGCTGGGGCTGTTGTTGCTGGGCTGCGCTGTGTTTTTGCCGCGCAGCGTCGCGCCCGGAACCTTGATGTCGATCATCCCGTTCGCGGCGTTTCTGACCATTGCGGCGATGGGGCAGGCCATCGTGATTATGGGGCGCGGCATTGATCTGTCGGTTCCGGCGATTGTGGGGCTGACCTGTTCGATCCTGGTTGGCGTATCGCAGGGCAGCAATGAGCGGCTGCTGCTGGCGGTTGTTGCAGCACTGGCCGTCGCCGTCGCGATTGGGGCGGTCAACGGGCTGTTGATTGCGGTGCTGAAGCTGAACGCGCTGATCGTCACGTTGGCGATTGGTGCGGTCACGACGGGGCTTAACCTGTGGTACCGTCAAGGATTGGCGGCGGAGTCGAAGGTGCCGCCGGCCTTGGCAGATCTGGGGTCTGCCCGGTTGCTTGGTGTCCCGAGTTCGGTCTGGTTGGCGTTTGTGATTTTGGTGGTCATCACGCTGCTGCTGCGCAAAACCGTGATCGGTCGCCGGTTTGAGGCGGTGGGGGCCAATCCTCGTGCTGCCTATGCGACGGGCGTGGAAATTGTGCGCTATCAGGCGGGGGCCTATATCGTGGCGGCGCTGCTTTACGGCATGATGTCGCTGCTGTTGGCCGGGTTCATTCGCAATCCGACGCAGGATGTAGGGGCGCCCTATCTGCTGGCCCCGATTGCGGCAGCGGTCTTGGGTGGCACCGCGATCAGTGGCGGCATTGGCAGCATGGTTGCGGTGGCGGGGGCGGCGCTGTTCCTGATCCAGTTGGACCAATCGCTCAAGATGCTGGGCCTGCCAACCTCTAACCAGATGGTATTGCAGGGCATAGCGATTGCCGCCGGGATGTACCTGTCTGAATGGGCGTCCAAGCGCAGATAGCATAGCCGGATCGCGGTGTTGCGTCGGCTGCGCGAGTGTTGGTCAGAGGCCGATCCGGCGCAAATGGTCGATGGAGCGGCGGGCAAATGTGCGCCAGTCTGTGGGGTTGTCGTGTTCCGTCACCAGATGGTTGGCCGTCGTTTCTGAAAACAGCGGCGCAAGGCCCTGCCAGTCAATGATCCCGTCGCCCGTCGCGGCCCAGCCATCATCGACGGCGGTGCCGATTGGGGCGGTGTCCTTGGTCTGGATGATGACGATCTTGTCCTTGAAGCGGGTGAGTTCCGCCTTTGGATCAGCCCCGGCGCGGACGATCCAACCGCAGTCCATTTCGAATTTCACCGCCTCTGGCGCGAGGATGTGGTCTATGGGCCGGGAGCCATCGGGCAGGGCGCGGAATTCAAAGTCATGGTTGTGCCACGCGACGACCAGACCATGTTTTGCCGCGTGCTCTGCCCCCTTGGCCAGTTGGGAGCCGATGCCAGACCAGAAGGTCGGGGTATTTTCGCGGCGGGCAGGGTCAATCCACGGTGGGATCAGGTAGGTTGCGCCAAGGGTCAGGGCGATGTCGATGAAACGATCAGGCTCATTGATCAGACCGTCCAGTGGCATGTGAAAGCCAAAGCATTTCAGCCCGGCATCATCAAGGGCGCGGCGAAAGGCCAGCGGCCCTGCCTCATAGGCGGGAAGCCATGGCTCGATCGCGTCATAGCCCATCGCCTTCAACTCGGGCAATTGGGCCTCTAGCGGGGGGAAGTTGCGAGAGGAATAGAGTTGGTAGGCGATGGGAAAGGTCATGGTTGATCGGCCTTGTCGTGGTCAAATTCCAGCAGTTCGATCATCAGGCCAAGGTCGGGCACGGTGTCATAGTAGGCATAGCGCCCGCCGCCGCCGTCAAACTCACCGCGCTGCAGCAGGGTGTGGCCCTTGGATTCAAGATAGGCGTTTCGGTCGGTCAGGTTGCGGGTTTTGAAGGCGATGTGATGGCAGCCGGGGCCCTTTTGCTCCAACAGATCGCGCCAGGCCGAGGGTTCGGGGCCGGGTTCCAGAAACTCCACATCTATATTGCCGAATTCAAACATCATCAGGCGGCAGCCGACGGCGGCCGGCTTGCCGTGATAGATGGCCTGCGCGGTGTCCGGGCTGGCCGCAACGCCGACCGTTGGCATTGGCTTGCCCGTAAGGTCGGCAAACCAGCGGGCGGATTTTTCAAGGTCATGCGTCACGAAACAAATCTGCATGACCCGGTCTTCGTCAAGAAGTCGGGTGTCCATTGTCGCCTCATGCGGGAAAGGGGTGCCCTGCCGGAGCGGGCAGGGCACCGGGATAGGATCAGTTCAGGATGGTGTCGTAGTTCGACTTGATCTTCGCAATGGCGTCATCGACGGTCATCGACGGATCGCTCCAATACGCAAAGTAGACATCCCAAAGTGAGGACATCCAGTCGGCATCCACCATCGAGTTGGGGTTTTGTACCTGGGTGTCCGGGTCGGCCAGAGCGGTCAGCACGTTCTTGGAGCAGATATCCAGCTTGTCAGCGGGCGCGTCCAGACGCGTCGGCGTAGAGCCTTTGACGGCGGCAAATTCGGCCTGAATGTTCGGGTCAGCCACGATGGCAGCAAAGCGCAGTTCGGCGTCGGTCTTTTCCTGCGACTGGCCGCCCAGAAGGCCCCAGCTGTCCACAGTCACCGACAGCGCCTTGGCACCGGGCGGGGTGACGCAGCCGAAATCGGTGCCGGCGACCTTGCCCGCGCCACGCCATTCGCCCTTCATCCAGTCGCCGTGCAACTGCATCAGCGCCTTGCCGGTGATGACCATGTTGGTGGTCACGTTCCAGTCGCGGTTGACCGAACCGGGGTCTGCCGCCTGCTGAAACTTGCGCAGCCATGTCAGAAGGTCGCGCATTTCGGGGCTGTCGATAGCCGCCGGGTCTACGGTGCCCGAATAGATGTCGTTGTAGAACTTTGGCCCCTCCAACGCCGCCGCGAGGGCATGGGTCAGATAGCCGACTTGCCATTGCTGCGCGCCGATGGCGATGGGCAGGTAGCCTGCCGCCGTGATCTTGTCGAAATCGGCGAACATGTCGTCAAAGCTTTTCCAAGCGGTCGGGTCGACACCGGCTGCCTTGGCCACGGCCATGTTGTAATAGATCATGCCGTCGATATGGATGCCGGTCGGCACTTTCATGATCTCACCGTCCACGGTGATCGAGCCCAGGACTGACACCGGGTAATGTTCGGAAATGTTGTTGTCTGTCATAAATTTGGTCAGCGGCAGGCCGAGGCCTTGGGCGGTCAGGTCGCGGTAGACGCCGGGATTGCTTTCCATGAACACATTGGGCGGGTTGCCCCCTGTGACAAGGTTCATCAGGCTGACATTCGATCCGGTGTCATGCGGGATCGCGATGTCGGTCCAGGTGTCGCCGCCCGCCTCTAGCGCCTTGCGCAGCACGCCGAGTGCGCCGACTTCGGCAGGGGCCGACCAAGTGTGATAGATCACCAGATCTTCGGCCTTTGCGGCCAGACCAGCCGACATGAGTGCGACGATGGCGGTTCCGAGTTTCAGTTTGTTCAACATGCTTTCCTCCCAGATAAGCGGTTTAAAGTCGAAGCCCGGATGCCGCGTTGAAGACGCTGATCTTGTGACCGGGGAATGTTGCCGTCAGCATGTCGCCGGTTTTCAGACGGGCGGCGGCTTCGGGATCGATGCGGGCGTCGATGCGGGTCGGGCCGGTGGCCATTGAGACGATGGCGTCTGATCCGGTACGCTCGATATGTGTGACGGGCAGGTTCAGGCTTAGCGCGCTGTCGATGGGTGGGGTGTCGCCGAGCAGAAAATGCTCAGGGCGCAGACCCAGCATGATGGCGGTGCCGTCGGCCGGGGCTTGCACGAAGGTATAGGCTGAAAGATCGGCGACCACCCCGGCAGCGGTGGTTCCGACCGGTCGACCGTTGGCCATGCTGAAGGTGGCCGGCAGCAGGTTCATCGGGGGGGAGCCGATGAAGCCTGCGACGAACAGATTGACCGGGCGCTCATATATCTCATCCGGGCTGCCGAATTGCTGGATCACCCCGCCATTCATCACGGCGATATGGGTGGCCATCGTCATCGCCTCAATCTGATCATGGGTGACGTAGACCACGGTGGGCGACAGCTTTTCGTGCAGTTGTTTGATTTCCATACGCATTTCAGCGCGCAACTTGGCGTCGAGGTTGGACAGGGGTTCGTCGAACAGCAGCACTTCGGCGTGTTTCACCAAGGCCCGGCCAATCGCCACGCGCTGACGTTGGCCGCCGGACAGCTCTGACGGGCGGCGGTCCATCAGCGGTCCAAGC
Source organism: uncultured Alphaproteobacteria bacterium (assembly GCA_963781185.1). Lineage (GTDB taxonomy): Bacteria > Pseudomonadota > Alphaproteobacteria > Rhodobacterales > Rhodobacteraceae > Stagnihabitans. Next base: position 39,201 of record CAWAEL010000023.1, read on the forward strand.
TGCAACAGTTGTGAGGCCCAATCGACCCGGCGCTCTTTTTCGGCGCGGTCAAGACCGGAAGAGGCTAGACCGAAATGCAGGTTCCCGCGCACGGTTTTGGTTGGGTAGAGCGCATAGGATTGGAACACCATCGCCAGCCCGCGATCTTTGGGGTCCATCTCGGTCACGTCACGTTCACCGATCATGATGCGGCCGGAGGTCACCTCAAGCAGACCGGCCAGCAGGTTCAGCAGGGTGGTCTTGCCGCAACCGGACGGCCCCAGCAGAACCAAGAAGTCGCCATGGCCGATGGCAAGATTCATGTCGTTCAGCACGGTCACCGCACCGAATTTCTTGACGATATGTTCGAATGAAACGAGGGGCATGGTTATCCTTTCACGGCGCCAGCGGCGATGCCCTGGACAAAGAACTTGCCGAGCAGGAAGTAGATGACGAGGGGCGGGATGGCGGTCAGCAGGGCCGCGGCCATGTCGACGTTATAGGCCGCGGTGCCGGTCGAAACGGTCACCATATTGGCGAGGTTCACGGTCATCGGCATGTTACCAAGCCCGCCAAAGGTGACGCCGATCAGGTAGTCATTCCAGATGGAGGTGATTTGCAGGATCGACACCACGATCAGGATGTTGCCCGACATTGGCAGGATGATTTCGACAAAGATCCGCCAGAAGTTGCCGGAATCGATCAGGGCAGCTTTGATGATGTCAGGCGGCACGTCTTTGTAATAATTGCGAAAGATCAGGGTCAGGACTGGCATGGCAAGCACAGCGTGGACCACTACGACAGCCCAGCGTGTGCCGTAGATGCCGATGTCGCGCGTCAGAATGATCAACGGGTACATGATGATCTGAAACGGCACAAAGGCGCAGACGAACAGCAGGAACAGAAACGGTCCGGTCCAGCGGACATTCCAGATCGCAAGCGCGTAGCCCGTCACCATCGACAGCGCGATGGAGGCGATCAGCGATGGGACCAGGATCAGAACCGAATTGACGAAGCCGGCTTTCAACCCGGTGCAGGTCATCCCGGAACAGGCTTGGTTCCAGGCATAGTCCCAGGCGTCGAAGGTGATGCCGCGGGGCAGGGCGAAGATATCGCCCTCGCGGATTTGGTCCATCGTTTTCACTGAGGTGGCGAACAGAACGTAGAGCGGCACGCAGAAGAACAGCGCGGACATGGTCAGAAAGACCAGAATGGCGATTGAGGCTTTGGTGATGCGCTTTTTGGGGCGGGGGAACAGAACTTCGCTCATGCCTGTTCTCCCCGGCGGCGGCGGTAGGTCAGCAGGACCAGCGGCAAAAAGACGGCAAGGGTAAAGATCAGCATCATCGTCGCCGCAGCCGAGGCGAGGCCGAGGTTCTGTTTTTTGGACAGGGCGTCGATGGTGTAATAGCCCGGCACCCAGGTCGATTGCCCCGGCCCGCCATTGGTCATCGCCAGCACGATGTCATAGGCCTTGATCACCCCCAGCGACAACAGAATGGCGCAGGTCAGGAAGGTGAACTTCATCATGGGAATGATGACTTCGATATAAAGCCGCCAGACCGAGATGCCGTCGAGACGGGCCGCGCTCCAGATCTCAGTGTTCACGGATTTCAGGCCGGACAGCATCAGCGCCATGTAGAATCCGGCACTTTGCCAGACCGAGGCAAGGATGATTGCGTACATCGCAGTGCGTCCGTCGGCGAGCCAGTTGAAGTGGATCCATGTCACGCCATGCGACTGCAAGAACGCCTCCAACCCCATTGAGGGGTTCAGAATCCAGCGCCATGCGACGCCCGTCACGATCAGCGACACGGCGAGCGGGTAGAGAAACAGGGTGCGGAAAATGTCTTGGCCGCGCTTTTCCCGGTCGATCATCGCGGCAAGGATGAAGCCGATCACGATGGCCAGAGCAGAGCCGATGGCGAGAAAAATCAGGTTGGAAAAGGCGATCGACCAGCCGTCATCGTTGAAGATCCGGCGGTATTGTTTGGCCCAGTCGGACCAGTCAATCGTGTAGTCGGGCAGGCGTTTGGACTTGGTCAGCGACAGATAGACGGTCCAGCAGATTGACCCGATGAAGGCGACTGCTGTCAGGATGACCGCAGGGGCGAGGGCGAGTTGTGGGGTAACTTTACTCCAGCGCAGGGCCATCGGATTTCCTTTTCGGCCTGTTTCGCGAATCGCCGCAGGTTTGGGCGATGTGCATCTCAGACTTGCATTGCGGCGTATTAACGATAATACTATGAGCAGCTTCGGCCAGCCGTCAAGAGAAAACACCGGCCGCAAATTCGGGAGAGGGACAAGTTAAATGAGTGGAACAATTCCAATGCCTTCGCTGGGCTTCGGCTGCTACGGCAGGCGTGGGGCCGAGGGAGTTTCTGCGATTCGGACTGCGCTGGAGGTCGGATATCGCCATTTCGATACCGCGCAGGATTATGGCACCGAGGGCGAGGTGGGCGAGGCGGTGCGGACCTCGGGCGTTGCGCGCGATGAGGTCTATGTCACCACCAAGGTTGCGACCGGAAACCTTGCGGCGGACCGGGTGATCCCGTCGCTGGAGGAAAGCAGGCGGGTCCTGGGGATGGATCAGATCGACCTCGCGTTGATCCACTGGCCGGCGCCGCACGGGGCCATTGCGCCGCAAGTCTATTTGACAGAGCTGAAAAAGGCGCAGGATCTTGGAATTTGCCGCGAAATTGGCGTGTCCAACTTTACAGTGGCCTTGCTTGATACCGCCGAGACGGTTCTTGGCAAAGGGACGATTAGCTGCAACCAGTTTGAGCTTAACCCGCTGTTCAAGAACCAGAAAGTGGCAAAGCACTGTCAGGCGTTGGGTATTCGCGTCACCTGCTATCTGCCGCTTGCGCACGGCCTGCTGTCTGCCAATCCGACACTGGCGGCCATCGCCAAGGCCCATGACGCCACCGGCGAACAGATCGGGCTCGCTTGGGAATGGGCCAAGGGCTACGCCGCGATCCCGACCTCATCCCGGCGCGACCGTATCGTAGCCGGGTTTGCGGCGCAGAGTATCCGGCTGACGCCGGATGAGATGGCGCAGATCGATGCACTGCCCGATGGCCCCCGCGTGATTGATCCGGACTGGGGACCAGACTGGGACTGATATTAGCGTTACAACCCCGATCATAAGGACTGCAAAATGACTGGAATTCGTGGAATTGGCCATCTGGCCTTGAAGGTGCGCGACCTTGAGAAGTCGCTTGATTTTTGGCGCGACCGCGTCGGGTTTCAGGAAATGCACCGCCTGAAGCGTGACAATGGTGAGACCTGGCTGGTTTACCTGCGCATCACGGATGAGCAATATCTGGAGATCTTTCCGGGTGCCGCAACCGATCAGGCCCCCGGCGAAGAGGCCAACGGCGTTCTGCACATCTGTCTGGATATCGTGGACCTTGACGAAGAAATCGAACGCCTGCAGAAAGCTGGGGTCACCATCGTTTCTCCGATCAAGGGCGGTATCGACAACAATCGCGGCGCATGGATTCATGATCCGGACGGCAACCGGATCGAACTGATGGAAATGCACCCCAACTCGATCCAGTACAAGGCGATCCGCGCCTTAAAGGGCGCTGCCCAAAAGTGATGACATGGCCAAGTCCGTTGCACGTCTGAAAGACATTGCCGAACAAACGGGCTTTTCGGTCAATACCGTCAGTCTAGCCTTGCGCGGCAGCACGAGGATCCCTGACGAGACGCGGACGATCATCCTGCAAACCGCCGAGCGGCTGAACTACCTGCCCAATCAGGTGGCGCAGTCGCTTGTGCGGCGCGAAACCCGGTCTATCGGGCTGATCCTGACGGATTTGAAAAACCCGGTTCTGACGGCGGTGGCCCAGGCGGTTGAGCTGGAATTATCCACGCGGGGGTACACGACCCTGTTTGCCACCTCTAACAACCTGCTGACGCGCGAAGCCGAAATGATTGAGACGTTTCGGGCGCGGCGGGCGGATGGGATGTTGATTTTCCCGTGCAGTCACAGGCAGTTGGACCACATACGCGCGTTGCGAAAGCGCAATTATCCGGTGGTGCTGCTGGTTGGTGACCCGGATGCCGGGATCGATGCGGTCTGCATGGACGAACGCGCCGGGGCGTATAAGGCGGTGGCGCATCTGATCAACAATGGACACACAAGGATCGCGCTGATCGATGGGGCCGCGACCTTGGGCAACACCGAAAAGCAAGAGGGCTATCTGCGGGCCCATACGCAGGCTGGCGTTGCGCTGGACCCGAGGTTGATGCTGGACCCGAAGGGGGCATCTGTCGCCACGGGCTTTTGGGCGATGGACGAGTTGCTCGGGCGCCAGCTCGACTTTTCGGCGGTGTTTGCGGCCAATGACTCACTGGCGCTTGGGGCGTTGCGCTATTGTGCCAAGAACGGAATTCGGGTGCCGGAGGATATCGCCATCGTCGGTTTCGACAATATCGAGTTTGGCGAATATGCCGTGACGCCGATTTCGACGATCAACTATGACGTTTCCCGCGTGACCAAACTGGCTATCGAGCGGGTGTTGGAATTGATTGGCGCCACGGGCGAGTTGCCCGCGGCGCGTGTCACACAGGTTGAGCCAGAGCTTGTCGTGCGCGAAAGCTCTAACCGGCGTTATTTGGCGACCGGGTAACGCACATAGGCAAAGCGGTCAGAGGTTGGCGCCCAGGACGGCACGTTGATGGTTCCCTGACCGCCGTTAAAGGCATCAAAATCGCGCATGTCGCTGCCATCGGGATTGGCCATCCGCAAGATCACATCCTTGTCCGCCGGGTGGCCCAACGTGCCTTGTGGAAAGCTGATGTAGCACATCAGTTTGCCATCGGGCGAGATATGCGGGAACCAGTTGACGCGGTCGTCATGGGTCAACTGTTCAGCCCCGGTTCCATCCGGTCGCATGCGGAAGATCTGGGCATGACCCGGCCTGCGCGCCGCAGCTTCACCGTTGTAATACAGCCATTTGCCATCGGGTGAGTATTCCGGCCCATCCACGGGGCAGGCGCCATCGGTCAAATAAGCCTCAGTCCCGCCCGCTGCCGGGATCACGGCAATCCGCATCATGTTGCCCTCGCCGTTCTTTTCATAGCCGACAAAGGTCAGCGTTTTACCATCGGGTGAAATGCCGTGCAGATAGTGGCGATACTTGCGGGCCGGGTCTTGATTGTTCGACACCTTTTGCGGCACGCCACCGGTCAAAGGTACGCTGTAGAGGTGGCCGTCGTTGGCGCTGACGAAGACGGTCTTGCCATCGGGGGCCAGCACATGGTCGTTGTTCAGGTTTTCGACCGGGGCCGTGTTGATGCGGTGCGGACCATCGGTGCCATCGGGCGAAATGCGGAACAGGCGGCCGTCGGCATTATAGACCAGCCATTTGCCATCCAGAGTCCAATTCGGCGCCTCGATCAGCTCTTGCGTGTCATAGATGACGGTGGTCGTGCCGGTTTTCGCATCGGCCACCACCAATTCGCAGCTTTGCCGGGCAAGCAAGCGTCGCGTGCTGGGGTCTGGTCGCATCGGTTGGCTGTCTGCCATGGCAGGCTCCTCTTGTCATCGGAAATGTATTATCGTTAATACTGACGGCAGCCTGCCAAGTCAAGATTGCAGTAACTTTGGCGATCAAAAAGTCAGAGTGTTTTCGCTCGGCGCCCCGAAACACAATGGCTTGCGCGAATGTCCGATCCGAGATCATGACATGAATTCAGGGACGACCGGGCAGGGTCGATGTCCAGGCTTGGGGCAGGCGGGCGCTGCATCACGGTGCGGTTGAAATCTCGGCCAAAAGTTCGGCTGTCGTCATCGTCCGGCAATAGCCCTTGAAGGCGTTGAGCGCGTTTTGGTGACGCGTCTCACTATGTGTCGCGCAGGCGTCGGAGATGCAGATCGGATAGAACCCCCGGTCTGCCGCGTCGCGCACAGTATGGTCGCAGCATTGGTCAGTCAGAAAGCCCGTCACCACCAGCGTATCGATGCCGATATTGCGCAGGATGTATTCGATATTGGTTGAGTTGAAGACCCCGGAAGAGGTCTTCGGAATGACGATCTCATCCCCAACGGGGGCTACTGCGTCAAACACTTTGGCATCCCACGACCCCTTGGCGATGAAGAATTTTGACAGTTTGTAGTCGAGACTGCGGTCGCGGCCATCATCGGTCAGGTTTTCCATGACAGTGTAGATCACTTCGCCGCCAGCAGCGCGGAACGCAGCCAGCAGTCGCTGAAGGTTCGGCACCACCGTCTCCTTCAGAACGCCGTCGAAATAGGGTTCGCGGGCGGCAACGGCCGGGTTCCAGACGTAGTTCTGGGTGTCGATCAGCAGAAGGCATGTCCGCTTGGGGTCGAACGGACGGAGGCGGGTCAGGCTGGTATCTTCGGGTCTTTGCATGTGGTCCTCGTGGTCAGGGGTTCAGCTGGGCAGGCCTACGGGGCGCCAGACATCGGCGCGGGCGAGGATACCCTCGATATGGCGCGCGATGGCCAGCAGGCGGGGCTCGGTCTGGGGTGGCCCGATGACTTGCAGGCCGACGGGCATGCCTTGGGCGTCGGTGCCAGCGGGGATGGTGACAGCGCAGAGGCCGAGGAAGCTGACCACGCAGGTGTTGCGCAGCACCGCAAGGTTCAGCCGGGTATAGGTTTCGGGGTCGGCCAGCAGTGCCACAGCCGGGGGCGTGATCGGGATGGTCGGCGATATCATAGCGTCGATCCCATCGAATGCCGCCACAGCACCCGCAGCCAATGTGGCATAACGGGCCTTCCGCTGAAGATATTCCCAAGCCTCTAGGGCGCGCCCGTCGTCCATCCGCCGCCGCACGCGGGGATCGAGGGTTTCCAGCCATTCGGGCAACTGGCCACGCAGAAAGGCGTAGAGCTCGGCCGAGACGATGCCACCGAGGCGGTATGCGTTGAACACCTCTTCGCAGCCGGGCAGGTCGCGGTTGGTGACTTGGGCGCCCGACGCTTCGATCAGGCGCAGCGCTGCCTGGACCTGTTCGGCGATGCCGGGGTCGCAGTCCTGCCAGAAGAACGACGGGGCCACAGCGAGGCGTAGGGTGCCGCCATCCACTTCGGGCACCGATGCGCCATCCAGCGCCTCAAACGCGAAGGCCGCGTCGTCGGCGGTGCGGGTCAGGATGCCCGGCGTGTCAAAGCTGGGGCTGAGCGGCACGATGCCATCGGCGGACCAGCGTCCAAGGGTGGTCTTTAGTCCGACGCAACCCGTCAGGCTGGCCGGGATGCGGACCGATCCGCCAGTGTCAGTCCCGAATGCCACGAGAGCCGTGCCCTCGACCACCGACACGCCAGCACCGCTACTCGATCCGCCGGGGGCGCGGTGGGTGGTGCGGTCGCGAGGGTTCCACGGCACCGGGTGGTGGCGGCTGGTGCCGAGGCCGCCAAAGGCAAACTCCACCGAATGGGTCTTGCCAGCGATGACGCCGAGCTGGTGGCGCAGGCGCGTGACGACCGGACCTTCGGCGGACCAAGCGGCGGGAAGGGCGCGCGGGGTTCCGGCGAAGGTGGCCATTCCTGCGACGCCGTACAGGTCCTTGAACGAGACCGGGATGCCCTGAAGCCCGCCGAGATGCACGCCAGCCGCAAATGCAGCATCCGCAGCCGCCGCCTGCCGTCGCGCGGCCTCTGGTGCCCATGCCACATAGGCGTCAAGCGAAGGGTCGTGCCGCGCGATTGCTGCCTCGGTCACGTCCCGGGCAGTTCGTGACCCATCGGCGAGGCTGGCGGCAATTGCGCGCAACGGGCGATCCAAGATTGGGTCAGTCATGGCCTGATGCCTTTCGGACCTGTGCGGCGGTTGGCATTGTGCCGGTGTTTCGAAACGCCTCCATCAGCGGGTTGAGCGACGGGGGCAGCGGGAAGACTTCGGTCAGCGCATGGCCTTGAAGCAACAATTGGCGCGAGAATTCGTCTTTGGCCATCGCCTGTTCGTAGTGGGCCAGCAGGCGGTCCACGAGGGCGGGCGTCAGGAAGAGGACGCCATCGCGGTCTGCCAACACCCAGTCGCCGGGCATGACCGTGACACCAGCAAAGCGCGCGGGGCGATCACAGGCGGACGGGATCAGCGTTGCATGGGCCGCCATCGGTGCCACGTTGCGGGCCTGCACGGGCAAACCCGATTGTGCGATCCCATCAAGGTCACGCACCGCGCCATCGACAACAGCCCCCACAGCGCCGCGCTGTATCGCCCGGGTGGCCAGCATGTCGCCCAGCACGGCCCCGGCAGCCGAACCACCTGCGCAGAGCACGAGCACCTCACCGGGGTTCAGGGCGTCGACCACGGCGAAGTTGGCAGGCGGACCGGGTTTGCGCAGCTCAGGACGGCCGGGCAAGAACTCAATCATGCGGACCGGTCCGGCAAAAGCAGCGGCGGGCGACATCGGGGATAGCCCCTGCGCCGTGCGTTCGGACAGGGCCTGATCCTTGAGGATGTCGCAGGCAATCGTGGTGGGGACGCGGGCCAGACGGGCGGCAATTTCGGTGTCGGTCATACCATGATGTCCCCGCCGTTGGGGTTGAAGGTGGCGCCCACGTAAAAGGCGGCGTTTTCGGTGGCAAGCAGCAGCGCGGTCGGCGCGATCTCTTCGACGCGGCCTTGGCGACCGATCACCAACTCACCTTGCTTCTTGGCGGCCCATTCCGGGGGCAGCCGCATGTCGGTGTCGATCGGGCCGGGGCAGATGGCGTTGACGGCAATGCCGTGCGGCGTCACCTCATAGGCGAGGGACCGGGTGAGGCCGAGGATCCCGGCCTTGGCGGCGGCGTAGTGGGCCATCCCCTCGCCGCCCTTGTGTGCCAGTTGTGAGCTGATGTTCACGATGCGCCCGTAGTGCCGCGCCTTCATGTGGGGCAGGACGGCGCGGGTGCAGAAGAACACGCTGGTCAGGTTCACGCGAAGCATCTGGTCCCACATCGCGGTGCTCATCTGGTCCAGCAGCGAGACGGTGGCGATGCCAGCGTTGTTCACCAGAATGTCGGGCGGGCCGAGCGCCTCTACCGCCTGGGCTATTGCCGCCTCAACCGCCTGTTCGTCGCCCACATCCACCGCAATGCCGATACTGCGCCGGCCCGTTGCCGCGATGGCCCGCGCTACCGTCTCGGCCCCCGGGCCGTTGAGGTCAAGCACCGCCACATCGGCCCCTTCGGCTGCATAAAGCATGGCGATGCCGCGTCCTAGACCGGTCGCGGCCCCCGTCACTATGGCCACGCGGCCGTCAAGTTGTCCCATGTGGGCCTCTCCGTTCAATAGATTTCAGCATAGCGAATGCAGAGCTGTTCGGGGTCCCAGACGCGGGCGATGTCGAATTCGTTGCGCTTGTTGGCGAGGTAGGCTTGCAGCATCCGCTCAGGAAGGAAGGCCTGCACCTGTTCGTCGGCCAGCAGCGCCTCGAACGCGGCATCGGCCGAGGTCGGCAGACCGCACGATGTTGCGCGCGGCGCGGTCCTCGGGCGTCATCGCCTCGGGGTCTTCGTCCATCGTGGGCTTTGGCGGCGGCAAGGCGTCCTGGATGCCCGCGAGCCCGGCGCGGATGATGACGGCAAGCGAAAGGTAGGGGTTCGCGGTCGCATCTGCGGCGCGATACTCAAAGTTGAACTGCCGCGCGACGGCCTCGGGTGAGGTGCCGAAGGTCGGGCAGATGCGAAGGCCCGCCTCACGGTCGCGGTAGCCGACGTTCGACCACACGCCCGTCCAAGCATGCGACACCAGCCGCAAATACGAGACCGGCGTTGGCGCGGTGAAGGCGCAGAGTGCCGGCATATGGCGCACGATGCCCGACAGAAACTGGCCCGCAGCCTCACCAATCCCGAAGTCGCGCGCGGGATCGTGGCTGACCGGCTGACGCCGTTCGCATCCCACAGGCTGAAGTGGATGTGCACGCCGCTGCCCAGCCCATCAGGCGTGACACGCGGAGAGAAGCTGACGGAATGGCCAAGGCGAAAGGCCGTGGCCCGCGCCATTTCACGCACCTTTACGGCGGTGTCGCAGGCCTCCATCGCCCCCATCGGCGGCACGGTAACCTCAAACTGGCCGGCGGCGAATTCGGCAAGATATGTGTCCACTTCGACCCCCGCCGTCCGCAGGGCGCCGAGATAGGTTTCGCCAAATTGGCCATGACGACGAACGGCTTCGAGGGCGTAGTTGTCGGCGGCACGGGCATTGGCACCGGAATAGATGAACTCATGTTCAAAGGTGGCGCGCAGGGTCAGACCTGTCGCGGCCTCAAGCTCGGCAGCGGCCTCACGCAACAGGGTGCGCGGGCAGCAATCCCACGGCGTGCCATCGGTGTTGTGCACGTCGCAGAGGTAGAACCGCTCGGCTGGGGTGCCATCCTCGAAATCGACCTCAACCCCCGTCGATGCATCCGGCATCAGCATGACGTCGCCATGCGAGCCCCAGAACCCCGGCGCGATGGAGCCGAGGGCGGTGAACATGATATTGTTCGGCGTCCAGCCGATCCCGTCCTTAAGCCGCTTTTCAATCTGGCGGGTGGGAAAGCCCTTGCCGCGCACCTGCCCTGAAAGGTCGGTGTAGCAGAACATTGTCAGTGGGTCGTTTTGCATGGTGGGCCTCGGGAAATTTCAGATCGCGGTCACGATCCGAGGTTGAACGGTTTGCGTAGGGTTTCGAGCGTGGCAATGCGGTCCTTTGATCGGGCGCCCAAGGCGTCGACGACGGCGGCGGTGATAATCTCAACCATCGCGAGGCCGGTGAGGCCACTGTCAAAGGCGCTGGGAATTTCGACCGGGCAGACCACGACATGGTCGGCAAAGGCGGCAATCGGGGAATACCAGATGTCGGTCACGAGGATGATCTCGGCCTTCTGGGCGGCGGCACCGTGGGCGAAATCCAGCACGTCGCGCTGGTAGCGGCGGAAATCGAACACGACCACGATGTCGCCCGGCCGCACGTCGAGCAGGTAGTCTGCCCAGGCCGCGCTGCTGTCGCGGACCAGCCGCACTCCGGGGCGCAGTTCGCGCAGGTAGTGATGCAGGTACGACGCGATCATCCAGCTGAAACGGCCGCCAATGCACAGGATGTCGCGTGCCGGGTCGGCCAGACGTGCCACGATGCGCGGCAGGTCCGGCCGAAGATCGCGCGCGGCCTCGGCGATATTCTGGCACAGCGTTTGGGCCACACGCTCATCCGGGCCCACCGTGGCATCGACGGCAGGCCGTGCGTCATAGCGCGACAGGGGCCCCTGCAGGCGCATCTGAATTTCGGCGCGCAGGGCATCCTGAAACACAGCGTAACTGTCAAAGCCGAGGCGTGCGACGAAACGCAGGATGGTAGGTCCGCTGGTGCCTGCGCGGCGGGCGAAGCGGGCCACAGTCTCCAGCCCGGCCATCGGATACTCACCCAGCAGCGCAAGTGCCACGCGACGCTCGGCATCGGTGAAATCGGCCAGCTCTCGCCGGACCTTGTCCTGTAGCGAGGCAGGCTTGCGGTCGAGGTGGGCGCGCGGGGTTGCAGGTTCGTCCATCGGCGTCAGACTGTCAGAAGGCCAGACCGTGTCAGCGCCTTCGGGAAGACTGCGGTCAGAAGCGTGGACCATTCCCGCTGCCCCGCTTCTTCGCCGATCAGGTCCTGCCGGATCTCGATCTCGATATAGGGGACGCCCTTGCCCTCGGCGTGCATGGGGATGGTGTAATCCATCGCCATGTTGACGGTATAGGGCTGATTAATGCCCACGTTGAACTCTGTCTCGGCCTGCAAAATGCTGACCAACGCATCGCCAAAGCGCCAGTCCTTGTCAGCGATCATGGCGATTTCCCATGGTCGCCACTGATTGTCGCTGCGCAGGCGGGCGGTGCAACTGTGCATCGCAATCAGAACTGTCGGTTGCCCTGCCGCGGCGCGGGCCTGAAGCGCCTGTGCAATGGCCTGCTGATAGGGCTGCAGGATTTCATTTTCACGGGCCGCCACCTCAGCTGCAGAGAGGTTCGTGTTGGCGGGCACGAGGGTGGTGTCGCTGGAAGTGACCACAGATTGCGGTTTACCGGGCTGGCGGTTGCAGTCGATCACCAGCCGTGAATAGGGTTGAAAGATATAGGCTGCATCAAGCGCACGCGCGATCCGGGTCGTGACCGCGTAGATCCCGATGTCATAGCCGATGTGGCGCGACAATTCAGCCTCTTCCAGACCAAGGTCGCCCAGTTGCCGCGGGATCGCCCGTCCGGCGTGATCGGAGACAAACAGGAACGGCGATGACCCGTCAGGGTTCTCGATGCTAAACGGGGCGGGATCGTCGGGCGACAGAAGTTTGGGGATGGCACGCACGAAGGCATTCCTTTTGCTTCACCGAAAGTGACCCCGCCCCGTGATGGGCCGGGGTCTATTGTTTCAACACCAGCGGTCAGGGTTTGGGCGTCACGGTCGTCAGCAACGATACCGTGCCGTCTACGACCTGCATGACCGCGACGGGTTTGCTGGGCACCCGGCTTCCGCCGACATAGGCGATGGCCCCGGTCACGGCGTCAGCGTAGTCGCTGGTGGCTGCCAGAGCCTCGGTCACTGCTTTGGGATCGGACGATCCGGCGCGGGTGATCGCATCGGCGACAAGGCCCATCGCGTCATAACCCAGTGCTGCGAAGGCATTTTCCGGCGGATTGCCGTATTCCTTTTCATAGGCCGCACGGAAGGCGTCTGCCGGGCCGGTTTCAAGGCCCACATAGGCATGGGTCGTGAAATAGACGTTGGTCGAAAGCTTGGGACCGGGAACTGAGGTCAGCAGGTCGGTATCAAAGCCGTCGCCAGCCATGATCGGCAGGGCAATTCCCGCTTCGCGGATCTGCTTGACGATGATGCCTGCTGTGTCAGGTCCAGAGGACGCAAAGACGCCATCCACGCCAGCCGTCGATTGCAACCGGGCCACAAGCGCCGAGAAGTCCTGATCGCTGGTCATGTACACGTCTGAAATGGCAACAGTGCCACCAAGCGAGGTGAAGCGGTCAACGAAGTATTTCGACAGGCCCGTGGTGTAGTCCATGCCGTTGTCCGTCCAGACCGCAATATTGCGCAAGCCAAGTTCGCCATAGGCGTATTCGGCCATCGCATGGGCCTGCACGTCATCGCCGAAGGGCACGAGGAACATCTCACTTCCGACCATCGCGGGCAAGTCAGGCGAGGTGGCGCCAGAGGTCACGAACGGAATGCCCGCATTCTGGAACAGCGGGGCCGACGCCAACGCGAATGTTGTGTCGCTGTGTCCGATCCCGGCGGTCAACCCGGGAATGGCCACGGCACGCTGCGCTGCGGTCGCCGCCTCACGCGTGTCGTCCTTGGTGTCCATGGCGGTGACTTCGATCATGCGGCCGCCCAGAAGGCCACCCGCCTCGTTGATCATCTTGGCCTTCAGTTTTACGCCGTTCAGCGACGGCCCGTCGAGCGAGGCAAGGCCACCACTGCTGACGTTATAGAGTGCGGCAATGTTGATCTTGTCTTGGGCCGCCGCTGGCAGCGCTACTGCCAGCGTTGTTATGCCAGCCACGGCCATAGCCGCGAGCCTCTTTCCGATGATGCCTTTCATGGTGCAATCCCTTTCCTGTTAAGTTGACGTTCAGAAGTTCGGTTTACGGGTTCGGCTTTCGGGGCTCGACCGCGGCATGGCCCGGTGTGCGGCGCAACCAGCCGAAGAGAGCAGGTTCGGCGGTGCCGAAGAGGCCAGTCGGGCGGAATATAAGGACGACAATAACGACGACTGCCACGATCATCTGGCTGGCGCCGAACAGGCCCGCCGCCTCTTCCAGCGGGCGCAGCAATTCGGTCGTAACGGTCAGCACGACGGCGACAAGTACTGCGCCAGTGATGCTGCCCGTCCCGCCAAGTACGACCATCACGACAAGCTGGAAGGCGAGGATGAACGTAAAGGAATTCGGGCTGATAAGCGTGACGAGGTGAACCCACAACCCGCCCGCGATGCCCGCGAAGAACGCGCCCAGCGCAAAGGCCAGCACGCGCGTCCGCGCCACCCGGATGCCGAGGCAAGCGGCGGCCAGTTCGTTCTCACGGATCGCAAGCATCGTGCGGCCGATCGAGGAATGCTTGAGTTGCCAGCAGACATAGATGGTGATCGCGACGAAGAGATAGACCCACCACAGGTTGGTCAGCGGCGAAAGGCCACTTAACCCCAGCGCGCCGCGCGTGATGCCCGACAGGTTGACCGCAAAGCTTTGCACGATGAAGATCAGGCCCAGAGTCGCTACGGCAAGATAATGTCCCCGTAGCCGAAGCACTGGAAATCCCGCGACAACCGCCACCGCCGCCGACAGCAGGCCACCTGCCACCAAGGCGGGCAGGAACGGCCAGTGCTGCGCCACCAAAACCTCTGGCAGCGCCTTCAGCATCACGGCTTTGCGCTCGGGTTCCATGATGAGGATCGCGGTCAAATAGCCGCCGATTGTCATGAAGGCCGGATGGCCCAGCGAGAACAGTCCGATGAAGCCATTGGTGACGTTCAGGCTGACAGCGAGGATGATGTTGATGCCAATGTAGCCCGCAATCGACAGCATATAGGGGTCGAGACTGCGCGTCGCGGCCCAGATCAGCGCCACCGCAGCCAGAGCGGTGACACCGATACGAAGGGCGGCTGCACCATTCATGCCCGGGTCTCCGTGTTGCGGCCGAGAATTCCGTTCGGCATGACCAGCAGGACCAAGATCAGCGCGCCGAAGACGAAGGCATTGCGATAGCCCGAGAAATCCGGTGGCAACAGGCCGACGAACAGCACCTCAGACAGCCCAAGGACATAGCCGCCGAGAACTGCGCCGGGGATTGAGCCGACCCCGCCGATGACCGCTGCCACAAAGGCCTTTAGCCCCGGCAGCAGGCCCATGAACGGGCTGATCTGACCATATTTGCTGCCCCACATCAGCCCACCGACGGCGGCGAGTGCGCTGCCGATGGCGAAGGCCAGCATGATCATGCGGTCTATGTTGATACCCATCAGTCGCGCGACGTCGTAGTTTTCGGCGGTCGCACGCATGGCCACGCCCAGTTTGGTGAACTGCACCACAAAGACCAGCCCCCCCATCAGGACCAATGGCAAGGACCACGATCACAAGGTCGATCACCCGGATCGAGATTGCCCCGCTCGCCACCAGCGCGTTGAGGTATTCTGGCACCAAGAAACTGCGCGGCTGGGCCGAGATCGTCATGACCGCAAGGTTCTCGATGAAAATCGCCACCGCGAGTGAGGCGATGAAGCCTGTCACCTGCGGCGCGCCACGCATCGGTCTGAACGCGACGCGCTCAATCACAATGCCGACCAGCGCACCTGCCGCGATCACCACAAGAAGGGCGATGGGAAAGGGCAAGTCCAGTAGCGTGACACTGGCCAACGTCACAAACGCACCAACCGCGAAGATGTCGCCATGGGCAAAGTTTATCAGCCGCACAATGCCGTAGATCATCGAAAAACCGATCGCGATCAGCGCGTACATGCTGCCAAGAATGAAGCCGTTGACAAGTTGCGACAGGACATAGGTGGCGGTCATCAGGCGGCTCCAAGATAGGCGCGACGGACGTCGGGATTGTCGGCGAGGGCGCGTCCGCTGCCCTCAAGTACGATTGCGCCCGCTTCGAGCACATAGGCCCGGTCGGCGAGGTCAAGCGCCATGGCGGCGTTCTGTTCAACCAGAAGAATGGTCATGCCATCCCCCCGAAGACGCTCAAGAATATCAAAGATTTGCTCGACAAGGATTGGGGCCAGTCCCAGAGACGGCTCATCCAGCAGCAGCAGTTTCGGACGGCTCATCAAGGCGCGGCCGATGACCAGCATCATCTGCTCGCCGCCCGACAACCGGTCGCCGGGCACCCGTGCGCGCGTCTTCAGGATCGGAAACTGCTCTTCGATGGCGCGCAAGTCGTCGCGAACTGCGGCCTCATCGTGGCGCAGATAGGCGCCAATCCTCAGGTTCTCGGCCACTGACAAGTTCGCAAAGACCTGCCGACCCTCGGGGCAATGCGAAATGCCCGCCTTCACGATGGATTCAGCGGGCATCCGCGACAGATCGATCGCCGCGCCACTGGGGGGCGTGTAGCGGAGCGTCCCCGACTGTGGCGCAAGCAGGCCCGAGATCGTAGCGAGCGTGGTGGTCTTGCCAGCACCGTTGGCGCCGATCAGCGCGACAATCTCGCCGGGCTCAACCCGAAGGCTGATACCGCGGAGCGCATGGGTGCCGCCGCGCCAGACATGTACGTCTTCAAGCCTCAGCATGGGCATCCTTCCTGCGGCGTCCAAGATAGGCCTCGATCACGGCGGGTTCGTTCTGAACCTCGGCCGGGGTGCCCTGTGCCAACCGCTTGCCCTGATTCACCACGATGATCCGGTCGCAGATCCCCATCACCATTTTCATGTCATGCTCAACCAGCAGCGTTGTGATGCCAAGTTCGCCGTGCAGGCGGCGGATGGTGCGGCCAAGATCGGCCGTCTCTTGTGGGTTCATCCCAGCGGTCGGTTCATCCAGCAGCAGAAGCACCGGCTCCGTCGCCAACGCACGAGCGAATTCTACCTTGCGCTGTTCGCCGTAGGGAAGGCTGCTGACCAGATCCTGCGCCCGCGAACGCAAGCCGAGCAGGTCCAGAATACGCATCGCACTGGCCCTGATACGCGCCTCTGAGGCGCGCGCAGCGGGCAGGCGCAGGATCGTTGGCAGGAAACCGGTTCCGTGCCGCATATGCTGACCCACCATCACATTGTCGAGCACGGGCAGGTCGCGAAACAGGCGGATGTTTTGGAAAGTCCGGGCCATCCCGAGGCGCGCATTGGCATCGGGCGGATGACCTGAGACATCCTGTCCGCGAAACAGGATGCGCCCCGATGTGGGTTTCAGGACGCCGGTCAAAAGGTTGAAAGCGGTTGTCTTGCCCGATCCGTTCGGCCCGATCAGTCCGACCAATTCGCCGGGTTTCAGGTCCATCTCAAACCCGTCGAGGGCGCGCACGCCACCGAAGCTTTTGCTCAGTCCGCGAACCTCAAGTAGGGGCACTACCGCCACAACCATTCCGATCTCCGACTAGGTTTGATGCATCGCCCTGAACGGGATCTCTGCACTAATTGTAACAAGCGTAACACGCATGTTGAATTTGTTACAAGCATTCTTAAGCTGTTCCGACAGCCCAATTCCGGGCGCCCTACGGGAGATCAAGATGACGGACCACCTGACCCGAGACGTTGCTATCGTGCCAAGCGAGGCCGTGCTTCTGTTCATTGATGTGCAAAACTATGCGGCCCATCCCGATGGCAGCGAGTTCACCTCACTTACCCCCGCTGAACGTGCGACCCACGACTATTACTTTGATCGGCTTGAGAAAACTGCGCTGCCAAACATGCAGCGGTTGCAGGCGGCGGCGCGGAAAGCCGGGGTTGAGGTGATGTATGCCGTCATTGAAAACCTGACATCGGACGGCCGCGATCGCAGCCTCGACTACAAGATTTCCGGCATCAATGTGGCCAAGGGGTCTTGGGATGCGCGCGTGCACGACGCCATCGCGCCGGGTGAGGATGAGATCGTGCTGCGCAAGAACTCTTCCAGTGTATTCGTTTCGACCAATATTGATTATTTGTTGCGCAGTTTGGGAATCCGTCAGGTGATCCTGTGCGGCGTGGTCACCGATCAATGTGTCGAATCAGCCGTGCGGGATGCCTGCGACCTTGGCTACCTTGTGACGCTGGTGCCCGATGCCTGCGCGACCCAAACGGCAGAGCGGCAGGAGGCCTCGGTCAAGGCCATCAAAGGCTACTGCCGCCAACGCACGGCTGAGGCGCTGTGTGCCGAGCTTGGGGCCGTTCGGTGATGGCGCGCGCACTTGGCCGCATTCTCGTGACGGGGGGCGATGGGTTTATTGGCGCGACCCTCGTCGCCCGGTTGCAGACGTTGGGTCATACAGTCACAGCCACCGATCTTGGCGGAGCTGTGCCATGTGACTTGACGGACTTCGCGCAGGTTGAGGGCGTGGTGGCCCGTGGCTTTGACACGATTTTCCATTGCGGCGCGGTGTCGGGGCCAATGGTGATGGCCGACCGACCGTTGGAGGTTTGGCGCATCAACGCCAGCGGAACCGCCCATGTGCTGGAGGCGGCACGGCGCCATGGGCAGGCCCGCGTCGTGGTTTGTTCGACCAGCGAGGTCTACGGCGGCCTGACTGGTGCGGTGGATGAAGCGACGCCGCCGGCACCCCGCTCAGTCTATGGTGCCAGCAAACTTGCGGCTGAGGCGGCGGTGCAGGGCTATGTCTGTGAGGGCGTCGACGCGGTGGCGCTGCGCCTGTCGTGGATTTACGGCCCCGGCAGACGCACAGCCACCACGCTTGAAACAGCGCTGCGGGCGCTGGTTGCGGATGAGGATTTTCAGATCGCCGCCGATCCCGACGACCCGACCCATTATCTGTGGGTCGATGACGCGGTGACCGGTCTCATGCGGGCGGCAGAGCTGGCAGAGTTGTCGAGACGATGCTTTAACATCACCACTGGCGCAGCCGTGCCGATGCGCGAGGTTGTGCGGGTGCTGAACGGTCTGGCAACTGGCGGTCGGATCTCTCTTCAGCATGCCCCGCCAGATCCGGCCCCCTCGTCCATCGACAACCGAGCCGCTCAGGCGGAGTTGGGTTTCAAGGCTGAAATCCCCCTCGAAACCGGGCTTCATCTGTATTTGGAGGCACTGCGACGCGGGTAGCGCCCCAAATAGACTGCGCCGTGAGAACTTCCCTCTTCAGCCAGTGGCCGTGGCCGCTTAACTTCTTGAGCAGTTCTGGCTTTACAAATTAATGACTTGCGTTTTGAACGTCATGCTTCACTTATAACAATGGCCTGATGGGGGGCTAGTTTTGCAGTGCTTCGGCGAGAATGAACGCTGGGGAGCTTCCATACATACCAGAGGTCAGTCTTGGTTTCGGGCGCGACAGAGTTGACCCTGTGGGCGCAGTTCAGCGCCTCGGCAGCCGCGCTGAAGCCTGTCATCCGCGCGGGCACCCTCACTTTCGTTCAACCTGCCGGGGTCTGACCCTTGGAGATCGTCTTCCAAAGGTGGGTGTAGCGGTATTTGCGGCGCATTTCGTCGGTCATGTCCGTCACGCGGACATGTTTCTTGATCCCGGCACCTTCGAGAATTCTGTTCATGAAATTGTACAGCGAGGTGACCGAGATGATGTCGAACAGCCCTTCTTCGGAAAAGCCCACATCGTAAATCGCCTGGGCATCCGCCATGCCAACCCCGGCTGGGTCCACCGTCAGGCGCCGCACATAGGCCAGGACCGGGCGCATCCGGTCCGAAATGCCGGGGTGGTCCAGATCAATTTGCACATTTCCAAAGACCTCAGCCGGAATGCCCCAGGCCTTTGCATGATCACGATGCGCCGAAAAGCAATAGTGGCAGCCATTCACCGAGGAGACATAGGCGGCGATCAACTCTCGCTCGGCGACGGAAAGCTCACTTTCGTTGCGCAGAATGGCATCGTGATACTCAAGCAGCGGCAAGATCCCGCGTTCTGGGAACTTCTTGAACAACCCAAGCAGCTCCAGATTGGGGATCGACGGAAAGTGCGACATGTTGGTTCCTCCATTTCGGGCACAGGTTATGAAGTCCGATACGGGCTGTCTACCAACCAGCTGTGGGCAGGAATTGTCACGGGCGGCGTACCTCGGCGTGAGGACTTGCCTGAACTCAATGGGCCGTCCGCTGTAACAAAGTCCCGTCCCGTTGGTCCTACTAATGCAGGATCACCGAACGGAGCCACTTGATGATCACATTCGTAGATTTGGATAGCCTTGATTTGCCAAACACTCATGTTCGCTCATGAGGAAGGTCTTGGTTTTTGGCGCGCTTATTGCGTTGGTCGTGGCAGTCTTGTGGGTTTCGAAAGGCCAGGAGATCAGCCTTGCGTCGCTCCGCGAATGGTTGGGCAGATTGGACCACTGGCGGTCGCAGCAGGCTTTGCTCTTTGCCGGGCTTTTCTTTGCGGCTTACGTCGTCGTTACCGCCTTGTCCCTACCGTTTGCCGTCTGGATGACCCTGGCCGCAGGAGCGCTGTTCGGGTTCTGGGCGGGTTTGGTGATCGTGTCCTTTGCGTCTACCGTGGGGGCTACCTGTGCGTTTCTTGTGTCCCGCTATCTGCTGAGAGACTGGGTGCGCGCGCGTCTTGGTCCGCGGGTGGCAACTATCGAGCAGGGGCTAAGCCGGGATGGCGCCTTCTATCTGTTTACCCTGCGCCTGATTCCGGTCGTGCCGTTCTTTGCGGTCAACCTGCTGATGGGGCTGACGCCGATCCGCGCGCTGACCTTCTACCTGGTCAGCCAGGCCGGGATGCTTGCCGGTACGGTTGTCTATGTGAACGCGGGCACCCAGCTTGCCCAACTGAACAGCCTGTCGGGCATCGTATCGCCCGGCCTCCTTTTGTCCTTCGCCCTTTTGGGCCTGTTTCCCTGGATTGCCCGTATGTTCCTGAACGTTCTGAAGACCCGCAAAATCTATGCCCGCTGGACCCGTCCAGCCAAATATGACCGCAACCTGATTGTGATCGGTGCGGGGGCGGCGGGATTGGTTTCGTCCTATATTGCCGCCGCGACCAAGGCGAAGGTGACGTTGATCGAGGCCGAGAAGATGGGCGGCGATTGCCTCAATTATGGCTGCGTGCCGTCCAAGGCCCTGATCAAAAGCGCCAAACTGGCGCATCAGATGCGCCATGCCGATCACTACGGGCTGGAGGTGGCGCAACCCAAGTTCTCCTTCGCTAGGGTGATGGAACGCGTGCACGGCATCATCGCCGAAATCGCCCCGCATGACTCGGTCGAGCGCTACAGCGACCTTGGGGTCGAGGTGCTGCAAGGCCATGCCAAACTGATCGATCCGTGGACGGTTGAGGTGACGTTTCCGGAGGGCCGCACCCAGCGTCTGACGACGCGGGCGATCATCCTCGCCACCGGGGCCGCCCCCTTCGTGCCGCCGCTGCCCGGGTTGGACGATGTGGGCTACCTCACCTCGGACACGCTGTGGGACAAGCTGCGCCACCAGACCGAGGTGCCCAAGCGCATTGTCGTGCTGGGCGGCGGCCCGATCGGGACCGAGATGGCGCAGGCCTTCGCAAGGCTGGGCGCCGAGGTGACGCAGATCGAGCGCGGCGCACGGATCATGGCGCGCGAGGATGCCGAGGTGTCGGCGCTGGTGAAGGCCTCGTTGCAACGCGACGGCGTCACGGTGCTGACCGACCACACCGCCTTGGCCTGTGGTGTGACCGATGGGGCGAAATGGATCGAGGTGGAGCATCAGGGCCAAACGTCGCGCATCGCGTTTGACGAGTTGATTGCGGCGGTCGGACGCGCGCCGCGCCTGACGGGCTTTGGGCTTGAGGATCTTGGCATTCCGGTGGGCCGCGTGGTCGAGACCAATGAATATCTCGAAACCCTCTATCCCAACATTCTGGCCGCCGGGGATGTGGCGGGCCCCTATCAGTTCACCCATGTGGCCGGGCATCAGGCGTGGTTTGCCGCCGTCAACGCGCTGTTCGGCACGCTCAAGCGCTTCAAGGCCGACTACCGGGTGATCCCCTGGGCCACATTCTGCGATCCGGAAGTTGCGCGGGTCGGGCTGAACGAACAGGAGGCCAAGGCGCAGAACATCCCCTATGAGGTGACGCATTATGGCATGGACGATCTGGACCGCGCCATTGCCGACGGGGCGACGCAGGGCTTTGTCAAAGTGCTGACCGTGCCGGGCAAGGACCGCATTCTGGGCGTGACCTTGGTGGGCGAACATGCGGGCGACCTGATCGCAGAGTTCGTGCTGGCGATGAAACAGGGTCTCGGTCTGGGCAAGATTCTGGGGACCATCCACATCTATCCCACACTGGCCGAGGCCAACAAATACGCCGCAGGCGAATGGCGCCGCGCCCATGTGAACCCCCGCCTGCTGGCACTTGTCGAGCGGTTTCACACATGGAGGCGAGGATGATCGACGATTTGCTTCTTCCTCACGAAAGCACGGGAAGGTTGCGCCGTTTTGCCAAAGAAGGCCGTGCTGCTTCCAGTGGGTGGTGTGACGTCGGTTTCGATGGCAGACTGCACAAAGGTCGGCGTGAATTGCTTCGGCCTTGGCTCAGCACGGTATCGACGGGGCATTATCCCGGCGGAGGTTTGTGCCGCACCGCAGAATTATCGCCACGCCTTGTCGAACCTTGCAAAGGAAATCCAAGATGCCGCTTGAACATACCGATGCTGATCCGCTGATGCCCTATCAGCTGAAAAATCCGCCGGACGCCCTTGCCGAAATCGTTGTGCCCAAAGCCATTCCCGACGACGAACGCCTCTGGGTGCCACAAGCGGAGAATGTCTGGTTCCGCCCGCTTTGTCTGAACCGGTCGCAGGGGTACTGGATGAACCTTCTGCGCGTCCGCAAGTCGGGTGTGCTGTCACGGCACCGCCATCCGAATGCGGTTCATGGCTATGTGCTCAAGGGACGCTGGCATTATCTCGAACATGATTGGGTGGCGGAAGAGGGCAGTTATGTCTTTGAGCCGCCCGGGGAAACCCACACTTTGGTCGTGCCAGAGGGGGTAGAGGAGATGATTACCTATTTTCAGGTGAACGGCGTCATGTACTACGTCGATCCATGGGGCAAACCGCTGGGCTATGAGGATGTCTTTACCAAAATCGACCTTTGCCGCGCCCATTTTGAGGCGGTTGGCCTTGGCGCAGGTTTTGCCGATCAATTCATCAGGTGATCCATGGGGTTCTGGCCGACTGACTGTTTTCGCAATTCGCAGGTTCTGGTGATCGGGGGCACTTCCGGCATCGGGGCGGGCATTGCACGGGCATTTGTGGCGGAAGGTGCCGACGTGACCGTGACTGGGGCGACAGAGGCGGAAGCCACGGCGAGCGCCCAGACGGGGTTACGCAGTGTGGCTCTGGACGTACGCGACGCCGCAAAGGTGGTCGCAGTACTTGGCACGTTGCCCGGTCTTGATCATCTGATCTATTGCGCCGGGATCATCCGCAGGGGGGCAGAACACGACCCCGCGATCTTTGCCGAGGTGTTGGATGTCAATCTGACCGGCGCGATGCGTGTGGCTACCGCCGCGCGCCCATTATTGGCACAGCGTGGCGGCACGATCACCCTGATGGCGTCGATGTTGTCATTCTTCGGCGGTGGCCTCGTGCCGGGTTATTCGGCATCCAAAGGCGGGGTCGCGCAGTTGACCAAGTCCTTGGCGATTGCCTACGCAGCCGAAGGTATTCGCGTCAACGCCATCGCCCCGGGCTGGATCGCCACCGAACTGACCGAACCCCTGCGCGCCGACCCCGCGCGAGAGGCTGCCATCCTCGGGCGGACGCCGCTTGGGCGCTGGGGGCAAGCCGAGGACGTGGCAGGGGGCGCATTGTTTCTCGCCTCACCAATGGCGGGGTTTATTACCGGTGCAATCTTGCCCATTGATGGCGGTTACCTCGCCGTCTGAAATCGGTGATAACACTGTGTTTTCGGGGATTGCGTGGGCCGCTGGGTTTTTGGCGGAACTCTGGTTGCGGCCATCTTGCGATTTGTGCACCAGAGCCGATGCTAATCCATCAATTCGTAGCTGCCATCGGCGTCGTGCCGTTCGCGCCCGGTCAAAGCCGGGGTGAAGACGCAGACGAGGCGCAACTGCCCTTGCAACGCCCGCAGAATGTGGGCGTCATGGCGATCCAATGCATACAGCGTTCCGGGCGCAATCGAATGCACCTCCCCTGTCGCAACATTGACGACCTCTCCAATGCCGGAGATGCAGTAGTTGCTTTCAATGTGGTTCTTGTATTGCAGGTGCAGCACACACCCCTCCTCCAGCACCGTATCGTGCAGCGAATAGCCGAGGCCATCATCGCCAAGCAGAATGCGGCGGCTTTCCCAGCCATCGCCTTGGGCGTGCCGGTCGGTGTTGAGGATGTCCTCAAGACGCTTGATGATCATAGTAGCTACCCCGCTTCGTGATTGTCCATTCATAGTGGTCGCGGGGAAGGTCGGGTCGCATGCCTGTTTGCGACATCTGGATTCGGTTTACCCACAAAGGCGCCGCGTTTGATGTGGTCTAGATGCGGGAAGTCGTTACACTCAAGTCTGCGGTCGCATCTGGAAAAGGACAGGAGTTTTCATGTGTACCATTGGGGCTCTGCGAATTGACGATGATGAGTATTTATTGTTCAAGAACAAAGACTTCTCTTTGCCAACATTTTCGGATCGCCTTTCGCTCAGTGCGGATGTTTTTGGCCCGCTGGGGCTGGAGACCTTCGCCGAACGGGGGGCCGTCGAAAGCGTGTTTTCGGGCCTGTCCCTCGGTGCCAATCGCCACGGGCTTTTTGCATGCGTCAATCATGTCAAAATGGATGATGATCGCCATCGCAACTATGACTGCCTCGTTGAGGCAGCACTTTGCGCCGCAAAAAACGTCCAGGAGGCGATTGCCACACTTCAGTGTGAGGTTGCGGCGCAGCCCTATTGGTGGGGCAATTTGATCCTTGCTGACGCGCACCAGTTGGCGGCTGTCGAGGTCCGGCAGCAAGAAATCCGCGTTGAATATGCTGCGAACCAGATTTTCAGGACCAATCACCAGCCGATGTTTGGTGAAGCCGCCTCGCCAGACAATTTGCCTTGCTCGGCGAGGCGGTTTGCATCGGCGCAGGCGCGTCTTGGAGTCGTGCCCTCGGTTGATGGGGTGAAGGCAATGCTGGCGTCGCATGACGATGGCGGCACTGGGGTCTGCAATCATGGCGTGCCGCTGACCACGGTCTACTCCTACATTCTGCAATTTAAGGCGAGCGCAATGACCCTGCATGTCGCCAATGGAACGCCATGTTCATCGCCTTGGCACGAGATGGTGTTGCCGCTGGGCGCCCTTTGGGATGAGAAGAGTGCGGGGGAGTTTCGGGCCAAATACCCAAATTCTATGGTGCCTCGTCACGGCTGATATCTGCTAGCGAGTCTAGGCCTCTTGAACAGCGGCGGCCAGCCACAACTGACAACACCACAACGCGATTATCATCGGGACTCGGCACGGCCACCAGCCCTGCTCTGACGATTGCAGGGGTTCAACGCCTGCACGGTGAAAGCCACTCCGACCTATGCTGAAGTTCTGCTGGCTCTGCGGTATGCACTGGCAGACCAGACTGCCTATCACAATTGGGGCCTTCATCGCAGCGCTATTGCCACCTCCTATGGCAACTCGACCCGGAAAGTCGCGCTGCGAGATCGGTGCGACAGCGTCCATGTCGGCCGCGTTGCCTGGCCCAATTTGCGCGGCAATGGCGGTCATGGTCTTGCCTGCCTGAAACAGCATCTCAGGCCTAAGTTCGACCAGCATGATGCCGCGAGCTGTGTCATCCTCGCGGTCGGCATGGAGATGTCGCATGGTAGGGGCTTCGCAGGGGAACCTTCCAAAGTGTGAAACGAACACGCCGACCAATCAGGCAGCGATGAAACTGCCTCGGTGGAATGGTTCTCGCCTTGTCGCGGCAGGGACGTCTCGGCGCGTCGAAAGACTGACCTGGGTCTGTTTTTGATCAGGCCATGGCTTTGGTTCCCCGCTCGAACGTCTGATCAGACTTCAGCATGGCATGCATGATGACGGCCAGCTTTCGGGCCACGGCGATAGCGGCTCGTTTGAAGCCGATCTTCTCACGCAGGTCTAGTCCCCAGGTTCGCAACTGTCTGTCGGCATTGGTTCTGGTCAGAACGACAGTCGCCGCCTCAAAGGGCAAGCAACGCAGATGAGCATTCGCCGCGCCGCGAGATGTGCCCGTCATAGTCAACTTCGCCAGACTGGCAACGGCACGTGGTCAGTCCAAGCCAGGCACCGACAGATCGGGACTTCCGGAAGTTCGCCGGATCTTCGGTGGCTGTCGCAAGGTGTGTTGCGGTGATCGCCCCGACGCTGGGGATCGAGACGCGGGGATCGACATGTGCCGCTGGCAGGTCTCGCTTTGTCGGGCGATACGCTGCAATTGGCGTCCGAGTTTTGCTGCTCGCCCGCGAACTGCGATCCAGGCATCCAGAAGCGGCAGCATGACCTTTTCGAGACCGCCATGTCCAGCAAGCAACCGTCTGACTTAGGCTGCGAACCGGCTTCCTTTTGCTCTTGGCACAATCAACCCGAATGTCTTCATCAGGCCACGGATCTGGTTGAAGAGTTCGATCGATAGCCGGGCCAGACGCCGACGGTCGCAACCAGAATGCGAGTCAGTATGCTGTCGTAGCCCTCCACACGCACCTCACGATAAAAGCCTGTCTCGGCCAAATGGGCCAACCCACCTGACCTGATGCGATGGATGCCCCCACGCGACGGCATCGAATGTGCCAAAGTGGTTTTGTTGGAACCAAGATGAGGGAGGCATCCATGTCTGAGATTGGCATATTGGCGATCGACCTTGCGAAGAACAGTTTTCAGGTTTGTGGCGTCAGGTGAGATGGCGTCGTTGTCTTCAACCGAGCGGTATCCCGTGGACGGCTGGCGCAGTTGTTTGTGGATCAGGTGCCGTGTGTTGTCGCGATGGAGGCGTGTGCCAGGTCGCATCACTGGGGCCGTGTGACCGTGGCGCACGGTCATGAGGTGCGGCTAATCCCGGCAAACTATGTCAAGCCGTTCGTGAAGCGCCAGAAGATGGGATGGTTGCCGCCCTCCCCAGACGGCATCGCGATGTGCCAAGGTCGTGGTGTTCAACGCCACGCAAAGGAGAGGACGGCAAATGAAGGATACAATGATCGGTGTGGATCTGGCAAAGAGCGTTTTCCAGCTTCACGGGGCCAGCATGGCCGGGCACTTGAAGTTTCGTAAGAAGGTGACGCGGGTCCAATTCCGGAATTTCATGGCGAAGCACGAACCGGCCGTCGTGGTGATGGAGGCCTGTGGCAGCGCGAGCTACTGGGCGTGAGAGATGGTCAAGCTTGGCCATGAGGTCCGGCTGATCGCGCCGCAATATGTGCGGCCTTTCGTGAAACGGCAGAAAAACGATGCTGCTGACGCCGAGGCGATCGTCGTCGCGGCACAGCGCCCCGAGATGCGCTTTGTCGAGCCGAAGTCGGAAGATCAGCAAGCCTGCGCGGTACTTTTCCGAGTTCGTGAGCGGCTTCTCCATCAGCACACCGAACTCGTGAATGCATTGCGTTCGGTGCTCTATGAATATGGTCATGTCTTTCCGAAAGGCATCGCCCACCTCAGGCGAATCGAAGTTGTCCTCGCCGATCCCGCGATCGACTTGCCTGCTTTGGTGCGGGATGAGTGCCATGATCTGCTTGAGCAGATATCTGAGCAGACAGTCCGAATCGAAGCCAAGACAGCAAAGGCCCGGGGTCTTGCGGGGACAAATGA
The DNA here is from genome assembly GCA_963781185.1 of uncultured Alphaproteobacteria bacterium. Taxonomy (GTDB): domain Bacteria; phylum Pseudomonadota; class Alphaproteobacteria; order Rhodobacterales; family Rhodobacteraceae; genus Stagnihabitans. Next base: position 66,518 of record CAWAEL010000023.1, read on the forward strand.
TACAGCGCGGCGGCTGCAGACGATGCCCGGCGTGGGGCCGCAGACTGCACTGGCGATCAGCGGCTTCGCTCCGCCCATGGATAGCTTCAAGCGCGGTCGAGATTTTGCGGCATGGCTCGGCCTTGTGCCGCGCCAATATACCTCTGGCGGGAAGGAACGCCTCGGACGCATCTCGAAAGCTGGCCAAACCGACATCCGATATCTGCTGGTCATCGGTGCCATGTCGCGCCTGACCGTGCTGGCCCGAAAGTCGATCCAGGAGGGGTCAAGGCTGGCGCGCATGCTGCACCGCAAGCCCCTCATGTTGGTCGCCATCGCACTGGCAAACAAGATGGCACGGGCTATCTGGGCAATGTTGACCAAGAAGGAGGACTATCGAGATCCGGCGCGAGCTGTTTTTGCATGAGGGCTACAGACCCCATGTGAGCTGGCGTCGGTGAAGGAGGTGTAAGAAGTCGATGACCTGAATGGGCGCAATGATCGAAAAGATCTGGATCGGGAAAACCAGACGTCGTTCTCGAGCAGAAAAGCTCTTGCAGAAGATATGGACCCGATCCGCAGATCACCATCCCGGCCAGCGGCTTCTTGAACGGCCGCACTCGAAAAGGCCTGAGAGAAGAACGCATTCGATCACCAACCACGACAGGTCAAAAGCGACTTGCACCAAGGGCGGCAACCAGAGAAGAACGACTTTGCCGATGCGGCAGCCATCGCCGAGGCAGCTTCACGACCCAGCATGAGCTTTGTGGCGGTGAGGAGTGCCGACAAGCAAGGGCGCGCCGTGGCATTCCGGACGCATCAGTGTTTTGTGCGACAGCGAACTCAACTGATCAATGCGCTCAGGGGGCATCTGGCCGAGTTCGGCCTCGTGGCGCCGAAGGGTCCGGTTCACATTAAGCTGTTGCAAAGTGCCTTGGCGGGGTCTGATGTTGATCTGCCCACGCCGGTGCGGGAGATGGGGCAGTTATATTTGCAGCAGATCGAACAGTTGACCGGGATCATTGCGCGTCTGGCCAACGAACTTGAGGCTGCGACGAAGACGGATTGCGAGTTGCGGCGACTGTGCACCGTTCCGGGTATTGGCCCGGTGACCGCCGGGGCCATCGCGGCATTTGCCCCTGATCTTGAGACCTTTGACAGTGGCCGGAACTTTGCCGCGTGGTTGGGTCTGGTGCCGCGACAACATTCGACCGGCGGCAAGACCCGCCTCGGTTCCGTCAGCAAGATGGGACAATGTGACATCCGCAAGTTGCTGATTGTCGGGGCCATGAGTGTTATCCGCTGGGTTGTGCGCCGCGGCGGCAGCCCTGACCGGTGGCTGGCCAACCTCGTTGCCCGCAAGCCACGCATGGTTGCCGCCGTAGCCTTGGCCAACAAGATGGCGCGGGTGGTTTAGGCCATGACGACGAAGGGGGAGGACTATCGAATGGCGTGATCCAAAGCCGCACGGCGCAGGATGACGCTTTAGGCCGCTAGGCCTGGGCAGGGTGATCGACAGACGGCGTAAGCGACACGGACTTCAAAGTTCAAGGCGGGAAACCCAGTCCCGGGGCTCGAGCGTCACAGCTCTCTGAACCGATGTGGGCCCAGCCTTCCGAACAGCATACCGGCCCGTGGCGTCACAAAGGCCACACTGAGAGGCCTGACACACGACCGATTGAAGCCCAGCCGAAATGTAGAAAAATCAGCTTGCCAAACCGGGCGCATCCACACAAGCGCCGAGTTTGCCGAAGACTTGAAATCTGAGAAGTATGAGAGCCATGGAAGGAGCTAGGTAGCGAACAGCCATTCATGAGAAGTTCGCGCCCGCGCCGTCCGGCTGGTGCTGGAGCATCTGAACTTTTTTGAAACGCAGGGCCCCGCGATAGCTGCGATCCTTCGCAGTCCAGCCCTTCGGCTCCTCCCACTTGGATCAGGAATACCGACGTGACATCTGGCCCTTTGCGCCCAGCGCGCCGCGCACCGCATTTACCGCCAGTGGTTGGATTGAGATGGCAGGGCATCTTTACGCGTGGCCCGACAAGGTTGAGTTGATTGCACGGCCCGAGCAGCGGGGCATGGGAGAGCGACGCCAGTGCGGGTACCTCGGGACGTTGCCGTGAGGGGGGAGGCAGGATCGGGGCAAACCATAGCTTCGAGACCGAATCTCGATATCCGCAGCTAGCGCTGCATGGTAGACATACCAAGCCGACCACTGTGCAAGGTGCCTAGGCCGCGTCCGACGGCCCCAGCAGCGATTGCGTCCATGTGCCGATTGCTGTCACAGCACGCGATGCTGCCGACAGCGCCGCCCCCAACGTCAGAAAGCCATGGGTTTCACCGGCAAAATCCACGCGCGTTACGACATTGCCCGAGGCCGTCAGCCGGTCGCCGTAACTGACCCCTTCATCAAAAAGGATATCGTATTCAGCCAACACCATCAAAGTTGGTGGCAAACCGTGTAGCGACGCGGCTCTGAGCGGCGATGCGTCTGGGTGAAGCCGGGCGTCGGTGTTTTCGATATAGTGGTTCCAGAACCATTCCATTCCGTCCGCAGTCAAAATGAGCTGATTGTCCGCTGCCACCCACGATGCGCGCCCCGGATCATAGTCGGTTACCGGATAGACCAAAATTTGCCCCGCCAGCAATGGACCGCCCAAATCTCGGGCGCGACGGGCGAGCACAGCGGCGATGTTTCCCCCGGCGGAATCGCCCCCCACGATCAGCGGCAGATTGTAGGTTTCGCTGGCCCAGACCAGGGCTGCCCAACAGTCGTCGACCGGGACGGGAAACCGATACTCGGGGGCGAGGCGGTAGTCAGGCAGGATCACAATGCATTGCGTAGCCGCTGCCAGATGCGATGCAATCGATGTCCATTCCTCGGCACTGCCAATCACCCAACCGCCACCATGGGCGAACATGATTACGCCACGCGGCACGGAAACCGGCGTCAGAACACGCAGCAGGATCGAACCACCCGGCACTGCTAGGTCAACATCCTCGACCGAGCCAATCGCGACCGGGTCCATGCCGAGCGAGGTCAATGCACGGCTAAGCTCCCGGGCTTCTTCAACCCCCATTTCATGCAGTGGCCTTCCATCGGATTTGGCAAACTCCGCCATCAGCGCGGAGATTTCGGGACCAAGTGCCATGATCAGAACCTTCCTTTTAAGGCGAAAGCGTGGAATCGCGATTGACGGACGAAGACTTTACAGCGCCTGTTTTACGCCATTCGCTGGGCGACTGACCAACGGCACGGCGGAACTCTCGACTGAAATGATAGATATCACTGAACCCGCAGGCATCGGCGATGGCCGCGACGGATGTGCCGCGCTGACCGAGCAGGTCTTGCGCCAGCATGATCCGCTCACGCCGTAACCAAGCACGTGGTGTCATGTGCAGATGAGTGCGAAACTGCCTACGCAAATGCGCGGGGCTGACATTCGCCACGCCATGCATCTCATGTTCAGGCCACGGGTCGGCGGGATGGGCGCTCATCGCTGCTGTCAGGCGGGAAAGCGATGCCGGAAGCAGCTTCTTGGGATGCTGGCTCTGGTCGTCATGAAGCAAACGCAGCAGTTCACCGATCAACTGGTTCAGGGCCAAATCGCAGCTCGGACCTCGCGCACGCATCACGTCGAACAGGCGATGAACCAACCCAGGATCACGGCCCCCCGCCCGATGGAGACAACTCCACCCAGCGCCCCGACCAGAACGGCACGGGCCGCCCCAATCTGTGGGCCGTCCAGACGCAGCCATAGATGGCCAGGGATCCTCCGGATTTGCGGCGTGGCCATGCGGCATCTCTCCTGGAAGCCACGCAGTGCCGGGCCGCACATGCGTCACGACGCCGTTGACCCGCATCGAACCCGTACCGCTGGTGCAGAACAGCAGATCCTGCCCCGGTGATTTGGCCCGATCGACGCGATAATCCGGTCCCGCCACCACTTCACCCGCGCGCAGAACCCGCATCAGGCAGCCGTCCCACTTCTGGTCGGGAAGGTAGTGAAAACTTTGGCGGATCTGAGTTTCTGTCATGATCGTTTTGTACAAACTTATGCCCAGTCTGTCCATTTGATTCGTGAAACCATTGCGGCAATATGTCGCTAACGACAGGCGCTTTTCACATACCGACAAACGGACAAGGACGCAGAGATACTCTGCAGAGGAGGAAAATCAGATGCACGTTCCCACTCGGGCGCAACATATGAAGTATCTTGAGAACGGCTTCTACGTCGTTCCGGGAATGCTCTCGCCGACAGAAGTTGCGAATTTTCGGGACCACGCCCGGGCTCAGCTGGAGGAAGAAGCCAAACACGACGGAATAATGTCTAAAGGCGACAAATCTGGCAAGAAAACACTGTTGAAGATGTGGGATACTGCGGGCGATGACAAATACGGCCTCCTTGCCGGGATGAACGTCTGGTTCAGACGGCAGAGTGTCTGATCGGTGAAGATACATATC
>CAWAEL010000024.1:0-85001 GCA_963781185.1 uncultured Alphaproteobacteria bacterium
TTCGGACATCGCCCGCTCCATCGAGCCGGTGATCCGGTCGGCATACATGATCACCCGGCCCTCGGAATTGCGCGCCGCGCGCCCGATGGTCTGGATCAACGAGGTTTCAGAGCGAAGAAACCCCTCCTTGTCGGCGTCCAGAATCGCAACCAGCCCGCATTCAGGAATATCCAGACCCTCGCGCAAAAGGTTGATGCCGATCAGCACATCAAAGGCGCCCAATCGCAGATCGCGCAGGATCTCGATCCGTTCCAAGGTGTCGATATCGGAATGCATGTAACGCACCCGGATGCCCTGTTCGTGCAGATATTCGGTCAGATCCTCGGCCATACGTTTGGTCAGGGTGGTGCAAAGAGTGCGCATTCCACGGGCCGAAACGCGGCGAACTTCGTCCAGCAGGTCATCGACCTGCATTTCGACTGGCCGAATTTCGATCATCGGGTCAATCAGGCCGGTGGGGCGGATGACCTGTTCGGTGAAGACGCCGGCGGCTTGCTCCATCTCCCAGGCTGCCGGTGTGGCGGATACAAAGACAGACTGGGGCCGCATGGCATCCCATTCCTCAAATTTCAACGGCCGGTTGTCCATGCAAGAGGGCAGGCGGAAACCGTGTTCTGCCAATGTCATCTTTCGGCGAAAGTCGCCTTTGTACATGCCGCCGATCTGGGGCACCGAGACATGGGATTCGTCTGCAAAAACAATGGCATTGTCAGGAATGAATTCGAACAATGTGGGCGGCGGCTCTCCGGGGGCACGGCCGGTCAGATAGCGGGAGTAGTTTTCGATGCCGGCGCAGGATCCGGTCGCCTCCAGCATCTCAAGATCAAAATTCGTGCGTTGTTCCAACCGCTGTGCCTCTAGCAGCTTTCCCTCTTCGACAAGTTGCTTCAGCCGCGTGTGCAGTTCCAGTCGGATCGATTTCGTGGCCTGTTGCAGGGTTGGGCGGGGGGTGACGTAGTGGCTGTTGGCATAGATACGGATCTTGTCGAACTTGTCCGTTTTGGCCCCGGTCAAGGGATCGAATTCGGTGATGGATTCCAGCTCCTCGCCGAAAAAGGACAGGCGCCACGCCCGATCGTCAAGGTGGGCGGGCCAAACCTCAAGGCTGTCGCCCCGGACCCGGAACGAGCCGCGCGCGAAGGCCAGATCGTTGCGGCGGTATTGTTGCGCCACCAGATCGGCGATCACCTGTCTTTGGTCATAGACCTGTCCCGCGACCAGATCGACGGTCATGGCCGAATAGGTCTCGACCGAGCCGATGCCGTAGATGCAAGACACCGAGGCCACGATGATCACATCGTCGCGTTCCAAAAGTGCCCGTGTGGCCGAGTGGCGCATCCGGTCGATCTGTTCGTTGATCTGGATTCTTTTTCGATGTAGGTGTCGGTGCGGGCGACATAGGCTTCGGGCTGGTAGTAGTCATAGTAGGACACGAAATATTCGACCGCGTTGTCGGGAAAAAATCCTTTGAATTCCGTATAAATTGGGCGGCGAGAGTTTTGTTCGGGGCAAGAATGATGGCCGGACGCTGGGTTTCTTCGATCACCTTGGCCATGGTAAATGTCTTGCCTGTGCCCGTCGCACCCAAGAGGACCTGATTGCGTTCACCGTCCAGAACGCCTTTGGACAGTTCGGCAATCGCCGTTGGCTGATCGCCCGCCGCCGTGAAGGGCGTCTGCATCACGAAACGCCGCCCGCCCTCTAGCTTTGGGGCGGTCAGCACTTCGGGACGTGGGCTGATGGCGTTGGAGTTGTTGTGGGGCATGAGTGATTCCTTGACAGAAGGCGACGATATTCCGTTTTTGTTCTCGCGTTAAGGGAACCTTCACCCGCTGTAGATCCTTATGTCCGCGAACTTAAGATTTTTCGTACAAGTTTAGGTGATATTTGATGAGGAATGCGCAGCTTGTAGTTGCAAGGCGCAGATCATTATCGCAATATCTTCTGGCAAGCAGCACAAGTCTGCCAGCCGGTGCACTCCACACCCCACCCACACTCCCGGTGCGACGGCTGGCAGCACCTGCTTTTTCATCGATTTTCTCTGTGTTTTTCGCGGCACCCTTGCACTTTGCCTTGGATTTTTGGATACGCTAAGATCCAAAAGTGTTTGGCAAAGTGAGGTTTTCATGCGCGCCCGTATCTATCAGCCAGCCAGAAATGCGATGCAATCGGGCTTGGGCAAGACCAAGCTTTGGGTCCTTGAGTTTGCCCAGACCTCGGGCGCGATGTTAGATCCGCTGATGGGGTGGACCTCGTCGGACGATACCCAGACCCAGATCAAGCTGCGGTTTGACAGCCGCGAGGCCGCTCTTGCTTATGCCGCGTCCAAGGGGATCGAGGCGGAGGTGGTCGAACCCAAAGAGCGCAAGGCCAATATTCGGCCGGGCGGTTATGGTGACAATTTCGCGACCAACCGAAAAGGTGTTTGGACGCACTAGACGCTTTCTTGGCCAGCACTGATTGGCTGCCCATTTCAATTTTCAGGGGATTCCGATGAAAGATCTTGTCCTCGACTTGTCTTCCGCAATTGGGTTTCTGTCCGGGCCGGTCCGGTATGGGCCGAAGCCACCGATGATGGGGCTGCCGCCCTTTTGGCGGTTTTTCAGACCTATTTGGGTGCGACCGAAGGTCTGGTCAGCGTTGCCGTGAGTGGCGATGGGTATGCACGTAACGCTGGATGCGGCGCCGCTATTGGCCAAAATGCCCGCCGATCAGGAGTCTCGGCTGATGCTCACACCCATCGTATTGACCGTGACCGATAATCGAGACGGCACTTGGTCGGCTATTGCATCGATCAGGCCGCCGGTGTCTCTCAACTACGAGATCCCCGGTATGGCAATGATGAAAACCGACTACGCCTCGGTTGTTGTCGAGGGCGTGTTTGACGAATCTCTTGGGGAGTTTCAAGCGAGCTCCACGGCTGAAATGACGGGGATGCGTTCAGCCGAACGAGACCCAGATGGACCCGTCGATGGGGAATGTCGTAGTCGTCAGGCACCGTTGATCCAGCATGGTCTGGGATGGTGGCGCAGCGGCCGGAGAAGATGGCGTTGGACGCGACCTTCAACGGTACGACATCCGGCATTTCCTAGTGAAATTGCCCTGCCCGGCAACGAGGGCATGCCGGGGATGACCCTTTCGGCGACGCTTGCCGAGAGGATCGGCGGAAGGGACGATCGACCGGATATCAACCAGCGGGGATCTATGGCCGTCGTCGCCTGGTTCGTGGCCCATCCTGATCAGGCCGCTGATTGAGGCCGACAAGACCGGTCTGAAAGCGCAGATCTTGCAGAAAAGCCCTGCCGCTGTTCGGAATGATCTCGGTGATTGACGGCGTTTACACGGATATCTCGGTCACCACGCCGATGGGGAGTGGGACTGGCCGAAGCGGGCGTTACCGTTGAAGCCAACGGCATCGTTTCGGACGGTCTATTCCGCGAGGCCGTCCGGATGAAGGGACTTACCCTGCCTGAAGGCGTCTTGCCACCTTTCGCCGTTTCGTTGATTGCCGGATTCGATTGCCTCTTTCGATGTGCCGAGTTACGGATTTCGATGCGGCTGCAGCCGCTACGATCGCCTTGGGTCTGTTTGATCTGCCCAAAGGAGAGACAACCTGACGCCGCCTTCGAAGCCAATCTGCTTGCGGCGTTGTTGCCCAACAAGTACGGTCTCCATTGGCCTGAACCCCGGAGCGGCCATTTCGGGCGAAGGCTATGAATTGACCTACACCGGGTCGATGGTGGCGGGGCCGGAAATGCCTGTGCCGACGGGCATGGCCACGATCACGCTGACCGGCCTAGACAAGTTGCAGGCCGCTCTGGCCAATGCACCCGATGATATCAAAGGTCAGGCCATGATGGGCATGGGAATGGCGCAGGCATGGCCAAACCCGGCGAGAATGGCGCCCTTGTCTGGGAAATCGACGCCTCCAAGCCCGGCAGCCTGTCGGTCAACGGCACACCGCTGATGGGTGGAAACTGATGGTCGCGGCGCGCTATAGCATCACCAAGGAAAGCCCGGTCGGACCCGACTTGGCGATGCTCATGGCGCGCCACACAGCCGACATGCATGCCGACACGCCGCCGGAAAGCATCCATATGATGGATGCGAGCCAGTTGGACAGTCCGGCGGTGTTTTTCTACGTCATGCGTGACGAGGGCGAGATCATTGGCATGGGGGCGTTCAAGCGTTTGGACGCCAGCCACGCCGAGATCAAATCGATGCACGTTCTGGCGGAGTATCGTGGTCAAGGCCTGTCGCGCATGATGCTGGATCATCTGGTCAAATCGGCGGCTGACGCTGGCTTTACGCGGCTTAGCCTTGAGACTGGCGCGCAGGCGATGTTTGAGCCGGCCCGCAGACTCTTACGCCCGTGCGGGATTCGCTGAATGCCCGCCCTTTGCTGACTACGTCCTAGACCCGATGTCCGTCTTCATGACACGCACCCTTGCGTGACATTTCCACCTGCCGCTGAAGGTGTTTCGGTGGCGTGGTACATCAACTGGGTAGGTCAAAGCCTCTAGTCACGCCACGTTGATCGTCGCTGAGTTCGGCTTTTCCCAGTTTGAATTCGCCATCGAGGCATAAAGGTGAACGAAAACGGGTATTTCGTGAGCACTTCCTGTTCAGGGCTTTCTGCCAGCCTCAGTGTTCCATGACCAAATTGGAACCTACACGGTCAATGAGATTTTGTCCGTCAGGAGTTGGACGACGATGTGATTTCGTCTGTCATGACGTTGCTCCCCCATGAGGGCGGACACGACAGCCAGTTTAAGCTGGCGGGCAAACGGGAAAGGGGTGCATTCGCCCTCGTTCACGAGCGGCAGTTCTAAGAAACCAACGACAGCTGGTCCAAGATCACGATCCACGGCCGAGGTGAGTATGTGGACAAGGCACTGCGGTTCACCACATTCAAGAGGCAGACGCTGTTGGACGATATGTCGGATCAGATGGTGCGGATGTCGACCGCTTCGGAAAGATGCGGGTGCACGACATAAACCCCACCCGGTTCAAAGGGAGCACCTGTGAATTTATGGACCATGCCACGCGCTGCTACGGCGTCTGGAAGCGGTTTGCTGTCGTGCCGAATGCGAGCGTTCCCGCGACTTGCTTCCATTCCATCGATGACGCCCTATGTTCGGGTGATGCGGCGCGCCAATGACGATGCGGTAGATGCCAGAAAAGCTGGGCGTGTCCGATACGACGATGATCTATCCGGTTCGACCTCGGCTTGTCACGCAACGGAATTGTCGAAGACGGGCCGAACGACCTTCAGCGCATCCTGCGAACGCATCTTGCGGCCCTAGGCTGAACCGAAGTAGATCAAAGAAATCCGTGCGTTGTTGGTATTGGCGTGGCCGCGATCGGGGCACAGCAAGCTGCTGCTTGAATTGGACCAATGACATTGGTTTAGCTCATAACTACAAAACGTTGTGAGGAGTTTGCGAACCTGGCCAAGCCTCAAGGCAGGACTTGAAAGCAAAAGTGGTCGACTGAAAGGCTCTCCACCGCTCAATATCTGGGAGCAGATCATACCCATCATAGTAGTCCCCTTTCGTCCTCGCGCGCCCAAGGGACGCGTTGGATGAGCACATCAGGTCCAATGATTTTCGCTTCTGCTCCATGTCTTTGACACAAGCCGGCGCGCGTCGATGAAGAATGGCTCCATCAGGAAGCAATCGAGTTGGGCTGGTGAGGCCGTGCTTCAACGCGAGGGGGCAGAGCTTGCACCGATCGGAAGTTGTTGCTAAATCGTCTCAGTGAAAGGCTCCCTTAGCCCAACTGGATAGCGCGGCCGACTTCTAGATCCCATCTCTTGGGCGGAATAAAGTCAAGAATACAACTTGTTAGGGAAGTCGCAGTATCTTGCGTACCATTTTCCGAACCGCTATCAGAGGAATTACGGCCCCGTAGCTCAACTGGATAGAGCACCTGACTTCTAATCAGGATGTTGGGCGTTCGAGTTGTCCCGGGGTCGCCAACTCCACCTATTGTGCCAGAAAAAGGTGGTGTGTGCGCAAAAGAACGCAGAAGCGTGCGCAAGGGATTAAACGAGCGAACTGGCATACCACAAACCTGTAGATGCTGATCGCGCTGCACAAATGTTATTTGTAGCTACGGTGGGGACTTATGGGTCATTTGCCTCGGAAGACTGGCTCAACCGATTCTCGAAGGTAAAGTGTCCCGTAGCTGACGCCATTGGGCGTGAAGGGCTCGACACCGGCTTCCTTGAGTTTGCGAAGGAGAGTGTTCCTGTGCCCGCCAACTTCAGCTTTCATCGTCGTAGGCGTCATGAAGCGACGATGGAATGCCTGAATGTCCTGAGCGGTCAGATAGAACCAATGCACTTTTGTTGTCGGGTGTCTTAGCCAACCTCATGGAGGTGCCACCAGAGCCGTCTGGCCGCCGATGTCGAATGGCGGGGCCACTTCAATCACGTCGGCACCCGCGATGTTGACGCCGTCCAGCAACCGCACCATTTGTCCGGCTTCGCGTGTTGTGAAACCTCCAATTTCCGGTGTTCCCGTGCCCGGAGCCATGGACGGGTCGATGGAGGCCACGTCAAAGGTCACATAGGTGCGCCCGGCTCCGGCGATGGCTTCTTCCATCACGCTGGCCGCCCCAAGTTGCACAAATTCTTCCCTGTATATGAAGCGGATGCCCTGAGCCTTGGCCCATCCATGTTCGTCTGGATCATAGATCGGGCCGCGAATACCGATCTGCACCACACGCTTGGGGGCCAGCAAGCCTTCCTCAATTGCGCGGCGGAAGAGCGTGACGCTTATGATTTACATGCCAGCCGTTGTTGTTCAGCATGCCCGCGATCATGCGATAGCTGTATCATCCGAACTCCTTCGTCAGCACGACAATACCCTCGGTCAGCCGTTGCTCATTAGGCAGGCAACATGGCAATTTGCGCCGCATAGAACGATGTTGGCCGGGTGTTCGGCAGACCCTGCGCGCGCCGATCTGCCTCAGAGCCTCTGAAACCGACTTTCCTTAACCTTGCAAAACTTCAGCCTGTCGCAGCTTCAGCACGATTTCCTCGGGATTTTCTCGTTTTCCAGCCATCGTTTCCTCCTCCTGAAAGCGGGACTATCATTTCCCAATTGGTGGATCACTTCATTGGGGGCATTCCATCTTCACTCATTTGTTCGGGGTCGAAAACCCAACCCCCAGATCAGCTTCTGGCCAATGTCAGGTCAGACTGCTCGCTTTCGCAATGCGAACCGCATCCTGCTTGAACTCGTCGCTGAGTGTCGCTGCCAAATCCGGTCTCCTTGATGGCAAGTATTGTTCAATGGATCGAAGCAAAACCGCGACGGGACCAGAACGCCAAGCCGTCGAAGCCCCAATGAATGCCCGATCCCGATCGGGGAGGATGAGGAATGCCTTCCCTCCCCGATCTGGAACCGGAGTCCTCCGTCAGCTTGCCACGCAGTCTGCATAATGGCGCACTACGCCGTCAGCACCGGTCACCTGCACCAGCCCGTGAATGTCGGTTTCAAACCCCGGACATTCCAATGCAAAGGCGCGGTTGAATTGCAGGTATTCCACAATCTTGCGGTTGAACACCTCTCCAGGGATCAGCAGCGGAATTCCGGGCGGGTAGGGGGTTACCAGGCTGGTGGTGATCCGACCCTCTAGCTCGTCGATGGGGACGCGCTGGGTGGTGCGCCGCGCGATATGCGAAAAGGCGTCAGTGGGTGTCATCGCAGGCGTGTGGTCGGACAAGTAGATGTCGGTGGACAGGATCGCCACGTCATACTTGGCGTAAAGTTGATGGACGTGCAGGCACAGGTCGCGCAGGCCCATCTGTTCGTAACGCGGTTGCTTGGCCGAAAATTCCGGCATGGTGCGCCACATCGGCTGGTTCTTGTCGAAGTCATCCTTGAACTGCTGAAGTGCGGTCAAGAGCGTGTTCCAGCGGCCCTTGGTGATGCCGATCGTGAAGAGGATGAAAAAGCTGTAGAGGCCGGTTTTCTCTACCACCACGCCATGTTCAGCAAGGTATTTCGTGACGATCGAGGCTGGGATGCCTGATGTCTCGAACCGCCCGTCCATGTTCAGACCGGGGGTGACGATCGTGGCCTTGATCGGGTCCAGCATGTTGAAGCCCGGTGCCATGTCGCCAAAGCCGTGCCAAGATCCCTCACCATCCGACTTTTGTACGCCGTCGGCGTCGGTCCGCTTCAGGACCCAGTCCTTGTTGCGACCGATGCCTTCTTCTTCCAGCGCGTCCGGTCCCCAGACGGTGAACCACCAGTCGTCGGCGCCAAACTCTTCATCGACCTTGCGCATGGCGCGGCGGAAATCCAGCGCCTCGGCGATGCTTTCCTCGACCAGCGCCGGGCCGCCCGGCGGCTCCATCATCGCGGCCGCCACATCGCAACTGGCGATGATGCTGTATTGCGGGCTGGTGGAGATGTGCATCAGGTAGGCTTCGTTGAACAGGTGGCGGTCAAGTTTGGTGTCCTGACTGTCCTGCACCAGAACGTGGCTGGCCTGACTGATGCCCGCCAGCAGTTTGTGGATCGACTGGGTGACATAGGTCACCGAGTGCTTTGGCCGTTCCCGCTTGCGGCCCATGGCGTGGAAGGTGCCATAGAACGGGTGGAAGGCTGCGTGCGGCAACCATGCCTCGTCGAAATGCAGGTTTTCGACATAGCCGTCCAGCAGGTCCTTGATGGTCTCGGTGTTGTAGAGCACGCCGTCATAGGTCGACTGGGTCAGCGTCATGATGCGCGGCTTGACCGTATCGGCGTCGACCCCGGCGAGCAGCGGATTGGCGCGGATCTTCTCCTTGATCGCGTCGATCTCGAACTCGCTGCGCGGGATCGGGCCGATGATGCCGTAATGGTTGCGGGTCGGCTTCAGGAAGACCGGAATCGCCCCGGTCATGATGATGCTGTGCAGGATCGACTTGTGGCAGTTGCGGTCGACCACAACCACATCGCCGGGCGCAACCGTATGGTGCCAGACCATCTTGTTGGAGGTCGAGGTGCCGTTGGTGACGAAAAAGCAGTGATCGGCGTTGAAGATCCGCGCGGCGTTGCGCTCGGACGCGCCGATGGCGCCGTTGTGGTCCAGAAGCTGGCCAAGCTCCTCAACCGCGTTGCACACATCGGCGCGCAGCATGTTTTCGCCGTAGAACTGGTGGTACATCTGACCAATCGGGCTTTTCAGAAAGGCGACGCCGCCAGAGTGGCCGGGGCAATGCCAAGAATACGACCCATCCTCGGCGTAATCGAGCAAGGCCTTGAAGAACGGCGGCTGGATGCCCTCAAGGTAGGACTTGGCCTCGCGGATGATGTGGCGGGCCACGAACTCCGGCGTGTCCTCAAACATGTGGATGAAGCCGTGCAACTCCCGCAGGATGTCGTTGGGAAGATGCCGGCTGGTCTTGGTCTCACCATAGACGAAAATCGGCACATCGGCGTTTTTCCAGCGCACTTCTTCGATGAAATTGCGCAGGTTCAAGACAGCGGGATCGAGGTCCGGGCCGGGGGTGAATTCTTCGTCGTCGATGGACAACACAAAGGCGCTTGCCCGCGACTGCTGTTGCGCGAATTTCGACAGGTCGCCGTAGCTTGTGGCCCCAAGAACTTCGAATCCCTCATCTTCGATGGCCTTGGCCATCGCGCGAATCCCCAGTCCCGAAGAGTTTTCAGAGCGGAAATCTTCGTCGATGATGACGATGGGAAAGCGGAATTTCATGCAGTTTTCCTACCTGGATGGTTGTCACGAACGAAGACATTCCATGACAACGTTGAATTTTCCCAGCCACTTCTTTTGGAGGTTCGGCGGGCCATGACGCTCATTTGCCCTGTCATACATTCTTGGGACCACAATGGACAGATTTGAATGCGCTACGGGCAGATTTGCGCTGCCGGGTGGCGGTTCGGAGGTTTCGTCAGGTCGCATAGCTCCACCGCTGGTTTCTGACGCATTTCACCTCGACAAGATCGGCGATACAGATCCGTTGCGAGCGAAACGAGCAGCGAGAAGGGCAGACCTAGAGACGGATATGTGCGATGTGGGATGGCCCCGCCATTTGCATTCATGCTGGCTTTTGCGGCGCAACTTCCGCCCGGCTTGGCCTTGACGTCGGCCGTGCCATAGCGCCCTGTCGCGGAACCGCAATTCGGGGCTGGACAATACTGCCAGACCTGTCGCTAGCCAAAGGAAGTTGACGTTGCTCAAATTGAAAAACATCGGTGCCGCCGCCGCGATTGTCATGCTGTCGGTGCTTGGCGCCCGGTCCGATCTGCCAATCCTGCGCGCTTCGGTTCAGGTGTCGGGAACCGTCAACTGGGAGGTTTCGACGATCATTTCGAATGGGTTTGACACGGCGAATGGCTTCAGGCTTGAGGTCCAGGACATTGCCGGGACACCTGCTGGCCTGATCGCCCTTCAGGGCGGCGAAGTGGATCTGATCGTTTCAGACTGGCTCTGGGTGGCGCGGCAAAGGGCTGCGGGGCAGGACTACATTTTCATCCCATATTCTAAGGCAGTTGGGGCGCTTCTGGTCCCCAAGGACAGCCCCGCGCGGACTTTGGCCGACCTAGAAGGCGGCAAGATTGGCATCGCGGGCGGGCCGGTGGACAAAAGTTGGCTGATCCTGCGGGCTTTTGCGCAAAAAGAATACGGAATGGATCTGGCGGGGGCAACTGAGCAGGTCTTTGGCGCGCCACCGCTTATTCAGGCGGCGGCGCTCAAGGGGGATCTGTCGGGCGCGATCAACTTCTGGAACTTCGTCGCCAAGATGGAGGTGGCGGGGATGCGCCCGCTGATTACGGTGGCCGAAGCCTCGGCTGGACTGGGGCTGGACCCCGATACGCCACTGCTGGGCTATGTGATGAAGGGTGAGATGTTGCGGGATCATCCAGAGTTGGTGTTCGGGTTGCAGAAAGCTTCGCGCGCGGCCAAAGACTTGTTAGCCACCGACGATGCGGCGTGGGAAGTTCTGCGGCCCCAGATGCATGCCAAAGACGACGCAGAGTTTGCCGCGTTGAAAGCCGGGTTCCGCGCGGGTATTCCTGATGAGGGGCCGATTGACGCGGCAGCCGCAGCAAAGATGCTTGATTTGATGGTGCAACTGGGTGGAAGCGATTTGATGGGCGATGTGAAAACCATGCCGGACGGCGTCTTCTTGCCGCCCGCGAACTGACCCATGGCATCGCGGGCAGTTGGTAGATGACCGATGGACCTGTCGTACTTCGGCTTGATTTGGCGGGCCACCGCCGCGGGAACGTAGCCGTTTTGGGCCCGGTTTCTCTGACCATCGCGTCGCATGAAACCGTGGCGCTGACCGGGCCATCCGGTATCGGCAAGACCACTTTGCTGCGACTGATCTCGGGGCTGGAACAGACGAGCGGGCAGGTTGCAGTGACGGGTCGGCTTGCGATGGTGTTCCAAGAGCCGACGCTGCTGCCTTGGCGTACAGCCCTGCAAAACCTGACCCTGACCACAGCCGTTTCTGAACGTGAGGCGATGGACTTGTTGGTTGAGGTCGGCCTTGCCGGGTTAGAAGGGCGTTATCCGGGGCAGTTGTCTTTGGGCCAGCAGCGCCGCTTGTCCTTGGCCCGGGCCTTCGCCATACGGCCGAGTCTGTTGCTGATGGATGAACCCTTCGTCTCGCTTGACGCCAAGTTGGCCGAGGAAATGATGGCGGCATTCATCCGTCTGCGCGATGCCCGGCCCCTTGCAACCCTGTTCGTCACCCACGCGGAACATGAGGTGGTGCACCTAGCCTCCAGGACGCTACGGCTTGGAGGAATGCCTGCAACGATCCTCGAGGATCGCCCGAACGCAGGTGGGATGGTTCCAATGCCAGCGTCTGTTGTGACCAAATCAACTCCGCCCGACAGTGCGACGGCTGAAGGCGTCAAGTTGCCGGATCGAGGGACATGGCATGGCCGTTGAACCGCTACCAAAGGCGCAAACCATTCGTCCAAACCCATTGATTTTTTTGAGTTCCATGTTGGCCCTGCTGGCACTTTGGTGGCTCTTGGCGGTCTTGCGCAATGATCCCTCCGAACTCCCTTCGCCGCAGGCTGTTGCCGCAATCTTGTGGCAAGAGGCGGCGTCAGGCCGACTTTGGTATCACCTGCTTGCCACGCTGTCCCGTGTTGTTGCGGGCTTTGTCATCGCAATGACATTCGGGACCGTTCTGGGCCTGTTCCTAGGACGATCTCCTCGTCTAAATGCATTTGCAGAGCCTTGGGTGGTCGTGATGTCCAACCTTCCTGCCTTAGTGGTGATCGTGCTGTGCTACCTGTGGATTGGCCTGACCGAAGCCGCGGCAGTGACGGCCGTTGCGTTGAGCAAGACGCCGATGGTCGTCGTCACCCTGCGCGAGGGAGTGCGGGCGATGGACCCGGCGATTGACGAAATGGCGCGGGTTTTCCACATGGGCAGATGGATGCGGTTGCGTCATGTTGTGGCACCGCAACTGGCCCCGTGGTTTGTCGCCTGCGCCCGCAACGGGCTTGCCGTGATCTGGAAGATCGTGCTGGTGGTGGAGTTTCTGGGCCGATCCAATGGCATCGGCTTTCAGATCCACCTCTATTTTCAGCTTTTCGATATTGGCCATGTGCTGGCCTATGCGTTGGCCTTTGTCACGGTGATGCTGGTGATTGATTTTGGCATCATTCAACCGTGGGAGCGTCATGCCGCGCGGTGGCGTCGAACTGTCGTGCCCGCCTAATCCGGAAAATGCGAAAGGGGGCAGACTGGCTGCCCCCTTTCCATAGTGCCAATTACTCCGCGGCGAACTGGTTCATGGTGTTGGCGTGGCCGCCTGCCTTGAGGGCGCGGTCGCCGGCTACCATTTCCTTGAACGTGTCACCCAGATCCGAGCCGACTTCGTGCTGGTGTTTCACCGCAGAAATCCCACGGCGGATTTCCTGACGCTGAACGGTGGCGACATAGGCCAGCATCCGATCCTCGCCAAAGTAGCCTTCGGACAGTTCATCCACCGATTTCGCGGTCAGGTGGAAGGTCGGCAGGGTGATCAGGTTGTGGAACACCCCGGCGCGGGCCGAGATATCAACCTGGAACCGCTTCAGGCGGGCGTCGGCCTCTAGCCCCAACTCGCTGTCATCAAAGTCCGGGCCCATCAGCGCGTTGGTGTCGGGATAGTCAGCTTCGGTGATGCGACCCTCTGCCAGCCACTGGGTCCGCACTTGTTTGCGCAGGTTCAGCGTCCAGTTGAATGAGGGAGAGTTGTTGTAGGCCAGCTTGGCGTTCGGCACGACTTTCTTGATCTCATTCACCATGCTGGCGATTTCGGTCACATCGGGCGTGTCGGTTTCGATCCACAGGAGATCGGCGCCGCCAGCGGTCAGCGAGGCGATGCAATCTTCGATGACGCGGGCACGACCCGACCCTGCGCGGAACGGGAACAGACCGTTGGCTAGGCGCATCGGACGAACGAAGCGGCCACCCTGCCAGATCGCAAGCTCCCCTTCGGTCATCGGGGCTTGGGTCGTGATTTCCTCAGTTTTCAGCCACTTGGTGTATTCGGCGGCGAGGTCGCCCGGCGCGGCGGACACCGGCACCTTTTGCGTCAGGCCAGCACCGAGACTGTCGGTGCGCGCAACGATGACGCCATCGTCGATGCCAAACTCTTCAAACGCCAGACGGCAGGCGCGCAGTTTCTCGATGAAATCTTCACGCGGGACGGTGACTTTGCCATCCTGGTGGCCGCATTGCTTGGCGTCGGAAACTTGGTTTTCGATTTGCAGACAGCAGGCACCGGCCTTGATCAGTTCCTTGGCCAGCAGATAGGTCGCATGTTCGTTGCCAAAGCCTGCGTCAATGTCGGCGATGATTGGCACGACATGGGTTTCAAAACCGTCGATGGCGGCGATTGCCTTGATTTCGGCGGCCTTGTCGCCAGCTTTGCGGGCTGCGGTCAGTGCCTTGAACAGGTCGTTCATCGCGACCTCATCCGCTTGGCGCAGCGAGGTGTAGATTTCCTGGATCAGGTCGGCGACGGCGGTCTTTTCGTGCATCGACTGGTCGGGCAGGTGGCCCCAGCGGTTGCGCAAGCCAGCGACCATCCAGCCGGACAGATAGACGTAAGCGCCCTTGGTGGTGCCACGCAGCCGTTTGACCGATTTGATCATCTGCTGGGCGTGGAAGCCGGACCAGCAGCCAAGGCTCTGGGTGAATTTGGAGTGGTCGGCGTCATATTCCGCCATGTCAGCGCGCATGACTTTGGCCATGGCACGGGCGATGTCGAGGTGGGTTTCGTAGGTGTTTTGCAGGCGCAGCTGCACGATATCATCAACGCTGACGCCACCGGGGGTTTGGCCTGACGGATAGCGGGCGGCAACCTCGGCGCGGATTTCAGCATAGGGTTTGCGGTTTGTCATTGGGGTCGTCCTTTCAGAGAATTAATCAATCCAGCGCGTTCAGCAGGGTGTAGGCCGGAAGGGTGATGAAATCGGGCAGCTCCTCAGCGGTCACCGCCTCGAGGAAAATCCGCGCGGCAGAGGCGTAGTGGCCCCGGTGAAACGCGTTCGGGCCAAGCCGGTCCAGCAGCGTGACAATCTCGGCCTGCACCAAAGCGCCAAGCCAGACCGCGTCCAGACGGCAGGTGTCACCGTCGGCCAGCACGACCTCTGCGCCGTGCCGACGCCATTGCCAGACCTGTGCCCGGCTGATTTCGGCCGTCGCGGCATCTTCCATCTGGTTGTTGATCGCCACGGCGCCACGGCCCGACAACCAGTTCGCCAGATATTCAATCGCCACGGCGATGTTTGTTTTGACGCCAGCCTCGGTGATCGTGCCTTTGTGCGGCCGCAGCAGCATTTCAGGCTCGATCCGGTAATACTGCCGGGGCACGCGGATCTGATGCGGTCCGGCCATTTCCTGTGCAAACACCTCTCGCGCAACTGCAACCAGACCCGGATGCGCCACCCAAGTGCCGTCATGGCCCAGCTTGACCTCGCGCAGTTTGTCCTCGCGCACCAAGGCATAGGCCGCTTCATTGGCCGTCGTGTCGCCCTTGATCGGGATCTCTGCCGCCATGCCGCCCATCGCGTGGATGCCGCGACGATGGCTGACCTTCACCAGACGTGCGGCGTAGGTGGCAAGGAAAGCGCGGTCCATCGTGATTTCGGAACGGTCGGGCAGCACATAGGCGGCATGGTTCCGCAACGTCTTGATATAGCTGAAGATGTAATCCCAACGACCGCAGTTCAGCCCGGCGATATGTTCGCGCAGTTCCCAGATGATTTCGTCCATCTCAAACGCGGCGGTCAGGGTTTCGATCAGGACGGTGGCTTTGATGGTGCCACGCTCTAGTCCGCAACGCTCTTGGGCGAACAGGAATACCTCATTCCAGAACCGGGCCTCTTCCAGCGATTCCAGTTTCGGCAGGTAGTAGAACGGCCCGCGTCCGGTGGCGGCCAGGGCGCGGCCACAGTGGAAGATGTTCAGGCCAAAGTCGAACAGCGCGGCCGAGACAGGTTGGCCGCCGATGAGCACGTTTGCCTCTGACAGATGCAGGCCACGGGGGCGCATGATCAGCAGGGCGGGGTTGGCGTCAACGCGGAGGTTGATCCCGGTTGCAGCGTCGTCGATTTCCAACGTGCCGTCGCGGTAGTCGAGCAGGTTGGCATGGCCCGCCATGATGTTGGCAAAGCTGGGGGCCGTGGCATCCTCAAAATCCGCCATAAAGACATTGGCACCAGAGTTCAGGGCGTTGATCATCGCCTTGCGGTCAACTGAGCCAGCGATCTCAACTCGGCGGTCGGTCAGGGCGGCGGGGACGGGGGCAACTTCCCAGATACCGCGGCGGATTTCCTTGGTTTCCTCGCGGTAGTCGGGCAATTTGCCGTCGTCATAGCGTGACTGGCGGCGGGCGCGGGCAACCATAAGGGCGTGCAGGCGCAATCCGTAGCGCGACTGCAATTCGGCCACAAAGGTCATGGCGTCGGGCGTCAGCACATGGGCGACACCCGGTACGCTGCGCAGGACGACGGGCAGGGCGATGGTAGAGGGGCGATCCAGCGGCATGTGATTCTCCTGACATACGCCACGCTGATGTTTGCGGGGCTACAAGTGTCACACTAGTAATGTCACGCTGCAGATGCATTATAATCCTTGTGCGATTGGGTGTTCCTGTTAGTTATGTCAGTGATCACATCGCGTTTTGTAAGGATTGTCACATGGCGAAGCGCAGCGACAAATTGATCATCGGGCCGCGGCTAAAGGTGTTGCGACAGTCACTTGGTCTGACACAGGGTCAGATGGCGGCAGAGTTGGGGGTGTCGGCCAGCTACATCACCCTGATAGAGGCCGATCAGCGCCCGGCGTCGGCCAAGCTGTTGCTGCGGTTGGCCGAGGTCTATGACCTGAACATATCAGAGCTGGCGCCGAGCCCGGATTCGCAACTCGCCGCTGATCTGGCGGCGACGTTGAAAGATCCGACTTTAGAGGTGGGGCCAGTTGCGCGGGCCGAGATTGAGGCTGTGCTGCAAGCCTCGCCGCGGATCGCATCGGCTTTGGTGCGGCTGCATGAGCGTCACAGCCTGCAAATTCTGCACCATCAATCGGACGCCAACCCGCTGACCGACCGTGACAAGGCAGAGGCGTTGGCCGATGCCTCGCGTCCGGTCGAGGCGGTTCGGACATGGCTCTATGAAAACCGCAACTATCTTGACGGGCTTGACCGGGCTGCCGAGGAAATGGCGGAAGAGTTGGGCCTGCATCGGTCCGAGCCGCATGTGGAGTTGACGGGGCGGTTGGCCGGGCATGGCATTCGGGTTCGCATCCTGCCCGCCACTGTCATGGGCGATCAGCTGCGGAAATATGACCCGCATCGCAGTGAGTTGATGCTGTCGGAATATCTGGGTCAGGCGAGCCGTCGGTTTCAGATTGGGGTGCTGTTGGCCCGGTTGGAGCAGGACGCCGTGATCACGCAGACGCTGGAAAAGTCGGGGCTGTCGGACCCATCGGCGCTGGTGTTGGCCCGTGTGACAATGGCCAACTATTTCGCGGCGGCGCTGTTGATGCCCTACAGGCGCTTTTTGTCGGCCTGTGAGAACCTGCGCTATGATGTCGAGTTGATCAGCCACCGTTTCGGCACCAGCTATGAACAAACGGCGCACCGGATGTCGACGTTGCAGCGGCCTGATGCGCGGGGCATTCCATTTTTCTTTGTCCGGGTCGATCGGGCCGGCAACATTTCCAAACGGTTCAGCGCCGGGCGATTTGCGATCTCTCGGTTTGGGGGTACTTGCCCGCTGTGGAACATCCACGCTGCGTTTGAGACGCCGGATCAGGTGCAAACCCAGATCATTCGGATGCCAGAGGGGGCCAGTTATTTCTCTATCGCCCGCACTGTGACGCGCGCCGGGGGCAGCCATGCCGCACCGGCACCGCGTCTGGCGATTGGCCTTGGCTGCGACGTGTCTTATGCGCCGCGACTGGTCTACGCGGACGGCATCGACCTGAACCGGATGCGGCCCATTGATATTGGGCTGAATTGTTACCTATGTGAGCGGGCCAACTGCGGATCTCGCGCCCACGCGCCGATCAACCGGCGGCTGGCATTCAATGAGCGCGAACGCAGTCTGGCGATTTACCGGTTTGAAGGGGAATAGCGCTTTCTGTGGCCATTTCAGCGCAATAGTGTGGGTTTTCGCCCCGGGTCGATGTCCAAGCTCCAACTCGCATGTGCGGTCGCTGTTTGAATAGCCCTGTCTTGCTGGCGAAGTTGTTCCTCCAGTCATCCCTTAAAGGGGTACTATTGGGGCCGATTTCTCGCAATCGCTTTGGAATTTTCCCTTCCCAGATTTCGCCCAGATTTTCTTAGCCAAATGCCACGGGGACCGCAGTCGCAAACTCGCTCCGACCACGCCCCAGTGGAGTTTCCCGATCAGCCAAGGAATCTGCTAGCGCACGTTGGTGATGGGCGGTTTGCCCGTTCAGACGGCGAATAATTCCAGAAAGGCAATTCGATGGGGGATGCAACCGCCCAACGTTCTACGACTTCAACCCCATCAACTGCCTGATGAGCTTGGACCAAGTGGGTCAAAAGGGGTTCCGACACTACACCATCTGGATGCCCATCACGTGCCACATCGAAAGCGCCATCCTTCGGTGCTAGTGGGCACATGGATTGGCCGGCATAGATGACAACCGCAGCCTGCGCGCTGGTAGGACGAACAATGGTTTGCCCAATCAAGTGAAGGGTTGCTCGAAGGGCGTCTTGCAGATGTCTTGTGATCGTCTCATACTATTTTCACAGGGGACCGCGTTCAGATGCCTATTTTCAGTGGCAGCTTTGACGTGGCGCGAGGTTTGGAGGCTGCTATGCTTTGGTTGGACCAGATTGCGACCTGGCCTCATTGCTGCGACCCTGAATATCAAAAATCGGACCAACGGCGAGCACATTCAAAATGACCAAAGATACCCCAAGGAGACTCCGCAGTCAGGACTGGTTCGACAACCCAGACCACATCGACTTGGCTGCGCTCTATCTCGAACGCTTTATGAATTACGGGATCACTCCAGAAGAGTTGCGGTCGGGCCGTCCCGTGATCGGGATCTCCCAGTCCGGCAGCGATTTGTCGCCCTGCAACCGTCATCACATCGACCTTGCCAAGCGGGTTCGCGATGGGATCCGGGACGCCGGTGGAATTCCGATTGAATTTCCGATGCATCCGATCTTTGAAAACTGCCGCCGCCCTACGGCCTCACTCGACCGAAATCTGGCCTATCTGGGCCTAGTCGAAATCCTGTTTGGCTATCCGCTGGATGGGGTTGTGCTGACCACAGGTTGTGACAAGACCACACCGGCGGCCATCATGGCTGCATCCACCGTCGACATTCCCGCCATCGTCTTGTCGGGTGGCCCAATGCTGGACGGGCATGACGGCGATAAACTGGTCGGGTCCGGTGCCATCATCTGGCAGTCGCGTCAGAAGTTTGCCGCTGGTGAGATTGACCGGGAACAGTTCCTTGAGGCGGCGATGAACAGCGCCCCCTCCATCGGCCATTGCAACACGATGGGCACGGCCTCCACCATGAATGCCTTGGCCGAGGCGCTTGGCATGTCCTTGACCGGTTGTGCGGCCATTCCGGCAGCCTACCGGGAGCGCGGGCAAATGGCCTATCGCACTGGCTTGCGGGCGGTGCAGTTGGTCCACGAAAATCTGCGCCCCTCCAACA
Organism: uncultured Alphaproteobacteria bacterium; assembly: GCA_963781185.1. Classification (GTDB taxonomy): domain Bacteria; phylum Pseudomonadota; class Alphaproteobacteria; order Rhodobacterales; family Rhodobacteraceae; genus Stagnihabitans. The sequence continues at coordinate 19,189 of CAWAEL010000024.1, forward strand.
TTCTGACCCGGGCTGCTTTCCTGAATGCGATCAGGGTGAACAGCGCAATTGGCGGCTCCACCAACGCCCAGCCGCATCTGACTGCCATGGCCCATCACGCTGGCGTCGATCTTGTGGCCGAGGACTGGCAGATCCACGGTTATGACATTCCCCTTCTGGCCGATGTCCAACCCGCCGGGCGCTTCCTCGGTGAGAGGTTCCATTTGGCGGGTGGTGTGCCTGCCATCATGGCAGAGCTTTTGGCGGCCGGTAAGCTGGACGGGACTGCACGGACGGTCACAGGGCAAGCCGTTGCCGAAAATTTGTCTGGCCGCCATTCGACTGATCGCGAAGTGATCCGAAGCTATGACGCCCCCCTGATGTCGCGCGCTGGGTTCAGGGTGCTCAAGGGAAATCTGTTCGACTTTGCCATCATGAAAACCAGCGTGATTTCCGAAGATTTTCGGGCGCGTTTCCTGTCCGCCCCAGGCCGTGAAAACGTGTTTGAGGGGCGCTGTGTGGTGTTCGACGGGTCAGAGGATTACCACGCCCGGATCAACGACCCGGCCCTGAACATTGATGAAACCTGTATTCTGGCCATACGCGGGTCAGGTCCGCTCGGATGGCCCGGCGCTGCTGAGGTGGTGAACATGCAGCCGCCTGATCACCTTATCCGCCGCGGTATTCTCAGCCTGCCAACCATCGGGGACGGTCGTCAGTCCGGTACCTCAGCCAGCCCTTCCATCGTTCACGCGTCGCCAGAAAGCGCTGCTGGCGGTGGTCTGGCTCTGTTGCGGACAGGTGATGTGATCCGCATTGATCTGAACACCGGGCGCTGTGACATGCTGGTCGCCGAAGCTGAGATCGAACGGCGCAAGGCAGAAGCCATCCCTTCCCCCCCCGCCGACCAGACCCCGTGGCAGCGAATCTACAGGGCCGAAGTCAACCAATTGTCGGATGGGGCTGTCCTGAAATCCGCCGAAGGATTTCGGGCCATCGCCACCAAACTGCCGCGCCACAATCATTGACCGGCCTTTGGCGCAACGGGCAACCCCAACAGGGAATTCCGTTGCGCCATATCCAAGAACTCAAAGGGGGCAGGGCGCAGCCGTCCACCCAGAAACACCAAATGCGGCGGCCGTAATTTCGTAAGCCTTCGCCGAGGGCCGTTTTCGCCTGACTGACCCTTGTGTTTATTGGACCGTCCATATGGTCTCCTTTTGGACGGTGCATGGAATGCTGGAAGTGATGGATGTCGTTGAGACTGGCCGGCGTCGGCGGTTCAGTGTGGCGGAGAAAGTGCGGATTGCTGAGGAAAGCCTGTCGGGTCCGAACTTGGTCCGGTCGACGGCGCGGCGGTATGGGATTGCCCTTTCGGGGCTTTATCTGTGGCGCAGGCAGTATGAGCGCGGTGAGATGGGCGGTTCGGCTCCGACGTTTCATGCGGTGGAATTCTTTCCCGAAACGGCGGCGGCTTCTGCGTTGGAGGCGCCGATGTCCTGTGGGGTCTCGCAGGTTGAGATCGTGCTGGTTGGCGGGCGCAGGTTGATGGTGACCGCAACCATCGACCCTGCGATTTTGACGCGGTTGGTGTCGGTGGTGGAGCGGGCATGATCGCTTTTCCGGCGGGGACAAAGGTTTGGATCGCTGCGGGTGTGACGGACATGCGCTGCGGGATGAACAGCCTGGCTCTAAAGGTTCAAGCCGGGCTTGGGCGTGATCCGTGTGGTGGCGAGATCTACTGCTTTCGCGGCCGCAAGGCTGACACGGTGAAGCTGATCTGGCATGACGGCGTGGGCATGTCGCTTTATGCCAAGCGGCTGGAGGCGGGGAAATTCATCTGGCCGTCGATCAGCGGGGGCTGAAGCGGTGGCGATCTCGGCGGCGCAGTTGGGATACCTGCTGGACGGGATCGATTGGCGTAATCCCCGCTGGACCCAGCGTCCGGCAAAGATGGGTTGATCACCCAGAAACGCCTGTTTTTATTGGCTTTAGCAGGGTGGCATGGTAGACTTTGCCATGCCCGATCCAGCCTCCGAACTCACCCTTTTACGCGCGGCTCTCGCCGCGGCCGAAGCCCACGCAACGGCAGTCGAGACCGAGCTTTCGACGACGAAGATGGTGCTCGCCCAGCACCGTGCTGTGGTCTCGACCTCGGAGGCGGTCATCGCAGCCCTGAAGCTGGAAATCGCCCTGCTGAAGCGCGAGCAATATGGCCGCAGCGCCGAACGCACCGCCCGGCTGATCGATCAACTGGAGCTGAAGCTCGAGGAATTGGAGACCGCCGCCACCGAGGATGCGATCCAGGCGGACCAGGCTGTGGCCAAAACCACGCAAGGTGGCGGGCTTTGACCGACGTCATCCGGTGAAAAAGCCATTCCCCGCCCATCCGCTGCCCGGCAGCGGTTTGCCTTCAAACCGCGAGAGGGGGCCGCGCGAGCGCGTGGTGATCGAGGCTCCCGCTGCCTGCACTTGGCTCGTGGCTCGGCCAAGATCGTGAAGATGGGCGAGGACGTGACCGAGACGCTGGAGGTGGTGCCCCGGCAGTGGAAGGTGATCCAGCCCCTCTTTTCTCAAGGCGGTCCGCGAGAAGTTCACCTGCCGGGACTGCGAGAAGATCAGCCAGCCGCCCGCACCGTTCCACCCGGTATCACGGGGTTGGGCAGGGCCGAACCTGCTGGCCATGATCGCCTTTGAGAAAGTTCGGCCAGCACCAACCCCTGAACCGCCAGGCCGAACGCTATGCCCGTGAGGGCGTGGATCTCAGCCTTTCGACCCTGGCCGACCAACTCGGCGCCGTGACCGAGTTGCTGATGCCACTGCATCGGCTGATCGAGGCCCATGTGCTGGCCGCCGACAGGCTGCATGGTGATGATACGACCGTGCCTTTGCTGGCGCGTGGCGGCACCAAGACCGCCCGGCTCTGGACCTATCTCCGCGACGACCGCCCCTTCGCGGGGACCGTGCCACCGGCGGTGATCTTCAAGTTCTCCCGCGACCGGGGCGGGGAACACCCGACCGGACATCTGAAGGGCTGGACGGGCATCCTGCAGGCTGACGCCTATGCCGGCTACAATCAGCTTTACGACCCAAAGCGAAGACCTGCACCCGTCACCTCCGCGCTCTGCTGGAGCCACGCCCGCCGCAAATTCTTCGAACTGGCCGATGTCGAAGGCAATATTCGAAAGGGCAAGGCAGACAAGGAAATCTCACCCATCGCCTTCGAGGCCGTCCGGCGCATCAATGCGCTGTTCGATGTCGAGCGCGACATCAACGGATTTGCACCCGCCGATCGGCTGGAGGCCCGACAGCGCCTCTCGGCCCCGCTGGTCGAAGATCTCCAACGCTGGTTGCAGGGCGAACGCGCGCTCTTGTCCAAACATGCCAAGGTGGCCAAAGCCATCGACTACCTCCTGTCGCCACACCATTGGCCGGGCCTTCACGGAGTTCCTTCGCGATGGGCGCGTTTGCCTGACGAACAATGCCGCCGAACGAGCCCTGCGCGGCGTGGCCCTGGGACGAAAATCCTGGCTCTTCGCCGGGTCCGAACGCGGCGGGCACCGCGCCGCCTTCATGTATTCCATGATCGGCACCGCCAAGCTCAACGGCATCGATCCACAGGCCTGGCTCGCCGACATCATCGCCAGGATATCCGACCTGCCAGTCTCAAAGCTGCCTGACCTGCTTCCCTGGAACTGGAAAACCGACAAAACTCCAGTTAACCCAAACTGACCACGGTCCTCGGCGCAGGCTTGCGCAAGTTCCCAGCCAAGACCCTCCACCTCGCAGTTGTCCATATCCCAATGGCCACCTTGCGGTCGTCACCTGCGAATGAGGCGCAGCTTCAGGCTTCCGACGACTTGGCCATCGCACCCAGCAGTTCCTGGTTCAGCGCCACCTGCTCATGGGCGCGGGGTTTGCTCAGCGGTGCGAACAAAAGATAGGTCGCCGGTGTCAGGAACAGCGTTGAAATTGCGGCAAACCCAAGCGCGCCCACCACCACCCAACCCAAAGCGATCCGCGCCTCGGCGCCGGGCCCGGCTGCGAACACCAACGGCATGGCACCCAGAATGGTTGACAGTTTGGTCATCATGATCGGGCGAAGCCGTACCATGCTGGCCCGCTCAACCGCCTCACGCACCGAAAGGCCCTGATCGCGCAACTGGTTGGCAAATTCGACGACCAGAATACCGTTCTTCGCCATGATCCCCACCAACAGCACCAGCCCGATCTCGGAATAAACGTTCAGAGAACCACCCGTCAGGATCAGCGCGTAGACCCCGCAAGCAAGACCAAAGGGCACGGTGACCATGATGATCCCGGCGCTGACAAAGCTCTCAAACTGGGCCGCGAGGACGAGCAGGATCACAAGCGCGGCAAAGCCAAAGGTTGTCGCAAGACCATTGGAGTTCTGGCCAATCGTAGCAGCCTCTGCCAACGGTATGATCGTCACGCCATCCGGCAGCAGCGGCTGCAACAAGACGCGGGCTTGGGCATAGGCATCACCGATTGGAAATCCATCTGTCAGACCGGCCGACATATCGATCGCCCGCTGCTGCGATTCCCGTGTGAGCGATGGCGAGGAAGCGCCCTCGCTCAACGTCACAAGCGAGGACATCGGCACAAAACGCCCATCCCCGGCCCGCACGAAGATGTTCTGCAAATCTGTGGGGTCGTTGATTGGCTGACTGGTAGACTGCAGATAGACCGGATAGCTCACATCGTTCAAAGCGATATTGCCGAGCGGTTTGCCGTCCAACATCGCCTGCAATGTCGTGCCAAGGCCCGTCACATCAACACCCAACTGGTCGGCCCGGATGCGGTCGATCTGCACGGTGACCTGAGCCTGCGTTGTGTCATAACTCGACCGGATCTGCCCAAAGCGTGGGTCGGCGGACATCGCAGAAACCGCTATGTCCGCCGCCTTGGCCAGCGTGTCATAACTTGTCCCGACCAAGGCGAACTGCAAACCGTTACCGCCCCCCCGGATACCCAGACTGTTGGGCTGCACTGCAAAGGCGCGCACGCCCGGCACTTGGGCAATCGCCTTGCTGATATCCCCCGCAATAGTTTGCTGATCCCGGCTGCGCTGATCCTGCGGCACAAGGGACACCGTGATGAACCCCCGGTTGGTCGACCCACCAAATCCGGTGATCGAAAACACGTTGGAGATCTCACCCGAGGCCTTGAGAGGGGCCAACAGGTCTTCAATCTTGCCGATCTGGGCGTTCGTGTAATCCAGACTGACATTCTGGGGTGCCTGTACGATAACACCGATCCGGCTTCGGTCTTCCGGGGGGGTCAACTCTTGCTTCAACGTCGGGAACAGCATCCAGGCTACGGCGGCAAAAATGCCTGCGGCCACCATGATCATGATCGGCACCTGAAGGGCAACGTGCAACATCCGCCCATAGAGCCGGACGATGGCATTCCCCAAGCGCGCAATGCGCCCGGTGTCCGCTACAACCTCACGGCGCATGGCCCGCGCCGCCATCATGGGTGCCAGTGACAGGGCAACAACAGTTGAAACCATCACGGCGATGGCGAGCGTCATGCCAAACTCACGAAACAGACCGCCGACCTGACCTGGCAGAAAGGAAATCGGTATGAACACTGCGGCGAGGGTGACTGATGTTGCCAGAACCGCGAAATACACTTCTTGGGTGCCAGTGACGGCCGCCGCCCGCGCACCCAAGCCAGATCGCCTTAGACGCACGATGTTTTCAAGCACGACAATTGCGTCGTCCACCACCAGTCCGGTTGCCAGAACCAAAGCGAGCAATGTCAGGATGTTGATCGAAAACCCCGCGACATATAGCCCAGCCACAGCCCCCGACAGCGCGATTGGCATTGAGACTGCAGGAATCAGTGTGGCCCGCCAGTCGCGCAGAAACAGGAAGATGATCGCCGTCACCACAAGGACGGAAATCGTCATCGACCGGATCACCTCGGACACCGCGCCTTGAATGAACACGGCGTCATCCGAACTGACGCTGATATTGACCCCGGCAGGCAGGCTTTGCTTGATATCCGCCAGAACCCTGTGAATCCCCTGCGAGATGTCGATCGTGTTCGATTGCGCCTGACCGATGATCCCAAGCCCCACACCGGCCTTGCCTTGCGCCCTGATCTTGGTGCCACCCGGGTTGGGGGCCAGAAAGACCGTGGCCACATCCGACAGCGCGACGTCCTTCTTGACGGAAAGCTGCAGCACCTGATCCAGCGTCACAACCTTGGCCGTGGCCCGTACGATGATGTTCTGGTTTGTTGCATTCAGCGTTCCTGCCGGGCTGTCATAGGACACATTCGCCAGGGCCTTGGTGATGTCGCCCAGTGTCAGCCCGCGCGCCGCGATGGCCGCAGGGTTGATATCGACCGTCAGAATTTGCGCCGCATCGCCATACATCTGAATGTCGGCCACCCCGGTCACCGACCTCAGCCGGTCTATCACGGTGGCGTTGATCAGGTCCGTCAGCGGCCCGATGTCCATGTTGTCGGACGTCACAGCCAACTGCATGATCGCCTGTGCGTTGCTGTCGGCCTTGACCACAACCGGATCACCCGCGTCGGATGGCAGGCTCGACCGCAGCCGCGAAATGGCATCCCGTGTGTCTGAGGCCGCGACGTTCAGATCCGTTGCTGCGGAAAACTCAACTGTGGTGCGGCTGGACCCATAGCGCGAAGTTGAGGATACCCCGGTTACGCCAGAGACCCGCGCGACAGCGCCTTCGACCGGGGCGGTGATGGCGCTGTCAATCGTGTCGGCGGACGCCCCCGGGAAGCTGGTGGAAATCGTCAGAACCGGACGGCTGACATTGGGCAGTTGCTGCACCTGAAGGCCAAGGAATGCCGCCAAGCCCGCCACAAAGATGATTGCGTTGATGACAAAGGCCAGCACGGGGCGGCGAACGAACAATGCTGCGAGTGCTGCGCCTTGCTGGACCGGGGCTTGCTGTGCCATGGCTCAATTCCCCGTGGGTGCAGCCGCGCTGCCTTGCGGTTTGACTTTGCCAGTACCGTCCGCAACGACAGCGTCGGTCCCGCTCTGCGGCTGGACCTTGGCCGAAGCCCCCGCGTTTGCCTCAGCCGTCGGTGGTGCCCCAAAAACCTGCACGTCGGCGCCCGGTTTCAATCCGTCGAGCCCCTCTGTCACGATGGCATCGCCCTCTTTGATGTCGCCCGCCACCAGCACGGTTTCGGTATTGCGCTGCACCACGCGGACGGCAACCTTGTCGGCCTTGCTATCCGTGACGCGCCAGACATAGGCCCCGTCCGATCCCCATTGCACGGCCAGTGGGTTTACAGTGACAAAACTCTGGCCCGGAAATTGCATGGAAACCGTAAAGGCCATGCCCGGCTGAAGGGTGCCGTCCGGGTTGTCTACCCGCGCCTGAACCTGAAAGGTGCCACTCGCCGGATCAATCTGGTTGTCGATCGACGAAACTTTGGCCGTCAGCGTGACGTCAGGTCTGGATACCGGCACCAAGCTTGCCTCTGTCCCGACGGCTATCTGTCCTGCCATGCGCTCCGGCAGCCAGAAGTTGATGATAAGCGCCGAGGAATCCTCGATGGCCACGATCTCGGTTTGTGAGGTGACCGCATTGCCCGGCGAAACCTTCACGATGCCGACGACCCCGGCAATCGGTGCCGAAATCACGCGGTCCGCCAGATCCTTGTCCGCCGAACGCAGGCCGAGTATCGCCATCTGTGCAGCCAATTCCACCGCCTGAGTTTGGCTGGCGGGTGCGGCATTGTTCTCGACCAGCGCCTTGTTGCGCTCCAATGTCCGTTGGGCATCATCTGCAGCCAGCTTTGCCCTGTCGCGGGCGATTTTCTGGGTCTCTGAATCCAAACGCGCGATCACTTGGCCGACAGTGACCCGCGCGCCCGATTGCACCGCAACTTCGATCAGGGTTCCGCTTGCCTTTGGTAGGACCGTCACCGATTGCAGCGCCTCGCCGGTTCCCAAAGCGGTCACCCGGTCGTTAATAACCGCCGTCCCGGCCGGTTGCAGCACGACTGTTGATTTGCGGGCACCGCCACGGCCGCCGGGCGCCCCAGTCTGAGCCCTGGTTGCGTCAGCATTTCCCGCTCTTGGCGCGGCCCCTGAGGCCGGCTCCGCTTCGGGTGCTGCGGATTGCGCCAGACCAAGGACACGCATCGGTGCCGCAAAACCGTGACTCTCCAGAAAGGCCGCAGTTCCCGGCGACATCTTCGCCGCGACAATGCCAACAATCAGTATCGCAACGGCGGAAAGGAGAAGTTGCTTCCAAAGTGACACGCTGGCGGTCTCCTGCGGTGACGGAAATAATCACATCGTTTCATTTGAAAGTGTTCTTCGCCGGAAAGCGAGGGCCGTCAACTGCTGAAGCCCCACGCTCAGACACAATTGCTTTACGTCGCAATGGACCGCCATCATCGCGTGCAAATCGTGCAGCCCGAGAAAGCTGTGACGGCAGTCACGGTTTGGGCGCCTCAACGCCGGTCTGTCTGTCCGTCGCGGTTGCCATGACCATAACGCCCGCCGACTAAGGCGGGGCTGTTCGAAAGCCCGGGCGGAAAACCTGACTTACCCTTGCAGGGTCCGAACGCCGTAGCCTTCCCCGCGTGCCCGCATGGCCTGAACGGCGGCAATGCTGGCGGCTGCAGTTGTGAAATACGGGATCTTGTCCATCAATGCCACGCGCCGGATATCACGGCTGTCGTTGATCGCTTGCGTGCCCTCGGTGGTGTTCATGACCAGCGCAATATCGTTGTTTTTCAATCGGTCAACGATGTTCGGGCGACCCTCATAGACCTTGCTGACCAAGGTCGAGGCAACGCCTTGCGCCGTAAGCCAAGCAGCGGTGCCACGGGTGGCCACCAACTCAAACCCCATCGCCGCAAGATCACGCGCGGCCTCGGCCAAGGCCTCGGTCTTGTCCATGTCTTTGACCGACATGAACACACGGCCCGTCTCCGGCAGGATCGTACCCGCCCCCATTTGCGCCTTGAGGAACGCCAAGGCAAAGGTACGGTCCCAGCCCATTACCTCACCAGTTGACCGCATCTCTGGCCCCAGAACCGGGTCCACGCCGGGGAAGCGGGCAAAGGGCAGGACCGCCTCTTTGACCGAGAACCACGGCGTTTTCGGATCGGCCAGCGTCAGCGGGTCCATCAGCGGCAAGGGTGTGTCCGGACCAACGCCGACGTCATAGGCCGGGCGCATCGGGAAGTTGGACAGCGGCTCACCCGCCATCAGACGCGCGGCGATCGAGGCGATGGCGCTGTCTGTCGCCTTGGCAACGAAGGGCACGGTCCGTGACGCTCGGGGGTTCACCTCCAGCACAAAGATGACGCCATCCTTGATTGCGAACTGCACGTTCATCAGGCCGACGACATTCAGCGCAAGCGCCATTTGAACCGTTTGCTTTTTCAGCTCTTCCACCGTCTCAACCGACAGCGAATGGGGCGGCAGGCAGCAGGCACTGTCGCCAGAGTGGACGCCCGCCTCTTCGATATGCTCCATGATACCAGCAACATGGACGTTCTGCCCGTCGCTCAGCGCATCAACGTCAACCTCAATGGCGCCGGAAAGGTACGAGTCGAGCAGTACCGGGCTATCACCGGAAACCTGAACGGCAGTGGCGATATACCGCTCCAACTGCTCATCATCGCGGATGATCTCCATCGCCCGGCCACCGAGCACAAAGGACGGACGGATGACCAGCGGATAGCCGACATCTGCCGCAACCGCGAACGCCTCGTCCCGCGACCGGGCCGTGCCGTTGTGCGGTTGTTTCAGGCCGAGTTTGTGCAGCAGTTGCTGGAACCGCTCACGGTCTTCAGCGAGGTCGATGGCGTCGGGCGTCGTGCCGAGGATCGGGATCCCCTCATTCGCCAAAGCCTGCGCCAGTTTCAGCGGGGTCTGGCCGCCGAACTGAACGATGACGCCGTGGAGGGTGCCGTTCTCCTGCTCAACCCGCAGGATTTCCAGCACATGCTCCAACGTCAGCGGTTCGAAATAAAGCCGGTCAGAGGTGTCATAGTCCGTGGAAACCGTCTCTGGGTTGCAGTTGACCATGATAGTTTCATAGCCCGCAGCAGTCAGCGCATAGCAGGCGTGGCAGCAGCAATAGTCAAACTCAATCCCCTGACCGATCCGGTTGGGACCACCGCCAAGAATGACGACCTTTTTGGCCGCCGACGGACGCGCCTCACATTCCACATCGCCCATCGCGGGGGCCTCGTAGGTGGAATACATATAGGGGGTCTGTGCCTCAAACTCGGCGGCGCAGGTGTCGATCCGTTTGAACACCGCTTTGACGCCCAGATTGCGACGGGCGCGGCGCACCTGCGCTTCATCCCGGCCGGTCAGTTTGGCCAGACGGGCATCGGTAAAGCCCATCATCTTCAGCTTGCGGATGCCGTCAGCGGTGACTGGCAGACCCTTGGCACGGATATCAGCCTCTGTGTCGATGATCTCGCGGATCCGCAGCAGGAACCACGGATCAAAGGCGGTGATGGCGTTGATGTCGTCATTGGTCAGCCCGAACCGCATGGCCTGTGCAATGACGCGCAGCCGGTCAGGCGTGGCCTGCGCCAATGCCCTGGTGATCGCGACACGGTCGGGCGCGCCGGGAATGTCGATCTCATCAAAACCGGTCAGCCCGGTTTCCAGCGATGCCAAAGCCTTTTGCAGCGACTCATGGATCGTGCGACCAATGGCCATCACTTCGCCGACCGACTTCATCGCCGTGGTCAGGTTCGGCTGCGAGCCGGGGAATTTCTCAAACGCAAAACGCGGGATCTTGGTGACGACATAGTCGATAGAGGGTTCGAACGATGCCGGCGTCACCTTGGTGATGTCGTTGTCCAACTCATCGAGTGTATAGCCCACAGCCAGTTTCGCCGCGATCTTGGCAATCGGGAACCCCGTGGCCTTGGAGGCAAGCGCCGATGACCGCGATACCCGTGGGTTCATCTCAATCACGATCATCCGGCCATCGACAGGATTGATCGCCCATTGCACGTTCGAACCGCCGGTCTCGACCCCAATCTCACGCAGCACGGCAATCGAGCCGTTGCGCATGATCTGGTATTCTTTGTCGGTCAAGGTCAGGGCAGGTGCCACGGTGATGGAATCACCGGTGTGGACGCCCATCGGATCGATATTCTCAATCGAGCAGACGATGATCGCGTTGTCGGCAGTATCGCGCACCACCTCCATCTCAAACTCTTTCCAGCCCAGCAGCGACTCGTCGACCAGCACCTGCGCAACTGGCGACGCCTCAAGCCCGGAACGGACGATGGCCTCATAGTCGTCACGGTTATAGGCCACGCCGCCACCGGTGCCGCCAAGCGTGAAAGCAGGACGGATGATGGCGGGCAGGCCGACATATTCGATAGCCTCGATGGCCTCGCGGACACCGGCCGCGATGTCATATTTGCCGTTGACCTTCGGGGCGGCAACAATGGTCGCCCGTGGGTTTTCAAGGCCGATGCGGTCCATCGCCTCACGGAACAACTTGCGATCTTCTGCCATTTCGATGGCTTCGCGCTTGGCGCCGATCAGCTCAACGTTGAACTTTTCCAACACACCCATGTCGGCGAGCGCCAGAGCGGTGTTCAGCCCGGTCTGCCCACCCATGGTCGGCAACAGCGCGTCGGGACGCTCTTTCTCGATGATCTTGGCAACAACTTCCGGCGTGATCGGCTCAATATAGGTGGCGTCGGCCAGACCCGGATCGGTCATGATGGTCGCGGGGTTGGAGTTGACCAGGATAACCCGGTATCCCTCTTCCCTGAGCGCCTTGCACGCTTGGGCCCCGGAATAGTCAAACTCGCAGGCCTGCCCGATAACGATGGGTCCCGCCCCGATGATCATGATAGATTTGATATCGGTTCTCTTCGGCATGGCAGCCCCCATCAGCGCAAAACTTCGCGGGTTATAGCCATGGGGGCTGGGGGCGCAAGGGGATTCCGGCAACGAAAAGTGAGCCGAAGCACCATCAGGAAATTGCTCTTGCCTCATTGTTGCGGCCCCCCCAACGCCCCGGCAGCACCAAATAATTCAACGAATTCCGGCGGCCAACTCTCCGTTCCGCACACTTACCGCAAAGCCAGTGATCGGGCCTTTCCTCTGCCGACAAAAGGCTTCGGCCCATCCAGCTATTCGCATATGTCGCAGCCACCGCGCGGCCACATGTCGTTTCTGGCGCAAAACCCATGGTGAATGGGCTGGCATCGCAAGCCGTCAGGTTCTACCTCTGGGGCAAGGAAGTTGGAGGCGGTGCGAGGTGATCCTTCTTGAACACGGACCGGATGGACCCGCGCTGTTTGATGGCGCTGAGGGTTTCGTCACGGTCTACGAACGCGAGGACGTGGGTCCGGCATTGGCCCAACTCGACGCAGCCCGGGCACGGGGCAAGTGGGTTGCTGGCTATCTGACCTATGAGGCCGGGTTGGCATTTGAACCCCGACTGGCGGGTCTGCGCACCGAGGCAGAAGCGCCCTTGCTGGCGTTCGGGATCTATTCTGGCCCCGCGCCAATGCCGACACTCTCGCCCAATGAGGTGCAAATCGCGCCAATCAGGCCAAGGATCACGCGGCAGGCTTACGACACCGCTTTCGCCAAGGTGAAGTCATATATAGCAGCGGGGGATTGCTATCAGATCAATCTGACATTCCCCCTCGAATCCCGGTTGCTGAAGGGCACACCGCTTGATCTCTATGCCGCACTAAGCCGGCAAAAGGTTGGTTTTGGCGCCTATCTGGATCTGGGCGGCCCGGTGCTGGTGTCGCGCTCGCCGGAACTGTTCTTGCGGCTGGATGCCGGGGGGCGGATCGAGGCGAGGCCGATGAAGGGCACCGCCCCACGCGGAACAGACCCGGTTGAGGATGCCGAACTCGCCGAGCGTCTGTTCCACTCGCCTAAGGATCGTGCCGAAAACCTGATGATCGTCGACCTTCTGCGCAACGACATCTCCCGCCTGTCTCAGGTCGGTTCGGTCAAAGTGCCCGAACTGTTTCATGTCGAAAGCTACGCCACCGTACATCAGATGGTCAGCCGGATCACGGGCCAGTTGACCAGTCCCGCCAGTCTGCAGACCCTGATGCCGCCGCTGTTCCCCTGTGGTTCCATCACCGGTGCCCCCAAGATCCGCGCCATGGAAATCATCAACGAAGTGGAGCCCTTCGCCCGCGGCGCCTATTGCGGGGCCATTGGCTGGATGGCACCGGATGGCTCTGCCTGTTTCAACGTTGCGATCCGGACGCTGACGGTAACCGGCGACCAGATCACGCTGAATGTCGGCGGCGGTGTGACCCATGACAGTACGGCGGACGGTGAATGGGAGGAGGCTCTGTGGAAAGCGCGCTACGTGAAGGGGCTGATCGAGCCCGGCCTAACCCTGATTGAGACCCTCGGCTGGACCGGCACGGAGTTTCCCCGGCTGGGCCTGCATATGGCTCGTCTGGCGCGGTCGGCGGCCCTGCTCGGCTGGGCGGTTGATCCTGTCGCCGCCCAAGCCGCCTTGCAGCGCCTCTGCGCCGCTGACACCAGCCCGAATGCGCCTGACACTCAACCGGGCGGGCACACTCGCGGTGGAAGCCGCCGCGCTGCCTGCGACCAAGCCGACATGGCAGTTGATCCTCGCCCCCCGTCCCCTAACTTCGCACGACCCTTGGCTCCGCGTAAAAACCAGCCACCGCGCGATCTATGATGACACCCGCGCAACCCTGCCCGTCGGCGTGGACGAAGCCGTCTTCCAGAATGAGCGGGGCGAGATCTGCGACGGCACCATCACAACCTTGTTCTTTGACCGCGGCCAAGGCCTGCGGACCCCACCCTTGACTTGCGGGCTGCTGCCGGGCGTTTTGCGCGCTGAAATGGCGGTGCCCGAGGAAATCCTGTTGGCGCGCGATCTGGCCGAGGTCCGACTCTGGGTCGGCAATTCTTTGCGCGGTCTGATCCCGGCACAGCTTTCCTTCCGGCCTGAATATCCCCGCCAATGGCTCTTGCCGCCGCGAACATGGCCTCCGGCGGGGATATTTGAAGTCAGAATGAAAGGGCAATGGCTTGACTTCATCCCAATGCGGCGTTCTATCGGCCCCGACCAAGGATTGACCGAAAACGCCCGCCAAAGGGGACCGCCATGCACGCCTATCGCAGCCACAAATGCGCCGATCTGAACAAGTCCCATGTGGGTCAAGAAGTACGGTTGTCCGGATGGGTCCATCGGGTGCGCGACCATGGTGGCGTGTTGTTCATCGATCTGCGCGACCATTACGGCATCACGCAGGTGATTGCTGACAGCGACAGCCCGGCCTTTGCCGCCATCGACAAGGTGCGCGCCGAATGGGTGGTTTGCATCGACGGCCGCGTCAAGGCGCGCGATGCCTCTCTGGTGAACCCCAAACTGCCGACCGGCGAGATTGAGGTCTATGCCACCGGGTTGACCGTGTTGGGTGAGGCTGCCGAACTGCCGATGCCGGTGTTTGGCGACCTTGAATACCCCGAGGAAACCCGCCTGACCTACCGCTTCCTTGACCTGCGCCGCGAAAAGCTGCACCGCAACATGATGCTGCGGTCCAACGTGGTTCGGTCGATGCGCAACCGGATGTGGGATCAGGGCTTTAACGAATTTCAGACCCCGATCATCACCGCCAGCAGCCCCGAAGGCGCGCGCGACTTCCTCGTGCCGTCGCGTCTGCATCCCGGTAAGTTCTACGCCCTGCCGCAGGCCCCGCAGCAGTTCAAGCAGCTGATCATGGTGTCAGGCTTTGACCGCTACTTCCAGATCGCCCCGTGTTTCCGCGACGAAGACCCGCGCGCCGACCGCAGCCCGACCGACTTTTACCAGCTCGACATTGAGATGAGCTTTGTGAAGCAGGAAGACGTGTTCGCCGCCGTGCAGCCCGTCATTCAAGGGATTTTCGAGGAATTCGCGCCCGAGAAGAAGACCGATTCCAACTGGACCAAGATCGCCTATCGCGACAGCCTGAAATGGTACGGCTCCGACAAGCCCGACCTTCGGAACCCGATCAAGATGCAGGACGTGTCCGAGCATTTCGCGGGCTCTGGCTTTGCGATCTTTGCCAAGCTGCTGGAGCAGCCCGGCAACGAAGTCCGCGCCATTCCAGCGCCGACAGGCGGCAGCCGCAAATTCTGCGACCGGATGAACGCCTTCGCGCAAAAAGAGGGTCTGCCCGGCATGGGCTATATCTTCTGGCGTGAGGCTGAGGATGGCTCTGGCATGGAGGCCGCTGGCCCCTTGGCCAAGAACATCGGGCCAGAGCGGACCGAGGCGATCCGGCTGCAACTCGGCCTGTCCAAAGGCGACGCTGCCTTCTTCCTCGGCGGCAAGCCTGAGGCGTTTGAGGCGATCTCGGGCCGCGCCCGCAATGAGATTGGCCGCGAGCTGAAACTGACCGAGACCGACACGTTCCGCTTTGCTTGGATTGTCGACTTCCCGATGTTTGAAAAGACCGCTGAGGGCACGATCGACTTTAGCCACAACCCGTTCTCCATGCCGCAGGGTGGGATGGAGGCGTTGATGGGTGATCCGTTGGAAGTCTACGCCTACCAATATGACCTCGCCTGCAACGGCTACGAACTGATCTCTGGCGGCATCCGCAACCATAAGCCTGAGATCATGTACAAGGCGTTTGAACTGGCGGGTTATCCGAACTCTGAGGTCGACAAACGGTTCGGCGGCATGGTCAAGGCGTTCAAATACGGCGCACCGCCCCACGGCGGTTGCGCAGCCGGGATCGACCGGATCGTGATGCTGCTGGCCGATGAGGCCAACATCCGTGAGGTCATCATGTTCCCGATGAACCAACGCGCCGAAGACCTGCTGATGAACGCGCCCTCGGACGCGACACCGCAACAATTGCGCGAGCTGAGCCTGCGCGTGGTGCCCAAGGACTAGCGCTTGTAAAAGCCGACGCCGACGATCAAACTCCCGAGCGAAATCTCGGGAGTTTTTCTTTGCCTGACACCGGACGAACCTGACATGCACCCGCCGCTTTATACTGCGTCGGTCCCGGTGTTCCGCCACTATCTGGGGCAGGCCATGCGGATGATCGACCGTGCCGGGCCAGAGGCCTTGGCTGCGCAGGTCGCCGATGCCTTTCCCGCCGGGCAGCAGTTCGCAACCGCCGCGCATTACGCTTTGCGGATCGCTTGTCCCCTTGCCGGTCGCGAGGTGCCGGACCTGCCCTCAGCCCTGGCGCCCCGGCTGGCCGTGGTCCGGGCAACGCTCGGCGCGATGCGACCGGAAGAGTTTCGTGATGCCGAGACCCGGCGTATTGTCCATCGGGCAGGCATGGCCGAACTGGACCAGAGTGCCAGCGATTTCCTCCATCTGTACGGCATGCCGAACTTTCTGTTTCACCTGACCATGGGCTATGCCGCCCTGCGATCGGTGGGCGTGCCGCTTGGCAAGGCGGATTTCGATGGCTTCCACGCCTATCCGCCGGTGACCTAGGCTTGCATTCATACCTCCACCGGGCATAGTCGCGCAAAACCAAGGGGGCAGGCATGTCAGAGGTCAAGAAATTCGGCGCACCGGTTTCAGGTTGGAAAGCCCCGCCGCGACCTACGGGTGAGGTTCTTGAGGGCGATGTAGTGCGGCTTGAGCGTATGGACCCCGATCTGCACGCCGCCGATCTGTTCCGCGCCTATTCCGGCCATGACGCGCTGTGGGATTATCTGCCCTATGGGCCGTTCTCCGCCGCCTCAGCCTACCACCGCTGGGCCAAGGACACGGCGATTGGCACTGATCCTTTGTTCTATGTGATCCGGCAAAAGGACAGCGGGCATTGCGGCGGCGTCGCCTCTTATCCTTCGGATCACGCCGGACAGCGGCTCGATTGAGGTTGGCCATATCAATCTGTCGCCGGAACTGAACCGCAGCCGGGCTTCGACTGAGGCGATGTTCCTGATGATGGACTGGGCCTTTCGGGCGGGCTATCGGCGCTATGAATGGAAATGTGACGCGCTGAACCTGCCCTCGCGTCGGGCGGCGCAGCGGTTGGGGTTTTCCTATGAGGGGGTGTTCCGGCAGGCGACCCTTTACAAGGGGCGCAACCGCGATACGGCGTGGTTTGCCATCATCGACAAGGAATGGCCCGCCATGCGTGAGGCCTACCGGGCCTGGCTTTCGCCGCGCAACTTCGGGCCGGACGGGCAACAACGGGAAAGCTTGTCGGACCTGACCAGACTGGTGCGGCCGGGATCGGACCCTCTGCTCGATTGACGCGTCACAGGGGTTGCGGGCGAAAGGCGGTGTCAGTCGCCTCTAACCGCCGTCGCAGCAGGGCGCGCAGCGTGTCGAGCCGCCCGGTCTGGGCCGCAGCTTCGGCGAGCGGGGTGTCGTGGGCGTGGCGGGCCACACCGGTCAGAAAGCCTGCCAGATAGCGCCGGGTTTCCGCGTCGGCCCCCGCTTCGATCAAGGCAGCCGCGTGGGCGAAGTCGTCGTGCAGCGCCAGCTTGTCGGGGTGCACGGGCCCCTCTGCGGCCGCGTCGAGGCCAGCAATCCGGTCGGGCAGGTGGCGGATCAGAACGGATTGAAACGCGGCGAGGCTTTCCAGCGGTTTGTCAATGAACCCCTCAGCCCCCGCCGCCAGAGCTGAGGCACGGCCTGTGGGGTCGCCAGAGGTGCCCAGTACGATCGGGCCACCTGGGCCTTTTATCACGATCTGGCGGATCAACTCTTCCCCGCGCCCATCAGGCAGGCCGAGGTCGACGATCACGATGGTGGGGCGGTACAGCTTCAGGTGCGACCGCGCTGAGTGGATCGACTCCGCCCGGCGGAGGCGGGCACCCAGACGGCGACACATCAGGCGCAGCGCTTCTGAGGCGAAGCGGCTGTCTTCTACTGCGAGGATCGTTATCCCACGCAGCGGCAGGGCTTGCTCGGCATCGGTCATGGGATGCTGCGGGTTCAGGCGCTGCAGGTCGGGCAGTTCTACGGTGAAGGTGTTGGGCATCCTGTCCCCCGGCATGGGTTGCGGTTGCCCCATTGCAACCACAGCTTCGCTAAGCGCGGGTTAATGTCGCACCGCCGCTTGCGAATTGTTCCGGACTTGCCCTGACGCGCCACAGTCTGCATAACCCCGGACCAGAGCAAGGAGTCTGCCATGATCGGCCGTCTGAACCATGTCGCCATCGCTGTCCCGGATCTTGATGCTGCTGCCCGGCAATACCGGGTCACGCTGGGGGCTGAGGTGGGGCCGCCGCAGGATCTGGAAGAGCATGGCGTGACCGTCGTCTTTGTGACCCTGCCCAACACGAAGGTGGAGCTGTTGGCCCCGTTCGGCGCGGCCTCGCCCATTCAGGGTTTCCTCGACAAGAACCCCGCTGGCGGCATCCATCACCTGTGCTTTGAGGTGCCCGATATCATCGCCGCGCGGGACAAGTTGGTGGCTGAGGGCGCGCGGGTTTTGGGGGCGGTCAAGATCGGGGCGCATGGCAAGCCGGTGCTGTTTCTGCATCCCAAGGATTTCAACGGCACCCTGATAGAACTGGAGCAGCTATGACGATCACTGGCGCACTCGTAGTCTTTTCCGTGACGTGGTTCATGGTGTTCTTTTGCGTGCTGACCTTCCGCTACACCTCACAGGAAGAGGCGGGCGTGGTGGTGCCGGGCACGCCGAGGTCTGCCCCGGCAGACTTTCAGATCGCCCGGAAGGCCAAGATTACCACGGTGATTGCGGTGATTATCTGGGCCGCGATCTGCGCCACGATCCTGTGGAGCGGTTGGGGGATTGATGATCTGGATGTCTTCGGCATCATGAAAATGCACGGCTGATCGAGCCCCGGTCGAAAAGCGTCCGTCTGCGCGACACTATGTTTTTTCGTTCAAAAGCAAATGCTTGCAGTTTTTTGTTAACCGCATTTTAATCACGTTGCGAATGGCTCGCAACTGGCGTCCGGCGGTTTTCCGGGCGCTGGGGCCGGTCACAATCGGTGTTTTCGCCCCGGTGATATCAGTTCAGCGGAGCCGCCCAATGCGCCGGATAACTTGAAGCGAAAGTGTCTTTCGTTTCCAATTCTGATCAGCAATATTTCAATGCAGATAGGTTTCACGACATAGACATAAACGGATTGAATCATGACCAACACATTTCGCCTTACCAATGGCAATGACAGCTTCATTCAAGGCCTTGATGCCGACCATATCGAGGTTCGCATTTTTGCCTTGAGGGGGGATGACCAGATCAACCTCAACCGCAGTGACGATCTTGGCGGTGGGAATTTCGTCAGCGCCGGGGGTGGTGCCGATGTTGTCCTGTCGTTCCGCGAGAATGGCAGCGTCATCAAGCTCGGGACCGGGGCCGACACCTATATCGGCAGGGGGTTCGGGTCGTTCTCGATTGATCTGCGCGATGTTGTGCTGGGGGGCGCAGGGGCCGATACCCTGATTTTTGAGACCTTCAAATCGACCTATCGGGGGGGCGGGGGCAACGACATTTTCCATTCGGTCGGGTGGCAGAACGTCATCGACGGCGGCAAGGGCAGGGACACGGTCAGCTATGCCCCGCGCATTGACGACAGCACCCAAGGCGACAGCGCCGTGACCATCGACCTTGCCAAGCAAAGCGTTCAGACTGGTAGCAATCGGTTTGAGACCCTCAAGTCCATCGAGAACGCCATCGGGTCGGACCTTGATGATGTGATAATCGGCAGCAAGGGGGCCAACAAGCTGACCGGGGCAGGCGGGCTTGACGTGCTTGCCGGTGGCGGTGGGGCGGACCGGTTTGTTTATGTCAAAACCTCTGACGCGCCGGTTTTCAGTGACCTTGCAGAAGGGATCACCGATTTCTCACGCAGGCAAAACGACAAGATCGACCTGGCTGGAATTGACGCCCAAACTGGCGTTGCTGGCAATCAGGCGTTTGATTTCATCGGTTCGGCCGGGTTTTCCGGGGCAAAGGGCCAGTTGCGGTTTCAGGCCAATCAAGCAAACCAGATGCTGGTTCAGGGGGACGTCAACGGCGACGGTCGGGCAGATTTTCAGTTTCTGGTCGATGGCGTCAGCGCGATGATTCAGGCCGACTTCATCCTCTAGCCCGGTCTTTCCTGAACCCTGCGCCGGGTTGCCCGACTTGGCGTTGCTGCGCCATCAGGCGGTGGAACATATGGGTAAAGGTGGCCACGCCCAGCACGGGCACCAACAGGTTGATCAGCGGGAAGGACAGCGGCACCGCCATCAGGGCCCCTGCGAGCCAGACCCGGCCCGCGTAGAACCGGCGCATCCGGTTTGCGCCCTCTCGTCCCAGACGGCGGGCGGCGACGAGGGTGAAATACTCTCGTCCCAGCAGGTAGCCGTTGATCGCCCATGTCAGCATCGGCATCAGCGGCCCGGTGACCGCCCAGAGCATCAGCGAGATCAGGTTGACGACCAAGAGCAGCAACAGGAAGCCGACGGTGTCGGTCAGCATGTCCCAGATGCCCATGTTCTGGGCGGGCGGCAGGCCGGGATAGTGGCGGGTTTCGACCGCGTCGGCCACCTCATCCAGAAAGAAGGCGGTAAAGGCTGAGGCGATGGGCATCATCAGGAACACCGACAGCACCAGCACCAGTGCCAGTGACCCCCATCCGAACAGTGAGGTCAGGCCAGTGACCTGACCGATAAAGGGGATCGAAATGCTGCCGGGCAGGAAGAAATCCACCACAAAGATCAGTGCGGCATAGATGCCGAACAGCAGCGCCAGCGACAGCACGATGCCCAGCAGGATGACCCGGATGAACCGGGTGTCGCCGATCTGGCCGAGGGCCTTGAGAAAGTCGCCAAGGATCATGCGGTCATCCAGGTTGTGACGTCGTCAACTGCGGGGCGGGGGCGGTCGGGGGCATCGGCGGGCGGGGTGCCGATATGGACGATGCCGGCGACGGTTTCGCCATCGGTGCAGCCAAAGGCGCGGGCGCAGAAGGTGGCGTCATGCGAGGTCCAGCTGGTCAGCCAGTTGGCGCCCCAACCTGACGCCTCTGCCACGTTCAGGATGTTCATGCACAGCGCGGAGGCCGAGGCCACCTGTTCGGACAGCGGTTTGTCCTGACCCTTGGGCGATGAGATGACCACAACGGCAAGATGGCTCAGATCAAACTGGCCGCGGCCCTTGGCGATCTTCTGGTCATCGCCGCCGAGTTCGCGGGCGCGTGCCTCTGCCAGATCGGCGATCCGCGCGAGGGCGGGTTTTTCCAGCACGATCAGGCGCCACGGTGTCAGCTTGCCATGGTCCGGCACCCGCAGCGCGGTGGTCAGGATTGCGCGCAGGGCGGTGGGGTCGGGCACCGGCAGCGTGAACAGTTTGGCCGGGCGAGAGCGGCGGCGCGACAGGAATGCGAGTGCGGCGGGGTCGGCTTGGATCATGGGTCACCTCTGGTTGGCAGTGGTGCAGGCTGGCCTTGGCGGCGTCAAGCCATGGCTTGAGCCTGCCGGTCTGCTGGTGTCAGATAGGGGTGGAGGATGCGATGGCCAAGGACCGTGTGCAAAAAGGCGTCTGGGCGGATCTGGCGGTGCCGGGGGCGATGCTGGCTGTGCGGGTGACGCCGAATGGTCGGGCCAATGCGGTGGCGCGGGATGATGAGGGGTTGCGCGTGTCGGTGACGGCCACGCCAGAGGATGGCAAGGCCACGGCGGCGGTGGTTGCCTTGCTGGCGCAGGCTTTGGGGGTGGCGAAGTCGCGGCTGGTGCTGGTCAGTGGGGCCACCAATCGCAACAAGCTGTTCCGGTTGGATCCCTAGCTCACTTCAGCCGGTAGACCCCTTCGGGCAGGTCGAGTGCTGCGGCGAGGTCTTTGGCCTGTTGGATGGATAGGGTGATCCGCAGCGGTTTGTCGGTCTTGGGGTCAACCTGCTGGAGGACGATGCAATCCTCATACGTCTCAATCACCACGTCTTCCTGCAAATGCACCCCGCCCTCATCAATGAGGGTGATCACGGTGGCGTCAAAGTCGTGCTCGATGGTGAACATGGGGCGATGATAGGCGGCGCCGTCCTTCTGCGCAATGGGGCCGATTTGATCTGGATCATCGCGGGGCAGGCGGCATGCGTTCAGGCTGAGATCAGTGGTCGAGGAGGACCGACATGACCGACAATGATATGACGCAGGCCTTTGGTCTGACCCGTGGCATGGCGCGGGTGGTTGGGGTGAACCTGATTGAGGCGGTGACCGAGGGGTGGTTCCGCCGGGAGGAGTTGGCGCGGTTGGTGGACCGTTGTGCCGCCTGTGGGCGGACCGAACGCTGCCAGCCTTGGCTTGCGGCCAACCATCGTGCGGCGGTGCTGCCCTCTTATTGCAGCAACAAGGCCGAGCTTGAGGCGCTGCAAATGTGAGGGCGTGACAGGCCGCGTTCCGCCTTTGTAGGATGCCCGCGAGGCAGTCTCAGGGGGGCGGGATGAAGCAGGTGATGCATGCAGAGATGCGGCGGTTTGTCAGCACGGTGGTCTGGTCGTGGGCGGGTTGGTGTGCCGCTTGGGCCACCGAAAAGACGCTGCGACAATGGACTGTGGTCAACATCCTGTCGGCGGCTTTGGCTTTGACCCTGCCGCTGACAGTGGGAGAGCGGGCGACCATACTGGCCTTGGGTCTGTTGGTGCTCGCGGCAGAGTTGATGAACACCGGGATCGAAGAGGTGGTCGACATGATCACCCAAGACACCGACCCACGGGCCAAGAAGGCCAAAGATTGCGGGTCGGCGGCTGTTGCATTGACCGCCATTGCAGGCGGCGTCGCGTGGTTGGTGATCCTGGTGGGCTAGGGCGAAATGCGTTCTGAGGTGAATGTCCTGATGCCTTTGAACGCAAGGTGCACTTGTTATCTGGCGTTGGTCCACAGGTTGTAGGCAAAGGTCAGCACGCCCAACATCACCAGCGCCTCGGAAATCGGGGCGATCGGGAACATGGCGGCCTCTGCTATGCGTTGCCAGACAACAGCAGGAACAGCATCACCACCAGCACGGCAGTGCCCACCACGATGCAGCCAGAAGTGGATGACGCCAAGGCTGCCTGCCGCCATCACCGGAAACGCCCGGTAGATCAGGCCAAAGATCGACATGAGCGGCAAAGCCGAGCAGGTTGATATGGGCATGAACTGGGTACAGCCGATGGTCGCCCGATGCGCCCATATGCATCCCAAGCCCGATGCCGACGATCAGAAACAAAGTGCCAACCAATAAAAACGCGCGTGATACATCCATGATTTGTCCCATCCGGTTTGTGGCGGGAAGTCCCCGCTGCGACAAAATAGCACAGGTTCGCCAAGCTGTCAGATAATCGCGAACCCTCGTTCGGGTTCGCGGCCAACTGTGGCGGCGCGGACTCGGGGTGAGGTGGGGATCACGGCAGAGAAATCGGTCGGCGCGGTCAGGTGAGAGGTGGTCGATCCGATTGCGGGCGGTTGCGCGGGATGTGGCGAGACACGAAAAGCGCCTGATTTGACGTCGATCAATGTCATTTCCGCCCAAGGCAATACAGTTGAACCATAGCCCGATTTGCGAATTGGGCCGCAGCGCGATTTCACAGAGAGGTATGAGAATGACCACATTGGCAGATAAGCAAAGCGACAGGATCACCGTGATTGAGGTTCCAGAGGCCGTTGGCGTGTTTGACACCAAAGAGGCGTTGCAGGCCGCCTATTATGACTTGGGTCTTGCTGGTTTCAGCCGCTACGACATCAGCGTTTTGGCGGGTGAGGAAACGCTCAAGGAAAAACTGGGTGAGTTCTTTTGGCGTGCCGCTGACCTAGCGGACGATCCAACGGCACCCAGAGCGGCCTTTGTGTCCGAAGAGGCCATCGGGGAACTGGAAGGGGCCATCACGGGCGGGTTCTTCTTTCTCGGGTCATTCTTTGCGATGTTCGCACTTTTGAACCCGGCCAGCACCATCGCGGCATCCATTGCAGCCATCGCAATCGGCGGCAGTCCGGCGTTGGTGCTTGGCGCTATTCTTGCACGCCGGGTGGGTAAGCATCACCGGGATTATTACGCCGATCAGATCGCACACGGCGGGTTGTTGCTATGGGTGCGGGTGAAGGACAAAGACCGCGAAGCCTTGGCCGTGCGTATTCTGAAAGAGCATTCTGGCCGGGACGTTCATGTCCACGCCTGGAGCGAATAGCGCCGCCCTTCGGGGCAACCGGCATTCAGGCCAAAGTGCCCCACAGGTCATATTCCCCGGCCTCATCAACGGTCACAGAGACGATGTCGCCGGGGGACAGGTGGTCAAACCCCTCATCGATGAACAGGTTGCCGTCGATTTCGGGGGCGTCGGCCATGGTGCGGCAGGTGGCGCCTTCTTCATCGACCTCATCGACGATGACTTGCAGGGTGCGGCCGACTTTGGCCTGTAGTTTGGCCTCAGAGATGGCTTGGGCCTTCTCCATGAAGCGGTCCCAACGTTCCTGTTTGACCTCTTCCGGCACATGATCGGGCAGGGCGTTGGAGCGGGCACCGGCGACGTTTTCGTATTTGAAACAGCCGACGCGGTCGAGTTGCGCCTCATCCATCCAGTCCAGCAGGGTTTGGAACTCGGCCTCGGTCTCGCCGGGGTAGCCGACGATGAAGGTGGACCGCAGGGTGATGTCGGGGCAATCGGCGCGCCATGCGGCGATCTCATCCAGGGTGCGGGCGGCGGCGGCGGGGCGGGCCATGCGTTTCAGGAC
Source organism: uncultured Alphaproteobacteria bacterium (assembly GCA_963781185.1). GTDB lineage: Bacteria > Pseudomonadota > Alphaproteobacteria > Rhodobacterales > Rhodobacteraceae > Stagnihabitans. The sequence continues at coordinate 43,821 of CAWAEL010000024.1, forward strand.
ACCGGGATCGGCGTGTTGGAACGGGATGTCGAGATAGGGCAAGACCAGCCCTTCGGCCATCAGCGGGATCAGGTTGCGGACATGGGGGTAGGGGTAGACGTAGTGCAGGCGGGTCCATGCGCCGAGCTTACCCAATTCGCGGGCGAGGTCGGTGATGTGGGCGCGCACCTCACCACCCTTCCACGGGCTGAGGTCATGCTTGCGGTCGACGCCGTAGGCTGAGGTGTCCTGAGAGATCACCAGCAGTTCGCGGACGCCCGCCTCTACCAGCTTTTCAGCCTCACGCAGGACGGCGTGGGCGGGGCGGGATTGTAGCAGGCCGCGCATGTCGGGGATGATGCAGAACTTGCATTTGTGGTTACAGCCCTCAGAAATCTTCAGATAGCTGTAGTGGCGCGGGGTCAGGGTGACGCCGGTCGCGGGCAGCAGGTCAATGAACGGGTCCGGTGAGGGCGGCACGGCTTTGTGGACCGCATCCAGCACGGATTCGTATTGATGCGGCCCGGTCACGGCCAGCACTTTGGGATGCGCGCCGGTGATGTATTCGGGGTCGGCACCGAGGCAGCCTGTCACGATGACCCGGCCGTTTTCCTGCAACGCCTCACCAATCGCGGCCAGGGATTTCAGCCTTGGCTGAGTCGAGAAAGCCGCAGGTGTTGACGATGACCGCATCCGCGCCCTGATAGTCGGGCGAGATCGCGTAGCCCTCGGCCCGCAGACGGGTCAGGATGCGTTCGCTGTCCACCAGCGCCTTGGGGCAGCCAAGCGAGACCATGCCGATGGTGGGCTGACCCACGCTGCCGCGTGTCGGGCACGAAGCTGCGGGCGAGGTCGGGGCGGAGGTTGGGCGGATTCTGGGTCATCGGGGGTATATAGTGGAAAGTGGGGCCGGGGTTAAGAGGGGGCGTCCGTTTGAGCGACACTTGGTTTTGTCGTTATATATCAGATGGTTGGGATTTTCTGTTAACCGGAATGAAAGCACGTTGCGAATCGTTCGCAATTGGGAGTCGCTGCGGTTGGGGGTCTGCTGTGCGGACAAACCTGACTTGTGCAGGCGCGTCTCATGCTTGTGCTGAAAGCCCTTGCTCTCGCAGCGTTGGATGTCTCGCGATGCTGCGAGAGTTACCAAACCAGTCGTTAACGGTCCGGCAAACTCTGGGGCGGTTCAGACCGACTGCAACGATGCGCTTAGAACGGGGGCAATGTTTCAAGCTGGAACACAATCAAGCCCCAAAAGTCACAAGAAATAGTCTGGTTAACGCCCCGTTAGCCACAAAACTTCGCGTTACACCTCTGTCCAGAAAGAGCAACGATCCAGAATGGGCAGTCATCATGACGACATTAAGCTTTTATGCGCGCGGTGATGGTGCGACTGCAAACAACGCTGCCCTGAATGTCGACCCAAAGTCACAGCAGGCGACCACGCTTATCACGTTCGATAGCGGACCCACAGGTGACCTTGTTCTGGAGGCAAATGGCGGAGGCGTTGACCCTGACACCACCGTGACGATCAACGGCACCTCCTATAACTTCATAGTGGAGCAAACCGGCGATTTACCCTTGGGCAATGGCAAAGTGCCCGACGCCCTGGAAGGTCGTCAGATCACCGTGATTTCGGCGGTTATCAACGGAAGTTACGAGCGGTTCTTCTTTGTCACCGATGGCTCGGGCACGATGGCGTTGATGAATCAGTTCGGCAATGGTGCTGTTCCATTGACCAACGTGAATACCACGCCGACAGAGGTTTTCATCTGTTACGGTGAAGGCACTGATATCCTCACGCCAAACGGCTACAAAAAGGCCGAATGCCTGCAACCTGGCGACCATGTGATGACGCTGGACAATGGCCCGCAGGAAATCCTTTGGACCCGCACCAATCAACAACCGCTTGAGGCTGCCGAGGTGGATGCCAGACCTATACTGATCAAAGCCGAGGCATTTGGCCCCGGTCGTCCGGAACGCGATCTGATTGTGTCGCCTCAGCACCGCTTGCTGGTGGGCGGACAAGGCCAGCTTAGCGAGGCCTTTGACACTGAGGTTTTTGTTCCCGCCAAGGCGCTGACCGGCCTGCCCGGTATTCGGTTCATGCAGAGTAAACGCACCATTACGTGGATCCATTTCGCCTGCGAACGTCATGAAGTTGTCTTTGCCAACGGCTGCGCGTCTGAATCGTTGCTGTTGGGGCCGATTGTGCTGCAAGGGCTGACCGGCGTAGAAAAGGCGCATCTGGCCGCTCTGTTCGGCCCAGACTTTGCATCCCGCACAGCCCTGAATGGACCACCGGCGCGGGACTGTCTGACGCTGCGCGCCGCCCGCGATGGCCTTTATGCCGAGCGGAGCATTCCGTTTGGCTTGGTGGCCTGACGACCGGGATACGCGAGACCTTATCGCAGCGGCTTCTCTTTAGGGGCAGCCACACTGCTCAACATAGTGGGTTTCGTACAATCCCTCAAAGCTGGCCAGTAAACCGTCCAAGGTGAACGTCAGGTCTTTATTCAGCATCATGACATTCAATTCTTCGCATATGCAGCACAATCCGTGCTGCGCACGCATGCTGCGCAGTTTTGAGACTTCCGCTTCGGGCTCAATGCAGCCATTCGGGCTGAGAGGCTGCTTGGCAATCATAGCCAATTGGCCGTGGGCGTTTGACGGGGCTCATTGCCGCGCGATTGTGGGACTGGGTTTTGGTGCGGCAGCGGTGGGGTTAACGCCGCCTTACAGGGTGAAGTCGCGTTCATCCAAGCGGCGTTTCCACTCGCGGCGGGTTAGGGTTTTGGTTTGGTGGGGGGCGATGAGGGTGCGGGCGGTGTCTTGGGCGGCGGCGGTCAGGGCGGCTGCGGTTTCGTAGTCTGCGGGGATGAGGGGCGGGCAGACGAGGATGTCGATGGTGATGGAGCGGGTCAGGGACAGGCGGGACATGCCGGCGAAGATGGTGCTGCGGCCGCGGGACAGGGTGTAGCGGCCCCATTTCTCGGGGGTGTTGAGCATCTCTTCGCCCTCAATCGCGCGGACGCGGTAGATGACGGGTTGCACCACGGCGCGGGTCAGGGCGGGGAATTGGGTTAGCAGGGCGGGGTCATACAGGATCTCGGCGGCGCCTTGGGAATAGCGCAGGACGCGGCGGCCGTCGGTCTGGATGCCCTCGGCGTAGACAAAGAGGGCGCGGCCTTGGGACAGGGCGCTGGCCATCGCCTGTTGGTCGCGGCGCTTGCCGGCTTGGGTTTGCTCGGTCCCGATGAGGCCTGCTGAGGCGGCGAAGAGGCGGATGATCGGGCCGAAGACGGGCATCTTGAAGAACATCGCGTTCATCATCAGGGCGGCGTCGGGGAACAGGTGCAGTCCTGCAAAGTCGAGCCGCGACAGGTGGTTGGACAGGAACAGCGTCGGGCGGTCGGGTGAGAAGGGCGTGCTGGCGGGGTTGAGTTGGAAGCGGACGCCAAAGATTGCGCCGCACAGGCGGTAGATGAAGTGGGGCAGGGTGGTCTGGTTCCTCAGCAGCGGGCCGAAGATCAGCGCCTGAAGCGCGATGGCCAGCAGGATCAGCGGGACGACGAGGCCGTAGCCGATGATATGGCGGAACAGGGACAGGGCCAGCGGTTTCATGGTGCCTCAGAGGCCCGGTGCGGGTCGGGTGAGGCTAGGCGGTTGGGCCTTGCGGCGCAATGGCGGGGGCGCTTGAATACCGGGGGGGTGCGACCCTATATATTGCGAAAGCGGAATGTATTGGAGGCGGGCGATGGTGGATGCAGTCAGACTGACCTGTGCGACCTGTGGGCAGGGCAATCGGGTGCCGGTGGACCGGCTGAGTTCGGGGCCGAAATGCGGGTCATGCGGCGAGCCGTTGATGGATGGCAAGGTGGCTGAGTTCGACCTTGGCGCGCATGACAAGGCGACGCGGGCCGATGAGGTGCCGACGATTGTCGACTATTGGGCGCCGTGGTGCGGGCCGTGCCGGATGATGGCACCGGAATATGCCAAGGCGGCGGCGGCGTTGAAGGGGCAGGTGCGGTTTGCCAAGATCAACACCGAGGATCATCCGACGGTGTCGCAGCGTTTGGGCATCCGGGGGATTCCGCTGCTGATCCTGTGGCACAAGGGGCGTGAGGTGGCGCGGCTGCCGGGCGCGCGGCCTGCGGCAGAGATTGAGGCGTTCGTGCGGAGCAAGGTTTCCGTTTCCGTCTGAGCGTGGCTGTGGTTTGGTGGCGGCGTTGATATAAGGCGCTGTGACATGACCCTAGACCCCAACGATTTTCACCTGATTGAGGGCGGTGCGCCGACGCGTGCCGCCCTCGCTGCATTGGCGGGGACGCTGGTGCATCTGTGCGATTGTGATCTGAACGAGGCCGATCTGTCGGGGCTCGACATGTCCGGGTGGTGGTTTCAGCGCTGTGGCTTGCGTGAGGCCAAGGTGATCCGTGCGGTGCTGGATGGTGCGGTGTTTGACGGCTGCCGGGGCGGGTTTGCGGATTTCAGGGCGGCGCGGATGGCGGATGTCTGCTTGCGGGCCTGTGATTTCAACAATGCGCTGTTTGCGGAGGCGGTGTTGACCGGGGCTGAGGTTACGGGCTGCAAGCTGACCGGGGCTGATCTGGGCAAGGCGGGGACGATTGGGCTGCGGGTGGCGGATACGCTGCTGGTGTCGGCGCGGCTGAAGGCGGTGAACTTTCGCAAGGCGGCGCTGGAGGGGGTGGATTTCAGTTTGGCGGACCTGTCGGGGGCGGATTTCCGTGCGGCGGTGTTTGAGGGCTGTTCGCTGCGTGAGGCGGTTATCACCGGGGCGCGGTTTGAGGGGGCGGATTTGCGCGGGGCCGATCTGGGCGGGCTGCGGCTGGAGGATGCGGGGCGGTTCAAGGGGGCCACGGTGTCGCGGCGGCAGGCGGCGGATTTGCTGGCCCAACTGGGGTTGTTGGTGCTGTGAGCAAGACGCGGGGCACCAGCAAGGGACGACGCAAGCCGCAGGTCGTGGGTTATCCCAGCGGGGCGGATGCGCCGCTCAGGGCGGTGGAGGAGGCGGTGCAGCGGGCTATGGGCGCGCGGCGGGTGCTGCTGGTTGAGGGGCTGAGCGATCAGATTGCGATTGAGGCGGCGGCGGTGGTGCTGGGCTGCGATCTGGCGGCTGAGGGGGTCGTGGTGGTGCCTGCGGGCGGGGTCGGGTCTATCGGGGCGCTGGCCGTGCGGTTTGGGCCGCAGGGGGTGGGGCTGCCGCTTGGCGGGCTGTGCGATGCTGGCCGAGGTGACGTGGGTCTGTCGGTCGCTGGTCAAGGCGGGGGTTGGGATTCCGCTAGAGCCGGGGCGATCTGGAGGGCTTGGGGTTTTGGGTCTGCGACCGCGATCTGGAGGATGAGTTGATCCGCGCGGTTGGGGATGAGGCGGTGCTTGAGGTTGTTGGCCGAGCATGGCGATCTGGAGGCGTTTCGCACCTTGCAGCGGCAGGCCGTGGCGGGATGCGCCGATGGGCGACCAGATCCGGCGGTTTATGGGGGCGGGGGCGCGGCGCAAGTTGCGCTATGCCGGGGTGTTCGTGCGGGCGCTGCCGCCGGATCTGCTGCCGCTGCCGTTGCGGGCGGTGCTGGGGCGGAATTAGTGGGGCAATTCGCCGGGGTTGCGGCCAGCCCCCTTGCTGGTGTAAGGCCCGAGCCCGAAATACGGGATCGGAGAGACGGGTCATGGCAGGCCATTCCAAATGGGCGAACATCCAGCACCGCAAGGGCAAGCAGGATAAGGCGCGCTCGAAAATGTTCTCCAAGCTGGCGAAGGAAATCACCGTCGCGGCCAAGATGGGGATGCCCGACGTGGACATGAACCCGCGTCTGCGGCTGGCCGTCAAGGCGGCCAAGGCCGTGTCGATGCCCAAGGACGTGATCGACCGGGCCATCAAGAAATCGCAGATGGGCGACGGGGCGGATTACACCGAAATGCGCTATGAAGGCTACGGCGCCAACGGCATTGCGATCATCGTCGAGGCGATGACCGACAACCTGAACCGCACCGCGTCGCAACGTGCGCAGCTATTTCACCAAATGCGGCGGCAATCTGGGGCAGACCGGATCGGTTTCCCACGGCTTTGACCGGGTGGGCGAGATTTCCTATCCGGCCTCGGCCGGGTCGGCGGATGATGTGATGATGGCCGCGCTGGATGCGGGGGCCGATGATGTCGAAAGCGACGAGGACGGCCACTGGATCTATTGCGGGGTCGAGAACCTGAACGAGGTTTCGGACGCGCTGGAAAAGGCGCTGGGCGAATCGACGGAATCCAAGCTGATCTGGAAGGCGCAGGTGCTGACCGAGGTTGATCTGGAGACGGCGCAAAAGCTGATGAAGCTGATCGACATGCTGGAAGAAGATGACGACGTGCAGACCGTGACGCATAATTTCGACATTCCCGAGGATGTGGCGGCACAGCTGGAGTAATCCGGCACCCTATCGCGATGTATGAAAAGGCCCGGCCCAACGCCGGGCCTTTTTCATGAACCTGTCACAGATCTTTGCCATGCAGGGCCGGAGCGGCTTTCAAAGGGCGAAGACATGGGCAGGCATGAAGCGTTCCGGCTGGAGTTTATGGAGCCTGCTGTCGAAGTGCGGCAGGGGCCGATGTTCACCTATTCGACCCCGGACCAGCCGTGGTTTCGCCGGACGCTGATCCGTGCGGTCGAACGGGTCAGCGGGCGGGCGCGGTTTGAGCGGATTTATCGGCGCTGGCAACAAAAGCCGCGCGATCAAAGCCAGACGATTTTCACCTCAGCCGTGCGGGAGCTGGGGATTGCGGCCGATATTGGCCCGGACGATCTGGCGCGGATTCCGGCGACCGGGGCGCTGTTGGTGGTGGCGAACCATCCTTACGGCATCGTGGACGGGCTGCTGATCGGGCATCTGATCTCTACCAAGCGGGCGGATGTGAAGCTGATCTGTCATTCGCTGCTGTGCCAGCCGGTTGAGGCGCGCGATGTGCTGTTGCCGATCGACTTTGGCCCCGGCGCGGAGGCCCGGCGCACCAGTGCCGAGACGCGGCGGCGGGCGGTGGAGTGGTTGGATCAGGGCCATGCGCTTATCATCTTTCCGGCGGGGGGTGTTGCGACCTCGGCCCGGCCGTGGCGGGGATGCGCGGTTGACTTCGCATGGCATCCGTTCATTGCCCGGCTGGCGCGGCGGGCGGGGGTGAAGACGCTGGCGATCTATGTGGGCGGTCAGAATTCGCGACTGTTCCAGTTGGTCAGCCATCTGTCCTATCCGCTGCGCGTGGCGCTGATCTTTCATGAGACGCGGCGGGCGTTGCGGCGTCCGGTCAAGGTGGCGATTGCGGAACCGGTGGACATGCAGGCGGGGGACCAGAAGGCCGATCTGGTGGCGGCTTTGCGGGCGCGGACCTATGCGATGGCCCCGGCGGGTGGGCCTGACGCGGCTGAGGAATTTGAGTTTCCGGCGCGGATCGTCTGCTGACAGGTCAGGCGCGGCGTTCTTCGGGTTGGAAATCAAACTGGATCGACACGCCTTTGGCCGGGCGTTTGAACACCAGTTTGGCGGGCAGCTCCATGCAGGCCACCTCTGCGATCTTCAGCCCCAAGCCACCAGAGCGCAGCCGCTTGCCCTTGGCAAAGCCGACGCCATTGTCAGAGCAGATCACCCGCACCATGCCCCGTTCGGCCAGCGACAACGAGACCTTGACCGTGCCTTCGCTGTGATCCGGGAAAGCGTGTTTCAGCGAGTTGGCGATGAATTCGTTGACCAGCGTTCCCACGGCGACCGCCTGTTTGGTGCTGACGGTGACGTGGAGTGGCGTGGCGGTGATCGTCACCCCGCTGGGGGCGATATCGGACAGGTGTTCGCAGATGGTCTGGACGTATTTGCCCAGATCGACATTGGCGTCCGCCTCGGTTTTGTAGAGCAGTTCGTGCAGGGTCGCGACGGCATCGAGGCGGCTTTTGATCGAGGCCAGGGCGTCCTTTGCCTCGGGCGAGGTCAGGGCGCGGCTTTGGATGCGGATCAGCGCGGACAGCGATTGCAGCGAGTTCTTCATCCGGTGATCGACCTCTTGCCGCAGCAAATGGGCGGTGTGCAGCGCCTTGCGCATTTCAAGCTGGGTCATCACTTGCCGCGCCAGCACCTTGAGCGTGTCGCGTTGCAGGGGGGACAGTTCCTTGGGCTGATAATCCAGCACACATAGCGTGCCGATGGGCAGGTTGTCGGCAGTCTTCAGCGCGGCCCCGGCGTAAAAGCGCACGCCTTGATCAATGGTTACCAGGGTATTGTCGGCGATACGCGGGTCTTGGGTGGTGTCGGCAATCTCCAGAAACTCTGCCTCAAGGATCGCATGGGCGCAGATAGAGGTTTCGAGCGGCGTTTCGGTCATGTCCACACCGACGCGGGCTTTGAACCATTGGCGATCTGCATCGACCAGACTGATCATCGAGATTGGCGTGCCGCAGATGGCGGAGGCGAGCTTGACGATGTCGTCAAAATCTTTTTCCGGATCGGTGTCCAGAATCTCAAAGGAATGCAGGGCTGACAGGCGCTTGTCTTGCAGCGGGTGGGGAGAGGGCTTCATCTGGTCTTTCTGGCGAAGGTCGGCGCATAGTCGGGGCGTGGCTGTGATTTTGCAAGATTGGCAGTTTGGCAGCGGCAGAGATGGGCGAACTAACGTAGATCAGGGTCAGACCAAGGTGGTGCCGTTGCGCGCGACCGTTTGGCGGGGCGAGTGGGGTAGGATGGCGATTTCGGATTTGTCAGTGTTGTTGGCGCAGATGCAACCGGTGTTGCATGACGGCGAATATGGCTATGCCTGTGTGGCAGCGCTGCCAGAGGGGCTGCAACCCTTTGCCGTGGTGGCCGAGGCTGAGGGGCTGACCGTGGTGGCGCTGGTGCAGGATCTGGCCGGGATCGCGCATCAGGGCGGCTGGGCGCGAATCTCGCTGACCGTGGTGTCGGATCTGGCGGCGGTGGGGCTGACGGCGGCGATTGCGACGGCGCTGACCCGGCATGGCATCAGTGCCAATGTGATTGCGGGCTATCATCATGATCATGTCTTTGTGCAACTGGACCGGGCCGCCGAGGCGCTGGCGGTAATGGAAGGGTTGCGCGGCGATGCTTGACGCAGGGCTGACGGGGTTTCTGACCGGGTTGAGCCTGATCCTCGCCATCGGGGCGCAGAACGCCTTTGTGCTGCGGCAGGGCATCAGGCGAGAGCATGTGGGCGCGGTGGTGGCGGTCTGTGCGCTGTCGGATGCGGTGCTGATCTTGGCCGGGGTGGCGGGGTTCGGGCTGGTGGTGGCGGCGGTGCCGTGGATAGCCGGGGCGATGCGCTGGCTGGGGGTGGCGTTTCTGCTGGTCTATGGCGGGCTGCGGTTTCGGGCGGCCTTGACGGGGGGCGAGGTACTGCGGCCAGCGGCGGGCGGTGTGGTGCCGCTGGGACGGGTGGTTGCGACCTGTCTGGTGCTGACCTGGGCCAACCCGCATGTCTATCTGGATACGATGGTGCTGATCGGGTCGATCTCTACCCATCACGCGCCGTTTGAGATGGCGTTCGGGATGGGCGCGGCGCTGTCCTCGCTCTGCTTCTTTGCGGCGCTGGGCTATGGCGCGCGGCTGCTGGCACCGGTCTTTGCCAACCCGCGCGCCTGGGTGGTGCTGGAGGTGGTGGTGGGGCTGACGATGTGGGGAATTGCCGCGGCGTTGGTGTTCGGCTGATTTGGTGGGGGCACGATTTTTCTGCGAAAAATCGGGGGGTTGTGCTTTGGCGAGGGGGTCGGGTTTCAGGGCGGCGCGGTGATTTTTCGCAGAAAAATCGTGGCTGTGGCGGAGGGTGTTGCGGGGCGGCTCCGGGCAGCGTGCGCCCGCGTTACCGGGCATTGAGGGGTTATCTCTAGCTTTGCGGGTCAACGGTTCCCGCGGAGGTATCCATGCCCGATACAACGACAATTCAGTCGCTGCCCCTGATCCAGCCCTCGCAGGCACAAAAGCACATAACGCATAACGAAGCGTTGAAGATACTGGACCTGATCGTCCAGATGTCGGTCTTGACGCGCGACACCACGGTGCCGCCGCCCTCACCCGTGCTGGGTGAGAGCCATATTGTCCCGGTCTCGGCCACCGGGGTCTGGGCGACGCATGCCAAGGCTGTCGCCACCTTCACCGGCATTGTCTGGGAGTACTTTTCCCCCGTTGTAGGCTGGCAGGCCTATGTCACGGCTGAGGCCGTGGTGGCGGTGTATGACGGCACTGACTGGACCACCCCGGCCGAGGTCGCGGTTGAGTTCAGCGCGCTTGGCGTCAATGCCACGGCCAGCAGCAGTGACCGGTTGACCGTCGCCTCTGCCGGATCGTTGTTTGACCATGACGGCGCGGGCCATCGGCTGAAGATCAACAAGGCGACGGCGGGTGATTCTGCATCCGTCTTGTTGCAGACGGCGGGGGCGGGGCGGGTTGAGATTGGCACGCTGGGCGATGACGCGCTGACGTTCAAGATCAGCGCGGATGGCACCAATTGGCAGGACGCGCTGAAGATCATGGCGACCAGCAGCACGACGGCTGCGGTGATGATGGGCGGCGCCTCGGTGACAGCGCTTTATGCCGGGATTGGCGGGGCGACGGGGGATGCGACCAACCGGCTGGCGATCAACGCGCCGGCAACGCTGCTGAACAATGCCGGGGCGGGCCACCAGCTGAAGATCAACAAGGCGTTGGCCACCGACACTGCCAGCCTGATGTTCCAGACCGGCTTTTCGGGCCGGGCAGAGATGGGCACCTCTGGCAGCGATGATTTTGCGATCAAGGTCAGCGCGGATGGCTCGGCCTTTACCGAGGCGGTGGCCTTTGACCGGGGCACCGGGCGGACCAAAGTGCAGAAGGGGTTGCGGCTGACGCCTGCGGCGGGGGATCTGGCGGGACCGGTGGATGGTGAGCTGTGGTATGACGCCACGGCGGGCAAGTTCCGCGCGCAGCAGGGCGGTGCCTCGGTCGATCTGATCGGCGGGGGTGGCGGTGGCGGCAGTGGCGTCTTTTCGGACAGCACCTTCACGCTGCAGGACAATGGCGACGCCACCAAACAGGCGAAGTTTGAGGTGTCGGGCATCTCCAGCGGCACCACCCGGACGCTGACGGTGCCGAACAGCAATCTGACGTTGGCGGGGGTCAATCTGGCCCAGACCTTTACGGGGGTGCAGACCTTCAACAACGGGATTTCGGTTCCCGGCGGCACCCTCTCGGTCGGGTCGAGTGGGCCGAGCGCCATGATCTTCAAGAGCGGCATTCCCACGGCCATTCCGGTCGGCGGATCGACAAATGCCTCTATCATCACGACGAGTGGTACGAGCACCTCTTCGATCCATGTCGGCATCGAGATTCCGTCCAATGACATCAACGACGGCTTCTATATCGCCACCGATGCCAATCAGGACGGGGTGGTCGACACGCTGGCGCTGCGGATCAATGCGGGTGGGCAGATCACGGTGTCCAAGTTTCTGGGCAGCGGTCTGGTCGTGGTGGATGACACGGACAAGACCAAGGCGGTGCAGTTGCAGGTCTCCGGGGTTGCCAGTGGTGCGACGCGGACCTTGTCGGTGCCGGATGCCAGCGGGACTTTGGCGCTGACGGCGGCGGCGCAGACGCTGACCAACAAAGCCATCGACCTGCAGGCAAACACCATCACCGGCACGCTGGCGGCGTCCAGTGTCACGATGTCGGGCGGCGGGACGGTGCAGGATTACGGCGGGCTGGCCACGCGGGCGGCGTTTGTCAGCTGGGCCGTTGGCAAGACCCCGGCGGTGGGCACTGTTATCGACGCGGCGGGGTTTTCCTACCGCTACATCGGCAGCGGCACGGTTATCAGCGATCTGCCGGGCTGGGTGCCGCTGGGCTATGCCTATCCCGACCATTGGGTGCAGAACGTGTCGCCGGGTGTCACCGAACATGGCCAGTGCCATCGTCGCGGCGCTGGGCTATTCGGCCACGGTCTATATGGACGGCGGCATCTATGCGGTGGGATCGACCGTCGCGTGGGACAATGGCTCTTTGATCGGCAAGAACGACCGGGGCACGGCGCGGACCCGGATTCAGGGCATCGCGGCCAGCATTCCGGTGGGGCAGGCGATTGTGGCGCCGGGGCGGTCCTCAACCCTCAAGTCGATCCAGATCGGCTATGACACGCTGACCGGCACCGAGACGCAGGATCAGCGGGTGGGGCTGGACACGCGCGGGCTGACCATGAACCTGCAACGGGGCAGCGTGATTGATGAGGTGGTGTTCGACCTCGTCGGCACTGCGATCAGCGATTATGGCATGGGGGAGTTCTCGGTCACCTATGGCACGATTGAGATTGTCCGGCACAGCTATCGCGGCGTGGACATTCGGGGCACCTCGCGCACCGGGTCGGTCTGGACCAACATCTATATCAACGGCGGGGCGACCTACACGCCAGAGGGCGGGTTCTGCTACACCGGGCAGGGCGCGGGTGGCATGATTGGCCAGCTGAACGTCGAGCATGGCGCCTATACCGGCTATCCGGTGCGGATCGAGGGGGAGCAGGGGCTGGTCATCAACTCTCTCCACATTGAGGGGGTGGATTGTGCGACGGCCAACATGGGCTATCTGGGGCTGGACAGTGCCTCGGTCACGGTGTTGTCGCTGAATGTCTACAACACGCGGATGTCGACCGATAACACGGCGGTCGTGCGGCTGGCGCGGGGGGCCTATCAGTCGCTTGCGGTGCCGTCGGCCCTGACCACGGTCAGCACGACATCGAACCTGAAGATCGGCAAGTTGAACGTCAAGGGGCTGGCCGCCCCCAACAACACCACCTATCCGACCTATCCTACGGGCCGGACGGGGGTGCGCAATTGTCCCGGTTTTGCACTGTTCAAGCGCGACGGGTCTTACACCGACAGCAACTGGCTGGTGGAGGTGGAGGACTATCTGTGGGGTGCGTTTGCCTCGCAATCGGCGGACCGGCCCTATCTGGAGGTGCCGGATCTGACCTCTACCGGGGTGATCCAGTTCAAGCGGTTTGGTGAGCGCGGGTCCAACGTGGTGCCGTATGAGAATATGGTGCTGAACGGGGCGTTCGACAAATGGTTGGCGGGCACGGCGACTGTCACATCTGGCGCGCAAGAGGTGGCGAACAAATGGACGCTGCGGGGCACCACCGGGTCGGTCACGGTGGACCGGGTGCAAGAGGCTTATGGTGCGCTGGGTCAATGGGACGCGCGGATCACGGTGGGTGCTGCGGGCACCGGGCAAAGCTGGGATCAGGATCTGGCCTTTCCGGTGGAATGGCTGGGGCAGGCGTTGCGGCTGACCTTTGACATGAAGGCCAGTGCGGCGGGGCGGGTGTTTGAGCAGATCACCGCGACGTTGCAGAACAATGGCGGCGGGTCGCCTGCCACGGTGGTCAAGCAGGTGTTGAGCGGGTCGAACAGCAAGCTGGACGCGACGACCGGGTTCCAGACCTATCAACTCGACTTTACGGCGGTTGATCCGGCTTCGGTGACGACGCTGGGGACGGCGGCAGTGATGCGGCTGGCGTTCCAGTTCAACGACACCACGGCCAGCCGGGCACCGGTTGTCACCCTGCGGAATGTGGCACTGGCGCGGGTTGCCGGGGCCAAGGTCAACCGCACGGCCTATGACCGGCTGGCGCTGACCACGGCGGATGTGGCGGGGCTGGGCGGCCTCGCCACGGCGTCGAGTGTCAACCTGACCACGCAGGCCACGGGCACGTTGCAGGCGGCGCAAGTGCCGGCCCATAGCGGCGATGTGACGAACGCGGCAGGCTCTTTGGCGCTGACCATCGCGGCGAATGCGGTGGACAACAGCAAGCTGGCGCAGATGGCGACGGCGCGGCTGAAGGGGCGGGCGACGGCGGGCACTGGCGCGGCTGAGGATCTGACGGGCACGCAGGTCACGGCGCTGTTGGATACGGTGACCAGCGGGGCGAAGGGGTTGGCCCCAGCCTCTGGCGGTGGCACGGCGAACTTCTTGCGGGCGGATGGCACATGGGCCACGCCTGCGGGCGGGGGTGGCGGGGCGCCGGGTGGGGCGACCACGCAGATGCAGTTCAACAATGCCGGGGCATTTGCGGGCGCGACAGAGGTATTGGTCGAAAACAACCAGTTGCGCCTGCCCGCCACTGCCAGCTTTACCGCCCCGGCTGCGGGTGGGGCGCGGATGGTGGCGCGGACGGGGGCAGGGCTGACGGTACCGGCTTTCCTGACACAAGACGGCGTGATCCGGGGTGTGCAGACCGCCTTCTCACGGTCATCCCCGGCGATCTGGAAGGCGGTGCCGAACACCACGGCGCCAAGCCTGATGGGGTGTTCGGCCCTGACGGCTGTCGGGACGGCGACGGCCTCGGCGACGGCGGTTACCAGTCAGTTCACCTACACGCCACGGGTGGAATATCTGGTGACGACGGCGGCGGCGACGGCGGTTGCGGGGTTCCGCCACACCAACGGGTTGGTGACGGTGGGGGGCGGCTCTGCCACGCTGGGCGGGTTCCACTTTGTCGGGCGCTGGGGGCCAGCTACCGGGGTTGCGACCACGACCAACCGGGCGTTCTTTGGCATGGCCAACACCACGGCTGCCCCGACCGATGTAGAGCCGTCGACGACGGTCAACTGCATCGCGATGGGTTGGGATGCGGCGGATGCCAACATTCAGGTGATGAGCAACGACGCCACGGGCACCTGCACCAAGACCGATCTGGGCGGCGCTTTCCCGGTGCCGTTGACCGACCGCACCGCGCTGTATGAGTTGGAGATGTTCAGCCCGAAGGGGACGACGCAAGCCGTATCCTGGACGGTGACGGATCTGGTGTCGGGGGCCACGGCCAGCGGTACGATCACCACGGATCTGCCCGCGACCAGCTCTATCCTGACGCCGCGCGGTTGGATGAGTGTGGGGGGTACGTCAAGCGTGATCGGATTGGCGCTGAACAGCCTGATGATTGATCCGCTGCTGTAATCCAGCCAATTTGGCGGGCATTGACGGGAAGGGCGGCCTGCGGGCCGCCCTTTGGCATTTGACAGGGCGGGCATGGTTTTCTAAGGAGGATCAGGCAGAAAAAGCAGGCAAAACCCTGCGCGCATTGGCTGGAGCGGGCATTAACATGAAGATTGCAATGATTGGGACGGGCTATGTGGGTCTGGTCTCGGGGGTCTGTTTTTCGGACTTTGGCCATGATGTCGTTTGCGTCGACAAGAATCCTGACAAGATCGCCCGGCTGCGGGCGGGCGAAGTGCCGATCTTTGAGCCGGGGCTGGAAGATCTGATGGCCAAGAACGTGGCCTCTGGCCGGTTGTCGTTCACGCTCGATCTGGCGGAGGCGGTGGCGGGGGCCGATGCGGTGTTCATCGCGGTCGGCACGCCGACGCGGCGCGGCGATGGCCATGCCGACCTGACCTATGTGATGGCGGCGGCCAGTGAAATCGGCGCGGCGCTGACGGGCTATGCGGTGATTGTCACCAAATCGACGGTCCCGGTCGGCACCAACCGCAAGGTGGCGGAGGTGGTGGCGGCGACCAATCCGGCGGCGGAATTCGACGTCGCCTCGAACCCGGAATTCCTGCGCGAGGGGGCCGCGATTGACGATTTCATGCGGCCGGACCGGGTCGTGGTGGGGGTGGAGAACAAGCGCGCGCAGAAGGTGATGTCGGACATTTATCGCCCGCTGTTCCTGCGCGAGTTTCCGGTCGTCTTCACCGGGCTGGAAAGCGCCGAGATGATCAAATACGCGGCCAATGCGTTTTTGGCGACCAAGATCACCTTCATCAACGAAATCGCGGCTTTGTGCGAAAAGGTCGGCGCGGATATCAAGGACGTGTCCAAGGGCATGGGGCTGGACGGCCGGATCGGCAACAAGTTCCTGCATGCCGGGCCGGGCTATGGCGGGTCGTGCTTTCCCAAGGATACCAAAGCCTTGGCGCGGATCGGGCAGGAACATGCCGTGCCGATGCAGATCACCGAGACGGTGATCAAGGTCAACGAAGAGGTCAAGCGCCGGATGATCGACAAGATCGTCGACCTGCTGCGACGGCGTGGTCAACGGCAAGACGGTCGCTGTGCTGGGCGTCACCTTCAAGCCCAACACCGACGACATGCGCGACGCGCCCAGCCTGACCATCGTGCCCGCGCTTGGTGGGCGACGGTGCCAAGGTGCGCGTGGCCGATCCGCAGGGCCGCCGTGAGGGTGAGGCGCTGCTGCCGGGCGTCAAATGGACCGAGAACGCCTATCAGGCGACCCAAGGCGCCGATGTGGTGGTGATCCTGACCGAGTGGAATGAGTATCGCGCGCTGGATCTGGAGCGCATCGTTCGCAAGATGGCCACCCCGCGGATGGCCGATCTGCGCAATGTCTATTCGCTGGATGAGGCGACTGAGGCCGGGTTTGAACGCTATAACTCTGTCGGGCGCTAGTCTGGTCGTGCGCTAGACTGATTGGGGGCTGGACCGGTTAACGGTCCAGCGCGTCAAACACAAAGCGTTGCAGCGTCACCAGACCCAGAATGAAGGTGATGGCGGCGAACAGGAACACATAGGCCGGCGAAACCCAGCTGACATCATAGCTCGGATAGAAGGCGTGGCGCATGTAGGCCACCACATGCGCCGCCGGATTCCACCACAGGATACGGAAGATGTTGTCGGGCAGATCGCTGATGAGGATCAGCACGCCTGAGGCAATCAACATCGGACGGCTGATCATGCTCCACATGTTTTCATAGGCGGGCATCAGGATGAACAGCACAGAGTTGAACGTGCCCATGCCGATGGCAAGCGACCCGGCCATGGCGAGTGCGACGAACACCACCTCAATATCCACATCGACCCGCAGGTCGTAATAGTGGATGACCATATAGGTGAGGATGATGAACACGAGGATATCAATGAAGAAATTCAGCAGGAACCGGGCGAATAGCGCGTCCAGCACCGTGACCGAGGGAAAGCCCAGCAGTTGACGCGAAAACCGGATGGAGCCTGCGACCTTGTTGCTGATCTGGGTATACATGTGGAACGGCAGCACGCCGGTCACGTAATACAGCGGAAAATTGGTGCCGAGGCGCGGGGTCCGCGAGATCATGGCGAAGGCCACCGACAGGATGATAATGGTCGCAATCGGGTCGATGATGGACCACAGAAAGCCAAGCGAACTGCGGCTGTCGCGTGAGCCGATCTCTCGCAGGATCAGGGCCATGACGACGCGAATGGTGCGGAACCGCTGAGTCTTCGGGACTTGTGGGGGGGTGATTGCCGGAAATTCAGTCTGATCTGCGGTCGATTGCTGCATTTTCACTGGTTTCTTGAAGGAAGGCGCTGGAACAAGCGGCAGAAAAAACTCGGCGCTTGTAGGCAGTTGCCGATTTGAGGTATCCTGATAGCAGCAAGTGACGTCAGGCGCAAATCGTTGCGCACAATTGGAAGTGCCTCCTTGACCTCCCCATCCGCCAAGCCAATGGCAGGTTCGCCCGACGAACCAGACACCGATCAAGACTCCACCGACACATCCGCGGAGGCCTCTGAAACGGGCTCTGTGCGCGGTGAGGTCACCAAATTGCATGCCGGTCCCAAGCGGCGGGCGCTGGAACTGCGGGTGGCGCGTCGGCGTCAATCGACAGACGCAGAGGAAGAAGAACCTGTGGCAGACAAGGCTGAAGGCCCCCGCGGCAAACGCGGGCCGGCCGCAACCGGACCGCGCAATGGTCCGCGCGCCCAACAGCGCGCCGCACGTGCCGCCCAAGCGGAAGAAGACAACAAGGCTTTGGCCGAGTCCGACGATCTGGACGAGGATGATGATCTTGACGGCCCCACCGCCGATGCCGAAACCGATGAGCAGCCCGACGAAGTTGTCGCGCAGGCGCCTGTTATTGCTGAGGGCACCGTTCTTACCCCCGGCGTGATCGCCGATGAGGATGACGACGCTGACGACCGGCCCGGGCCGGGACGTCGCCGGGGCGGCAAGCGCGGCCGTGGCAACAACAATGCCAACAATAGGAATGATGCCAGCCATTATGTCGTGGCGCCCACGGTCAACGCCGCGACGATGAAGCCGCGTCACTATGGGGTGATGGCGTTGTTCGTGCTGATGGTGCTGCTGCCCACGCTCAGCTATTCGGTCTATCTGTGGACCCGCGCCGTCGATCAATACGAAAGCGATGTCGGCTTTGGCAGCCGGACCGAGGACGGCCCGTCGACCTTTGATTTTCTGGGGGCTTTGGGCGGTGTGTCGCAGTCCAGCTCCAAGGATATGGACATTCTGAACCAGTTCATCATCAGTCAAGAGCTGGTCAGCAAGGTTGATCAGCAGCTGGACCTGAAGCGAATCTACGGCAAGGCGATCAATGATCCGCTGAATGCCTTGGGCCAGAATGTGACGATTGAGGACAAGGTGGCCTATTGGCAGCGCATGGTCCGGGTGAATTATGACACCGGCACCGGGCTGATGAACCTGCAAATCTATGCCTTTGATCCCAAGGATGCGCAGGATATCGCCAATGCGGTGCTGGTCGAATCGACCCGGATCATCAACGATCTGAGCAAGACCGCGCAGGAAGATGCCACGCGCTACAGTCAGGATTCGCTGCACGCGACCGAGAAGAAGCTGTCGGATGCCCGCTTGGCCGTGCTGGATTTCCAGATCACCAACCATGTCGTGGACCCGTCGAGCGCGATAGCCAACCAAAGCTCCATCGTGGGGACGTTGAACCAGCAGTTGGCTGCGGCGCAGATCGACCTCGACATGCTGACCGGGACCGTGCAGCCGACAGACCCGCGACTGGCGCAGTTGAGCCGCCGGATCGACGTCATCAACAACCGGATATCTGAAGAGCAGTCCAAGGTCGGGGCACTGGCGAATTCCAGTGCGCCGGGCTTTGCCAAGATGATGTCGGATTTTGAGCGGCTGCGGGTGGATCAGGAATTCGCCGAGAAAGCCTATCTGTCGTCCCTTGCCGCCTATGACCAGGCCCTGACCGATGCCCAGCACAAGACGCGCTATCTGGCGACCTATGTGGCCCCGACGCTGGCAGAGGCGCCGACAGCGCCGAACCGCCCGCTGACGGCGTTTATCGTGGCGCTGATCGGGTTCTTGCTGTGGTCGGTGCTGGTGCTGGTCTATTACGCCCTGCGCGACCGTCGCTAGGACGGGCAGCGCCATGATTGAGTTGCAGCATCTGACCAAGGCCTACTACTATCGGGGTCAGCCGAAATACATCGCCAAGGACATCAATGTCATCTTCCCGACCAATGCGAGGGTCGGGCTGATGGGGCGCAACGGGGCGGGCAAATCGACCTTGCTGTCGATCATCGCGGGCAGTCTGAATCCCAATCAGGGCCGGGTGAAGGTGACGGGGTCAATCTCTTGGCCGATCGGGTTGCAGGGCTGTATCCATCCGGAGTTGACCGGGGCGCAGAATGTCAAATTCATCGCGCGGATCTATGGGATCGACACCGAAGAGTTGATGGATTTCGTGGCGGATTTCGCGGAATTGGGCATGAACTTTCATGAGCCGGTGCGGAATTATTCGTCGGGCATGAAGGCGCGGCTGAATTTCGGCATGTCGATGGGGATCAAGTTCGACACCTATCTGATTGATGAGGTCAGCGCTGTCGGTGACGCCGGGTTCAAGAAGAAGAGCAAGATGGTGTTTGACGACCGGGTGCTGAAATCCGGCGCGATTGTGGTCAGCCATTCGGACAAGATGATAAGAAGCATGTGCACCGCCGGGGCTGTGCTGGAAAACGGCCAGCTGACCTATTACGACGATGTCGATGAGGCGATTGAGCAGCACAACCGCAACACGTTGGGCGACGACTATAGCAAGTCGAAGGAACTGCTCGACGATTGAACCATGATCGCGTCGTCATGCGCGCCGTCGACCAGCACCCAGATCAGCTTTCCGGTCGGCAGGTAGGTGATATAGGCCTCAGCCACTTTGGCATGACCGGCACCGGGGGCTGTGCTGAAGCTGACCGCGAAATCCGCCTTCTGGGCCCCGGCGATGCCAAAGACCAGCACATCCCCGGCAGCACTGTCGTAGTCCTTGATCCAGTCGCTGCCTTGGCCACCGGTTCCGGCGTGATAGAACTCATCCGCCCCGGCCCCGCCGATCAGGGTGTCGTTGCCCAACCCGCCATCCAGCCAGTCGCGCCCCGCCCCGCCGTTCAGCACATCGGACCCGGTACCGCCCATCAGGCTGTCGCGCCCGGCGCCGCCGCGCAGGAGGTCGTCGCCGCCTGCGCCGTAGATCAGGTCATTGCCCTTGCCGCCGACCAATCTGTCACCCAGATCCGCCGCCGCCCCGCCATATAAAGTATCGTCGCCGCTGCCACCGTTGAGCGTATCTGCGCCATCCCCGCCGTCGAGCCGGTCCTGCCCGCCGCCGCCCTTCAGCCGGTCATTGCCCGTGCCGCCGAATAGGGCATCATCCCCGCCCCGACCGTTCAGCAGATCGGCCCCCGCCCCGCCGTAGAACTGATCCACCGACTTGCCGCCGAGCATCTCGTCGCCCTTGGCCGTGCCGACAAACTGCTCGATCCCGACAAACCGGTCGCCCGCCGCATAGCCGGTATTGGTGCCGGGGGCGTTCAGGTCGAGGTGGATGGCGGTGGGGGCGTTGGAATAGTCGGCGCGGTCCGCTGTGCCAGCCCCACCGTTCAACACATCGGCCCCGGAACTGCCGAACAGCACGTCATTGCCGCCATAGCCCAGCAGGGTGTCATTGGCGGTGGTGCCGTGCAGCGTGTCGGCGCCGTCAGTTCCCTTGATGATTGAGGGGGTGGTGAAGCTGTAGGTCCACAGCCCCTTGATCCCGGTGTTGCCCAAGCTGCCCGCCAGCCCAAGCTGCGCCGCCTGATTGCCTGAGGCGTCGAGCAGCGTCGCCGCCCCGCTGGCGTGGATGCGGTAGCCGATCAGCGCCGCCGTCCCGTCGAGGCCGCCCCAGCCGCCCTGCAAATCGCCCGAGGTCCAGCTGATGCCCTGATAGCGGTAGACCACATCGAAGCCGCCGTTGCCGCGATCGAACAGTTGCATCTGGAAGGTGTCGGTCAGCGTGGCATTGCGGCGGTAAAAGCCGACATGATCCCAAGTGATCGTCACGCAGTCATTGGCGGTGTCGATGTCGAGCCAGACCGCGCCACTTTCCGCCCCCTCACCATCCAGCCTCGTGTCGACATCGGCGTTGAAGATGGCAAGGAACGGCACCTTGATGGCGGTTGGGTTGTCGGCAACGCCCGTCACCCCGGCCCCGAAGCTGACCAGCCCATCGGTCGAGATATAGAGCTGTTTGGCGCTGTACTGCGTTCCGCCGAGGGTGAACCCCTGTTCAAACACCGCCGAGACATCGACCTTGGCGACCGTATCATCGCCCCGGTCCAGCGCCGTTTCGCCATAGCCAGCGGCCCCGCCCAGCCCGGTGACAGCCTTACCCGTGCCCGTAATCTCACCCATGGCCTGCCCCTGCCGCTCATCTGGCCGTCATCCTAGGCAAGCATGGTAAAGCAGAAGCTAAGGCAGGCCCGGTCTAAGCCACAGAATACATGGGGTTTTAATCACCCCGGCACATGCGGCGGCATTTTAACAAACTGACACAGTCCAGCCGTGAAACCTCCACGCCGCGACCCGGTCAGGGGCTGAGCGTCATCCCAGTTCTGATGCGGGGGTGCCATGCAGATTGATCTAGCAGATACCTACAGCGCCGCGACTTTGGGGGTCAGGGCGGTGGGCAGCGGGTTTGTGCTGTTGGCGACGAACGGGTCAGCCATGCTGATCTATTCCGAAGCCGATATGAACAAGGCGATGAGCCTGTCGCTGGGCAATATCGGGGCTGCGGGCAGCGGTTATGTCTCGCAGCAGGCGCTTGTCGCGCCGATCCATGTTGGCAATCTGGACCCCGGTCGGGGCATCGCGTTTCAGGCCTCTGGCACCGTGGTGCGGGAGTTCATCTTTGACGATCATATGGGCGTGCTGGTGTCGGCCACGCTGGACGGCGGGGGCAGGCCGGGGGCGGCGCGGACGGTTACGACGGATCAAGGCGCGCTGAAAGGGGTGGAGACCTTTGCGATCATGGGCGGGGCGACCGGGGATTGTGCGGTGCTGTCCACCTGGAACAAGGCCGGGCTGGAGGTGTTCCACCTGAACGCCAATGGCTCCATGACGCATCTGGGCAGCGTGGCGGATAGTGCGAAGTCCTACCTTGGCAATGTCAGCGATACGGCGACGGTGACGGTGGGGGGGCATGACTATCTGCTGACCCTGTCCTCATTGGAGAATGGCATCACCAGTTATGAGGTGGGCGGCGCGGGCAAGGCGGCGCTGGTGGACAGTCTGGGCAATCACGACGGGCTATATGTCAGCGGGGCGGCGGCGTTGCAGACCATGCAGGTGGCGGGGGTGACCTATGCCGTCGTCGCCTCGACCGGGTCAAGTTCGCTGTCGGTGGTGCGGGTCAATGACATGGGCTGCCTGTTCATGACCGATCATGTGGTGGACGACCGTGCCACGCGGTTTGACCATACCGAAGTGCTGGACAGCTTTACGATGAACGGGCGGACCTTTGTGGTGACGGCGGGCACCGACGCCGGCCTCACGGTGTTTGAGATGTTGCCGGGGGGGCAGTTGGCGCATTTCGTGACGCAGGTATTTGAAACCGGCGCCGGGCTCTATGCTGTAACCGGGTTGGAGGTGGCGGTGAGCGGCACCACGGCCAGCATCTATGTGGTGGATGCCCATGCCGACCGCATCCAGAAGTTCGATCTGGACCTGTCCGGCCTTGGTGGGGTGATCCATGCGGGCAAGGGGCTGACCACGGGCACCGCCAAGGCCGATCTGATCCTCGGCACCGGCGGGGATGAGACGTTGCAGGGCTGGGCGGGCGATGACCGGATATACTCTGGCGGCGGGGCGGATGTGTTGCAGGGCGGGCAGGGGGCGGATGTGTTCGTGTTCAATGCCGCGTCGAACCACTGCCGGATCAGCGATTTCGCGCTGCATTCTGACCAGATCGACATTTCGGACTGGGGTCATGTCTATTCAGCCGCAGCGCTGACGATCACCGCCACGGCCAAGGGTGCGCTGATTGCGTTGAACGGGCATGACGTGACGGTCGAGGTGGGGCACAGCCTGAAGGCCAGCGACTTTCACGACAGCGATTTTATTTTCTAAGGCGGAAGGGGCGGCAGAGTTCGCCGTAGAGCCGGTCGCAATCATCCTGGGCCTGGCGGATGGCGGGGTCTTGCAGCATCCGCGCCATTTGGTCGGCC
The DNA here is from genome assembly GCA_963781185.1 of uncultured Alphaproteobacteria bacterium. Classification (GTDB taxonomy): domain Bacteria; phylum Pseudomonadota; class Alphaproteobacteria; order Rhodobacterales; family Rhodobacteraceae; genus Stagnihabitans. The sequence goes on from CAWAEL010000024.1 coordinate 67,059, forward strand.
ACCGCAGCGCGGTAGCGGTCGATGGAGTGGTCCTCAGCGTCGGGGGTGTTGCGGTCGGTGAAATAGGCCTCGGTATGGCGGACCGTGGCGTCGGTGGCGGCAACAGCGCCGCGGCCCCGCTGTCGCCGCAGGGCGAAGCTGTCCCAGGTCTTTACGCCGTAGTGGTTGTAATGGGCGAGTTTGTGGGCACCCTCAGCCACCGGGGCGTTGCGCAGTTGCTTCCACAGCGGCACGCCCTTGATGATGTTGTGCCGCGTCCCGTCGCCGTCCATCACCCGTATCTCATGCGGCTTGCCGTTGAAGCCGACCAGAGAGTGGTTGTGAATGTCGCTGAACCGCTCCGGCGCGCGGGTCAGCGATTTCATCGCGTTGTTGGCCTTGTGGGTCAGCGCCAGTCGCCACGGAAAGCGCGGGCAGATCGGGCCGGGGCGCCAGTTCAGCTCTGGCTTGTCGGTGAAACACATGGCGTGCAGGGAGATGACATCGGTTTCATCCCCCGCAAGGGCGGTCAGGTCGCTGACCCGGTTGCCGCCGACAGCGATATTCAGAAACTCATCCGCGTCGAGGACCATCAGCCAGTCGGTGTCGTTGATCTGAAGGTGGCGGCGCATCGCGGCATAGCCCGCATGCTGGGGAATATCGCCCTCGGCCACCACATTCGGCACATGGTCGATGAAACCCGCCGGCCGCAAGCGCATCCAGCAGCCGATCAGACCCGTCGCGGCAGTCGTTGGAGGCGACGCAGATCCGGTCGAACCCCAGCACGATATGATGCGCCACCCATTCAAGGATATAGGGCCCCTCATCCTTCATGCTGGAAATCAGGGTGTGGCGGTGGGTCTTTTTCTCGGTCATTGTGTGGGTTTAGCAGGCGGGTGAAGTTGGGTCCAGCTTTCGGCTGATTAGGTTTGGCCTTGGCAATGACAAGGCTTTCCCGACTTGCCACCACCGCCACCCCACGATCAGGTGGCCATGTTCAGAATGGAGACCGGGATGCGCGTAGCACTATGGCAGGTTCAATCACCAGCCGGGGATGTGGCCAAGGCTTTGGCGGCACTGTCGGGTGCACTGAAACGGGCGGCGGGCCTCGGCGCGCATATGCTGGTGGTGCCGGAGGTCTATCTGCCGGGCTATAATGTCGATGACATCGCCGACCTTGCCCAACCCAGGGATGGCGCTTGGCTGACTGAGGTTGCGACGATGTGCCGGGCGGCGGGCTGCGGCGTGACCTTGGGCTATGCCGAGCGGGCCGGGGATAAGGTTTACAACGCGGCGGTGGCCTTTGATGCGACGGGGCAAGAGGTGGCGCATTACCGCAAGGTGCAGCTTTATGGCCCGCGTGAGAAGGCGATCTACAGCCCCGGTGACGCCTATACGGTGTTCGATCTTGGCGGCGATCAAGACCGCGCTGCTGATCTGCTATGACATTGAATTCGCACCGCATATCGCCGCCTTGGCCGCGCTGGGCGTGCAGTTGATCCTGTGCCCGACCGCCAACATGCAGCCCTTTACCCATGTCATCCGCTATACCGTGCCCGCGATGGCCGCCAATCACGGGCTGACCATCGTCTATGCGAATTACTGCGGGGTGGAGGGCGATCTGACCTATGTCGGCGGGTCACTGATCGCCGATCCCTATGGCGAGCCGTTGGTGCAGGCCGGGGAAGAGGAGGCGCTGCTGGTGGCCGAGGTGCCCGTGACGCTGGACCCCGCCCGCATTTCAACCCAAGCCACCGATTACCGAAAGATCTGACATGCGCGATCCGCGTTACGACATCCTGTTTGAGCCGCTGCAAATCGGCCCCAAGCTGGCCAAGAACCGCTTTTACCAAGTGCCGCATTGCAACGGCGGCGGCTACCGTGACCCGTCGGCGGTGGTGGAGATGCGGCGCACCAAGGCTGAGGGCGGCTGGGGTGTGATCTTCACCGAACAGACCGAGATCCACCCGACCTCCGAAATCACCCCGTTCATTGAGCAGCATCTGTGGGACGACCGGGATATTCCCGCGTTGGCCCGGATGGCCGAGGCGATGAAATCGCATGGCGCTTTGGCGGGAATTCAGCTGGCCTATTCCGGGATCAACGGGCCGAACCTGTATTCGCGTGAGGTGCCGCTGGCGGTGTCAGGCGGGCCGATCCTGACCTTCACCTCTGACCCGGTTCAGGCGCGGACCTTGGACAAGGCCGACATCAAAGACCTGCGCCGCTGGTTCCGCAATGCCGTCAGGCGCAGTCAGACCGCGGGGTTCGACCTGATCTGCCTGTATGGCGCGCATGGCTTTGGGATTTTCCAGCATTTCCTGAGCCGCGCGACCAATCTGCGGACCGACGAATACGGCGGGTCTTTGGAAAACCGGGCGCGGTTTGTGCGCGAAGTGGTGGAAGAGGCGCGGGAGGAAACCAAGGGCGAGATGGCGATTTCGCTGCGCCTGTCGCTGCATGAGGCGGGGAAACTGGGGTTCTCCAACGCCGAGGTGCGGGATTTCATCCAGATGCACGGCGATCTGCCGGATATCTGGGATCTGGCGCATGGCACGTGGGAGCAGTGTTCCGGCACGTCGCGGTTCAAACCGGAGGCGGCGCAGGAAGATCTGGTGCGCGGCATCAAGGCGCTGACATCGAAGCCGGTGGTTGGGGTAGGGCGGTTCACATCGCCGGATGAGATGGTCCGGCAGTTGCGAACCGGGGTGCTGGATTTCATCGGCGCGGCAAGGCCCTCAATTGCCGACCCCTTCCTGCCGCTGAAGATTGATGAGGGCCGGGTTGAGGATATCCGCGAGTGTATCGGCTGCAATATCTGCGTGTCGGGCGACATGACGCACGGGATTTCGCGCTGCACCCAGAATACGGCCTTCATGGAGGAATGGCGCAAGGGTTGGCATCCCGAACGGGCGCGGACCAAAGGGGCGTCGGAAACGGTGCTGATCGTCGGCGGTGGGCCAACCGGGTTGGAGGCGGCGTTGGCCTTGGGCAAGCGCGGCTATCAGGTGACCTTGGCGGAGGCCTCGCTGACGCTCGGCGGGCGGGTCGCGGCTGAACGCCGCTTGCCGGGCCTGTCGGCTTGGGGGCGGGTGGCGGATTACCGGGTGGGGCAGTTGGCGCCGATGATCAACGTGGCGACCTATCTGGATTCGGCGCTGACCGCCGATGATGTGCTGGCGATGGGGGCCGAGCATGTGGCGATTGCGACCGGGGCAACCTGGCGGCGCGATGCTGTGGCGCGGCTGCATCTGGCGGATATCCCGACCGACCCGGCGATGCCGGTTTTCACGCCCGATGATCTGATGGCGGGGGGCGGGCCTATGGGCGGCCGGGTGGTTCTGTATGATGACGACCACTTCTACATGGGGTCGGTTCTGGCCGAACTGCTGGTCAGCCGGGGATGCCGGGTGGAGTTTGTGACGCCGTCCACGAAAGTTGCAGAATGGACAGAAAACACGCTGGAGCAGGCGATCATTCAGCGCCGATTGTTGGAAATTGGTGTAGAGATCCACGCCTCCAAAGCGCCTGAGGCGGTGCTGGCGGATGGGGTGACGCTGGGCTGCATGTGGACGGGGCGGGAGAGCAGCCTTGCCTGCGATGCGGTGGTGATGGTGACCAGCCGGGTGCCGAAGGATGCGCTGTATCAGGCGGTGATGGCGCGGCAGGGGGAGTGGGAGGCGGCGGGGTTGCGGTCGGTCAAGCTGATCGGGGATGCCGCCGCACCGGGGCCGATCGCTTGGGCGACCTATGCTGGCCGTCGCTTTGCTGAGGAGTTGGACGAGGAAGACCCGGGCGATGCGCTGCGGTTTCGGCGGGAGATTGCGGAGCTGCTTTAGGGGCGCTGGCCCATCCTTGCTGCGGATAAGGGGCTGTTTTCTTGGCTGTCCGCATGTGGACAGCGCGGCATCTTGTGGAGATTTAAGGGGTTAAATATCAATATTTACCTGATATTAAGGTTCCGGGCTGGCTGCAGACTGGCCGCGTCTTGCTTCTTTGAGGGGGAGGCGGGACATATGCGGGGCCGACACCCTCGCCGTTGTATCCCCAAGGCGTGCAAGGGTTGAATGTGCCGCATTTTGCCGTTGGGGACGGCTGCTATGCGGACGGAACTGCTGTTCGATGCTGCGGTGCAGACAACCGTTTCACCCAAATCGCAAGCGTGTCGCGGGAGCGTCAAGTTTCAGGCCGCTTCGACCTCCGGCATCTGCACATCGGCATTTCTTAGCTGCTGCGCCATAATTTCCGTAAAGGATAGGGTCGGGTTTGCTTCGGCAAGCATACCGACCTTCATCCAGAATTCGGCCTGCGCATTGATCGAACGGCACATGACCGAACTGACCTTGCGCAGTTCCTCGTGCAGATCGTCCCCGATTTTCACAATGCCCATCGACGCACCTCCTGTTCGCTTATATACGAAACATATACGATTCGTATATACCTGTAGCTTGCTCACGGTCAATCCGACCTCTGTCGCTACAAAGGAAAATTCAGAAAGGTCATACGATGGACAGCTATATCAACGTGCCTGTCGCACCAAAGGCGCAGGACGCCCGCAGAACCGAGAGCATCAAGCTCTACGGACCGGATGCCTTTGTGGGGATGCGCCGCGCAGGTGCCTTGACCGCCAAATGTCTTGACGGCGTGTCCGATCTTGTCCGCAATGGCACCGCTTTGGCACAGATCAATGCTTTCGTTCTCGACTTCGCGGCCGAGCATGGAGCAACGCCCGCGACGCTGGGTTACAAGGGCTACCAATACGCCTGCTGCACATCGGTAAACCACGTGGTCTGCCACGGCTTTCCAACCGAGAAGAAGTTGCGCGACGGCGATATCGTGAATGTCGATGTCACACTGATCCATGACGGGTGGTATGGCGATTTAAGTCGGATGTATGTGGTTGGAAAGCCCAAACGGGCGGCTGAGCGACTGATCCAGATCGCGCATGAGGCAATGATGCAGGGCATCAGAGCTGTGCGGCCGGGTGCGCGACTGGGTGATATCGGCCACGCGATCCAGACTTACGCACACTCCGAACGCTGTTCCGTGGTCCGCGACTTTTGCGGCCACGGTATCGGTCAGGTCTTTCATGACTCTCCCGATATCCTGAACTTCGGAAAGGCAGGCACCGGCCTTGAGCTTCGGGAGGGCATGATTTTTACGGTTGAACCGATGATCAATCTGGGACGCGCCGAAGTAAAAATGCTTGCGGACGACTGGACCGCCGTGACGCGGGACAAGTCTCTTTCTGCACAATTCGAGCATTCGATTGGTGTGACCTCAGATGGTTTCGAGATATTCACACTCTCACCTGCTGGCCTTCACGCGCCTGGGATTGAACTTCAAACCGTTCCCGCATAGCGGACCTTCGTCGCTACCGCAGCTCCGTTAAATGGGGGCAAAACAGCCATGCGACGGCGAAGCATGAGGCAGGCCTTACAGAGGACCGATATGATCGGCGCGGCGGGCGTTCCGGCATGGCGCATTGCCCCCGGTCAGGAAACCCGGTGCAATGCGATGGGGCGGCCTGCGGTCAGGCGGTTGATGCGTTCCACCACGCTTTGGGCATCGAGGCCGAAATGGCGGTAGAGGTCGCCGATGGTGCCGGTCTGGCCGAAATGCTCTACCCCGATGGGGATTGTGCGGTGGCCTGCGACTGAGCCTAGCCATGCCAATGTCGCCGGATGCCCGTCGATCATCGTCACAAGGCGGCAATGCGGGGGGAGGGGGGCCATCAGCCGCTCGATATGCGATTGCGCGGTGTCGATGCCGCGCACGCGGGCGCGTTGTGCCGCTGTCCAGCCAGCATTCAGACGGTCGGCAGAGGTGACGGCCAGAACGCCGACATCGCGCCGGGTTTCGGTCAGCATGCCTGCGGCCTTGATCGCCTCTGGGGCGACGGCACCTTGGTAGGCAATGACCACGTCGCAGTTGGGGCCGGGTTCGCGCAGCCAATAGGCGCCGTCGATGGCACCTTGGCGGAAGGCCTCATTCACGCGCTTGCCGGGTTGCTCAATCGGGTTGGTGGTCAGCCGCAGATAGACCGAGCCGCCCGTTTCATCGCGGAGCCATGTGCGCTCATCGGGATCGGCATCGCCGCCGCGTTGCAGGTAGTCAAAGGCCCATTCCATGATGACGGCAAGTTCGTCGGCAAAGGCAGGCTCAAACGCCGCGAGGCCGTCTTGCGCCATGCCGGTCAGGGGCGTGCCGATGGATTGATGCGCGCCGCCTTCAGGGGCAAGGGTGACGCCCGATGGGGTGCCGACAATCATGAAGCGCGCGTCCTGATAGCAGGCGTAGTTCAGCGCATCGAGGCCCCGGTGGATGAAGGGATCATAGACGGTGCCAATCGGGATCAACCGTTTGCCAAACAGGCTGTGCGACAGGCCAGCGGCGCCGAGCAGCAGGAACAGGTTCATCTCGGCGATGCCAAGTTCGATGTGCTGGCCGTCGGGCGTAAACTCCCATTTCGCGGTTGAGGGGATGCGGTGTTCGATGAAGGCATCGGCTTTGGCGGCGCGGGCGAACAGCTTGCGGCGGTTGACCCAGGGGCCGAGGTTGGTGGTGCCGGTCACATCGGGGGAGGTTGTGACGATCCGCGCGGCCAGATCGCTGTCGCCTTTGGAAAGCTGATCGAGGATCTTGCCAAAGGCCGCCTGTGTCGAAATCTCTCGGTCGGTGTCAATCTCTATCGGGGGCACGGCGAGATGGTCGTCGGTGAAGCGGCGCGCACCGGTGGCAAAGAACGGCACCTTGTCCAGATAGGCCTGAAAGGCGGCGGGATCGGTTACGGTGGCGAGGCGGTCCCATTCCGCGCCCGGTGCGACGCCCATGTGCTTTTGCCAAGCGGCCATCTGGGTCGGGTTCATCAGGCCGCCGTGGTTGTCCTTGTGCCCGGCGATGGGGGTGCCCCAGCCTTTGATCGTATAGGCCAGAAAGCAGGTCGGGCGATCATGGGTGATGGCGGCGAAGGTCTCGGCCATGGTCGCCACGCAATTGCCGCCGAGGTTTTCCATCAGCGCGCCAAGTTCCGCATCGCTGCGCCGCTCTATCAAGGCCGTCACGTCGCCCTGATCGCCGAGATCATCCATCAGACGCTTGCGCCATACCGCACCGCCCATGAAGGTGAGGGCGGCATATTCCTGATTGGGGCAGGCGTCGATCCAGTCCCGCAGTTTGGCACCGCCGGGTTCTTCGAACGCGGCACGCTGCATGACGCCGTATTTGATCCGCACGACGTCCCAGCCAAAGGCGTCAAAGATCTTTTCGACCCGTTCCAGCAGCCCCTCACGCACGATGCCATCGAGCGACTGGCGGTTGTAGTCGATGATCCACCATGTGTTGCGCAGGTCGTTCTTCCAACCCTCTTGCAGGCATTCGTAGATGTTGCCCTCATCCATTTCGGCATCACCGACGAGGGCGACCATCCGGCCCATCGGGGCGCCGTTGCCCCATGATTTCGCCGCGATGTAATCTTGCACAAGCGACGCAAAGGAGGTGATGGCGACGCCCAAGCCCGACAGAGCCTGTCGAGAAATCAACGTCGTCCACGTCCTTGGTGCGGCTGGGGTAGGATTGCACACCGCCAAAGCCGCGAAACGCCTCCATCTTTTCCAGTGTCTGGCGGCCCATCATATATTGCATCGCGTGAAAGATCGGCGAGGCATGGGGTTTGACCGCCACCCGGTCCTGAGGCCGCAGCGCCGAGAAATAGAGCGCCGTCATGATTGACACCATAGAGGCCGAACTGGCCTGATGCCCACCGATCTTGATGCCGTCCACCTTGGGGCGGATGTGGTTGGCATTGTGGATCATCCAGTGCGAAAGCCACAGCAGACGCTGTTCGACGGTCTTCAGATGCGAGGCGGCGGACAGGGTCATCGGCTTTCCTTTCCGGATGAGGACTTACTTCACGAAGGGAATATCACTGAACTGCGCCGGTTGGTTTCCACCCGGCAGCGCGATTTCGACCGGGCCTTCGGTCAACCCGGTTTGGCACAGACCGACGGCGATTGTCTTTCCCAAACGCTTGGACCAAGCCATTTCGCTGACATGGCCGACCTGCTGACCCTTGTGGAGCAGGGGCACGGGGTGGCCCGGGAGCGGCGGGTTGCCCGTCAATGACAAGCCCGACGCGGCTGCGTGTTACAGGCTGGGCTGCGATCTTTTCCAAGGCGGCGCGACCGACAAAGTCATGCGTGGCGGTGAGATCGACCAATGCGCCCAGCCCCATCTCATACGGGTTGGCGCGGTAGGTTTGCCAACGCATGTCGGCACCGTAGGAAATCAGACCGCTTTCCAGCCGTTCGGTATCGTTCGGTGCGCCGGGGCCGATGCCAAAGGGGGCGCCAGCCTCTTTGACCTTGTCCCACAGCGCGGTGCCGCTGGCCCCGTCCATCAGATAAAGCTCATACCCGCCCTGTTTTGACCAACCGGACCGCGCCAGCACCAAGGGGATGCCGTCGAGTGTCGTCTGTTCAAAGCCAAAGTAGCGATAGTCGCGGACCTGCGGGCCAAACAGGGCTGCGGCCACGTCGACGGCCATTGGCCCCTGAATGGCGAGGGGGGACACGTCAGGCTCGCTTACCGCGACGTCCCAGCCCCGCTCTCGCGCGATGGCCGTTGCCCACAGGTGGATGTCGCTGTCGGCAACGGACAGCCAATACAGGTCATCCGCCAGTTTCAGCAGGACCGGATCATTGATAAGCCAGCCATCATAGTCACAGATCGGCACATAGCGGCCCTGTCCCACTTTGGTCTTGTCCAGATTGCGCGGGGTCAGGTATTGCGCCAGTTTGCCGGCATCCGGGCCCGAAAGCGCCACCTGTCGCTGCGCCGCCACGTCCCACATCGCAACGCCGTTCAACAGGCGGTCATATTCGGCATCAGGGTCGCCGAAATGCCCGGGGATATACATGTGGTTGTAGACGGAAAAGCTTTGGACCCCATCGCGCACCGTGGCGTCGAAATAGGCAGACTTGCGGATATTCGGGCCGATGCCGAGGGTGAAGGTCATATGTGTTCCCGCTTCTGTAGAGGATAGTTTCGAATGGAACCCCTGTCGAGTCACGCCGCCTTGCGGGTTGTGACGCCGGGAAGGGCGCTTTGCAGATCTGCCAGTATATCGGCAAGGTCTTCAAGCCCAACCGACAGCCGGATCAAGCCATCGCTGATGCCATGGGCGGCGCGCTCTTCAGGGCTATAGGTCGAATGGGTCATCGAGGCGGGGTGCTGGATCAGCGTTTCGGCATCGCCCAACGACACTGCGCGCTGGATCATGGTCAGCTTGTTCATCATGGCGCGGCCAGCCTCTATGCCGCCCTCAAGTTCAAAGGCGATCATTGCGCCGGGCTTGTCCATTTGCCGCTGTGCCACGTCATGCTGGGCAAAGCTTTCCAGACCGGGGAAGTGAACGGCCGTCACGGAGGGCTGTGCTTCCAGCCACCGCGCGACCATCTCAGCCGTGGCGCAATGCCGATCCATCCGCAGGGCAAGGGTTTTCAGGCCGCGCAGGATCAGCATGGCGTTGAACGGCGCCATGACCGCGCCCGTCATGTCCTTCATGCCGACCAGCCGGATCTGGGTGATCTGCTCTGCCCGGCCCACAACGATGCCAGCGACGACATCGCCGTGCCCGCCCAGATATTTGGTTGCCGAATGCACGACGATATCGGCCCCATGTTCAATCGGCCGGGTCAGGTAGGGGGTGGCATAGGTGTTGTCGACGACGACAGAGGCCCGGGTGCCCTTGGCAATCGCCGCAATCGCCGCGATGTCGACGATGCGCATGTTCGGGTTGGCGGGTGTTTCAAAGTAGACGACGCGGGTCTTGTCACTGATCGCGCGGCGCAGGTTTTCGGGATCGGTCATGTCGACATGGGTGATGGTCACGCCAAACCGCGTCAGACCGTGCTGCATGAAGGCAAAGGTGCAGCCATAGAGGGTCTTGTCCACAATAACCTCATCCCCGGCGCTGAGCAGGGTCCAGAGGGTTGAGGTGATCGCCCCCATGCCCGAAGACAGCGCCAGACCCGCCTCTGCGCCCTCCAATGCGGCCATACGCTTTTCCAGCAGATCGCAGGTCGGGTTTGAGATGCGGCTGTAGAAATGCCCCTCTCTCTGACCAGCAAAGATCTCGCTGCCCGCCTCGGCGGATTCAAACACAAAGGTTGAGGTCAGGTGCAAAGGCGGCGTCAACGCGCCCTCATTCTGCATCGGGTCATACGCGTGGTGAATCGCGCGGGTGGAGAAACCGTTGGTCTTCGGCATGACATATTCCTTGAGTGGTTTGGAAGCAGTATAGCGCATCTCAACGCGCGAAGGATTGCTAATGATTGCCGATCTGGTATCAATTTTGGCAGAATATGCTAATGCTGGGGAAAAAGTGGACCATAAGGATCGGCAGATCATCCGGGCGCTGCAAAAAGATGGCCGGATGTCGAATCAGGACTTGGCTGAGGCGGTGAACCTGTCGCCGTCGCCCTGTCTGCGCAGGCTGCGCAATCTTGAAACCTCAGGCGCCATTCGCGGTTTCAGCGCCGGTGTCGATGCCGCCGCCTATGGCCTGCCGATCACCGCCTTCCTGAGCGTGCGGCTAGAGCGTCACAACGAAGAGACGGTCAAACGGTTCGAACAGCAGATCGCCCGTCTGGATGAGGTTCTGGAATGCTACATGCTGACCGGTTCGGTCGACTACATGCTGCGCGTCGTGGCGGCGGGCCTCGGGGAGTATGAGGATTTCATCCGAAATCGCATCCACCGCATCGGCGGGATCGCCTCGATCGACACCAGTTTTGTCTATGGGATCGTCAAAAAGACCAATGTATTTCCCCTGATCGACGGCGATTGACCTGTCCGGCGGTCAGATGGCGCGCGTTTTGGTTGAAAACCAATGGTCGGGCGGGGCAGGGTTATGGGAGTGTTCTCAGTCCAATTTCGTGTGGGCAAACATGAAATGGACAAAGGCCCGACACCTCTCAACGGAAAATTCGTCGAGTTTCTGGCAAGTCGCCGCCCAGGCCGTGTCTGCCCAAAACAATCTCACACCCAAAGACCCCGTTTTTCATCTTGCACACCGCCGCCAACCCCGCTAATCCCCCCAACGTTGATCCCTACCGCGGAGAGGTGGCAGAGTGGTCGAATGCGGCGGTCTCGAAAACCGTTGTCGGTTTGCGCCGACCCAGGGTTCGAATCCCTGTCTCTCCGCCACTTCTTTCTCTGAAGTGCTTCATTTCGTTGGATATTCCTGATTTTTGCGGCCGTCGGGTACCATTTGGGGTACCATTTTGCATTTTCAGGCGGCCGGTTGGTTGTTTGTCGTTCAAGTTCGCCGCTTTCGCTATGCAAACCTCAGATCAAGTTACCTGTTCCTCAAGACAAATGCTACTCCGTTTCGGGCGTGCGTGGACTGGTTGGTTGTCAGGCCGACCATTGCTGACCGCCTTCTCTGCAGTCAGAGTTAACCAACAACAGTCGGATTCCACATTGATCCGGATAACTTCGACAGACTTGAAACTTCACCGAAACAGAGCGCGATGTTGAGGTGGTACCAAGAGACGATCTGGATTCGAGCGCCCCTCGTTACCGTGCACTGTCCTTAAACTCATGTATTCCTTGACCGACATATAGGTGCGCGGTCGTTGGGCATGGGTCGTCGGCAACGATTGCCCCAACAGCTCTTGCACTGAGCCGATATCAGGCCATGCGGGGTCCGTCCGGCGCATTTCAGCGGCGAATGCTGCGAGGAACTCACATGCGCCCGAGCCGGTCAAATCAAGAGGCTGGGCACCTTCGACCGGCGCCGCGTCCAAGGAGTTGCCGTCATTGCGCTCAACGTCGACATGCATGGCAATCACCCTGGCTTGCCCTGCACCTTGCCCTTTGGCCCGCCCGATAGAATGGCGCAAGTCGGCACATCCTCCGAGGGTTAGTGCCCAGATCAGCCCGCCGATTTCGCTAGCGGTCACGTTGTGAAGGCGGATATCGCTGGTGAACCTCAATTTTCGACCTTGGCGGGGGACCGGAAACATAACTAGTCTGAACACGCCACTTGGACTTGTCGCCTGTAAGAAAGGTCGTCCCATCTGGAGCCTCAATCAAGGCTTCGACATCCTCCGTGTTCCCGCTGAAGGCCTTGTAACGTTTGCGCCCTGCAATCGTGGACTCATCCGCGCTCCAGTCCTTCTTCGGCGTCCCGCGCAGATACAAGGGTCCGAAGCTGGCCTTCGGTTGCGCCTGTATCGTTGTTGGAAAAATCTTTTCCTCCCAACATCCTTTATGGACATGGGCAAATCCGAAAGAGATCCGGGATTTGAGTGCAATCGTCTCCTCGTGATCGCCCCCTTCCTGAACGAGACCGAAGAGGGCGGACACGAAATCTGGCGGGGTGTCCGGCCCGACACGATGCTCAGGCGGTATTTTGTCACCGACGGAGTGTCTGTGACTACGCTTGAACACCTTGACCAGTCCGAATTCAATCTGATCCGGGTTCAGTTCAGACCCCACCCAGAAAACCGGTATGCGGTTGCCTTTATCGAAAATCGGTTTCAGCTTCTTCCAGTTTCCTTCAGGCATCGGCCGCGTCATAGAGGGAGAGCAGTTCATATCCTGAAAACAGTTCCAGGCTTCCGGGGACAGAACGATGAACTCTCGCCGGCCGGGCCGAACACATGTTCGTATTTTTTCTTGTGCCCGAGTTTGCCGCTTTTTCCGCGAGAACCGCTCGCATCCTGCAAATCCAACTCTGCAATCATTCTCTGTTTGACCTCGTCGCAAGTCTCGATGACCGCGCCGTTCCTCTTGACGTCTTTCGGCTTCAAGCTGGAAAGGCAGTCGGAGAACGAAGGTACCCTGAACAGGGCCTTTGGACCTGCCGAACACCGGGCGCACAAATTGATCCGCCTCGTCAATCACCTCGAAATCAAACTTCATTTCAAAATCAATTGGCTTTCCTTCTTTCCCCTCCATGCCAACGTGTTTGTAACGGTTGACCAAATCAATCTCGGACAACCAACGCAAGTGCTCCTGACTGGTCTCTCCGATATTCGGTAATTCTCGTATTCTGATCCGGTAAAGATCACAGGGCCACAGGACGGCACCTGTAGCCACCTTGGAGATCGGCTCACCGGGCTTTGTCTCAAAAGTGGGTATCAACCAACCTCCGTTCGTTCTGGGTCTGTTTCCGTCCTTGAAAAGCTCATGACCGAAATCACGTATGCCGAAGCGCTTGTGGCGATCGACCTGTTCTAACCGTGCCATTGCAGCGATTTCCATGGTCGATCGGACGAGACCGCGCAGGGTCGCTCCCGGGATCACCGGCTCTCCGTCAATCATGAGAGGACCGGCAACTCAGGTCTCTCATTTTCGGGTGGCTTCAAATTGCCTGCGGTCAAGAACGGGCCGTCGAACTCCCAAGTGACGGTCAGAGACCCGCAATGGCCCTCGGGCAGCGGGTTCGACAATAGCTCACCCATTTCCAGCGCTTGGACGATCACGGCCTCAGGCGGAGCGATCTTGTCATTCAGCTCGATGAAATCAAACGGCGCTTGCGGCATTGTTTGCTCCCGGTTGTCTGAGGAATGACGGTCGAACCTTGTACAACAGTGAACCAACCGTAGCCACGGGTTGTTCCATGTCCAAGCATGAGGCCAGACTTCAAGAGGTCACTCACCAGCAGGCTAAGCGCCTCAACGTCTTCCGGCGTAGCACGGTCGTCTAGATAAAAGTCCAGACTGAAGCGAACCATGCGGTCAGCCTCAGTGGTATATAGGGCATTCTAAATCACTGCGCCGGAAAAGCGGTCGATGCGCACGGATGTCACCCTATTGGGTTCTTTGGATGAAACCTTCCGAAATCTTGATCCTCAAGGTGCCTTTGAAGCCCGGCTTGCCGAAAATCCGTTCCAGCGATTGCGTGCCATCGCCACCGCATTTTTTGCGCAAGACCTCGCGACGCAATAGCCAAGCCAATTTTGCCGCAATACGCCGGACACGGAAGATGGTTCAATCCAGGGAAGGTTTGCGTCCGAAACTTCGCGCAGGGCCATAAGATGAACTTTGTCGCCTTCTTCACCACTTGGTACATGCTCACCGTCGGCAATGAGGTGAAGACCTGGTGCTGTGCAGCTGAGACGAAAATGTGGGGCACAGCTTCCGGTGCCATCCAAGCCACATGTGTTGGGTGCCCGGTCTGACGGCCGTGACCCATCGCACCCACCCCGTCTGTGTTGTGACCGCTCACGACGGATATTGGCGTCCAGTTGAACCCGGCCTGCGCTATCGGTGTCGCCAGCGCCCAAGCCGTCGCCGCCCTCAACCGTCGGGCCTCATTGTCTTGCGCGAGCCCGTTCGCGCCTCTTGAACTCATCTCGGTCGCGAAGGCTTTCCGATCCACCACGGAACTCGATTTGGCGCCACGGCCGACCATTTCTCGGGTGAAAAGGTGGTTTCTCGCACCCGTTCGCGTCCCTCTTCGATCGAGGTCTGAGTGGTCGAGATCGTCCCCATGTCCACAGTCCTTGCTTTCGCCGACGATCCGGTCCGGCTCAATCAACTTCGCACCATAGAAAAGAACGGAACCTACCGTCCGTGCGGAATTTCCATCGACCACCCCAAAAGGTCGTCGCGTGCTTGTCGATCACAAAGGCGTCGCATGACACCCTTGAGCTCGGTCGCCGGCGGAAGGGCTTGTTTTCATGATCTCGGACGATGGTTGAAATGGTCCTGAAGAGACGTTGCTGCCTGGAATAGGTCGTATCTCGACATCCCCCGAACCGACATGCAGCGGGGAGAGTACCTCCAAAGTCGCCCGAAAATCGACTCTTGCAGCACAGTCATGCACTGCCCCCGTCGATGCCCTGCCAGTCCCGCCAATATACGCCCGAAGCCATTTTGTGGCTGGAATGGGCAAGCTGCCGAGGAGTCAGCTTTCCGTTCAGAAATGGCGCAGAGCAACCCCTTCGCAGATGTCCTTCAGGCTCGAGTGCATCAAAGCTTTGAAGGCGAAATATCAACCCGGCACTGTCACCGACGACGGTCGGTACGCTTTGTCGGACCTGATCGACGGGCATGGTCGTCTCCAACCAGATTCTTGCCGCGCCAGGAAGTCGACTAGCTCGTTTCGGGGCCAAGGACGCGCTTCCGATAGGCTGCATCGGTCGTATCGGCATCGACATCGTCTTCTGGGAAGTCCATACTCCTCGGTTTCGATGGTTACATCGACCGTGCCGTCGTCCCTTGCGCACACTGCTGGAGCCAGCCTCCGCACTCTCGCTTGCAATTTCGACGAAGCGCCCGTCATTGCAAGCCCGTCAATGCCATCCCGGATCTGAGAGCGCATGCAAGGAGACCGCGCTTTTGCGGTTCGACTTGTGAATAGTCTCAAGATGCAGGACCATGGGGTCTGCCCTGGATCCACGGCTTGGGTGAAACTACGGACTTTTCGGAGCTACCGCACCGGTCCCGGGTCGATCTGGCTATGCCCACGATCGACGACGCGGAACAACGGGAAGGCCACGATGCCAGTTCGTTCCCGCGCTTTTTTCGATGCCTTTCTTTCCCGATCCCCCCTGAAATAATGCCGCTTCCCCGTTGATAAGTGCCATTGGAACGCCCCAACGCGTCGACCACTCCATTGTCATTTGCGACCAACGACAGCGGGAGGGCACGCTTTGGCCATCCAGTCGGAAATGCGTGAGAAGATCGCCAGAGCTGTGATGGCAGTCGAATAAGCTTTGCCTTCTTGTGCCCGCTTCGCCTTTTCCGCCAATTCTCCCTTCGAGCGGCACCGGGAATGAGCTTTCGCCCCGCATAACGTCGGAGCTGGAACCTATCGATCGATCAGAAAGGGCCGATCGATAGTAAAGCTCAACTCGAAAGACCGGTCGCCGGGCATTGGCCGTACGGTTCTTGGCCATATCCTTGTCGTGGCGCTGATCTGCAGCTTGACGCCGAAAGAAATCGCTTCGCAACCCGGCGGTTTCGTCGCGCCGATCGCGGAAATTCGCTTGGCGGCGACATGTCCAGCAGCTTGGTGACCCTGAAGCTCTCGTCTTCCGTCGCAAGCAAGATGGCCGTACCCTCAAAGGTCACCTCCTGCCCTAAAGGGGAGACCAGTTCTACGGCCAGCAGTGGCCGGTTTTCGCAGCCCCGGTATCGTCGTCTATCCTGACGCGGTACACCACGCCATGAGCTCGACATTTCGGCCACCAAATCCTCGATGAAGATCCGCCCACGCGAAGGACTAATTCCCCTTTCTTGCTCTCGGTGCAAAGACGGAAGTTCTGGCAACCGTCAGCTGATCATGGGCTCTGCTCGGCCGTTCGCTTGTTAGCTGATCGGCAGAATGCCCTTGAGCACGCCCACGGATGCGATGGCCGAGCCGGAGTAGAGGGCGTTACCATCCTTGTCTCGGAGAGCGGCGCGATCGAGACCAAATGGGGCTGCATCAACGGACGGAAAAAGGAAGCGGGCTTGCGACCTTAAGCTGATCTGCAGGACATGACAGTACGTCACGGCGCGTGTCCCGCGAAATCGAGAACAGGCTGATCGAAGCCAAATGCACCGGCTCGGGGACGTTCATAGCAGGCGAGTGCGGCCAATGCGCGAGATCTACCGTATTGACATGCTTTCACATGTTCTTCATATCGCTTTTTCACGGTGGTCGCAGCAGATTGCTCGGCAAGATCGCCGAGTCCGCCCAGCGACTTGTGGATTGTGTGAAGCGCTTCGAGTTGGGCCGTCTTCATCCGCCGCAGCGAGAAGCCGTCGAGGTTAGCTCGCAATGCGCTTGCCTCCGTCAGGTCCCATACAAATGTTCTGGCTCGATCGAAGGGCCCAAGATACGTTTCCGGTGCGCCATCGAGACCATCAGCGGGCGGAACAACACTCTGGCCAGTCCAGGCTGAACACATTGTCTTTGAGGACTCTCGCGCAGAGCTCGATCCCAGCTTGCACGCAATCCCGGAGTGCCGGATCAGCGTCTTGTATCGCGCGATGACGCCGGCACCAAACGATAGGCTTCCGCTCCACACCGGCAATCGTCCAGCCGTGTGTGAACTGATGGAGGCGGCGATGAACGGTATGGCAAGCCATTACCGGGTAGTTCGAGATTCCATGTCGTCGCCTCCGGATGGGGAGTGTGGAACGTGGAATGGGTGGATGTCCTCGATCTTGATGCAGGAAGCCCCGCCCCGGCAAGGATGCATCCACCATATCGTCCCAGTCCTGAATGTCACTCAGCAGCTTTCTCTGCAGCTCTCTCGAGTGACTTGGAAAACTCCCCGTCCTTGCCGAGATCACCGTCCTTTTCAATTAGTTACCTGCGATGCCTGACCGAAACCAGCACCATCCGCGCCAATGACCACGATCTTTCCCTGAGCCCCGAGAGCCAGATCAGGAGGCGGTTTTGATCGGCTGCAGAGAAATGCTGTGCCGGTTCCAGCCCTTGCCGCCGCCCGAAGCCTTGTAGAAGCCACCCCTCTGGCCAACGCCATAGGACCGGCGGGCCGCGACACTCTCGGAGCAGATTTGCCTTTTGGAGAGGCGGCCGTTTGCGGTCCAATTCACAGGGCTCCAATCCGACGCCGTTGCGCCCGACACAGTCCAGTTCCCGAAATACGGTTGCCCCGTGCGGCGGCTTCCGCTTCTTCGATTGAGTTTCCGACGCGGTGGTTGAAGTTGAGGTCGGGCGAACTGCTCCAAGCACAACTTGACCCACACGTTCGTTCAATTCCGCAAAACTAGGGTTCCGTCTCGGCCACGAGTTTCGGAGCACCCAACTCCAGCGCTCCATGCTCGAGCCCCTTCTCAAAGCTCAGCGACCGAGTTCTCATAGGCACGCGATGCCCCACGGATCGTTGCAATGTCCCGCGTATCGATATCGTCGATGAGAAGTTCGAACCTTTCGACATAAAGGTATTTTCGGCATGTCGCCTCCAAACGTCATCAGTCACCGTGTGAAACATCA
>CAWAEL010000025.1:0-269541 GCA_963781185.1 uncultured Alphaproteobacteria bacterium
GGCACATGGATAGGTTTGACGCTGTAATTCTTGGTGCCGGAGCCGCGGGAATGTATGCCGCGATTGAGGCTGGGCGACGTGGGCGGCGGGTTCTCGTCGTTGAACACGGCAAGGCAGCAGGAGAAAAGATCCGCATTTCGGGCGGCGGGCGCTGCAATTTCACCAATACGGGAATCAGTGCCGACCGGTTTGTGTCGCGCAACCCGCGCTTTGCATTGTCGGCGTTGAAGCGGTTCAGCCAGTGGGATTTCATCGCCCGGATGGATCGGGCTGGCATTGCCTGGCATGAAAAGACTTTGGGGCAGTTGTTTTGCGACGGGCCGGCCACGCAGGTCGTGGCGATGTTGCGGGACGATATGGCGGCGGCCGGGGTGGAGTTGTGGCTTGGCTGCGCGGTGCAGGGAGTGCGGCGCGGGGCAGATGGGTTTGAGGTGGAGACGGCGCGGGGCGTCGTGCAGGGCCGATAGCGTGGTGGTGGCGACGGGGGGCAAGTCGATCCCGAAGATGGGGGCGACGGGGTTTGGCTACCACGTGGCGGAGAGCTTTGGGGTGCCGCTGGTGGAGACCCGGCCCGGGTCTGGTGCCGCTGACTTTTGCCGAGCAGGAGTTGAGCTGGATGGTGCCCTTGGCGGGGGTTGCGGTGCAGGGGCGGGTCAGTTGCGGGCGGATTGGGTTTGATGAGGCGGTACTGTTCACCCACCGGGGGCTGTCGGGGCCGGCGGTGTTGCAGATCTCAAGCTATTGGCGGGAGGGGGAGGTGGTGCGGCTGAACCTCGCGCCCGGAATGGATCTGGCGGGGCATCTGAAGGCGGCCAAGGAGGCGCAGGGGCGGCAGGCGCTGCGGACGGTGTTGGGTCAGGTGCTGCCGGAGAAACTGGCGCGGCATGTCGAGGCGGTGTCGGGCGTGACGGGGCCGCTGGCGGAGATGTCGGGGGCGAAGCTGGAGGAGGTGGCGGGCGGGTGCAGGATTGGGAGCTGACGCCGGTCGGGTCTGAGGGCTACCGGACGGCGGAGGTGACGCTGGGCGGGGTGGATACCGATGCTTTGGATGGGCGGACGATGGAGGCGCGTGGGGTTCCGGGGCTGTATTTCGTCGGCGAGGTTGTCGACGTGACGGGCTGGCTGGGGGGGTATAATTTCCAGTGGGCTTGGTCTTCGGGATGGGTGGCGGGGCAGGTTATTTGAGTGTCCACATGTGGACGCTTTCGCAAGCCATTGATTGCAAACAATTTCGTTATTTTTGTTAATCGGATTTTAACCTGAGGCGGCGGATGGGGGTTTCACACCCCCACGCGGCATTGGTGATACCAATGCCGCTGCCCCCGTGGGATATTTGAGCCAAAATGTAAGGCGCAAATTTTAGACAAGTTTTAGGGAGTCACGCCCGCAGTGGGTTGGCCTTGGCGAGGCGGTCGAACTGCATCAGGCTGTCGATCAAGGCGGCCATGTCGTCGAGCCGGATCATGTTGGGGCCGTCTGAGGGGGAGTTGTCGGGGTCTTGGTGGGTTTCGATGAACACACCCGCGATGCCGATGGCGACGGCGCAGCGGGCCATGACGGGGGCGAATTCGCGTTGACCGCCGGTGCTGTCGCCCATGCCGCCGGGCTGCTGGACCGAATGGGTGGCGTCCATGATGACCGGATAGCCGGTGCGGGCCATGATCGGCAGGCTGCGCATGTCGGCGACGAGGGTGTTGTAGCCGAAGCTGACGCCGCGCTCGGTCAGCAGGATGTTCTCGTTGCCGGTTGAGGCGACCTTGCTGGCCACATTGGCCATGCCTTCGGGGGCGAGGAACTGACCCTTTTTGATGTTGATCACCGCGCCCGTCTCGCCCGCGGCGATCAGCAGGTCGGTCTGGCGGCACAGGAAGGCCGGGATCTGGATGACATCGACCACTTTGGCCGCGATGCGGGCCTGCTCAATGTCGTGGATATCGGTCAGCACGGGCATTCCCATCGCCTTGATCGCCTCTAGCACCTTGAGCCCGCCATCCATGCCAAGGCCGCGTTTGCCCTTCAGCGAGGTGCGGTTGGCCTTGTCGTAGCTGGCCTTGAACACATATTGCGCGCCCGCGGCCTTGCACACCTCGGCCATGTGGCCTGCGATCATCTGGGCGTGGTCCAGGCTTTCCAACTGGCAGGGGCCAGCAATCACCAGCAGGGGCCGGTCGTTGGAAACGGTCAGGCCGCCGATCGTTACGTCTTTCATCATTCCAAACCTTTGGATGAGTTGCGTTCATTGAATGGCCCCAATGACCCCGGCGCACTGGCCGCGGGTCACAGGGGCTGTCTACTCCGTTTGAACGCAATTCGCGCTAATTCGCAACCTGTTCGCGCAGGATGGCGATGGTCATCGAGATCATCAGATAGATGCCGCCGAAGATCAGCATGACGACAATCGTATTCTCAAAGGCCAGCGGATAGGAGGGATCATCGGGGGCCACAGGCTGCACCGCGACCGACAGATAGCGGGTCTGGCGGTTCGCCTCTATCCGCGAGGTTTCCATGGCCGAGGTGGCCTGCGCAAGCATCATCTGCCGCGTGGTGACATCGGCCTGGGCCATGATGAGTTGGCTTTGCACGGTGGCGATTGAGGGTCCGTCGGCGCTGCTTTCGGTCAGGCGTTGGCGCAGGCTTGCGATTTGGGCTTCCAGAGTGGCGATGCGGGTCTTGACCGGGTCCATCCGCGCCTTGTTCGGCGTTTCGTTGGATTCCATCTGCGCGAGTGACAGCCGTTCCTGAGTCAATTGGGCGTCCAAAGCCCCGATCTGGGTGGTGATAAGGCCAGCCTCAGCCTCGGAATTGAAGGTTTTGAACTTTTGCTGCAGGTCGACGAGGTTTTGCTGTGCGGATTGCAACTTGGTCTGGGCATCGGCAAAGCTGGCTGCGGCGCTGCGTTCAGCATCATCGCGCAGGCGGGATGTCAGTTGATCGACTCGCGTTTCTGCGTATTTCAGCAGCGCTTTGGAGAATTCGACAGCCTTTTGCGGATCGGCGGCCGACACCTCCATCTTGATGACGCCTTCGGTCGGGTCATAAGAGATCTTCACCACATGTTTGAACAGGGCATAGGTGGCCGAGTTGTTGGCATTGGGGGAAAGGCGCTGAATCGGGTCGATGGTGGGGTCAGAGAAGTGCTGGCGGAAGCCGCTGTCCTTGTCGAGCAATTCCATCACGTCTTGCGATTGCAGATAGCTTTGCACCGCCACAGAATCCTGTGAGGTGGCAAAACTGGTGCCCGAGAACAGGCTGGACATCTGCGAGGCGGCGGTGGCCTGCTGGATGACGAATTCGGTACGGGTCGCATACATCGGCGTGGCGACCATGAAATAGTACCAGCCCGCGATGAAGGTCGGCAGGAAGACGAAGACGGCGATCTTGGACCACATCAGCGCCAGTTTGCGGCGGCGGCGGGCGATGATGTCACCCTGAATCCGGCGCACCTCAGTTACATGCGACTCTTCGATCCGCACTTCAGTCGAGGGGACTTGAACGGGTTTCACGGTCTGCGGCAGAGAGTTGCGGGCGTTTTGTACGGTCAGGGCACGCGACTCGGGGCCGTTGGCGCCGAGATTGGCATCCGTTTCGTCGCCATCTTCTTCCCCCGTGACGAGTTCCAGGAGAGCAGAGCGCTGGAACGGGTCGATCCCGGCCTTACGCAGCAGGCGGACAGCGTCGAAATCCGAGGTTGCGGGCAGGCCGTGCTTTTGTGCGAGGCGGCGGGCCATGCGGAGTTGGCGGCCTGTCAGACCCTCATGGCGGATCGATTCCATATCGGTGGCGGCGGCGGGAATTGCGGGCGTCGGGTCGGCCTTGGGCGCATCCGCTACCAGAGAGGGGCCATTCGCCGGTTTGGACTTTTCATTCGACAGAAAGCTCTGATCGCCGAAGCCGTCTTCATCCGGATCGGGCATGAAGGCATCGTCCGGGATCTGCTGTTGGGTATGCTTGACCGCAGGCATTGGCCGAGGGGCCGCCACCGGGTCAGGCTTGCGAATGCGGAAGCGGCTAACTTTGAGTTTCATAGTCATAAAGCTGTTTCGCTTCTTCGAGGGTTTCGAACATGTAAAGCTGCCCGTTGCGCAGAACTGCGGCCGAACGGCAGAACCGTTCCAAGGTTTTGGCTTGGTGCGAGACGACGATGACGGTGGAATTGGCGAGACGTTCGCGCAGGATCGTGCCAGCCTTGCGGTTGAATTCCACATCGGTGGACGAGGGCATGCCTTCGTCGATCAGGTAAATATCAAACTCCAGCGCCAGCATCAGTGAGAAGTTGAACCGTGACCGCATGCCAGAGGAGTAGGTGCCGACGGGGCGGTTGAAATACTCTTCAATGCCGCAAAGCCAGCGGCAGAAGCCTTCGACATAATCGGGGTCGAGGCCGTAGAGCCGGGCGATGTAGCGGCTGTTCTCAACCGCGCTGTGCTTGGTCACCACGCCGCCCATGAAGCCCAGCGGAAAGGAGATGCGCGAGGTGCGCAGGATCTTGCCCTCATCCGGTTTTTCGAGGCCGGCCATCATGTTGATGATGGTGGTCTTGCCGGTGCCGTTCTTGGCCAGGATGCCGAGGGAATTGCCCAGTTCGACCTTGAACGAGGCGCGGTCGAGGATGACCTTGCGCTGGGTACCCGTCCAGAAGGATTTGCTGACATTCATGAACTCAATCATGGTGTCCCGCCGTCCCCAAACTGACCTTTGTCTTCTGCACGCTGCCTGTCCGATTCACTGACCCGGTTTGTCGATTGGGTACATTGTTATAGTTAACGACCGGTGCATGGCCACCTGCGCCATACGTAAGTCCTTAGCCTCTTGGAAACAATACTGCAGGTATCGGGCAGCAATATGTCACAATTTCGCGCAAATGCGTAGGGGGTCGGTCAACGCCGGATCACCCGTGACAGCACGATGGCAAAAGGCCCGGCGAGCAGGCTGATGGCAAGGCCCAGACGCGCCGCCTCGGCCAGTTCACCGCCGGGCAGGGCCGCGTCGATGGCGAGGACGGGGACAGTAAAGCCTGTGCCACAGATCACCGCGATCAGGACCACGTCGGAGATTTTGAGATCACGCGGCAGGATACGCCCGGTAAAGGCCCCGGCCACCAAAGCGCCCAGCAGGATGCCAAGCGGCTTGCCAATCCACAGCGCCACCAGAACCGATCCGGTGGTCGGCGAAAAGGCTGCGAAATCAACGCCACCACGGGTCAGGCCGAACAGGAACAAGATCCACGGCAGCGGGGCCACCATCAGGTGGGTCAGGCGGTTGAGGGGGTCAATCAGAAACTCTTCCGCCTCGGCGAACAGGCCAAAGCTGCGGTCGGCATGCGGGATGATCGGGATCATCGGCAGCAGGCCAAGGGTGGCCGGAAGGCCCGACAGGGCCACGCCGACCCACGACAAGACGCCGCCCAGAATATAGGGCCACAGCACATAGGCGCGGCGGTGCTGCAATTCGGTTGACTGCGGGCGGGCGAGACGTCCGAAGGCAAACCAGATTGCCAGACCGGCCACCACCGGCAACAACAGCCAGAATGGCCGGATCACGGCCTGCGGGTTGGTCAAACCAGTGCTGAGCAGCCCCAGAATGTCAAAGGCAATGGTGATGAGCAGCAACAGATGCAGCGCCGGATGGCCGCGTCCGAAGACGGCCCGGCCAAAGACATAGCACAGCACGACATCCGACCCGAGCGGCACCGTCCAGCCCGTGCCAAACCCGGCCTCTTCTGCCGTCACGAACAGGGTTGACCAGATCAGCCAGCCCAAGGCGGCCCCGATCAGCCCGCCCAACACGGCCCCGATCGGCATGGAGGCTTTGGCCCGGCCCGACAAGGCGCCGCGCTCTAGCACCAACGCCTCCCACAGCTCTTTGCCGATGAAGAACAAGAACAACGCCATCAACGCATCAGAAACGATCCCGAGCGGCGTGATGGTCAACGATTGGCTGGCCATCCAAGACGGCATCGGCAGATCATACAGCCGCTTCTCTATTGCATCATAATAGCTGGAGCCATTTACATTGACCCATAGGGTTGCAATGGCGACGCCGCCCACCAAGGCTCTGGCAAAATTTCTGACGAAGGGCGAAACTCGGTACATCGGTTTTGACTTGGTCCTTGTTCTTACACAGGGCTTATCTGTCCCCGAAGCAGGGGGCAACGCGGAACGCAGAATGATGTTTTGGTGTTGCTGTCATGCACCCTGTGACGAGGCCAAACGTCGGATATTGAGGCGGCCGCACAAGGGAGGGGTGGCATGGCAATCCATGAGGTGAAGGCAGAGCTGGCGCGCTGCGTTCTGTGCGCCGAACGCTTTGCCGCAACCGCCACCGCGCATCAGCCCCGTCCGGTGATCTGGTTTGATTCTGGCGCGCGGATTCTGGTGGCGGGGCAGGCACCGGGGGCACGGGTTCACGCCTCGGGCATTCCGTTCGACGATGCCTCTGGCGATCGTCTGCGGGACTGGATGGGGTTGGGGCGCGACATCTTCTATGACCAGTCGAAGGTGGCGGTCGTGCCGATGGCCTTCTGCTTTCCGGGCTATGACGCAAAGGGCAGCGACCTGCCGCCACCGCCGATCTGTGCCGCGACTTGGCGGCGGCGCGTGTTGGCGGAGCTGCCCTCGGTGCGGTTGACGTTGTTGATCGGCGGGGCGGCGATGGGGTGGCATCTGGGCAAGGGGCCGGTCGCCGGGCGGGTTGCCGCATGGCGCGACCATGTCGCAGCGGGCATTTACCCCTTGCCGCATCCGTCGTGGCGCAATACCGGCTGGCTGAAACGCAATCCGTGGTTTGAGGCAGAGGTGGTGCCGGACCTGCGGGCGGCCATAGCGCGGGAATTGGCGAGATGACAGTGTTGGATCAGACTTACGCGGGCCTGCTGGCGGGCGGTGATGCCGAGGGTATGGCGTTCTACCGCGCCCTTGCCGATGCCGAACTGTTCCTGCTGCTAGAGACAGAGGCCGAGGGTGAGGTGATGTCGCCCCGGGTGTTTGCGTTGGAAAGCGGCCCGGTGCTGCTGGCCTTTGACAGCGAAGAACGTCTCGCCGGGTTCAGTGATGAGCCTTTACCCTATGCCGCACTGCCCGGTCGGGTGATTGCCGGGCAGATGGTGGGGCAGGGGCTGTCGCTGGGCTTGAACTTGGGCTCTGGGGCGGCGTCAGAGGTTATCCTGCCGCCCGAGGCGCTGGACTGGCTGATCGCCATGCTCGATCAAGCGCCGCCCGAGGCGCTGGACGCGCAGGTTGATGGGTTTGAGGCGGCCAAGGTGCCCGAGGCGGTGCTGATGGCACTAGGCTCCACGCTCTCAGGTGTGGCGCGGGCTTTGCTGGTCGGGGTGCGCTACAAGGACGGCAAACGCGGGCAGTTGCTGGTGCTGACCGGGGTGGCCGCGGACGCTGAGGCGAAGTGGGCACGTGCGGTGACCGAAGCGATGGCATTTTCCGGCATGGAGGCGGCCGCGATGGATGTGGTGTTTCTGCGGACGGACGATCCCATGCTGGCGCAGATGGCCGGCGTGGCGCTGATCTTTGAGGGCGAGCCGGTCGTTGAGGAAGAGCCAGTTGCCACCCCGCGTCCCGGTCCGGGGATGGACCCGCTGCGGCCGCCGGTCCTCCGTTAGAAAATATGTGGGGTAACATAATACCTCATATTGCAAAGCATTGTTTTTGCGTAGTTAAATCTTTTCCACTGCACTTGACGCAGAACACAGGTTCAGCGATAAGCCGCCATCCGAGATCACGGGCAGCTCTGGCTGTCCTCCACCTATAGGGTTCCAAATGAAAACCTTCACCGCAACGCCTGCGGATATCGACAAGAAGTGGATCCTGATCGATGCCGAAGGCATCGTTCTGGGCCGCCTCGCGACCATCGTCGCCTCGATCCTGCGTGGCAAGACCAAGCCGACCTTTACGCCGCACATGGATATGGGCGACAACGTTATCGTCATCAACGCTGACAAGATCCAGATGACCGGTAACAAGCGCAAGGATAAGAAATATTTCTGGCACACCGGCCACCCGGGCGGCATCAAGTTCCGTACCGCCGAGCAGATCCTCGACGGCGCGCATCCTGAGCGTATCGTCATGAAAGCGGTTGAGCGGATGATCAGCCGCAACCGTCTGGGCGCTGTCCAGATGACCAACCTGCGCGTTTATGCCGGTGCTGTGCATCCGCATGAAGCCCAACAGCCGACCGTCCTGGACGTGGCTGCGATGAACCCGAAGAATACCCGGAGCGCATGAGCATGTCGGAAATCAAATCTCTTGACGATCTGAAGTCGGCCGTTGGCGCGGCAGCTCCGGCAGTTGCGATGGCCCCGGTTCGGGTTGCCGTTCGTGACAAGCTGGGCCGTGCCTATGCAACCGGCAAGCGTAAGAACGCGATTGCCCGCGTTTGGATCAAGCCGGGTTCCGGCAAGGTCACGATCAACGGCAAGACCATGGACGCCTACTTTGCCCGTCCGGTTCTGCAGATGATCCTGCGTCAGCCCTTCACCATCGCCAATGTCGAGGGCCAGTTCGACGTGATGGCCACCGTCTCCGGCGGCGGTTTGTCGGGCCAGGCTGGTGCTGTAAAGCACGGCGTGTCCAAGGCGCTGCAACTGTATGAGCCCGCCCTGCGCGGTGCTTTGAAGGCTGCGGGCTTCTTGACCCGTGACAGCCGTGTTGTTGAACGTAAGAAGTACGGCAAGGCCAAAGCGCGTAAGAGCTTCCAGTTCTCCAAGCGCTAATCTGGTACTTTTCGAATTCAAAGGGCGCAGCATTGGCTGCGCCCTTTGGCATTTTGGGGGGTGGATGTGAAAAGCGTCCGTGTGAGCGACACTGTGCATTTTACCTCTATATCAACTACTTACGATTTTCCATTAACCGCATCTTAAGCACGTTGCGAATGGTTCGCATCTGGCGGTGCCACCGAAAACAGGTTGTTCTTGTTGCCAAGTGACTGTAGCTCTGGCACGCGAAATTGAACTTGGGCCGATGCTGATGGGACAGACCGAAATCATGTATGACATTCCTTCCTACCTCATCGCGGCCATTGTCTTTGCCATCATGGTGTTGGCGATCTTTCTGGGTGTCGCTTTTGGTGAGCGTCAGAAAACCTCGGCCACCGAAGGCAGCAAGGGGCAGGCCAATGCCATTCAGGGCTCTTTGTTGGGTCTGTTGGCGCTGTTGTTGGGTTTTACCTTTTCGCTCGCCCTTGGGCGGTTTGATCAGCGGTCGATTGAGGTGGTGAATGAAGCCAATGCCATTGGCACCGCCTGGTTGCGGACCGATCTGGTCGGTGATGCCCAGCGTGAAGAGGCCAAGGCGTTGATGCGCCAATATGGTGCGGTGCGGGTGCAGGCGACGCAGGTCTCTGCCGCCGACAATGCCGGACGTGAGGCGCTGATTGCTGAGGCGGGGCAGATCTTTGGCCAGTTGTGGCAGCTGGGGTCGGCAGAGGCCAGACTGACGCCCAATCCGGTGACGATGGCGTTTCTGGCCAGTCTGAACGATATGACCGACGCGCTGTCGAGCCGGGATGCGGCGATCAACCGCCATGTGCCAGAGCTGGTGCTGTTCCTGCTGTTTGGCACCTTCATCATGTTGGGCGGCGTGGTGGGCTATTCCTCAGCCATTGGCGACACGAGGCCGGGTCTGCCGGTCTATGCTATGATGATGCTGATCGTGATTTTGGTGTTCTTGATCATTGATCTGGACCGGCCGCGCCGGGGCCTGATCGAGGTGGATCAATCAACGCTGATTGCGACTGTTCAGGCGATGACGCCCTGATAGCGCGGCACGGGCCTTAGGCCTGACGGGCTGTATCCATAAAAATAGGGCCGGCGAACCGGCCCCAGTTGGGGAACGTCTGGGCTGGGCGGATCAGGCGCGCCAGAATGGTTTGGCAGCTTCGATCCGGGCATCCCAAGGTTCTAGGCCAATATCACGCAGCATCTGCGACGAGAGGTTACGCAGATCCTTGCGCGTGCGGCGGCGCATTTCCCAGGTTACCGCGACCAGAGTCAAGCGCAGCAGGCTGCGCGACAGCGGGGGCAGGGGATGGGAGGACAGGGCGTAGACTTCTGCGGTGTTCATAGCTTTCTCAATTGTATTGATACAAGTTGCATTATTGCGTATTGGTAGGATACAAAGATGCTGCGTGACCCGCCAGAGGAACATTGTCATGGATACAATTTGGTTGCCGGAACTGGTTGCCGGGGAAGGGCCGAAATATCTGGCACTGGCGCGGGCCTTGCGGGATGCAATCGGCAAGGGTGATTTGGCTGAGGGCGCGCAATTGCCCACGGTGCGCGATCTGGCGTGGCGGCTGTCGGTGACGCCGGGCACGGTCAGCCGGGCCTATCAGATTGCCACGCAAGAGGGTTTGCTAGAGGCCACGGTCGGGCGCGGCACCTTTGTCGCAGCGCGCAGGCCGCGGTTGGGGCCGTCGCAGTCGATCTTCGCCGAGCGGGTGTTGCCAGAGGATACCGGGCGGATCGATCTGCGATCCCCGCTGTTGCCAGAGGTTGGGCAGACGGCGGCGATGGCCGAGGCGTTGCGGAACATTTCGACACAGAACAGTCTGGATTGGTTGAACTATCCCAGCCAGACCGAAGAGGTTGATCTGCGTGAGGCGATTTGTGACTGGCTGGGGGAGCGGGTGCTGGGCCCGGTCGGGGCGCAGGATATCATGCTGACCCATGGCGGGCAGAACAGCATCGGGTTGATTTTGGACTGTTGTTTGCGCGGCGACCGTCCGGTGGTTCTGACTGAGGATCTGTCCTATCCCGGCTTTCGCTATGCCGCACGGGCGGCGCGGGCAGAGGTGATCGGGGTGGAGTTGGACGCCGAGGGGATGCGGCCTGACGCGCTGGAGGCGGCCTGTCGGCGCTATGGCCCGCAAGTCGTGTGCCTGACGCCCGCCGGGCAGAACCCGACGACGGCGCAGATGTCGGCCAAGCGCATGGCGGAGATTGTATCAATTGCCGAAAGGTACAATCTACAGATTGTAGAGGATGAATGTTACCCCGCGATGACGGGGAGCAATCCGACCCTGCGGGCCTTGGCGCCAGACCGGGTGTGGTATGTCGGGTCTTTGTCGAAAACCGTGTCGGCGGCGCTGCGCTTTGGCTATGTCGTCTGCCCGACGGGCATGGGTGAGGCGGGGCGGCTGACCGCGCAACACAGCTTCTTTGCCCTGTCGCGCGTGGTGACGGCGATTTGTCTGGACCTGTTCGCCAGCGGCGCGGCGGTGCAGGTGCGCGACCGGGTGACGGCGGAGTATTCTGAGCGGCTGCAACTGGTGGTCAACCATCTGGGCGCGTTCAATCTGTCGTGGCAACCGGGGCTGCCCTTTGTCTGGCTGAACATGCCGAATGGCTGGCGGGCCTCTACCTTCGCGCAGCAGGCTGAAGAGGCTGGGGTGCTGATGCGGCCGGCGGATCAATATGCGATGGTGCATGGCCGGGCCCCAAATGCGGTGCGGCTGGCGCTTGGCGGGCATTCCTCGCAGGCAGAGCTGGTGCGGGGCTTGGGGATATTGAGCGACCTGCTGGCGCGGCCACCGACCGATATGGCGGTCTGAGCGGCCAATTGTGGCGCGATTGTGGCGGGTGTTGGGCGGCATTGCGGCGGTTTGGGCAACTGTTGCCACAAAGACTCAGCAATCGTGGTGGATTTGACGCAACCTATTGACGCGCTACAACTTCTCTCGGCAAGATTTCGCCATAATGCAGTCTGTCGAGCAAAAAGGATGACCCGAATGGGCAATCAGACCACGTTTCACGCCCCCGGCACAGGCGCCGATTTTCTGGGGTGGCGTGTCAGCCGCACCGGCAACACCGAGATCGTCTATGAAAGCGGTCTGGCGCAGCGCATCGTGTGGCGCGTCAGTTCCGGGCCGAGCGATGAAGAGAGCCTGTCAGAGGCGCTGCAGGTGGCCGTGCGGTCGCACCGCGTGGTACCGACGCTGATCGATGAGTTGAAAAAACGGGCAATCGACGTCGAGCGGATGCTTTTCTGAGCCAATTTGCTTGCCAAGGTCGGGTAGGTTGGCCAGTCTGCCCGATCAAAGGGATTGCTTTCTGGCCAGCAATCCGCTTAATTTGATCAAACGCTGATAAAAGCGAAGCGGACAGGGTGACATATGGCTGAACCGAAGCGGGGCCGCTTCTGGGGCTCGGAAGCGGCGAGTGGGTTGGGGCTGGTCAGTCCGACGGCGATCTATGCCGTGCTGCTGCTGGCGGCACCTTTGACCTTTATCCTGATCGCCTCGGTGATGACCGATGGCTATCTGGAGATCATCCCGAAGTTCCAGCTGTGCAATTATATCGGCGAATGCGCGTCCTACAAACGGCTGGACAGCGGTGAGTTTGAGCAGACGGCGACCTATCTCGGCGCGTGGAGCGATCCGGTGCTGTTCTCCATCATGATCCGGTCGCTGATCGTGTCGGTGCTGGTGACGTTGATGACGGTCGCCTTGGCCTATCCGATGGCCTATTTCATCAGTTTCAACGTCGCCCCGGCGCGCAAGGGGATCTGGCTGTTCCTCATCACCATCCCGTTCTGGACCTCTTACGTGATCCGGGTGTTCATGTGGAACGCGATTTTGGGGTTCAGTGGGGTCATCAACTCCACCCTGATGAGCCTGCATCTGATAAGCCGGCCCGCTGGATATGACCTATAGCTTGCAGGCCATGGTTATCACGCTGGCGCATAGTTTTGCGCCTTTTGCCATTCTGCCGATCTATGTGGCGCTGGAAAAGATTGACCGGTCGCTGTTGGAGGCGGGGCAGGATCTGGGCGAGAGCCGGTTCGTGACCTTCTTGCGGGTGACGCTGCCCCTGTCGATGGCGGGGGTTGTGGCGGCGGTGTTGATCGTGTTCATCCCGACGATTGGCGATTATGTGACGCCGAAACTGGTGGGCGGCGCGAAATTCCCGATGATTGCCAACGCGATTGAGGTGTTGATGCTGAAGGGCGACAACAAGCCGCTCGGCTCTGCCATCGCGGCCTCGGCGATGTTGATTGTCGGGTTGATTTCGGTGCTGTTCCTGTTCTTGAACCGCCGCTATCTGAGGGGTCCGAAATGAAGGTTTCCGGCCTTAAGGTTTACGCCTTCCTGTTCCTGATCTTCCTGTATGGGCCGATCATCCTGCTGCCGATCTTTGCGTTCAACGACAGTACTGTGGTGGCGTTTCCGCTGCGCGGGTTCACGACCCAGTGGTTCCAGGAAGTCTGGGCGGACAGTGATCTGTGGCAGGCGGTGCGCAATTCGCTGTTGGTCGCCTGCGTCTCTTCGGTGATTGCCGCGACTTTTGGCATCTTTGCCGCCCGCGCCAGCACGCGTTACAGGTTCCCGGCCAAGGGTGGGATCATGGGGCTTATCATGCTGCCCATGGTGCTGCCGGACATGATCATGGCGATGGCGCTGTTGGTGGTGTTGCTGAGCCTTGGGATACAACTGTCGCTGGTGACGGTTATCATGGGCCATGTGCTGATCTGCACGCCCTTCGCGGTGGCTATCCTGACCTCGGCGTTTCAATCGCTCGACCAATCGCTGGAAGAGGCGGCTTATGATCTGGGGGAGGGGCCGGTTTCGACCTTCTATCTGGTCATTCTGCCGCTGGTGACACCGGGCATCATCTCGGCGCTGTTGATCTCTTTCACCATCTCACTCGATGAATTCGTGATCTCGAACTTCCTCGGGTCCAAGGACAAACTGCTGTCGGTCTATATTTTCGGGCAGTTGCGCTTCCCGAAGAGCGTGCCGACGATCATGGCGCTTGGCGCGGTGCTGGTCATGTTGTCGGTCGTGCTGCTTGCCCTAGCTGAATATTTCCGCCGCCGTGGCCTTGCCCGGACTGGTGCCAAAGATACCGGAGGCTTCCTGTGACGTCTGCAGACAAACCCACGATGATCGAGTTCAAGGACGTTCATAAATACTACGGCGATTATCACGCGCTGCGCGGGATCAACGCGACGATCCGGGCCGGAGAGTTCTTTTCGCTTCTGGGGCCGTCGGGCTGTGGCAAGACCACCCTGCTGCGGACGATCGCCGGGTTTGAGGGGATTTCCAAAGGGGTCGTGCTGATCGACGGCAAGGATGCGGCCAAGATCCCGGCGAATGAGCGGCCGACCAATATGGTGTTCCAATCATACGCGATCTTTCCGCATCTTTCGGTGGAGCAGAATGTGGGCTTTGGCCTGCGGAAAGACCCGCGCAGCAAGGATGAAAAGGCCCGCGCTGTTGAGGAGGCTTTGGATATGGTCGGCCTTGCCGGCTATGGCAAGCGGGCCGCGACGGCGTTGTCTGGTGGTCAGCGGCAGCGGGTCGCCTTGGCGCGGGCGCTGATCTTGAAGCCAAAGGTGCTGCTGCTGGATGAGCCGCTTGTCGGCGCTGGACAAGAAGCTGCGTGAGAACATGCAGATTGAGTTGATAAAGCTGCAGCGTCAGGTCGGCATCACGTTCATTCTGGTGACGCATGATCAAGAAGAGGCTCTGGTCATGTCCGACCGGATTGCCGTGATGTTTGAGGGCCAGATTGCCCAGCTGGACGACCCCGAAACCCTGTACCGGCGCCCAAAGACCCGGGAAGTGGCGAATTTCATCGGCACGATGAACTTCCTGCCCGGACGGATCATCTCTGAATCCGGTGGCAAGGTGGAGGCGGAGTGTCAGGGCTTTGGCCGGTTGAGCCTCGATGGGGCGACGCAGGTGACCGGCACGCCGACTGCGAGCGGGGCCACGGTGGGCTTTCGGCCAGAGACGCTGACGCTGCTCTTTGAGGGCCAGCAGGCCACCGACCGTGAGGCGATGGCGACGGTGGAAGAGGTCGTCTATTACGGCGACATGACCTATTACGACGTGAAGCTGGATGGCACCGAAGAGGTGGCGCGGCTGTCGATGCGCAACGTCTTCGGCCGCCCGGTGCTGGACATCGGCACGCGGACGCGGGTGGGTTGGAGCCAGGGTGCGCTGGTGATGTTCCGCTGACGGTGGGATTGGGCGGAATTTTTCGCAGAAAAATTGTGGTTTGTTGCAGGGCAGAGGGCAATTTTTCTGCGAAAAATTAGGCCTGGTTATGTGTCGGGCGGCAGGAGGCCAAGTCCGCGCAGGTAGATGCCAATTCCGGCCTCCAGCAGGTCCTCAGGGCTGTAGGGCGATTTCGCGCCGGGGGCGCCGCGCATGTAGAGTTCAACCACGCCATGCGACAGCGCCCAGATATGGGCTGAGAACATGGTGGCGGGCGGGCGTTTGCCAGCTGGCATGTGTTGGCTGAGCTTTTCGGCCGCGGTTTCCAGCACGGTCCGGGCCTTTTGCGCCACCACGGCCAGATCGGGATGGGCGTTCAGGCTGAGGCCGCTTTCGAACATCGCCATATAGTGACCGGGATATTTGCGGGCGAAGGCGAGGTAGGCGCGGCCGGTCGCCTCAAACGCCGCGAGGGCGGTGGGTTTGCCGTCGTTATAGGCATATTCCATCAGGGCGGCGAAGATGTCGTAACCTTGGCGCGCGACCTCGGCGATGAGGTCGTCGCGGCCGGCGAAATGGCGGTAGACGGCGGCGGGGGTCACGTCAGCGGCCTTGGCGGCCTCTGACAGGCTGAAACCGGTCGGGCCGTTCTTGGCGATCAGCGTGAGGGCTGCATCGACGAGGGCCTGGCGGAGGTTGCCGTGGTGGTAACCTTGCTTCACTTGACCCTCAAAGAGGGCATGCCGCAGATTTGGGTGTCGATCTGGCCGATGGCTTTGAGGTCGCGGCCTTTGAAGTCGACGGCCTGCAAGACGGTCTGGATGGCGGCGATGCGGGCGCGCATTTTGTCGTCGGACAGGATCATGGTCCACGGCGCGTAGACGAAATGGGTTTTGGCCATCGTCTCATCAATCGCGGCGCTGAACTCGTCCCATTTGGCCAACCCGTCGAGGTCGATCTGGCTGAGTTTCCATTGCTTCAGCGGGTCCTTCTCACGGTCCAGAAAGCGTTTGAGTTGTTCGGCGCGGTCGACCTCCAGCCAGAATTTGACGAGGATGAACCCCTCTTCCACCAGCATGTTTTCGAAATCGGGCAGTTGGTGGAAGAAGCGGGCGCGTTGGGCGTCGGTGCAGAAACCGAAGACTTTTTCGACAATCGCGCGGTTATACCACGAGCGGTCAAAGATGGCGATCTCGCCGAGCAGCGGCAGCCAGTCGATGTAGCGCTGAAAATACCATTCGGCGCGCTCGCGTTCGTTGGGTTTTGCGAGCGCCACGACTTGGGCGCCGCGCGGGTTCATGTTCATGTGCAGGGCGTCGATGGTGCCGCCTTTGCCAGCGGCGTCGCGGCCTTCGAACAGGCAGATGATCCGTTTGCCCGTTGCCTTTACATCGGCCTGCATCCGCACGATCTGGTGCTGAAGCACCTCCATCTGCGCCTCATAATCCTTCTTTTTCATCTGTTCGCGGTAGGGATAGGTCGGCGACATGATTTCGTCTTTGTTGCGGTTTTCAATCGCTTTGCGGACGTCCTTGGGGGCGCCGTTCTCTAGGTATTTGGTGATTGCGCCGTCGAAAGGCAGGTCCATGTGCATCTCCCTGTTTGCCTAGCAATATGGCGTTTCAGGGGGGTAAGGCAATGCGGCGTGTTGGGTGGGGGGTAGGATCTATTCGGTTGTGTGCGGGGGAGAAGACTGTACGATCCGGGCACAATGGCATGGCGGGCGAACAGTTGACCTTTCGCCATTGAGGAGCGGACGCTATGGCCGAAAAAGAAGAAAAAATAATCCACGACATCACCGACAGGCTGAGTTTGGTTGAGAAACTGTTGTTAAACAGTAAAAAAAGTGTCGATAAACTCGACAAGAAAATGACAACTTTGGATAGTTACAAATTTGATGCCTGGCTGGACAAGACCGATAAATTGACGGCGATGGTCAGCGATCAGGCCCCTAAATTCAAAGTTGTGGCGGATATCGCCGACCGTATGAAGTTGATGGTCGGGGTCAAGTCTGAACTTGGCAAGGCTGAGGCGCAGTTGAAAATCGCGCTCGCCCGGATTGACGCGCTGACGAGGCAAGTTGAACAGTTGCAAAAGGATCAGATGACGACGGCCGACTTGAAGGCGCTGGAAAAACGGCTGATGGAAGCGGTGAAAAAGCCCAAGTAGGGCCGGTTGTCACAATCCGGCGCGTTGTGCCGCGCGGGCAATTGCCGCCAGCACCACGTCCGGATGGGCGTGGTGGGGCATATGGCCTGCGCCTTGGATCACCGTCAGATGGGCGTTGGGCAGCATTTGCGACAAGGGATGTGAGTGGATGGTCAGCGGCACGATGGTATCGGCGTCGCCGTGGATCAGTTCGATGGGCAGGGTAAGTGTGCCGTAGTCTTGCGACTGGGCGACGATCTGGTCGCGCAGCGCGTTGACCTGATCGCTGTTGGTTTGCAGCGTCTGACGGCGCAGCGATAGCCCTGCGCCGATCGTGGCCAGATAGCCCGGAGGGGCTGCGTCGGGGGTGAAAATGCCGGTAATCGCCTTGTCGACATAGCTTTCCGGCACCCAAGCGGCGACGAGGGGGATGGCGATGTGTTGGCCGGGCCACGTCGCGGTCAGTTGATACCACGGGTCCAGCTTGCCGGGCCATGGCAGCGAGGGCGACGACACCAGCACCAGCGCGCGCGGTTTCAGCGGGGCATAAAGCGCCCAAGCGAGGGCGACCGACCCGCCATAGCTTTGACCGAGGAGGATGGGGTCTGTGATGCCAAGCCGGGTCGCGGCCTGTGACAGCAGCAGGGCTTGGTCGGTCAGGCTCGCCTCATCCGGGATCGGGTCGGACCAGCCGAGGCCGGGGCGGTCAAAGGCGGTGACGCGGTAATGGGGCGACAGCAGGTCCATCAGCGGCACAAGGTCACGAATGTTGCCTGAGGCGCCGTGGATCAGGATCAGGTCGGGGCCGGTGCCGCGGGTCAGGGCGTGAACCTTGGTGCCGTCTACGTCGATCAACTGGCCAAGCGGGGGAAATGCCGCCTCTACCGCTGCCGCGCGTTGTTTGGCGCGGGCGTCGGTTATCAGGGCGGTGGCGATCAGGAAGGCCGCAAGGGTGGCAATCAGGGTCGTGGCGGTCATGGAGGCGGGCCTTTGATCGGGGGTAAACTGGACGGACGGCGGGTAAAAAGGAATATGGGGCGCGGCGTGGGGAAGACAATTGCGTTGGATTGAACTGCGAACAACCCCCTGCAAAGTGACGGGAAGGCCGATTTATTTTGACCGATGGCTGTGTCAGGGGTAGCTTTTGCTACAGGTAAATTGAATCAAGCTTTTAGCACTGGATTGTAAACATGCCACTTGAGCCTAAACAAATCGAATTCCATCTCGATGGCTTGGAAAAGCTTTCCGCCGAACATCAGCGCCGACTTGCCAAGCTGGAAGCCCGTTTGACAGGTATGGGCGACCCAATGCAGGCGAAAGAGCTCGAAGCCAAGTTAGCCAAACTCTTGGAAATGATCGAGAATACCAGGGCGTCCCATGGGAATCTGTCCGAAAA
The DNA here is from genome assembly GCA_963781185.1 of uncultured Alphaproteobacteria bacterium. Classification (GTDB taxonomy): domain Bacteria; phylum Pseudomonadota; class Alphaproteobacteria; order Rhodobacterales; family Rhodobacteraceae; genus Stagnihabitans. Next base: position 18,494 of record CAWAEL010000025.1, read on the forward strand.
GGTTAAGCAAAGTATCATGATGACCGCCGAACTGGCCAAGCCAGCAGGACAGGTCAAAATGGCCCTTGCCGGGATCGCCGCCCTGTCCAAAGAGGTAGAGGCCTTGAAGAAGGATCAGGTTTCGATGGCCGATCTGAAGGCCTTGGAAAAGCGCATGTTAGAGGCGATGAAGAAGGCCAAATAGGCCAGATCAGCGCCCGATTTCCTGAATGTCATAGGGCGTGGACTGGTAAATCTCATTGATCCAGTTGCCGTAGAGCAGATGGGCATGGCTGCGCCAGCGGTTCAGCGGTTTTAGCGCCGGGTTATCGTCGGGGTAATAATTCAGCGGCACGTTGATCGGGGTATTGGCAGCCACGTCGCGGTCGTATTCCTGTTTCAGCGTGTCGCTGTCATATTCGAAATGGTTGAAGATATAGAGGGCGCGGTGGGTCGGGATCCTCGATCAGACAGGGGCCGACTTCGTCGGAGCCGATCAGGGTCCGCAGGGCGGGGGCGGCGTCCACCTCAGCCTGTTTCATCTCTGTCCAGCGGCTGACCGGGATGATGAAATCATCGGAAAAGCCGCGCAGATAGGGTGAGGTCGGGTTCAGGGTCTGGTGGCGGAAACAGCCGAAGGCCTTGTGCGGCAGCATGTGTTTCTGCACGCCGTGGAAATGGTTTATCATCGCCATGCCGCCCCAGCAGACGCCGAAGGTGGAATGGACATGGCTCTGGGTCCAGTCCATCGCTTGCTGAAGCTCGGCCCAATAGGTGACGTCTTCGAAGGCCAGATGCTCGATGGGCGCGCCGGTGATGATGAGGCCGTCGAACTTCTCACCCGAGGCCATCACCTCGGCGAAGGGGCGGTAGAAGGTCTCCATATGCTCGGCTGCGGTGTTTTTGGTTTGGTGTTCGGTCATGCGGATCAGCGACAGGTCGATCTGCAGGGGGGTGGCGCCGATCAGCCGGGCGAACTGGTTCTCGGTCTGGATCTTTTTGGGCATCAGGTTCAGCAGCGCAATCCGCAGCGGGCGGATTTCCTGGGTGGCGGCCCGCTCTGGCGACATCACCATGACGCCTTCGTTCCGCAGAACGTCAAAGGCGGGCAGGGTGGTGGGCAGGGTGATGGGCATTTTATGGATCCTCTGAGACAGCAGCAGTCAGTGAGACTGGGGTAGTTAGGTGGTGGTGGTCTTGCGATCAAGGGCGGCGGCGATCATGTCGTCGAAACCAGCATCGTCGCGGACGCGGGAGACGTCGTCGAAGGTGACGGTGACGCCCCAGTTGGCCATCGCGGCATAGCGCGGCTGGCGTTCGTCGAGCAGGCGGGCATAGCCGAAGCGCAGGAAGGCGTCGGGGTCGACATGGTCGGGGTCATGGCCGGCGCAGTATTCGTCCCACAGTCGGGACAGAAAATCGGGGCGGTAGTACATCGGTTTGGGGGCGCGGTCGAAGCGGCGGGCGAGTTCGGCCTTATGGTCGTCGGACCCTTTGATCCAGACCACCAGCAGGTGCTGCGACAGTTCGGTCATCACCGGGTCATGCGGGTCATCGGCATTCACCACCTCGCAGATTGAGCCGGAGGTGTCGCAGACGAAGTTTTCGTAGCCGTAGATCTCTTTGGCGCGGTCGATGAAGCGCGTGGTGTCGAGCACGGCAGAGACCTCGGCGTCGTGGTGTTGGGCTTGGCGGCGTTGGTATTCGGCGAAGGGCACGCCGCCTTTGGCCGGGTCGCCGGGCTTGCCGAGGTAGGTCGACAGCGGTGCGAGGTTGTCGAAGGTGATGTTCGACGCGATGTAGACCGAGTCTGACATCAGCAGTTCGCGCAGCAGGGGAACCTTCATCGCCTCACGCTTGAAATTGTCGGCGATGAATTCGTTCATGTAGCGGGTGCCGATGCGGTAATCGACGGAATAGTGGAACCAGCCGCCCGCGCCCGCCTGCCCGCGTCGCGCAGCATGTTGGACAGATAGGTCTTGCCCAGACCCGACATGCCAAACAGCAGCACGCGCTTTTGCGGTGCGGCGCGATACTCGGCTCCGGTGCGGTAGATCATGGACGGCCCTTTCCTGTTAGGTGGGGCTTACCGGAACGTCTAGGCGGTTTTCACGCGGAAAATCGCAAAGATGCGGCCGTCGATGACCACCATGCCAGCGGCGAGCAGCAGCGAGGCCAAGATAGGCGGTGGGCTGCAACGCCTCGCCATAGACCAGCGCGCCGAGGATGACGGCGACGGGGGCCATCAGCAGGGTGACGAGGCTGAGGTTGCCGGCCCCGGCCGTGTGCAGCACGCGGTAGAACAGGATATAGGCAAAGGCTGAGGACAGCAGCGCCAGATAGCCGAGCGCGGCCCAGGTCTGCGGCTGATAGTCAAAGCTCGGGGCGCCATCGAACAACAGCGCGCGTGGGGATCATCACCAGCGAGGACACGGTCAGCATACCAGCCGCGCTGACCTCTGGCCGGATGCCGGTCAGGCGGTGGCGACCGAAGATGGCCGAGACGGCATAGCTGAGGGCGGCGCCAAGGATGGCGAGTTGGCCCAGCGAGCGCAGGTCGAAATGGGTCAGGGCGGCGGGGCCGATGGTGACGGCGACGCCGGCCAGACCAAGGACGACGCCGGTGGCTTTGCGGCTGGTCAGGCGTTCATCGGCAAAGAACAGTGCGGCGAGGCCCACGGTAAAGATGGCGTTGGTGGCGTTCAGGATGCCCGCAAGGCCGGATTGAATATGGGTCTGGCCCCAGACGATCAGGCAAAACGGGATGATGTTGTTGAACAGGCCCAACCCGGCGCAGGTGAGCGAGCCAGCGCCCGCCCTTGGGCACCGGCAGGCCGAATAGCGCGATGAACCCCCAGAGCGTCAGCGCCGCGCCGCCGCAGCGAAAGGCCACGGTGGTCAGCACGCCCAATTCGGCCAGCGCCATTCGGTTGGCGACGAAAGAGCCACCCCAGATCAGGGCAAGCAGCAGCAGATAGGACCAAGCCTGAAGCGAGATTGCGCGTTGGGGTGCGGGTATATGTGCCATGCCCCTGACATAGATCGCAGGCTAGGGCGCGACCACCCGAATCTTGCGGAACCGGGCGGCGCTGGCTGATCGGGGGTGGCGATCAGAAACTGAAGGCGATCTTTGCGCCGATACCAAGCGTCGAGCCGTCAGAGAAATCCGCGCCGAGCGTGTCGGTCGTGGCATGGCCGGGTTTGCGGTACAGAACGCCGCCGGTGACCTTGATCCGGCCCTTGGTGTAGATCCCGGCGAGGGTGATGGAGGAATAGCCGTCGGTGGGGGCCAAATCCGGTGCGGGGTCGCCGGAATCCGGCTCATAGCCCAGCAGGACGGCACCCGACCATGTGTCGTTGAACTTGCGCCCGACGCCGAGGGTGTAGGACACGGTGTTGTTGGCGTAGGTGAACAGCGGGCCAGCGGTGCTGTCGACGATGGAGGCCTTGCTCCACTCTGCCCAGCGGGCAGAGGCCATCAGCAGGGTGTCGGCGGCCACGCCGGTCTGAAAGTCGATGTTCACCGACTGCGGCATTTCGGCGGTGGCAGAGCCGCTGGTGCCCTTGAGGTTGTAGCTGGTGGCCGAGGAATAGGTGACGGCAAGGCGCAGGGCGATGTCCTGGATTTCATAAGCGCCACCAATGACATAGGCCATGTCGGTGTCGGGCGAATAGGTTGAGGTATAGGCGGGCAGGTTGCTGGGTCAGGTCGCCCTCTGCCTGAATTGCGCGCACACCGCCGAGGACCGAGAAATGGTCATCCAGCCGGTAAAGGCCCAGAAATGACAGGCTGACGGTTTTGAAATGTGCCGCGGTGCCGGACAGGGGATAGCCGGGCGTGGTGTATTCCACCTCTGCGCCGAAGGGTTGGTTGACGGTGACGCCCAGTGAAAAGCGGTCGCCAAAGTCTTTCTTGAAGGCCAGACCCGCGACCTGAAAATTGACGTCAGGGGCGATATTGCCAGAGGCGCTTTGCGCGCCGCCGGGGGCAGTGAACACGCCGTTCAGATCGGGTGACAGCATTCCGAAGGTCAGCTCCGCAAAGGTGCCTTTTTGAAACAGCACGTCAACCGGTTGCCCTGATCGGTCGATCCCGCCTGCCATTGCCCCGGTGGCGGACAAAGTGGAGATCAACACGGCGGCGGACAGCTGGTTCATGAAGTTTCCCTTCTGGAAGTGGCGCGCCTTTGTGCGTCCATGGCGCAGCCTTATCCCCAAGATTAGGACCGATGATCATCAGATCAAACCGTCGGCGCAAATTCTGCGACAAGCGGCCGGATTTGTGAGGGAAATGTCACGCAAACAGCCGCTTCGCCCATCACGGCACGAAAAAGCCCCGCAACCGGGGGCTGCGGGGCGGGGAAGCTGGTTTGGGCGCGGTTCAGAACTTTACATCGACCGAGATGCCGAGGCCGATGGCGTGGTTGTTTGCGAACTTGACGCCCGCACTGTCGGTCGCGTCGCCCAGTTTCACATACTCAAGACCGCCGGTGAACTTGGTATTTCCTTGGGTCCATGACCCGCCAAACCCGATGCTTTGCATGCCATCCGTGGGCGACAGGCGCGAGGCGACCTTCTTATCTGCCTTTTCATAGCCGAGCCGGGCAAAGACCGACAGGTTGTCGTTGATCTTGCGGCCCACACCCAGTTGGTAGGTGATGACATCGGTGCTGAAGCCGGTCACCTCATCATTGATGACCGCGTCATAATAGGACGGGCGGACGTGCCATTCCGACCATTCCGACCACTTGACCGAGCCGAACAGCAGCGTGTCCTTGGCGATGCCGCTTTGGAAGTCGAAGGTCACGCTTTGCGGCATGGTGATGTCGGTCGTGCCGGCCACGGTGGCCCCGCCTGCCAGCCCGCCGAAGGATTCCGCCGTGTTGAAGGTGTGGGTGATCGCCGATTGGTAGGTCAGGCTGCCGCGCAGGGCGATGTCGGGGATTTCATAAGCGGCACCGACGATATAGCCCGCCTGGCTGTCGTTGTTGGTTGAGGCGGTGTAGGGGCCGATGACGCTGGGGGTGACCGGGGGCGACAGCATCTGCACCGGAATGCTGATCTCGGCACTCGACGTCACATAGCGCAGGCCGCCGTAGGCAGAGATGCGGTCGGACAGTTGGTACTTCAGGATCGCGTCCAGTTCACGGCTAGACCAATGCGCCTCTAGCCCGGTGTAGAAGCCTTTGGTGTATTTCGCATCGGCGCCGTAGGGCTCGGTCAGCGACACCATATAGGCGAGGCGGTCGTTGAAATCGCCCTTCAGGGCGAAGCTCAACGTCGAATAGTTTTGCGCCATATTCTCAGTCGTTCCGCCGCCGAGCGCAGCGGGATAGTCGCCCGATACATCGGGGGTGACGCTGGTGAACGACAGACGCGCGGTCTGGCCTTGTTCGAACAGCAAGGAAAGCGGCAGGCCGGCGCGGTCGATGCCGCCAGCCGAGGCGCAGGTGGTCGTCACCATCAAGGCAGCAAGCCCCGTCAACAGCAGTTTCATGATTCTCTCCCTAAATCCCGCAGCCTGCCCACTTGTGGTATGAGGCAAGCTCCTCCTGCGGTATGGGGTCACGGTAAGCGGGGTTTCGCCAATCGGTCAATCAATGACGCCGCGTCACATGATACCGCTTAGGTTGTAGGGTTTTCCTGCCACATCATTTGGGGGGATTAGGCCGGGACCGCGCGCAACTGGGCGCGGACGTTCAGCCAGATCCCGGCAAAGATCACCGCCCCGCCGATCAGGACGAAGGGGTCCAGCGGTTCGGCATAGATCAGCGCGGCCATGACGGCGACCAGCGGCAGGCGGATGAAGTCGATCGGCGTGACATAGGACGCAGGCGCCAGCGACAGGGCCGTGGTCAGGCTGAGATGGGCCACGACGCCCGCTAGGCCGATCAGGGCGAGCCAGGGCATGGTTTGCGCGGTGGGCCAGGTGATGTGGCCATCATAGCCCGCGCAGATCAGGCCGAAGAAGAACTGCATCAGCGTCAGCCAGAACATGATGCCCAGCACCGACACGCCGCGGGTCAGCCGCTTGGTCAGGATCGACACGGTGGCAAAGCAGACCGCAGCGCCAAGGCCCGCCAGCACGCCAACGGAAGGATGGGCGATGTCGGGGCGGGTGGCGATCAGGATGCCGCCAAAGCCGAGCACGGCGGCGATTATCCGCGTCGGGGTCAGGCGTTCGCCCAGAAAGATCGGTGACAGCAGGATCACCCAGATGGGCGAGGTGAATTCCAACGCGAAGACTTGGGCGAGGGGGATCAGGGTCAGGGCGATGAACCACAGGTTCTGCCCGGTGAAATGCACGATGTTGCGCAGGAAGTGGCCGGGCAGGCGCTTGGTCGACACCTCAGCCATGCGGCCACTGGCAAAGCCGTAGGCCAGCACCAGAAAGAAGCCGACGAAAGAGCGGACCATCAGGATCTCAAAACTGTCGTGCAGGACCGAAACCTTGCGGGCGGAGACGGCCATGGCCGTGAAGGCCACGACCGATCCCGACATCCATATGGCCGCTGCTATCGGACGCGGCGCGGGCAAAGCGTGGGGCAAGGTATCAACCATCCTGACCATCCAGACGGTCGGCGCGGCGCAGGTCGGGGAACATCGCGGCCCATGCCCCGGTTACGATCAAAGTGCCGATGCCACCAAGGATCACGGCCATCACCGGACCGACAAAGCGCGAGACGACGCCGCTTTCAAACTCTCCCAATTCATTGGAGCCTGAGATGAACAGACCCGACACCGACGACACGCGGCCGCGCATGTGGTCGGGCGTCACGATCTGCATCAGGGTCTGGCGGACATACATCGAGATCATGTCAGCGGCCCCCAAGGCGACCAGCGCCAAGACCGACAGCGTCATGGAGCGTGACAGGCCGAAGACGACGGTGGCCAGACCGAAGGCGGCGACGGCCCAGAACATCCGCACCCCGACACGGCTTTTCAGCGGATAGCGGGACAGATACAGCGCCATCGCCGCAGCCCCCACGGCAGGGGCCGAGCGCAGGATGCCGAACCCGGTGGGGCCGACGTTCAGGATATCGCTGGCAAAGGCGGGCAGCAGCGCGGTGGCCCCGCCGAGCAGCACGGCGAACAGGTCCAGTGATATGGCGCCGAAGATGATCTTGTTGTGCCAGACATAGACCAGCCCCTCTCGTATCAGGTCAAACTGGTTGCCGGGTTGGCGGACGGGGGTGGTGCTTTGGTTTATCATCAGCACTGTGGCAAGGCCGATGAAATACAGAACGGCGGTGACGCCGTAGGCGGTGGCCGTGGAATGGGCGACCAGCAGGCCGCCGAGCGACGGGCCGACGATGACCGCCACCTCACCGCCGAGGGCGCTGACGGAAATGGCGCGGGCCACCTCTGATATCGGCAGCAGCATCGGCATCATCGCCCAGGACGCGGGGCGGAAAAAGGCGCGCGCGGCCCCGAACAGCGCCGCGATGACAAAGATCGCGGTGAGGGAGGGGGTCTCTTGCAGGGCCAGAAAGGTCAGGCCGACGACGCCCAGCATCTCAACCAAGATCGCCACGATGACGATGGCGCGGCGTGAAATTCGGTCGGCGAGAGAGCCTGCGAACAGGGTCAGCACGAACATCGGCACGAATTGGACAAGGCCGACCATGCCGACCAGGAAGGCGGCCTCTGCCACGGTGCCGGTGGCGCGGCCGATGTGATAGACCTGCCAGCCGATCGTCACCGCCTCTATCTGCGAGCCCACGGTTATCAGCGTCATTCCGGCCCAATACAGGCTGAAATTGCGGTGGCGGAACACGGAAAGTTGGGGGGCGATGTCGGTCATGCCAAGGACTTAGCGCGAAGCCATGGCAGGCGCCAGAGCGGGTGAGGGTGCTGCAACAGTTGATTTGCTCTGGCACGATTTTCCGGGCAGCACGGTGCGTTGGTGTGGCGGAAAGGGGACTTCTGTTCACTGACGAACGCTGTCTCTTCGCATCTGCGGAATTTGCTGCGGCTGCGAGACGGCCTATATAGAGGGCAATCAAACAGAGGTGACGATATGAACGCAGTTCTTCCCCCGACCCGTGTAGCCGACCATCCGGTTCATCCGCAATTCATCGAACGCTGGTCACCGCGCGCCTATTCCGCCGAAGAGATGAGCGAGAAAGATCTGCTGACCGTGCTGGAAGCCGCGCGTTGGGCCCCCTCGGCCAGCAATATTCAGCCGTGGCGCTTTGCCTACGGGCTGCGCGGCGATGCGGGCTTTGCCAAGATCGCGGCGGGTCTGGTGCCGGGCAACCGGTTGTGGGCGGAACAGGCGGCGGCCTTGGTGGTCGTGGCCTCTAAGGCGACGGTTGAGAAGAACGGCGTTGAGGTTCCCCATGCCACGCATGCGTTTGACGCAGGGGCCGCTTGGGCGCAGTTGGCGCTGCAGGCGCATCTGAACGGCTGGATTGCCCATGCGATGGGCGGGTTTGACCATGCGGCGCTGCGGGCCAGCCTGAATGTGCCGGAAAATTATGTGCTGCATGCCGTGGTGGCGTTGGGTCGTCAGGGCGACAAGGCCGCCTTGCCCGAGGCGTTGCAGGCCCGTGAAGTGCAAAGCGGCCGCCATCCGCTGGCGGCGACCGTCAAGCACGGCTCTTTCTAATCAGGAAAAACGGCGGCGGGCGTCCAGGGCGAGGCCCGCGCCGACCGATCCCAGCATGTCGCCGGTGGCGATGGTGACGCCGGGCAGCGCCTGCGCCACGGCGCGGTGCAGGACGGGCAGGCCGGAAGAGCCGCCGGTCATGAACACGGTGCCGATCTGGTCGGGCTTTAGCCCCGCTTGGGCCAGCACATCCGCAATCCGCAGCCGGATGCGTTCGGTCGGGGTTTCGACGGCAGTCTCAAACGCGGCACGCTGGATCATCGGGTTGGGGCCGCCGGTGAATTCCGACATTTTCAGACGGGCGGCGTCAGCGCCGGCAAGGTCGATCTTGGCCGCCTCTACCGCCATGGCGAGCGAATGGCCGTGGCGACCCGCGATGACGCGGTTCAACCGGGCAAGGCGTTCGGGATGGTCTGCGACCGCCGCAAGCGCCTTCAGATCGGCGGCGATGCGTTGGGTGTAGAGAAAGTTGATCCGGTGCCATGTCGCAAGGTCGAGATAGTAGTGCCGGGGCATCAGGGTTTTGCCGTTGCCGGTTGAGGTGAGGTAGCCGAGATAGGGCATCACCTCTGACAGGCTGAGCAGGCGGTCGAAATCGGTGCCGCCGACGCGGATACCGTCATTGGCGAGGATATCTGCGGCGCGGTCGGTGGACTTGGACCGTTCGGGCGAGACGCGGACGATGGAGAAGTCGGACGTACCGCCGCCGATGTCGGTGATCAGCACCAGTTCTTCATGCGGGACGGTTTGTTCGTAATGCAGGGCGGCGGCGATGGGTTCGTATTGGAACAGCACATCGCGGAAGCCTTGGGCGTGGGCGATTTTCTCTAGCACGTCCTGCGCTTTTTGGTCGGCGGCGGCGTCATCATCGACAAAGTGAACCGGGCGGCCCAGCACGACTTGGCTCATGCCGCCGGTTGCCTGATCGACCCGCAGCTTCATCTGGCCAAAGAAGCGGCCCAGCACGTCCTGAAAGCTGACAGCGCGGCCACCGACGGCGGTTTTTTCATCAATCAGCGAGGAGCCGAGCGTGCTTTTCAGCGACCGCATCAGACGGCCATCATCGCCACGGATATAGGCGGCAATCGCGGCGCGGCCATATTCCGGCGGGGCACCATCGGCATCCCAGAACACGGCAGAGGGCAGGGTGACGTCGTCGCCCTCTAGCGGCACCAGCCAAGACTTTTCAGCATCCGCCAAGGACACGGTGGAGTTTGACGTGCCGAAATCTATCCCGCAAAACAGGTCCGTCATGGCAGTCTCCTTCACCAAAGCGCCGCTCTTACTGGGCAGGTCGGGGCGTTGTAAAGGGCTGATCAGCCAGTGGTGATCTGGTAGGCGCGTTCAATCGTGGCCGTTGCCAGAAACCAGTCGGACCCCATGGAGCGGGTCTGATGGGCGTCAAAGGCGGCCTGATCGGTGAAGGTTTCCTCGACGTTCCAGATCAGCGGCGTGGCTTGGATGACGTCAAAAGCAGATGCAGCCCGGCTCTGCCCGGGTCAGGGCGATGTGCAGGGGCAGGTATTTGCGGATCAGGTCGGCTTCGGCCTGATCCGCAGCAATCATTTGGCCAGACAGACGGATCATTCGAGTTCGATCGTGCCGGGCGGTTTCGACGTGCAGTCGTAGAAGACGCGGTTGACGCCCTTGACCTCATTGATGATCCGGGTCGAGGTTTCGCCGAGGAAATCATGGGTGAAGGGGTAGTAATCCGCCGTCATGCCATCGACCGAGGTGACGGCGCGCAGCGCAAGGGCGAAGTCATAGGTCCGCCCGTCGCCCATCACACCGACGGTTTTCATCGGCAGAATGGCGGCGAAGGCCTGCCAGATTTCGTCATAGAGGCCGTGTTTGCGGATCTGGTCGATATAGACCGCATCGGCGCGGCGCAGGATGTCGAGCTTTTCGGTCGTAATCTCACCGGGGCAGCGGATTGCCAGACCGGGGCCGGGGAAGGGGTGGCGGCCGATGAAGGACGCGGGCAGGCCGAGTTCGCGGCCCAGGGCGCGGACCTCATCCTTGAACAGTTCCCGCAGGGGTTCGACCAGTTTCAGGCCCATCTTTTCGGGCAGGCCGCCGACATTGTGGTGCGACTTGATGGTGACCGAGGGGCCGCCGGAGAAGGAGACTGATTCGATCACATCGGGATACAGCGTGCCTTGGGCGAGGAATTTGGCGCCGCCCACCTCATGCGCGTGTTTCTGGAACACGTCGATGAACAGTTTGCCGATGATTTTGCGCTTGGTTTCCGGGTCAGAGACGCCTTCGAGGGCGCCCAGAAACAGCTCACTTTCGTCGGCATGGATCAGCGGCATCTGATAATGGTCGCGGAACATGGTGACGACTTGCTCCGCCTCACCCAGACGCAGCAACCCGTGGTCGACAAAGACGCAGGTGAGTTGGTCGCCAATCGCCTCATGGATCAGGACGGCGGCGACCGACGAATCAACGCCGCCGGACAGGCCGCAGATCACCTTGGCGTCGCCAACCTGAGCGCGGATTTTCGCAATCGCCTCTTCGCGGTAGGCGCCCATCGTCCAGTCGCCCTTGAAACCAGCGGCGCGGACGAAGTTTTCGTAGAGTTTGGCGCCCATCGGGGTGTGGTGGACCTCTGGGTGGAACTGCACGGCGTAGAACTGGCGGGCCGGGTCGGCGGTGATCGCAAAAGGCGCGTTGGGCGAGGTGCCGTAGACCTGAAAACCCGGAGCGATTTCAGAGACATGGTCGCCGTGACTCATCCAGACCTGCTCGCGTCCCTGATCGAACCAGCCGTCGAGCAGGGGGAGTTTGTCGGCAGTTGGCGTCACAAAGGCGCGGCCAAACTCGGCAGTGCCGTGGCCGCGTTCCACCTTGCCGCCCAAAAGGTGCATCATCACCTGTTGGCCGTAGCAGATGCCAAGGATCGGCACGCCGAGGTTGAACACGGAGGCCGGGGGCATCGGGGCGCCCTCGGCAAAGACCGAGGCGGGGCCGCCGGAGAAGATCACGGCCTTGGGGGCAAAGGACGCGAGGAAGGCGTCCGTCACCTTGTTGAACGGATGGATTTCGCAATAGACGTTCAGTTCCCGCAGGCGGCGCGCAATCAATTGCGTCACCTGAGAGCCGAAGTCCACGATCAGAAGGCGGTCATGCTGTGTCATGGCCTCGCGTAGCGTCACGGGCGGGGAAGTTCAAGAGGGCGGACCGGGGGTTTTCCACCCGAGCAACATTGCCTGCAATGTTGCCTGAACCCCCGGAGGATATTTGAGTCAAAATGAAAGGCAGGAAGGAAGGGTCGTTTCCAAGACAGGCGCATGTCGGTTTTGGAGCGCAAGCGGCGGATTCGGGGAGCGGATTGTCGCGCGGTGGCGGCATAACGGGCCAAACTTTCAGGGATGAACATCATGAGTGATACGGGTGGACGCAGGGCACGGGGCGGCGGCGGGGCTACGCGGCGGGCGGAGCGCACGGCGGTTTCGTTTGAAACCGCCAAGTTCATTCAGCGCAACATCCCGAATTTCGAGATCCTGAATGAGGAAGCGCTGCAGATCATCGAGTACAACGCCGAAACGGTGTTGGAAGAGATCGGCGTGAACTTCGTTGAAAATGAGGGCGCGTTGCAGCGGTGGCGTGAGGCCGGGGCCGATGTGCGCGGCGAGCGGGTGCATATTCCGCGCGGGCTGGCGCGCAAGCTGTGCTCGACCGCGCCGAATACCTTCACCCAACACGCGCGCAATCCTGAGCGGAATGTCGAGATCGGCGGGCGCAATCTGGTGCTGGCACCGGTTTATGGCCCGCCCTTCGTGCGCGATGCCCAAGGCGGGCGGCGTTATGCGACGCTTGGCGGATTTCCAGAACTTCGTGAAGCTGGGCTATATGTCGAAATGGCTGCACCATTCGGGCGGCACGGTCTGTGAGCCGACCGATATTCCGGTGAACAAGCGCCATCTGGACATGGTGCTGGCCCATATGCAGTTGAGCGACAAGCCGTTCATGGGGTCGGTCACCGAACCCAGCCGCGCCTCGGATTCGGTAGAGATGGCGAAGATCCTGTTTGGCGGCGATTTCGTCGACCAGAACACGGTGATGACGCAGCTTATCAACATCAACTCACCCATGACGTTCGACGGCATCATGATGGGCGCGATGGAGGTTTATGCGGCGGCCAATCAGGCCTGCATCGTGTCGCCGTTCATCGTTGGCGGGGCTATGGCGCCGGTCACGGTGGCGGGCACGCTGACGCAGGTTCTGGCCGAGGTTCTGGCTGGCGTTGCGTATAACCAGCTGATCCGGCCCGGTGCGCCGGTGATTGCCGGGGCGTTTGTGACCTCTATCGACATGAATTCGGGCGCGCCGACCTTTGGCACGCCTGAGGCCAGCCACATCACCTATGGCGTCGGTCAGTTGGTGCGGCGGTCTGGGGCTGCCTTACCGGTCGGGCGGGGCGTTCTGCGGGTCGAAACTGCCGGACGCGCAGGCGGCTTACGAATCGGCGAACAGCCTGAACATGGCTTTGCTCGCGGGTGTGAACTTCATGCTGCACTCTTGTGGCTGGCTGGAGGGCGGGCTGGTCAGTTCCTATGAGAAGTTCGTGATGGACGCCGATCAGTTGGGCACGCTGCACCATCTGGCGCAGGGCATTCAGATGGACACCAACGGGCAGGCGATGGATGCCATTCGTGAGGTTGGGCCGGGCGGGCACTTCCTTGGCTGCGAGCATACGCAGGCGAATTTCAAGACCGCGTTCTGGCGGTCGGATCTGTTCGACTACAAGCCGTTTGAGACTTGGGCCGAAGAGGGTGCGCGCGATACGCAGGCCTTGGCGACCGAGCGGGTGGCCAAGATGCTGGGCGACTATCAGAAGCCGCCGATGGATGAGGCTGTGAATGACGCGCTGGAGGATTATGTGGCGCGGCGCAAGGCCAGCATGCCGGATGCCTTCATCTGATTGAGGCGTTTCGCGAAACAATAAAGCCCGCGTGATCCCCAGGATCGCGCGGGCTTTTTGCTGACTGTCAGGCAGAGATGACGCGGGGCAGCAGGCGGACTTCGGACATCAGGGCGATCATCACCTCAATATGGCGGGTGACGGAATAGCTCGCCTCGCCGGATTGGCGGATCAACTCCATCCGCTCTTCTTCCGTCAGCAATTGCCGCACGGCGCGGTCTGGCGAGGGTTGCGCGTCCAGCAAACGGCGCAAATCGCGGTCGCGGCGGTAATCGGCAAGCCCGTGGCGGGCGGCGCGGATCAGCAGTTGCGGGCGACGCAGATCGGCAAGCAGGGCGCGAAAATCAGTCATGGCAGACTCCTTACGGTTGATGACTGCACTATGCACCAGAACAACCATGCGTTGCGTAAGTGCTGTTTCGGCCGTGCGGTGGTTTCTGCATTGTTTAGGAATTAGAAACAATTATCGGCATTGCCTCAGATATTAACGAAAGAGTAACGAATGACACTCAGGGTTGCGAATGTTCAAAAATCGAACATTGCTGAATTAACTCCTGTGTGTGATGGACCGATGCCGTCAAATCTGAGCTCTGAATTCTCTCTGCCAGCCTGGATCCCTCAGGCGGTGCGCTTGTATCTCGATCATACAGAGGACGGTCTGTCGTTCCGCGAAATTGCGCGGCGTGATGGGCAACATGCCTCTACGATCCTGCGACGGGTGCGCCGTTATGAGGTTCGCCGGGACGATCCCTTGTTGGACGAAGCGCTGCAATCCTTGTCGCGCGACACGTCGGTCAAGGGGCAGGGATCCTCGCGTCTCGCTTCAGCCTCAAAGGACATAGAGCCCATGTCAGCCCCCCTGCGCCACCAGACCCAGACCATTGATGAAGCCGCCATTCAGCGCGAAGGATTGCGGATCCTGCGGCGGATGGCCGAACCGGGAACGGTTTTGGCCATTGCCCCCGATATGGAAAAGGCCGTGGTGATGCGTGAGTTTCCCGATGGCCGCACCGCGCGGACCGGCGTTGTTGAACGCAACATGGCGCAGGCCTTTGCGCTGAAGGACTGGATCACCTGCCGCAAGTCGGGGCGGGTGGCGAGTTATGAGCTGTCGGCCACCGGTCGGTCAGCGCTGAAGCGGATGATAGAGGCGGAAGAGGCGGGCCGGGTTGGTATGGCTGAGGCTGCCGCACCGTTTGGCGCCCAGCATGGCGAATGGGGCCACCGCGAGATCAACGAGAATGACGGCAGCAAGAGCCGGGTGCGCTACAATCTGGCGGAAAGCCCGGTGGCGGTGCTGGGGCGGCGGCGCGACAAGGACGGGCAGGTGTTTCTGTCCGCCGATCTGGTCGATGCGGCGGAACGGCTGCGTGAGGATTTTGAGCTGGCCCAGATGGGGCCGCGCGTCACGCAGAACTGGGATCGTTTTCTGACGGCGGGCGACAGGGGCGGCTTCAACTCTGACAGCGGCGGGGCCGAGGGGCCACGGGCGGCGCGGGACCGGGTGGCGCTTGCGCTGCGCGACCTTGGGCCGGGTTTGGGTGACGTGGCGTTGCGGGTCTGCTGCTTTCTTGAGGGGATCGAGGCGGCAGAGCGGCGGATGGGTTGGGCGGCGCGGTCGGGCAAGATCGTGCTACGCATCGCCCTGCAACGTCTGCGCCGCCATTATGATGAGACTTATGGCCGGTCAGGTCCGCTGATCGGCTGAACGGCGCCCGGCTATATGACTGGCGGGGTTTCGATCCGGGTCAGGCCCAAGGCATGGGTCAACCCGGCGAGGCCGCCGCCGATCATCGGGGCGAGGATGAACAGCCACAATTGCGACACCGCGGTCCCGCCGACAAACAGCGCGGGGCCGATGGAGCGGGCGGGGTTCAGCGACACGCCGGTTACGGGAATGCCGACAAGGTGGATCGCGGTCAGCGTCAGGCCGATGGCCAGCCCGGCAAAGCCGGTGGTGGTGCCGGGGCGGGTGGTGCCGAGAAACACGGTGACAAAGACGTAGGTCATCACGATTTCAAACAGCATTGCTGCTGACCGCGAATACTCACCCAGATAACCGGGGCCAAAGCCGTTCTGGGCCATGCCATTGCTGGCGATGGAATAGTCGGCCTTGCCGGTGGCGATCATATAGACGAACCACGCGCCCAGGATAGCGCCGAAGATCTGCGCGACCGAATAGGCGACAAATCCGGCAAGACGCATCCGCCCCGCCATCACCATGCCAAAGCTGACAGCCGGGTTCAGATGGGCGCCGGACATTGCGCCAAAGCCATAGGACACGGCGATATAGGCCAGCCCAAAGGCCAGTGATATCCCCAGCATGCCGATCTGTCCGCCCATCAGAACGGCAGAGCCGCAGCCGATCAGCACCAATATCATCGTCCCCAGCGTTTCGCCGATCAGTCGCTTAAACATATGCCCCATTCCCTCCGGCGTGCTTTGGCCGGACGTGTCGTGTTGGTTTTGCCGTGCGGTCCCGGTCGCGGGCCACATTCATCGGACGTTATGATGACTTTTGCGGAAAGTTCACGCGGAAACTTGCGAATTTGGTCAAAGGATCGGGCTTTGCGCGGCATTCGCGCGGGTTGCAGAGGATTTCGCGGGTTTGGCGTTGGAATTGACCGGACAAAAATTCAGGGGGGCGAATATCGCCCCCCTGTTGGTCGTTCATATCTGCGGTCGTCAGATCAGGCGAGATCGAACCGGTCGAGGTTCATCACCTTGGTCCATGCGGCCACAAAGTCGCGCGCAAAGCGCTCTTTGGAATCGCTGGCGCCATAGACCTCAGAAATCGCCCGAAGTTGCGAGTTGGAGCCGAAGACGAGGTCGACGCGGGTGCCGGTCCATTTCAGATCACCGGTGGCGCGGTCACGACCTTCAAACTGGTCCTGCGCCTCAGAGGTGGCTTTCCAGACGGTGCCCATGTCCAGCAGGTTGACGAAGAAGTCATTCGTCAACGCACCCGGCGGGCGGTCAGCACGCCGTTGTGCGGTCTCGCTCACATTGGCGCCCAGAACCCGCAGGCCGCCGACCAGCACGGTCATTTCCGGCGCGGTCAGGGTCAGCAGTTGTGCGCGGTCGACCAGCAGCTCCTCGGCCGACACGGTGTAGTTGGCCTTGCAGGTAGTTGCGGAAACCATCGGCCGCAGGCTCCATCACCGCAAAGCTTTCGACATCGGTCTGCTCTTGGCTGGCATCGGTGCGGCCCGGCGTGAAGGGCACCTCGATGGTCAGCCCGGCTGCCTTGGCCGCCGCTTCGATCCCGACAGACCCGCCCAGCACGATCAGATCGGCCAGCGACACCTTGGCG
The DNA here is from genome assembly GCA_963781185.1 of uncultured Alphaproteobacteria bacterium. GTDB lineage: Bacteria > Pseudomonadota > Alphaproteobacteria > Rhodobacterales > Rhodobacteraceae > Stagnihabitans. Next base: position 35,324 of record CAWAEL010000025.1, read on the forward strand.
GTGCTGGTGGCGTTGAAGGCGCTCTGGATGCCGTCAGCACGGCCAGGATGCTGGCCAGTTGGGCAGGCTGGTTGACCTCCCAATCCTTTTGCGGGGCCAGGACGGATGCGGGCACCATTGGCCCCGCCGCGCTTGTCCGACCCACGGAAGGTCGAGGCCGAGGCCCAGGCGGTCGACACCAGATCGGAAACCGACAGGCCCGAGCCGCGATCTTGGCCTTCAGTGCCGCAATATCGGCGGCACTGATCGGCCGGACCGGTGGCGGCGGGGATCGGGTCTTGCCAGATCAGATCCTCTGCCGGCGACCTCTGGCCCGAGATAGCGCACCTTTGGCCCCATGTCGCGGTGGGTCAGCTTGAACCAGGCGCGGGCGAAGGCATCGGCGAACTTGGCCGGGTCGGCCAGATAAGCGCGCGAGATCGGGCCATAGATCGGGTCCATCTTCATCGCCATATCGGCGGTGGTCATCATCGGCGGATGCTTGATTGACGGGTCATGGGCGTCGACGACCATATCCTCGGGCGCGCAATTGACCGGGTGCCATTGCTGCGCGCCCGCCGGGCTGCGGCCCAAGTGCCCAGTCGTATTTGAACAGGACCTTGAGATAGCCCATGTCCCAGGTGGTGGGATTGGGTTTCCACGCGCCCTCGATGCCCGAGCCGGTGGCATGGATGCCGACACCGGTGCCAAAGGCGTTCTTCCAGCCCAGACCCATTTCCTCCATCGCCGCGCCTTCGGGTTCGCGGCCGACAAGGGCCGGATCGCCCGCGCCATGGGCCTTGCCGAAGGTGTGGCCACCGGCGACCAGCGCCACGGTTTCCTCATCGTCCATCGCCATGCGGGCAAAGGTTTCGCGGATGTCGCGGCCCGAGGCGACCGGATCGGGGGTGCCGTTCGGGCCTTCGGGGTTCACGTAGATCAGGCCCATCTGCACGGCGGCCAGCGGGTTTTCCAGCTGGCGGTCGCCCTCATAGCGGGCATCGCCCAGCCAGGTTTCCTCGGCGCCCCAGTAGATATCCTCTTCCGGCTCCCAGACATCGGCGCGACCGCCGCCAAAGCCAAAGGTCTTGAAGCCCATCGATTCCAGCGCGACAGTTGCCGGCCAGGATCATCAGGTCGGCCCAGGACAGCGCGTTGCCGTATTTCTGCTTGATCGGCCACAGCAGGCGGCGGGCCTTGTCGAGGTTGACGTTGTCCGGCCAGGAGTTCAGCGGCGCAAAGCGCTGCGTGCCCGACGCCGGCGCCGCCACGGCCGTCGCCGGTGCGGTAGGTGCCGGCGGAATGCCAGGCCATGCGGATGAACAGCGCGGCCGTAATGGCCCCAATCGGCCGGCCACCACGGCTGGCTGTCGGTCATCAGCGCCGTAGAGGTCGGCCTTGACGGCGGCGAGGTCCAGCTTGCCGAACGCCTCGGCATAGTTGAAATCGGCCCAAGCGGGTTGGACAGGCGCCGAATGCTGGTGCAGGATTCGCAGGTTCAACTGGTTCGGCCACCAGTCGCGGTTGTCGCGGGTGGCATGGCTCGTGCTGCTGCCAGCCCCGTGCATCACCGGGCATTTGCCCGTGTTTGCGGCGTCATTTCCGTCCATGGCTCTCTCCTGTTCGTTTATATCTGCGACGGGCTCAGGGCCCGGCGTCTGTGGCACTTGTCTATCAAAGCTGGCGGGCAAGTTTAAGCGGGAATCGCGGTTGGGCGAAAAGGGTGCAATCTGTCGCATAGCGGCTTTGCAGGTCGGACCATGCCATAGGGCGCTGAACAACTTTTCATCCGGCTGCCGAAAGGTTATGTCTTGCGCGATGCCGCTCTGCGGTGCCGGAGGAAAGCCTGATGACCGGACGCGACCTGAAGCTGCCAGAAGAACGCCACCCCGAAAAGGCGCATCGCGCCGACAATCCGCAGCCGAAAAAGCCGGACTGGATCCGCGTCAAGCGCGCCGACCTCCGAAGGCTACAAGAAGACCCGCGACATCCTGCGCGAGAAGAAGCTGGTCACGGTCTGCGAAGAGGCGGGTTGCCCGAACGTCGGCGAATGCTGGAGCCAGGGCCACGCCACGATGATGATCATGGGCGACATCTGCACGCGCGGCTGTTCGTTCTGCAACATCGCGACCGGCAAGCCCAAGGCGCTGGATGCGTTCGAGCCGGGCCGCGTCGCCCATGCCGTCGGCGAGCTGGGGCTGAAGCATGTCGTCGTCACCTCGGTTGACCGCGATGACCTGGAGGACGGCGGGGCCGAGCATTTCGCCATGACGATCCGCGCGATCCGGCACCGCGCGCCGGATACCACCATCGAAATCCTGACCCCCGATTTCCTGAAATGCGCGCCTGAGGCGCTGGAAATGGTCGTCAAGGCGCCGCCCTGATGTGTTCAACCACAACCTCGAAACCGTGCCCGGCCTTTACCCCGAGGTGCGCCCCGGTGCCCGCTATTTCGCCTCGCTGCGCCTGTTGCAGCGGGTCAAGGAGCTGGACCCGACGCTGTTCACCAAATCCGGCATCATGGTCGGTCTGGGTGAGGATCGTCAGGCCGTCTTGCAGGTGATGGACGATCTGCGCGCCGCCGATGTCGATTTCCTGACCATCGGGCAGTATCTGCAACCGACGCCGAAACACCACCGCGTTGACCGTTTCGTGACGCCCGGACGAGTTCAAAAGCTATGAGGCGGCGGCCTATGCCAAGGGCTTCCTCATGGTCTCAGCCACGCCGCTGACCCGGTCCATCCTATCACGCCGGCGACGATTTCGCCCGACTGCGCGCCAACCGCATGGCCAAGCTCGGCCAAGCCTGAAACCTGCCAGCCTGACCCTTACAAATTGGTCCAAATATCCCACGGGAGGCAGCCTGCTTGGGTTCACCCAAGCAGGCGGGGAGGGTGTGAAACCCTCCCTCTGCCCTCAAATCACGTCCCGACGGTGGGGCGTAGCGCAGGGTTTTAACGCACTATCAGGAAGTTAAAGGCCGTTCTTCGCCTTAGTTCGGCGGGATGAACGCCTGAAATATGCTCTGAAACGCCGGGGTCTGTTCCAGCGCGGCGCAGTGGCGTTGCAGATGGGGAAAGCGGGTCAGGTCGATCTGCCGGGTGGGCGTCTGCGGTCAAAGCGCAGGGCGCAGGCGACGGCGATATCGGCATGGCCAAGGCGGTCGAACCAATGGGGGCCGGGGCGGGTGGCGCGGTCTGCCTCCAGTGCTTGCCAGCACGCCGCCGATCTGGCGTTCGGCACCGCGCGTCCAGGTCGCGGATATCTGTGTCATGCAGGCTGCGTTCGTAGAACAGGCTGACCGCCTTTTCGGCCAGGCCCGTGCCCAGCGTCGCGACTTTCAGCGCGTGATGGCGGGCGGGTTCGTGGCGCGGGAACATAGCCACGGCCTCGGGCACCAGACTGTCGAGATGGTCCAGGATCATATGGCTGTCGGTCAGCACAAAGCCATCATCCAGCACCAGCGTCGGCACCCGGATCAGCGGGTTGAACGGCTGCATCCGGTCGGCATCGCCAAAGACCGACCAGGGCCGGTGTTCAAACGCCAGGCCGTACAGGGTCAGCGCAATGCCGACGCGGCGGACAAAGGGGCTGTCATATTGGCCGATCAGGATCATCATGGCACCGCGGGAACGGCTTTCAGATAGGCAACCACCGCCCACACATCCGCCTCGGGCAGGTGGGCCATGTTCTCCACGACATGCGCCATCGGGCCGCCCGACCACGTCGAAATCGGGGGTGAAGCCGGTGGTCAGGTAGGCGAAGATGTCATCGTCCGACCAGGTCAGCTTGCCCGGCGTGATGTTGGGCACCTTGCCCGGGCCATCCGGCAAGGGCGCACCGGCCAGCCATTCCGACCGGATCAGCCCACCCAGCAGGTTGCGCGGCGTGTGGCATTCGCCGCAATGGGCCAGCGCCTCGGCAATATAGCGACCGCGCTGCGACCTCGGGCGTCGGCGTCGTCGCGCAGCACCCAAGCCTCTGACGCGAACAGGAGTTTCCAGCCGCCCAAGGCTGCGGCGGATGTTGAACGGGAAAGCCGACCTCATGCGGCTGGTTGGGCACGTCGGCATCGGCCGGCAGTGTGTCCATGAACGCCTTGAGGTCGACCACATCCTGCGGCGCCATCTTGGCATAGGCGACGTAGGGCATGGCCGGGAAATAGTGCTGTCCGGCGGGTGAGATGCCGTCCTGCACCGCATGGACGAACTGATCCAGCGTCCAGCCGCCGATGCCGTGGGTCGGGTCGGGCGAGATGTTGGGCGCAAGGAAGGTGCCGAATGGGTGGCAAAGGCTCTGCCCGCCCGCCAGCACCATCTGCGCGTCGCCCTCAGCCTTGGGGGCCATGTGACAGGAGGCACAGCCAGAGGCCCAGAACACCTGCTCGCCCATGCACCTTGTCGCCCGTCAGCCCGGCATAGGGTTCCATGTCGCGCGGTTGCGGCATGGTAACGACCCAGAATACGACCAATCCCAGAACGGCGAGGCCAATAAGAATAGAGAACAGTCGGCGCATTGGGCCCTCTTGCGGGTTTGGTCAGGTTGCAGACAGCCTAACCAGATTTCGCTGATTGGAAAGCAGCCTCTGGGTTTTTGGCCCAACAACTGCCGTTGAAATCAGCCTTTTGGCAGCTTTGCCCGGCCATTGACCGTTAACCATTCCGGCCAGCCCCAAAAATACTCGATCCCGGCAAGGGTAAGGCCTAGGGCCAAAACGCACAGGAAAACCTTGATATGCAGGGCCGATGGCGGGCGGCGGGCCCAGCGCGCCATGCGGAGAAACCAGAGCGGGTTCATTGCAGCGCCTTTCGCCATTGGCCCAGCGCGTGCCAGCTTTGGTCGGAAAAATGGCCGTTGGCGCGGGACGGGGACGACAGCGCCCAGAGCGTGATGCCGGGCCATCTGGCGTCTTGTCGCGGGCCGCTGGCGATGGATTTGTCGCCAAGGGCCAACCGTGCGGCGTTCAGGCTGGTGAAGGCGACGGCTTTGGGGCGGTGGTCGGTGATGACCTGCGCCAGCCGGTCCGGCAGATAGGCTTCGGCGGGAATATCCTTGTCCATCCCCGCCACATCCTTGGCCAGATCGGTCAGGCCGAGGCCGAGCGATGGCATGAGGTGATCTTCTTCCGGCGTCATTTGGCGCGGTGTAATGCCAATCTCATGCAGCAGTTGCCAGAACCGATTGCCGGGACCGGCATAGTAATGCCCCCGCGCCGCCGACGCCCGACCCGCCGCCGTGCCGCAGAACAGGATGTCCATGTCCGGGGCGAGATGGTCTTGCAGCATCACTCGGTGAACCGGACTTTGCCGATATAGGGCAGGTTGCGGTTGCGTTGGGCAAAGTCGATGCCATAGCCGACCACGAATTCGTCGGGGATTTCAAAGCCGGTCCAGGTGGCCTTGATCGGCACCTCACGGCGGGAGGGTTTGTCGAGCAGGGCGCACACCTCCAGCCGCGCGGGTTCGCGCGACTTGCAGCAGGTTGACGACGTGGTGCAGGGTGAAGCCGGTGTCGACGATATCCTCGACCACCAGCACGTCCTGACCGGCAATCTCTCCGCGCAGGTCCTTCAGGATGCGCACCTCACGGCTGGAATGCATGGCGTCGCCGTAGGACGACGCCTCCAGAAAGTCGACCTCGAACGGGCAGGTCGATCTCGCGCACGAGGTCGGCGATGAACACGAAGGACCCGCGCAGCAGGCCGACGACGACCAGCTTGTCACAGCCGGCAAAATGCGTGGTGATCTCGCGCGCCAGCGCCTCGACCCGGGCCGCGATGGCCTTGGCGCTGATCATCTCGTCGATCACATAAGGACGATGCGGCATGAGGCCCCCTTGATTTCCTTCGTTTGTCTAACCAGAACCAGACCACAAGTCACGAAAAGAGACCAGATGCCGCGCCACCATGAAACCCGAGAGCTGCCCTATACCGCGCGGCAGATGTATGACCTCGTCGCTGATGTGGCGCGGTACCCTGAATTCTTGCCGTGGAATTCCGCCGCCCGCATCCGGTCGCCGCACGCCCTGCGACGGGGGTGAGGTGATGGAGGCGGATCTGGTCATCTCCTTCAAGCTGTTCCGGGAAAAGTTTGGCAGCCGGGTGACGTTGCTACCGGATCAGGGCAAGATCCTGACCGAATACCTCGACGGGCCGTTCAAGCATCTGAAATCGACATGGACTTTTGTGGAACGCGAGGCGGGCTGCGAGGTCAGCTTCGATGTGGATTTTGAGTTTCGCAATGCCATTTTGGCGGCGGTGATCGGTCTGGTGTTCAACGAGGCGATGACCCGTGTGGTCCGCGCTTTTGAGGCGCGGGCCAAGGTGCTGTACGGCGCGAAGTAGCGGCTGCCGTTGATTTCCGGTCAGGCCTTGGTGGTAAGTGCCACGGCAATCGCGGCCCCAAGGCGGGCGTTGTTCAGCACCAGCGCGATGTTGGCGGTGAGTGAGCGGCCCTCGGTCAGTTCGAACATGCGTTGCAGCAGGAACGGGGTCACGGCCTTGGCGGCGATGTTTTGCGCGGCAGCTTCGGCAAGGGCCTGTTCGATATAGGGGTTGATTTCGGCACGGGGGATTTCGGCCTCTACCGGGATCGGGTTGGCGACCAGTTGGCCGCCTGACAGGCCAAGGGTGGCGCGCATCTGGTGGGCGCGCGGCGATGGCCGCCGCACTGTCGAGCCGTAGCGGGGATTTCAGGCCGGAACTGCGCGACCAGAAGGCCGGGATATCGTCTTGGCCAAAGGTGATGACGGGGACGCCGTGGGTTTCCAACACCTCCAACGTTTTGGGAATGTCGAGGATGGCTTTGGCCCCGGCAGCGACCACGGTCACCGGGGTTTGCGCCAGTTCCAACAGGTCGGCAGATATGTCGAAGCTGGTTTCGGCCCCGCGATGGACGCCGCCGATGCCGCCAGTGGCGAACACCGCGATGCCGGCCAGATGGGCGGCGATCATGGTGGCGGCGACGGTGGTGGCCCCGGTCTGCCCGGTGGCGATGCAAACGGCGAGGTCGGCGCGGGAAAGTTTCAGCACGTCCTTGGCCTGACCGAGGGCGTCGAGTTCGGCGTCGGTCAGGCCGATGTGGATCTGGCCGCCCATCACGGCGATGGTGGCGGGGGTGGCGCCGTGGGCGCGAATCTCTGCCTCGACCAACCGGGCGGTTTCGACGTTTTGCGGGAAGGGCATGCCGTGGGTGATGATGGTGGATTCCAGCGCCACGATCGGGCGGCCAGCGGCGCGGGCCTTGGCGACTTCGGGGGAATAGGTGAGGGGCAGGGTCATGTTCCGATGTCTCCAGACACATAGGCGGCGGCGGCGGTGAGGGCGGCGTTCAGCGCGTCCTGGCGATTGGACCCGGTGCGTTCGGCAACGATATGGGCGGCCATGAAGGTGTCGCCCGCCCCGGTGACGCGGGCGACCATGACCTGCGGTGGTTCGGCGGTGATGACCTCTTCCCCCAGACGCCCGTCGGCGGCGGTGCGGCCGCCATCCGTCACCAGCACCCGGCGGGCACCGCGCGACAGCAACTGGCTGGCGGCCTCTGCCGCAGTCGAAACCTCTGTCTGGGTCAGCAGACTGGCCTCTTCGAGGTTCACGTAGAGCGTGGCATGGGTGTGCTTCAGCAGCGGGCGCAGGCGTTCGGCCTTGCCGGGTGAGGCGGGCGCAAGCCGCAGGTCGGCGCGGGCAAAGGCGGGTGAGGCGGCGATTTCGGCCAACAGCAGTCTCCGTCAGATTGCCGTCGAGGGCGATCATGCCCATCCACGGCGCCTCTTCGGTGCCAAGGCGGCCATCAAGCAGCGGGCGCAGGATCTTGTCCCCCGCAGCCTCTAAGCGAATGGGCGTCGGCAATGGCGGCGATCAGGCCGTTCGCCCCCTCAACCGCCATATAGCGGTCGGTGGGCAGATCGTCCGAGCGGTAGGCATAGTCGGCGATCAGGCCCATGGCGGTGCAGGCGGCGATCAGCTCTTCACCCTCAGCATCGCGGCCAATGGTGGTCAGGATTGCCGGGGCAAGGCCAAAGCGGGCCAGGGTCATCGCGATGTTCATGGCGACGCCGCCGGGCAGGCGCGTGATGCGGCCGGGCACGTCAGAGCCCACGCGCAGCGACAGATGCGACCGCCCGATGATGTCCCACAGGACCGAGCCAATGCAGAGGATGTCTGGTGTTGTCGGTTTTGAAGTCATGGGGTTTCGTGCCAATCCCGCGACAGAAACGCAAGGGCTGAGACGCGCGACAGGGCATTTGATTCTTGCTACAGTGGTCACGTTGACGCGCGGTTTCGTGATTTTGGGGCTGAAACCCTGCCGCATCCGATGAATTGACAGGACAACGCATGACCGACGATGCAACTGCCGCCCTGCTGGCCCGGTTCGGCCAGCGGCCATTTTTGACCGATGGCGGGCTGGAGACCCATCTGATCCATGACGACGGGCTGAACCTGCCAGAGTTCGCGGCCTTTCCGCTGTTGCGCCAGAACACCGGGCGGATAGCGTTGGAGCAGTATTATTGCGGCTTTCTCGACGAGGCAGAGGCGCTGAACATGGGCTTTGTCCTCGACACGGTGACCTGGCGGGCGAGTGTGGGCTGGGGCGCGCGCATGGGTTGGGCGGCGGATGATATTGACGATGTGAACCGCGAGGCTGTGGCCTTTGCCAGGGGATTGCTGACCGGGCGGGCTGGGGAGATCGTGATAAACGGCGTGGTGGGGCCGCATGGCGATGCCGACCGCCCTGAGACCGCGCTGACTGCGGCAGAGGCGCAGGTCTATCACAGTCGGCAGATCGACGTTCTGGCCGAGGCTGGGGTTGATCTGGTGACGGCGATGACACTCACCTCAGTCCCTGAGGCTATTGGCATTGCGCAGGCGGCACGGACTGCGGGCGTGCCGGTGGCGCTGTCATTCACTCTGGAAACCGATGGGCGGTTGCTGGATGGCACGACGCTGGAAGCGGCGGTGTTGCAGACCGATGCGGCGACCGACGGTTATCCGGCGTGGTATGGCATCAACTGCGCCCATCCTGACCATTTCGTGCCGGTGTTGACGGGCGATTTCGTCGGGCGGATCGGGTCGGTGCGGGGCAATGCCTCACGGTTGAGCCGTGCCGAACTGGATGCGGCGGCTGGGTTGGACGCTGGCGACCCGGAGGAACTGGCGATGGATTACGAAGGGTTGTGCCAGGCATCTGCCGCAGTTGCGGGTGCTGGGCGGCTGTTGCGGCACCGATTTGCCCCATATCGCGGCGATCGGACGACGCTTTGCCAACCAGCTTTGACGCCGTGGCCTGAGGGGCCGACTGGAGGATTGCATGACCTATGCCGGATTGCCCCGCCTTACACCTGGTTTTCTGGCCGGGTTGGAGGCGGAGAATGACCGCGACTGGTTTGAAGAGCACCGCGCTGACTATGAGCAGTATTTCGTCGGGGCGGGTCTGGATCTGGTGGCGGCGCTGTCTGGGCCCTGTGCCGATCTGGGCCTGATGGCGGTGCCCAAGATTGGCGGCAGTTTGCGGCGGATCTACCGGGATGTGCGGTTTTCCAAAGACAAGCGGCCGTATGAGCCACGGCTGCATCTGATCCTGTCCAGCGGGCCAGCATTCAACAAGGTGCCGGGGGTGCATCTGGTGATCTCCTCCACCGGGATCGGCTATGGGGCGGGGTGGTACGGCCTGTCCCCAGCCGCTTTGGACGGGTTCCGCCAGCGGATTGTCGATGATGCCGGGCGGCGCGGGTTTGAGGCGGCTTTGGACGCGGCGGGGCAGGTGGGGGCGGTGCTGGATCCGCCAGAGTTGGCGCGGGTGCCCAAGGGCTATGCTGCGGCGGATTGGGACAGCTATTTGCGGCGTAAATCGGTGATTGTGCGGACCGAGGCCGAGGTGCCGCACCCGGACTGGCTGTTTGGGCCGGGCGCGGTGGCGGGCTGGATGGGGATTGTCGCGGCACTGGTGCCGCTGACGCGGTGGCTGGGGTAGGGCCATGATGGGGGTAGGGCAGGGATCACCCTTGCGTGACCTCACGGAGGGGTGAGTTGCCCTGAGCACCCCACGCAGACCACGGTTTGTCAAAGAGGAGACAGATCATGTGGCGTTTTTTGGTGGTAATGCTTTTGGCGATGACGGGGGCGGCAGAGGCCAAGACCGAAAAGGCGATATTCGCCGGTGGGTGTTTCTGGTGCGAAGAGGCGAATTTTGAATCCGTCGCCGGGGTCAAGGATGTGGTGTCGGGCTATACCGGGGGAAACTCTGCCAACCCGACGTATAAGAACCATGAGGGGCATTATGAGGCGGTGCTCATCACCTTTGACAATGCCCGGATTTCTTATGCCGATCTGGTGGCGAAATTCCTGCGCTCTGTCGATGTGACGGACGCGGGCGGGCAGTTTTGTGACCGCGGGCCGAGCTATCGGTCAGCGATTTTCGCGATGACACCGGAACAGCAGGCCACGGCCAAGGCGGCGGTGGCGGCAGCGCAGGCGCAGTTGGGCGTCAAGATCGTGACACCGGTGCTGGCGGCCAAGATGTTCTGGTTGGCCGAGGATTATCATCAGAATTACTACAAGGGCACGAATTACGTAATTACCCGGCAGGGGCCAAAGCAGCAGAAGAATGCCTATGAATTCTACCGCTCCGCTTGCGGCCGCGATGCGCGGGTCAAGGCGGTCTGGGGCGCTGACGCGGCGTTTGTGCATTAGCAACGACTACCCGAGACGCGACCGCTGGTTCGGTCGCCTCTCGGGCCATCTGAACGTGGGGCGGCATCCAATGCCGGACTGTCAGGGCGCTTGCAGGCCGAAACATCTCATGCTAAATAGTGAACCAAATGGTTCAGCATAATATCACCCGCTTTGACACCTCCTTTGCCGCGCTGTCGGATGTCACCCGGCGCGGCGTGTTGGAACAGCTTTGCCAGTCGGATGCCTCGATCACCGAATTGGCTGAGCGGTTTCACATGACCCTCACTGGCATGAAGAAACATGTCGGCGTGCTGGAGCGGGCTGGGCTGGTCACAACGCAAAAGGTCGGGCGTGTGCGGACGTGCCGTCTGGGCCTGAGCCAGTTGCAGGAAGAGGCGGCTTGGATCGAACGCTATCGCCAGCTTTGGGCGGCCCGCTTTGACGCGCTGGACGCGGTTGTTGAGGATTTGAAACAGAGGGAGAAGGTTGATGGAAGCCAGAATGGATGATCCTGCCCCGATGAAACCCGCCACGACGGTTGAGCGTCGGTCTGACCGCGAGTTGGTGGTGACCCGCCGCGTGAATGGCCCGGCGCGGCTCGTATTCGATGCCTGGACCAAGCCTGACCTTCTTTTACGGTGGTGGGCCCCGAAGTCGTTCGGCATTTCCTTTCTGTCTTGTGAGGTCGATCTGCGGACCGGGGGCGGCTATCGCTTTGTGTTCGGCCATCCGGCTTCGGAACAGCCGATGGCGTTTTTCGGCAAGTATATCGAGGTAACCCCCCATACCCGACTGGTCTGGACCAATGAAGAAAGCGACGAGGGGGCTGTGACCACGGTGACCTTTGAGGAAACGGCTGGCACGACACTGGTGGTCGTGCACGAACTTTACCCCTCCAAACAGGCCCTGGACGACGCCATCGCCTCTGGCAGCACCGGCGCGTATCCTGAGCAGTTTGAGGAGCTGGACGTGCTGCTGGGCGAGCGTTGGTGCGGGCGGTTCCTGACGCGGTTTGGCGGGCAAATCGGGGGCAGCGTATGGGTGGTCACCGGATGTCCTGTCGGGGCAATTTCAGCTTGCCATGGGCGCCGTCCTGCACCATTTCGGGGGTTGGTTAAGGTATCGTAAAGATCCACATTCCAACCCATTGATTTCGTGCAGTTTTGAAAACCGTCCAGATCTGGACGCCGGGATGTGCCCAAGAGCCGAGATATTGGCCCGGACCCGCGAAAGCCCTTGCCACAGCCACACAGCCGGTATAGATGCACCGCACTTTCACAGGTAGGGCTTGGGCCATGCGGGGAGAAATCCCGTTTGGTCCGCCGGTTGGGGGAAACCCTGAAGACGGCCTTGCTGAGGATTAAACCGGAAAAGGAAAAGACATGGCTCTTCCCGAGTTCACCATGCGTCAGCTGTTGGAAGCTGGCGTTCACTACGGTCACCAGACCGCCCGCTGGAACCCCAAGATGGGCGAGTACATCTACGGCGACCGCAACGGCATCCACATTCTCGACCTGACCCAGACCGTGCCGATGCTCGACACCGCGCTGAAGCTGGTTCGTGATACCGTCGCCAAGGGCGGCCGCATCCTGTTCGTCGGCACCAAGCGTCAGGCCCAGAAGTCGGTCGCTGAAGCCGCTGAGAAATGCGCACAGTATTACATGAACCACCGCTGGCTGGGTGGCACGCTGACCAACTGGAAAACCATTTCCCAGTCGATCCAGCGTCTGAAGCAGATTGACGAGCTGATGGCGCATGGCGCTGAAGGCATGACCAAAAAAGAGCGTCTGATCATGGAACGTGAGCAGGGCAAGCTGCAAGCTTCGCTCGGCGGTATCCGTGACATGGGCGGCGTCCCTGACCTGCTGTTCGTCATTGACGTGGGCAAAGAGTCGCTGGCGATCCTGGAAGCACAGAAGCTGGGCATTCCGGTCATCGGCATCGTGGACACCAACTGCTCGCCCAAGGGCGTGGACTATGTGATCCCCGGCAACGACGACGCGGCCCGTGCCATTGCGATGTATTGCGATCTGATGTCGCGTGCGGCGCTGGACGGCATGACCGCCCAGATGGGTGCAGCTGGCATCGACCTTGGCGCGCTTGGAAGTCGCCCCGGAAGAAGAAGCTGTCGCTGAGGCGTAAGCGTCACCAAGCAGATATGTGGCGGGGGTAAACCCCGCCCTGATGATTGGACTGGCGGGGGCGTGATTGGTTTGCCAAGGCAAGCCAGCGGCCCCGCCGGACTCATTTTCGATAGATGTGGAGATGGACATGACAGTCACCGCTCAAATGGTGAAGGAACTGCGCGATTCGACGGGCGCAGGGATGATGGATGCCAAGAAGGCATTGGTGGAGAACAATGGCGACATGGATGCGGCGGTCGATTGGCTGCGCACCAAGGGTCTGGCCAAGGCCGCCAAGAAGGCGGGCCGTGTCGCGGCTGAGGGTCTGGTTGGCGTCGCCGTTTCGGGCGGACGCGGCGTGGCCGTCGAGCTGAACTCGGAAACCGATTTCGTCGGCAAGAACGCTGATTTCCAGCGCTGGTGCATGACATCACCAAGACCGCCTGCGCTGCGCCGATGTTGACGCGCTGGTGATGGCCGACCTGAACGGTCAGCCGGTGGAAATCGTGATGCAGCGAGGCGATCTCGACCATCGGTGAGAACATGACGCTGCGCCGCATGGCCTCGATCGAGGGTGACCATGTTGCGGCCTATGTCCACAATGCGGCGGCCGACGGCATGGGCAAGATCGGCGTGTCTGGTGGCTGTCAAGGGCACCGACAACGGCATTGCCAAGCAGATCGCCATGCATATCGCGGCGTTCAACCCGCTGTCGCTGTCGGAAGCCGATCTCGACGCCGACCGTGGTCGAGCGTGAGCGCGCCGTGCAGATCGCCAAGGCGAAAGAAGACAACGCCGCCTCGGCCAAGCCGAAGCCCGATGCCGTGATCGAAAAGATGATCGCGGGCCGGATGGCGAAGTACTTCGAGGAAGTCACCCTGATGGGTCAGAAGTTCGCGATGAACACTGACATCACCGTGGCGCAGGCTGCCAAGGATGCTGGCGTCGAGGTTGTGGGCTTTGTCCGCATGGCCGTGGGCGAAGGCATCGAAAAAGAGAAAGAGGATTTCGCCGCTGAAGTCGCCAAGATGGTTCAGGGCTGATCTATCCACCTTTGGTGGGGCAGGGACCGGGGGAAACCCCGGTCCTTTTGCATTTTGCGTTAGATCAAGCCATTCTGCCCGGCGACCTGCCATAAACCCATTGGCGCAATGCCTTCAGGCAGATTGATCAATTTGCGACGGAATATTCTGCATTGAGCGTTGAACGTACAATGATAACGGGTTCGCACTGATGTAACCCAGGAAGAGGCAGAAGATGACGACCGAACCCATGACAGTCGAGGCGATCACCAAACGGCGCAAACGGTCAGTGGCTGCGCGGCTGGATGATATGGGCGGTGCTGATCCTTGGGCTTGGGGTCGGCGGGTATTGGTATTGGACCAGCAGCAAGACCGCTGCTGCGACCACACATTACACCACCAAAGCGGTGGCCACCGGTGATATCACGGTCATCGTGACGGCGGTTGGCACGGTGGAGCCGATCGAGCAGGTTGATGTCGGCTCGCTGATCTCGGGCACGATTGCCGAGGTGGATGTGGAGATCAATGATCAGGTCACCAAGGGTCAGGTGCTGGCCCGGCTGGACACCTCCTCGCTGGAGGCCGAGCTTGACGCGGGTAGAGGCCCATTGACGGCCAGCAAGGCAGAGGTCGAGGATGCCTTGGCCACGCAAGAGGCGGCAGAGGCAGACGCTGAGCCGGGCGCAGAAGATGCGCGACCAAGGGGCTGAATTCCGAAGAGGATCTGGCGTCAGCCGACACGGCCAAGCGGCGCGCCGATGCGGCGGTTGCCACTCGGCCGAAGCCAATGTGCAGGTGGCCGAGGCCAATGTGAAACTGTCGCAGACCAATATCGACAAGGCGGTGATCGTGGCACCGATTGACGGCATGGTGTTGGATATAGACGGCTGATCTGGGTCAGACGGTGTCCACCGCCACCAGCAACACGCGCGCTGTTCACGCTGGCCCATGATCTGGGCCAGATGCAGTTGCAGGTTGATGTTGATGAGGCCGATATCGGCCAAGGTCTCGGTCGGGGATGACGGCCGAGTTCAGCGTCGACGCCTTCCTTGGGCAAAGCTTCCCGGCAAAGGTCAGCACGCATGCATTACGCGCCGCAGACGGTGGACGGCATCGTGACCTATCCTACGATCATGACGATCGACAATTCCGACCTTAAGCTGCGTCCGGGCATGACGGCCTCTGCCGATATCACGGTGGAGCATGTCGAGGGGGTGTTGACCGTGCCCAATGCCGCGTTCCGTTATCTTCCGCCGGTCGCCAGCGTCAGCACGCAGAAGACCACCGGTCTGTTGGGGATGCTGTTTTCGGGCGGCGGCCCGGGTGGGGGTGGCGACCGCACCAGTACCGCGACCGAGACAAGCCCGGACGGCTATCGCAATCTGTATGTGCTGAAGGACGGCGCGCCGGTTCAGGTGGCGGTCAAGACCGGGTCTGACGGATGGCGATTTGACCGAGGTGCTGGAGGGGCCGCTGGCCGTGGTGACTTGGTGGTCACGGCGCAGACCACGGGCTCCAAATGACCGATGCCGGACCGATGCTGGAATTGCGCCACCTGTCCAAGATCTATGGGCAGGATGAGGCGAAGGTCTTTGCGCTGAACGATGTCAGTCTGATCGTCAAGAAGGGTGAGTTTGTTGCCGTGATGGGGCCGTCGGGGTCGGGCAAATCGACGGCGATGAACATTCTGGGCTGTCTGGATACGCCGACCACGCGGGCAATATCTGCTGTTCGGCAAAGAGGTCGGCGGGATGGACCGCGACCAGCGGGCGCTGCTGCGGCGGCATTTTCTGGGATTCATCTTTCAGGGGTTCAACCTGCTGGCGCGGACCACGGCGCTGGAGAATGTCGAACTGCCGCTGATGTACCAAGGTGTTCCGGTTGAGGAACGGCGCGAGCGGTCGATGGCGGCTTTGGCCAAGGTTGGGCTTGGCGGGCAGGGAGGGTCACCGCCCGTCTGAACTGTCGGGTGGTCAGCAGCAGCGGGTTGCGATTGCGCGGGCGATTGTCACCAAGCCGGACCTGATCCTGGCGGATGAGCCGACGGGCAACCTCGATTCCGCGCGTGGCCGTGAGATCATGGAGCTGTTGTCGCAGTTGAACCAGGAAGAGGGGCTGACGGTGCTGATGGTCACGCATGAGCCGGACATGGCCGAGTATGCCCAGCCGGATCGTGACCTTTGTCGATGGGCGGATCCAGTCGGACAAGGTCAAGGAGACCGCACATGCTGTTTGAAGCCCTGCGACTGGCGCTGTCGACGGTGTTTCGCAACAAGCTGCGGTCGTTTCTGACGGTGCTGGGCGATGGTGATCGGCGTGTCGTCGGTCATCGCGATGGTGACGGTGGGGCAGGGATCGACGGCGCAGGTGCAGTCGGATGTGGCGTCGCTGGGGTCGAACCTGTTGATGGTGCGGCCGGGGGCTGCCGAGTCGCGGCCCCGGTGGCGCGCCGACCGATGCGCCCTCGTTGACGTTGGCGGATATGGAGGCGTTGGTGCGCGAGGTGCCGGGGATCGTGGCGGCGACCCCGACGGCGTCAAAAGGCCAGACGCTGGTGTTTGGCCAGATGAACCATTCGGTCAGGGTGACGGGCACCGACAACGCCTATTTCGGCATAGGCGGTTGGACGCTCGCCTACGGGCGAGAGTTTTCAGAGGCCGAACTGCGGTCGGGTACGCCGGTTTGCGTGCTGGGCGACCACAGTGTCGACCGCGCTGATCGGGGCGGGCAATCCGGTGGGCACGACGATCCGGATGGGCAAGATTTCCTGTGAAGTCATAGGCTTGCTGGCCGAACGTGAGGCCTCGACCTTTGGGCAGGATCAGAATGACACGGTGCTGATGCCGCTCAAAGCGTTTCAGCGGCGGATTGCGGGCAATACGGAAGTGCAATCGATCTCTATCACCTTTGGCGACAATACGACGGCAGAGGCGGTCACGGCGCAGATTCAAAGCCTGATGCGCGAGCGGCGGCACATCGTCGCGGGGACAGGACGACAACTTCAATGTGTTTGACATGAAACAGATTTCCTCGATGCTGACCGGGATTACCTCGGTTTTGACGGGGTTGTTGTCGGCGGTGGCGGCGATTTCGCTGTTGGTCGGCGGCATCGGGATCATGAACATCATGCTGGTGTCGGTGACCGAGCGGACGCGCGAGATTGGCATTCGCATGGCGGTGGGGGCGACAGAGCGGCAGGTGTTGATGCAGTTTCTGGTTGAGGCGATTGTGCTGTCGCTGATTGGCGGCATCTTGGGGATCATGTTCGGGCTGGTACTGGGCGCGGTCGGGTCCTACGCGCTGAACATCAGCTTTGTGCCGGACTATTGGGTGATCGTGGCGTCGTTCGTGTTCTCGGCCTTTGTGGGCGTGGTGTTCGGCTATTTCCCGGCGCGGCGTGCGGCACGGCTGGACCCGATTGAGGCGCTGCGTCACCAGTAGTCAGACCAGACCATAGACCCCGGCGGCCACAACAAGGCCCGCCAGTGTCGCCCACAGAAACCAAAGTCCAGCGGCGGGACCGCCAACCCAAGCCGCCAGCAGCGCCTTGGAGCAAGAGTTGACCGAAACCGCGATCAGGATGGTGGTGGCAGCGACATGTGCGGTGACTGAGGCTTGGGCGGCAGAGACTGTGATGGCATCGACATCCGCGATCCCCGAAATCGCCGAGACGACATAAAGCCCGGCTGAGCCGAACTGCCGTTGTACAAGACCAGAGATCAGCAGCAGCACCGCGATCAGCAGCGCCATGCGCAGGGCCCCGAACAGGTCCACTGGGCTGCGGATGGCCAGCGGCGGCATCGTGGCCGGGTTGTCAAACCGGCTGAACCAGAAGGCAAACCCGGCGAAGGTCAGCGTGGCTGCCGCCAAAGGCAGGCCGAGGATCGGCAGCAGGCCCGGTTGCAGCGCCGTTGCAATGACGACGACCCGCACCAGCATGACGATGGCCGAAATCAGCATCCCAGCGGCCAGCAACCGGGGAGGGGCCCCGGTCCGCGCCATCCGTGCGAGGCTAAGGGTCGTCGCGGTTGATGAGGCAAGGCCACCCGCAGCCGCCGTGATAAGGATGCCCCAACGCGGCCCCAACCCACGCACGGCCGCATAGCCCAGAAACGACACGCCAGCCATGATGGTGGCAACAATCCAGATCTGCCGCAGGTTCACCAGACCCCAAGGATCAATCGGATGGTCCGGCAACAGCGGCAGCATCAGGAACGCCATTGCCAGCAGGATCAACCCGTCGCGGATTTCGACTTTGGTCAGCGCATTGATCCAGGCATGCAGCGCCTCACGCAGCGCCAGCAGGGCGGTCGCGACAATGGCCACCGCCACTGCCACCTGCATGTCACCGACGACGGCCATCATGCCGAGCAGAAAGGTCAACAACCCGGCCAGCGTCGTGGTGACGCTCAAATCCGCGTTTGCGGCACTTTCTCGCCACTCGAAGGCAGCGAAGACCGCAGCAAAGCCCAGAAACACCGCCGCTGTCAGTCCGACACCCAAGGTTTGCCCGAGGATGCCAGAGACGCCGCCAGCCAGACCGGCAAGCGCGTAGCTGCGGATACCAGAGGCCCGCTGTTCCGCATCGGTGCGCCGCAAGCTCCAGCCACGCTCAATCCCGGTCAACAGACCGATGGCGAGACTGACGCTAAGACGCAAGAGAAGGTCAAACGTATCCATGGGCCGATCTTCCGCGATTGCCGGGTGCGACGCAATGTGGGTTCGAGTGGTGGGGGGATTTGGGGCTGTGGCAGGCGGTGGGCAGTGTTGGATACGTATATCCGATAATCAATATTATGTAATATATGGATCAGCGGCGGAGCAGGTAGATGTCCATGATCCAGCCATGCGCCGCCCGCGCGCTGGCGCGCGGTTTCGACGATCTTCGGGCCTGTGGTGGCCAGAGTCACCGCTGAGGATGATCTGTTCCGGCATGCCGACATAGGCGCCCCACCAGATGGAAATGCCTGTGGGATCAAGCGACTGGAACGAACAGTTGCCGTCCAGCATGATGACCAGCGTGTCGGCGCCTGCAGGCCAGCCGTCGCGGCAGTTGGCGGCCCGTGGTGATGGTGACGGCCGCGCCAATCTCGTTCAGCGGAATGGCATGGGCAGCGGTCAGCGCCTGAATCGAGGTGATGCCGGGCATGACGGTGATCTGCACGGGCGTTGCCAGACGCGCGGCGATCCGCAGCGTGCTGTCATACAGCGACGGATCGCCCCAGACCAGCAGCGCCACGGTCTGGCGCTGCCGGATGAGCGGCGATGGTCTGTGGCCCAGACCTCGGCAATGGCGTCGTGCCAGTCGTTGACGCCTGCCTGGTAGTCGGGGTTGGCGGCATCGCGCACTGGCAGATCGAATTCTGCGAGTCGTGCGTCAAGGGGTTGGTGATCACTTCGGCACAGATCGCGCGGCGCAGTTCGGCCAGATCGGCCTTGCTGTCACCCTTGCGCGGGATCATCACCAGATCGGCGGCATTCAGCGCCTTGATCGCCTGCAGTGTCAGATGGTCAGGGTTGCCGGTGCCAATGCCGATCAGGTGAAGGTGTGATCATGCCGGACGGTCCAGAACCAGACTGACAGCGCCGCCCAGCGTAACCCAGGCGACCAGCCCTACACCAAGGCTGCGCGACGGCGAAGAGCGGAGGCGAGTTCGGGCGGGACTACGCCGGTAAATTCAGCCAGATGCGGTGCGCCGATGATGTGCGGGATGGCCAGCAGGACAATGGCTGCGAGGCGTGGCAGCAGGCCGTGACCATAGGCCAGCAGGCGCCAGAGCCGCGGCCGTTGCGATGGCAGTAGCCGATCCACCAGAGCTGCCGGGCTTGCAGTGCCGCCGGTTGGCACACCGGGCAGTTCAGGTTCCAGCCCCATGGCCGGGGCGAGTTGGAAGCAGGCGAAACCGGCAAGGCCCCAAACAGGCCATGCGCCAGCGGCACCTTGCATGCCAAACTGGTTCGCCATCGCGAATCCGGCTGCGATCACAAGGCCATAGCCGCAATAGGTGATAATCGATGGAGGAACGGTTTTGGCCTGACGCAGAGCAAAACTCTCGTCGTCGCTGCCGTCGCCATGGTCATGGCCGGGCGGCAGCGGCATCACGGTTGTCTCTGTCGGGCGTGATCGTGGTGACCTGCTGCTGCTGGAAATGCACCAACTCGCCGCATTCATAGCGTTCGGCCAGAAGGATCGTGGTCGTTCCGAAATGGTGAATTGCAGGACGGTCAAGACATCGCCACAAGACAGCCAGCGATCAGCCCGCTGGCAAGCATGTGTTTTGTCATGTGGGTGTGCCTGCCTCAGTGGCAGGGAAATCCGGTCGCGTGACGGATATCGTGCGCTGCGTCATGCAGCACAGAGGAATTGGCAAAGCCAGCGACAAAGACCAGCGAGGCGCCGATCAGGGCGACCATGACGATGGACATCAGGCCAGAGGCGGCTTTGGTTTGGGTTAGCGTTTGGTTCATTTCAGGCTCCTGTACCGTCACACCCGACGGCGTTGTTTCATCCTGCAAGGCCGGTCTCCTGACTCGCGGGTCGCAGCTGCTTTCCGCCTTCCCGGGCGCTCTGATCGTCTCAGTGGCATGTGGAAAGCCGCTACCGCTTACAGTCGCGGGGGCGGTTGAGGATCAGGTGCCTGCATCGGTCCACCCTACCCCATTCCCGTTTCAGCCCCAGACGCTTGCGCAGCTTTGGGCACCTTGCCCGTCCATTTGGCCCGCAACGGCGGCGGATTGGGTCAAGGCGGAAAGCGGCAGGTTTGGGTGATCTGCGACAGATGCGGCGGATTAGCCGGGAATTCGGGCGATGGCCTTGGTGCGCAGCGTGCCGAAAGGGCGTGCGTCGGTGAAATTGCCGTCTATGGAGGCGGCGTAGAGTCGGGCGAAGGTTTGAGGTCGGGCAGGTCTGCCGCGGTCAGGTCGCCGAACAGATAGGCGGTTTTGCCGGGGGCGCGGAAGGCCACGGTTGAGGGCCGGGTACAGCCGGACATGCAGTCGGTGCCTTGGACCGCGTAGCCGGGCAGGTCGGCGAGGTCAGTGTTCAGCGTTTGGCCTGCGGGGCAGCTTTGGCAGATGGTGAGAGTGTGGGTCATGACCCCTGCCCCAGCGGCCCGATCAGGATCAGGCCGGGCCGTCGCTGTCGGGCGGGATCTGGGCGGCGAGCGTGCCAACGGTGGCGCGCAGGAACGTCTGTTCGGGGGTCGAGACGCTTTCGGCCATCAGCGCCGGGGTGTCGTGGCGGGCAGGCCTGCGGCGATCAGGTTCTGGCGCCAGTTCGGCAAAGGTGCGCTTGCCCATGAAGATGACGGTGGTGGCGTGCGGGGTCGGCGATGGCGGCCATGTTCAGGTCGGCGGGCAAGGCGCCGGTCACGTCATGGCCGGTGATGAATTGCACCCGCCGCGCGGTCAGGCGGCGGGTCAGCGGGATGCCATAGGCGGCGGCGGCAGCGGAGGCAGAGGTGACGCCGGGGATGATCTCATAGGCGATGCATGCGGCGCGGCAGGCGTCAATCTCCTCCTCCAGCCGGCCGAAGAGGCCGGCATCGCCGGATTTCAGGCGGACAACCTTGGCACCGCGTCAGGGCGTAATCGACCAGCAGCTGGCTGACACTGTCCTGTTTGGGAGAGGCGCGCCCTGCCCTTTTGCCGACGCCCACCAGATCGGCCTCGGTGTCGGGCGTGGTACAGGATCGGGCCCGACGACAGGTCATCATAACAGGATGGCGTCGGCTGCGGCGATGCAGTCGCAGCGCCTTGACCGTCAGCAGGTCAGGGTCGCCGGGACCGGAGGAGACGAAAGAGACAAAACCGGTCATGTGCACCTCGGCAATCAGATGGAAGAAGGATCCGGTGACATGACCGCGTTGCGATCCGGTTTCGGGCACTGCGTTGCCCTTCGGCATCGGTGACATGGGCCAGCAGGCGCGTCGGGTTGCGACAGGATGGTGGAGTAGTGGAATTCGTGGCCGCGCAGGCGGGTGCCGGCGGCATGGCCGGGCATGGGCGCGGCAGGTCGGCCATGGCGGTAGCCGAGGTGCATCTTGCGGACGGCAAAGCTGGTTTCCAGGCCCAGAAGGCCGGTCATCTGGTGCCGATGGCCCTGCCTTGTCGGTCAGACCCGCGCCCAGCACCATATAGCCGCCGCATTCGCCGTGGACGGGTTTTGTGCGGCAAAGGCCTGCAGGCCGGTCTTGAAGCGTCCGGCGGCGGCGATCTGGCCTGCGTGCAGTTCGGGGTAGCCGCCGGGCAGCCAGCACAGATCGGCGGTCGGGTCTGGGGCTTGATCGGCCAGGGGTGAAAACGGCAGGATCTCGGCCCCGGCCGCTGCGCCAGCCTCGCAGGAGGTGGGGATAGATGAAGGAAAACGCCGTATCCGGCGCCAGGGCGATGCGTTGGGCGGGCGGGGTGATGCGGTGATGCGCGGCAGGTTGGATAGCTGCTGGGCCGGGCGGCGGCGGCGATGGCGTCAAGGTCGCAGTGGGCCGCGATGAAGCGGGCGGCCTCGTCAGCATCGGTTCCAGCTCCGGCAGTTCTTCGGCCTGAACCAGACCAAGATGGCGTTCGGGCATGGTGATGGCGGTGTTGCGCGGCAAGGCCCCCAGCACCGGGATACCCGCCTGCGCCATGCCAAGGCGCACCAGACGGTCATGCCGGGGGCTGGCGACGCGGTTCAGGACGACGCCCGCCAGCCGCAACCCCGGGCGAAAGGCGGCCAGCCCAGCCGCCATGGCCGCGGCGGTTTGCGCCTGCCCCGACACGTCAGGATCACCAGCACGACCGGCCAGCCGGTCAGCAGCGCCAGATCGGCGCTGGAGCCGTTGCCGCTGGCGCCCGGGCTGGCCACACCGTCATGCAGGCCCATCGACCCCTCGGCCAGCACCAGATCGGCGCCTGCCGCGTGTGTCCGTCAGCGCGCCGATGTCGCCCTGCGGCATCGCCCAGGTGTCCAGGTTGTAACGATGCGCGCCCGGTCGCAGCGCGGTGAAAGGCGGGGTCGATGTAATCCGGCCCGGATTTGAAGGTTTGCACCGTCAGGCCACGGTCGCGGAAGGCCCGCGCCAAGCCAAGGGTCAGCGTGGTTTTGCCGGTGCCCGAGGCGGGGGCAGATATGATGAGGCCGGGGATCATTTCGCTCCGGAAAGCGGGGAGCGTCACCCAAGGGACGATAGCGGCGGTCATAATCGGCGGCATAAAGGCGGCTGTCGTCAAACCCCTCTGCGGCCAAGGCGCGGCCGACGAGGATCAGCGCTGTCCGCTCCACCTCGGCGCGGCAGGGCGATGGTGGACAGGGTGGCGCGGGTGATGCTGCTGATCGGGCCATGAGGCGCGAAAGACCACCGCGACCGGGCAATCGGGGCCGAGGATGGGGGTCAGTTCGGCCACGACCTCTTGCCAGCGCGTGGATCGACAGATGGATGGCCAGCGTCGCCCCGGTGCGTGGCAAAGGCGGCCAGGTTTTCGCCCGCCGGCATGGGCGAGGCGCGACCGGCATGGCGGGTCAGCACGACCGATTGCGCAAGGCCCGGCAGCGTCAGTTCGACCCCCAATGCGGCAGCCGAAGCGGCAAAGGACGGCACGCCCGGCGTCACGTCATAGGGGATGCCAAGGGCGCGCAGGCGGCGCAGCTGCTCTCCCATCGCGGACCACACCGACAGATCGCCCGAATGCAGGCGGGCGATGTCGTGGCCTTGGCATGGGCCGGCTGCGATCTCGGCCATGATGTCGTCCAGCGACAGGGGGGCTGTGTTGACGATGCGCGCGCCGGGCGGGCAATGCGGCAGGATTTCGGCCGGCACCAGCGAGCCGGCATAAAGGCAGACCGGGCTGGCGGCGATCAGGTCGCGGCCACGCAGGGTCAGCAGGTCGGCGGCACCGGGCCCCGCGCCGATGAAATGCACGGTCATGCGCCGTGCCCCTCGGCTATGGCCGCGACGGCCCGACCGTCGGGCGAGGTGATACGGGCAACCACCAGCCGCGCGCCGCGCCCGGCAGCGGCAAGGGCGGCCGATTCCGCAACCGATCCAGTGCGATAAGCGGCCGCGGACCCGGTCGCTGAGCCGGGCCTGTCATGAGCTGCCAGAGCGGCCTGCGACACGGCGATCAGCGGCAGGTTCAAGGGCGGTGGCGAGGGCCTGCAGGCCGGTGGACTTTGGTCGGCGACGGTCGCCACGGCGTCAACCGGCCCCGGCCAGCGCCAGGGCCGCTTGCAGGCTGGCCAGGCGTGGCGGTGGTGCGAAAGCCAAAACCTGCCACCCTCATAGCGTGACACTCCACTGGACCAGCGGTCGCTGCGGTTGCCAGCCGGTTTGCTGCCCAAGGGGCCGGCGTCGGCCAGATCGATGCGCAGCAAGGTGCCGCCGTGGGTGCCGTGCCATTGGGTCAGCAGCACCTCGGTTTCCAGCGTGACGGCATTGGCGACCAGCGGGCTGCCGTGGGCAGACGGCCCAGAGGTGGTGAGGAGTTCGCCGTCGGACGCGCCACCGCCGATGAAGACCACATCGGGCGTGGGCAAGCGGTCCAGCCCATCGGGCGCGCGGGCCTCGGTCAGGTGAAAGCGGTGGCGCCAGCCCAAAGCTGTCGGCATTGGCCATGGCACGGGCGGCGCGGTCGGGATTGGCCTCAACCGCATGGGCCTGGAACCGGGGGCGGCCAGCAGAAATTCGATCGCGACCGAGCCGGAGCCGGTGCCGATGTCCCACAGCGTCTCACCGGCGCGCGGGGCAAGGGCCGACAGGGTCAGGGCGCGGGCGGCGCGTTTGGTGATCTGGCCGTCATGGTCAAACAGGTCGTCCGGCAGGCCCGGGGTGCGTGGCAGGCCACGGCCGACCGCATCAATGGCGACACAGACAGGCGCGGAAACTGGCGTGTTATCATAGGTTTCGCGCGGCTATGCTAAAGTGGTTTCGCGCGGGCCACCCAAGGCTTGCAGCACATGCAAGGTCGAGGCACCAAAGCCGACTGCGGTCAGATACGACGGCCAGTTCGCCCACCGCAGCACCATCGCGCAGCAGGCAGATGATCCGCTGACCCCGCGCCAGCAGCGGGCGCAGCCGGGTCAGCGGGGCGGCGTGCAGGCCAAGGCACAGCACCTCCTCCAGCCGCCAGCCAAGGCGCGCGGCGGCCAGGGAAAAGGTGGACGGCGCGGGGAAAACGCGCCATTCGTCGGGCGTCAGATGCGGCCGCCAGCGTGCCGCCGACGCCATACCAGAACGGATCGCCCGAGGCGAGGAACGACCACCCGTCTGGCCGCGCTGCGCAAGGACAGGCGTCCACCTGAACGGCAGCGGCCATTCCTGCCCTGCACGCCCAGCAAGCTCCAGATGCCGGGGCGCGCCAAAGATGATTTCGGCTGTGGCGAGCGCGTCGCGGCTTGCGCTCGTCAGGCCCGCCGGTCCATCTTCGCCGACACCGATGATCGACAACCAAGGGCCAGCCATGACACGCATCCTCTTGCTCGGCGGCACGACCGAGGCGAGCCTTATGGCCCGCAGCCCTGGCCGATGCCGGGATGGATGCGGTGTTTTCCTATGCCGGTCGCACGGCGGACCCGGTGGCGCAACCCCTGCCCCAGCGGGTTGGCGGGTTTGGCGGTGTGGCTGGGCTGGTGAGCTATTTGCAGGCCGAAAATGATCAGCCATGTCATCGACGCCACCCATCCCTTTGCCGCCGAGATGAGCCAGAATGCAGTGGCGGCCTGTGCTGAGGCCGGGCTTGCCTTGGCCGCGTTGGAGCGTCCGGCATGGGTGCCGGGCCGGGCGATCGACTGGACCTTGGTGCACGCATGGATGCTGCGGCAGGGGCGCTGCCCGTAGCGCCGGCAACGGGTGTTTCTGGCCATCGGACGACAGCACCTCGGCGGCTTTTGCCGTCGCCCCACAGCACCACTATCTGCTGCGGCTGGTCGATCCGCCAGAGGGGCCCCTGCCCTTGCCCCATGCGAATTCATCATTGATCGCGGGCCTTTCCGCGTCGAAGGTGATGTTGAATTGTTGCGGCCACCATGCCATTCAGATCGTGGTCGCCAAGAACTGCGGGCGGGGACGGGGCGAGGCCAAGCTGGTGGCAGCACGGCAGTTGGGGCTGCGCGTGGTGATGATCGACCGGCCGGTTCTGCCGCGACAGAGCCAGCTTTGCCGACTGTCGGCGCGGTGATGGCGTGGCTGGGTCATCCGACACGCTCCGCGGGCGTGTAGACATAGCGGCCGATGCGGCGGGTGGCGGAGTTGCCGACGATCACCACGGTGCGCATGTCGGCCATTTCGGGGCGCGCCTCGGCCAGGGTGACGGTCTGCAGGTGCTGGTCGGGGGTTGAAACAGCGCGGGCAAAGCTGATCAGGCGGGTCGGTTCGCATCCGTCGCGCAGGGTATCCAGCACGCGGGCAAAGCCTTCTGGGCGGCTGGCAGAGCGGGGGTTGTAGAAGGCCATCGCGAAATCGGCTTCGGCGGCGAGACGCAGGCGGCGTTCGATCACGGCGCAGGGTTTCAGGTTGTCTGACAGGTTGATCGCGCAGAAATCATGGCCCAAGCGGCGCGCCAAGTGGCCGCCGCAGCGGCCAGCATGGCGGTGATGCCGGGCAGGACGGTGATGTGCACGGCGGCAGGCCGGCGGGCCTTCCATCGCCTCGAACACGGCCGAGGCCATGGCGAACACGCCAGGATCACCTGAAGAAACGACCACAACCTGTTGACCTTGCTGGGCCATTTGCAAGGCGTGGATGGCACGGTCCAGCTCCACCCGGTTGTCGCTGGGGTGCAGGGTCAGGCCAGGGCGCGGTGCCACGCGGGCGACATAGGGGATGTAGCCGACGATATCGGTGGCGGCGTCGATGGCGGCGCGCACCTCGGGCGTCACCATGCGTCGCGCGCCGGGGCCAAGGCCCGCGATGACGACGGAACCGGCTCATTCCTCGCCCCCCGGGCGGCGACCGTGGCCATGCACCAGGACGATGGAGAAATAGCCGCACTCGGCCGGGGCGTAATCGGTCAGGCGGGTGACGCGTTGGTTCGGCATGGTGCCGGATTCGACGATCCAGGCCTGATCCAGCCGACCGGCGCTCGGCCAGGGCGGCGCGGATCTTCGGCAGATTGCGACCGGTTTTCATGACGACCACTGCATCGGCGCTGGTGCATGTGGCGGACAAGGTCGGCCTCCGGCAGGGTGCCCATCAGCACGGTCAGCACATCATCGCCCCAGGTGATGGGCTGACCAGTCGCCGTCCAGCAGCCCGACATGCCGGTGATGCCCGGGCACGACCTCCACATCAACAACGCCGTGCAAGCGGTTGTAAAGATGCATGAAAGAGCCATAGAAGAACGGGTCGCCCTCGCACAGGACAATCACTTCGTCGGTCTGGCTCAGGTCGAGCAGGCGGGCGGCCCAGTGGTCGTAGAACTGCGACAGGGCGGTGTCATACTCCGGGCTGTCAAAGTGCCAGCTCGGTCGTGACCGGGTATTCCATCGCGTATTCGGTGACACCGGGCGGCCAGCATCCCCTCGACAATGCGGCGGGCCTGACCGGGACGGCCGGCCTTGCGGAAATGGGCGATCTGGGCGGGCGTTGGAGATCAGGCGGTGTGAGCGCACGCTCATCAGATCTGGGTCGCCGGGGCCGAGGCCGGTGCAGATGACTTTGCCCATGCTATTCCTTTCGCGCCGCAAGCGCATTGACGGCGGCGACAGTGATGGCAGAGCCGCCGAGACGCCCCTGCAACGATGACCGATGGCACCGGCAGCGCCTGCATCAGCGCGTCTTTGGACTCGGCAGCACCGACAAAGCCGACCGGGCAGCCGATGATGGCGGCGGGGCGTGGGCAGGTGGGGTCTTCGAGCATATTCAGCAGGTGAAACAAGGCGGTAGGGGCGTTTCCTATGGCGACGACAGCCCCGGCCAGATGGGGGCGCCACAGTTCCAAGTGCGGCGGCGGACCGGGTGTTTTCCATGCTGTGCAGCAAGGCGGGCACCTGTGGCGTCGTTCAGGGTGCAGATCACCTGATTGTCGGCAGGCAGGCGGGCGCGGGTGATGCCCTCGCTGACCATGCGCGCGTCGCACAGGATTGGGGCACCAGCCTCCAGCGCCGCACGGGCGGCGATCGCAATGCCGGGGGAAAAGCGGATATGGCGTGCCAGATCGACCATGCCGGCGGCGTGGATCATGCGGACGGCGACGATCTCCTCCTCGGGGGTAAAGCGGGCGAGGTCGGCCTCGGCCCGGATCATGGCAAAGCTTTGCAGGTAGATCGCAGCACCGTTGGTTTCGTATGTATGTGGCATTACAGGGCCTTGAAGAGACGGTGTTGAATCTGTGAACTGGCCGCTGGCGGATCAGAGGCCGTGCCGTCGCGGATCAGGTCAAAGCCGATGTCGGTGCCACATAGGGTGAGGCGGCGGGTTTGGGATGGGCGCAACCCTTGGCGCAGCCTGAGACATGCAGATGCTGACCTTGCGGCACTTGCGGGGCCAGCGTGCGCGCCAGGTCGCGGGTCGGTTGCAGGGCTTGCGGGCAGCCGGGGGCACCGGTGCAGGCGGTGACGCGCAGGCGCGGGTCGGCGGGGTCGGTGATCAGGTCGGGATGGGCTACGTGTCCCGCGATCAGGATCATCCGCCATGGGGTTATGCGCAAGCGAGAATTCTGAAAGGGTTTCAAGGGTTTCGGCTGTCATCTGACCAAAGGCGAGGCCCACGAGTTGGCCCATCGGATGCGGGCCGGGGTGGGGGCGATAGGTCTGTACCGTCATTGGTGTGGTGACAAATTCTGGCGGCAGGTCAACGGCGTTGGCCATGCGTTTGGCGTTGGTTTGGGAGGCGAACCATTGGGCCAGGCGGTTGGCGGTGTCGGCGGCCTGCTCTGGGGTGGCGGCTATGGCCCCCTTGGTCGCGCCATCGGGGCGGACCAGGAAGCCGCTTGGGTGACGCTCAATCCGGATGTCGGCGGCGGTGGTTTGCAGGACGGGTTCGGGGCCGACGTCAATGCGCAAAGCCGAATTTGTCATGCAGGGTATGGGGTTGCAGGAGGTTGTAGATGGTTTCTGTGCCATCCTCAGCCTGCCAGAACGGTGAGATGACGCTGTTGGGCCGGTCCTCGTTGATCAAGTCGAGAGCGGTCAGGTCATCCAGCAGGGCCGCGTGGTCGGTGACGCCGCGCAGTTGGATATTGCCGCGTGAGGACAGGTCGATCAGGCCGTTGCCTCGGGTGCGGGCGGCCTGGGCCAAGCCCTTGCGCTTGGCGGGCGTCAGGCGGGCCAGCGGTGGGCGGACGCGCACCAATAGACCGTCGCCGGACATCATCGGGCGCAGGGTGCTGGGGCACCAGCCTTGGACGGCGAACCTCATCGTGCCACCTGCAGTCGGGCGGCGATGGAGTTGCGGCGGGTGGTCCACAGGCCGGCGTCGTGCAGGCGTTGGAAAGTGTCTTGCAGGGCGGCAAGGGCGGCAGGGTTTTCGGCGGTCAGAGAAGGCGACACAGGTCGTCGCGGCCCAGGGTGGCGTCGTGGTAGAGGTCGAACAGATGCGGCGGCACGGCCTCGGCCAGATGGGCGAAGGCGGCGATGTGGTCCAGCGTGGCGGCAATCTCGGCCCCGCCCCGAAAACCGTGGCGCATCATGCCGTCGGCCCAGTGCGGGTTGGCGGCGCGGGCGCGGACGACGCGGGCGATTTCCTCGGTCAGGCTGCGGGCGCGCGGGGTGTCGGGGTTGGTGTTGTCGAGGTGGTAGAGCGCGGGTTTCGTGCCGCCGAGGCGTGTGACGGCGGCGGCAAAACCGGCCTCATGTGCGGCATAGTCGGATGCCAGCAGCAGGTCGGATTCGGCGAGATCCTGGGCGTGGACAAAGCTGTCGGCGTTCAGAACGCGTTGTTCGAGGCCTGCGCGGTCGTTGCGGGACTGGCCGTCAGCGCCGATGGCCCATGATGAGGCGGCAAGCCATGCCTCCCCTGCCCGTTCGCGGGATTCGTCTGTGAAATCATCAAGATCGGCGCCCATGTTCAACCCGTAGTGGCCGGGTTCGGGGGCGAAGACCCGGGCGGAGGCTTCGGTGTAGGGGTTATCTTCGGCGCTTTCTTCACGTTCGGCGAGGGCTTGGGTGCCGGCCTCAAACAGTTGGGCGAGGCTGGGGAAGATGTCGCGGAACAGGCCGGAGACGCGGAGGGTGACGTCGATGCGGGGGCGGTTTAGCAGGGCGAGCGGGATGATTTCGAAACCGGTCACGCGGTCTGATCCGGCATCCCATTGCGGGGACAGGCCCGCGAGGTGCAGGGCCATCGCGAAATCTTCGCCTGCGGTGCGCATGGTGGCAGAGCCCCAGAGGTCGACGACCAGTCCGCGCGGATAGTCGCCGTGGTCTTGCAGGTGGCGGCGGACCAGTTCTTCGGCCAGTTTGACGCCTTGGGCGTGGGCGTTGCGCGACGGGCACGGCGCGCGGGTCCACTGAGTAGAGGTTGCGGCCGGTGGGCAGGACGTCGCTGCGGCCACGGTAGGGCGAGCCTGACGGGGCCGGGTTTCACCGGCTGGCCGTTGAGGGCGGCGAGCAGGCCTGCGGTCTCGCCCTCGGCGGTGCCGTAGATGTGCAGGCCGTCGCCAAAGCGGCTTTCCTTGATGTCGCAGACGAAGCGGTCGATCTGCGGTCATCGCCTCGAACGCGGAGGCGTTTGGCGGGCAGGGCGAGGTCTTCGGTCAAGTCCGAGGCTGGCCGCTTCGGAGCGGACTTGGGCCATCAGGCGGGTGCGGCGGGCGGGGTCGATGCCGTCGGCGGTGGAGTATTCGTCGAGCAAGTGTTTCGAGGCGGGCGAAGCGATTCGGGCAGCGCTGACGGTCGGCCAGCGGCGGCGGCAGGTGGCCGAGGGTGACGGCACCGATGCGGCGTTTGGCCTGGGCCGCCTCGCCGGGGTCGATGACGATGAAGGGGTAGATCACGGGCATCGGGCCGGTCAGCACCTCGGGCCAGCAGGCGTCGGACAGGGCGACGGATTTGCCGGGCAGCCATTCCAGCGTGCCATGGGCGCCCATGTGGACCAGTGCGTGGGTCTGGCGGGCGCGCAGCCACAGGTAGAAGGCGACATAGGCATGGCGCGGGGTGGCGGACAGGTCGTGGTATTCGTCGCTCGCGCTGATCGTGGCGGCCGCGTTCGGGTTGCAGGGCGATCAGGGTGGTGCCGTGGAGCGTAGCGGGGAAGTGGAAGGCGTCATTCTGGCACAGCGGGTCAGTCGTCGGGTTCGCCCCATGTGGCTTGCAGATCGGCCTGCAGGGCTTCGGGCAGATGTGGCAAGGGCGGCGCGGTAGGCCTCCAGCGACCAGCTTTGGGTATGGGATTGCAGGTCTTGGGCGAGGGTTCGGGTGGGTTGGCAGGCGTAGCCCGCTTGGGCCAGGTCGGCCAGCAGTGCCTCGGTCGAGGCGATGGCATCGAGACCGACGGCATGGGCCATCTGATAGGCGCGGCCGGGATAGGTGGACAGGATTATGGCGATCTGGCGGTTGGCTGGTCGGGGTCGTGGCGAGGGAAGCCCAAGCCGTAACCCGGGCGACGACGGCGGCGATGCGGTCGGGGTCGGCGCGGTGGGCAAAGCGGGCGAATTGCAGGTCGGGGTCGCGGCGGCCGGGGGATTTGAAGCTGGCGACGCCGGCGAAGATGCGACCGTCCACCTCGGGCAGCACGACATGCATGGCAAGGTCGGCGGGCGACAGGCCGCGGCGCAGCCTCAGCCCAGTCGCGGCGGCGGGCGGTGGACAGGGCGATCTGAAAGACCGGGCAGCCAGCGGCGTCCAGCGGCGTGGTGCCGTCGCGCGTCTTGGCCGAAAAGGCGGTGGCGTTGATGACGGCGGCATGGGGGTGTCTGCGCAGCGTGTCGGCGATCCATGTGGCAGCGCAGGCCGATTTGAGCGAGGGGGCGAACAGGCCATAGGCGGTGAAGCCCGGCTGCGGTCAGTTCGGTGATCAGGGCGTCGACGGTATCGGTGTCGGCGGCGGTCAGGTAGCTGCGGTAGAAGACGACGGCGACCACGCGCGGCCCTGCCCTTCGATAGTCGGTGACGACGCCCCGCCCGGGCAGATAAAGGCCGTAATCCGGGACGATTTTCGCCCCGATCACCGGCGGCGCGTAGAGGCCCCCGGCCAGCGCCAGTTGCGCCAGGGCGGCTTGCGCCGCGACGGCGCCACCGGCATCACACAGCTGGGCCAGACGGCTGCAGGGTGGATTTGGGCACCGTCGAATAGGCGTCGAGCGCCGGCATCAGGCCGCCCGTCGCCGGGCAGGACGGCGAGCGCAATGCCCTTGCGCTGCGCCAGGTCGCGCAGGGAGGCCAGGCCATAGGACCAATACGCCTCGCCGCCGATCAGGCGCACCAGAATGGCGTTGGCCCCTGCAGCGTCCGCTCGACATAGGTGTCGACCGACAGCGGATGCCGCAGCGCCACCAGATTGCACAGGCGCAGGCTGGGCAGGCTGCCCGCTGCCCGGTGCCAGCCCGCGGCAAAGGCGCCAAGGTCGCTGTCGGAAAATGACAGAACGATCATCTCCGCCGGGTCTTGGCCCGGATCGAACGGCGTCGCCGTTTCGTCCAGCCCGTGACTTTCGCGGAATACGACGTGCATGTCAGGCCCCCAGAACCGCGCGGATGGCGGCTTCGTCAATGTCGGCCTGTTCGGCGATCACCACCAGATGCGAGGCGCGCGGCGTGCTGCCCCAAGGCCGGTCATACTGGGTGCGCACCCGCTCGCCCACCGCCTGCACCAACAGGCGCATCGGCTTGCCCGTGACGGCCACATAGCCCTTGACGCGCAGGATGCTGTGATCCCGCGCCAAGGTTTCTGAATGGCGGCCATCAGCGTCGGCCGGGTCGGAAACTTCGGGCAAGGCCGATGACAAGGCAGTTGAAATCGTCATGCTCGTGGCCATCCTCGCCGTCGTGATGGCTGGGCCGCGCGCCCAGGTCATCCTCGGCGGCGGCGTTCAGGCCCAGGATCACGCGCGGGTCGATGATGCCTTCGGTCATGGTCAGGATCGGCAGGCGACCCGGCCCTTTTCGGTCACCTCGACCTCGACGACGTCGCGGGCGGCGGCGATGCCGGCCTCGCCCGCCAGATCGGCCTTGGTCAGCAGTACGATGTCGGCGCAGGCGATCTGATCCTCGAACACCTCACCCAAGGGGCGTGTCATGTTCGCCCGGCGGCGATCTGCGCCGCGGTCAGTTCACCCGGCGAAATGGCCGGAGGCGACGGCTTCGGCATCGGCCAGGGTGATCACGCCGTCGACGGTGATCAGGCGAGCGGATGCGCGGGCCAGTCGAACGCCTTGAGCAGCGGTTTCGGCAGCGCGAGGCCCGAGGTTTCGATCAGGATATGGTCGGGGCGCTGCGGCAGGGCCAGCAGCGCCTCGATCGTCGGGATGAACTCGTCGGCGACGGTGCAGCAGATGCAGCCGTTCGCCAGTTCCACGATGTTTTCGACCGGGCAGCTTTCATCGGCGCAGGATTTCAGGATGTCGCCGTCGACGCCCGACCGTGCCAAATTCATTGACCAGAATCGGCCAGACGCTTGCCCTGCGGGTTGGCCATCAGGTGGCGGATCAGCGTGGTTTTGCCAGACGCCAAGAAAGCCGGTGATCACGGTAACGGGGATTTTGGACAGATCAGACATGATGGCAGCCTCCAGTGGCGGAATACGGGCAAGGCTTTGCTTGCGGAAGATCACGGGGCGTTCGCGCCACGGCACCAGACCATCGGGGGCGCGGGCATAGGCCTCGGCCCCCAGCCAGAATATCGGCGGCGTTGTCGGCGGTCATGCGGCCATAGACATAGGACCAGCGGCCCGGCGCGGACAGCGCGACCGAGGCGCCGGTGTTGCAGGCGGACAGGCAATCGACCTGAACCACTTCGACCCCCTCGGGCGCGGGCAAGGCGGCGATGGCGGCGTAAAGCTGGGCACCCATGCAGGGCGCGCCCTCCTCCACCGGAAGGCCCGCCTTGCAGGTCATGCAGATATGAAGCCGTACCATTCCCATTCCTTCCGGATGAATGCAGCAGGCGGCGGGCCAGTAGCCCGCCGTAAACCCGCCGCGGAACACCCCGTCCGCCGTTCAGTCCCGTGTGCTGGCAGGTCTCCCGGCTTGCGGATACTGGGGTCTCTCCCAACGGTCGCCCCCCTTCCCAGCCGATCTTTTTGATGCCAGTGGATCGGGCGACCTTTCCGGTCACGGTCGCGGGGGCGGCTGCGCTTTGGTCGCCCCATCTTCGGGTTCCCTGTCGCATTCCCTTTTCGCCTGTCGTAAAACAGGCACCAACACGCCCCCAACTGAGGCAGGATAGGGGTCATTGTCAAGGATGAGAGCGCCATGTCAGACGGCATAACCGACACGACCGACAGCGACCGATGCCCGCCATGCGGTCAAGATGGCCAAGAAGAAGGCCGCGCGGGACAAGATCATGGCCGGCAAATCGGGCGAAAAGGGGCTGATCATCGTCCATACCGGGGCGGGCAAGGGCAAATCCTCGTCCGGGTTCGGCATGATCCTGCGCTGTGTCGCGCATCAGATGCCCTGCGCCGTGGTGCAGTTCATCAAGGGCGCCTGGGATACCGGCGAGCGGCGGCTGTTGACCGAGAATTTCAGCGATCTGTGCCAGTTTTACGCCATGGGCGAAGGGTTTACCTGGGAAACCCAGGACCGCGCCCGCGACGTCGCGGCGGCGCAGGCCGGTTGGGAAAAGGCCAAGGAACTGATCCGGGACGCCCGATATCCGATTGGTTCTGCTGGATGAAATCAACATTGCCCTGCGCTATGATTATCTGAACCTTGACGATGTGCTGACCTTCTTGCGTGACGAAAAGCCGCCGTTGACCCATGTCGTGCTGACCGGGCGCAACGCGGCCGAGGGGTTGATCGAGGCGGCGGATCTGGTGACCGAGATGACGCTGATCAAGCATCCGTTCCGGTCGGGCATCAAGGCGCAGATCGGGGTCGAGTTTTGAAGCTGATCGCCTGGGATTTCGATGGCGTGCTGAACCGGGGATTCGAGGGCGGGTTCTTTCTGTGGCAGCAGACGTTTGAGGATGATCTGGGCGTATCGGCCGAGGTGTTCACCGACTACATGTTCAACGGCGGGCGCTTTGCCGGGGTGCTGACCGGGCAAGCCGACCTGCTGGACCTGCTCGGCGACTATATCGCGGCCTATGCAGGTGCCGCATAAGGCGGCGGATTTGCTGGATTATTGGCTGTCCAAGGACGCCCATGCCGACACGCAGGTCTTGGGATGGCAGGCGGCCTGCGGCGTGCCCGGGGTGATTGCGACCAACAATGAACGGCACCGGGCGGAGTATATCTGGACACGGATGGGGTTTGCCGGACCGGATGCAGCGGATATTTGCCTCGGGCCAGATGGGCGTCAGAAAGCCCGACGGCGGCGTTCTTTGCCCAGATCGAGGAGTGGTCAGGGCTTGCCCCGGCTGATATTCTGCTGATCGACGATGCCGACAAGAATATTGAGGCGGCGCGGCGCGGGGTTGGCAGGTTTATCATTTCACCGCATGAGACCCGTGATGGGTTGCCTGAAGTTTTGGGATGTAACCTGATGCCTGCCTTGATGATCCAGGGGGCAGGCTCGAACGTCGGCAAATCGCTGATCGTGGCGGGCCTGTGCCGGGCGGCGCGGTTGCGCGGGCTGTCGGTCGCCCCTTTCAAACCGCAGAACATGTCAAACAATGCCGCCGTCACGGTGGATGGTGGCGAGATTGGCCGCGCGCAGGCCCTGCAGGCGATGGCCTGCGGGCTGGAGCCGCATACCGACATGAACCCGGTGTTGCTGAAGCCCGAATCCGAGGTCGGCTCGCAGGTTGTCGTGCAAGGGCGGCGCGTGGCGACAGTCAAGGCGCGGGACTATGCGGCGATGAAGCCGTCGCTGATGGCCCCGGTGTTGGACAGTTTCGGGCGGCTGAAGGCGGCCTATGATCTGGTGGTGGTCGAGGGCGCGGGCAGCCCGGCCGAGGTGAACCTGCGCAGGGGCGACATTGCCAATATGGGCTTTGCCATGGCGGCGGGTGTGCCTGTGGTGCTGGTCGGTGATATCGACCGGGGCGGCGTCATCGCGCAGATGGTGGGCACCAAAGTGGTGTTGGATCCTGCGGATGAGGCGTTGATAAAAGGATTTATAATCAACAAGTTTCGCGGTGATCCTCGTCTGTTTGACGATGGCTACCGGATGATCGCCGACCGGACCGGCTGGCACGGTTTCGGCGTTCTTGCCCTATTTCCCCGAGGCGTGGCGCCTGCCAGCCGAGGATGCTTTGGACATAGCCACCTCCACCGGGTCTGGCGTCAAGATCGCCTGCCTGCACCTGTCACGCATTGCCAATTTCGACGATCTGGACCCGCTGAAATCGGAACCCGGTGTGCAGGTGGTGATGGTGGGCGCAGGGCAGCCGATCCCGGCGGATGCGGCTTTGGTCATCATCCCCGGCAGCAAATCGACGCGCGGTGACCTGGCCTATCTGCGGGCGCAGGGTTGGGACATCGACCTTTTGGCACATCACCGGCGTGGCGGGCGGGTTCTGGGGATTTGTGGCGGATATCAGATGCTTGGCCGCGTTGTTTCAGACCCGGATGGAATTGAGGGCGCGGCAGGTGAGACGGCGGGTCTCGGGTTACTCGATGTGGAAACGCTGATGACACCGGACAAGCGGTTGACGCAAACCCAAGCGGTTCACATGCCGACTGGCCTGCCAATCTCAGCCTATGAAATCCACATTGGTCGCACGACAGGCCCCGATTGCCGCCAACCCTTTGCCAAGGTTGAGGGCCGTGCTGAGGGTGCCATCTCGGCGGATGGTCGGGTGATGGGCAGCTATTTGCACGGCATGTTCTCGGATGACCATTTCCGCGCGGCCTTTCTGCGCGATCTGGGCATCGCGGCCCCTGAGCGGTCGCACCGCGCCGAGGTCGAGGCGACGCTGGACCTGCTCGCCGCCCATATGGAAGAACATATTGATGTGGGTGGGCTGATCGAACTCGCCCGCTAGGACCGTCAAATCAGCGCCAACACCAGCAAGACCACGGCAAACGCCGCCATCGCCTTGAGGTAGATGACCAGCCCCCGGTTCAAAGCCTCGGCATCCGGGTCAGCCGCCCCCTCATTCACCCAAGGCTCACGAGAGACTTGATTGTCATAGACCCGCGGCCCGGACAGGCGAACCGAAAGCGCCCCGGCCAAGGCAGCCTCTGGCCAGCCTGCATTGGGCGAGCGGTGCTTGCCCGCATCGCGCAGCATCACGATGAAGCTGTCACGGAACCGGCCAGACACAATGCAGAACAACAGGCCGGTCAGACGGGCCGGGATCAGGTTGACCAGATCGTCCAACCGGGCTGCGGCCCAGCCAAACGCCTCATAGCGCGGGTTCAGATGGCCGATCATCGAATCCATCGTGTTGATGATCTTGTAGACGGCAAGCCCCGGCAGACCAAAGATCACGCCCCAGAACAGCGGTGCCACCACCCCGTCAGAGGAGCTTTCGCCAAGGCTTTCCAGCGCCGCCCGTGCCACCCCTGCATCGTCGAGCGCCTCAGGATCACGGCCCACGATCATCGAAACCGCCTCACGCGCGCCAGCCAGATCGCCGCGCGCCAGTGGCAATGCGACGCCGCGCACATGGTCATGCAAAGAGCGGGTCGCCATGAAGGGCCAGCCGATGATCCCGGCCAGCAAGGTGCCGATCCAGCCATGCGGCAAGGCCGCCACCACGAACCACATCACCAGCCAGACCAGAAAGCACAGCGCCAGCACAACCCCGACGCCCTTCAGCCGCCGCACCCAGAACGTATCCTGCTCACGGTTAAACCTTTGGTCACAATAGTCGATCATCGCGCCGTACCACGTCACGGGATGGCCCATGCGGTCGTACAGGGCATGCGGCCAGCTCAGGGCCGCCTCAATCAGCATGGCGATCAGCATTATGGCGGCGTAGAACATCCAACTCTCCCGTTGCGGTGGGTGATCCGCGAAATCCTTGGCCAATGCAAGCCATCTGTCACGGGGAATTGGGAGGATTGGTGCACCCAGCACGATTCGAACGTGCGACCTTCGCCTTCGGAGGGCGACACTCTATCCAGCTGAGCTATGGGTGCCTGAGGCGGTCTATAAACGGGATTCCTGCGGGCTGCAACCTGCCATGATGCGCGCGGGTGAATTGAAGTTGGGAAAGGTGATCAGGTGGTCAGCGCCGCGACGATCTTGGCCAAGGCAGACGCGTTGCGAAAGGTGCCGATGCCCGGTTTGGATGATCCAGCCACCCGCGCCAGTGGCGACAGCGATAGCTGGTCCTGTGACATGATCCACAGGGCGCGATCCTGCAGGGCAAAAGCCTCTTCCTGACTGCAGATTTCGGACATTCGGGTATTCAGGTCTGCGGGTAGCGGATCCCGCATCACACGGACGGCTACCTTCGCTGGGTCAAGCGCGGTTTGGGTGGGGAACGGGTTGGCAGCAAGCAACCGGCGCAGATCCTCGGCAGAGCGGATCAGAACGGAAATTGGTTTGCCCCAGGCCTCTGCAATTTGGCCTTCGATCCGCCGGGACAATTCCGCCTCAACGCCTGAGGCTTGGAAGATCAGGTTCCCGGTGGACAAGACGGTTTTGGCCGGGCCAAGACTTAGTACCTCCGCCAGTTCCAGCAGGTCAGACGA
Source organism: uncultured Alphaproteobacteria bacterium (assembly GCA_963781185.1). Classification (GTDB taxonomy): domain Bacteria; phylum Pseudomonadota; class Alphaproteobacteria; order Rhodobacterales; family Rhodobacteraceae; genus Stagnihabitans. The sequence goes on from CAWAEL010000025.1 coordinate 73,776, forward strand.
TTTGACCCGGCGCACCGGTGTCAGAACAACCGAATAAAGAAGCGCCACCCACTCGGTCATGCAAACAGATCGTGGCACAGCTCCAGCGCCGAGATCAGCGCGTCCACTTCCTCGACCGTGTTGTACAGACCGAACGAGGCGCGGCAGGTTGCGGTCAGCCCGTAATGCTGCATCAGCGGCATGGCGCAATGGGTGCCTGCGCGCACGGCAACACCGCGTTTGTCCAGCACGGTCGAGATGTCATGGGCATGGGCCGCGCCGTCCAGGGTGAAGGAAAAGATCGCCCCCTTGGTCGCCGAATTGCCCTGCACGTTCAGCCAGTTCAGCCCGTCCAACCGGTCGCGGGCATAGTCGCGCAACGACCGTTCATGCGCCGCGACATTGGCCATCCCCAGACCCATCATATAGTCCAGCGCCACGCCCAGGCCGATCTGCTGAACGATGCCGGGCGTGCCAGCCTCGAACTTCATCGGCGGGTCGTTCTAGGTCACGGTATCGCGCGTCACCTCGCGGATCATGTCGCCGCCGCCGAGGAAGGGGCGCATCTCGGCCATGCGGTCGGGGTGGATATAGATCGCGCCGGACCCGCTGGGACCGTATAGCTTGTGCCCGGTGATCGCATAGAAATCGCAGCCAATGGCCTGCACATCAACCGGCATATGCACCGCCGCCTGCGAGCCATCGACCAGCACCGGCACACCCTTGGCCTTGCGCCCCCCGACAGATCGCGGCGACATCGACCACGGTGCCCAGCACGTTCGACATATGGGTGACGGCGACAAGCCGGGTGCGCGGCGTGATGGCGTCCAGCACCGCCTCCGGGTCCAGATCGCCATTGGCGTCCACCTCGACCCATTTCAGCACCACGCCCTGCCGTTCGCGCAGGAAATGCCAGGGCACGATGTTGGCGTGATGCTCCATGATCGACAGGACGATCTCATCCCCCGGCTGAAACCGCGGCGCGGCCCAGGCGTAGGACACCAGGTTGATCGCCTCGGTCGTGCCGGTGGTGAAGACGATATGATCGGGTGAGGCGGCGTTCAGAAACCGGGCGATCTTGCCGCGCGTCGCCTCGTAATTGTCGGTCGCGAGGTTGGACAGGTAGTGCAACCCCCGGTGAACGTTGGCATATTCGTGCGCATAGGTCCGCGTCATCGCGTCGATCACCACCTGCGGCTTTTGCGCCGAGGCGCCATTGTCGAGGTAGACCAGCGGCTTGCCGTTCACCTGACGCGACAGGATCGGGAAATCGGCGCGGACTTTTGCGACATCATACATTGGCGGACCCCTATACCGAACACAAAGATCAAGATCAGCGACAGCACGATCACCACGATGATGAAGGCTGCAATCATGCCAATGAAGGTCTTCAACAATGAGCGGAAACCGTGCAGTTCAGCCGCGAAATTGACCACCAGCCAGATCGTCAGGGCCAGCCCGCCGATACCGATGAAGAACGACAGCACCGGCAGAACCAGCAAGGTCACGATCTGCGCGGTCTGGATCACCAGCAATATCGCCTGCAACCACGCCACGACCGACACTGTCTCAGCAAAGCTGCCCTTGCCGCCGAACTGCCGACCAAAGGCGAACATGATCAAGGTGATAAGGCTCAGCCCCAGAAACTGCAGGGCTGCAAACTCCATCGGCGTGCTGAGAACGGCGGCCATTGCCGGCTCAATCTGACCGGGGATCAGTTGGCTGAGCAATTCGGCCAGCAGGGTCGAGATGATGGCGGCAAGCGCCAAGGCAAGCCACCCCTCGGTAGTGGAAATCTTCCAGTTCATCACCAGACGCGCGCCCTGACGCGGGGCGGACAGCGTGAACTGCATGGCTTTGACAATATCGGACAGGTTCATCGGCCTAGCTTTCCACTTCACGCAGGTTGACGCTCCAGAACAGCAGAAACCCCACGGCCACGCCCAGCCCCAGAATATTTGACGCAGTACCAAGACCCATCATGCCCTGCACCAACCCGGCCATCAGCACCGCCGGCGAGATCGCGACCAAGCGCCCAGAACAGCGCGATCCGCCCGCCGTACCAGCGTGCCCCTGCCCGCCCATCAGCCGCGCCACAAGATGGACCAAGCGCCGCCAGCAGGTACAACACCGGGATCGATAGCCAGCATCCCCATCGCCGCGGCCAATAGCCCGCGGCAACAGGGGCACCTCCGGGTTCAACTGCGCCTCGCGCGCCAGAAACGGCGCCAGCGCCACATACATCAGGATCAGCCCGGTCAGCAGCAGCGACAGGGCAAAGGCCTCCGACGTCCCGCGCCGCAATGGCGGCGCACCACGGCACGCGGGTGACGCCAGCTTGCCACGATATCGTGCGTGACAGACATCAGCGGTCGTGCCTTGCCAGCCAACCCTCCAGCCGGGCTGCGGATATCCTCGGCAATCGCCTCATCCTCGATCTCGGCAATCGCCTCGGCCAGGAAGGCCAGCACCAGCAGCGCTTGCGCCTGCCGCATCGGCACCCCGCGCGAGCGCAGATAGAACAGCGCCGTCTCGTCGATGGCGCCCGAGGTCGAGCCGTGGCTGCATTTCACGTCATCGGCGTAGATCTCCAAGCTCCGGCTTGGCCAGAAACTGGCTGTCGTCGTCCAGCAGCAGCGCCTGGCTGATCTGATAGCCGTCGGTCTTTTGCGCGCCGTGTTTGACCAGGATCTTGCCCTGAAACACCCCGACCGCGCCGTTCTTCAGCACCTTCTTGAACACCTGACGGCTTTCGCAGCGCAGGGCGTCATGGGTGACGAACACGGTGTCGTCATGGTGGAAGCGTGCCATCGCCCACCGCCGCCCCGGCCACATGGGCGCGGGCATCGTCGCCCGTCAGCTCGATCACCGCCTCGTTGCGGGTCAGCACGCCATTGGCCGTCAGGGTGAAACTCTTGAACAGCGACCTTGGCGCCCAAGACGGGCAAAGATATGGGTCACGGCGCGGCGGTCATGGTCGCGGCCCTGGGCGCGGATGTGGTGGAAGCGGCGCCGTCGCCAGACCTCAACCTCCATCACCGCGTTGAACCGGGCGGCGGCCGGGCCGTTTTCCAGCAGGGTCAGGCTCGGCGCCCGGCTCCACCTTGACGACATGGTGCAAGATCGCGTCGGAAGTCTCTGATTCATGGATATAGATCAGCGAAACGGCTTGGCCGCCTGCCCCGTCACCCGGATCAGCACGCCATCGCGTGGCATAGGCCGAGTTGAACGCCGCCAAGGGCCGCGCCACCGGGGTCTGGCCCTGCGGTCTCCAGCGTGCCATACAGACCCTCGGCCCAATGCGGCCCGCGACCTGCGCCAGACGCGAAATCTCGACCCCGGCCAGGGTCAGGTCGTCCGAGGCCGCGGCGTCGAACACCCCGTCGACAAAGACCAGCTTCAGCCGGTCGATCGCGCCAAAGACCGGCGCCTCGTCGCTGGCGTCGAACACCGCGGCCTCGGGCGCGTCGATCTGCAGTCAGGCTGACCGGATCGGTATAGCGCCAGTATTCATCGCGCTTGCCCGGCAGACCCATCGCCTGCAACCGCGCCAAGGCCGTCGGCCCGTGCGGCGTCAACGCCCTGGGCAGCGTCAGTCCAGCCAGCCGCGCGGCCAGCTGATCCTGCTTGACCTGCATCAGCCCCATCACTGCACCTCGGCCAGAATATCGGCATAGCCGTTGTTTTCGACCTCCAGCGCCAGTTCCGGCCCGCCGGTCTTGATGATGCGGCCCGCCGCCATGATGTGCACGACATCGGGTTTGATATGGTCCAGCAGGCGCTGATAGTGGGTGATGACCAGAAACGACCGCCCGCCTTCGCGCAGCGCATTCACGCCCTCGGCCACCAGCTTCATCGCATCCACGTCCAGCCCGGAATCCGTTTCGTCCAGAATGCACATCTTGCGGCTCCAGCATGGCCATCTGCAGGATTTCGTTGCGCTTTTTCTCGCCGCCCGAAAAGCCCACATTGACCGGGCGCTTCAGCATGTCGGCGTCGATCTGCAGCGCCTTGGCCTTGTCGCGCACCAGTTTCAGGAAATCGCCGGCCGAAACCTCCGGCTCGCCGCGCGTCTTGCGCTGTGCGTTCAGCGCGGTGCGCAGAAAGGTCATGTTGCCAACGCCGGGAATTTCGACCGGATACTGAAACGCCAGGAACAACCCCGCCGCGGCCCGCGCCTCGGGTTCCATCGCCAGCAGATCCTGCGCCTGCCAGCGTGCCGAACCCTCGGTCACCTCATAGCCGTCACGGCCCGCCAGCACATAGGACAGCGTCGATTTGCCCGACCCGTTCGGCCCCATGATGGCATGAACCTCGCCAGCGCCGATCTCAGATCGACCCCGTTCAGGATTTGTCTTGTCTTCTTCTTCCAGCTGGACATGCAGGTTCTTGATCGTCAGCATCGTGATATCCTTCACGTACTCTAATTAGGGTTGGCAAAGGCCGCCATGATCCATGCAGCGCATGCGCGGCGGCATAGCCATGGGGGTGAAGGTAAACCGCGCCATGCGGCCCATCATCTCGGGCGCCCCGACCAGCGTTTCGATCCGTTTGTAGCCGGGCCGGTCGATGTAATCGTCGATCAGCACCAGTCACCGGGCGGGTGATGCGGAACAGCACGGTCAGCGCACAGGCCAGCCGGAACCGCCCATCAATCAGCACCACATCGGGATGCTGAAAATCCGGCCGGTCCCAGACCGAAACCGGATAGCCCGACCAGCGCGCCAGCGCCTTGTGGTCCACCGGAAAGCCCCAGTCGCGGGTTTTGCCGATATCGCCGTGGTGCAGGTGCAGCTCGGCCTTGGCCGGATTGGCGGCAAACCACGCCTGCATCTTGTCCAGCCACGGGGCCGAGCTTTCGACTGCGAACACCCGTCGGCCGCGGCAAAGCGCCCGCCATGACGGTCGACCCACCCGAGCCATATTCCAGAATCACCTGCGCGCCCTGATAGGCCGCCGATCAGCGCCGCCGCCTCCTCGGGCGGCAGGGTCAGGATCGGCGCGTCACCCTGCCATGGCGGCCCCCGGTCAGAACACGAAACTGATCCCGCGCCACAGCATCGAATGGGCCTGGTATGGCTGCACCACCTGATTGACCCACATGTCCGAGGTCACCGCCGCAAACGCTTGCGGAGACAGATGCACCGCGTTGTGAAAGAACAGCACGCCCAACACCACGCCCGGTCGATTTCAGCGTCATGAAGCGTTGCGATTGCAGCCGCAGCACATAGCCGAGGCACAATGGAAATCACAGATCCCCAGAATGACCTGCACCAGCATTTCGATATCGGGATTGGCCTTTAGATCGGGCAAGCCCTGCACCTGAAACCGCAGCACCTGCCCGATGCCATGCGACACCGCCCCCAACACCACCGCCGCGACCATGCGAGACCGGATACAGCGCGTTCTGCACGACAGCACCGACCCGCCGACCCGCGGCTTTGCGTTCGCGCCGTGGCATGTCGATAGACCTCGTCCACGCCGACCTACAGCAATTGCCGCGCCTCAGCGACGTTGCGCTCGACCCGCGCCGACGCGTGCTGCAAAATCCGCGTGATTTTGCGAAATCGCATTCATGCTGATATGCCCCCAGTTCCCAACTCTGCACTACAGCAAGCTCGTGAAACAGTGGCCAAATTGAGGAGTAATTGGTGCCATTTCGCGCAACCCGTCAGCCCACCGAGCCTTCAAGCGAGATCGCGACAAGGATTTGCGCCTCCATGGCAAATTCCATCGGCAGGGCCTGCAGCACCTCGCGGCAGAAGCCGTTGACGACCAGCGCCACGGCTTCTTCCTCGTCCATGCCCGCTGACCGGCAATAGAACAACTGATCCTCGTCGACCTTCGACGTGGTCGCCTCATGCTCCACGCGGGAGGAGTTGTTCTTGACCTCGATATAGGGCACGGTATGCGCCCCACATTTGTCGCCGATCAGCAGGCTGTCGCACTGGGTATAGTTGCGGCTGTCGGTCGCCTTGGGGTGCATCGACACCAGCCCGCGATAGGTGTTCTGCGCCCGGCCCGCCGAGATGCCCTTGGACACGATGCGCGATCTTGGTCCGCTTGCCCAGATGGATCATCTTGGTGCCGGTGTCGGCCTGCTGGGCGTTGTTGGCGATGGCGATGGAGTAGAACTCGCCCTGGCTGTCATCGCCGCGCAGGATGCAGGACGGGTATTTCCAGGTGATCGCCGACCCGGTTTCCACCTGCGTCCACATCACCTTGGACCGGTCGCCCCGGCAATCGGCCCGCTTGGTGACAAAGTTGTAGATGCCGCCCTTGCCGTTTTCATCGCCCGGATACCAGTTCTGGACGGTCGAATACTTGATCTCGGCATCCTCCAGCAGCACCAGTTCGACCACGGCCGCGTGCAGTTGCGGGATGTCGCGCTTGGGGGCCGTGCAGCCCTCCAGATAGGACACATAGGCTGCCCTTGTCGGCAATGATCAGCGTGCGTTCAAACTGCCCGGTATTCTCGGCATTGATGCGGAAATAGGTGCGACAGTTCCATCGGGCAGCGGGTGCCCGGCGGGATATAGACGAACGACCCATCCGAAAACACGGCAGAATTCAGCGTGGCAAAGTAGTTGTCCGACTGCGGCACGACCGTGCCCAGATATTTGCGCACCAGTTCAGGATGCTCGCGCATCGCCTCGGAGATCGAACAGAAGATCACGCCGGCCTTGGCCAGTTCCGCCTTGAAGGTGGTGCCGACCGACACGCTATCAAACACCGCATCCACCGCCACGCGCCGCTCACCCTCGGGCATCTCGACCCCGGCCAGCAGAGCCTGCTCCTTCAACGGAATCCCCAGCTTCTTGTAGGTCGCCAGCAGCTTCGGATCGACCTCGTCCAGCGACTTCGGCTTGACCGCCATGCTGCTTGCGGCTTGGCATAGTAATACTGGTCCTGATAGTCGATCTTGGGATAGTTCACCATCGCCCAGGTCGGCTCTTCCATCTTCAGCCAGCGGCGATAGGCCGCCAGACCGCCATTCCAGCATCCACTCCGGCTCGCCGTTCTTGTCACGAGATCAGACGGACGATATCCTCGGACAGGCCCTTGGGCGCATAGTCGGTTTCGATATCGGTCGACCAGCCGTATTTATAGGTGCCCGACATGGCATTGACCGTGTCGATGGTTTCCCGATCAACCCCGTCCCGCACGTCCACATCCAAAGCCGCCATGGTCATATTCCTTATCTTTCAGGCTCTTGCGACCCCAACCTCATGCAACGCGCGCCAGAATGCGCTTGTATTCACGGCCCCACACTTCGGCAAAGCGCAAAACCTCTTCCTCGGTCGTCTCAGGACCCAGCGAGATGCGGATGGCCTGCGCCGCCCGCCCCTCGTCAAACCCCATCGCCTTCAACACCCGGCTGGCCCGGACCTTGCCGCTGGAACAGGCCGACCCCGCCGAAATGGCAAAGCCCGCCAGATCCATCGCCATCACCTGCGTCTCGCCCTTCCAGCCGGGGGCGATCAGGCACAAAGTGTTCGGCAAACGTCGCGCGCTATTCCCGACAGAAATAGTATCAAATCCAAAGGCCGACAATGCCTGATTTAGAGTATTTCTAAGTTCGGCCACCCGGTCCCACACGCCATCGGCCAAATCCCGCGCGGCAGCCTCGGCCGCAGCCCCAAATCCGGCGATGCCGATCAGGTTCTCGGTGCCCGCCCGCCGGCCCATCTCCTGCCCGCCGCCCTGCAGACTGCGGCGCGACATCCAAGCCCCGCCGCAGAACCAACGCGCCAATCCCTTTGGGCCCGCCCAGCTTATGCGCCGAGACCAGCCCCATATCGACGCCCAGCCAGTTGAACGCCACCGGCAGCTTGCCAAAGGCCTGCGTCAGGTCCGACACCGCCAGCCCCTCGGGCAAATCCTGCACAACCCCGGTCTCGGAATTGGCCAGTTGCAGCGCCGACCGCGACGGCTCGGCCACCGTCACCCGGCCCAAATCATCGACCGGCAGCACAGCATCACACCACGCCGACACCGCATCATGCTCCACATCCGCGCAGACCAACCCGCGCCCGGAACAGGCCAGGGCCGCCGCCTCGGTCGCACCAGAGGTAAAGACGATGTCCGCCCCCTCAGCCCCCAAAGCCGCCGCCACCTGCGCCCGCGCCCGTTCAATCAGCCCCTTGGCCAGCCGCCCCTCGGCATGCACCGAAGACGGATTGCCCACCACATCCATGGCCGCAATCATCGCCGCCCGCACCTCAGCGCGCAGCGGCGTCGTGGCATTGTGATCCAGATAGACCCGGCCCCTCACAAGCACCCCCAAATTTTCGCAGAAAATTTGTGCCCCCGGTTCATTCTTCGTCCACCACCCGGAACAAAGCCGGCACCGCCGGACAGGGCTGCATTTCGTTGCTGATCACATCCGACAGCCGGGTCTGGTGCAAGAACACATAGACATTGGCCGACAGACCCTCCCACAACCGATTGGTCAGGCTCTGCGCCCGAGACCCCGACACGCCGCCGCTGGCCCCCGCCCCGGTGTGCATCGCGTCCACCGTCTCATCGACCGCCTGCATCACATCGGAAATCCGGATCGCATCCGGGCTTTTTGCCAGCCGATATCCGCCGCCCGGCCCCCGAACCGCCTCAACCAACCCCGCCCGGCGCAGTTTGACAAACAACTGCTCCAGATAGGGCAAAGAGATATCCTGCCGTTTGGCCACCGCCGCGAGCGACATCAACTCTTCGGTTTTCCCCGGCGCATGGTCCACAAGGGCCAGATCGGCCAGTGCCACCATCGCATAACGTCCTTTGGTCGACAGTTTCATCGCTAGACCAGCCATTCCCATTGACGTGAAGCGCCCCGGCCATTACCTGAAACCCGGACCCACGGCGTGGCAATCGCCACCCTTGGAACGGTTCTAAGTTATCTGAGCGATTTAGTCAACAATCGCCCTCACACGCAGGCAGGACACATGCCCGAAGTCATTTTCGCCGGCCCCGAAGGCCGCCTAGAAGGTCGCTATCATCCGCAAAAGGATCGCGACGCCCCGATCGCCATCGTGTTGCATCCGCATCCGAACTATGGCGGCACGATGAACAACAAGGTTGTCTACAACCTGCACTACGCGTTCTACAACCTTGGCTTCACCGTCATGCGGTTCAACTTCCGTGGCGTTGGTCGCTCGCAGGGTGAGTATGATCTGGGCATCGGTGAATTGTCGGATGCCGCAAGCGCGCTCGATTATCTGCAATCGATGAACCAGAACGCCAAGCATTGCTGGGTCGCAGGCTTCTCCTTTGGCGCCTGGATCGGGATGCAGCTGTTGATGCGCCGCCCGGAAATCACCGGCTTCATCTCGGTCGCGCCCCCCGCCAACCTGTATGATTTCAGCTTCCTGGCACCCTGCCCCGCCTCTGGTCTCATCATCAACGGCACCGCCGACAAGGTCGCCCCGCCCAAGGACACCTTGGCGCTGGTCAACAAACTGCATGAGCAGAAGGGTATCACCATCACCCATACCCAGATCGAAGGGGCCGATCACTTCTTCAAGGACGAAGAGATTGCACATGAAGCCGATGATCGACACCGTTTCGACCTATGTGAAACGCCGCTTGACCGAGGTGACACGCTAACATGGGCATCCTGCAGGACCTGACCGAGGCTTTGGCCAAAGACACCATCGAAGCGATGGACGAATTTGGCGACGAACATCTGCATGACCGGGTGTGCCAAGGTCCTGCTGGACATGTCACCAACCACGCAAGAGGCTTATATGACCGCGATGCGCGCCCTCTTGGCCGAACGCAAGGGCCGCGCCTATCTTGAGCAAACCATCAAGGCCAAACGGGCCGGCACCGCAGCCCCTGCCGCCCCGCGCGGTGGGGACAACTGACTTAGACATGAGCGACCGGGCCATGACCGACCGGCTAGACGCCCAGTTCGGCTTTCTGAATGAGGCGGACCGCCTGAAATCAGTGTTGCGCGCCACCACGCTTGTTGATGGCTCGCGGCGCGAAAACTCGGGCGAACATTCGTGGCATCTGACGCTTTATGCGATGGTACTGGCCGATCAGGCCGCGCCCGGCGTCGATATCAACCGGGTCATCAGGATGCTGATCCTGCATGATCTGGTTGAGATTGACGTCGGCGACGTGCCGATCCATTCGGCGAATGGCACGGCCCACGGCTCCACCGATACCCAAGCCGCCGAACAAGCCGCCGCCGACCGCATCTTTGGCCTGCTGCCGCCGGACCTTGCCGCGCCTTTCCGCACCCTGTGGGATGAGTTTGAGGCGGCCCAGACCCCCGACGCGCTCTTCGCGAAATCGCTGGACCGGGTGCAGCCAGTCATGGCCAACCTGCAAAGCGGTGGCGGGACGTGGATCGAATACAAAGTCACCTCAGACCAACTCGACGACCGGGTCGGCCAGAAGATCGCCCGTGGCGCCCCGGCCCTGTGGTCTTATGTGCGCGGTTTGACGCGGTCCTTTTTCGGCCCCTGATTTTTGGCGGCCGGGCCTTTAGCTACTGGGCCTTTTGTAGCCGGACCTTTGGCAGCTTGGCCTTTGTAGCCGAACCTTTTGCCCCTGCACCCTTCGATCCCGGGGCTTTTGTGCCCGGACCCTTCGGCCCCTTGGCAGCCTGACGACGCTGACCCGGACCACGCGGCATCTGCGCCGATAGGGACTGCACCGCCCGCGACGCCTCTTCCGCCCGCACTTCGGCCATCAGCGCACCCAAAGAGCGGACAAACGGTGCCACGAAATCCTGCATAAGATCCGACGACTTCTCCGGCAGCGCCATGGTCGCCAGCGGGTCGGTCGGTGCGGGCAACGGGTCACGGAACAACGTGTCGCGGCCCAAATACTTCTTCGCCACCAAGGCATTGCCCGCAGCATAATCCGCCTGCACAGCCAACCGCTGTTCGAAAGGCATGATAAGCCGCGCGTCTTCCTTCACCAGCGTGGTATCGACCTCGTTGCAGGCCTTTTCAAAGAACCGCCGGTCGCTGCCCCCCATCTCATCCAAGGGCAACTGGCGGATGAATTCCGTCATCAACGGCGACATGGAGCTGTTGGAATGCAACATCGGGCCAAAGCCCGCCATGTCGCTGATCCCGACCATCCGCAAGAACGCGGCAATCGGCCCGCCCTGCATATCGCCCTTCTCAAACACCCCCGCGATGACCGAACCCGGCCCGAACACATCCTCATAATGCGCAAGACGTGCGGCGTAGTCGATCCAGTGAGAACTCTTTGCGGCGGGCAAAGAACTCATGCAAACGTCAGGTGCGACAGCGACGGGTTCCATTGCCATTTCAGGTTCTGGAAAAACCAGCTTTCCAACCACAGATCTTGTCGGCGCAACGAGACCACAACCTTGACGTCAAACAGCTTGGTCAACGGTTTGAAGATGCTGAAATCTTCGATGTTGGACATATCCTCATCGCTGAGGATGACCGCCGTGGACGCTTCGGCCTTTGCCTCAACCCGGCGCAACAGGTCGGCGGCGAAATCTTCCACATCCAGCACGCCATCCCGCATCCGCGAAACGACCGCATTGTGACGCACCACGCCGAACGGGTAGAAATAACCCTTTTCCAACAGCGTATCGAAGTTTGCCCGCAAAAACCGCTGAATTGACGTGGTGGCGGTCCGGTGAACCCCAACATGCAAATATAGTTGCCGCATTCTATTTGTGTCCCAGATAGCCTGAAAGCGCGATAACACCGTGCTGGAATCGGGTCAAGCAAGCTGACCTTCAGCGAAATCGGTATACCATCGCATACCGTCTTCCCTTTCGTCGACTTTTCCCCTATGCAGCAGGAAATCAATTCTACCTCCTGAAAGGGCCGGACATGACCAAGATCAAGGTGGCAAACCCCGTCGTCGAACTCGACGGCGACGAAATGACCCGGATCATCTGGGATTTCATCAAGCAAAAGCTGATCCTGCCCTATCTCGACATCGACCTGAAATACTATGACCTCGGCATCGAGGCCGCGATGCGACCAACGACCAGATCACCATCGACAGCGCCGATGCGATCAAGAAATACGGCGTCGGCGTCAAATGCGCGACCATCACCCCCGACGAGCAGCGGGTCGAGGAATTCGGCCTGAAGCAGATGTGGAAATCGCCCAACGGCACGATCCGCAACATCCTCGGCGGCGTGATCTTCCGCGAGCCGATCATCTGCAAGAACGTGCCGCGCCTTGTGCCGGGCTGGACCAAGCCCATCGTCGATCGGCCGCCACGCCTTTGGCGACCAGTACCGCGCCACCGACTTCCACTTCCCCGGCAAGGGCAAGCTGACGATGAAATTCGTCGGCGACGATGGCACGATGATCGAACGGGACGTCTACTCCGCGCCCTCCGCCGGCGTCTACATGGGCATGTACAACCTCGATGACAGCATCATCGACTTTGCCCGCTCCTCGATGAACTACGGCCTGCTCAAGGGCTGGCCGGTGTATCTGTCGACCAAGAACACCATCCTCAAGGCCTATGACGGCCGCTTCAAGGATCTGTTCCAGAAGGTCTTCGACGAGGAATTCGACGACAAGTTCAAGAGCCAAGGGCATCACCTACGAACACCGCCTGATCGACGACATGGTGGCCTCGGCGATGAAATGGTCGGGCGGCTATGTCTGGGCCTGCAAGAACTATGACGGCGACGTGCAGTCCGACACCGTGGCGCAGGGCTTCGGCTCGCTCGGCCTGATGACCTCGGTCCTGATGACGCCCGATGGCAAGATCGTCGAGGCCGAGGCCGCCCACGGCACCGTCACCCGCCACTTCCGCGAGCATCAGAAGGGCAAGGCGACCTCGACCAACTCCGTCGCGTCGATCTACGCCTGGACCGGCGGGCTGAAGCACCGCGCCAAACTGGACGACAACGACGCGCTGATGCGCTTTGCGACGACGCTGGAAAAGGTCACCGTCGATACGGTCGAAGATGGCTGGATGACCAAGGACCTCGCCCTGCTGGTCGGCCCCGATCAGAAATGGCTGACGACCATCGGCTATCTGGAAAAGGTCGATGAATACCTGAACAAGGCGCTGCATCGGCTGAGTCTGCCCTCCGCTCGTTACTATCTCCGATGCAATTGCGATCCGGGCGGATGCAAGTTGGCCGCCCGGCCTTTCGCTTTTACCCGCCCTAGCCAATGCCGGCCTTCTCCTGTAAGGCCGTCGCCAACCGCAGAAAACTGAAAGAGACGCCCGATGGAGCTTCGCAACATCGCCATTATCGCACACGTCGACCATGGCAAGACCACCCTCGTTGACGAGCTTCTGAAGCAGTCCGGCTCCTTCCGCGACAACCAGGCCGTGACCGAACGCGCGATGGACAGCAATGACATCGAACGCGAGCGCGGCATCACCATTCTGGCGAAATGCACCTCGCGTCGAACACAACGGCATCCGCATCAACATCGTCGACACCCCCGGCCACGCCGATTTCGGTGGCGAGGTGGAGCGTATCCTGTCCATGGTCGACGGCGTGTGCCTGCTGGTCGACGCCGCCGAAGGCCCGATGCCGCAGACCAAATTCGTGCTGTCCAAGGCGCTGGCCCTTGGCCTGCGCCCCATCGTGGTGCTGAACAAGGTCGACAAGCCCGACGCCGAACCCGACCGCGCCCTGAACGAGGTGTTCGACCTGTTCGCCAACCTCGGCGCCACCGACGAACAGCTTGATTTCCCGCATCTCTACGCCTCGGGCCGCTCTGGCTGGGCCGATCGGAACTGGACGGCCCGCGCAAGAACCTTGACGCGCTGTTCGACATGATCGTCGCGCATGTCCCCGCCGCCGCGTCAGGTCAAGGACGCCGACAAGCCGTTCCGCATGCTGGCCACCACCCTGTCCGCCGACCCCTTCATCGGCCGCATCCTGACCGGCCGCGTCGAATCCGGCACCCTGCGCGTTGGCGAGACGCTGAAGGCGCTGTCGCGCACCGGCGAAAAGCTGGAACAGTTCCGCGTGACCAAGGTTCTGGCCTTCCGCGGCCTGAACCAGACCGCGATTGACGAGGCGATGGCCGGCGACATCGTGACGCTCGCCGGCATGTCCAAGGCCACCGTGGCCGACACGCTCTGCGCGCTGGAACTCGACATCCCGCTGCCCGCCCAGCCGATCGACCCGCCGACCATCACCGTGACCTTCGGCATCAACGATTCGCCCCTGGCGGGCAAGGACGGCACCAAGGTGCAATCCCGCGTCATCCGCGAACGCCTGATGCGCGAAGGCGAAGTCAACGTCGCGATCAAGGTCGCCGACACCCCCGGCGGCGACGCGTTCGAGGTGTCGGGCCGCGGCGAATTGCAGATGGGCGTGCTGATCGAAAACATGCGCCGCGAAGGGTTCGAACTGTCGATCTCGCGCCCCCGCGTCATCTTCCGCGACATCGACGGCGTGCGGCACGAGCCGATCGAAGAAGTCACCATCGACGTCGATGACGAATACACCGGCGCGGTGATCGAAAAGCTGACCGGCCCCCGCAAGGGCGATCTGGTCGAGATGAAGCCCGCCGGCGCGGCAAGACCCGCATCATCGCCCATGTCCCGTCGCGCGGCCTGATCGGCTATCACGGCCAGTTCATGACCGACACGCGCGGCACCGGCGTTCTGAACCGCGTGTTCCACGACTGGGCGCCGCACAAGGGCCCGATCGAGGGCCGCCGTCAGGGCGTTCTGATCTCGATGGAAACCGGCATTTCGGTCGCCTATGCGATGTGGAAACTGGAAGACCGCGGCCACTTCTTCATCGGTGTGCAGGAACAGGTCTACACCGGCATGATCATCGGCGAACACAACCGCGACAACGATCTGGAAGTGAACCCGCTGAAGGGCAAGCAGCTGACCAACGTCCGCGCCTCGGGCACCGACGAGGCCGTGCGCCTGACGACGCCGGTGAAACTGTCGCTGGAACAGTCCATCGCCTATATCGACGATGACGAACTGGTCGAAGTGACGCCGAAGAACATCCGGATGCGCAAACGCTTCCTCGACCCGAACGACCGCAAGCGCGCAAGCCGCTCGGCCTGACAAGAAAAGCCGCCCCAAGGGGCGGCTTTTTTGTTGGGGTGATGGGCCGGATGGCCCATCCTACCTGTGGTGAGGCTGGGTTACTCGGCCTCTTCCACCACCATCAGATCGCGCTCGAGGCGCCCTTGGCATGGGCCAGCGCCGCCTGATAGGCGGCCGAGTGGTAGCACTCCACCGCCTTTTCCAGGCTCGGGAACCGCGCCACGACATTGCGCGGCCGGTCGTTGCCCTCCAGCTGCACATAGCGCCCGCCGCGGGCGAGGAACACGCCGCCATGCGCCGCAATCGCCGCCCCCGCGCGCTTGGCGTATTCGGCCATAGGCCTCGGCGTCGGTCACTGGCACATGGGCAATCCACAAGGCTGCCGGCATCCTAGGCCTCCAACGCGGCTTCGACCGCCTTCAACGCCGCATCGGCCAGCGCGATATCCGCCCCGCCACCCTGCGCCATGTCCGGGCGACCACCGCCACCCTTGCCGCCCAGCGCCTCGACCGCCGCCTTGGCCAGCGTCACCGCAGAGATGCGCCCGGTCAGATCCGCCGTGACCCCAGCCGCCACCGCAGGCTTGGCCCCGGTGTCGGCGATCAGCACCACGGCGCCTGACCCGAGCCGCGCCTTCATCTCGTCAATCAGCGCCGGCAGATCCTTGCCCGACACGCCGGTCAGCACCTGCGCGATCAGCTTCACGCCGCCGACTTCCTTGCATCTCTGGCCCGCCCGCTTTGCCGCCCATCGCCAGCTCGCGGCGCAACTGCGCCACCTCATTCTGCAACGCCCGGCGCTCCTCGGCCAGGGCCTTGACCCGCTCCACCACCTCGGCGGGCGAGGCTTTCAGCACCGCCGCCACCTCGGCCAGCCGCGCATCCTGCGCGCGCAGATAGTCCAGCGCCGCCTGCCCCGTCAGCGCCTCGATACCGCCGCACGCCCGCAGAGGACGCGCTTTCGCCCAAGGACACAAAGGCCCCGATATCGCCCGTCCGCCGCACATGGGTGCCGCCGCACAGTTCCAGCGAATAGGTCCGCCCATCGGCTCCCTTGCCCGACCCGTCCAGCGTGCCCATCGACACGACGCGCACCTCATCGCCATATTTCTCGCCAAACAGCGCCTGCGCGCCAATGGCGCGCGCATCGTCCGGCGTCATGATCCGGGTGTCGACCGGCGCTGTTCTGGCGGACAAATTCGTTCACCTCGGCCTCGACCTGCGCCAGTTCGGCCGCACTCATCGCCTGCCCATGGCTGAAGTCGAACCGCAACCGGTCCGGCGCGTTCAACGACCCGCGCTGCGCGACATGATCGCCCAAGGCCCGCCGCAGCGCCTCGTGCAGCAGGTGCGTGGCCGAGTGGTTGGCGCGGATCTGCGCTGCGCCGCCCGTGCGACACCTCCAGCTTGGCCGGTTGGCCCTTCAGGATCGACCCTTCGGTCACCTTGGCGATATGAATGAACACCCCCGCCGATTTCTTGGTGTCGGTCACCTCGGCCAGCCCGGTCTGGGTGCGGACAAAGCCCGCATCGCCGACCTGCCCGCCGCTTTCGCCATAGAACGGCGTCTGGTTGACCACGATCTGCACCGTCGCACCCGCTCAGCCGCGCCGATCTCGGCCCCATCACGGACCAGCGCCACAATCTGCCCCTCAGCGGTTTCGGTGTCATAGCCCAGAAACTCGGTCACGCCATGCGCTTCGGCCAGTTCGAACCAGATCTTGGCATCCTTCGCCTCACCCGTGCCAACCCAGGCCGCCCGCGCCTTGCTTGCGCTGCTCGTCCATCGCAGCCTCAAAGCCCGGCCACATCCACCGCCTGGCCCTTTTCGCGCAGCGCATCCTGCGTCAGGTCCAGCGGGAAGCCATAGGTGTCATACAGCTTGAACGCCGCCGGCCCCGGCAGATCGGCACCCTCGGGCAGATGCGACAGCTCTTCGTCCAGCAGCTTCAACCCACGGTCGAGCGTGGTGCGGAACCGGGTTTCCTCCAGCCGCAGCGTCTCTTCGATCAGGCTCTGCGCGCGGCGCCAACTCGGGATAGGCCGCGCCCATCTGGCGCACCAGCGTCGGCACCAGCTTGTGCATCACCGGGTCCTGCGCGCCCAGCATATGCGCATGCCGCATCGCCCGCCGCATGATCCGCCGCAGCACATAGCCGCGCCCCTCGTTCGACGGCATCACGCCATCCGCAATCAGGAACGAGGTCGAGCGCAGATGGTCCGCAATCACCCGGTGGTGCACCTTGCCCGGCCCGTCCGGGTCGGCGCTGGTGGCATGGGCCGATGCCTCGATCAGGCTGCGCATCAGGTCGGTGTCGTAGTTGTCATGCTTGCCCTGCAACAGGGCGCCGATCCGCTCCAGCCCCATGCCGGTGTCGATGCTCTGCATCTCCAGCGGCACCAGACGGCCATCGGCGAACTGTTCGTTCTGCATGAAGACGTTGTTCCAGATCTCGATGAACCGGTCGCCATCCTCTTCGGCGCTGCCCGGGCGGGCCGCCCCAGATATGGTCGCCATGGTCATAGAAAATCTCGGTGCAGGGACCGCAAGGCCCGGTCGGCCCCATCCGCCAGAAGTTGTCGTCGCTGGCGATGCGGATGATCCGGTGCTCGGGCAGGCCCGCGACCTTCTTCCAGATTGCCGCCGCCTCGTCATCGGTGTGATAGACCGTGACGCACAGCTTGTCCTTGTTCAGCCCGAAATCCTTGGTCAGCAACTCCCAGGCAAAGGCAATCGCCTGATCCTTGAAATAATCGCCAAAGCTGAAATTCCCCAGCATTTCAAAGAACGTATGGTGCCGCGCGGTATAGCCCACATTGTCCAGGTCATTGTGCTTGCCGCCCGCCCGCACGCATTTCTGCGCCGTGGTCGCGCGCTTGTAGTCCCGCGTCTCGACCCCGGTGAAACAGTTCTTGAACTGCACCATGCCGGAATTGGCAAACATCAGCGTCGGGTCGTTGCGCGGCACCAGGGGCGAGCTGTCCACCACCTTGTGCCCGTTGCGGGCAAAGAAATCGAGATAGGTCGAGCGGATATCGTTCAAAGTCGGCATTGGGGATCGGTCCTTCCAAGGCGCCAACGGCGGTTTGGCACCCCGTTTAGCTTTCCCGCGATTGGCCTGTCCACAGCATATGAAAAAAGGGCCGGCTCCCTTGCGGAATCGGCCCGCTGTTCCTTGCGGTCTGTGCGGCGTCAGTCGTCCAGAACCGCTTCCTTGTCCTCGCCCGACATCGAGAAATCCAGGCCATTGGCCGAGCGGATCTTGTCCTCGATATCCTTGGCGATGGCGGGGTTGTTCTTCAGGAACAGCTTGGCATTTTCGCGGCCCTGACCGATGCGCTCATCGCCATAGGAATACCAGCTGCCCGATTTTTCGACGACGCCGACCTTGACGCCCAGATCGACAATCTCGCCGGTCTTGGAAATGCCCTCGCCATACATGATGTCGAATTCGACCTCCTTGAAGGGCGGCGCCACCTTGTTCTTGACGACCTTCACCCGCGTCGCGTTGCCGATCACCGTGTCGCGGTCCTTGATGGCGCCGGTGCGGCGGATGTCCAGCCGGACCGAGGCATAGAATTTCAGCGCATTGCCGCCCGCTCGTGGTTTCCGGGCTGCCGAACATCACGCCAATCTTCATGCGGATCTGGTTGATGAAGATCACCATGCAGTTGCTGCGCCCGATGCTGGCGGTCAGCTTGCGCATCGCCTGAGCTCATCAGGCGGGCCTGGCTGCCCATCTGCATGTCGCCCATGTCGCCTTCGATTTCCGATTTCGGCGTCAGGGCCGCGACCGAATCGACCACGATCAGGTTCACCGCACCCGACCGCACCAGCGTGTCGACAATCTCCAGCGCCTGTTCGCCGGTGTCGGGCTGGCTGATCAGCAATTCATCCAGATTGACGCCCAGCTTCTTGGCATATTGCGGGTCCAGCGCGTGTTCGGCATCGACAAAGGCGCAGACGCCGCCGGTCTTTTGCTCTTCGGCCACCACATGCAGCGTCAGCGTGGTCTTGCCCGAGCTTTCCGGCCCGTAAATCTCGATGATCCGGCCCTTGCGGCAGGCCGCCGATCCCCAGCGCGATGTCCAGCCCCAGCGACCCGGTCGAGGTGGCCTGCGACATCCATGATCGGGTTGTCGCCCAGCTTCATGATCGAGCCTTTGCCGAACTGCCGTTCGATCTGCGCCAGGGCCGATTCCAGTGCCTTCGCCTTTTCGGCGTCTTTCTTGTCCATGTTCCGCTTTCCGTCCAACTCGAACAGGTTTGCCGCTGCCATCTTTCTATCCCCTTATCCCATAGCCGCACCGCCGGCGGCAATCACCCGAGGTGTTCTTGCTTTGTTTCCGCAACATGGGGGCAAACCAAGAACATTTCAATCAAATTCTTCGCAGTTCAGCTTTTTCCAGAAGGATTAAGGATTGGTTAGCAGATTGGGGCGGATCAGATTTCTTTTCGGTCCTGTTGCGCCCCTCGGCCGCACATGTCCGGCGGCGCAACAGGATCAATGCATCTGGCCCTGCACCGTCGCCGTCAGATCATTCAAGGAGAAGGGCTTTGGCAGAAACACGGAATTCGGGATCCGCGACTGGGTTTCGGCCAAGGCATCCTCGGCATAGCCTGACACGAAGATCACCCGGACATTCGGTCGGTCAATTAGCGCGCGTTTCACCCAGGATGGCCCATCCATGCCCGGCATGACCACATCCGTCACAAACACATCGACCGTCAGATTCGGATCCTCCAGCGCCTTCAGCGCCTCTTCCGCGCTCTCTGCTTCCAGAACCGTATAGCCGCGCAGTCGCAACGCCCGGCTGGCAAAGGCGCGAACCGGCGCTTCATCCTCGACCAGCAGCACGACACCCTCGCCCTGTTTCACCACAATCTTCCGTGGCGCCTCCACCTCCGCCTCGACATCGCCTTTGCCGTCGTGGATCGGCAGATACAGCTGGAACACAGAACCGCTGCCGACGGTCGAATCGACAAAGATGAAGCCGCCAGATTGCTTGATGATGCCATAGGCCGTCGACAGGCCGAGCCCGGTTCCCTCGCCCACTTTCTTGGTGGTGTAGAAGGGTTCAAAGATCTTCGTCAGCCGGTCTTCGGGAATGCCTTCGCCCGTATCGCTGACCCGGATCACCGCATAGTCGCCAGCGGGAACTGTCGCGCGGTCACGCATCATGGGCTCTGGCAGCGACAGCGACTCACTCTCGATCTGATCGTGCCGCCGTCGGGCATCGCATCGCGGGCGTTCACCACCAGGTTCATCAGCACCTGTTCCAGCTGCCGCTTGTCCGCCCGGATCGCGCCAATCCCCGCGCCATGCGACAGTTTCAGCCGGACCCGTTCCCCCACCAGCCGGTTCAGCAGATGGGCCAGATCCGACAGCACATCCTGCAAATCCAGTTTCTCTGGCTTCAGCGTCTGTTTGCGCGAAAAGGCCAGCAACTGCCCGACCAGCGCCGCGGCCCGGTTGGCGTTCTGATGGATCTGCACCAGGTCGGCATAGTCGGGATCTTCGCGTTCATGGCGCAGCAGCAACAGGTCGCAATGGCCCGAAATCGCGGTCAGAAGGTTGTTGAAATCATGCGCCACGCCACCCGCCAGCTGCCCGATCGCCTGCATCTTCTGGCTTTGGACGAATTGCGCCTCCAGCGTTTTCAGCGCGGTAGCATCCTGCAACACCGCAAGAATTCCCGGCCGCCCCTGATCGACAATCCGCCGCAGGGTCACCTGAAGAAACACCTCTCCCTCGGCCAGCCGCATGCGCAAAACCTCAGACCGGCTGGGGCTGCGTTCGCTGGCGATGTCGTCCAGCCAGTCGGCCACCGGTCGGCCCAGCCCCTCAAACAAGGCGTGGAACATCTCGCTCTGCCCCGTCTCCAGATTCAGCATCACCCGCGCCGCCGCATTGGCCACAATCAGCGTGCCATCGGCAGCGAACTTGGCCAGCGGCACCGGCACATGTTCGAAATCTGCAAGCGTCGTGGCGTTGGCAGTGGCTTGCGACACCGGCAGCAGATAGATCTCACGCCGCTCTCCCGGTCCCTCAATCTCGGCCAGCACCGCCCGCACCGGGCCATCGGCCGACGACACCTCTACCTCTTCGCCCGAATGCAGCACGGGTGTCGTGAAGATCCGGTCCAGCCGTTTGGGTCGCCCGCCCAGCAGCCGGCGCATCGCCTCATTGGTGAACAGCACCACGCCCGCCTTGTTGGCGGTCAGCATCGGCAGGCTCAGGTTTTCCGCGCCCCGCCCCGCCGATGCCACGCTCCTGAAACTCCTCCAGACGCCACAGGAACTGGTCCTCCGAAATCTTGTGAACGGCAAGCCGCGTGTGGCCGCGCCGCGTCACCACGTCTTCGCGGCCAAAGCCTGAGTGCAGGGCGCGGTTCTGCAACCGGTACAGCACCGAAGAGGGTGAGGCGAAATGCTGGTTCAACGCCGAAACCAGTGGCCCGCCAGAATCCGCCTTGAAGCGGCTGACGGCTGTCAGGTTTTGATACAGAATCTGGCCATGCCGATCGGTCAGATAGCAGGGTGCCGCATCATTGCCGACCAGTGAGATCAACTGCGCCAGCCGTTCCCGGTTGCGACGTTCGGTCCAGACCTGCCGCAGTTTCAGACCGGCAATCAGGAACATCATTGTCAGCGCCGCGCTGACCGCACTCAGCCGCATGACGTGATCGCGCGCCAGCACCGCCACGATCATGGCCCCAAAGGCCACCGCCAACAGCATCAGCACCGGGCCCCGACGTTGCCGCTTGCCCACAATTGCCGCACTCAGACCCGCCATGGAAATGGCCACATCAGTCCCCTTCGGATTCGTCTCTGCCCTATAGCGCCGGGAAAACGTTAATCAGGACTTAACCCGACCGAGAATCCCCAAGAAACCGACGAGGAAAATGCGGAAAACCCGTTACGGTTGTGTAGGCTGCGGTTAACCCTGCGTCAACAAAGCAACGAAGAACCCGTCGCCGCCCTGAAGCGGGCTAAAGCGCTGCTGCCGGATCAGCCGCCAACCGGGGGTGCGGGCCAGAAAACCTTCGATCTGGGCCTCATTCTCATCGGTCAGCAAGGAACAGGTCGCATAGGCCAGCACCCCGCCTTGTCGGACCAGCCGGTGACAGGTCTGCAAAATCTCAGCCTGCACCTGCATCGTCTCAACCAACTTCGCCTCCGTCAGCGCCCATTTGCCCTGCGGATCGCGCCGCCAAGAGCCGGAGCCAGAGCAAGGCACATCCATCAACACCACCTCATAAGGTGCTGTTTTCGTGGGATCATCAACGATCCGCACCTTGGCCCCGGCGCGCTTGGCACGCTCAGCCAGATCCTTCATCCGCTGCGGGTTGTGGTCATGCGCGTCAGGCGCCACGCCGCGCGCGGCCATCGCCAGCGTTTTGCCGCCACCGCCCGCGCAATAATCCAGCACCCGCATCCCCGGCTGCAAATCCAACGCGGCAATCACCGCTTGCGATGAAGCGTCCTGCAACTCCACCAGCCCCTCAAGATAGGCCCGACTTCTCTGTATTTTCCGTTCGTTTTCAATGACCTCCAGCGCGGTGTTCACCCAATCTACGTCCCGCGTCACAATCCCGTCTTCGGCCAGTACCAAAGCTGCCGCAGCAACCGTGCCCCGCGCCAGATTGACCCGCACAAATACCGGCGCACGGTGCTGCATCGCCTGCATCACCGCCGCATAGTCACCGCCGAGACTGGCCTGCAACCGCCCCTCCAGCCAGTCCGGCACGTCCAGCGCCGCAGCACCCTCTGCCACCCAGCCGGTATCAGCATCCCCGAGCGGCAAGGGCGCGTGGCCCTCACCCGTGAACAATTCCGCCGGATCGCGCCCTGCGGCACGAACCCCGCCCAGCACCAACCCGCGCCCGGTTTCCCCGCCACCCAGCGCCGCATAGGACCGCCGGCATCGCAATGCATCAAACACCAGATCGCGGATGGCATGGCGGTCGCCTGACCCGGCATAGCGGTTGCCACGGCCCCAATTGCTCAACACCTGCTCTACCGCAGTCCCGGCCAGCACCCGGTCCAACACCTCTATCGCCGCCGAAAGCCGGGCTGCGGGGGTCATCCCTTTTTCTCTTGCAGGCTGTTGCCGCCGTCCACCACGATGGTCGCGCCATTCATATAGGACGCGCCGTCAGAGGCCAGAAACACCACCGCCGCCGCCATTTCATCCGGTCGCCCGGCCCGGCCTGCGGGTGATTTCGCCGCCGCCTGCAACTCATCCTCACTTGAAGCTTCGGTGCCAACCCAGCCCGGCGCCACGATATTCACCGTAACACCACTGCCACCAATCTCCAGCGCCAGCGAATGGGTCAGACCCATGATCGCCGCCTTGGCCGCACAATAGGACGATGACCCGGCAAGCGCCACGATCGGCCCGGTGACCGACCCAATATGAACCACCCGACCCCAGCCCTGCGCCACCATCCCCGGCAGATAGGCCAGCGTCATCAGGCGGGTCGGCTCAAACGTCACGGCGAATTTGCGCTGCCAGTCCTGCGGCGTCATCTCAATGAAATGCCCCGGTGCCAACGGTTCAGAGATCGCCCCCATCCCGGCATTGTTGACCAGAATATCCACCGCCCCGACCTCTGCCACCACCCGCGCGACCTGCACCGGATCAGTCAGGTCGCCGATATGCGCCGACACCTCAAACCCCAGCGCCTGCAATTCGGCCTGCCGCTGATAGATCCGGTCCGTGGTCGAGGCGATGGCCAACCGACAGCCCGCTTCCCCAAGCAACCGCGCACAGGCGAACCCGATACCCCCCGGCGCGCCCGCCCCCGTTATCAATGCCAACGTGCCATGAGACCCTCCCCATATGATCAAACAGTTCCAGACCGTTAAAACGAAAAGCCGGACCTCTCACAAGGCCCGGCTTTCCAATCCGTCAAAACCAATCACCCAATCCGGTAATTCGGGCTTTCCCGCGTGATCTGCACGTCATGGACATGGCTTTCCTTCAAGCCCGCCCCGGTGATCCGCACGAAACTGCACTGCTCACGCATCTCGGCAATCGTCCGGTTGCCGGTGTACCCCATCGCCGCGCGCAAACCGCCGACCATCTGATGCACCACAGCCGCAGCCGATCCCTTGTAGGGCACCTGCCCCTCGATCCCCTCGGGCACCAGCTTGTCGCTGGCCGCATCCTTCTGGAAATACCGATCAGCCGAGCCGCGCGCCATGGCGCCCAGCGACCCCATGCCACGGTAGGCCTTGAACGACCGCCCCTGCCACAAGATCACCTCACCCGGAGACTCGTCCGTCCCGGCAATCGCCGACCCGACCATCGCACAGGACGCACCCGCCGCAATCGCCTTGGCAAAATCGCCGGAATACTTGATCCCGCCATCGGCAATCACCGGAATATCCCCGGCAGCCCGCGCCGAATCCATGATCGCGGTCAGCTGCGGCACCCCCACACCCGCGACAATCCGCGTGGTACAGATCGACCCCGGACCAATCCCGACCTTGACCGCATCCGCGCCCGCACCAATCAACGCCCGCGTGGCCGTCGGCTGTAGCGACGTTGCCCGCCACCACCTGCACCGTGTTCGACAGCCGCTTGATCCGCTCAACCGCCCGCGCGACCCCTTCGGAATGGCCATGCGCGGTGTCGATCACCACCAGATCCACCCCCGCATCAATCAGCGCCTGGCTGCGGTCAAACCCCGCATCGCCAACCGTCGTCGCCGCAGCAACCCGCAGACGCCCCATCTCATCCTTGCAGGCATGGGGGTTCAGCACCGATTGCTCGGTATCTTTCAGCGTCAACAGCCCGGTCAGCTTGCCCGTGCCATCCGTCACCAACAGCTTTTCAATCCGCCGCGCCTTCATCAGGCTGATCGCGGCCTCACGGTCCACCGGTTCGCGCAGCAGTGCCAGATTGTCAGACGACATCATCACCGAAACCGGCGTCTTGTCGTCAGAGGCAAAGCGCATGTCGCGGTTGGTCACGATGCCCAGCACCCGACCCTGTTCATCCACCACCGGAAAGCCGGTGATATTGTAACGTTCCATCAATGCCTTGGCATCGGCCAGCGTCTGATCGGGGGTCAGGGTGATCGGGTTATACACCACGCCACTCTCAAACCGCTTGACCCGGCTCACCTCACGCGCCTGCGACAGCACGTCGAGGTTGCGGTGGATCACCCCAATCCCGCCGGCCTGCGCCATGGCAATCGCCATCCGCGCCTCGGTCACCGTATCCATTGCCGAAGACAACAACGGAATGTTCATCCGGATCGCCTTGGTCACGAAAGTAGAGGTGTCCGCATCCGACGGCAGGACCGAGCTTGCAGCTGGCACCAACAACACGTCATCAAAGGTAAGCGCCTCGCGAATCTCCATGAAAGCCTCCATTGGTTTGGGCGGGAGTGTTCGTTTGACGGCTCCCTGTTTCACCAAACCCCCGGCTTGGCAAGGGCGAAAACGCCACATCTTGCGGCCCAGCACGGCAAAGGTCACAGTGCCCGGCAAACCACACCCGGCAAATCAGCCCAAGGATTCCCCATTGCGCGTCGCCCTCATTGAAAACACCGCCATCACCCATCACGGCCAAGTCGGCGTCGCCCTGCATGAGGCGGCGGCACAGGTAGAGATTTTTCGGCCATGGCTGGACGGCGTGCTGCCCGAACCGGGCGACCATGACGCCATGGTGGCCTTTGGCGGCGGTCAATCCGCGCTGTCAGATGACAGCCACGGCTACCTCGCAGACCTTGCCCGCGTGATGGCGCAGACTGCCGCGACCGATCGCGCCGTTCTGGGCATCTGCCTCGGCGCGCAGGTCATGGCCCGCGGCCTTGGCGCGCAAAACCTGATCGGCACCGCGACAGAAGTGGGCTGGCACATGGTCACCAAAACCGCCGCCGCCGCCGATGACCCGGTGCTGCGCCACCTGCCCGACGCTTTCCCGATCTTTGAATGGCACGAGGATACCTTCACCCTGCCGCCAAACGTCCTGCACCTTGCCAGCAGCCCCGTGGCCCCGGCCCAATGCTACCGCGCCCACCGCGCCGCCTACGGCATGCAGTTCCATTTTGAGGCGAGCCGCGCCGTTGTCACCGATTGGACGGCGCATTTCCCCGATCTGCTAGAGGCGCATATCCCCGGCTGGGTCGCCGACTTTCCGACCCACGCCGCGACCCATGGCACTGCCGCCGATCAACACGGCCTCGCCATCGCCCGCGCTTGGGTGGCGCTAATCTGACGCTGCGGCTTAGAACACGCTGATCAGCACATCGACCACCTTCAAGCCAGCTTCCACCTTGTCCTTCATGCCCTTCAGCATGGTGCCGACGGTAATGACCTCACCGGTCAACACCTTGCCCGCCGCGATGTCAGCGGTCATCTTGGCTACAATCTCAGCCGACTCTTTCAGCGCCAGTGTGGTCAGCCACTTCGCCCCACCGCCCGCCTGCGACAGATAGGTCTCATTGGCGCGGATGGTCTTGGCGGTGGTGACACAGTATTTCTGCGCCGCCGTGCGGAACTGCTCCAGCGACTTGGCGTCACCCGCCAGCCGTTTGGTGTCGAGGATCAGCGACATGATTTGACTGCGGTGTTTCTCCTCAATCTTGGGATCGACCTCCAGCGCGTCCTCCAGCACGTTCAGCACCTTGTCCAGCTCTTTGGAAATCTCACCGGCCTTGATGTGCAGTTGCGACACCTTGGCGCCAAAGGTGGAAAGATCGCTTTCCAGCTTGGCCAGATCGCTCTTGCTGTCCTTGGTGTATTTCTTCAACTCGGCAAGGTTCTTCTTGTCCGGCTCTATCTGCTTTTTAGAGATGCCGACGTGCAGCCCGTTGGCCTTCCACATCGAGGTCTTGATCGCCTCCATATGCTTGTAGACTTTGAGCTGGTAATCCGCGGCGGACGAACAGTAATCCTTATACACGCCATAAATCTGATACAACTTGCGCAGCGCCTGCAAATAGGACGCGACTGCCGTGCCGCCGGACTGGACGATGGTGGCGACGTTGCCCGCAAACATCAGCCCCTTCCACGCCACCTTGGCCCCGGTCTTCACCTTGTAGGTCGTGATTTCGGAATGTTGCCGCGCAATTTCGGCCCAGTAGCGGTCGGCCACCGTCTTGGCCATGCTCTCGATGTTCTTCATCTGCTTGTCGTATTCTTTGTGATACGGTGCCGACAGCGTATCAATCAGCTTCTTGCGGGCAGAGGCGGTGTGAAACACGCAGCCCGGCAGCATCCGGTCAAACTCTGCGTCCCATTTCTCCCATGCCGCACCCCAAGTCTTGTCCAGCGGGATCAGGTAATCATCCCGCACCCGGTCGCTCAACTCCTGCAAAAACAGCGGGTTGAGGTCTTTTTCGTTGACGTCGAATACAAACATCATGACGGCTGGCGCGGGGGCCAAATGCTTTAACTTCGGCACCATGGTCTTGTAGGATAATGTCGTTTTTGGCATAATACAGGCTCCTATTGCAGGGCAGAGCGGCCCTTCAGGTTAACATCCCCCTAGTGTTGGACACCTGTCCCAATGTGACAACCTTAAAAGCCCACCGTGGCGATATTTTTTCCATTGCAACCATAGGTGTAGCGCCGAGCCTTCGCGCAGATCACGCGAACAGCAGATCGCTTGCGCTGATGCCGGTGATGCCATCCAGCACCACCGACCAATCCGCCCGGCCGTCGCCATCCACATCGCCCAACAGACGGTCGCCAACGCGGCGCACCTCTCCGGCAACATCATGAAACTTGTGATGTCCAATGAAACGCCCGCCGGTCGCCAATTCCGACAGGTCAAGAACGTCCTCGCCGATGATGAAATCCACAATATGATCCGCCCGCTGCCCACGGCCAGAATCCGACGCCCGGTGCAGCACAAAGGTATCTGCCCCTGCATCACCCCAGATCCGGTCCGCGCCGCGCCCCCCTGCCAGCCTGTCATCGCCGTCGCCGCCAAAGATCTTGTCTGCGCGTTTGCCCCCGAACAGATCATCGGCACCGCCACCACCGCGCAGATTGTCATTCCACGCCGACCCCCTGATCCAGTCATCGGCAGCACTGCCCGCAATGACGATCTGCTCCCCCTGCTTGCCCCAATCAGCGAACGACCAGCGGTTCATTGAAAACGCTGCCCCATCCGACACAAACAGCCGCAACATCTCACGCGCGTCCGCCACATCAAGCCCGGTCAAGGCAAAGCTGGCCGACAATCCGCCCTTGCCAAACTGCGCGGTATCCAGCCGGATTTCGGTTGTGCCGACAGTGCTGCCCGCCGTGACCTGCAACCCCTCAATCCCCTGCAAATCAAGCAAGGTCATGTCGAACACCTGATCCTTGCCGCCCTCAACCACCACCGTATCCAGGCCCTGCCCGCCGTCGACCTTGGCCGCCTGCCCCGCCGACATCGCAATCCGGGAGGAGGTGGTTATAAGCGCCCCCGCCGCCTCTCCTGACAGCAGAATGAAATCGTCACCGCCGCCCCCGAACAGCACATCCCCGGCATCAGACGCGCTCAGCGTGTCATTGCCCGCACCACCGTCCAAGGTGTCAATCCCGGCCCCGCCATCGAGCCGGTCATTGCCGTCACCGCCGTTCAGACTGTCATTGCCACCCCGACCCTCAATCACGTCATTGCCGCCCGCACCGTTCAGCACGTCGGCGCGGCTGCCGCCGATAATCACCTCATCCCGGTTGTCACCGTCATAGCGTTTGGTGTCGATGATGGTGGTCGTGATTTCGGAGTTCGGGGTCTGCAAAATACCTTCCCGCGTGTGGGTCTGGCGAAAGACCGCCACCAGACCATCACCAAACGGCACGGCATAATCAAACGCGCCCAGCGTCAGATTTCCGGCAAAAATCTCAATCCCGCTGGCTTGCCCGGTATCGCTGACCACCCGCAACACCGTGTCGGTGCCACTTTGCCCAACCTCCAGATGCCGCCCATCGCCCAAAGACAGCCCATCCGACGGGAAGACCGTCCGCGAGCTGATCAGACTGCCCTTCAGGTTGTAGTCGCGCGCCACATCCAGCTTTACCCCGTCGCTGATCGCCGTAAACCCGCCCCCCACACGTTCCCTCGCGGTGAGGAAGGTGGCACCAAGGTTGACCTCACTGCCAACGCGCACAACGCCGATCCGGAATTGGTCGCTGGCATATTGCTGGCCGCGAAAGGTGCTGCCATCCCGCCAAGTGACCAGAAACCGCCCCTCACTAAACGCGGTGACATGGGCATCGGTCTGATCACCCGTGGCAGAAGTGTTGATCTGAAACGGCTGACCAGAGATCAGGCCGACATTGGTGAACAATTGCCCCCGGATAGAGGTGCCAGACCGGTCGGCCCCGGTCTGGCTGCTTTCGGTCCATGCCATAAAGGCCATACGGTTCGTCAACAGCGCCACATCACTGTCGGTCTCTGGCCCGCCCAGATCGGTGGTCGCGCGCAAAACCGCCCCGGTTGGCAACCCCGCCCCGACAAAGCGCTGCGCCCGGACATCGTTTGGGCCATTCGCCCCCGACGCCACATCGGTCCAACTGAAGGCAAAGTTCCGGTCCGGCCCCGCGCTGATCGAATAGGATATGTCCAGCGGCGAAATCGCACTGTCCAGCGTAAAGCTGTTCGACACCGTCCCGGTCAACCCGATCGTCGCTGCCCTCAGCGAAACCGGCCCAACTACCAGCAGGCCGAGAGCGGTAATATAGCTCTGCAAAGTATAGCCGACGACCAGACTGCCATCGCTCAGAACCGCCACGCTTGGAAATCCGCCGTCGCCCGCGTTCAGCCGCTTTTCGGTTACAACATGCCAGCCCATACCGCACCACTCCTCTGCAATCAGGGTCAAAGTCAGCCAGTAAGTCCGAATTGGAACGCCCTTCGGACCCGGCCGAATTTCCCCGATCAAAGGGCGTTCAGCAGGATGTTGCCGTCATTTCATGCATCGGGCAAGTGTTTCGACAGCGGCGGTCGGTCAGTCCGCCCGCCGCCCCACAAACCTCAGCCCCGCAAAACCGGGAACCAATCCTCGCGCAGCCGCTGCCCCGCCACCATCTCATGCCCCGGATAGGGCGGTGAGGTGCGGCCCGGACGCTCCACATAGCGCGCATCGTCGCCCAACCAACCGCAGGCTAGAACGCCCGCCGCCGCGCCGCCGTCTCATTGCCCCGCGCCCCGTGCAGCGTCAGATAGTTGAACGCCACCGCATCGCCCGGCTCCATCTGCCATTCCCGCACATCCATCCCCTCGGCATCCGGGTCCGGCACCGGCATGTATTTCTCCGGGTCCGCGTAGAACGAGGTGTCCGACAGCCACCGCTTCGGCAGCACCTCTTTCGGCCAGCGATGCGACCCCGCCACACAGCGCAACGACGCCTCTTTCACCGGGTCCAGCGGCGACCAGAAGCTGACCGTCTGCGCGCCCCTGCACAAAGTAATACGGCCCGTCCTGATGCCACGGCGTCGGCTTTGACGTGCCGGGTTCCTTGACCAACACATGGTCATGAAACATCTGCACACGGGTCGATCCCATCAGCCGCGCCGCCACCTCCGCCACCTCGGACTCGCGGATCACCCGCTCAAACTCCGGGATGCGGGTCCAGTTGCAATAGTCGTCAAAGAACCGCCCCGCCCTCACCCGGTTTCAGGTTTTCAGAGGCATAGGGCCCCGGTTCGGCCATGTTCCGCGCCACCCCGGCCTGCAATTCCTCGACCCAATCGGCCCACAGCCCCTTGATCAGCACCACGCCGTCGCGCTGATAATCCGCCACCATCTGATCGGTCACCACAACCATCGCCGGCTCCTTTGTCGTTGGCTTCGGGATGCCACGGCCCTATCATACATTCAAATAATAGCTTTCTAACCCGGTCATAACCTCATGTTATCTATCACCCTGCGCCAGATCGACTATGCCTGCGCCGTCGCCCGCCACGGTGGCCTGACGGCGGCGGCAGAGGCGCTGCATGTCAGCCAACCCGCGCTGTCCGTCGCCCTCGCGCTGGTCGAACAGCACCTCGGCCAGCCGCTGTTCCTGCGCCGCCCCGGTGGCCCGATGGTGCCCACCGCCTTTGGTCGCGGCTGGCTGCCACAAGCCGAACAGCATCTGGCTGAGACCGCGCGCCTCCTCTCCGGCAACACCCGCCCCGCCCCCCTGCGTCTTGCGGTGTTTGAGGATATCGCCTCGATGATCCTCGCGCCCGCTGCTGGCGAACCTGTCCGACCCCGCCGTCACCCCCCGCATCATGGGCTTCACCGCGCTTGACTGAGGCGCTGCACCAAGGCCAGACCGACATGGCCGTGACATGGGATCTGGGCCTGCCCGCCGACATCCGCCGCATCACCCTGCACTCTGTGCCGCCGCAAGCCATCCTGCCGCCCGACCACCCCCTCGCCCAGCGCACGCACCCTGACCCTGAACGACCTTACGGATCACCCCCTCGTGCTGACCGACCAAGGCCAAAGCATCGACCACATGCGCGCCCTGTTTTCCCGCGCCGGCATTCAGCCCCGCATCGCCCACCGCTGCGCCACGCTCGACCTGATGCGGTCCTTCGCGGCCAACGGTCTGGGCATCGGCCTCAGCTATTCGCAGCCCGCCCCAAGGATCAGCGCCGATGGCCTGCCCTTCGTCGTCCGCCCCCTCACCGATGCGGGAACCGAACCCGTGATCCTCGCCCTGCCCGCAGGTCTGGCCGATCCGCCCGACCTCGCCCCACTGCGGCAACGGTTGGCAGAGTTGTTGCAGCTTTCCCGCTGACCTGTGGCCAGTTTCCCACAATTCGGCCCGGCCTCACCGCGCCCCAGCGCCCCTAAAGACAGGCCCACCCGCCCAATCTGGTAGGACCAATAGCAAAACGGCGCTTCCCACGCCGATCTAAAACGATTACGTAAACGTCGCAAAGCTTTGACCTGCGCAAAATCTGCTACTAACCTGACCGCCACGCCGCCCTCTTCCATTCACCCAAACCGTTTTGGCCCGCATCACATGAACCTTAAGGAACTGGCAGCAAAACTCGGCCTGTCGCCGACTACGGTCAGCCGGGCCCTGAACGGCTATCCTGAGGTCAATGAGGCGACACGCGAACGCGTCGTGGCCGCCGCCCGCCGCCACAACTATCGCCCCAACGCCCGCGCCATTCGTCTGGCCACCGGCCGCGCCCTGGCCGTGGGCCATGTCATCCCGCTCAACACCCGCAGCGAAATCATGAACCCGATCTTCTCGGACTTCATCGCCGGCGCGGGTGAGACCTATTCCCGCAACGGCTATGACATGATCCTGTCCGTCGTCCCGGATGAGGCCGAAGAGGCGACCTACCGCGATCTGATGTCGCGCGGCACCGTCGACGGCGTCATCGTCCACGCCGCCCAAACACGACGACCCCCGCATTCGCGTGCTGCAAGAGATGGGCCTGCCCTTCGTCGTCCATGGCCGCGCCACGGGTGCCGAGCTTGACTACAACTGGGTCGATGTGAACAACCGCCGCGCCTTTCAACGCGCCACCGAGTTCCTGCTCGACCTCGGCCACCGCCGCATCGCACTGGTCAACGGCCTTGAACATATGGATTTCGCCATCCGCCGCCGCACCGGCTTTACCGACGCCCTCGCCGCGATGAACCTGACCCCCGACCCCGCCATCATGTCCTCGGATGAGATGACCGAGATCAACGGCCACCGCGCCGCCGAACGCGCCCTGTCCGCCGCGACCCCCCGCCACCGCCTTTCTCTGCGCCTCGATGCTGCAGGCATGGGCGTGCGCCGCGCGATCGAAGGCCGTGGCCTGAGGATGGGCCGCGACGTCTCGGTCATCATCTTTGACGACGACCTCAGCTACCTGCGCAATGGCGAGGCCGTGCCGATCTTCACCGCCACCCGCTCTTCCGTGCGCGAGGCCGGGCGGCTCGTCGGCCGAAATGCTGCTGTCCGTCATCGCCCAGCCCGACGCCCGGCCCGCAGCACCACCTGCTCGAGGCCGAACTGATCCTCGGCCAATCCACCGGCCCCTGCCCAGCCTGATGACGGCCCACCACCAGCCCACCATCTGACCATAGGACCCACCATGGCGCTGTCCCGTTTCGATTTCCCCGAAGGTTTCCTGTTCGGCGCCGCCACCGCCGCCTATCAGATCGAGGGCACGAGATTCGGCGGCTGCGGCCCCAGCCATTGGGACACCTTCGCCGCCACCCCCGGCAATGTCGTCCGGGCCGAAGATGGCGCGCACGCCTGCGACCACTACCACCACTGGCCCGCCGACCTCGACCTGCTGAAGACGCCAACATGGACGCCTACCGCTTTTCCACCTCCTGGGCGCGCGTGATGCCCGATGGCGCGCACCGTGAACCCCGAAGGTCTGGATTTCTACGACCGGCTGGTCGACGGCATGCTGGAGCGCGGGCTGAAACCGTTCCAGACCCTCTACCACTGGGAACTGCCCTCGGCCCTGGCCGACTTGGGCGGCTGGACCAACCGCGACGTGGCCCACTGGTTCGCCGACTATGCCGAGGCGATCACCCGCCGCATCGGCGACCGCGTCGCCTCCATCGCCACCATCAACGAACCGTGGTGCGTGGCCTGGCTGTCGCATTTCATCGGCGTCCACGCCCCCGGCCACCGCGACATCCGCGCCGCCGCCCGCGCCATGCACCACGTCCTGCTGGCCCATGGCACAGCGGTCGAACGCCTGCGCGGCATGGGCCAGCAAAACCTCGGCATCGTGCTGAACTTCGACCACACCGACCCCGCCAGCGACAGCCCCCGCCGATGTCGACCGCCGCCAACCTGTGGGACGGCATCTTCAACCGCTGGTTCATCGAAGGCATCACCAAGGCAAACCTATCCCGAACAGGTGCTGACCGGCCTCGCCCCGCATATGCCCGACAACTGGCAAGACGACATGGCGCTGATCGGCCAACCGATCGACTGGCTCGGCGTCAACTACTACACCCGCCACACCGTCGCCGACGCCCCCGGCACGCCCTGGCCCGCCATCCGCGACGTGCCCGGCGACCTGCCCAAAACCCAGATGGGATGGGAGATTTACCCCGCAGGGCCTCGAACGCTTCCTGACCCGCATGGCACCGCGACTATGTCGGCAACCTGCCGCTCTATGTCACCGAAAACGGCATGGCCAATGCCGACGACCCTGGACGATGGCACCGTGACGGATGAGATCCGCGAAGACTATCTCTTCGACCACCTCGCCGCCACCAAACTGGCCATCGCCAAGGGCGCCAATGTCAAGGGCTTCTTCTACTGGTCGCTGCTGGACAATTACGAATGGGCCGAGGGCTATGAAAAGCGCTTCGGTCTGGTCCATGTCGATTTCGAAACACTGGTCAGAACGCCGAAATCATCCTATCACGCCTTGGCACGCGCTCTGGCGCGCAACGACTGAGGGGGACACCATGACAGCCATCCTCGCCGATATCGGCGGCACCAACACCCGCGTCGCCCTCGCCGATGGCAAGCAAGTCCGCCCCAACAGCATCGCCAAGTTCGCCAATGCTGATTTCAATAGCCTCGAACCCATCCTGACCCGCTACATGACCGAAGCCGGCATTACTTCGGTTGAGGGCGCCTGCGTCGCCGCCGCCGGCCCCGTCCGCCACGGTGTGGCCGAGATGACCAACCTCTCATGGGTCATCGACCACGCCCTCCTGACCCGCGCCACCGGTGCCAGCAAGGTCGCCATCCTGAATGACCTGCAGGCCCAAGGCCAAGCCCTCGGCCATATCGCCCCCGAAAACCTGCGCCCGATCATCGAAGGCAATGCGGTGCCCAACGCCGCCATGCTGGTCGTGGGCCTCGGCACCGGCGTCAACGCCGCCCCGGTCCACAACACCCCTTGGGGCCGCGTCGTGCCACCCTCGGAATGCGGCCATGTCTCCATGCCGATCCGCACCGACCTTGACCTGCGCCTCGCCAAATTCGTTGAAACCTACGGCGAACACGCCCATGGCTTCACCGGGGTAGAGGATGTGCTGGCCGGTCGCGGCATCGAACATATCTACGCCTTCCTCACGTCAGAGGCCGGCAAGCTGACCCCCAACACCTCGGCCCAGATCATGGCCGATATCGCCGCAGGCGAACCCATCGCCGTCTCAACGCGCACGAGTTCTATATCCGCATCCTCGGCTCCACCCTCGGCAACCTCGCGCTGACCCACCTGCCCTATGGCGGCATCTTCCTGATCGGCGGCATGTCCCGCGCCATGACGCCCTACCTCGCCAACATGGGCCTCGCCGCCGCTTTCACCGACAAAGGCCGCTTCGCCGATTTCATGCGCGCCTTCCCGGTCTGGGTGGTCGAGGATGACTTCGCCGCCCTCACCGGCTGCGCCGCCTACCTCGCCAACGGCGGCCAAGGCTAACCCCCTAAACTTTATCTAAAATCTGCGCCCTTACAAATTGGCGCAAATATCCTGCGGGGGAGACCTCATTGGTAAAACCAATGAGGTTTGGGGGTGCAAAACCCCCATCGCCCCGCCAAGAACTCACCCCGGCAGATGTTGCTTCAAGAACCCCAGCATCGACGACAGCCCATCCTGTGAAATCCCATGCCCCATGCCCTTCATGACATGGCCATAGGTCGGGAACCCCGCCGCCACCAGCGCCTCGCCCGCCTCTGCCATATGCTCAAACGGCACCACCGGGTCCTGATCGCCATGCATCACCAGCACCGGCGGCTTGACCAGCGCCTCTGCCGCCAACCGCTCCGGATTGATCAGCCGGCCAGAAATCGCACACCACCCCCGCCATCGCCGCAGCGCGCCGCGGTGCGACCTGCAAACTCATCATCGCGCCCTGCGAAAACCCGACCAAAGCCAGATCCGCATCGGTCAACCCCTCCGCCGCCAGCTGCTGATCGAGAAACCCGTTCAGCATCGGCCGCGACGCCATCAACCCGGCCTCAGCCTCTGCCTCGCTTGATCCGTCAAACCGCGGGATCGGGAACCACTGAAAGCCAAACGGCGCGCCCGGCACCCGGTCCGGCGCATCCGGGGCCACAAAGGCCGTGTCGGGCAGATGCGGCGCCAGCACGTCGCCGATGTCCAGAAGGTCCGCCCCATTCGCGCCATAGCCGTGCAGGAACACCACCAGCGACTGTCGCCTTGCCCGAGGCCGCAGCCTTCTGCCCGAATTGCAAATCCTGCATCACCGAACCCCTTCCCGTGTCTTCGCCACCCGGTAATAGGCCCAAAGGATCCGCGCCGCAACCGCCCGCCACGGGCTCCACTCCTCGGCCATCGCGCGAAACGCCCGCTCACGGGGCCGCTCGGGCAGGTCGAACAACAGCCGCGCCGCCTCTTGCAAGCGCCAGATCGCCCGGCGCAAACACATCCGCCCGGCCCAGCGCGAACATCGCATAGATCTCCGCCGTCCAGGCCCCGATCCCCGGCACGGCCACCAACGTCGCCACCACCTCAGCATCCGGCACGCCCGCGCAAGCCCGCGAAATCCACCCCCGCCTGCGCCAACGCCCGCCCATACCGCGCCTTTTGCCGCGACAACCCCGCCGCCCGCAGATCCTCATCCGACGCCGCCGCCATCGCCGCCATGCATCCGTCAACCCCGCCGCCTCCAGCCGCGCCCAGATCGCCCGGGCCGACGCGACCGAGACCTGCTGCCCCACAATCGCATCCAGCAGCGCCGCAAACCCGTCCGTCATGCCGCCGCAACGGCAGCGGCCCGGTCAGCGCCAAAGCCGCTGCAAAGCGCGGCTCCCGTGCGGCCAGCCACGCCGCCCCTTCGGCCACGCAGGCGTCAGTCTCGATGATCCGCCCAATCATTTTGCCTCTCTGTGCGCTCACGCAGGTTGCAATCTCAACAATTGCCCTTGAACCTGCCCGCATCCTTGCCTACCGATGCACCATCATGACACCAATCTCAGACAGCCGCACCCGCCGCAATGTGTTCGTCCTCGTCGCGGCCCAAGCCGTGCTGGGCGCGCAGTTGCCGATGATCTTCACCATTGCGGGCCTCGCGGGCAAGCAACTGGCCCCCAACGCCTGCCTCGCCACGCTGCCCATCTCGCTGATGGTCATCGGCTCGATGCTGACGGCGACGCCGATTTCCGCCTTCATGGCGAAATACGGCCGCCGCGCGGGCTTTGTCGTCGGGGCTGCCGGTGGTGCCCTCGGTGCCGCGATCTCGGCCATCGGCCTGTCGCTCGCCTCATTCCCGATCTTCCTGATCGGCGCGCTGTTCTCTGGTATCTACATGTCGGCCCAAGGCTTCTACCGCTTTGCCGCCGCCGACACCGCGTCAGACGCCTTCCGTCCCAAGGCCATCTCTTGGGTCATGGCGGGTGGCCTCTTGTCCGCCGTCTTCGGCCCAGAACTGGTGAAGCTCACCTCTCAGATAATGGCTGTCACCTTCCTTGGCACCTATATCGCCGCCATCGGCCTGAACGTGGTCGGCGTCTTCCTGTTCGCCCTGCTCGACATCCCCAAGCCGCCACCGCGCGTCCCCGGCAGCGCCGAGGGCCGCAGCCGGATGGAGCTGCTCCGCACCCCGCGCATCGCCGTCGCCATCATCGTCGCCACCGTCAGCTATGCGCTGATGAACCTCGTGATGACCTCATCGCCGCTCGCCGTGGTGGGCTGCGGCTATCAGACGTCAGATGCCGCCAATGTCGTGACCGCCCACGTTCTGGCCATGTATATCCCGTCGTTCTTTACCGGCTACCTCATCACCAAATTCGGCGTCGAACGGATCATGGCCACCGGCCTTGTCATCCTTGCCGGTGCCGGGGCCGTCGCCATGGCGGGGGTAGAGCTGGAGAATTTCTTCGCCGCCCTGATCCTGCTCGGCATCGGCTGGAACTTTGGCTTCATCGGCGCGACCACCATGCTGACCGCCTCGCACAACCCGGTAGAGCGTGGCCGGATGCAGGGCATGAATGACCTTCTGGTGTTCGGCGGCGTCACGCTGGCCTCGCTTCTCGTCGGGCGGCTTGATGAACTGCTCCGGCGGTTCGGTGCAGGCGGGCTGGACGGCGGTCAACATGGCCATGCTGCCCTTCCTCGTGCTGGCGGGCGGTGCCTTGATCTGGCTCTGGCTGCGGCCCAAATCCACCCTGTCAGAGCCGCTGTAAATGAGCACGCCCATGGTAAAACTCGACATCTTCTCCGATCCGGTCTGCCCGTGGTGCTATCTCGGCAAGGCGAACCTTGACCGCGCGCTGGAACAACACCCCGACCACCCCTTTGCGGTCGAATGGCACCCGTTCCAACTGAACCCCGACATGCCACCCGAAGGCGTGGACAAGCACAGCTACCTCTTGGAACGCTTCGGCTCAGAAGAGCAGTTGCAGGCCATCCACGACCGTTTCCGCCAGATCGCCAAGCAGAACGGCGTCCAGATGGACCCGGACACACCCAAACGCATCCCCAACACCCGCAACGCCCACCGCGTCATCCATTGGGCGGGGCTAGAGCAGCGGCAAACCCTCGTCGTGTCCGCCCTGATGCGCGCCTATTGGGTTGAGGGGCGCGACATCGGCAACCCCGCCGTGCTGGCCGATATCGCCGCAGGTGCCGGCATGGACCGTGAGGTGGTGGTCCGCCTGCTCGCCTCTGACGCCGACGCCGAGGCGGTTCTCGCGCGTGAGGCCCATGCCCGCGAACGCGGCGTCAATGCCGTGCCCACCTTCATTATCGCCAATCAATATGTCGTCTCGGGGGCCCAGCCGCCGGAAATGTGGGGTCAGGCCATCGCAGAGATGACCGCCGCCCAACCTAACCAAGCCTGAAGACCACCCGTAGAAAGTAACCCATGTCCGCACTGAAAACACGCCCCTCGCAACGCGAGTTCGTGGCGATGATGGCAATGTTGTTTGCAACGACAGCCCTGTCCATCGACGCCATGCTGCCCGCCCTGCCCGCCATCGCGGCAGAGCTGACACCGGGCGACGTGAACAAGGCGCAGCTGGTCGTCTCCATGTTCTTTGCGGGTCTGGGGGCTGGCACCCTGATCGCGGGCCCGGTGTCGGATTCCATTGGCCGCAAGATCAGCCTGATCGGCTGCGCTGCCATCTACATCGTCGGCGCGCTGCTCTGTGCAATGGCGCAAAGCCTTGAAATGCTGCTGTTCGCCCGCTTTCTGCAAGGTGTAGGCGCCTGCGGCCCGCGCGCGGTTGGCATGGCGATGGTCCGCGACCTGTATAAAGGCCGCGACATGGCCCGCATCGTGTCGTTTGTCATGATGATCTTTACCATCGTCCCCGCCGTCGCCCCCCTGATCGGCCAAGGCATCCTGCTGTTCGGCGGCTGGAGAGAGATCTTCATGGCCTTCATCGTCTTCACCCTTC
Source organism: uncultured Alphaproteobacteria bacterium (assembly GCA_963781185.1). Taxonomy (GTDB): domain Bacteria; phylum Pseudomonadota; class Alphaproteobacteria; order Rhodobacterales; family Rhodobacteraceae; genus Stagnihabitans. Next base: position 113,042 of record CAWAEL010000025.1, read on the forward strand.
TGATCCAGTCCTGGGTCTCCATCCGCCAGCCAGAGACGCTGCGCCCCGAATCCCGCCGCCGCCTGCACCTCAGCCTGCTGTTCGCCGCCGGCAAAGAGCTGGTGCAGCACCGCGTCGCCCTGATCTCCACCGCCTGTCAGGCGCTGACCACGGCTTGCCTGCTGGCGACCCTGTCCTCGCAGCAAGGCATCTTTGAACAGCATTTCGACCGCGCCGCGACCTTCCCGCTGTGGTTCGCCCTGATCGCGATCTGCTCGGTCGCGGGCAGCTTCCTCAACACCCGCGTTGTGGTCCAATACGGTATGCGCCGGGTTCTGGTGCTGACCTATGTCGCGCAATTCGCTTTGACGCTGCTGGTCCTCGCCCTGAACGCCACCCACATCATGCCCCCGCAGGTCGAATTCGCGTCGCATATCATCTGGTCGATCGGCATCTTCGCGATGATGGGCCTGTGCATGGGCAACCTGAACGCCCTCGCGATGGAGTATCTTGGCCATATCGCAGGCTTCGCCGCCTCAATGATCACGGCGTTTTCGACCGTCGGTGCCGTGCTCATCGCCGTGCCCGTCGGCCTCGCCTTCGACGGCACGCAAATCCCGCTGCTGATGGGAACGGCCGTCTTCTCCGGCCTCGCACTGGCGCTGATGCAACTGGTGAAAAAGCCCGCCGCAGTCTAGGCCTTGGCTTCGGCCTTGGCCTGTTTCACGATCTTCTCGGCCAAGTCCCGCGCCACATTGAACGCCCCCTTGATCCGGTCGCCCTCGGTCTTCATCTCACCCACAAGGATGATCTTGTTGCCCGCGATCCGGGCGGCAGGCCCCTGCGCCTTGATGAATTCGACCAGCCCCGCCGGGTTGGCGAACTTGTCCTGATAGAACTGCACCGTCGCCCCCTTCGGCCCGACATCCAGCCGCGCAATCCCGGCCTTTTTGCAAAGCGCCTTGATCCGAACGATCACCATCAGCGTATTCACCTCTTTCGGCAGCGGCCCGAACCGGTCAATCAACTCCGCCGCAAACCCCTCCAACTCCACCTTGGTCGCGAGGCTCGACAGCCGCCGATACAGCCCCAGCCGAATATCCAGATCGGGGATGAAGCTCTCCGGGATCATCACCGGCACGCCCAGATTGATCTGCGGCGCCCAGTGGTCATCGACCGCGCTCAGGCCCTGCAACTCACCGGACTTGATCTTGGCAATCGTCTCTTCCAGCATCTGCTGGTACAGCTCATACCCAACTTCCTTGATATGACCCGACTGCTCCTCACCCAACAAATTCCCCGCCCCGCGCAGGTCGAGGTCATGTGACGCCAGATTGAACCCCGCCCCCAGATTGTCCAACGACCCGAGCAACCGCAGCCGCTTCGTCGCTTGCGGCGTCAACGGCGCCCGCGGTTTGGTCGTCAGATAACAATAGGCCCGCGTCTTGGCCCGCCCGACCCGTCCCCGGATCTGATACAATTGCGACAGCCCGAACATATCAGCCCGGTGAATGACCATCGTATTCGCCGTCGGGATGTCCAAACCGCTTTCCACAATCGTCGTCGCCAGCAGCACATCATACTTGCCGTCGTAAAACTGGTTCATCCGGTCGTCGAGATCACCCGCCGCCAGCTGCCCGTGGGCGATGACATAAGTCACCTCCGGCACATGGTTTTTCAGGAAATCCTCAATTTCATGCAGGTCCGAAATCCGCGGCACCACATAGAACGACTGCCCGCCCCGGTAATGCTCGCGCAGCAGGGCCTCGCGAATGGTGATCGTGTCGAACTCACTCACATAGGTCCGGATCGCCAGACGGTCCACCGGCGGCGTCGCGATGATCGACAGGTCGCGCACCCCGGTCAACGACAGCTGCAACGTCCGCGGGATCGGCGTCGCCGTCAGGGTCAGCACATGCACATCCGACCGCATCTCTTTCAGCCGCTCTTTATGGCTGACCCCGAAGTGCTGCTCCTCATCAATCACCATCAGGCCCAAGATTCTTGAACCGCACTGATTTGGCCAGCAGCGCATGGGTGCCCACGACAATATCCACATCGCCCAACCCCATCGCCTCACGCGTCGCATTGGCATCCTTGGCGTGACACAAACCGCGACAGGGGCCGCACGGTGATCGGGAAGCCCCGGAACCGCTCAGCAAAGCTGCGATAGTGCTGCCGCGCCAGCAGCGTCGTCGGGCAAATCACCGCCACCTGCATCCCCGACAGGGCCGCGACAAACGCCGCCCGCATCGCAACCTCGGTCTTGCCAAAGCCCACATCGCCGACCACCAGCCGGTCCATCGGGCTGAACCCTTTTCAAGATCCGCCACCACATCGGCAATCGCCGCCAACTGGTCATCCGTCTCCTGATAGGGGAACCGCGCCGCAAACGCCTCCCAGATGCGAATGCGGGGCCTCCAAGATCGGCGCATGGCGCAACGCACGCTCGGCCGCAATCCGCATCAGCTTATCCGCAATCTCGCGGATACGTTCCTTCAGCTTGGCCTTCTTGGCCTGCCACGCGCCGCCGCCCAGACGGTCGAGCAAACCCTCATCATGGCCATAGCGGCGACAGCAGTTCGATATTCTCGACCGGCAGATACAGCTTGGCATTGTCGGCATATTCCAGCGCCACACAGTCATGCGGCGCACCCAAGGCCGTGATCGTCTCCAGCCCCAGATAGCGCCCCACGCCATGCTCAACATGCACGACCAGATCGCCGGGGCTCAGCGTATCCACCTCGCGCAGGAAGTTGTCGGCCTTACGCTTCTTGCGCGGCTTGCTGACCAGACGGTCGCCCAGCACGTCCTGCTCCGAAATCACCGCCACACCGGGGGCGACAAACCCAGCCTCCAGCGCCCAGATCATCAGGAACAACTGCCCCCGGCCATCGGGCACCTCGCGGAAGTCCTTGACCTCCACGATCCCCTTCAGCCCCTGATCCTGCAACAGCCCTTTCAACCGCTCACGCGCGCCTTCGGACCATGAGGCAATCACCACCTGCCGATCTTGCAGCAACGCATGAATATGGTCGGTTAAGGCCCCGAAAAGGCTGATATGTTCCTGTTGCCGCTCTGGCGCGAAACTACGCCCGATCCGGCCAGAGGCATCCAGAACACCGGGCCCCGGAGCCTGCGCCAAAGGCGACAGTTGTACAACCCGGTGGTCCGCCACCGCCGCCTCCCAAGCGGTATCATCCAGATACAACAACTCCGGCGCGGATGGCTTATAGACCGAATCCAGCCGCCCCTTGGCCGTCAACGCCTCATGCCGGGCGTCATATTGGTCGGCAATCCCCTCCCAGCGTGACAACCGCGCCGCCGTGACCTGATCGTCCAGCATCACCGAGGCGGCTGGCAGATAGTCGAACACCGTCTCCAGCCGGGCGTGAAAGAACGGCAGCCAATGCTCCATCCCCTGATGCTTGCGCCCCGCCGAAACCGCCTCATACAGCGGATCTTCCGAGCCGCCCGCGCCAAACTCCACCCGGTAGTTCTGGCGGAACCGCGCGATGGCGGCCTCATCGAGAATAACCTCAGACATCGGCGCAAACTCTACCGCTGTCAGCTTTTGCGTCGTGCGCTGCGTCACCGGATCAAACCGCCGCGCCCCGTCCAGCACATCGCCAAAGAAATCCAACCGCACCGGCCCACCACGCCCCGGCGGAAAGATATCGACAATCCCGCCGCGCAGCGCGAAATCCCCCGGCTCTGACACTGTGGAGACGGGCGAAAACCCCATCCCGGCCAGAAACCGCTTCAACCGCTGGTCATCAACCCGGTCACCGACCTTGGCAACAAAGGACGCGCCCTCCATCACCTCCCGCGCGGGCAACCGCTGCATCGCCGCATTCAACGTGGTCAACAGCACAACCGGCTTTGACAACCCGGCAGCCAATGCCGCCAAAGTCGACATCCGCCGCGCCAGAATATCAGGATTGGGCGAGACCCGGTCATAGGGCAGACAATCCCACGCCGGCAGGTCCAGCACCGGCACACCGGGCGCCATCGCCGCCAAAGCGGTCCGCATCGCCTCCATCCGCCGGTCATCGCGGGCGACATGGATCACCGACTGCCCCCGCGTCAGCTCTTTCGCAAGCAACCGCGCGTCAAAACCTTCCGGCGCGCCGCCGAGCAGTATGCGGTCAGCCATGGCTCACCCCGGCAAACTAAACTGAATATTGACCCACATCCCGAAGAGTGAGGTCACAAAGATCGACACCATTCCCAGCACCTGCACCGTCAACCGGTGCCAACCCAAACGGTGAAACAGCGCGTCGCCATGCCCCTCACCCGCCTCAATCTTCACCGATGTCCGCAGCGACAGATAGCCCAAGATCACCAGCGGCACGAACAGGAACAACACCGCCTGCGCGAATTCGACATCATACCAGAACCCCAGCAGCGCCAGCACCGTCACCAGAAAGCACACCATGCCAATCAGCGCCGCCCCATAGCTGCGTGACGCATGCAGCATCCGCGCCACGTTGATCCGCACCAAAGTCTCCAGATCTTCCAGCGCCTGGCCACCCTCACGCCGGGCGCGCCAGACCATGTCATGCGGAACCCCCAGCACCCAGTGGCTGGCCGACGACCAGATCACCCCCAAGGCGATCCAATACCACAAGTTCGAGAACGACCGCATGTCGATCAGATCGAACAGCATCTGATACCAATTCAACTGCCGTCTCCGTACTGTGTCTGCCAAACCCGCTCAACCAAAACCGCTCAAACTGTAGGCGCGGCACTATGTCCCCAGCAACCCCGCTTGAGCAACGCGTCATTCCATGGCAGGCAGAAGCCAAACCTGCAAGCCCTCCCGGACCAAGGAGCCACATCATGCGCCCCACCGTTGCCCCCTTTCCCGCCTCGCGCCCGCGCCGTCTGCGGCAAAGCCCCTCCATGCGTGCCCTCGCCCAAGAGAACACGCTGTCGGTGAACGACCTGATTTGGCCCGTGTTCGTCCGCGACGGCGTGGGCGTCCGCGAACCCGTAGCCTCCATGCCCGGCGTCAACCGCCTGTCCGTCGATCTGGTCGCCGAAGCCGCAGCAGAGGCTGCCAGCCTCGGCATCCCCGCCATCTGCCTTTTCCCCTACACCGACAACGCCCTCAAAACCCCCACCTGTGAAGAGGCGTGGAACCCCGACAACCTGACCAACCGCGCCATCCGCGCCATCAAGGCCGCCGTCCCGCAGATCACCGTGATGACCGACGTGGCGCTGGACCCTTACAATTCCGACGGCCACGACGGCTTTTACGTGGGCGGTGTGATCCAGAATGACGAAACGGTTGAGGCGTTGGTGAAGCAGGCCCTCGCGCAGGCTGAGGCGGGTTGCGACATCATCGGCCCCTCTGACATGATGGATGGCCGCATCGGTGCCCTTCGCCAAGCCCTTGAAATGTCGGGTCATAAAGATGTCGTCCTGATGTCCTACGCCGCCAAATACGCCTCCGCCTTCTACGGTCCGTTCCGCGATGCGGTTGGCGCCTCCTCTGCGCTGAAGGGTGACAAGAAAAGCTACCAGATGAACCCCGCCAACTCCGACGAAGCCATGCGCATGATTGAGCGTGACCTGTCTGAGGGCGCCGACATGGTCATGGTCAAACCCGGCATGCCCTATCTCGACATCATCCGCCGCGCCAAAGATCTGTTTGGCGCGCCCACCTATGCCTACCAAGTCAGCGGCGAATACGCGATGATCAAGGGCGCCGCCCTCAACGGCTGGATCGACGGCCATAAGGCGATGCTCGAAAGCCTGATGGCCTTCCGCCGCGCCGGATGCGACGGCGTCCTCACCTACTTCGCCCCCGACGCCGCCCGCGCCATCAACGCAGGCAATTTGTGATCGGCAACACCCTGCCCAACCCACACGTCCCGCATGACAATCGCGTGAGCATGCGCTAACATGGCCCCAAAGGGCCACAGAGCCCGGATCAGAGGCAGTGAGGCGATGATGACAGCAGTTTCCCGCAGGGGCGTTCTTGGGTTCGGTATCGGTGTTGGGGCAACGGCCCTTCTGGCCGCTTGTGATGGCTCCATCGTCGGCAACGGCGTAGGTTCCAACGCGAGCGCAGAGATTGACGCCCGCGTCGATGCCACCCGCGATTATCTGTTCTCCAACTATCCCGGCACCCAAAGCCTGTCGCAGAATGCCAAAGGCATCCTGTTCATGCCGCTGTTGACTGAGGTCGGCTTTGGCATCGGCGGCGGTTACGGCCGTGGCGCACTGCGGATCAACGGCGTGACGGTCGACTACTACTCCGCCACCCGCGCCACCATCGGCTTGCAGATCGGCGCCCAGCAATACGCCCACGCCCTGTTCTTCATGACCGAAGACGCCCTCGCCAACTTCCGCCGCTCCAACGGCTGGGCCGCAGGCGCCGACGTCCGCTACGCCACCCCCGAACAAGGCGGCACCATCGGCACCGACACCACCGAACTAGACCCCGTCATCGGCCTGATCTTTGGCCAACAGGGCCTGATCGCCGGGGCGACGTTGTCGGGCGTGAAGTACAGCCGGATCATCCCGTAAGACGGCGCCAGCGGCACTCTAGAATTCAGTAGGGCGGGGTTACACTCCGCCGCCCTGCCGATGCCCCCGAAAGCGACGGGTACAGGCTCGCGCCCAATGGCGCCATCTTCGCGAAAATCACAACCCGTTTCAGTATGCCGTAGGGTGCGTGATTTCACGCACCTTTGGTAGGCAGGCAGTTTCCCGCCGCCCAACAGTTAAAATCAGGTTTATGAAATAACGCAACTCACTGAAGTTGCATCGCTTTCAGAAGTGTCCACATGTGGACACCGGCAAAGGTGCGTGAAATCACGCACCCTACCTTAGCCGCCGGATCAAACTCGACGTGTCGTTCCGGCAGCCGCCCATCCGCTGCACATCCTTGTAGAACTGATCGACCAGCGCCGTCACCGGCAGGCTCGCCCCGATCTCGTTGGCGGTTTTCAGGCAGATGCCCAGATCCTTGCGCATCCAGTCCACCGCAAAGCCGATGGTCGAACTTGTCCTCCAGCATCGTCTCGTGCCGGTTGACCATCTGCCACGATCCGGCGGCGCCCTGGCTGATCACCTCGACCACCGCCTCGCCGTCCAGCCCGGCCTTCTCGCCGAAAGGCCAGCGCCTCGGCCAGCCCCTGCACCAGACCCGCAATGCAGATCTGGTTCATCATCTTGGCCAGCTGCCCGGCCCCGGACTGCGCCCATCCGGCGGCAGATCTTGGCATAGACCTGCAATCACCGGCTCTACCCGGGCATAAGTGCCTCATCCGAGCCGCCGCACATGATCGACAGCACGCCCGTTCTCGGCCCCCGCCTGCCCGCCCGACATCGGCGCATCGACGAAAGCCCTTGCCCTGCGCCGCGGCGATCTTGGAAGCTCCCGCGTCACCTCAGCCGAGACCGTGGTGTGATCGACAAAGATCGCGTCCCCTCGCCATGCCCGCAAAGGCCCCGTCCGGCCCCAGACAGACCGAGCGCAGGTCGTCGTCATTGCCGACACAGGCCAGCACGAATCTCGGCCCCCACTGCCGCCTCACGCCGGGGTCAGCGCCATCGTTGCCGCCGTGCTCCTCGACCCAGGCCTCGGCCTTGGCGGCGGTGCGGTTGTAGACCGTCACGTCATGCCCAGCCGCTTTCAGATGCCCCGCCATCGGGTACCCCATCACGCCCAATCCCAGAAATGTCACCTTGGCCATGATCGCCCCCTGCATTGCCCCAACGTTCCAGATCGACTAAGGGGGGAAACCACTTCCGCCGTCAAGAACAGGGCCCCCATGTTGACCACCTTCCGCTGGCTTTTGCGCATATTCGTAGGCCTCGTGGTCCTCGGGCTGTTGGTATTGGGGGTGTCCTACTACTTCCTGTCGCGCTCGCTGCCCGACTACAACGCCAGCTTCGCGCTGTCCGGCATTTCTGCCCCGGTGGAAATAGTCCGCAACAACAACGACGTCCCGCATATCTTCGGCGCGACGGATGAGGACACCTATTTCGCCCTCGGTTTCGCCCATGCCCAAGACCGGCTGTGGCAGATGACCATGCTGCGCCGCACGGCTGAGGGTCGGCTGTCGGAAATCTTCGGCGCCCGCACGCTGAAGATTGATGAGCTGATGCGCCGCCTCGACCTCTACACCCTGTCGCTGTCCTCGGTGGAGGCGCAAGACGACCAGACCAAAGCCGCCCTTGTGGCCTATGCCCGCGGCGTCAACGCCTGGATTGAGCAGGTCAACGCCAAGGCGCTCGGCCGTGGTGCGCCCGAATTCTTCCTGTTCTCCACCCAGATCGACGCCTGGGCCCCCGCCGACAGCATCGCCATCATCAAACTGATGGCCCTGCAACTGTCCTCACATCTTGAGTCAGAGGTCCAGCGCGCCGAATTCTCGCTCGTCCTGTCGCCCGCCCGCCTGAAAGACATCCTGCCCGACGCCCCCGGCCCCGCCATCGCCGCCCTGCCGCAATATTCCGCCCTGATGCCCGGTGCCACCCCCGGCCAGCACCCAACCGCATGGCGTCGCTGAACGACCCGCTCTCGCCCTTCCATTCCATGGATTTCGCCGGTGCCTCCAACGCTTGGGCCGCGATGCCGGGCCGCTCTGCCGCAGGCGGCTCCATCCTCGCCAATGACCCGCATCTGGATTTCACCGCGCCGACGATCTGGTACCTCGCCCGCCTGCACCTCGCGTCCGGCGATGTCATCGGCGCCACGATCCCCGGCATGCCGCTGGTCCTGCTTGGGCCGGTCCGAAAAACTCGGCTGGGGCCTGACCTCCTCCTACCTCGACGATCAGGATGTCGTGATGGAAAAGATCAACCCCGACAATCCCGAACAATACATGACCCCCACGGGCCCGAAAGATTTCACCACCCGCCGCACCATCATTCAGGTCAAGAACCAGCCCCCGGTCACCATCACCCAACGCTGGTCTGAGAGCGGCCCGATCCTGCCCGGCAGCCATTACGACCTCGACACTGTCACCCCCGCCGGCACCGTCGCGGCGCTGGAATGGACCGCCCTTGATGGCGCCGACACCTCAATGTCCTCCGCGATGGCCCTGATGCGTGCCCATTCGGTGGATGAGGCGATCAAGGTCGCTGCAACCTTCATCGCCCCGTCGCAAAACCTGATGGTGGTCGATGAAAGCAACATCGCCATGCAACTCATCGGCCGGATGCCCGCCCGCGACCCCAGCCACGTCACCCAAGGCCGCATGCCCGCGCCGGGGTGGGAGGGCAAGAACCGCTGGACCGGCTGGCTGCCCTACTCAGACAACCCCTCCGTGAAAAACCCCGAATCCGGCATCCTCGGCAATACCAACAACAAGACCGTTGACCGCCCCTTCCCCGACCATGTCAGCTTTGACTGGGGCGACACCCAGCGCATCCAACGTTGGCTGACCCTGATGAAGACGCGAGAGGTCCACACCCGCGACAGCTTCATTGAGGCGCAGCTGGATACCGTCTCCCCCACCGTCCGCGAACTCCTCCCCCTGATCGGCGCCGACCTGTGGTTCACCGGCGAAACCGCACCAGAGGGCACCCCCGAACGCCTGCGCCAAAAAGCCCTGACCCTGCTGGCAAAATGGAATGGTGAGGAAAACGAACACCTCCCCGAACCCCTGATCGCTGAGGCGTGGCTGCGCGCCGTGCAAGACCGCCTGTCGCGCGACGAAATCGGCCCGCTGGAGGATACCATCACCCACCCCAACCCCGATTTCATCGAACGGGTCTACCGCAACACCGATGGCGCCTCGGTCTGGTGCGACGTGATCCAGTCGGCAGCGGTGGAAAGCTGTGCCGACGTGGCCCGCATGGCGCTTGACGATGCCCTGCTGCAACTCAAGGAAAAATACGGCCCCAATATCGAAAGCTGGCGCTGGGGCGACGCACATGAGGCGGCGCATGATCATGCCGTCCTCGGCACCGTGCCCTTCATCCGCTATTTCGTGAACATCCGCCAAAGCACCTCTGGCGGTGACAACACGCTGATGCGGGGCCGCACCATCGGCACCGGGCCGAACCCCTATGAGAATGTCCACGGCGGCGGCTACCGCGGCGTCTATGACTTCGCCGACCCGGACTCGTCCGTCTTCATCACCGCCACCGGCCAATCCGGCCACCCGCTGTCGCGCTTCTACGATGACCTGTCAGAACTCTGGCGGCGCGGCGAATATATCCCAATGTCCCTTGACCCCGATCTCGCCCGCGCGGGCGCTGTCGGCATCACACACCTCACGCCAGAACCATGATCCAGACCAAACGCCTCACCCTGCGCCTTGCCACGATGGACGATCTGCACGACTTCCACGACATTCTGCGTCGGCCAGAGGTGATGGCATATTGGTCCACCCCGCCGCATCCCGACCTCGCCACGACAGAGGCTTGGCTGACCAGCACCGTCACCCGCGATCCAAAGGATTGCGTCGAATTCGCCGTGGTCCATCAAGGCCGCGTCATCGGCAAGGCAGGCGGCGGCACGCTGCCAGAGATCGGCTACATCTTCCACCCCGACGCCTGGGGCCAAGGCTTCGCAACCGAGGCGATGCAGGCCGTCATCACCTACGCCTTCGCCAACCACCCGACCGACCACCTGATGGCAGACGTCGACCCGCGCAACCACGCCTCCATCGCGCTCCTGAAACGTCTGGGCTTTCACTACACCCACCACGCCGACAACACCTTCTGCATCAACGGCGAATGGGTCCACAGCGACTTCTACCGCCTGAACCGCCCCACCCAAACTCCCTAAAACTTACCTAAAATTTGCCCCTTTCAATTTGGCGCAAATATCCCACGGGGGAAGCCACATTGCCCTTGGGCATTGTGGCTTGGGGGTGTGAAACCCCCATCTGCCCCAAATGCAGCAAGCCTGCCAGTTGCGAACCATTCGCAGCGAGGTTAAAATGCGGTTAATAGAAATTCCGCAACCAATTGATATAAAACGATTAAACACGGTGTCGCTCAAACGGACGCTTCAGCCCTCTAGCAGCGCATAGCGCTGCGCCTGCCGCTCGGTCCACAGCACCTCAATCTGCCAGCCATCCTCTGACTGAACCTCAGACTGGACGACCCCTTCGCCATGCAACCAAGCATGCCGCCGCCCCTCAGAGAACTGCAAGCTCAGGCTGGCCTGCCGCTTGCTCTCTTCAAAGGCGGTATTGATCGCATCGGTCAGCCGCTCCATCCCCTCGCCCGTCAAGGCAGAGATCGGAAACACCCCCGCCCGCGTCTGCGCGTCCAGCGCCTCACGCGCCGCAGGCTCCACCAGATCCAGCTTGTTCCAGACCTCAATCATCGGCACGTCTGCCTTGACCCCGAGCGAGCCGAGAATATCCGCCACATCCGCCGCCTGCTCTGCCGTCTCAGGATGAGAGATGTCGCGGACATGCAGGATCAGATCGGCCTCCAGCACCTCTTCCAGCGTGGCCCGAAACGCCGCCACCAGTTGCGTCGGCAGGTCCGAGATGAACCCGACCGTGTCAGAGGCGATAATCTTACGCCCAGACGGCAGCACCACCCCCCGCATCGTCGGGTCCAGCGTGGCAAACAGCATGTCCTTGGCCAGAACTTCCGCCCCGGTCATCCGGTTGAACAGTGTCGATTTCCCAGCATTGGTATAGCCAACCAGCGCCACCAACGGAAACGGCACCTTGCGCCGCGACGCCCGGTGCAACTCTCGCGTCTTGACCACGCCGTCCAACTGCCGCTTCAGCCGGATCACCTGATCATCAATCGCGCGCCGGTCGCTCTCAATCTGCGTCTCACCCGGGCCACCGACAAAGCCGAACCCGCCACGCTGCCGCTCAAGGTGGGTCCAAGCCCGCACCAGCCGGGTCCGCTGATACGACAGCGCCGCAAGCTCAACCTGCAACACGCCTTCCCGGGTCCGCGCCCGGTCGGCAAAGATCTCAAGGATCAACCCGGTCCGGTCCAAGAGCTTGACGCCCCATTCCTTCTCAAGGTTCCGCTGCTGCACCGGCCCGACGGTCCCGTCGACCAGCACCAGCTCAACCTCCAGCTCCTTGAACCGCGCCTTCAGCTCTTCAACCTTGCCCGACCCGAACAGCATCCCCGGCGCCACCTTGTTCAGCCGCACCACTTCAGACCCGACAACGTCCAGCCCCGGCATCGCAGCCGCCAACCCCACGGCTTCAGCCAGCCCATGTTCCGCCAGCCGCCGCTTGCGCGAGGTCTTCAGATCAGGATGCAACACATAGGCGCGTGTCAGCGCTGCCGCAGTTTCATGCAGCTCACGCGGGCTGCGAGGCAGCAGCGGCGCGTCATCATCGTCTTCGTCTGTCAGGTCAGAGATTACTCTTCGCCTTCATATAGATTGATCGGTCCACCCGGCATGATGGTCGAAATCGCGTGCTTGTAAACCAGCTGCGACTGGCCATCCCGACGCAGCAAGACGCAGAAATTATCAAACCAGGTAATAACGCCCTGCAACTTTACCCCGTTGATCAGGAAAATCGTCACCGGAACCTTCGCCTTGCGGACATGGTTCAGGAACGCGTCTTGTAAATTCTGCTTATCGGCAGCCATTTCTATAGCCTTTTTCTTGTCGTTCGTTTCTTGTTTTAGCGCACGCCTATGCCCCGGCTGTCCGTCCGGGGATCGCGCAGCGACTATGGAGTGGGATCAGCAGACTTTCCAGACCCTAAATACTTATTCCCCATCGTCGTCCGCACTGCCGCCGCCATTTTTCGACGAGGATACCACACCCAGTGATTTCAGCTTGCGGTGCAGCGCCGATCGCTCCATCCCGACAAAGCCCGCCGTCCGGCTGATATTGCCGCCAAACCGGTTGATTTGGGTCAGCAGATACTCCCGCTCAAACACCTCGCGGGCCTCGCGCAGCGGCAACGTCGCCATCGCCCCCCCCAGCACCATCCGGCCCGTCGAGTTTGTGGGCGTCTCTTGTCCGGGCAGTTCATGTGCCTCGATCCGGCCAGAGCTGTCGCCGAGGATCAGCACCCGCTCAATCACATTGCGCAACTGCCGCACATTGCCCGGCCATTGCATGGTTTGCAGCATCGCCTCCGCCTCAGGCGTCAACTCCCGCTGCGGCAGGCCTTGGGTGCGGTGGAACATGGCCACGAAATGCCGGGTCAGTTCCGGGATATCCTCACGCCGCTCTTCCAGCGACGGCACCAGAATTGGGACCACGTTCAGGCGGTCATACAATTCCTGCCGAAAGCGCCCGGACTGGATTTCAGTCCGCAATTCGCGCGACGTCGAAGAGATCACGCGCAGATCGACCCGCACCTTGTCCGCCCCGCCGACCCGCGTGAACTGCTGTTCCGTCAACACCCGTAGGATTTTCGACTGCGTTCCCAAGGGCATATCGGCCACTTCGTCGAAATAGACGACGCCGCCATGCGCCTGTTCCAGCAGGCCCTTTTCAACGCCCCGCTCAGCGGTTTCGCGGCCAAACAGCACCTCTTCCATCCGCTCCGGCTCTACCGTTGCCGAGGAGACAGAGATGAACGGCGCCGTCGCCCGGCCAGAATTGGCATGGATATAGCGCGCGGCGAGTTCCTTACCCGACCCGGCAGGCCCGGTCAGCATCACCCGACCATTCGACTTGGTGACCTTTTCCAGCTGCGATTTCAATGTCTTGAATGCCGGACTTGATCCAAGCATGTCAGACCCGGTCACATCGCGCCGCCGCAGATCGGCATTCTCACGCCGCAGACGCGACGTTTCCATCGCCCGCGACACCACGACCATCAGCTGATCAATGTTGAACGGCTTTTCGATGAAATCATAGGCGCCCTGTTTGATGGCCGCGACCGCGATCTCGATATTGCCATGACCGGAGATGATGACCACCGGCACGTCCGGGTTATCCCGTTTGACGGTTTTCAGGATGTCAATCCCATCCATCCGGCTGTCTTTCAACCAGATGTCGAGGATCATCAACGAGGGCAACTCGGCGTTGATCTCTGTCATGCAATCGTCGGAATTGGCTGCCAATCGAATGGCATAGCCCTCATCCTTCAGAATATCCCCGATCAACTCGCGGATGTCTTTTTCGTCATCGACAATCAGAATGCTGCTCATTCTAGGTCCTCCTAATTGCGTCCAGCCACTGCTCTGGCCCTTGTGGCGCGCGGCAGACGGATTTCCGCCATCGCCCCTGCGTGATCGTTGCCGTCAAAGAGGGGCGCGTCCGTCAGGATCAGCGTCCCGCCATGTTCCTCAATTATCTTCTTCACGATGGGCAGGCCAAGACCGGTGCCCTTTTCGCGCGTGGTGACATAGGGCTCAAACAGCCGGGAACGGTCCGGCGGCAGCCCCGCGCCATTATCGGCAATTGTGATGATGCTGTGGGTATCCGATGGGGTCAGACTGATCCGGATTTCCGGAACAAAGCCCGCCGGATTTTGTTTTTCCCTCAGATCTTCAATAGCTTCGCCTGCATTCTTGATCAAATTCGTCAAGGCCTGCCCGATCATGGTGCCGTCAAGTTCAATCATATCCGGCACCTCTGGCAGCGACTTCACGAACTTCACGTCCGGCTGACCGTTTTCCTGCAACATCACCGCCGCCTTGACCAAAGCCGTCAGGTCGGTCTCCCGCCGGTCAGGCTCTGGCATCCGCGCGAATTTGGAGAATTCATCGACGATGCGGCGCAGGTCATTGGTCTGCCTGACAATAACGTCTGTGTAGGCCTCAAGTTCCTCAGGGTCGGACACCTGACCGCGGTACTTCCGTTTGATCCGCTCCGCCGACAGTTGGATGGGGGTCAGCGGGTTCTTGATCTCATGCGCGATGCGGCGGGCAACATCACCCCAAGCGGCAGAGCGTTGGGCGCTGACCAGTTCGGTCACATCGTCAAACGCCACCACAAAACCCTCGACCCCGGCGTCACTGCGCCGCTCACTCATCCGCACCAGCAGGCTTTCGAGCTTGCCCCGGCGGGTCAGTCGCACCTCGTCCTGCGTCGCAGCACCAGCACCTTCGCGCAGCCGGTTGAACAGGACGTCAAACTCCGGCACGGTTTCCGCCAGAGTCGCCCGGCTCGCCTCATCCGACGGCAGGTCCAGCATCCGTATCGCCGCGCGGTTCACAAAATCAACCCGGCCCTCGGCGTCCAGACCAATCACCCCCGCCGTCACGTTGGACAGCACCGAATCGAACAACCGCCGCTGGCCCTCAGTGCTGGCATGGCTTTCGATCAGCGCCTGCCGTTGGCCCTTTAGCTGCCGCGTCATCTTGTTGAACAAGCGGCCCAGCATGGCAATCTCATCGTCGCCGTCTTCCTCAACCACCTGGACATCCAGATCACCATCGCCGACCCGCTGCGCCGCCCCTGCCAGACGCCCCACCGGGCGGCTCAGCCGTTCGGCAAACCACAGCCCGCCCCAGACAGCCGCCACGATCAGGATGACCGCAAAGCCAAGGTACAGCAGGCCAAAGTTGAACAGGATCTTGCCGCGGTCATTCTCCAACTGCTGATACAGCGCGGCGGTCTGTTGGGTTTCATCCAGCAGCCCCAGAATCGTGCCATCTACCGTGCGTGAGACATAGAGCAGCCGGTCTGGAAACTCTTTCAGGTTGATAAGCGCGCGAAATTCGTTGTTGGGCCAATCCTTGATAAGCACGACCTCGCCCGACTTGGCCCGGATCAACTGCTGGGTAGAGGGCACTTCAAAGCCGAACAGATAGCTCTTTTCGCCCCGTGTTTTCAGGGTGCCAACAGAGTTGATCAGATAAACCTCTTTCAACCCGCGCTGAATGCCCGCCTGTCCCTGCGCCAACAGCGGTCGCACCGACCCGTCATCCATCAGGAAGTTGCGCGCCTTCTGCTGGTTCAGGTAATTGGCAAGCGCCCCCACATCCTGCGTCAGCGTGGCCGATTGTTCGTTTTCATAGGCCTGCGCCGCCTCAAGCGAGGCGCCGATCACCCCACGCACCCGGTCTGAAAACCACCCCTCCAACCCGATGTTCACCGTCAGCACGCCAAACACCGCGACCAGCACGGTCGGGATCAGCGCCACAATGGCAAACACCCCTGTCAGCCGCAGGTGCAACCGCGATCCCGCCGACTGACTGCGCCGGTCCGACACCATCTGCATGATCCGCCGCAGCACCATCGCCGCGACCGCCAGCACATAGACCAGATCGGCCAGCATGATCAGCCGCAGATAGGGTGAGGTGGTGCCTTGGTTCAGTGGCCCCAAGGCCAGAAAGGTTGCCACCGTCAGCAGCGGGCCAAGGAACACCAGACCAAAGGTCATACCCGTTTGCACACGCCGCTGCCGCCGCAGACGCGACAGTCGGATCAGCCAATGGTTGGCATTCGCAGATCGTTGCACTCGATAACGCCCTTGTCACCGGGCGCGACCTCGTGTCTTGCCCGCCACATCCGGTGTCTTAATGGTGACGAAGCACCCGTGACACTCTTCCTGTGGCGGTTTTACATCAGTTTGCGGCGGCGTGTCACGCGGATATCGAGGTCTGTGATCTTCTTGCGCAAAGTATTGCGATTGATGCCCAGAAGGTCCGCACATTTAGCCTGATTTCCGGCAGTTGCATCCAAGGCGATTTCGATCAAAGGCATCTCAATCTCACGCAAAATCCGGTCATAGACGCCTGCAGGCGGCAATTGGCCGTTATGCAGGTCAAAATACCGCTTCAAATGCCGTGCGACAGAGGCGGACAGTTTTTCATTCTCCACCAGCCCGGCATGAGCGGGTTCCGCCGAATGGCTGCTGCCCAAGGCGGCTTCCAGCTCAACCTGACCGATATCCGGCTCGGATGACGTGACCAGCAGCCGCTTCAGCACGTTCTCCAACTGACGGACGTTGCCGGGCCACGGATGGACGCGCAGCACATTGCGGGCCTCGGGCGTCAGGCGGCGGGTGGTGCCAAGCTCTCGCTCGCCCCGCGTCAGGAAATGATCGGCGAGCAGGCTGATATCCTCTACCCGTTCCCGCAGCGGCGGCACGGCGAGCGTGACCCCACCCAGCCGGTAGAACAGATCCTTACGCAGCCGCCCTTCCTCCACCCTTTGCGCCAGATCGGCCTGAGAGGTGGCAAGGATGCGCGGCGCATGGTCGTCAGCAATGTCGAGCATCCTGACCAGTCGCGACTGGCCATCCTCGTCAAAGTCTGCAACCTCATCAATCAGCAGCGACCCGCCCTTGGCCTTGGACAGCAGCGCCGAAATCCCATCAATCCCGGCGAGGTCAGAAGATTGCGCCACCACAAACGGCTGGCTGCGACGGTCGGAAAAGTCGTGAATGGCGCGGGCGATCAGGCTTTTGCCGGTCCCCGATTCGCCGGTGATCAGCACGGGCAGATCGGTGTTCATCACCTTGGCGACCAACCGGTACAGCGCTTGCATCGCGGCGGTACGCCCCACCAGCGGCAAATCATCGCCCAGATCGCGCGGCTTGGCGACAACCTGCGCCGCCGCCCGGCGTTTCTGATCCAAAGCGCGGGCCGACCGTTTCATCAGATCGGGCAGATCGAACGGTTTGGGCAGATAGTCAAACGCCTCCGCCTCTGCCGCCTGAATGGCGGTCATAATGGTGTTCTGGGCCGAGATGATAATCACCGGCAGGCCAGGGCGGATGCGGGCGATCCGCGGCAGCGCCTCCAACCCGTTGCCGTCGGGCATAATCACGTCAGAGATGACCAGATCACCTTTGCCCTCTTCGACCCAGCGCATCAGCGTCATCATGCTGGACGTGGCATGGACCTTGCAGCCCGCCCGCGTCAGGGCCTGTGTCAGCACCGTGCGGATCGTCCGGTCGTCATCCGCTACCAGAATAGTGCCGTCCATTATGTCGTCTCCTTCAACTCTTTAGGCACCATCGGCAGCGACAGCCGAAAGACTGTCTTTCCGGGCACGGAATCCACGCTGACCCAGCCGTCATGATCGGCCATGATCTTCGATACGAGGGCGAGGCCAAGTCCGGTTCCGTTTTCACGGCCCGAAACAAAGGGCTCAAATATATCTGCCGTCAGGTCCGGCGGGATGCCGGGACCGTCGTCAATGATCTCAACTTGCAGGGGCAGTTTGGCCCCGGTGCCATCCTTGCGCCGCACCCGAAGAGAGTGGTCATAGAAGGTCCGCAGCCGGATGGTGCCATGCCCGCCCTTGGCCGCCTCAGTCGCGTTCTTGATGAGGTTCAGGAACACCTGCATCAACTGATCCGGGTCGGCATAGGTCGCGGGCAGCGAGGGGTCGTAATCCTCAACAATCATCATCTGGCGGGAATAGCCCATCTGGGCCGAGCGGCGGGCGCGGTCGAGCGCGTCATGGATATTGATGGCGCGGCGTTCCGGCGGGCGCAGATTGCCGAACTGTTCGACCTGCTCCAACAGTTTGACGATGCGCCGGGTTTCCTCAACGATCAGGTCGGTCAACTCCTGATCCTCTTGGCTCAGGTTCATCGCCAGCAGTTGTGCCGCACCCGAGATGCCCGCCAACGGGTTCTTGATCTCATGCGCCAGCATTTCCGCCATGCCGATCGCCGACTTGGCAGCCGAGGCAGCCCCACGCCCGCGCCCCAACCGGTCCGCCGTCACCCGGGGTGATATCAGCATCAGCAGGCTGTCCGGATCATCCTGAATGGGCGCGATCTGGATGGTGAAGCTGGCCTGCGCCCGCCCCCCCGCCGCGATATCGGCCTCGTTGATATAGACCTCGGACTGGTTGTCGCGGCAGCGGTCCAACGCGCTTTGCAGCGGAATTTCGGTGACCAGACGCTGGGCAACATGATCCCCGATCACCGCCTTGGCTGAGGCGTTCAGGAAGGTCTCGGCAGCCGGGTTGATGTCAAGGATATGGTCCGCAGCGTCGACGACAATGGCCGGCATCGGCAAGGAAACCCAGATCAGGTCGTTGTCACGATCACTCATGCCGCCCGCCTTTCACTGTCGGTGAAGATCTGGCCGATCAACCGCAACGTCTTGGCCGCCGTATCAGCCACCAACAACGTCGAACGCCCCTCTTCCAACCCCGCCTCGGTCAGATACCAACCAAGATGTTTGCGGGCGACCTTCAGCCCCAGATCGACACCGTAATATGACAGCATCGCCTCATAATGCGCGGCCACCATATCGGCCAAGGCGGCCCCCTCTGGCACCACCGGCGCAGGCGTTCCGTACAAAGCGTGCGAGATCTGCGCCAGCCGCCACGGCGCCCCCTGCGCCCCGCGCCCCACCATCACCCCGTCAGCCCCAGACGCCACCAGCGCCTCAGCCGCCGTCTCCGGCCCCAGAATATCGCCATTCGCCACAACCGGGATCGCCACAGCCGCCTTGACCGCACGAATGGCAGCCCAATTCGCGCTGCCCTTGTAGAACTGACAGCGCGTCCGGCCATGAATGGTGATCATCTTCACCCCGGCCCCCTCAGCCAACCGCGCCAACTCTGGTGCGTTCAGGCAATCATCATCCCATCCCAGCCGGGTTTTCAGCGTGACCGGCACCGACACCGCCCCCACCACCGCCTCTATCAACCGCAACGCGTGGCCCAGATCCTTCATCAACGCCGACCCGCAAGCCCCCGTCGTCACCCGTTTCGCCGGGCAGCCCATGTTGATGTCGATCACCCGTGCGCCCTGCCCTTCGACATAGCGCGCCGCCTCGGCCATCCAGTATTCCTCACGCCCGGCCAGTTGGACTGAGGTCGCAGCCTCACCAAACCCCAGTTCCGCCCGCGCCCGCGCCAGTGGTTTCGCCTGCACCACCTCTTGGCTGGCGACCATCTCAGACACGACCAGTCCGGCCCCGAAAGAGCCCACCAACCGCCGCCACGGCAGATCGGTAATCCCCGCCATCGGCGCCAACAGCACCGGGGCGGTCAAACTCAGGTCACCAATATCCAAAACTGATCCTTCCATGCGTTCTCTTTAGGCCCATGCCCAAGAAATGGCAAAGCAACCCGACGTAAAGCTGCCTGAAATTAGTGCAATGATTAAAATTTAGGCATCTTCGTCGGGCGGATTGTCAGATCGCAGCCTCTGGCCTATTGAGAGGGCAAATAAGAGGCGCCATGACCCCACCTGCCCCCCCGACCACAGCCGTCATCATCGTTGCCGCCGGACGCGGGTTGCGCGCCGGGGGTGAGGTTCCCAAGCAATGGCAGTCGCTTGGGAATCACCCGGTCGTCCAACACACGCTCGCCGCCTTTGCAGGCCTGCAATGTCTGCTGGTGATCCATCCCGAAGACCGCGCAAAGGCCGAAACCCTTGGGGTCGAGTTGGTCGTCGGCGGCGTAACACGCAGCGCATCGGTCCGCAACGCGTTGGAGGCGCTTTGCAGCGCGCGGAATCACCAAAGTTTTGATCCACGATGCCGCCCGCCCGCTTGTGACCCGGCCGGTCATCGACCGCGTGTTGGCCGCCCTTGACCATAGCCCCGGCGCGGCCCCGGCACTGGCCGTTACCGACGCGCTGTGGACCGGCGCGCAGGACCATGTCACCGGCACCCGCGACCGCACCGGGTTGTACCGCGCCCAAACCCCGCAAGGCTTTCACTTCGACGCCATCCTCGCCGCCCACCGCGCCCATCAGGGCGAGGCTGCGGATGATGTAGAGGTTGCCCGTGCCGCAGGCCTGACCGTGGCCATCGTGCCCGGTGACGAAGACAATCTGAAACTGACCTTTCCCGGCGATTTCGCCCGGGCAGAGGCGATCCTGAAGGGGCGACGCATGGATGTACGGCTTGGCAATGGTTTTGATGTCCACGCCTTCTGCCCCGGCGATCATGTCTGGCTCTGCGGCGTGAAAGTGCCGCATTCCAAGGGCTTGCTCGGCCATTCCGACGCCGACGTCGGGATGCACGCCCTGACGGATGCCATCTATGGGGCATTGGCAGAGGGCGATATCGGCCAACACTTCCCGCCGTCCGATCCGCAATGGAAAGGTGCCGAGAGCCACATCTTCCTGCGCCACGCCGCCACCCGCATGGCTGAGCGCGGCTTTCGCCTTGGCAATGCCGACGTGACCTTGATCTGCGAACGCCCAAAAATCGGCCCCCATGCCCTTGCCATGCGGCAGGCCTTGGCCCAGATCATGGGCGTGGACCCCGACCGGATCAGCGTCAAGGCCACTACCTCCGAACGCTTGGGCTTTACCGGGCGCGAAGAGGGAATAGCCGCAATCGCAACCGCAACTTTGGTAAGCCTATGACCCGCCTTCTGACCATCTTCTTCGGCGTGGGCCTGCTGCGCCCCGCCCCCGGCACCTGGGGATCGGCGGTGGCCTTGCTGCTGGGTGTCGTCATCCTGCGCTATGCCGGGTTTCCGGTACTGGTCGCGGCCACCGTAGCTGTGACCCTGCTTGGCTTTTGGGCCTGCAATGCCGAACTCAAAGACCGCCCCGGTGCGGACCCGTCAGAGATTGTGATTGATGAAGTGGCAGGCCAATGGCTGACCCTGCTGTTTCCCGCCGCCGGATTCTACTTCGCCCCTGCCGCCCAAGCTGCCTTGCAGGCCAACGGCGGTTGGCTGCCTTGGCCCGCATGGATCTTCCCCTTTGCCCTGTTTCGCCTCTTCGACATCTGGAAACCTTGGCTGATCGGCCGCGCCGATCAGCGGCACGATCCAGCCGGGGTGATGCTCGACGACCTCTGGGCTGGACTTTTTGCCGGGATCGTGACGGTTATTCTAGCAGCCGCCTATCACATCCCGATGATCCTATTGAAATGACAGTATCAGACCTGCTGCAAAAGGCCCGCTATTGGGGCATCACCATCGCCACCGCAGAAAGCTGCACTGGTGGCATGGTGGCCGCTGCGCTGACCGATGTCGCAGGCTCCTCTGACGTGTTCGACCGGGGCTTTGTCACCTATTCCAACGCCGCCAAAGTCGACATGCTGGGCGTTTCAGAGGCGACCTTGGCCGCCCATGGCGCGGTGTCCGAAGAGGTGGCGCTGGAAATGGCCCAAGGCGCGCTGACCCATTCCAACGCCATCCTCGCCGTCTCCATCACCGGCATCGCAGGCCCCGGCGGGTCCGACCACAAACCCGAAGGCCGGGTCTGCTTTGGCCTCGCCTACAAGGGCCACCCGCCGACGACCGAGACAGTCGAATTCGGTGCCCGAGGCCGCGACAAGGTCCGCAAAGCCGCCCGCGACCACGCCTTGCTGCTGCTGTCACAAGTGTTGAGCTGACCACCCCTCACCCATTTCTGAACAAACGGTAAATTCTCAAAAACCAACCCCTTGTTTTCCCTACCCTTTAATTTCCGTCCAGATCTGGACACTGCCCCCTTGCCAGCCCGCCCATTCCCCGGCAATTTCGGGCGATGAAAGCCCCCATCCTCACCGCCCTCGCCGAGACCCTGCCCTCCACCGTCCCCTTCGTCGGGCCTGAAACGCAGGAACGCGCCAAAGGCCACGCCTTCAAGGCAAGGCTGGGCGCGAATGAAAGCCTGTTCGGCCCCTCTCCCCGCGCCATTCAGGCGATGAAGGACGCAGCGGCAGAGGTCTGGATGTACGGCGACCCCGAGAACCACGACCTGAAAGCCGCCCTCGCCGCGCATCACGGCTGCAGGCCGGAAAACATCGTGGTGGGTGAGGGCATCGACGCCCTGCTCGGCTATCTGACCCGGCTGACCATCGGCCCCGGTGATGCCGTCGCCACCTCCCTCGGCGCCTACCCCACCTTCAACTTCCACGTCGCAGGCTACGGCGGCACCCTCCACCGCGTACCCTACAAGGGCGACCATGAAGACCCCGACGCCCTGCTATCCCTCGCCGCCCAGACCGGCGCGAAACTGCTCTACATCGCCAACCCCGACAACCCGATGGGCAGCCACCACCCGGCAGCGACGATAGAGGCGATGGTGTCGGTCCTGCCCGCCCCAACCCTGATGATCCTGGATGAGGCCTACATCGATTTCGCCCCGCCCGGCACCGCGCCGACCATCAACCCCGACACAGCCAACGTGATCCGCTTCCGCACGTTCTCCAAAGCCTACGGCATGGCAGGCTTGCGCGTCGGCTACGCAATCACCGCCGCCCCGCTGGCCCAAGCCTTCGACAAGATCCGCAACCATTTCGCCGTGGGCAGGATCGCCCAGGCCGGTGCCCTCGCGGCCCTGCTGGATCAAAACTATCTGGCGGATGTTCTGGTCAAAGCCACCCACGCCCGCACCCGACTGACCCGGATCGCGCAGGACAACGGGCTGATCGCGCTGCCGTCCGCCACCAATTTCGTCACGATGGATTGCACCCGCGACGGCGACTACGCCCGCGCCGTGCTGCGTGAGTTGATCGCCCGCGATATCTTTGTCCGTATGCCCGGCGTAGCCCCGCTGGACCGCTGCATCCGCGTCAGCCTTGGCGACGATGCCAGCCTCGACGCTTTTGCCGAGGCCCTGCCAGCCGCCTTGCGAGTTGCTGGCTGATCACTCAGCCGCGAGGCTGGGCTTGGCCGGACCGACTGCCGGTGCGACACCAGCAGGCAACTCGGCAGACCCAAGCGTCGGAAAGAATTGCGCGGCCGGTCTCGGCTCACTCAGCAACAGCGGCGCGTCCTCCGCACCCTCTGCCTTGACCCGACGAAATATCAGCATGTTCTGAAATGTCGTCTTGGTGCCTGTCAATCCGACCCGCTCATCACAGGGCAGCGCGTCTGCGCGCAGGTATTCCCAGCCATCGACCGCCAGATTGTTCATCAACGTGGTCAGGGCCAAGGCAAACCGCTCTGGCGTGGTCTTGGCCGCACGCGACTTCTCCCCTTTGCGGGGCGACGGGACGACTTTGTATTCGTAAGTCAGCATGAAAACCTCGTCAAAGCGAACAGCGCGACACTACCGGGATTCGCCATCCAAGGCCAAGTCACTTAACCGTTTTCTGGTCAGTTTTGCGGTCACACGACACCATTGAGCAACCCAGACTGTCTATGGTGGTCGGCAAGCGAAAACCTGCAAATTCTAGTCACCTAAACCCGCCACACCGTGGCTTGGCTGCAACGACCCTAGCCCTTTAGCGCGGCAATCCGACCGGCAAGCACCAGAAGCGCCTGCGACTGGGCGTTGGCCACGGCCCCCGGACCCTCATCTGCAACCGGCACCGATATTTCGAACCGCTGCGTCTTGCCGCCACCGTCCTGGGACGAGGTCACAAAATACTGGCCGCTCAGCATGAAGGTTCCGTCCGCCATGGCGAGCATCCGCTCAATCCGCACTTCCAACCGGCGATCCGGTCCGTCGTTGAACGGCCACGGCTCTACGATTGCGGTGGCACCACTAAGCTCACTGATCTTGGTGGCCAGAAACTGGGTCACCGCGTGAACCTGATCGTCGGCCCACAGTTGATCCGACCGGCTGCGCACCGCGCCATCGTCGGTCTGATAGGCGATTTCCTGACCTGAGGCATATTGCGGCAGGCTGACATCATGCACCGCGATCCGGCCCAAAACGTTGGGCTGGGTGCGCGCGGCTGAGGGCGCGTCGATCAGGAAATGCTGGTTCTTTTCCGACTTGGAACAGGCCGAAGTGGCGACGATCAGAACCAGAAGGGCAGCGCGGAATGGGATCATGTCTTGGTCCTATCGGCCGAGAAGGAAGGATTGTGGGTTGCGTTCGATGGTCTTGGCCAGCGATCCGACCGCAGCTGCAGCCCGCTGTGCGTCGCGCAAGACGTCCTGAATCTGCCGCCCGAGCGGCGAATTGGCGTTGTAACCTGACAGCAACTTGTTGAAATTGTCCGCCACGCCATTGATCTTGTCGGTGATTGCCGGCAATTCATCCGCCGCCTTGGACACGGCATCTGCCGCCGACTGGGCTGATTGCAGGGCCGCGTTCAGGTTGGCGACCGCCCCACCCTCGCGCACATCTTTCAACGTGGCGGTAAAGGCATCGAGGGCCGAGCTGAGCGACGCAGGCAGGGTCTGCATCCCATCATTCCTCAGCAACTCACCCACAGCATCAATGGTCTCTTTGGAAGAGCTGATCATGCCTTCCAGCGGCAAGCCGTTGATCTTGGTCGCCATCAAACTGACGGAGTCGACCAGCGCAGGCAGGCCGGTTGTGCCATCCGTGACCGCTGTAGCCGCCTCACTCACATTGTCGAAGGCAGAGATGACATGCGCGACGACATCGCCTTTGTTCAACTCCACAATGATCTTCTCAGCTTCTGCCAGACTGGTGCGCAGCGACCCCGGCAAGGCCTGAACATCGGGCGAGGCGACAAAGTTGCGCAACTCGGTCAACAAGGCGGTCAATTCCTCAGGGGCTTTCTGGGTGCCGTCCTTGGCGAGGAAGGCCCGCAGGTCATCAACCAGACCCACCAACGCATCCGGGGCCTTTTGCGTGCCATCCTTGGCCACAAAGGACCGCAAATCGTCGATCAGTGCTGTCAGTGCCGCCGGTGCCTTTTGGGTACCCTCAGCACTCACGAATGCATCGATATCGTCGATCAGCTTGGTCAGCTTTTCGGGGGCCTGTTGCACGGCCTCACTGGCGACCAGCGTCCGCAGATCATCAACCAATGCGGTCAACTGGTCTGGCGCGTTCTGGATCGAATCTTTGGCGACATAGGCCCGCAGATCACCCAGCAGCCCGACAACCTGTTCCGGCGCCTTTTGGGTTTCATCCTTGGCGATGAATTGCGTGGCGGTATCCAGCAGGCGGATCGTCGATTGCATGACCTCTTCGATCGGCATCTTCTGGACACGGCCCATGATGTCGCTGGTCGTCTTGGACAAATCGGTGATCTTTGACGCGACAGTCGGCATCACAGGGAAGGGTTTGGTTGTCAGGTTAAGAACATCTGGCGGTGCTTCGGGCGCATAGATCAGCTCAATCTGCAACGAACCGCCCAGAATCCCGGTGCTGGCCACGCGGGCCCGCAATCCTTGGGCGACCTCTTCCTTCAGGAAGGCCAGCACATCGTCCTGCGTTTGCCCCGACGGCAGCCCCATCCGTTCGCCATTCACTGCAAAATCAACCTCTTGCCGGAAGACCTGCTTGCCGCTTGGCGTGAGTTCCGCCTTGATCGAAAGGGCCGTCACCTCACCCACGCTCAAACCATGATATTGCACCACGGTCCCGACGCTCAGGTTCTGGATCGACCCGTCGAGCAACACCGACAGCCCAACCGGGGCCGCGATGGAATTGGAGAATACGCTGTCCCGCGCCGAAGCTTCGTCGTCATACAGACGGAACTCCTGTGCGGATTCGATGGGTTTGCCGCCCGACACCAGCGTCGTGAACTCCACCCCGCCTTGGATCAATGAAGCCAGGCTGCGCACGTTCAACTTCAACCCCTGCGCGCCCAGCGAAACCGAAAATCCCGAAGTGTCCCAGAACACCGAGGCCGTGGTCAGTCGTTCGTCGAAAGGCGCCTTGATGAAGGCATCGACCTTGACGCCCGGCCCCTTGTCGTTCAGCCGCAGATTGCGCAACTGCCCAACCTTGATGCCCCGGTAAATGATCGGCGCACCTTCAGCCAACGAGCCGCCATCCGCGCTGGACAAAGTGATCCACGTGCCGGACCCCGGTTCACGCGACAGGGGCGCCTCTTTCAGCGCGACAAAATTACTGGCCGCAGTCTTGATCTCCGCATCCCATATCCCCTCGATAAAGGTGCCAGAGATCACGGTATCCAGACGGGTGATGCCGCTGGTCGTCAATTCGGGACGGACCAGCCAGAACTTGGCCTCAGAATCGATGAACGGTGCAATCGCCTTGTCGACGCGCACCCCCACCACGACCTGAGACAGATCATCGGTAAAGTTGATCGTCTCAACCTTGCCGACCTCAACTTCGCGGAATTTCAACACGGTCTTGCCGACCTCAACGCCCGCCACTTCGGGAAACACGATCTGGATATAGGCGCCGCGATCTTCAAACGTCCGCCACGCCACCCCAAGTGACACAATCAGCGCCAACAACGGCACGATCCAAACGACAGAAATCCGCGTCCAGAATGGCGCGGATTTAGGGATTGTGGTGAGGTCGGAGGGGTCAGGTCTGTCGGTCACGGCTGTCCTTCTATCCTGTCGTTCCAGATCATCCGGGGGTCAAAGCTCTGCGCTGACAGCATGGTGAAGGCAACTGACAACGCGAACGAGGCCGCCGCAGGACCGGGATGAATCGACGCGACAGTCCCCAATTGCACCAAAGCCGACAAAATCGCCACGACAAAAACGTCCACCATCGACCAACGGCCAATAAATTCGACGACGTGCAGCATTTCCATATGATGCCGTCCACGCGGTCGGCGCGGATTGGCGATCAGGATGGCCAAATAGGCAATCGTGATGAACTTGCCGATTGGAATGACCACGCTGGCCACAAACACAATCACCGCAATTCCGTAGTTGCCGTGCTTCAGCAGATCCACTGCGCCGCCGATGATGGTATTCTGGCTCTGCTCCAGCAGGGTCGTGGTGTTCAGCATCGGGTACAGATTGGCCGGGACATAGCAGATCAGCCCGGCCACCAGCCATGCCCAGACCCGTTGCAGGCTCGCCGTCTCGCGGCTGTGCAGGACAGAGCCGCAGCGGCTGCAACTGGCCGTGCCCATGGGCCAGACCCGGCCGCAGGTCCGACAGCCGACCAGATGCGCCTCACGCGCGGTCAGGAATTCTGGTTGTCTTCCAGCGTCTGCCATAATGTCCATTTGCACAAGGAATTGTCAGTCAGGGTGATTAGCAACACCAACGCACAGAACGCCCAGAACCCCGGCCCCAGACTGACCGAGGCGAGGCCCGCGATCTTCACAAGGGCAACCGAGGTGCCGAACACAAAGACCTCAGCCATCGACCACGGCTGCATCGTCTCACTCAGTCGCAGCGCCTTTGCCGAATGGGGATAGGCCCGGCGCCCTTGGGCAAGCGGCCAGACGGCATAGATCAGCGCCACAGCCCGCACCAGCGGCACCAGCAGGATCAACGCCAGCACCACAATCGACAGCGGCAGCAAAATACCGTCCGAAAAGGCGAAAGCCACCTCATAGATCGCGGTGGACCGGGCCGAACCTGCCACCGAAATCCCGAGGAACGGAAAGAAGACCGCCCCCACCATCAGAATCAGGATCGCCACCGACAGGCTGACCGTCTGGATATAGAACTCGGTCCTCGGGGCCATCAGGACGGTATTGCACCGCGCGCAACGCACCCGTTGCCCATTGGACACCGCCGACCGCCAATGCAGAACATCACACTGCGGACAGGCAATCATGTCCTCGGCGCGAAAAGGCTCTGCGTGGGCGTGTGGCACGGTCATGGACCAAATCTAGGGCTTCGCAACCTTCGCCACCACCTGAATCTGCGTCCGGACCACAGCAGGCCTGAAAATGTCGCACCAGCCCGTCCGATCTTGCGTGCGTCAGGTCCGCAGAAGGCCCGCTCAGGAAAGTCATTTGAAGACGTGGAACCGATAGCCGACATAGGAAAACACCATCGCCGCCCCGGAACTGATGACCAACGCAGCAAACGGCCAGATTGTGGGCACTGCCAGCAACACCCCGGCAAAGATCAGATAGTTGACCGCCGCCGCCGCCCAACCGACAGCAGCAAAGTCACGAAACTCACGCCAAGAGGGGCGTTTGCGCACGGCGAAGGTTAGTCGGCGGTGCATTTGCCAGCCGACAACCATCGCACAAGGAATGGCGATCAGGCGGCAGATCAGCGGCGACCATGAAGTAACTGCGAGCAAAACCTCCAACACGGCGGCATCGGTGGCAAAGGCCAACCCGCCAGAGGTCAGAAACCCCAACACATGCGCCAACCCGCGTTTGTTGTCCGGGGCCGTGCTCATAGCGCCCAATCCACGACACCATCGGCCCCGCGCCGTGGCACCCACACCAACCCGGGCAGATCGGGCGCATCAGCCAGATAGCGCAACTCGGCCGGCCTGCGGTGCGACAGCGGGTCGTCAGGCCCAGCAGCATGGCCGGGGTGGCACATCACCATCGGGCGCGTTCCGGGGCGGCGCAGAAAGCTCTGGAATTCAGCCGCATAGGGTCGGTCGTCAAAGGGAGAAAAGCCCGAAAACCCCTCATTCGTCACAAACCCCGCCCGCCGAACCGCCGCACGAAACCCAATCGTCAGACCCGCGACCGTCAACGCCTTCACCGCAGACCCGCGGCCAAGAATGGCCCGCAAACTATCCCCCGGATCGCGCAGCAGGATGGGCCGACGACCATAGCGCCCCGCCAGCACCGCCAGCAAAGCATCCCGGATCTGCGGCAAGGCATGGACATGCTGATGCCCGTCCACATGATCCGGCGGCACGCCCATCTCAGCCTCAAACGCATCCAGCTGCCGGTTGATTTCACCGGTCAACGCGCCCCCATCCAGCCCCCGCCGCAAGGCCAACCCAATCACTCGACCCACCGCAGGAAACTGCCCGCCCGGGGCCAGCCCATCCAGCGGCCCAAGCGGCGCCCCATGTGTCAGGTTCAGATGCAGCCCAACCGCGACCTTGCCCCCCAACGCCCGCAACGCCGCCGCATCCCGCCGCCACGCCGGACAACTCGTCATCGCACTGGTGGCCGACAATCGCCCGGCAGCGGCCAGTTCGACAATCCCCGCGCTGATCGCACTGTCCTGCCCATAGTCATCCGCACACAGGATGAAACGCCCGGCTTCAGGCATCGGGTTTGGCCTGCGGCATCCCCACCTCTGCCGCCACGATATACAACGGCCGCCGCTTCACCTCTTCAAAGATCCGCCCGACATATTCGCCAATGACCCCAAGAGAGATCAACTGGATGCCCGCGAAGAAGTAGATCGACACCAACAGGGACGGAAAGCCCGGAACGTCGGATTTGTAGAGCAGCGTCGCAATCACGAAATACAGCGAGTAGAGCAACGATCCCAGCGACACCAAAGCCCCGACATAGGACCAGACCCTAAGCGGCAACGTGGTGAACGAAATCAGACCATCAAGCGCAAATCGCAGCAATTTCAGAAAGTTGAACGTGGTCTTCCCTGCAAACCGCTCGGGCGAGTCAAACGGCACCACTGCCGTGTTGAACCCGACCCAGGTAAACAAGCCCTTGGTAAAGCGTGACCGCTCCTCAAGCTGGTTCAGCGCGTTGACCGAACTGCGATCCAACAGCACGAAATCGACGATGCCCTTGGGCAACCTCGCCCCGGTCATCCAGCCATAGACCCGGTGGAAGATCGCCGAATAGACCCTGCGCGCCAGCGGATCGGCGTCACGCTGCTGGCGCTGTCCAAAGACCAGTTTGTGCCCCTCGCGCCACCGCGCCACGAATTCGGGCAGGTATTTCGGCGGATGCTGCAGATCGGCGTCCATGATCACCACGGCGTCGCTGTCCGCCATCTGCAACCCGGCTGCCATCGCCTGTTCCTTGCCGAAATTGCGGCTGAACGAAATCGCCCGGTAACGCGGATCGCGCTGGTTCATCGCCCGGACCTTGTCCAGCGTGGTGTCGGTAGAGCCATCGTCGACGAACACCACCGACCAATCCAGATCCAACTGGTCGAGCACCGGCGTCAACGCGCTTTCAAGCGCGGACAGCACCAGTTCCTCGTTCAACACCGGGATGATAACGGTCAAAGTCTGTCGTGGCATGCAGGTCTCCCCCAGCCCCGCAGGACAGGTCGCACAGGCTGTCGTCGGTTTTGGGTAACAGCCCCGGCGGGCCTAGTAAATCGCAAATCCTAGCCGCAGCTGGGCTGCCAAAGGTCTGGACCTTGCCAAGACGCAGCCAAAAGGCCATTCATAGGCGGCCCGCGGTGCCCCCAACGGTCCGCCAAATTCCATCACCAGACGGGAAATACCGTGCCATATCAGACCACTTTCCCGCCCAAATCCTTGGCCTTCATCCTGTTCCACACCCTCGTCTGGTATGTGGCGATCATCATTGCCAAGCCGTTTCTGGACAAGGCTGGCGACATGGCCGAGGTCTATGCGTGGTCGCAGCATCTGCTGATGGGGTCCAGCAAACACCCGCAACTGTTGCCTTGGGCCACGCATTTCTGGTTTGAGGTTTTCCCCCGCACCACCGCTGCTTTCTACGCCTTGGCCGCCGTCGTGCTGATGATCGGGATCGCCGGGATCTACGCCCTTGGCCGCCAATTCCTCGGCTCACATCACCGGGCACTGGCGGCACTCGGCCTCAGCCTGCTGGCCTTCCCCTATCTGACCCTGGCCGACAAGCTGAACATGAACGCCATCTGCCTCGCCACCTGGCCATGGGCGGCTTGGGCCTTCCTATGGATCATCCGCCACCCTTCATCGGGCAAGGGTCTGCTGGCGGGCGCTACCTTTGGGCTGATCGCGGCGATGGCCATTCAGGGCAAGTATTACTCGGCCCTGCCGCTGGCCAGCATCCTGTTCGCCTCTTTCACCCCGCGCATCCGGCCACTTTGGGGCAAGATCGGCCCGTGGGCGGGACTGGCTGTGTTTGCCATCGTCACCCTGCCCTTCCTGCTGTGGCAGATTGAGCATAACTTCGCGACGCTGCAATATGTCGATGAACGCGGCCACGGTCTGGCCTTCCTGCAAGTCCTGAACTTCGCCTTTGCCCCGGTGTCATTCTGGCTCTTGCCCTTCATCATCGTGCTGACCGTGTTCTATCGGGGGCCGTGGCTGAAGCGGGTCAAGGATTGCTGGCGCTGGACCGATGCGCAGGACGTGCTGTGGTATCTGTCGGTCGGCCCCTACGCCTTGTCGGTACTGTTCGGCCTATTGGGATTGGTCCATCTGTCGGTGTCGTGGTCGATCCCGATTGGCTACACCTTCACCATCCTCTGGGTACGCAATGCCGATCCGGGCGCGGTGGATGCCGCATCCAAACGCTTCATCTCATGGTTCCGCTGGATCTGGCCCGCCATGATCGCCGCGTCTCTCATCTACACCGTCTCTGAATCCCTCGGCGGCATT
Source organism: uncultured Alphaproteobacteria bacterium (assembly GCA_963781185.1). Taxonomy (GTDB): domain Bacteria; phylum Pseudomonadota; class Alphaproteobacteria; order Rhodobacterales; family Rhodobacteraceae; genus Stagnihabitans. Next base: position 144,862 of record CAWAEL010000025.1, read on the forward strand.
CGCGAACTCTACACCCCGGAAGAGGAAGCCGCGGCTGAGATTGTCGCCCATTGGGAAACGATGGACCAAACCGGCCCGCTGTCGTGGACGGCCGCCAATGTCGCCGCCGCCCGACTGACCTTCTACTGGCGCGCGCCTGTGCTGGCTGAGGTTCTGCCCGACTTGCCAGAAGAGTTGCCCGACTACTACCCGCCGCGCACCACCTGGCGGTCGGAAAATGGTGTGGTGATCTGTGCGCTTGGCCGAGGGACAGAGACAGAGGCCGTCACCAAATGCACCGAAGACACCGCAATCTGGGCTGCGAAACAAGGCGTCACGATGATCCCCTACCGGTTCTTCGTAAAACGCACCGGCCTCTATTTCCCGATCGACGTGCCGTATTCCTACGCCGCCTTCTACATCCCCGGCGCGTAGACCCAGACATGCCAAGGGGCCCACGCGGGGCCCCTTGTTTGGTCAAACTTCAGTGAAGCCATCCGTCAGCTGTGTTTCTGCAGCCAAGAATCGACCTTCTTCTCAACCACATCGCGGCTTTCGCCATAGTGCTTTTGCACCAGACCCACCAACTGCTCACGCCGACCATCCGCTTCGGTCAGCTCATCATCGGTGAGCTTGCCCCATTCGGCCTTGGCCTTGCCGCTGAACTGCTTCCAATTGCCTTTGACGATATCCCAATTCATGGCAGTCTCCTCTTTCAATTGCCGTTACGCAGAGAAAACCGCCCGACCTGCCCTAAAGTTCCATCCATCATGGGATTGTGGGGAATTCGGCAGGGTTTTGCCGATTTCGTCCGGCAAACAAGGGGATTTTCGCCGAAAACCGCTCAGCCCGGCTGATCGACGCCCACATTCTCCACCTGATCCGGTGAGAATTTCCGGAAGATGAATTCAACGCTGACCAGATGCAGCTGCGGCGTCTCTTCCACGGTCAGTTCACCATAGGACTGCCGGGCAAAGGCCTGCATCAGCGCTGTGCCCAGACCCGTTCCCTTCACCTGCTCTCGCGGGTGAATGGCGTTGCCTGTCGTATTGGCCACGGTCAGTCGGGCGTGGGTGTCGTCGATGCGTTCCAGATCCACCCGGATCTCGGCTTCACCATCCTCGGTCCGTCCGACATATTTCAACGCATTGGTCACCGCCTCAGCGGCCAGCATCGACAGCGGGATCGCCTGATCGGGGTACAGCGCGAAGGCCTGATAATTCGTGCGGACCTTCACCTGATCACTTTGCACGATGCCGCCCTTGATGGTCTTGCTGACCACATCCGCGATCATCCCATCCGCCGGCACCAAGCCGTCCTGCGACGCCTCATACAGCGCCTTGTGGACATTCGCGATGCTCATCACCCGCATCTGCACCTCACGCAGGGCATTCTTGGCCTCATTAGAAGCCGCACGCCGCACCTTGAGATTGACGATAGACGCGATCAGTTGAAGGTTGTTCTTGACCCGGTGGTGCACCTCTTTCAGCAACACGGTCTTTTCCTTGATCGTGTGCTGCAAATCGGCCTCGTCATGCACAACGGTCGCGGCCAACTCATGCCACGCCCGGTCAATCTCATGCAATTCGTCCGACGTAGCCGAGTCTTCGTTGAACGCGGTGAACCGCCGCGTCGATATGAACCGGCGCATTTCCGACACGATCCGGTTGAGGTGGCGGATCACCATGCGGTGCACCGCCAGATAGGCCACCGTAAAGCTGGTCAGCCACATCAACAACGGGAACAGCAGCGTCGGCAGACGCCAGTTGCCCCCCGACAGGTCATCGCGCGACCAGTTGCCGATTGCATAGACATCGCCCTGCACAATCGGCACCACGGCAAACACGCGCTCTTTGCCGTCGCCCGACAAGGTGGTGAAGGCCCGCCGCTTGCCATCAGCCAAGTCCTTCAGCGCGATGGTTGAGGGCAGACGTTGCTGAACATCCTCCAGACCTTCCTGCGCCGATAGAACGTCGCCGTCCGGGTTGAACAGCACCAGATCCAGCGGGCGGCCAATATCGGGCACCGACATGGATTCGTAGATCTTGGCGTGCGGCAAAGAGATGAGGACATAGCCGTCAAAACCAACCTCAGCGAGTGGGCGTGCCATGATGACGACCGAGGTGTGACTGATCTGGGCGTTCAGGTTCACATTGGTCATCGGGCGCGGATCGGCGCGCATTTCCGTGAAGGTTTCCGTACCCTTTACGCTCTGGCCAGTCCCCGCCGACGCGCATTCGACTTCACCAGACGCGTCGACATAGCCGGCAAAGGCGAACTGCGGCTTGTCGGCAATGAAATCGGCAAAGAACTTGTTGCAGCGCGCGGGATCGGTCCGCAGCAGTTGCACGACGGTCGTAAAGGCCGCCAGTGCCCCATCCGCAGCCCGCAGCAGGCTTTCCTCGCCGCCCGCCGCCTCAGAGGTCAGCGACAGCAACGACAACTCCTGCCGCAGCATCGCCTCCTTCTCAATCGCCCCAGTTTGGTAGACCGCGATGATCCCGATTGGGAACAGCGCAATCCCAAGCAGGGTCGGAATCCGGAAGGCTAGGCCAGACGGTAGAAAGAATCTCTTCCGCCGGGTCACCTAACGGGCCGCGCCGGGAAGGCCTGCGTGTTGACAATCGACATCGTCACCGTGTCGGTCAATTCCACCGATTGCTCATTTGACATATGCAACATTTCCACAAGCGCCTTGCGTCCGCGATTGAGCCTGCTTTTGATCGTGCCCACCGCCACGCCACAGGTCTCCGCCGCTTCCTCATAGGAATAGCCGGACGCCCCGACCAAAGCCAAGGCCTCGCGTTGATCGACCGGCAACTTGACGAAAGCCGCGAAGAAATCATTCAGCGCCAGCTTGCCGTCGTGGGCTGGCTTTTCCGACAATTGTGCCGAAAACACCCCGTCCACATCCTCTACCTCAAACCGGGCTTTGCGCCGATCCGAATAGAAAGTGTTGCGCAGAATGGTGAACAGCCACGCCTGCAGGTTGGTGCCCGGCGTGAAACTGCCGAAATTTTTCCAGGCCTTCACGATTGTGTCCTGCACCAGATCATCCGCCGACGCACCGTTGCGCGTCAGACTTAGCGCGAAGGCACGCATGGGCCCAAGGAAACGCACGATCTCATCGCGCGGATCAACTGCCGCTTGTTCTTCATGGGCGCGCATCAGGGTCTTCCTGACTTTTCAATTGCTTAAGCAGCTCCAAGAAGCGGTCCGGAACCGCCTCTGACGCCTTTTCCTGATAGACCCGACGCAGGTTTTCCACGACTTGATCCTCTACGTCTGATATTTTCGTCTTAGGTTTCATCTTGTTTGCCTGCGATATTGGTGCTCAAGCACATAGAATTCTCTCTCCGCTTACGGAACAAAACGATTGAACCAGCGTTTGGTTCCCGAGGAAACGAAAAAAAATGAGGTCCCGAATGTCGAACGATCAATCCCCCGCTCAACTGTCCCTAGTGGTGGCAAAGCTGTTGCCGTACTTGCGGCGGTATGCCCGGGCTTTGACCGGCAACCAGTTGTCCGGCGACAAATACGCCGCCGCGACCCTGGAAGCCCTGCTGGTAGACCGGTCAGTCTTTGACATGGGCATGTCGCACAAGGTCGCCCTGTTCCACGCTTTCCACAGCATCTGGTCCAGCTCGGGCAATCCGATGGACGGCGATGAGACCGGGATGGCCAAACGCGCCCAGCGCCATCTGGCCCGCCTGACAGCCAACACCCGTGAGGCGCTGCTGCTCAAGACTCTCGAAGGTTTCACCATCCCCCAGATCGCCGCCATCATGGCAATTGATGAGGATGAGGTGACCCATCTGGTCGACGTCGCCCTGCGCGAAATGGCCGAAAGCGTGTCGGGCCGCGTGCTCATCATCGAGGATGAGGCGATCATCGCCCTTGATCTCGAACAGATGATCTCCGACTTCGGCCACAAGATCACCGGCGTTGCCGCCACCCAGAAGGCTGCCGTCGCCCTTGCGGCCAAGGAACGCCCCGATCTGATCTTGTCGGATATCCAACTCGCCGACGGCTCTTCGGGCATTGACGCCGTGAATGACATCCTGAAAGCGGCCGGCGACATTCCCGTCATCTTCATCACCGCCTTCCCCGAACGCCTGCTGACGGGTGAGCGTCCGGAACCCGCCTTTGTCATCACCAAACCCTATGACGAAGAACAGGTCCGCTCTGCCGTCAGTCAGGCGATGTTCTTTTCATCGACCGAAACCCTGCACGCCTGACCCAACCAACCGCGACAACAAAGCCCCGGAGCATCGCTCCGGGGCTTTTTCCTGTGCTGTCGCCTAAACCATCAGTCACTCAACGTCGCGCGCAGCATCCAGATCGCCTGCTCATGAAACGCCGACCGCTGGGTCGCGAGGTCTGCCGTCACCGGATCTTTGTGTTCCTCGGCCAACTCAATCAGCGCGTGGAGTGATTTCGCAAGCGCCTCATGGTGCTTGATAAGATCCGCCACCATGTCCTGCGCCGACAATGACGGCGAGGGCGCATCCTTCGCCACGACATCGCCCAGTTGCAGCGGCGCCAACTGACCCAACGCGCGGACCCGTTCCGCCATCACATCCGTCGCAAGGAACAGATTGTTGTATTGTTCATCGGTCAGGTGGTGCAGGCCGTAAAACGTCGGCCCGGTCACGTTCCAATGATACACATGGGTGCGGATCAGCAGGCTATAGGTCGCGGACAAGGCGTCACTCAACGACTTGGCAACCGTTTTCGGCCCCGTTACGCCAGTTTTCACATCAACCGGGCGGGCCACAGCGGACAAAACATCAGCCATTTTAGTCTCCTTTGGGGTTTTCTGAAAAGGCGGCCCGGCGATCCCAATGGGCGCCGGGCCGAGTTTCGTGCGCTCAGACCGGGGGACGACCAGAAAGCGCACGCACAATCATCGCCAGAATAAACAGGGCGATGAAAACGAAGAACAGGATCTGCGCGATACCAGCCGAAGCCGAGGCGATGCCGCCAAACCCGAACAATGCCGCAATCAGCGCGACGACGAAGAAGGTGAGTGCCCAACCTAACATGTGAAACTCCTGTAATTTACGACGCGGTGTCATCCGCATCCTGTGCTGAGACAACGTCACTTGGCACGAAAGGTTCCCGACGACTTGGCCGTCCCACCGTTCAATGAAATGTGACAGGATTTTGCTGCCAAGGACGGAACCTATTGGCCCCGTCCGGCGTTTATCTTGCGTAACACGTCACGAAATTTTCGAAAGGAATGTCCAATGTCACGCAACCTGACCGCCGAAATCGAGGAAACCATGGCAAGTGCCGATCTGCAAAAGCAGGTGCAGTCGCTGAAATCCGACATCGCCGCTCTGACTTCGGCCATGACGGACTATGCCAAGGCCCAACGCGCCGGCATTGCCGCTGTCGCGGGCACCAGCGTTGACCTGATCCGCAAGAAGGGCACCGAATCCATCGACGCGGCGTCAGAGATCGCGACCAAAGGCTATTCGCAGGCCGAACACACGGTCCGCAACAATCCGGCCGGTGCCGTAGCCGTGGCCGCTGGTGTTGGCTTTCTGATCGGTCTGCTCAGCGTCCGGCGCTGATCCATGCGGGTTCTGTCCTTCCGGACCACAGCGCCGGATATGGCGCAAACCTCAGCAATGTCCCTCCTCGGAGGGGCATTTGCCCTTATCGGCACGGTGCTGCTCAGCATCGCCCTGTGGCTGACCCTGGCTGAGACGCAATCACCTGCGGCGGCCAGCCTGATTGTCGGCCTCCTCTACATCGCCGTCGGTTGCATCGCGCTCGCCACTGCACGGCTCTACAGCCCTGCGACAATTTACCCGCCCCCCGTGGCCTACCGCAGCCCGGCCCTGCTGGAATCCGCGCTAGAGGCGTTTTTGAAGGGCATTGACGCCGGAAACCGGGCGCGCCGCCGCTAGGCGCCCCCGTCCCCAATCCGACGTACCACCCAAATTAGGCTTTTCATCGCGCGCAGCTTGGGCAAAGGTTCGACCTAATACCACAAGGGCCGGGTCAGCACATGAAAACCTCCACCAGATGAGCCGGTCTACAACCCGCCGCAGCAAAACTCCGCCGGGCTGGCGCGGCCTATTGGCCGAGCTTTATGACGGCAACAGCCAGCGGGCGAAGCGGTTTCGCTATGCGCTTTTGATCTTCGACATTGTGACCGTGGCGTTCGTCATCGCCACCTCTTTCATCACCCATACCGTCGAAATCGAGATCCTCGACGCCGTTTTCGGCGTCCTGATCCTCGCCGATTTTGTCGCCCGGCTGCTGACCGTCAAGAACCGTTGGAAGTATCTTCTGACACTGGCGACGATTGCCGATATCGCGGCCATCATATCGTTCATCCTGCCGATGCTTGGCGAGGGCATCGCCTTCCTGCGTGTCCTGCGCACCCTGCGCCTGCTACGCACCTATCGGCTCGTCTCACAGCTACGACAGGATTTCGTCTTCTTTCGCCGCAATGAAGAGGTGGTGGTCGCCGCAACCAACCTGATCGTCTTCATCTTCATCATGACCGGGCTGATCTACGCCGCCCAGCACGGCACCAACCCTGAAATCGCCAACTATGCCGACGCGCTCTATTTCACCGTCACCACGCTGACGACCACCGGCTTTGGCGACATCACCTTGCACGGCACCTCTGGTCGCATGTTGTCGGTGGGGGTGATGATCTTCGGCGTGACGTTGTTTCTGCGTCTGGCGCAGGTTCTGTTCCGGCCCACCAAAGTCCGCTACCGCTGCAAGAACTGCGGCCTGACCCTGCACGATCCGGACGCCGTGCACTGCAAACACTGCGGCGAGATCGTCCACATCCAGACTGAGGGGCTACTCTGACCGCTCACGCTGGGTCAGCAAGCGTTCGATCTTCTCCAACCGCTCCAGCAGTTCCAGCCGGTTCGTCTCGGACTTCAAGGCTTCCTGATCCTGATGGGCGGATTGCATCGAACTGACGATCAGGCCGACAAGCAGGTTCACCACGGTAAAGGTCGTCACCATGATGAACGGCACAAAGAAGGCCCAAGCGAAGGGATAGACCTCCATCACTGGCCGCACGATCCCCATCGACCAGCTTTCCAGCGTCATCACCTGAAACAGCGTATAGGCCGACAGCGCCAGCGTGCCGAACCATTCGGGAAAACTCGTCGCAAACAGCTTGGTCGCCATGACTGAGCCGATGTAAAAGATCAGCCCCATCAGCAAAAACACGCTGCCCATGCCCGGCAGCGCCGTCACCAGCCCCTCAACCACCCGCCGCAGGCTGGGCGAGACGGAAATCACCCGCAACACCCTGAGCACCCTGAGCGCCCGCAGCACCGACAAAGATTGCGCCCCCGGGACCAGTGACACCCCGATGACCACAAAGTCGAACAGGTTCCAGCCGGTGCGAAAGAACCGAAATCCCCGCGCATAAAGCTTCAGCACCAATTCAACCACGAAAATGCTCAGACAGACATTGTCCAGTATGTCGATCAATGTCCCGGCCCGCGCCATCACCGATTCAGAGGTTTGCAGCCCCAGCAAGACGGCGTTCACCACGATCACACCGATCACCATCCGGTAGATGAATCCCTCTTCCAGCCAGGTGTCGATCTGATCGCGCAAAGTCATGCCAAGTCCTCTTATTCCGCAGCCCGGCCCATATCGGCCCGTGCCAGTCATTGTCTTTCAGAAACCGGAAAACCCGCTGAGGATTAGTCCCGCCCGGCAAGCGCCTCGGTCAACAGCCCCAGCACCAGATCATGCGGCACGTCATCGGCCACAAATGTGTCACCAATGTCCCGCGCCAGAATGAAGCGCAGCTTGCCATCGACCACCTTCTTGTCCTGCCCCATCAGCCGCAGCAATGTCTGCAGCATCCGGCAAATCGCCCGGAATGTCGGAAATATCAGTTTTCGCACCCAGCGCCTTCAGATGCGCCCTGCACCCGGCTCGGCGCTTCCTGCGAACACAGGCCCATCCGCTGCGACAATTCAAACGCCAGGGCACAGCCGATCGACACACCTTCGCCATGCAGCAAGCGGTCCGAATAGCCCGTGGCCTTTTCCAGCGCATGACAGAAGGTATGGCCGAGGTTCAACAGCGCCCGCTCTCCCTCTTCCGTCTCGTCGCGCGACACGATCCCGGCCTTCATCTCGACCGACCGCGTAACCGCCCGCAGGCGCGCAGCTTTGTCGCCGGTAATCACCGCAGCAGCGTTGTCTTCCAGCCAATCGAAAAACGCCGCATCGCCCAGCAACCCGTATTTCACCACCTCGCCATAGCCCGCCAACAGATCGCGCCGGGGCAAAGTGTCCAGCACGCCAATGTCGGCCAGCACCAGCGACGGCTGATGAAATGCCCCGACAAGGTTCTTGCCCTGCGCCGTGTTGATCCCGGTCTTGCCACCGACCGAGCTATCGACCTGCGCCAGCAGCGTGGTCGGGATTTGCACAAACCGAACGCCGCGCCGCAGCACAGCCGCAGCGAAACCGACCAGATCGCCGACCACACCGCCGCCAAAAGCCACCACGACATCGCGCCGCTCGATCTTCTGCTCCAGCAGCCATTCGACGCAGCGCGTGAACTGATCCCAGCCCTTGGTGCTTTCCCCCGGCGGCAGCGCCAGCGCGGTCATCGCAATGCCCGCATCTTCCAGCGACTTGGCCAGCCGCATCAGATGCTCTGCCGCCACCGTCTCATCGGTCACCACAGCCACCTTGCGCCGCTTCAACAACGGCGAGACCTGCTCCCCCATCGTCTCGATCAGACCTGTGCCGATCCGCACTTCATAGCTGCGCGCTCCCAGCGCGACTGGCACAACATTGATCATTCTCAGGCCCTTTCCAGCACATCAGGTCGCGCCACAAGAGCTTCCGCCACCCGATGCGCCATGGCTTCAACAGACAGATCGACAAGCGAGTCAACCGTCAAGTCGGCCATTTCGTAAAGTGGCACCCGCGCCTCGTACAAATGACGCAGGGTTTCGCGTGGATTGGCGGTGCGCAGCAGCGGCCGGGTGGCCTTGTGCCGGACCCGCTGCCACAAAATATCCAGATCGGCCTTGAGCCAGACCGAAATGCCAGCCTCATGTATCATGCTGCGATTTGCCGCAGACAGAAAGGCACCGCCGCCCGTCGACAGCACACAGGGCGTGCCGCGCAGCAATCGCGCCAATACCTCTGTCTCACGGGCGCGAAAGAACGCCTCGCCGTCCCGCTCAAAGATTTCAGGTATACTGCGGTCGGCGGCGCGGACGATTTCCTCATCCGAATCAAGGAACTCTACCCCGAGCAACCGGGCGAGCGCTGTTCCCACAGCTGTCTTGCCCGCGCCCATCATTCCCACCATCACCACGGTCTTCTTCAGCCGTTGCATATTGTCTTGGTCCGGTCCCTGTGCATCGCTACGAAAACCTGACATGTCGAGTATTGGCATTCGACCGCCGGGAAACGCATCTTTCTTCCCTGAATGGCGTGAACTCGCGGCAATTGCCATATATATTCGCATCAGGCTGCGCCATGAGGGGCATAACCTGCAATGGCCGGAAAGACCGGCCCAATCAGAAAGGCGAACAGGCATGGGGCGATTGATCAAACTGCTGGTGGTGTTGGTGGTACTGGGATTTGCGGCCTTGGTAGGATATGCCTATCTGGCAGACCTCACGCCGCAGAATGCGGACGTAAAGATTCCGGTGACATTACATGCCGATTGACGCGGCCAGACGTATAGGACTTCTTCTTATTGCCAGTTGCCTCGGTCAACCCTTGTGGGCTGAGGCGCCGCTTTCCGCCATCGACTGGTTGTCGAAATCACTGGTCACACCCGCAGCCCAACCCCTGCCCCGGTTCAACGAACCGGCGGTGACGGGCAAGGGCGGTGCCGTGCCTGACAGCGTGACGACCACTGTGCTGGGCCAGGCTTCGCTTGACGCTGTGGGCATCTTGCCACCGCAGGTCACTGGCATGCCGCGCAATCTGTGGGGCCTTGGCCGCAGCGCCGATATCGAGACCCTGCTCGCGGCAGAGGCGCCGCAGGATCTGCCCGCGCTGCAAGGTCTGCTGGTGACCCTGCTGCTTGCCGAATCAGAACCGCCGACCGACAGCGGTGTCGGCCAAGGCCTGCTGCTTGCCCGCATCGACAAACTGCTGTCGATCGGCGCCCTCGATCAGGCCCGCGCCCTGCTGGACGCCGCTGGCCCCACCGCCTCACCAGAGATTTTTCGCCGCTATTTCGACGTCGCCCTGCTGATCGGGGATGAGGACCGCGCTTGCGACTACCTCAAACACGCGCCCGGCCTGTCGCCTGCTCTGCCGACCCGGATCTTCTGCCTCGCCCGCGCCGGTGATTTTGATGCCGCTGGCCTGACGCTCGACACCGCCCGCACCCTCGGCACCCTGTCGCAAGAGGACAGCGATCTGCTCGAACGGTTCATGAACCCCGATCTCGACGACACCGACATCACGCCAACCATGCCCACCCCCGTCACCCCCCTGACCCTGCGGTTGTTTGAGGCGATTGGCGAACCCATGCCCATCGGCACCCTTCCGGTCGCGTTCAGCTATGCCGACCTGTCCGACAATGCCGGTTGGAAGGCGCAGCTAGAGGCGGTGGAACGTCTGTCCCGCGCCGGGTGCCCTTGGCCCGAACGTGCTGCTCGGCCTCTATACCAGCCAGAAACCCGCCGCCTCGGGTGGCGTCTGGGACCGGGTCGCCGCGTTTCAGAAGCTGGATAGCGCCGTGACGGCGGATGACCTGCGCGCCGTGGAACAGGCCCTGCCCGCCGCCTGGGTTGAGATGAAGGCCGCAGAGCTAGAGGTGCCGCTGGCCACGCTCTACGCCGACAAGCTGGCCGCCATGCCACTGACCGGTGATGCCGCCGCAATCTCGTTCGAACTGAGCCTGCTGTCGCCTGATTATGAATCGCTGTCCGCCAAACACGCCCCGACCGGTGCCGAAGAGGCGTTTCTGACCTCTCTCGCCCGTGGCGATCTGAAGGGTCAGTTTGCCCCGGATCTCGTCGCAGCCGCCATCAGCGCCGCCTTCACCAATCCCGTCATCACCAGCGACTTTCAGGTCATGCTGGACCAGAACCGGATTGGTGAGGTGATCTTGCTCGCCATGTCCCGCATCGAACACGGCACCTCAGGCGACATGCGCGGCGTGACCGAGGGGCTGTCGGTCCTGCGCCACATCGGGCTGGAGGATGCGGCCCGCCGCACCTCGCTGGAACTGATGCTGCTGGACCGGCGCGGTTGACAGATGCCACCTGACCCACATCGCTGGATTTCCACCTTTCTGCAGGCCCAAGCCGCCGAACAGGACGCTGCGCGCAACACGCAACTGGCCTATGGCCGCGACTTGCTGGCCTTTTCTGATTGGCTGACCGATCACGTCGCAAACCTTCACCACCGCCAGCCGCGACCATGTGGAATCCTATCTGGTGGCTTGTGAGGCTGAGGGTCTGGCCCCCGCCACCCGCGCCCGCCGCCTGTCCGCCATCCGCCAACTCTACCGCTTTGCCAAGGAAGAGGGCTGGCGCGACGACAACCCCGCCATCCGCATCACCGGCCCCGGCGCCTCCCGCCACCTGCCGCAGACCCTGTCTGAGGATGAAGTCACCAAAATCCTCGACGCCGCCCGCGCCTTTGGCAAGGGCGAGCGTGACCGCATCCGCAACTGCACCCTCGTCGAACTGCTTTATGCGACCGGCATGCGGGTATCCGAACTGGTCGAACTGCCCATCGCCTCCGTCCGGGGCGACCCGCGCATGATCCTGGTGAAGGGCAAGGGCGACAAGGAACGCATGGTCCCACTGTCCAGCCCCGCCAAAGCCGCCATCACCGCTTGGCTGACCCACCGCGACGCCGATGATGAGGCTGCACGCAAGCTCGGCAAGCCGCTGTCGAAATTCCTGTTCCCCGGCCCCGGCAAGGCAGGCCACCTGACCCGCCAGCATTTCTACCTGCTCATCAAAGACATCGCCGCCGCAGGCATGGTTGACCCCGGCAAAGTCACCCCCCACACCCTGCGCCATGCCTTCGCCACCCATCTGCTGGCGGGCGGCGCCGATCTGCGCGTCATCCAGACCCTGCTCGGCCATGCCGACCTCGCCACCACCGAAATTTACACCCATGTGTTGGAAGATCAGCTGAAACAGCTGGTCCTGACCCACCATCCCCTAGCCCGCAAGACCTGAAGAGGCCCCAATGCCCGACCTAAGTGCGACCACTTGGCTGACCATCATTGCCGTTGCCGCCCTGCTGTTCATTTCCGCCTTCTTCTCAGGCTCGGAAACCGCGCTGACCGCCGCCTCGCGCGGCAAGCTGAAGGCGCAGGCCGACAAAGGCTCTCGCGGGGCCAAGGCCGCGATGAAGGTGACCGATGACCGCGAACGGATGATCGGCGCGCTGCTCTTGGGCAACAACGTCGCGAACATCCTGTCGGCCTCCCTCGTGACGGCGCTGCTGACCGACCTCGCCGGCGCAAACGGCGTCGCCTTTGCCACCGTCATCGTCACCGTTCTGGTGCTGGTCTTTGGTGAGGTGCTGCCCAAGACCCTCGCCATCATCAGCCCGGAGCCGTTTTCTTCCCGCGTGGCGCCGATCATTCTGGTGATGATCTATGTGTTTTCCCCGGTCGTCACCGTGGTCCGCGCCTTCGTCCGCCTCATGCTGCGCCCCTTTGGCGTGCAGGCTGATCCCGAAAAGCACATCCTCGCCCTGCGCGAAGAAATCATGGGCGCAATCTCCCTCGGCCATTCCGAAGGCGCGGTTGAGAAAGAGGACCGCGACCGCCTGCTCGGTGCGCTCGACCTGTCCGACCGCACCGTCGATGAAATCATGCGCCACCGGCGTGAGATGGAGATGTTGGACGCCGATCTGCCATCTGACGACCTGATAACCAAGGTCCTCGCCTCATCCCACAGCCGCCTGCCGCTCTACCGTGGCAGCGACGAAAACATCCTCGGCGTCCTCCACGCCAAAGACCTGTTGAGAGAGGTCGCGCGTCTGGACCGCCTCGGCAACGGCCACGCCACGCTCGATGTGGTCAAGGTCGCGATGAAACCCTATTTCATCCCCGACACCACCGCGCTGGATGAGCAGATGCGCGAATTCCTGAAACGCCGCACCCATTTCGCGCTGGTCGTGGACGAATACGGCACCCTGCAGGGCCTCATCACGCTGGAAGATATCCTTGAGGAAATCGTCGGCGAAATCACCGATGAATTCGACGTGGTCGACGCCACCCATGCCCTGAAAAAGGCTGACGATGGCGGCTATCTGGTCGAAGGCACCATGACGATCCGCGACCTCAACCGCGCCACCGACTGGTCGCTGCCGGATGAAGAGGCGAACACCGTCGCGGGCCTCGTCATCCATGAGGCGCAGATGATCCCGGCAGAGGGCCAGACCTTCAGCTTCCACGGCTACCGGTTTGAGGTGATCACCCGCCGCGAAAACCGCCTCACCCGGCTAAAGGTCCGCAAACTCTAGACAATATCAAAATGCGCGGCCAGTCCGACGGTTGTGGTCAGACCGCGCAAATGAATCTCATCCGCGCCGAAGTCCAGCACCACCTCACCCGCCTGCACAGTGGCAAAACTGGACACGACCTCAGCGGCTGTCATCGTGCCTGACCACAGATTATGGTCCAGTTGGATGTGATCGTGACCGGACAACTTGAAATCGGTATAGCGGTCCACCCCGTCGCCGAGGTTGAACACGAAGGTATCGGCCCGCCCACCGCCAGTCATGACATCGTTGCCCTTGCCGCCGATCAGCACATCCTTGCCGCCGCCGCCCTTCAGCACATCATTGCCATTGCCGCCATCCAGCACATCGTCGCCGGCGGCACCCTTCAGCACATCACGCCGACCAAATCCGCTCAACTCATTCGCACCAGAGTTGCCGGTCAAATGGTTCTTCGCATTAGTGCCATCGGCATTCAGATCAGCGACACCCAGCAATACAGCGTTCTGCACCCCGGTTTTCAGCCCGATATTGCCAGAGGAATAGAAGGTCGAACCGTCAACCAGATCCAGCTTCACATTGCCACCCGACAGGTCAATCGTGGCCGAAAAGTTGGTCGCCCCCTGATGACCCGTCACCAATGTCGCGCCAGAGGCAAAATCGGTCACCGCCACAGAGTATCCACCCGCCGCAGTAGTGCTGACCGCCGCCGCGCCGACCTTGAACTCCACATCAGAGAGGCCTTCTCCCATGGTGTAGAACTGGTTGTGGTTGGTGTCGGTGTAGGCCACGCCAGTCAGGAAATGCGCCGTACCGCTGGTGGCGAAATCCTCAGTCAGCATTGCGGTATTGTAGACATTCCCTTTGTCGTTGAAGAGCCCGAGTTCGGCATCCAGCCCGACCTCACGGAACCCGGCGTTCATCAGGTTGACCCGGTGACTAGCGCTTAGAAACAGGTTCTCGTTCAATTGCTCGATAGACCCGGCGATCGTCACCGGCAGGGTTGACCCGACCCAAGCGACATTCTCACCCATCGTGCTCCAGACATAGCCCTCTGCCGTCACCCGTTGGTATGGGCTGGAGCCTCCGGCACCGGTATGGGAGAACACATTGTTGGCCAGCATGTACAAGGAATGCCCTGTCGCCGCCGCCTCCAACAACGCGTTTGGCGCCAGAACCTGCTTGGCCGTGGCGCTGATCGTGCCCGCAGTCAGATTCGCGTTCAGGTCAATCCCCATCCGCTTGGCCTCACCCGCTGGGTCAAGCCGCGCCCGGTTCATCAATTCCAACAAATACTGCTCTGCTGCCGACAACGCCATGGCGCGACCTCCTACATACATACCTGCCGACGTTATACTCAGCGTTTGCCGAAAATCGATCCCAAAATGCCGCGCACCACAGCCTGTCCGGTCTTGGTGCCCAATTGCCGCGCAAAGCTCTTGGCAAAGGCCTCACCCAACGAGTCATTGCGGCTGGATCTGGTGCTGGTTTTGCGCGTCCGGTCGAACTGCCCCCCGACGAGCCGCCGCCATAACGCTTGGCACTGGTGAATTCATCCTCCGCAGGTGGCACGGGTGCCGCATCTCGCGCCGCTTTCGCTGCCCGCTGTTTGCAGCCGCTCATAGGCCGAATTGCGGTCCACCGTCTGGCCATATTTCGCCGCCATGGGCGACGCCGCAATCGATGCTGGCCCGCACCGCCGGATCCACCGGCCCCAGCAGCGACGACGGCGGGCGCACCAGAGTCCGCTCGACCACACCGGGTATCCCCTTGTCTTCCAGGAATGAGGTCACGGCCTCGCCCGGTGCCCGACCTCGCGTATCGCCGTCGGCGGTGTCAAAGCGCGGGTTCGGGCCGATAGGTCTCGGCGGCTGAGGCAAGGTCCTTCTGGTCCTTCGGCGTGAACGCCCGCAGCCCATGCTGCACCCGGTTGCCCAACTGGCCCAGGATGACCTGCGGGAATATCGGCCGGATTCTGGCTGATGAAATAGACCCCAACCCCCTTGGACCGGATCAGCCGCGCCACCTGTTCCACCTTGGTGATCAGCGCCTTGGGCGCATCGCTGAACAGCAGATGCGCCTCGTCAAAGAAGAACACCAGCTTGGGCCGGTCCGGATCGCCCACCTCGGGCATCGTCTCGAACAATTCCGACAACAGCCACAGCAGGAACGTCGCGTAAAGCTGCGGGCTCTGCATCAGTTTGTCGGCGGCCAGAATGTTGATCATCCCGGCACCTGCCGAATCAACCCGCATCAGATCGGCCAGGTCCAGCGCAGGTTCACCAAACATCTGGCTGGCACCCTGATTCTCCAGCATCAGCAATTGCCGCTGGATCGCCGCGACCGAGGTGGGCGAGACCAAACCGTAGCGCGCCGAAATCTCGGTCGCATTCTCCGCGACAAACATCAGCAGCGCCTGCAGATCCTTCAGGTCCAGAATGCGGCAGCTCTTCCTCATCCGCCATCCGGAAGGCGACGTTCAGCACACCCTCCTGCGTGTCATTCAACTGCAAGATCCGCGCCAGCAACAGCGGCCCCATCTCGGCAACCGTCGCCCGGATCGGATGACCGCTTTCCGCAAAGATATCCCAGTAAGTCACCGGAAACGCACGGTATTGCAGATCAAAGCCAATCGTCGCCGACCGCTTCATGAAGGCGTCATGCAGCTTGCCCTCTGGCGACCCCGCCATCGCAATCCCCGACAGATCGCCCTTCACATCGGCCATGAACACCGGAACACCCGCCGCCGAAAAGCTTTCCGCAAGGATCTGCAACGTCACCGTCTTGCCAGTGCCTGTGGCCCCCGCAATCAACCCATGCCGGTTGCCATATTTCAACAGCAGGTTCTGCGGCAAAGCGTAACCCTCGCCACCACCACCCACAAAAACCCGATCTGTCATCTGCACTTCCCTTGAAACCTTGCCCACTGATACCGCGTTTCTTGCAGCGTTCACCGCGAAAATACAAAGTTAACCTATTTCCGCCATCCTGGTCACATCGGGCCCGCGATCAGGTTCTGTACTGTTCGCCGCCCGATGTGACTTCCTCCCTGTCAGACTGGCCGCGCCCTAACCGGTGCGGCCTTTTTTCATTGGAATTACCGTCATATTCCCTGTTGACGGATAGCGTGAAACCACAATAGCGTTCCCTACATCAAGTCGGCCAGTCCGACAGGGAGCAAAAAAATACCCCGAAAAAGGGCCGTTCGTCGGCCCTTTTTCCTTTTCAGGCAATTGGTTGCGCTCTGACATTCACAAGCGGTATTCTGCCCGCATATTCACCTTTGCGCGCGCTTTGGTATTTCTTACCTGACGAAATCCATACCCTATGGTACAGCGTGGCGAAACTTCATGGACGGAACCGATGCCCAAGCTTTTCCAAGCCTTTGCCCTAAGCCTTCTGGTGGTCGCAAGCACTGCCATCACCCTGTCCCCGGCCTATGCCCAATCGGACACCACGCCGCCCGCGGCTGATGCCGCTGTGGCCAACGACCTGTCGATGGGCACCACCAGCAACGGCGGAATGCCCAGCCAGGCCGATGCCGCAGTCGGTGACACCTATCTCGCGGCTAAGTTTGACAAGTGGGAGCAGCGTTGCGTCAAGACCGCTGACGGCGCCGATCCGTGCCAGCTGTATCAGCTGCTGTTTGATGGCCAAGGCAATTCGGTGGGCGAAATCAGCCTGTTCAACCTGCCCGACGGTGCCAAGGCCGCAGCCGGTGCCACCTTCATGGCCCCGCTCGAAACCCTGCTGACCGCCAACGTGAAAATCGGCGTCGACAAGAGCGCGCCGAAGTTTTACCCCTTCGCCTTCTGCACCAAGGTCGGTTGCGTGGCACGTGTCGGTTTGACGGCGGATGAGTTGGCGGCGTTCAAGAAGGGCGTCACTGCCGTCATCACCATCGTTCCCGCCGCTGCCCCGGACAAAACCGTCGATCTGACCCTGACGCTCAAGGGTTTCACCGCTGGCTTTGAGGCTGTGAAAACCGCCAATCTCGCCGCCAAGAAGTGATCAGACGGCCCTGAACGCCAGCACGGCGTTCAGCCCGCCAAAGGCGAAAGAATTGCTCAGGGCTGCGGCAACGCGGCCCTGTCTTGCTATCTGGGGCACGACATCGAGGCCACAATCCGGGTCGCCCGCAACGTGGCCCACCGTCGGCGCAATCACGCCCGCGCAGCGCCATCAGACAGGCCAGCACCTCAACCGCGCCAGCCCCGCCCATCAAATGCCCATGCATGGATTTGGTCGATGACACCGGCGGCACCTGATCGCCGAACACCTGCAAAATCGCCGCCGTTTCGCTGCGGTCATTCGCGGTCGTCCCGGTGCCATGGGCGTTGATATACCCCACCTCACCCGCCGCCATCCCGGCATCCCGCAGGGCCAGCCGCATCGCCCGCGCCGCCCCGGTGACCGAAGGCTGCACCATATCCCCAGCGTCAGAGGTCATGCCAAACCCCGCCACCTCGGCCAGTATCTCGGCCCCACGCGCCACGGCATGATCCCACGCCTCCAGCACGAACACCGCCGCGCCCTCACCCATCACCATCCCGTCGCGGTCCGCCGAAAACGGCCGGCACCCGGTGTGGGACAGCACGCGCAACCCCTCCCACGCCTTGACCCCGCCAAAGCACAGCATGGCATCCGACCCGCCCGCCAACATGACCTGCGCCGCCCCCGACCGGATCAGGTGAAACGCCTGACCGATGGCATGGTTGGACGACGAACAGGCCGACGACACCGCATAGCTCGGCCCCTGCAGGCCGAAACCAATCGCGACATGGCTGGCTGCCGCGTTCAGCATCAGACGCGGCACCACAAACGGATGCACCCGCGATTTGCCCTCTTGATAAACCGCCCGGTAATTGTCGTCCGTGGTCTGCAACCCACCCCCGGCAGAGCCGATGATGACGCCGGTCGTCTCAGCCAACACCCCATCAAACTGCAACCCCGACTGCGCCACCGCCTGCCGCGCCGCAACCACGGCATATTGGCTGAACGGGTCCATCAGCGTAATCTCAGCCCGCGTAAACAGCGCCTCCGGCTGCCAGCCCGTGATCTGCGCGCCGATCCGCACCGACAACCGCTCCACATCGCGAAACGCCAGCGGCCCGATGGCACAGCGCCCCTCGGCCATCGCGGCATAAGTCTCAGCTACATTCAGCCCCAGCGGGTTCACCGTCCCCGCCCCGGTGATAACCACCCGTGTCATGCGGATTTAGCGGCGACCAAAGCCTCCACCGCCGCCACCACCGCGCCGATGGTCGATATGTCGAAATTGCTCTGCCCGGTCTCATTGGCGTTGAACGGCACCGAGATGTCGAACGCCTCTTCAATGGCAAAGATCGACTCGACCAGCCCCAGTGAATCCAACCCCAACTCTTCCGGGCTCGCCTCCAGCCGCACCTGATCGATCGACAGCATGGCCTGCCGCGCGATGATGCCCCGGATGACCGCCGCCACCTCAGTCGTCATCGCCTGCCTTTGCCTCCAGCGCCGCGACCCGGGCCGCCAACCGTGGCAACCGGCGCTGCGCCTTCTGAATCTCTATCTGCAGGTCCATCTTGACGCCGGGATAGCCGAGCAACACCCGCCCCGCCGGTGCATTGGTCTGGATCATGGTGCCCGCCCCGGTGATCACATCGTCGCCCACAAAGACATTGTCCACGACCCCAGACTGCCCGCCCAGCACCACCCGGTTGCCGATCCGCGAAGACCCCGCAATCCCGACCTGCCCGCACAGCAGGCAATCCTCGCCGACCTGAACGTTGTGGCCAACCTGAACCAGATTGTCCAACTTGGTGCCCCGGCCAATCTGGGTGTCACGGATCGTGCCGCGGTCGACGCAGGCATTGACGCCGACCTCGACATCATCACCAATCGTCACAGCCCCTAGCGAGTGGATACGCACCCAAGACTGCTCACGGATTTCCCCACGATGGCCCAAGGTCGCACGCACCTCTTCCACGCCGCTGCGCTCAGCCGTCACATAGGAAAACCCGTCGCCGCCAATCACCGCACCGGGCTGGCAGATGAACCTGTCGCCAATCGTCACCCGCGCGCCAATCCGCACCCCCTCAAGGATCAGCGCATCCGCCCCGATCACCACATCCTCACCAATCGAGACATGAGAGGCGATCCGCGCCCCAGCCCCGATCTGGCTCCGTGCGCCAATCGTCACAAACGGCCCGATCGCCGCGCCGGCCCCCACCACCGCCGTGGGGTCAATCACCGTCATCGGATGAATGCCCGGCGCAATCGCCGTGCCCGGGTCCAACAGCCGCGTCAGCCCCGCCATCGCCAGCCGCCCGCGCGGCGCAAAGATCGCCGCCTGCAACCCCAATGCCTGCCAATCCGCCCCCGGCCACACCACAGCCGCCCGCGCCCGGCCCAGCTTCAGCCCGTCGCCATAGCGCGGGTCCATCGCCATCGCCAGATCATCCGGCCCCGCCATCGCAGGCTCCGCCGCGCGCCCGATCACCAGATCAAGGTCACCCGCGCAGTCCGCCCCAAGCGCCCGCGCAATATCGCCAATTCTATGACCCATGCTTCAGCTCCAGGCTGCCCTGTCGCGCCCGTCTGGCTGACCTAGCTCTGAACACCCGGCAGCACCACCCCGGCCTTGGCCAAGGCTTCCATAAATCAAAGCGTCGCGACCGTAGATGTCGTTGCGATAACCGATCTTGCCCTGTTCGGTCGGCCAGGCGGTGAAATACACCAAGTGCACCGGAATCGGCGTTTCAAAGTTCAGCACCGACTCGCGCCCGGTGACCAGATAGGATTTGAACAACCCCTTGGGATCATCGGTCTGCTTGCCCAGCAGCACATAGGCAAGGTCGAACGGGTCGGCCACCCGGATGCAGCCATGGCTGAACGCACGGACTTCCTTGCCGAACAGCGACTTGCTGGGCGTGTCATGCAGATAGATGTTGTACTGGTTCGGGAACATGAACTTGACCTTGCCAAGCGCATTGCCGTCCGACGGCGGCTGACGCAGGGCATAGGGAAAGTTGTGCACGTCATAGGCGGCAAAGTTGATGGCAGAGCGCGGCACCACCCGTCCCGCCCGGTCGATCACCTGCAACTGGCCCTGCGCATTCGCATTGCGCTTCAGCATCGGCAGGTATTCCTTGACGGTGATCGACCGCGGCACCGACCATGTCGGGTTGATCACCATGTATTCCATCAGCTCGGAAAACTCCGGGCTTTCGAAATCCACACCGATCTTGCCGATCACGACCCGGGTCTCAAAGGTGACCTTGCCGTTGTCGATGACCCGCGCGACGAAATCGGGCTGGTTCACCCAGATATACCGCGCAGGCATGGGGCACATCGCCCATCCAGCGCAACCGCTCCATCGCGACCACGACCGATTTCAGCCGTTGCACCGGGTCGACGTTCAGCGCCGCAATCGTCCGCTTGTCAGCCACGCCATCGGCTTCAAGGCCATAGTCCAGCTGGAACCGCTGGACCGCCTGCGCGATGTTCGAATTATAGGTCTCGGTGAACGACCGCTCCAGATAGCCAAGCGCCTGCAACCGGTCGCGCAATTCCACCACCGCAGCCCCTGAATCGCCATTGCCAAGCGAGGTGGCATTGACCGTCGGACCAAAGCCGCCATCCGCGATCACCGCTTCCAGCGCGAATTTTTCCTTCATCAACCGGGCATATTCCGGTGCCTTGGGCGCCAATCCATTCAGATAGGTGACGAAATCGCCCTGCGCCGCCGCGATCAGGACCAAAGCCGGATCTGGCCGCACCACTTCACGCTTGATCGCCCCTTCGATCTTGGACGGCACCAAAGCGCCCGAAGACAGGTCACGCACAAAGGACAGATAGGCGCGGCTCATCGCGACCTCAAGCCGACCAAGATCGCCCTCGGTCTCAGCCGTGGTGAATTTCTGACGCAACGCCGCCGCATCATAGCGTTCGGCGGGCAAACCATGGGCCGGGGCCGTCTCAAACGCCGCGAACAGCGCCTGACGCCGCTCTACATCGGCATCCCCGGTCCAAACCGTCACATAATTGCGGTCTTGGTAAAAGCCAGCCAGAACAGCATCATCTTCCGCAGCCGCCGAAAGCGCCTGCGCATAGGCCGAAATCAGACCAGCCGCCCGCGCCGGATTTGCCCCGAAGACTGCGCCCGCAGCCATGGCTGAGGTCATCAAAGTCAGCATCCGGCGCCGATCAATTGCAAATGTCATCTGTCCAAAATCCTTGTACCATCCATCGGCGAACAACCGCTTGCCTTCGCATGATTGAAACTAGCGTCAAAATCAAGCGCAAGTAAACCATTGCCCGTCGACCGTCACAACCATGTCAACACGGCATTGTCCCCATTCACCGATCAATCAAAAAAACGCCGTTTCCTGCCTGCGACGGCCTTGCATTCAGCAATTTTTTGCCTATTGGGCCGAAACTGCCCCAAAGCCGGGCAATTCCTTGTTGGGCTTCATCGCAAGCTGTGCAATAGATTTATTGCGCTTTAGGGATGAAGCCAGAAAAAGCCGTCGGCATAGATGGTAGAATACTAGAACGGGACAGGCACGAAAATGACCAATTCCAACTCTGGCGTGATAACACGCCGTGGCCTGCTGGGTGTGTTTGCAGCGGCAACAGTAGTAGCTGCACCAACCTACTCCAACGCATTCGGTTTGCTACGTGGCGCAGGCGATGTTCGCCGCGTAAAGATGTACTCGGGACGCTCGGGTGAGACTGTTGACGCGATCTACTGGATCGACGGCAAGTACATTCCCGAAGTTCTGAAAGAAATCAATCACTTCATGCGCGATCTGCGCGCTGACTCGACGCTTGAGATGAACCCCGGCAACCTCGACATCATTGCCGCGACCCATCATCTGCTGAATATCAATGAACCCTATATGCTGCTGTCTGGCTATCGCAGCCCGGCCACCAATGCGGCCCTGCGTGCGCGGTCCAGTGGTGTTGCCAAGCACTCTTTGCACATGAAGGGCATGGCTGCCGATCTGCGGTTGAAGTCGCGGACAGTCAACCAGATGGCCGGTGCGGCCATTGCGTGCAAGGCTGGCGGTGTTGGCCAGTACCATCGCTCCAACTTCGTCCATATGGATTGCGGTCAAGTCCGCACTTGGCAAGGCTGACCCTGGCAGGACCAAACTTGCCAAGGCTGAGGTTTATCTAACTAAAATGCTTGCGAAGCAGCGCCCTAGTGGCGCTGTTTGCCTTTGTGGCCCTTGGATTGTTGCGCGGTGGCGATCAATCCTGATCGTCGTCCGCCGCGTCATCCGCCTCTGGCACCAGATCCATCCGGCCGCGAAATCCCTGCGCGATCACGAACTTCTCGGATGAGTTGGCCCGACTCGCCTTGGGCTTCACATTCGCCACCTTCTTGAAGTTACGCTTCAAGGTCGCCTGCAACTGCGCCTCGGCCCCGCCTGCCAGAACCTTGGCGACAAAGGTGCCGCCGACTTCCAGCACGTCAAAGGCAAACTCCGCCGCCGCTTCGCAAAGCGCGATGATCCGCAGGTGGTCGGTGCCCTTATGGCCCGACGACGCCGCCGCCATATCCGACATCACCACATCGGCCTTGCCACCCAGCCATTCCTTGACCTTGTCCTCCGCGCCCTCTTCCAGAAAATCGAGCTGGTGGATCTGCGCGCCGGAAATCGCCTCAACCTCTTGCAGATCGACGCCAAGGATCATGCCAACCGGCTTTTTCGGGTTCTCACCCAGCGCATTGATCCGCGGCACCGCCACCTGACACCAACCGCCCGGCGCACAGCCAAGGTCCACAATCCGCGCCCCCGGCGTCAGGAACCCGTACTTGTCGTCCAGCTCCAATATCTTGAACGCCGCACGCCCGCGATAACCCTCTTTCTTGGCCTTGATGACATAGGGGTCATTCAATTGCCGCTCCAGCCACAGGGTCGACGACAACTTGCGCCCCTTGGCGGTCTTGACCCGCACGCGCAGCTCTCGCTGGCCCCGGCCTGATGTGTTTTTTTCAGTCATTCGAACGGTCCGTCCTCAAGAACGCCATCGGCGCTCATCTGTGCATAAAGCAAGCCTTCCCGCAAACCCCGGTCCGCGACAGACAGCTGATCGGTCGGCCATACCCGCATAAGCGCCTGAAGGATAGCCGCACCCGACATGATAAGCGTATGTCGGTCACGCCCAATGCGCGGATCACTGCGCCGCCCCTCAGGTCCAAGCGACAGATAATCGCGGATCACAAAGTCGATCTGGTCGCTGGACATCACCAACCCATCCACCTTGGCCCGGTCATAACGCCGCAATCCCAGAAACGACGCCGCCACCGTGGTCACCGTGCCAGAGGTCCCGATGATCTGAAACCCGGCCCGCGGTTGTGCGGCATTATAGGGGGAAAACGCCGCCAGATGCTCCTCAAAAAACCAGCTCATCAACGCGAACCGCGCCGCATCATCGTCGACATCGACAAACTGATCCTTCAGCGTCGCGACCCCCAACGGGACCGATATCCAATCCACCACCCGCGCATCCGTCGGCCCCTGCGCGTGGAACCCCGAATGCAGCCGCATGATCGCCTTGGGCCGGTCGTCGGGCGCAACCTCTGACAGGTCAATCCACACCAGTTCCGTGGACCCGCCGCCGATATCCACCACCAGCAGCTGCTCGGTCTCTGGCAGCACCAGCGGCGCGCAGGAAATCACCGCCAACCGCGCCTCTTCCTCGGCGGCGATAATCTCCACCTGCAGGCCGGTTTCGCGCCGGATCTGCCGCATGAAATCCCGCCCGTTGCGGGCACGGCGACACGCCTCGGTCGCGACCAAGCGCAACCGCTTGACCCCGTGCTTTTCGATCTTCTTCTGACAAATCCGCAGCGCCTGAATAGTCCGCCCCATAGAGGCCCGCGACAACCGCCCCGACGCCTCCAGCCCCGCGCCCAGTTGCACCGTCTTGGAGAAACTGTCCAAGACTTGAAACTGGCTTCCCCGGGGTTGGGCAATCAGCATACGACACGAATTTGTACCCAGATCCAACGCAGCATAAAGCTGCGCCGACCCGGCCGGTTGGGGGGGTGACGGGTCTTCCGCACGGGCGCCAATACCATATGACTCGACCGTCAGCGGGATCGCGTCCTCCCCCCGGGGACGCTCGGGCGCCATCATCGCCCTCCATTAGTAGTTGCCATCAGGGTACGCCCGTTGGGACGTGTTCACAAGGGTACTCTGCCCCCCGCAACACCCCCCGCGCCTGCCCCTTGGGCCCTGCCCCGGATTTGCCCGCGATCCATGCAGTTTTCGACCAGATTGCCAGAGTTGCAGGCAATCTCTATCGGGGTCGCATCAAAGGGCTATCGTGTCGAAATCCGGCATCGGCTGTCGGTCCGTCGCTATACATAGAGCCAACCACATAGGGGCAGGGAATCACATGGCCGAAGTTACCATCGTCTACTGGCGCGACATTCCCGCCCAGGTCATCGTCGGCAAGGGCCGCACCGGGTCCAAGGTCAAGCTGACCGAACGCTTCGAACAGGCGATTGACCGCTGCGCCATGAAGATCGGCGCCAAGGATGCCGACGCCTATCTCGCCGAATGGCGCAAAGCCCCCGCCTTCACGGTAGAGGGTGACCCGGCCGAAGTGGCCGCGGCAGAGGCCGCCAAGATCGAAGAAAGCTACGACACCGACCGTCTCAAATCCCTCATCAACGCCGAAGGCTGGGCGTCAGCGCAATAAGGAGGCTTCCATGGCCCTGTTCAACTTCCGCCGCGCGGCCCCACAAACCGCCGATGCCAACGCCCCCGCCCAGATAGAGGCCTTTCTGCAAGGCTACTCGATTGAGGTGATGCCGCGCACCGCCGAGAAGGTCGAAGATTTCCGCGCCCTCTTGCCGCGCGGCACCCGCGTCTACATCGCCCATATCGAAGGCACCCCGATTGAGGATATGGTCGCCACCGCCAAGCGGATCGCTGGCGAAGGCTATGACGTGATGCCCCACTTCCCTGCCCGCATCATCCACGACAAAGCCACGCTGGCCGACTGGATCGCCCGCTATAAGGGTGAGGCTGGCATCAAGCAGGCGCTGCTCCTTGGCGGCGGCGTCAACACCCCGGCAGGTGATTTCGACAACTCCATGCAGCTGGTTGAAACCGGGCTGTTTGATGGCTTTGAACGCCTGCACGTCGCGGGCCACCCCGAAGGCAACAAGGACATCGACAAGACCGGCGGCGACGCCATCGTCCTCAAGGCGTTGAAGTGGAAGAACGACTATTCCAACCGCACCGACGCCAAGATGGCCATCACCACCCAGTTCTGTTTTGAATCTGGCCCGGTGATCGCATGGGCCAACCGTCTGGCCGCCGAAGGCATCACCATGCCGATCCATATCGGTGTCGCAGGCCCGGCCAAACTGCAAACCCTGATCAAATTCGCCGTGTCCTGTGGTGTGGGCGCAAGTTTGCGCGTCCTGCAAAAACGGGCTATGGACGTGACCAAGCTCTTGTTGCCCTATGAACCGACCGAGTTTGTCAGTGAACTTGCGGCGCATAAGGCGGCAAATCCGGCTTTTGGCATCGAACAGGTGCATTTCTTCCCCTTGGGCGGTATCAAGACCAATGCCACCTGGGCCACCGAAAATGGCGGCGCCGCTGGCGTTCCGGCCAACGCATAAGGACGACATATGACCCGCACCGTCATCGAATCGAAAACCAAGACCGTCATCATCGGCTTTGACGAGCCGTTCTGCGTGATCGGCGAACGCATCAACCCGACCGGCCGCAAAAAGCTGGCGGCAGAGCTGGAGATGGACAATTTCGACACCGTCATCCGCGACGCGCTGGAGCAGGTCGCCTGCGGTGCGAACATCCTCGACGTGAACTCAGGCGCTGTGTTCACCAACAAGATGGCCGCCGACCCGCGCTATGCCGACAACAACTTCACGGAACCACCGTTGATGAAGAAGCTGATTGAGATCATTCAGCAAACCGTCGACGTACCGCTGTGCATCGACAGCTCAGTCCCCGGCGCGCTTGAGGCAGGACTTTTGGCCTGCGAAGGCCGCCCGCTGTTGAACTCGGTCACCGGTGAGGAAGAGCGGTTGGAGCGTATCCTGCCGCTGGTCAAGAAATACAACGTGCCCGTCGTGGCAATCTCCAACGACGACACCGGCATTTCCCAAGACCCTGACGTCCGCTTTGCCGTCGCCAAGAAGATCGTCCAACGCGCCGCCGATTTCGGCATCCCGGCCCATGACATCGTGGTCGACCCGCTGGTCATGCCAGTCGGCGCCCTCGGCTCAGCCGCCCGCCAAGTGTATACGCTGGTCCGCCGCCTGCGCGAAGAACTCGGTGTGAACACCACCTGCGGCGCGTCCAACATCTCGTTCGGCCTGCCCCTGCGCCACGGCATCAACGCGGCTTTCCTGCCGATGGCCATCGGTGCCGGCATGACCTCCGCGATCATGAACCCGGTGCGTCAGGTGGAGATGGAGGCAATCCGCGCCGCCAACTTCCTGATGGACCATGACGCCAATGGCGGCGAATGGATCCGCTTCGCCAAGGTGATCGAGGCTGTTGAGGCCGGTGCCAGCTTCGCCGAAGCCTCCGCCGCCGCCTCTGCTGCCACTTCGGGGCGTCGTGGTGGCCGGAAATCGCGGGGCTGACGCTTTAGGAAATGATTAACCATGGGGCGATAATCTCGCCCCATGGAACCGATCCGCCAAACCAATCCAGACCTGTGGGTAGACCAGATCTTCTCGGCCAAGGCCGTGACATCGGGCGGCGTTGTGCGTCGCAACCGGACTTGGGTCGCGACCGAAATCGGATTGCCTCGGTTTGAGCAAGAGGTCCGCAACCGCGGCTTTCACCTGATAGAGGCTGGACACCAACTGGTCGTGATCTGCCATCCCGGCCCGGTCAAAATCCGCTTCTGACCCCGATTTTTCTGCGAAAAATCACCGAATTTTCGCAGAAAATTCGTCCCTACTGCCCCGCAGCCTTCGCCATCGCCGGCCGGATCGTCCGCTCCAGCACATCCTCAGTAATCGGCCCGGCCCACCGCAGCACAACCACACCTTTGCCGTCGATCACATAGGTCTCAGGCACGCCATAGACGCCCCAATTCAACGCCATCTTGCCGTTGTCCGCGCCAATCTTGGCATAGGGATTGCCCAACTCTGCCATCAGCTTCATCGCATCCGCAGGCTTGTCCTTGTAGTTGATGCCATAGATCACCACCCCCTCGGCCTGCAACTTTTCCAGCATCGGATGCTCCACCCGGCAAGGCTGACACCACGACGCCCAGAAGTTCACCAGCTTCACCCCCGGCGCGGTCAGATCATCCTGCGTCGGCACAGGCCCGGGCCCCACCGCCGTCACCTCCAGCGGCGGCGCCATCCGCCCCTCCATGGTTGAGGGCAGCGCCTGATCGCCCCTCTGCATCCCCCAAGCGAAAGCCAGGGCCAGCCCACCAAAAGCCACCAACGGCAATATTATCAACGGTTTAAATCGAATTACGGTCATTTGGAATCAGCCATTCACGATGCTCCCCGAGGCAGTGTTTGCTCTTGCAAACGCGTTCGGGGACCAACGTGGCTTCAATGGAACGCAATTCGCTCTAACCATCCGACTTCGCCCTCGCTTCAATCTCTTCCAGCGCCCGCTTCACGCGGCGCCCTGCCAGACCGTCAGCGCGACCAAGGCCAGCAGCAGCAGCAGCGCCGCCCCGTAGGCCCCCAGCACGGTGCCCGCATATTTCCCCAGATCCGGCATCATGACACCCGCTCCCGCGCCAGCAGCGCCTTGATCCGCCGCCCCCGAATCTCGGTCCGCGTCCGCAGCAATACCAGCGTCACGAACAACAGCACAAACCCTGCCACGCAGATCCAGCAAGCGGCCAGCCGTAGACATTCGACACCTCATTGCCCCTCGCCACCGAAACCGACGCCCCCTGATGCAGCCCTTGGTTCCAGAACATCACCGCATAGCGCGACATGAAGGCAAAAACCGACCCCACGATGCACAGCACAGAGGTCAGATCCGCCGCCGTGTCCGGGTCCTCAATCGCCTCCCACAGGGCAATATAGCCCAGATAGAACAGCCCCAGGATCAGGAATGACGTCAGACGCGGGTCCCAGGCCCACCACGTCCCCCACATCGGCTGACCCCAGATCGCGCCCGTCACCAAGCCAATCACCGTGAACGTCAGCCCGACCGGGGCCGCCGCCTTGGCCGACAAGGCCGAGACATGATGCCGCCGCACCAGCCAGATCAGCGACGCCACCAGCATCATGAACCACGCCGACACCGCCATCATCGCGGCTGGCACATGCAGATAGATGATCTTGACGGTCGCGCCCTGCTTGTAGTCATCCGGCGTCAGGAAAAATCCCCAGATCAGCCCGACGCCCAGCAACACCACCGCCAGCCCCGCCACCCAAGGCAAGACCCAGGCCGAGGCCTGCATGAACTTTTTCGGATTGGCATATTCCCAGATCGACATCGTGCTTGGTTGCCCTTTGCATGGCCGGAGTTCAAGTCACACTAGCGTCAGACGCTCATTTCAGGTTGGCGCGAATTGCCGCAGCCGCCGCAAATGGCAATAATGCGACCGACCCCAGCGTGATCCCGGCCAGCAACAACAACGGCGTACCCACCGCCTGCCCCTCTGCCCCGCGCTTGACCACCTCAGTCCCAAAGATCAGCGTCGGCACATACATCGGCAGCACCAGCAGGCTCAAGCAGCAAGCCGCCCCGCTTCAACCCCACCGTCAGCGCCGCACCAAACGCGCCAATCACCGACAGCGCCGGCGTCCCGACCGCCAAGGCGACCACCAACCAGACATAGCCATCGGGGGCGAGGTTCATCAACAGCCCCAACACCGGCGCCACCAGCGTCAGCGGCAATCCCGTGACCAGCCAATGCGCCAGCGACTTGACCGCCACCACCCCCTCCATCGGGATCGGGGCCGTGGCCAGCAGCTCCAGCGAGCCATCCTCATAATCCAGCGCAAACAGCCGGTCCAACGACAACAGGCAGGACAACAGCGCCGCCACCCACAGAATGCCCGGCGCAATCCGGCGCAACACCTCAAACTCCGGTCCCACGCCCAGCGGCACCAAGACCACCACCATCAGGAAAAACGCCAGCCCCAGCCCAAAGCCGCCGCCCGCCCGGATCGCCAACCGCACATCGCGCACCAACAAGGCAATCATATAAACGCCTCATCAAACGCGCCGTCATGCCGCTGCACCGCGCGAAATGGCGTCAGGTCCAACTCCCGCGCCTCAGGCAGTCCCAGATCAATATGCGTGGCAATCAACGCCGACCCACCCTCAGCCAGATGCGCCCGCAACGCCGCCCCGAACAACGCGACTGAGGCCACATCCAGCGACACCGTCGGCTCATCCAGCAACCAGACCTCACGCCCCGACACCAACAGCCGCGCCAGCCCCAGCCGCCGCTTCTGCCCCGCCGACAGATCCGCCGCCCGCCGGTCGCGCAGGCGAGCAGGTTCATCGCAGACAGCGCCGCCGCAACCCCGTCCACCCCGTTGATCGCGGCCCAGAACTCCAGGTTCTCGGTCACCGTCAGCATGGCCTTCACCCCGTCCGCATGGGCGCCGTAGGCCAGATCCCCGGCCTCAACCTCACCCGCGACCACAGGCTGCAACCCGGCAATCGCGCGCAGCAGCGTCGTCTTGCCAATCCCATTGGCCCCGCGCAGCACCAGAACCTGTCCCGGTGACAGCCGAAAACTGACCCCCTCCAGCACGGTGACGCCACCGCGCGCCACGCTCAAATCTGTCACCACCATGTCCATGATGCAGCCCTAGCCGAAACCTCCCCGCCGCGAAAGTCCCCTCGCCAGATGCAACTCATTCGCAACGTGATTACAATGTGGTTAATTCAAAACCCCAAGCCCTTGATTTCCCCCAACAACCACCCCTGTCGCGCAAACGGACGCTTTTTGACCTGTCGGATGAAATCGCCCCCCAAAATGCGCGATTTCGCATTTCACACCCCAATGTGACGCCCAAACCCAAACCGCGCCGCATTCAGCCCTTGCAGACCCCCCCTTCCACCGTAGAAAGGCTTTGATTACAGGAGCCTCCCCATGTCCTGACGCCGATGCATTGGTTATCTTCACCCCCTCCGGCAAACGCGGCCGCTTCCCGATTGGCACGCCGGTCCTGACCGCCGCCCGGCAGCTCGGGCGTCGATCTCAACTCGGTCTGCGGCGGGCGCGGCATCTGCTCGAAATGCCAGATCACCCCCGGCTATGGCGAGTTTTCCAAGCATGGCGTGACCGTCGAAGACGGTGCGCTGTCCGAATGGAACGAGGTCGAGGCGCGCTACAAACGCATCCGCGGCCTGATCGATGGCCGCCGTCTGGGCTGTCAGGCCAAGGTGCAGGGCGATGTCGTGATCGACGTGCCGCCCGAATCGCAGGTCCACAAACAGGTCATCCGCAAATCCGCCACCATGCGCGACATCGTGATGGACCCCGCCACCCGCCTTCTCTACGTCGAGGTGGATGAGCCCGACATGCACGAACCCACCGGCGATTTCGAACGCCTCGCCCGGGCGCTGAAAGAACAGTGGCAGGTCGAAGGTGTGGCGGCCGAACTGTCCCTGATGCGCCGCCTGCAACCGGCGCTGCGCAAGGGCGACTGGAAGATCACCGTCGCCCTGCACAAGGGCAACCACGACGCCCGCTACCGCATACTGGACATCTGGCCCGGCTATCACGAAGGCAAGCTGCTCGGCCTCGCCATCGACCTCGGCTCCACCACCATCGCGGCCCATCTGTGCGACCTTGCACGACGGCGCGGTCCTGGCATCGGCTGGCGTGATGAACCCCCAGATCCGCTTTGGCGAGGATCTGATGTCCCGCGTGTCCTATGCGATGATGAACCCCGGCGGCGACCGTGAGATGACCTCAGCCGTCCGCACCGCCATCAACGGGCTGATCCAGTCGATCTGCACCGAGGCGAAGGTCGACACCAAGTCGATCTATGAACTGGTCTTCGTCTGCAACCCGGTCATGCACCACCTTCTGCTCGGCATCGACCCGGTCGAACTGGGTCAGGCCCCCTTCGCCCTCGCCACCTCCAGTTCGCTCACCCTCGACGCCCGCGACCTCGACCTCGCCGCCGTCAACCACGCCGCCCGCGTCTATATCCTGCCCTGCATCGCAGGCCATGTCGGGGCCGATTGCGCCGCCGTGGCCCTGTCCGAAGAGCCGAACAAGTCCAAGGATATGGTCCTGATCGTCGATGTCGGCACCAATGCCGAACTGCTGCTCGGCAACGAAACCCGCGTCCTCGCCTGCTCCTCCCCCACCGGCCCGGCGTTTGAAGGCGCGCAGATCTCCTCCGGCCAACGCGCCGCCCCCGGTGCCATCGAACGGGTCGAGATCGACCCAGTCACCAAGGAACCCCGCTTCCGGGTGATCGGCTCGGACCTGTGGTCCAACGACCCCGGCTTCGCAGTCGCCACGGCCAGCACCGGCATCACCGGCATCTGCGGCTCCGGCATCATCGAAGCGGTGGCAGAAATGCGGATGGCCGGCCTGGTCGACCAGCAGGGCCTGATCGGCTCGCGCCGACCAGACCGGCACGGCAACGGTCGGTCCCCGAAGGCCGCACCCATTCCTACCTGCTGCATGACGGCACCGAGATGGGCGGGCCGCGCATCATGGTCACCCAAGGCGACATCCGCGCCATCCAGCTGGCCAAGGCGGCGCTCTATGCCGGTGCCCGCCTGTTGATGGACGAAATGGGCATCGACCATGTCGACCGCGTCACCCTTGCCGGGGCCTTCGGCGCCCATATCTCGCCCAAACACGCCATGGTGCTGGGCATGATCCCCGACGCGCCGCTCGACAAGGTCACCTCCGCCGGCAACGCCGCAGGCACCGGCGCCCGCATCGCGCTGTGCAACGTCGGCGCGCGCAACCGATCGAGGAGACCGTTCAGCACATCCACAAGGTCGAAACCGCGATCGAGCCGCGCTTTCAGGAACACTTCGTCAACGCCACGCGATCCCCCACGCCACCGACACCTTCCCCCATCTGATCGGCGTGGCCTCCTTCCGAAAACAACTTCAACGCATCCGGTCACGACGACACTCACCGCCGCGTCGGACTTCAACACCTCCAGAATTTCGGCCGGGTGAGGGCGGGCGACGTCGCAGGGGAGCGGGGGCTGACCCGTCTTGCAGCAGCCAAAGGCCTTGACCCCACGCAACCACTACCTTGACCGCATGGATGATCCGATTGCCATTCTGCTTCAGAACACCGCCGCACAGGACCGTGCGGCCTTTCGTGAGCTTTATTCCGCCAGCTCTTCGAAACTTATGGGTGTTCTCCTGCGTATCCTAGGTCAACCGCGCAGAAGCGGAGGATGCGTTGCAAGAGGTTTATACCAGGGTCTGGCTGAAGGCAGGTCGCTTTGATGCGTCCAAGGGCCGTGGCATGACCTGGCTGATCGCCCTGACCCGCAACCTTGCCATCGACCGGCTGCGCCAACGGCCCGACCATGTGAACGACGACGCCGCGATGGACGCAGTCTCCGACCCCACCCCGCGCGCCGAAACCCGGCTGATCGCCACGGGTGAGGCGCGGCGGATCAACGACTGCTTTGCCACGCTGGAGCCCGACCGCGCCGAGGCATTGCGCGGGGCCTATCTGACCGGCCTGTCCTACGCCGATCTGGCCGAGCAGTTCGACGTGCCGCTGAACACCATGCGCACCTGGCTGCGTCGCAGCCTCCTCCGGTTGAAGGAGTGCATGGCATCATGAGCGACGCAAGACTTCTCCCCCGATGAGACGACGACGCTTCTGGCCGCCGAATATGTCATGGGCCTGCTGGACCGCTGAGGCATGGAATGCGGCTGAAGCCCGCCTGCGCCGCGACCCGGCCTTTGCCGCCCGTGTCACCGATTGGGAACAGCGCCTGTCCGGCCTGAACGACGACTTACGCCGAGGTCCCCGCCCCCAACCTGATGCCGCAGATCGAGGCGCGCCTGTTCCCGCAAGCCGCCCAAACGCAGCCTGGCTGGGCCAGCCTCTGGGCCTGGGGTGCAGCAGGCACCGCCGCCGTCGCCGTGGTCGCCTATCTGGCCCTGACCGCCGGTGCAGCCCAGCTTCACCGCCACCCTGACCGCCGACGCAGGCAACCTGCGGTTTGAGGCCGTCGATCACCCAAGACAAGCTGACCATCACCCGCGTTTCCGGCGATGGGGCGGATCAGGACCACAGCCTCGAACTCTGGCTGATCGCGGGCGACAACCCGCCGGTGTCATTGGGCGTGATCGCCGCCGACAGCGAGACCATCTCACTGCCCGGGGGTCCAGCCGGGCCAAACCTTGGCCGTGACGCTGGAACCATTGGGCGGCTCGCCCACCGGCAAACCGACCATGCCAATCATGGCCATCGGCCAGTTCACCTCAACCTGATCGGCCAAACCGATCTGGAAACAAGAGGGGCAGGAAACTGCCCCTCTTTTCATTTGCGTTCCAGGTCAATAACTTGAAGTAACGCCAGATCACGAGAGCGTGAAATCGCACCTTCATTTGAAACCAATCGCCCACACGGCCCGTACTTCCTGTGTGAGGCGGGATTGGCCCGCCCCGGCAAACGCTCTGGGAGCATTACACATGAAAACCCTTCTTATCTCCGTCGCCGCAATGACCCTTTCCGCTGGCTTCGCAATGGCCGAAAACCCGATGGTGGGTGGTGCCGCAATGTATGAAGACAAGAACATCGTCGAAAACGCAGTGAACTCGGCCGATCACACCACGCTGGTTGCCGCTGTGCAGGCCGCCGGTCTGGTCGAAACCCTGTCCGGCCCCGGCCCGTTCACCGTGCTGGCCCCGACCAACGAAGCCTTCGCCAAGCTGCCGGCCGGCACCGTCGAAAACCTGCTGAAGCCGGAAAACAAGGACACGCTGGTCAAGATCCTGACCTGCCACGTCATCGCGGCCAATGCGATGTCGGGCGACATCATGGGCATGATCAAGGCTGACGGCGGCAAGCATGTCGTGGAAACCGTTGGCGGCTGCAAGTGGACCCTGTCCGACATGGACGGCAAGGTGATGATCACCGACGAGATGGGCAACATGGCCACCGTCACCATCGCAGATGTGAAGCAGTCCAACGGCGTCATCCACGTCATCGACACCGTGCTTCTGCCCAAGATGTAATGCCCGGCTGATCCCAAGGCATTACTTTGCCGGGGCATCTGACTTCGTCCCCAATGACGTGCTCCGGCAAGCAAGGGCCGCCCCAAACCGGGCGGCCCTTGCCATATCACCACTCCCTGTCGTGTCGCCGCTTGACGCGACCCGCGCCGTCGATTACCTGTCACGTCGTCGCGGGTGTATCTCAATGGTAGAGAAGCAGCTTCCCAAGCTGATGACGAGGGTTCGATTCCCTTCACCCGCTCCATCTTCCCATTCCCGGCCGGCTGCGTTAGCAAGCCAGCATCCGGAAACAGGGAGATATTCCACATGAGCGATATCAAACGGATCGGCGTCGGCGCCCGCATGTCCGAGGCCGTCTGCTACAACGGCATCGTCTGGCTGGCCGGTCAGGTTGGCGAGGGCGACAGCGTCGCCGCAGCAGACCGCCGATTGCCTGGCCGAGGTCGACCGCATTCTGGCCGAAGCTGGCACCGACAAGACCCGCATCCTGTCGGCCCAGATCTGGCTGGCCGACATCTCGACCTTTGCCGAGATGAACGCAGTCTGGGACACCTGGGTGCCCGCAGGCCACACACCCGCCCGCGCGACCGGCGAGGCCAAGCTGGCGACCCCGAAATACCTGGTGGAAATCATCGTGACCGCGCGTGCGCTGAACTAGACGAAGACCGGGGGATTTCCAGCCATGTCGCCGAACCCGTGACCCCCTCGTGGGATATTTGCGCCAAAATGAAAGGGTTCAGGCGTTTCAGATAGGCGACCAGCGCTGCGGTGGAGCCATCCTTGCCTTCGGTGCCCTCTTTGCCTTCCAGGATCGGTTGCAGCGCCAGGGCCAGTTCCTTGCCCAGTTCCACCCCCCATTGGTCGAACGAGTTGATGCCCAGGATCACGCCTTCGACAAACACCCGGTGTTCATAAAGCGCGATGATCTGGCCCAGCGCGAAGGGCGTCAGTTTCGGATAGACCAGCGTGGTCGACGGGCGGTTGCCCGGGAAACACCCGGTGGCGCGCCTGACGGTCCAGCTCGGCCCCCGTGAAGCCCTTTTTCGCCATGATCGCCGTCGCCTCATCCAGCGACCGCCCGCGCATCAGCGCCTCGGACTGGGCGAGGCAGTTGGACACCAGCAGCAGGTGCTGATGCGCAAGGTCAGGCTCATGACCCCGTCGCGCCACCAGAAATTCGCACGGCACCATGCGGGTGCCCTGATGGATCAACTGGTAGAACGCGTGCTGGCCATTGGTGCCGGGTTCGCCCCAGACCACCGGGCCGACTTCAACCGTCAGGTCCGACCCATCCATCGCCACGCGCTTGCCGTTGCTCTCCATCTCCAGCTGCTGCAGATAGGCGGGCAGGCGCAGCAGGCGTTGGTCATAGGGCAGCACGGCGCGGGTGGTGTGGCCGCAGATCTGGTTGTGCCAGATGCCGACCAGGGCCAGCAGCACCGGCATGTTGTGGGCAAAGGGTTCGGTCAGGAAATGCTCGTCCATCGCGCGGCCACCGGCCAGGAACTCGCCAAACGCCTCGGGCCCGACCGCCAGCATCACCGCCAGCCCAATCGGCCCCCAAAGCGAATAGCGCCCGCCGACCCAATCCTCGAACCCGAAAACCCGCGCCGGATCAATGCCATAGGCGGCCGTCTTGTCGGCGGCGGTGGACACGGCGGCAAACTGCGCGCCGCGGATTGGCAACCTTGGTCGCCATCCACGCCTTGGCGGTGTCGGCATTGGTCATCGTCTCGATGGTGGTAAAGGTCTTCGAGGCGACGATCACCAGCGTGGTTTCCGGGTTCAACCCCGCCAGCGTGTCGGAAATATGCGCGCCATCGACGTTTGACACATAATGCACCCGCGGCCCGTCTGGATAGGGCGACCAGCGCAATCGTCGCCATCACCGGCCCCAGATCGGACCCGCCGATGCCGATGTTGACCACATCGGTGATCTTGCCACCCTGCCCGGTGAACCGACCCGACCGCACGTCATCGCACAAATGCCGCCATCCGGGCGCGGGTAGCGTGGACCGCGGGCATCACATCAGCGCCGTCCACCATGACCTGCACGCCCACAGGCGCCCGCAGGGCGGTGTGCAGCACCGCCCGGCCCTCGGTGTCGTTGATCTTGGCGCCACCGAACATCGCCTCGCGCTTGGCCGCAACACCCGACACCTCGGCCAGTTCCAGCAGCAGGCCCATGCCCGTCGCGTCGATATTGGTCTTGGAATAGTCCAGCATCATCTCGCCCGCGCGCACCGCGAAATCGCTGCGCCCGGCCTTGCGCCTTCGAACAGCGCCATGATCGGCCGGGATTTCACCCTGGTCTGATGGTCGCGCAGCGCCTGCCATTTGTACTCGTCATGTGCTTACTCCGCCCAATGAACTGTGGCCTGGTCCAGCACCACCCGGATCGGCGCCTCCAGCGCGGGCAGTTGCATGGCGCGCTCAAGGGCCGCGCGCTTGTCCGTCCCCGGTGATCAGGATGTGGATGTGTCGCGCCGCCTGCAGCACCCGCGCGGTCAGGGTGATGCGCGGCTCGCCCGCCGCTTCGGCCCGCAGCGCCATCAGGATCGGCGCATCGGGGGCCAAAGCCTCGGCCAGCAGGTCGGCGCCGGGAAACAGGCTGGCGGTGTGCATGTCGCCGCCCATGCCCAGCAGCAGCACCGTCAATCGGCAGATGCGGCGCGATACCGTCGGACAAATGCCGCCAACCCCTCCTCGGGCGTGGCATGCGGCGCATAAAGCGGCACCAGCGCGCCGCCGCCGCCTGCCCCGACCAGCAACCGTTCCCGCAGCAGCCGGGTGTTGGAGCGCGGGCTGTCTTCGCCCACCCAGCGTTCGTCGTTCAGCAAGCACCGGCAACGCGCGCCCAGTCCAGATCCACCTGCGACCAGGCAGTCGAACACCGGCCCCGGCGTCGTGCCGCCCGGCACCGACAGCGTGGCCGGCCCGCGTCGCCAGCACGGCCGCGCAGCTCGGCCGCGATCACCGTCCGCCAGACCCCTGCCATCAAGCGCCGCGCGGCTGGATAGGTTTCCAGTCCTCATCCCTTGATCTCGCGCCAGCGCCGCCCGTCGCGGTGCATCAGCATCAGCGCATCCTCCGGGCCAGAGGAGCCCGGATCATAGCCCTGCGGCTTGTCGCCCCGCGCCTCCCAGCCTCGAATGATCGGATCGGTCCAGGCCCAGGCCGCCTCGACCTCGTCGCCGCGCATGAACAGGGTCTGGTTGCCGCGGATCACATCCATGATCAGCCGCTCATAGGCGTCCGGCACATCCTCGGCATCGGCGCCCAAGGCATCGGCAAAGGACATGTCCAGCGGCACCTGCATCAGACGCATCCCGCCCGGCCCCGGTTCCTTGATCATCACATCAGCTCCATGCCCTCATTCGGCTGCAACCGGATGACCAGCACGTTTTCCTTCCAGCCCGACTCGCATCGTCGAAAATCGAATGCGGCGGCTCTTTGAAGGTGATCGCAATCTCGAGGCCCGCGCCCGCAGCCGCTTGCCGGTGCGCAGATAGAACGGCGTGCCCTTCCAGCGCCAGTTCGACACCGCCAACCTTCAGCGCCAGATAGCTTTCGGTCTTGCGACGCCGGGTTCTCGCAATGCTCCAGATAGCCACCCTGCCCATCGCCCGCCAGATACTGCCCGCGCACGATATGCTCGGGCGACACCGGGTCCAGCGCGCGGATCACCTTCAGCTTTTCGTCGCGCACCGCATCGGGGTCAAAGTGATAGGGCGGCTCCATCGCGATCAGGCACAGCAGCTGCATCATGTGGTTCTGCACCATGTCGCGCATCGCGCCCGACTTGTCGTAATAGGCGCCGCGCCCATCGACGCCCGACCGTTTCGGCCACGGTGATCTGCACATGATCGACATATTCCGCCTTCCACAACGGCTCGAACAGGATGTTGGCGAACCGCACCGCCATCAGGTTCTGCACGGTCTCCTTGCCCAGATAATGGTCGATCCGGTAGATCTGATCTTCGCGTGAAATACTTGCGCCAGCGTCGCGTTCAACGCCCGGGCCGACGCCAGATCGCGGCCGAACGGCTTTTCCACCACGATCCGGCTCCACGGCATCGGCAATGTCATGCTCGTGCAGCTTTTCGGCCAGATCGCCGAACAGCGACGGCGCGACCGAGAAATAGAACGCCCGCACCACATTGGCCCGCATCAGCGCTTTCAGCTTTTCCCAGCCGCCCTCGCACCTTGGCGTCGATCGAGACATAGGCTGACCTGCTCCAGAAACGCCGCAATCGACCTTGGCGTCCTGACGGTCCTTCGGCACGAATTCGTCAATCGCCGCCGCCACCATGCGTCGCGGAAGGCCTTGTCATCGTCAGGCTCCGCGCGCGCGCCGCCGATGATCCGGCTGTCTTCGGGCATCTGACCCCCCAGAAAGCGGCGGTACAGGCCCGGCAGGATCTTGCGCTTGGCCAGATCGCCGGTGCCGCCAAAGATCACCAGATCGAAGGCATCGACCGGAATGACGCGGGAAACCATATCGCAACCTCGTTTCTCGACTTGCGCTGTTAGCGCTAACGTAGCGTGTCTACTCCCGCCGCGCCGCAAAGTCTAGCAAGTCTCGCTGGAAATCCCAAGTCCGGTCACACCTCATCGGTGCCATCCCACCGCAGTTTCATCAACCCGGGCTCCGCCGCCAACCGCAGCACGGTCTGTTCGAACATCGCATCGGTGACGCCTTCGCCCACGACAGTCGCGGTCAGTTCGACCCTGCCATCGCCCTCTTTGCCCGTCCATTTCGGCCAGATGCAGCCCGGCCACCGACAGCATCCGCAGCACCAGCGCCCGGATCGCCCCCTCATCCGACGGCGCACAGGTCAGCCAAATCCGGTAGCCGCGCGACACCGGCACCCCGGCCGCGGTGTATTTCTTCAACAGCTTCACCAAGGGCCGCAGCCCCAGGTTGACGAACACCACCAACCCGGTCAGCAGCAGCGCAAAGGTCCAGGCCCCAGCCCCCGCCATCAGCCCGACCCCCGCCGAACACCACAGCGTCGCCGCCGTGTTCAGCCCATGCACGTTGAACCCGTCGCGAAAGATGATCCCGGCCCCCAGAAAGCCGATGCCCGACACCACCTGCGCCGCCACCCGGGTCGGGCTGACCTCATTCGGGAACAACTGCGAAAAGATCACAAACCCCGCCGCCCCCAGCGACACCAAGGCGTTGGTCCGCAGCCCCGCCATCCGCTGCCGGATCTGGCGTTCCGACCCGATGACTGCCCCGCAGCTCAAGGCAACAATCAGATCAAATGCGGCGGCGTGAAGGGCGATGACCATGGAACTCTCCGGCTATGTGATACGCAGCCAGATCATAGTTCCGGGCAAGTGTGAAGGTTTTGTAACAGTTTCATGACGCTCAGGCGTCCAATTCGGCATCCCAGTACAGATAGTCCATCCAACTGTGATGCAGATGCCCCGGCGGAAAGCGGCGGCCATGCGCCTGCATCTCTTCGGTTGAGGGTTGGCGCGGCGTTTGCGCCAGATGCATCCCCGATTTGCTTCAGCGTCCGGCTGCCCTTGCGCAGGTTGCACGGGCTGCACGCCGCCACCACATTCTCCCACGAGGTGATGCCGCCCCGCGACCGTGGCACCACATGGTCAAAGGTCAGATCGCTCTTGGCCCCGCAATACTGGCAGCAAAACTCGTCCCGCAGGAAAAGATTAAAGCGCGTGAAGGCCACGCGCTTTTGGGGATGG
The DNA here is from genome assembly GCA_963781185.1 of uncultured Alphaproteobacteria bacterium. Classification (GTDB taxonomy): domain Bacteria; phylum Pseudomonadota; class Alphaproteobacteria; order Rhodobacterales; family Rhodobacteraceae; genus Stagnihabitans. The sequence goes on from CAWAEL010000025.1 coordinate 185,180, forward strand.
ACGAATTCTTTCAGCACGACGACCGAGGGTATGCGAAACTCTTGCCTCTGGCTTCGCACCACCTGGTCGTATTCGGCCACCATCTGCACCCGGTCCAGCACCGCCGCCTTGATCGCCTCCTGCCAGGGCCATAGCGACAGCGGATAATAACTCAGCGGCCGATAGTCGGCATTCAGCACCAGCGCCGGAAATTGTTTCAACCCCGCCGGGTCGCGCACAAAGTGAGTTCTGAAGTCGCCGTCCATTCCCCGTCAACCCCTTGGCCTCTTGGCCGTTTAAATCAGGTAAACCAGTCTGTCGTCGCGTCACCGCGACTATATCTGGCGGAAGCGAACTGGCAACCCCCCGGATTTACGTCTCTGCTATGCAGCATCGTTGAAAACCATCACAGTTCCATGACAGATCTGCAGGGGGATTTCCGCCAACGGGCAAGATCTGCGCTGCGTTTTGCTTTGCGGTCGGGATTTTCCCAGATATCAGACGCGAACACGAATTGGAATCCTGTCACCATGCTTTTGACCCGCCGCGCCTTTACCTGCCTCGCCGCTGCCGCCCTGACTGGCTGTGGTGCGCCCAACACTTCCGAGGTCAGCCGCTCTGGCCTCAACCCCGGCGAGACGCCGCATATTCATGCGCTGATCCGCAAATATGCCCAAATTTACCACATGCCGGAAAGCCTGATCCACCGCGTCATCCAACGGGAAAGCGATTATAACCCCCGCGCCCGCAACGGATCGTATTACGGCCTGATGCAGATCGCCCCCGGCACCGCCCACACCATGGGCTACCGCGGCACCGATTCCGGGCTTGCTGGATGCCGAAACCAACCTGAAATATGCCGGCAAATATCTGCGCGGGGCATGGATAGTTTCCAATGGCAGCCAATCCAAGGCCGTCAGTGGTACGCCAAAGGCTACTATTATGAGGCCAAGCGTCGCGGCCTGCTGCAGGAAACCGGCCTGCGCGCCTAAGCCTGTCTGCGGTTTACCAAGCCCCCATTCAGTACCACATATCGCCGGTCGCGGCCTTTTTCTGCGCGACAAACTCCTCCAACTCATCCTTTTTGGCCACATCCATCGCCGGCGCCTCATACTCGGCCAGCCGCTTTTTCCACAGCGCGTTGGCCCGCGTGGCCGCATCGGTTGACCCCGCCGTCTCCCATTTCTCAAACGGCTCATTGTCCGACAGGTCGCTGTCCCAAAACGCCGTCTCATAATGCGCCATGGTGTGGCTGCAGCCAAAGAAGTGGTTGCCCGGCCCGACCTCGGCAAAGGCATCGACCGCCAGTTCATCGTCGCTGATCTTCACGCCGTCCAGATAGGCGTGCAGCGCGCCGCACAGATCGGCGTCCAGCATGAATTTCTCATAAGACATGCTCAGCAGCCCATCCAGAAACCCTGCCGAATGCAGGATGAAATTGGCCCCGCAATGGATGGCCGCCAGCATCGACATGGTGCCCTCCATCATCGCCTGCGCGTCCGGCAGTTTGGAGGTGGTGAAATTCCCCGAACACCGCAGCGGCAGGTTCAACCGCCGCGCCAACTGCCCGATCACCATCGACCCGATCGCAGGCTCTGGCGTGCCAAAGGTCGGGCTGCCAGACCGCAGCGACATCGACGACAGGAAGTTGCCAAAGATCACCGGCGCGCCCTTGCGCTCCAACTGGGTCAGCGCACAGCCCGCCATCGTCTCGGCCAGCGACTGCACGATCCCGCCCGCGTTGGTCACCGGCCCCATCGCCCCGCCCAGGATGAACGGCACCACACCGCCGCCTGCCCGGCCCGCGCATAGGCCCGCAGACTGCGCGTCATCGTCCCATCCCAGACCAGCGGCGAGTTCACGTTGACATTGCCCAGAATGACGCAGTTCTGGTCCACAAACTCCGCGCCGAACAGCACGCGGCACATCTCGATACTGTCCTCTGACCGCTCCTCCGCCGTCACCGACCCCATGAAAGGCCGGTCCGACAGCGTCATATGCGCCAGCACCATGTCCAGATGCCGCTTGTTCACCGGCACATCGGTCGGCTCACAAATCGTGCCGCCCGAATGGTGAAAGTTCGGGCTGGACTGCGCCAGCTTGATGAAGTTGTGGAAATCCTCCAGCGTGCCAAAGCGCCGGCCACGGTCCAGATCCATCACGAACGGGCTGCCATAGGCGGGCGAGAACACCACGTTCTTGCCGCCAATCTCGCACGTTATTCGCCGGGTTGCGGGCGTGCTGGGTGAACTCGGATGGTGCCGATTTCAGGATCTCGCGCAGCATCCCCGGCTCAAACTTCACCAGTACGCCGTCCACCCGCGCCCCGGCTCGCCGCCAAAGGTCCAGCGCCACCGGGTCGTCGCGAAACTCGATGCCGGTTTCGGCCAGCACCCGGTCCGCCGCAGCCTCGATCCGCACCAGGTTCTCTTCGGACAGCACATCATAGGGCGGGATGTTGCGGACGATATAGGGCCGCCCCATACCGCTGCCCTTCTTGGACCGCTCCAACTGCCGCGCTTGCCGTCCCGACCGCCCTTGGTTTCCATCGCCGCCTCCCCTGTATACCACCATCAGACGCCGCAAAAGCGACGCCGTCACGCGACATGGGCGACAGCAAAGCGTCAGGTCACGACGTTGGGTGCCGTCCGGCCCGTAAAGCCGTTCGATCCCCGCCAACTCATGCGCCGCCCGGATCATCGGCGCCAAGGCCTCTTGCGGGTCCAGGTCCAGCCCCATCGGCCCCGCCGCATAGCGCTCAAGATACAGCCGCAGCGTCGCCCCCTCGGTCCCGGTGCCCGACAGGCGCAACACGATCCGGCTGCCATCCTCGAACAATATCCGCACGCCCTGCGCCTTGGAGACGGAGCCATCGACCGGATCGGTATAGGCGAAATCATCCGCCCCGGCGATCGTCAGGCCCTCAATCTCACGCCCCTTCAGCGTCGGCAGGGCCAACCGCAGCGCCGCCATCATCGCATCGGCCTTGTCGGTCGCAATCGCCTCGAAATCGTGGCGGCTGTAATAGTTGCGCCCGAACTTCGCCCAATGCTGCCGCCAGGATCGCCGCGACACTCTCTCGCCGCACCGCCAGAATGTTCAGCCACAGCAGAATCGCCCAAAGCCCGTCCTTTTCGCGCACATGGTCCGACCCGGTGCCGAAACTTTCCTCACCGCAGATCGTCGCCCTCCCGGCATCCAGCAGGTTGCCAAAGAACTTCCACCCCGTCGGCGTCTCATAGCAGGCAATCCCCAGCGCCGCCGCCACCCGGTCAACGGCCGCCGAGGTCGGCATCGACCGCGCCACACCCTTCAGCCCCGCCTTGTAGCCCGGCGCCAGATGCGCGTTCGCCGCCAATACCGCCAGACTGTCGGAGGGTGAGACATAGATCCCCCGCCCCACCACCATGTTGCGGTCGCCGTCGCCATCCGACGCCGCGCCAAAATCGGGCGCATCGGCGCCGAACATCTCATCCATCAGCGCCTTGGCCCAGGTCGGGTTCGGGTCGGGGTGCATCCCGCCAAAGTCCGGCAACGGCACCGCGTTCACACAGGTCCCGGCTGCCGCGCCCAGCCGCCGCTCCAAAATCTCAACCGCATAGGGGCCGGTGACCGCACACATGCTATCCATCCGCATCCGAAACCCACCGTCGAACATCGCCGGATCGCGGGGAAGTCGAACAGAGTCTCCATCAGCGTGGCATAGTCGGCCACCGGGTCCACCACATCGACCACCATGCCGCCCAGATCATGCCGCCCGACCGTGGACAGGTCGACATCCTGCGCCTCCAGCATCTTGTATTCGGTGATCTCGGTGGTGCGCTGAAACATCGCCTCGGTCACGCCCTCAGGCGCCGGGCCGCCGTTCGGCATGTTGAACTTGACGCCGAAATCCTCATGCGGCCCGCCGGGGTTGTGGCAGGCGGACATGATGATCCCGCCATCGGTCTTGTTCAGCCTGATCAGATGGCTGGCCGCCGGGGTGGACAGGATCGCCCCCTGCCCCACGATCACCCGCGCCGCGCCATTCGCCGCCGCCATCCGCAGGATCACCTGCGCCGCCCGGTCGTTGAAATAGCGCCCATCGCCGCCAAGAACAAAGGTCTTGCCCTTCGCCCCCACCACATCGAAAATCGCCTGCACGAAATTCTCCAGGTAATGCGGCCCCATGAACACCGGGGTCTTTTTGCGCAGGCCAGAGGTGCCGGGTTTTTGCCCTGCGATGGGTTGGGTCGCGACGGTGGTTACGCTCATTTCGGGCCTCCGATGGGTTCGGGAATAAAGACGAGAACGGAATTGGCCGGCGCCACCAGGCCGGACAGGGCGGGCGCCTCGGGCGCATCGGGGCGCGTGGTGTCCAGCACCAGGCGCCAATGCGGCACGGTTTCGGGCAGGGTCAGCTCCTGCTCCGGCCCCATGTTGAACACGGCATGAACACCACCTCGGCGGCCTCGGTCGCGCTGCGAACTCATCCGCAGTTCCACGCCAAGACAGCGGAACGCCGGGTCATGCCATTGCGCGGGGTCAGGCGTCTCGCCCATCCGCCCGCCGCCAGATCACATCCGGCGATGCGCGTCATGCGGGCGATGCCGGCCATGCAGGAAATGACGTCTGCCGCAACACCGGATGCGCCGCCCGCAGCGCCGTCAGCCGCGCCACAAAGCGGTCAGCCCGGTATCCGCCCGGGCCCAGTCAATCCAGGTCGTCTCATTGTCCTGCGCATAGGCGTTGTTGTTGCCGCCTTGGCTGTGGCCCATCTCATCGCCCGCCAGCAGCATCGGCACGCCCTGCGCCAGCGAACAGCGTGGCCAGCAGGTTGCGCTTGCGCAATGCCCGCGCCGCCAAGATCCGCGGGTCCGCCGTCGGCCCCTCGACCCCCAGATTGTCCGAGTGGTTTTCCGAATGGCCGTCGCGGTTGTCCTCGCCATTGGCGAGATTGCGCTTGACCGTGAAACTGACCAGATCCTGCCAGCGTGAACCCGTCATGCGCCGTCAGAAAGTTGACCGACGACTGTCGCCGCCCGGCCACTGTGGTCAAAGTTTTCCGCCGTGCCCAGCAGCCGCTTGGCCAGATCCGGCGTCAGCCCCGCATCGCCGCGCCAGAACCGCCGCACGCCATCGCGGAACTTGTCGTTCCATTCGGCAAACGGATGCGGATAGGCCCCCAGCTGATAGCCCCCCGGCCCGATATCCCACGGCTCTGCAATCAGCTTGACATGGCCCAGCACCGGGTCTTGCCGGATCGCATCAAAGAACCCCGCGCCCGCGTCAAAGCCATACGCCTCGCGCCCGAGCGAGGTGGCAAGGTCAAAGCGGAACCCGTCGACATGGCAGACCTGCACCCAGTAGCGCAAGGAATCCATCACCATCCGCAGCACCATCGGATGCGCGATGTTCAGCGAGTTGCCCGTGCCGCTGTCATTGGCATAATGCCGCCCGCCGCCCGCCAGCCGATAATAGCTCTGGTTGTCCAAGCCCCGAAAACTCAGCGTCGGGCCAAACTCATCCCCCTCGCCGGTGTGGTTGTAGACCACATCCAGAATAACCTCGATCCCGGCCTGATGCAGCCGGCGCACCATGTCGCGAAACTCGGCCAAGGCGTTGCGCCCGGCATAGCGCGGTTCGGGCGCGAAAAAGCCCATCGTGTTGTAGCCCCAGTAGTTGGTCAGGTTCCGCGCCACCAGAAAGCGGTCGTCGAAAAACGCCTGCACCGGCAGCAATTCCACCGCCGTGATCCCAAGCCGCTGGTAATGCTCAATCATCGCGGGTGAGGCGATACCGGCATATTTGCCCCGCGCGCCCGCATGCACCTTGGGATGCCGCGCCGTCAGCCCTTTGACATGCGCCTCATAGATCACGGTGTCGGACCATGAATGGCGCGGCAAGCTGTCCTTGCCCCAGTCAGCCAGATCATCCACCACCACCGATTTCGGCACCGCAAAGGCACAATCGCGCGTGTCATAACTCAGATCACCGCGCGCCGAGCCGATCTTGTAGCCCATCAGCGCGTCCGACCACCGCAGCCGCCCGTCATAGGCCCGCGCATAGGGGTCCATCAACAGCTTGTGCGGGTTGAACCGATGGCCTTCTTCGGGGGCATAGGGACCATGGGCGCGCAGACCATAGCGCTGCCCCGGCATCATCCCCTCAACCCGCAGGTGCCAGACATCACCGTCCCGTTCGATAAACGGGATCCGCGCCACTTCCTTGCGGCCATCCTCGGAGAACAGGCACAGTTCGATCAGATGGGCATTGGCGGAAAACACCGCAAAGTTGACACCGCCGACATCCGCCGTCGCCCCCATCGGCCACGACCGCCCGGCGGTCTGTTTCATGCCGGGCGGACAGCCCGGCAGGTCAGTGCGCTGTCGCAGTCATCCAGCAATCTCGGCATAAAGCGCGGCATAGGCGGCGGCAGAGGTGTTCCCAGCCCACATCCTGCCGCATCGCGTTGCGCTGCACCTTGGCCCACGTCGCCTTATCGGCATACAGCGCCACCAACTGCCGCATCGCCGTGCGCAAAGGCGATGCCATCGGTCGGATGAAAGGTGATCCCGGTCGCCACACCCGCCGAAATCGCCGCCGGATTGGCATGGATCACCGTATCCGCCAAGCCCGCCCACCGCCGCCACCACCGGCAGACAGCCATAGCGCAGCCCGTACATCTGCGTCAGCCCGCAGGGCTCGAACCGGCTGGGCACCAGCACGGCATCGCCGCCCGCAAACATCCGGTGGCTCAACGCCTCGTCATAGCCGATCCGCAGCCCCACCCGCCCCGGATAGCGCTGCGGCAAGCCCGCGCATCGCCCCCTCCAACGCCGGATCGCCCGAGCCCAGCACCACCAACCCGCCGCCCGCCTCGATGAACTCGGGCATCACCCCGGGCAGCAGGTCGATGCCCTTCTGGTCGGTCAACCGGCTGACCACAATCGCCAAGCGGTCCCGGCACCTGCAACCCGAACTCCTCGCACAAGGCCGCCCGCGCCGCCGCCTTGCCCTTCAGCGTCGTTGCACTGAACGGCAGAAGCCTCGGCCTCGGGCGACCAGACCGCCGTGTCCACCCCGTTCAGAATGCCCGACACCACACGCGCCCGCGCCGCGATGACGCCCTGCAACCCCATGCCAAACTCGGGCCGCATCAACTCGGCCGCATAGGTGGGCGAAACGGTGGTGATCCGGTCCGCCGTCACCAGCCCGGCCTTCAGGCTGGACAGCCCGCCATAGTATTCCAGGCCGCCCGGATGAAACTCGTCGAACGGCAGGCGCAAATCGCCCAGCATCGCCGCCGGGGCCCAGCCCTGAAAGGCGATGTTGTGGACGGTCATCACCGACCCCACCCCGCCCGACCCGCCATAGGCCAGATAGGCCGGCGCAAAGCCCGCCTGCCAGTCATGCACATGCATCACCTGCGGCGCCCAGCCATCCGATCAGCCCCTCACGCGCAATCCGCGCCGCAACCCAGGACAACGCCGCAAAGCGTTGCGGATTGTCCGGCCAGTCGCCCGTCGGCCCGCGAATAGGGCCCGCCCTCGCGGTCATACAGATGCGGCGCGTCCAGCAGCAAGACAGACATCCCGCCACCTCGCCCGCCAAAACCCGCCCCGGCCCGCCCCACAGCCCCTCTTCCGCCAGCACCACCGGCCAATCCGCTGCCTGCGCCCGCAACGCGCGGTAGGCCGGCATCAGCACCCGCATCTCCCAGCCATGCGCGCGCCAAGGCGCCGCAGGCAGCGCCCCCACCACATCGGCCAGCCCCCCGGTCTTGACCAACGGCACACATTCCGACGCCACCGACAAGCACGCGCCCCAGAAGCTTCATCCGCTCCCCTTTCATCTGTCCAAATATCCACAGGGGGTCCGGGGGGTGGCCCCCGGCCCCTGCCGGGTCAGCCCAGCGCCTTGCTACGCGCATCCACCATGTCCTGCGTGATCAGCACAATCCCGCTATCCGTCCGGCGGAACCATTTGGCATCCTCCTCCGGGTCTTTGCCCACCACCAGACCCTCCGGGATCACAACCCCCCGGTCGATCACGCAATTCTTCAACTCCGCCTTGCGGTTGACCACCACCGACGGCAGCGCCACCACATATTCCAGCGAACTGAAACTGTGCGTCCGGCAGCCCGGTGAACAGCAGCGAATTGCGCACCTCGGACCCCGACACGATGCAATCCCCCGACACCAGCGAACTGAAACCGCCATCCCGCGCCGCCCGTCGGTGTCATGGATGAACTTGGCCGGCGGCACGATTTCGGAATAGGTCCAGATCGGCCACGACTTGGTCATAGATGTCCAGCTTCGGCACGAAATCGGTCAGGTCGATATTGGCCTGCCAGAACGCATCCACCGTCCCCACATCGCGCCAATAGGGCTCCGTCTCCAACCCCGATTTCACACAGCTGTCGGCAAACTTGTGCGCAATCGCCTTACCGCCCGCCACGATCTGCGGGATGATGTCATTGCCGAAATCATGGCTGGAATTCGGGTCCTCGGCATCCTTGATCAGCAGATCGCGCAGGAATGCCCAGTCGAACACATAAATCCCCATCGACGCCAGGGCATTGTCAGGATCGCCCGGAATGGCAGGCGGGTCTTTCGGCTTTTCCAGAAAATCGGTGATGCGCATGTCCTTGTCGACACGCCATCACGCCAAAGGCCACAGCCTCCATCCGCGGCACGGTCAGACAGCCGATGGTCACATCCGCGCCCGATGAGCACATGCTGTTGCAGCATGATCTCGTAATCCATCTTGTAGATGTGGTCGCCCGCCAGAATGACCACATATTTGATCCCATAAGAATCAACGATATCAATGTTCTGCGTCACGGCATCGGCAGTGCCCAGATACCATTTGCTTTCCGACACCCGCTGCGACGCGGGCAGAATATCCAGATATTCGTTCCGTTCTGCCCGAAAGAACCCCCAGCCGCGCTGCATGTGGCGGATCAGGCTGTGCGCCTTGTACTGCGTCGCAATCGCCATCTTGCGGATGCCGGAGTTCAGCGCGTTCGACAGGGCAAAGTCGATGATCCGCGTCTTGCCGCCAAAATAGACCGCAGGTTTGGCCCGCAGATCCGTCAACTCCTTCAGGCGGCTCCCCGCCCTCCGGCCAGAACGAAGGCCATGGCTTGCGACGAAAGCCGGGCATTGGGTTTTGGCTGCATGTCATCCTCCCGAGATGCGGCGTTGTCGCCGTTGTCTATGTGTCCTGTTACGCTTGTCTCGAAAATATACCGCCGACAAGCGGCGGCAATGTGACACAGGGCAGATTGTCGTCTGCCCGTGCCAGGGTGTCGCCTCCGCATCGACGCCCCCCATATTGCCCCGATTGCCGCCACCATAGACCGCGGAATCCGTATTCAGGACCTCGTCCCAGTGGCCCATCGCCGGCAGGCCAATCCGCATCCGCCGCTCGATCGGGCGTCATGTTCACCGCCACAATCACCATCTTGTCGTCGGCGCCGCCCTTGCGCGCCCAGACATAGGTCGAGCCTTCGGCGTCATTGCCCTCCAGCCAGTCAAACCCCTCGGGCCGCGTGTCGTTCAGATAAAGCGCAGGCGTATCCCGCGATCAGACCGCGTTCAGATCGCGCACCAGCGATTGCACACCCTTGTGCTCGGCAATCTCCAACTGGTGCCAGTCCAGGCTTTGCTTGTGGTTCCACTCCGCCCCTTGGGCAAATTCGCAGCCCATGAACAACAGCTTCTTGCCCGGATGCCCCCACATGAACCCGTAATAGGCCCGCAGGTTGGCGAACTTCTCCCACGCCATTGCCCGGCATCTTGGCAATCATGCTGCCTTTGCCATGCACCACCTCGTCATGGCTGATCGGCAGGATGTAGTTTTCGGTCCAGGCATAGACCAGACCAAAGGTCATCTGGTGGTGGTGGTGCTTGCGGTAGATCGGGTCTTTTTGCATGTAGGACAGGGTGTCGTTCATCCAGCCCATGTTCCACTTGAACCCAAAGCCCAGGCCGCCATGGTCTGACCGGACGCGACACGCCGGGAAACGCCGTGCTTTCCTCGGCCACCGTCATGATCCCCGGCACCTCGCCATAGGCCGTGATATTGGTGCGCTGCAGCACGGCAATCGCCTCGTAATTCTCGCGCCCGCCGTCCTTGTTGGGCACCCATTCGCCCTCCTTGCGGCTGTAGTCGCGGTACAGCATCGAGGCCACCGCATCGACGCGCAGGCCGTCCAGATGGTATTCCTCCAGCCAATACAGCGCGTTGGACACCAGGTAGTTGGAAACCTCGATCCGGCCATAGTTGTAGATCAGCGTGTTCCAGTCCTGATGGAACCCCTCGCGCGGGTCTTGGTGTTCATACAGAGCGCTGCCGTCAAACCGCCCCAACCCATGCGCATCGGTCGGAAAATGCCCCGGCACCCAGTCCAGCAGCACGCCCACGCCCTTGCTTGTGCGCGGCCTCGACAAAGGCGCGAAACTCTTGCGGCGTGCCATGGCGGATGGTCGGCGCGAACAGGCCGACCGGCTGATACCCCCAAGACCCGTCAAACGGATATTCGCTGACCGGCATCAACTCGATATGGGTGAACCCCATGTCGGCCACATAATCGACCAGCTGCTCGGCCAGTTCCAGATAGCTCAGCATCCGGTTGCCCGGCGCCCGCTTCCACGACCCCAGATGCACCTCGTACACCGAAATCGGCGCGTCGATGTTCTGCGCCGCCTGCCGTGTCGTCATCCAGTCGCCATCCGCCCAGTCGCGCGGGCGAATGTCGCGCACGACAGAGGCATTGGCCGGCGGATGTTCCGACCCAAAGCCGACCGGGTCGGCCTTGAGCGGCATCACCGCCCCATTGGCCGCCCGGATTTCGTATTTGTAGCTGGCGCCCGTCCTTCAACCCGGGCACAAAGGTTTCCCAAACCCCGGTCGCCCCGCGCCGCCGCATCGGATGCCGCCGCCCGTCCCAGATGTTGAAATCGCCCACCACCGACACGCGCTGCGCATTCGGGGCCCAGACGGCGAAATGCACGCCCTCCACGCCCTCATGCGTGATCAGATGCGCGCCCAGCACCTGCCAGATGCGCTGGTGCGTGCCCTCGCCCAGCAGGTATTCGTCCATCTCGCCCAGGACCGGGCCAAAGCGGAACGGCGTCTTCAAACTCCCATTCCGCGCCATGCCCCTGCGCCCGCAGCCGGTAGGCCGATCTTCTTGGGCAGACCCGCCTGAAACAACCCGTCAAAGCCCGGCACCGCCGTCCGCCTCAACCGGCTTGGCCCTTGCCGCGCCAGCAGCCACAGCTGCTCCGCCCCGGGCACAAAGGCCGTCACCACCCAGTTCGCACCCGCCTGATGCGGCCCCAGCACCGAAAAGGGGTCGCCATGGCGCCCCTCGACAATCGCCTGCTGCGGTGCCGTGGTCGAGGTTTGCTCTGGTCATGTACGTCCTCACAAGGCTGACGGAATGTTCCAGATATCCGCGCATATAGCTGCGGATCGTCCGGTCGGACGAGAAGAAGCCTGATCGCGCCGTGTTCATCGCCGCCATCCTGACCCAGTCGTCGCGGTCGGCAAAGGCCGTGTCCACCTGCGCCTGTGCCGCATCGTAGGCCGCAAAGTCCGCCGCGACGAGGAAATAATCGTGGTGCCAGATGCGGTGCACCAGCCCATGATAGCGGTCCGGCTGTGTCGGGCGAGAACCGCCCTTCCGAGATTTGCTGCAACACCTCCTGCAAGGGCGCGCTGGCCTCGATCGCCAGCCGCGACTGATCCGGCAGCGCCCGGCGCGCTTCGGCCTCTTCCGTGGTCATGCCGAACAGGAAGAAGTTCTCGTCCCCAACCTCGCGCAAAATCTCCACATTGGCGCCGTCCAGCGTGCCAATGGTCGGCGCGCCGTTCATCATGAACTTCATGTTGCCGGTGCCCGACGCCTCCATCCCCGCGGTCGAGATCTGTTCGGACAGATCCGCCGCCGGCACCAGATGCTCGGCCATCGAGACGTTGTAGTTCGGCGGATAGACGATCTTCAGCAAATCGCCCGTCATCGGGATCGTTGTTGACGACTCGGCCACATCGTTGATAAGATGGATGATTTCCTTGGCCACCGCATAGCCCGGCGCCGATTTGCCGCCGAAAATCTTGACGCGCGGCACCCAGTCCGCCGTCGGGTCGGCCTTCGATCGGTTCCAATGCGCCACGGTTTGCAGGATGTTCAGCAACTGCCGCTTGTATTCATGGATGCGCTTGATCTGCACGTCAAACAGCGCGTCCGGGCTGACGACCAGACCGCTCCGACTGCGCCTTGATCCAGGCGGCCAGGGCCACCTTGTTCGCCGCTTGGCCTGCATGAAACTCCGCGCGGAACGCCTTGTCCTCGATATGCGGCTCCAACTCGCGCAGGCGGTCCAGATCATCCTCCCAGCCCTCGCCAATCGTGCCTGTGATCAGGTCCGGCCAGCGGCTGGTTCGACATCTTCAGCCAGCGGCGCGGGGTCACGCCATTGGTCTGGTTGACGATCCGGCCCGGGTGCAGCTTGTTCAACTCGGGGAACAGGTTTGCCTTGACCAGATCGGAATGCAGCGCCGACACGCCGTTCACCTTATGCGCCATGATGAACGCCAATTCGCCCATCCGCACCTCGTGATGCTTCACGATGCCGACGTAATGCGGCCGCGTCGGGTAGGTGCGCCGGTGCCACGCGTCGATCCGTTCGACGATCTGCATGTGGCGCGGCAACACGTTGCCAAAGGTGAATGTCGCCCACTTCTCCAACGCCTCGGGCAGCAGGGTGTGGTTGGTGTAGCCCAGACAGGCCTGCGCGGTCTCAATCGCCTTGTCGAACTCCATCCCGTGATCATCGGCCAGCAGGCGCACCAGTTCCGGCCCCGCAATCGCCGGATGGGTGTCGTTCATCTGGATCGCCACATATTTCGGCAGCGCCGTCAGGTCGGAATGACTTGTCCTTGAACCGGCGCAGAATGTCCTGCAACGCGGCGGAGGTCAGGAAGAACTCCTGCTTCAGGCGCAATTCCTTGCCCTGATAGGTGCGTGTCATCGGGATACAGCACCCGGCTCAACGTCCGCGCCAAAGCCTCCGGCTCGGCCGCAGCCGCGAAGTCACCGCGGTTGAACCGCTCCAGATCGAACACCGTCGTCGGCTGGCCTACCACAGCCGCAGGGTGTTGGCCCATTTGCCCTGCCAGCCAATCACCGGCGTGTCATAGGCCTGGGCAAAAACCGATTCCCCCGGCACCCATTGCTCGCGCCCGTCGATGATCTGCACATCGCCCTTGAACCCGATGGTATAGGACGCTCTCGGGCCGCTCGAACTCCCACGGGTTGCGGTGCAGCAGCCAGTCCTCCGGCATTTCGACCTGCATGCCGATTGGTGAACTGCTGGCGGAACAGCCCGTGCTCATAGCGGATGCCATAGCCATAGGCAGGGCAGCCCACCGTCGCCATCGATTCCATGAAACAGGCCGCCAGCCGCCCCAGACCCGCCATTGCCCAGCGCCGCATCCGGCTCATCCTCGACCAAGCGCCCGGAAATCCTGGCCAAAGCCCGGCCATCACGTCGATCACCGTGTCGCGCAGACCCAGATTGACCGTGGCATCCTCCAGCAGACGCCCGATCAGAAATTCCATCGACAGGTAATAGACCCGCTTGCGGTCTTCCGCCCATGTCCGGCGGGTTGAGGCGAACCACGGCTCGACAATCCGGTCGCGAATCGCAAAGCTCAGCGCCATGCGCCAATCGAACACGCTGGCATTTGGGGCATCCTTGCCCAGTGTGGATTTCAGATGGCGCAGAACGTCGCTCTGCACCTGGTTATACGTCAGTGTCATGTCGTTCAAAGTCATGCCTATCTTCAAGTCTGTTAGCGCCCAGCCTATCCCGCCCAGAGGGATCGTCAAGGAGCGCGTGGTTAATTTTCGGGCAAAGATGCTCTCAAACCGCTTTTAGCGGTGCGGGGTTTTCCGGATGACGATGTGCCAAAACCTCCTTTTCTTGTAGAAAAGTGCCAATCAAAGCGATTTGAAACTTTGTCAGCTTTAGTCGTGGTCGCTCCTTCGATCTGTGGTCCCGCGCATTTTTTCGCCGAGGACAGGCCTTTACAGGCGGCGATCAGCCGAGACCAGCCTATCCACCGCCGAAATCAGCCTCAGACGCCCTGCTTTGACATTGCATTCGCCCTGCGGCCCACCTAAATCGCCCGAATGATACCGCGGGACGGCCCCAATTCAGGTCCGTGTCAGGTAGATTGTGTAACATAAGGGCACAACGCCCAACGAACAGGCAAACGGAGCAAGTAAATGTCAGGTAATGGTGCGTCACAGCAGGGCGACAGCAAGCCTTCAGCCCAGCAACAGGGTCAATCGACCCCGACGCCACAACAGACCGGCGGCACCGTGCCAGCCGCAAAGCCGCAAATCAAGGACTGGGCGTCGATCTGACGCCCCCAACTCTGCGGCAGCGGTTCGGTCAGAACCGCTGCTTCGCGGATGCCCCTCGAATTTGCCCCAAGCCCCGTTCGACCTGAACCTCAATCAACAGCCATTGCAGCCTGCCGGATTGCCAGCCTTTCCCGTTGATTTTTTCCCGACCCTTGCTAATCCTTGGGCATGACAAAATATCTCATCTCATTTCCCTCCGAAGCCATGATCCTCTCGGAAGAAGAGTTTCCGGTCGTTGGCGCCAACGCGCGCGCCGTGATCGAAGAGGCCAAGGCGGCCGGGGTCTATGTTTATGCCGGTGGCATAAACGAACAGGTTGACCCGGTGCTGGTCAACGCCGGCGGAGAGATATCCCCTGAGATTTATCCGGGCAGCAGGATAAAAGGCGGCTTCACGGTGCTGGAATTGCCGACCCGACAGGATGCGGTGGAATGGGCCAGAAAGATCGCGGTCGCCTGCCGGTGTTCACAGGAACTGCGCGAATTCGGGTATGATCCGGCAAGCTAGGGCAAATGCCCGACCGGCAGGGCGACGGCATATCCGGACACGGCACCAGTGCCCAACGGCAATCCCTGCCTTCCGTTCATTTGACATGACATCCGCAGCGCGGCATTGATCCGGCATCCAGCAAAGGTCAGACCCAACGCGATGCCCAACCCGATCTCCTCCATCCGCAATCTTGGTCCCGCGACCGAGGCGCAATTCGCCAAAGCCGGTCTGACCACCGCCGAGGAGCTCTACGCTCTGGGCGGGCATGAGGCCTATCGCCGCCTGCTGCTGGCTGGCATTCCCCCGCATTTCATCGGCTACTATGTGCTGCGATATGGCCCTGCAAGGCAGGCCGTGGAACGATTGCAAAGGCGATGAGAAAAAGGCGCTGCGGGTCCGGTTTGACGCGCTGGTGGCCGAGACGGGATCGAAAACCAATTCGGAATTGGAGGCGGCGCTGAACCTGTTCGGGGTCGTGGCAAAGGCGCGTTAGGGCCGCAATGTTACCTGCAACTCAGTCGCAACGTGCTTAAGGTCGGGTTAACAAAAATTCTCAAGTATTTGATATATAACAATAATGATCAGTGTCGCGCAGACGGACACTTTTGGGGAAACCTTGGTTTCAGCGTCAAAATCGGCCTTGGCAACCAAAGTCGCCAAGGCCAAACTTCAGATCAACCAACCAGTTCAAGACCGGAGAAGAAGAACGAGATTTCGCGGGCAGCCGACGCAGCCGAGTCAGAGCCGTGGACCGAATTTTCGCCCTTGGACAGCGCGAAATCCTTGCGGATCGTGCCAGCAGCAGCCTCGGCCGGATCGGTCGCGCCCATCACTTCACGATTCTTCGCGATGGCGCTTTCGCCTTCCAGAACCTGAACCACAACCGGCTCAGACGCCATGAATGCGCAGAGTTCGCCATAAAAGCCGCGCTCTTTATGCTCGGCATAAAACTCACCAGCTTGATCGACCGACAGATGGATCCGCTTGGACGCGACGACGCGCAGGCCGGCATCCTCGAATTTGGCGACGATCTTGCCGGTCAGGTTGCCGCTTGGTTGCGTCGGGCTTGATGATCGACAGGGTACGTTCGATGGACATGTTTCTCTCCAGAATGAACAGGCGCGAGACCGCATGTCCCGCGCCCAAATGATGCGGGCAGGTGCTAGCACGGGGTTGGGCGCTTGAAAAGCAGATTAGCCCGGTGTCATGTAATGGTCACAGGAGAAGCCGATGTCCCAGCCCCCCTTCACCCTCGTCGGCCTCGACCATGTGGTGTTTCTGATCGACGACATGGCCCGCGCGATGGAATTCTATGCCAAGGTGCTGGGCTGCGTGCCCGGCTACACCTACCCGGCCCTCGGGATGGAACAGGTCTGGTGCGGATCGGCCCTGATCGTGCTGTGGGACACCACCCACCCCGGCGCCGCCTCAGCCGTGCCCCCAGTCCCGGGCGGCCGCAACGTCGACCACGTCTGCATCGCCACCTCCCCCTTCGCCCCGCAAGCGATGCGGGCCCATCTCGCCGCCCATGGCGGTGGAAATCGAACGCGAAGCCACCCACGGCGGCGCACGCGGCATGGGGCACAGCTTCTACATCCGCGACCCGTTCGGCAACAAGCTGGAGGTCAAGGGCCCCGCCGAATATCCCGACGGGCGGTGACCATGATGGGCCCGTTGCAATCTTCGGCAAACCGAAAATTGCAGCTATGGCCCATCCTACCTGTGGCGCCGTGTCTCAGCCCTCACAACCCCCGTTGACGACCAGCCCCGCTTAGGGCAAGCCCCCGCCATGCTCAAAATCCAAGACATCACCTATTCCGTCGAAGGCCGCCCATTGTTCGAGGGCGCCTCAGCCACGATTCCCACCGGCCACAAGGTCGGCCTTGTGGGCCGCAACGGCGCGGGCAAGACCACGCTGTTCCGACTGATCCGGGGCGAGCTTGGCGCTGGAGGGCGGCGATATCTCCCTGCCCAACCGCGCCCGGATTGGCGGGGTGGCGCAAGAGGTGCCGTCGTCGTCGACCTCTCTGATCGAAACCGTGCTGCAGGCCGATACCGAACGCGCCTCTTTGCTGGCCGAGGCGGACCACGCCCACGACCCACACCGCATTGCCGAGATCCAGGCCCGTCTGGCCGATATCGACGCGTGGAGTGCTGAGGGGCGGGCGGCGTCGCATCCTGAAGGGGTTGGGCTTTGACGCTGAGGCCCAGCAGCGGCCGTGCTCCGATTTCTCGGGCGGGTGGCGGATGCGGGTGGCTTTGGCAGGGGTGCTGTTCGCGCAGCCGGACTACCTGCTGCTCGACGAGCCGACGAACTATCTCGACCTTGAGGGCGCGTTGTGGCTGGAAAGCTACTTGCAGAAATATCCGCACACCGTGCTGATCATCTCGCACGACCGGGGTCTGTTGAACCGGGCCGTGACCGGGATCCTGCATCTCGACAG
This sequence comes from uncultured Alphaproteobacteria bacterium, assembly GCA_963781185.1. GTDB lineage: Bacteria > Pseudomonadota > Alphaproteobacteria > Rhodobacterales > Rhodobacteraceae > Stagnihabitans. The sequence continues at coordinate 202,514 of CAWAEL010000025.1, forward strand.
CAAGAAGCTGACCTATTGGAACGGCCCCTACGATCAGTTCGCCCGTCAGATGGCCGAACGTCGCGCCGTGCTGCAATCCGAGGCCAAGAAGCAAGAGGCGCGGCGGGCGCATTTGCAGAGCTTTGTTGACCGCTTCAAGGCCAAGGCATCGAAGGCGACGCAGGCGCAGTCCCGCGTGAAGATGCTGGAAAGGATGACGACGATCACCGCGCCTGAGGATGCCAAGAAGGTTGTCTTCACCTTCCCCAAGCCTGAGGAACTGTCGCCGCCGATCATCAACATGGAAAACGTGGCTGTCGGCTATGGCGGGCCACCGGTGCTGCGCAAGCTGTCGCTGCGGATTGATCAGGATGACCGGATAGCACTTCTGGGGCGGAACGGCGAGGGCAAGTCGACGCTGTCGAAACTGCTGGCCGGGAAACTTCCTGCTTGTGAGGGTAAGCTGGTCCAGTCGTCCAAGCTGCGGATCGGCTACTTTGCCCAGCATCAGGTCGATGAGTTGCACATTGATGAGACCCCCTTGCAGCACATCATGCGGCTCAGGCCGCTGGAGGGGCAGCCGCGGCAGCGGGCGCGGTTGGCTGGGTTCGGGCTGGGCGCGGATCAGGCTGAGACTTTGGTGGGGCGGTTGTCTGGCGGACAGAAGGCGCGGTTGTCGCTGCTGCTCGCCACGATTGATGCGCCGCATCTGTTGATCCTCGACGAGCCGACCAACCACCTCGACATGGAAAGCCGCGAGGCTTTGGTCGAGGCGTTGACCGAGTATTCCGGCGCGGTCATTCTGGTCAGCCATGACATGCACCTGCTGTCTTTGGTTGCCGACCGGTTGTGGCTGGTCAAGGCTGGCACTGTCACCCCTTATACTGAGGATCTGGAAGCCTACCGCAAGATGTTGCTGGCTGGCGATGAAGATGCCAAGCCTGCCGCCAAGGTTGTTGAAAAGCCGAAGAAGGTGAGCCGGGATGAGGTTCTCGCGATCCGCTCTGAGGTTCGCAAATGTGAGGAGCGGCTGGCAAAGCTGAACGATATGCGGGACAAGCTGGCCAAGAAACTGGCCGATCCGGAGTTGTATGAGAGCAACCGGATTGGTGAGTTGGAGACCTGGAACCGGAAATATGCCGAGGTGATGGGCGCGCTCGACAAGGCTGAGGCGATGTGGCTGGCCGCCTCTGAGCGGTTGGAAACGGTGGGCTGATCGGGGAAATCCGGTCTACCCAGCAAAAGCGTCCGACTGAGCGACACTTGCTATTATCTATCAGTTTCAATGAGTTACATTTTCTTGTTAACCACATTTTAATCACGTTGCAAATTGTTCGCATCTGGGTTGGTGGCAGGCAAAGATGGGGGTTTCACACCCCCAGACCAGATTGGCGGGCCAATCTGGTCTCCCCCGTGGGATATTTGGGCCAAATTGAAAGGCGGAAAATTTTAGCTAAAGTCTTGGGATTGGGTGGATGGGGAGGACGCGTCTCGACATGGGGAAGCGCTTGTGGCTGAGTGGGGCTGCGACCTGAAGGGATCATTTGATCTGATGCCGATGCCATGGACTTACCGGCAAGCCACGACGGAATGGCAGGCGTTTCTGGCCGATGCCCGCGACGCGATGGGGCTGACCTCTGACAATGCGACCTATACGGCGGTGCAGGGTGTGTTGCAGGCATTTCGCCGCCGTCTGACCCCGCAACAGGCGATTGATTTTGCCCAGATCCTGCCATCGGTCCTGCGGGCGCTGTTTGTCGCGGATTGGCAGTTGAGCGATCCCGTGCCGCCCGGAACGCGGGCGGATTGGGCTGCCGAGGCCAAGGCGCTGCGGGCCCATCACAATCTGACCCCGGAAAATTGTGTGGCGGCGACGGCTTTGGCGCTGCGCAAAGCGGTGTTGCGGGTCGATCTGGAACGGGTCTTGGCGGGCCTGCCGCCGTTTGCGGTTGAGTTCTGGGATGTGCCGGGGGTCGATACAGCAACATTGGCACCGCGCATCGTCTGACTTTGCTTGCACTGGATGGGCAGTTCAGCCCAATGTGCGGGCATGACCCCATATTTGATCACGGCTTTTGCCACCCTGTTTGTCGTCATCGATCCGCCGGGGTTGGTGCCGATGTTCATTGCCTTGACGGTTGGCATGGATGCCAATCATCGGCGGCAGTTGGCGCAGCGGGCTTGCATCATTGCGGCGGTGTTGCTGACGCTGTTTGGCCTGTTCGGTGAGGCGTTGCTGGAGTTTATCGGCATTTCAATGCCGGCATTCCGGATCGCGGGCGGAATCTTGCTGTTTCTGACCGCGCTCGACATGTTGTTTGAACGGCGGACCCAGCGGCGTGAGGGGCAATTGGCTGAACCGGATCATGACCCCTCGGTCTTTCCGCTGGCGACGCCGCTGATTGCGGGACCGGGGGCGATTGCCACGATGATCCTGTTGATGGGTCAGGCGGGGCCGTCGTGGATCGGGCGGATCGAGGTTCTGGCGCTGCTTTACGGCATGATCTTTGCGACATTCCTGTTCCTGCTCGCCTCTGCCCCGTTGGAGCGGTTGTTGGGCCGGACCGGGACAATCGTGATCACGCGGCTGTTGGGGATGCTGCTGGCGGCGCTGTCTGTCCAATTCGTGATCGACGGGGTGCGCGGGACCGGGTTGATTGGTTGAGTGGGCCTGCCCATTTGGGAGTGATGATGGGCGATATTGATACGGCGCGACTGATCTACATGGGCATTCTGCTGGCCGCTTTGGGCGGCTGGGTGGTGGTTGAGTATCGCAAGCGGATGGGTCAGGCGCTGCGGACGGCGCTTGCCTGGGGGATGATTTTTCTGGGGTTGATGGCGGGTTATGGCCTGTGGGGCGACATCCGGCGGGATATTCTGCCGCAGCAGCAGATGACCGGCGGCCAGATTGAGGTGCCGCGCGCGGCGGACGGGCATTATCACCCGGTGCTGACGGTGGATGGCACTGAGATCTAACTTTCATCGCGGATACGGGGGCCAGTTCGGTCGTGCTGTCGCCTGCCGATGCGCGGCGGGTCGGGATTGATCCGGCGAAACTGGCCTTTATCGGGCAGGCGATGACCGCGAATGGCATTGTGCGCACGGCCTATGTCACGCTGACCAATGTGAGTTTTGGGCCGTTCCATGACGCCACCCTGCCCGCGCAGGTGAATGAGGCGGAGATGGATTCCTCGCTGTTGGGGATGGATTATCTCGGCCGGTTTTCGGTCACGATGGCGGGCGACCGGATGCTGATGTCGCGCTAGGTTTGCGGCGCGGCGGGTTTATCGGTCTTTTTGACCCATGACCCGGTCTCATCCGACCAGTATTGCGCGGCCAGGCCCCAACCGGTGAGTCGCGTCCACTGGCCGCGTGCCGCCTGCACGGCCTGAGGGTCGGCACCGTCGAACAGCAGCCAGATCCGTTCCAGCGCCTGGTAGCTTCGGGCTGTGCGACATCGGCCCCGGCCAGCAGGAACAGGCCCTTGGGCAGCGTTGGTGATGGGACCGGCGCCCAGCAGCACGGGTTGGTCGCGCATCATGCGGCGCCGCCCTGCAGACCGTGCGGCAGAAAGCCTATCCTCGGGGCCAAGCCAGAGTTTGGCGTCCAGATGGTCGAGCAGCGCGGGGTCGGGGCTGCGCATCATCACGCGCCAACCCTGACCCATGGCGCGGGTCAGGATAGGGATCAGCGTATCATCCAGACCCTGAGCGGGTCAGATGATAGAACATCACGGTGGCGGGCATCGATCAGTGGCTTTCGAACTTGTCGCGGATCAGACGGTTCAGCGCCAGCACGCCCCAGCCGGTGGCACCTTTGGGCGACAGCGGCAGGTCGTTCTTGACCAGGGCGGTGCCCGCGATGTCGAGGTGGATCCACGGCATCCCGTCCTTGATGAAGCGTTTCAGGAACTGCGCGGCCGTGATCGGCCCCACCCTCGCGGCCCGCCGACGTTCATCATGTCGGCGATGCGGCTTTTCAGGCGGTCGTCATAGGCCTGACCCATCGGCATCCGCCAGGCGCCCTCGCCCTCGGCCGCGGCGGCCTTGCAGGAAGGCGTTGCACAGGTCGTCGTCGTTGGAGAAGACGCCGGTGTTTTCGTGGCCCAGGGCGACGATGATGGCGCCGGTCAGGGTGGCGAGGTCGATGATGCCCGGCGGGTTTGAAGCGGTCTTGCGCGTACCACAGCACATCGGCCAGCACCAAACGGCCCTCGGCGTCGGTGTTGATGACCTCGACCGTGTCGCCCTTCATCGAGCGGACCACGTCGCCGGGACGCTGGGCGCGGCCATCGGGCATGTTCTCGACAATGCCGACCAGGCCGACCACATTGGCCTTGGCCTTGCGCAGCGCCAGGGCGCGCATGACGCCGGCCACGACCCCTGCCCCGCCCATGTCCATCGTCATCTCTTCCATGCCGCCGGCGGGTTTGATCGAGATGCCGCCGGTGTCAAAGACCACGCCCTTGCCGACCAGGGCCAGGGGGCTGCGTCGGCCGCGCCACCCTTCCACTGCATCACGACGACCTTGGACGGGCTTTCAGAGCCCTGCCCCACGGCCAGCAGCAGGTTCATGCCGAGATGGGCGAGTTGCTCCTCGTCCAGCACCTCGACCTCCAGCCCCAGATCGCGCAGGGCGTGCAGGCGTTCGGCAAATTCGTAGGTGGTCAGGATGTTGGCGGGTTCGTTCACCAGATCGCGGGTGAAGAACACCCCGTCGGCGAGGGCGGCCATGTCGGCATAGGCGGCGGCGATGGCATCGGGCGTGGCGACCATGATGGTCACGGGGCCGATGCCTTTCTTGTCGCCGGTTTTGTGGTGCGGGAAGTCATAGGCGCGCAGGGCCAGGCCAAAGGCGATGTCGGCGGCGCTGGGGTGGTCCTCGGCCAGGACCAGACAGCCGGCGGTGCCCAAGGCACGCGGCCCATCGCGCCACCCGCCTTGCGGCCATCGGCCTGAGTCGCGCGGCGCGGCAGGCGGATGACCTGCAACGCGTCGGCCGCGAGACCGGAGGGATAGGCCAGATCCAGCGGCGTCGCCGGGCTTAGTTTTGGCAAAGGCGTCGGAGGCCATGAAACGCGCAGCGCGCCACGCGTCAGCCGGTCCATCCGTTTGGCGGCCAGGGTGCTTGGGCGCGTCACCTTCGACCAGGATCGCGATGCGGCCCGGTTGGCTCGGCCAGATCGTCGAGATTGGTCAGCGGACAGAAATTCGGGTTTGACGGGGGTGTGTCATAGGCGCTCCGTTTGGTTTCCCGGCCATGTCGGCGAGGGTTGCGCCAAGGCTAGCCCTCAGGGCGGGGAAATGGCCAGATATGAGTTTTCCCCGCCCGCGAATTCGGCTAGCGTTCGCGCAAGCTTTCAGCAGGAGAGAAACTGGCGCGTGCCAAGATTTGACCGATATCTTCTGTCGCAACTGCTCGCGCATTTCGGCTTTTTCGCGCTGGTGCTGGTAGGCGTCTACTGGATCAACCGGGCGGTCATCCTGTTTGACCAGTTGATGAGCGATGGTCAGTCGGCGCTGGTGTTTGTCGAGTTCTCGCTGCTGACGCTGCCCAATGTGATCAGGCTGGTGCTGCCCATCGCGGCCTTTGTCGCCGCCGTCTATGTCGCCAACAAGCTGATCGCCGAGAGCGAGTTGGTGGTGATGCAGGCCACCGGGTTTTCGGCGTTTCGCTGGCGCGGCCGGTGCTCTATTTCGGGCTGTGCGTGGCGCTGATGATGACGGCATCTGGTGCATGTGTCTGGTCCCGATGAGCCGAACGATGATGATGACCGAAGCGCGCGGCGCTGTCCGAAAACATCACGGCCCGGTTCCTGAAGGATGGGCAGTTCACCCATCCGACCAGCGATGTGACCTTCTATATCAACGAGATTGACCGCAGCGGCCAGTTGCGTGACCTGTTTCTGGAAGATGACCGCAAGGCGGGTGAGCGCACGACCTATACCGCCCGCAAGGCGTTGTTCGTGCGGGGCGAACTCGGGCCGAAGCTGATCATGTTCGACGGGCATGACCCAGACCCTGGACCGCGAAACTGGCCGGGTCGTCGGTCACACGGTTTGCCGATTTCACCTATGATCTGGGGGCGCTGTTGACGCGGAACGTGGGCCACCGCCGCGCCGTGGCAGAGCTGACGACGCCGGAATTGCTGTGGCCCGACCGAGGCGCTGTTGACGGAAACCGGGGCCACGGCTGACGCATGTTTTATGAGGCGCAACAGCCGGTTGGCCGAGCCGGTTCTTGTCGGTTGCCGTCGCGCTGATCGGGTTTGCGACGCTGCTGCTGGGCGGGTTCAGCCGGATGGGCCTGTGGCGGCAGATCGGGTTTGCGGTGGCGCTGCTGGTGGTGGTGCAGGGCATTGTCGACGGTGATGCCGCCAGATTGGGCCGGGTTGGCCATGGTTGGATTTTGGCCTATGTCGCCCCGCTGTTGGGGCTGGCGCATTGCAGCCGGATTGTTGTGGTCGGCCGGGCGCCCCGGCGCATTGGGCGGGCGGTGGCGGCATGACGCTGAATCTGTATATCGCGCGGCGGTTCCTGTGGTTGTTCGTCCGGGTGTTTGGCGGATTCTTCGTCATGATGATGATGATCGACATCATCGAAGAGTTGCGCCACTTTGCCGATCCGGGCATCACCTTGGCCGAGGCCTTGGCGCTTGCCCTGATGAATGTGCCGCCTGACGATCTATCAGGTGTTGCCGCTGATCTTGGTGCTGACGGCCATCGGGTTGTTTGTCGGCCTGTCGCGGTCGTCGGAACTGGTGGTGGTGCGGGCGGCCGGGCGGTCTGGGCTGAACTTTCTGGTGGCCCCGACTGCTGACGGCCATTGCTGATCGGGGTGTTTGCGGTGGCCATTTTGAACCCGATCGTGGCGGCCACCTCCAAACGCTATGACACCTTGTCGTCGGGCCATGCGCGGGGTGGATCGGTGTTGTCGGTGTCGGACCGCGGGCTGTGGTTGCGGCAGGGCAGCGACCGGGGCCAGACCGTCATTCACGCCGACCGGGCCAATCTGGACGGCACGGAATTGTATGACGTGACCTTTCTGACCTTTTCGGACGATGGCACGCCCATCACGCGGATCACCGCCATCTCGGTCAAGCTGGAGCCGGGGGTCTGGATGCTGAGCGGCGGCAAGAACTGGCCCCTAGCGGCGGCCAACCCCGAGCAGGCGTCCTTCGTGGTGCCCAACGGCTATACCATCCCGACCGAACTGACCAAGGACAAGATCCGCGACAGTTTCGGGGCGCCGAGTGCCATCGGGTTCTGGGACCTGCCCGGCTATATCAAAAGTCTGGAAGTGGCGGGATTTTCGGCGCGCAGTCATAGGGTCTGGTATCAGATGGAACTGGCGCAGCCGTTGTTGCTGGCGGCGATGGTGCTGATTGCGGCGGGGTTCACCATGCGGCACGCGCGGATGGCCAAGACCGGCTCTTTGGTGCTGACGGCGCTGCTGTTGTGGTTTTGCGGTGTTCTTCTTGCGCAACTTCGGCCAGATCCTTGGGCGAAAACGGTCAGATCCCGATTGCGATGGCCGCGTGGAGCCCACCGATTGCCGCGACCATGTTGGCGCTGGGATTATTGCTGCATCTGGAGGATGGCTGATGCGGCGGGTTTTATATGCGTTCGTGGCGCTGGTGATGACGCTGCACGGGGCGGCAGCGCAGCAGGCGACGTTGATTGCCGACAGTGTGACGGTGCAATCGGGCACGACGCTGGCCGCGACTGGCCATGTTGAGGTGTTTTACGGTGGCCAGACGCTGACGGCGACGTCGGTGATCTATGACCAGAAGGCCGACCGGCTGACGATCACCGGCCCGATCCGGATTGACGACGGCAAGGGCAGCGTCTTTCTGGCTGAGCAGGCCGATCTTTCCGCCGATCTGTCGGAGGGGTTGCTGACCTCGGCGCGGCTGATGTTGAACCAGCAGTTGCAGTTGGCCGCCTCTGACATTGCGCGCAGTGATGGCGGCAATCTTACGGCGATGCGGTCGGTGGTGGCGTCGTCTTGTACGATCTGCGCCGGCGACTCCGACCCCGCTGTGGGAGATCCGCGCGTCAGAGGTTGTGCATGATGCCGCCGCCCAGCAGATCTATTTCAGCGATGCCAGCCTGCGGTTTTACGGCCTGCCGATCCTGTATCTGCCGACGCTGCGGGTGCCTGACCCGACGTTGAAGCGGGCGACCGGGTTTTTGTTGCCGAAGATCCGATCCACCACGCAACTGGGCGGCGGCGTTCTGTTGCCCTATTTCATCGCCCTTGGTGACAGCCGCGACATGACGCTGACGCCCTATTTCACCGTGCTGGGCGACCAGACCCTGAAGGTGCAATACCGCGAGGCCTTTCGCCATGGGACGCTGCAATTCGACGGGGCGCTGTCGCGTGATGGTCTGGGCACGGTGGACCCGCGCGGGTTTTTGCAGGCGACCGGGGAATTCGACCTTGGCAACGACTATCAGCTGACGTTTTCGGGGATATCGGTCAGCGACACCTCCTATCTGTCTGACTATGGCATCTCTACCGCCGACTTGTTGGAGAATGTGGTCAACGTGACGCGGACCCACCGTGATCTGAACTTCTCGGCGCGGGTGATCGGGCTGCATTCGCTGCGTGAGGGCGATGTGAATGATACCCTGCCCTCTACCGTGGCAGACGTGAACTATGAGCGGCGGTTTCAGCCGGGGGTGCTGGGTGGGACTGCGGGGCTGACGCTCGACACCCATTCCGATTACCGCACCTCTGGCTCACCGCTGGATTCCGACCTTGATGGCGTGGCGGATGGCCGCGACCTCAGCCGGGTGCGGGTGGGGCTTGATTGGCGGCGCAACTGGGTGCTGCCGAACGGGATCGGGGTATCGGCCCTCGCGCTGGTGGCGGCGGATAAATATGTCATCGATCAGGATCAGGTCTATGGCGGCACGCCTGCCCGTCTGTCGGGATCAACCGGCGTGGCGTTCCGCTGGCCTTGGGTCAAGGCAGAGGCGGATGGCACGACGCAATTGTTGGAGCCGGTCTTGCAACTCGTCACCGCGTCATTGCCCGACTCCGCCATTCCGAACGGCGATTCCACGATGGTTGAATTTGACGAGGGCAACCTGTTCGCCCTGAACCGCTTTCCGGGTGCCGACGCGTCAGAGGCGGGCACCTGGGCCAATCTTGGGGTCAACTACCGCCGCGACGACCCCAACGGCTGGTCTATGGGCGCTACGGCAGGCCGGGTGATCCGGTTGGAGGATCAGGGCCAGTTCAGCGACGAATCCGGGCTGTCGGGCCAGAAATCCGACTGGCTGCTGGCGTGGTCGCTGGGCAATGCGGGCGGGCTTAACGTCATCAACCGGCTTATCATTGATGACACGTTCTCGTTGACCAAGGGCGAGATGCGGTTCGACTTTACCAAAGACAACATGTCCGTTTCAGGCGGGTACGAATATCTGCTGGCCGACGCGAGCGAGGGGCGTGATATCACCGCCTCTGAAATCGTGCTGTCGACCCGCAAGAAAGTGAACAAGTTTTGGTCGGCCAATCTGAGCGGGCAATATGACCTGCGGGCAAACCGACTATCGCAATCCGGGCTAGAACTGGATTTTCGCAATGAATGCATCGACGTCACGCTTTCACTCTCGCGTCGCTATGCGTCCTCAACTAGTGTAAAACCGTCCACGGACTTCGGGTTGTCGATTGAGCTTCTGGGCTTTGGCGGCGGTTCGGACCCAGGTCCGTCACGGGTCTGCCGCAGGTAAGAACCGGGTCACAGGATGACGATTTGATGGAAACCAAACCGATGAAGAACAACTTCACGACACAGGTTGCACGCCGGCTGGGAACAGCCCTTGTGGCCGTGACATTCCTTTTGACGGCCGGGATGGCACCCGCGTTGGCCCAGCAAAACGGCTTTGCCCCGGCAGCCTTTGTGAACAGCCGGGTTATCAGCAAGTATGAGTTGAAACAGCGTGTCCTGTTCATGACCCTGCTGCGCCAGCCGGGCGATATCACGCAGATGGCCATGAGCAGTCTGATCGACGATGCGATGCGGCGCGATGCGGCCAAGAAGATGGATATTGCCGTCACGCCGGATGAGGTCAAAGCGGGCATGGCGGAATTCGCTGCCCGGGCCAAACTGACCACCGAGCAATTTATCGCGGCCCTGGCCAAAGGCGGGGTAGAGGCCGAGACGATGCGTGATTTCGTTGAGGCGGGTCTGTTGTGGCGCGCTGTCATCCGCAGCAAATACGGCTCCTCCACCGAGATCACCGATGCCGAGATTGACCGCGCGATTGACGCAGGTGCGGCCTCGGGTGGGGAAATGCGGGTGCTGCTGTCGGAAATCGTACTGCCCACCGGGAGCAACGGCGATGCGCTTGCCCTTGCCCAGCGGCTGAAAGATACGATCAAATCGATTCAGGGCTTTAGCATCGCCGCCAAGGATTATTCCAAAGCCCCGTCCGCCAATGCCGGTGGTGCCTTGGGCTGGATCCCGGTTTCGTCCTTGCCGCCCGAAGTTGCCCCCAAGATCCTTGCGCTGAAGGTTGGTGAGATTACTGACCCTATTCAGGTCGCGGGCGCGGTGGAGTTGTTCTATCTGAATGACCTGAGCCTCGGGCCAAGTGATGGCACTGGTCCGCAGGTGATGCAGGTCGAATATGCCCAGTTCTTCGCCCCGGTCGGCACCGATCTTGCCAGCGTCAAGGCCGGTCTGGACACCTGCGATGATCTGTACGACGCGGCGCGGTCCTTGCCGCCAGAGGTTCTGCAGCGCGCCACCGTGGCCGAGATGGCCCTGCCTGCCAATCTGCGCAGCCCCATTGCCGGCGCTTGATCCGAACGAAAGCGTCGTGCTGCCTGCGGCGACTGGGCGCGGCCATCGCTGGTCATGCTGTGCGACCGCACCCCGCTGACCGATATTCCGCCGTCGCGCGATGACGTCAGCAGCGGCCTGCTGAACAAGCGGCTGGGTCTGCTGGCCGGCCTATCTGGAAGAGTTGCGGTCGAACGCGATCATCAAGATCCAATGACCGCACGATTGCCGATAGCCCTGACCTGTGGCGAACCAGCCGGGATTGGCCCCGAGCTGGCCGTTCTGGCGCGGCAGATCTTGGGCGATGAGGTGCCGTTCTTCTGGATCGGCGACCCACGGCATCTGCCTGCGGGCTGTGCCTATCAGGTGATTGACGCACCCGGTCAGGTCGGTGCCCTTGGGGGTGTCTGCCCGTGCTGGCGCATGAATTTGCCGAGCCGTCCCAGCCCGGCATCCCTGACCCCGCGCAACGCCCAAGGGGTGATCGATGTCATCGCGCGGGCGGTGGATCTGGTTCGGGCCGGCCAGGCGTCGGCTATCTGCACCTCGCCCATCCACAAGAAGGCGTTGCAGGACGGCGCAGGCTTTGCCTATCCGGGCCATACCGAATTCCTGGCCCATCTCGGCGGCGATGTGCCGGTGGTGATGATGCTGGCCTCGCCCCTGCTGCGGGTGGTGCCGGTGACCATCCATATCGCCCTGGATCAGGTGGCGACGGCCCTGACGGCTGAGCTGTTGGAACAGACGATCCGGCTGACCCATGCCGGGCTGATCCGCGACTTTCGGCATTGCCGCGCCGCGTCTGGCCGTTGCCGGGCTGAACCCCCATGCGGGCGAAGGCGGCGCGATGGGGCGGGCAGGAGATCACGCCTGATCACCCCGGTGCTGGACCGGCTGCGGGCCGAGGGCATGATACTGCTCGGGCCGATGTCTGCCGACACGATGTTCCACGCCCGGGCCCGCGCCAGCTATGATGCGGCGGTGTGCATGTATCACGATCAGGCGCTGATCCCGATCAAGACGCTGGATTTTGATGGCGGGGTCAATGTGACGCTGGGCCTGCCGTTCATCCGCACCTCGCCCGATCATGGCACCGGGTTTGACATTGCAGGCAAGGGCATGGCGCGGCCGGACAGCCTGATTGCGGCGCTGCGGATGGCGGCAGAGATGGCAAAGGGTCGCGCAGGCGTGGCGAGCATAGATGGGCTGCCGCCGCTGCGCGAGGTGATCCGGGCGCATGATCTGGTGGCCAAACGGCAGCTGGGGCAGAACTTTCTGCTGGACCTGAACCTGACGGCCAAGATTGCGCGGCTGGCTGGCGATCTGTACGGCCTGCGATGTGCTGGAGATCGGGCCCGGCCCCGGTGGTCTGACGCGCGGGCTGCTGGTCGAGGGGGCGCGGCGGGTGCTGGCCGATTGAAAAAGACCCGCGCTGCATTGCCGCCCTGGACGAGATTGCGGCGGTTTATCCGGGCCGTCTGACCATCCTGAACGCCGATGCGTTGCAGGTCGATGTTGCCGCGCATCTGACGCCGCCGGTGCGGGTGGTGGCGAACCTGCCCTATAATGTCGGCACCGAATTGCTGATCCGCTGGCTGACGCCCACCCAATGGCCGCCGTTCTGGCAGAGCCTGACCCTGATGTTTCAAGCGGAGGTGGCCGAGCGGATCGTCGCGAAGCCCCGGACCGAACATTATGGCCGTCTGGCGCTGCTGGCCCAGTGGCGCGACTGACCCCAAGATCGTGATGTCACCTGCCGCCCGAGGCCTTTACCCCTGCCCCCAAGGTGCATTCCGCCGTGGTGCACTCTGACCCGGCTGGACGAGCCGCGCTATCCGGCGGATGAGGCGATGCTGCACCGCGTCACCACGATGGCCTTTGGGCAGCGGCGCAAGATGCTGCGGTCTAGCCTGAAGGCGTTCAGGCCGGATATTGAGGACAAGCTGCGGGAAGTGGGGATTGAGCCGACGGCGCGGGCGGAAGAGATCGGGTTGGACCGCTTCTGCGCGCTGTCTCTGGCGTTGAGGTGACCCCTAGGGCCACCTCAAATCTGCTTATTCCCCTGAGGGTTCCGTCGAGCCTGTGTCCGGCTGCGCGGCAGCTTCAACAGGCTTTTTCGGGGCGCGGGGTGCGCGCGGGGCGCGGGGCTTGGGCGCCGGGCCGGCCTCTGCCTGCGGGGCGTCATCCACCGGGAACATCGGCATGAAGGGCTGCGACGCCGGGGCTTGCGCTTCGGGCTTGGCAGCTTTCGGGGCCGCCGGCTTGGGTGCCGGTTTGGGCTTCGGTGCTGCCGGCGTCGGCTCTACCAGCTTCGGTTCGATCGCCTTTTGCTCTGGCGGTCTTTGCTCAGATGGCCGTTGGTCTACCGGCTTCTGCTCGGCAGGCTTATCGGCGCGGTCGGCCTGTTGCTGGTCCACACGCGGCGGATAGCTGCGGCGGTTTTCGTCGCGGTTGCGGTCATAGCGCGGACGGTCATTGCGGCGCGGTTCTTCGCTGCGCGGCTGACGCGGTGCTGCCTCAGGCGTTTCGACCAGACCGGCATCATCATAGCTTCTGTGATCGACCAGATCATGCGAGGTCACAATGGGTTGGTCGTCAGAGCTGTCATTGCGATACTCGGGGCGGTAGTCGCCACGATCTTCGCGCCGTTCAGGGCGCTGATCGTTGCGTTGATCGCGGTCATTGCCTGAGCGGTCATTGCCCGGGCGGTCGTTGCCGGAACGGTCATTCCCGGAACGATCATTGGCAGACCGGTCGCGGCCCTGATTGTTCTGGTTGTTGTTTTGATTGCCACCAGAATTGTTCTGGTTGCCGTTGTTGTTCTGGTTGCCGCCACCGCTGTTCTGGTTGCCACCTTGGCCGCCATGCTGGGTGTTGGGCTGCTGATACTGCTGACGGCTTTCCTGTTCGGCGGCCATCTCGCGGTTCGCTTCGGCCAGAAGCCGGGTGTAATGTTCTGCGTGTTGCAGGAAGTTCTCGGCAGCCACGCGGTCATTGGACAGCTGGGCATCGCGGGCCAGAAACTGATATTTCTCAATCAGCTGTGCGGGCGTGCCACGCACCTTGCCTTCGGGGCCAGAGCTGTCGAAGACGCGGTTGATGATATTGCCGAGAGTGCGCGGGCGGTTCGTTTTCGAACGCGAACGGGACTTGGAAGAGCGCATTGGGTCCTTTGATCCAGATGTCCACTTGACCTGCGCCAGACACGTTCCGGTGTCATTTCCCCTAATCGGGTCCCCAAGTTGGGGCGTGGCAGTCAAGGACGGGTTGGCACACGCCTCAGGCTTGACCGATCAATGGCCCGCCCCGTTGCGCGTAGGGTGAATAAGCATGGCAGGGGTAGGCTGACAAGAGGTTTCTGCCAGATACCGCATATATTCAGGCAAATCGGCGCAAAATCCCCAGGAAAACAGCCTAATCGGGCATCATTGCCGATACGACCCGGTCGCGGCCATCAAGGTCCTGACGGGTTTCGATCTGGATCAAGTCCCTGCGCTGCAAACAGTGCCGACACGGCCGCCGCTTGGGTCGGGCCGATTTCGACCATCAGGATCGCCCGCCCGGCAGCAGATGCGCCGGGGCCTGGCGCGGCGATGATGCGGTAGGCGTCCAGACCGTCGCCACCGGGGGTCAGGGCCAGGTGCAGGTTCCCAGTCGCGCACGTCGGGCGCCAGACCCGCCATTTCAGTCGGCGGCGATGTAGGGCGGGTTGGAGACGATCAGGTCGAACTGCCCCTCGACCGCCGCGCACCAGTCTGACGGGAGCAGGCTGCTGCGGGCGTGGACGCCGAGCTGTGTGGCGTTGCGCCGTGCCACGTCCAGCGCAGCGGCGAGACAGGTCTACCCCAACGCCCTGTGCCCGCCGGATTGCCGATCAGGCAAGAGATCAGGATACAGCCCGACCCGGTGCCAAGGTCGAGCATGGTGGAAAGGGGCGTTCCAGGGCGGCGGCGACGAGGATTTCGGTTTCCGGTCGCGGGTCCAGCACATCCGGCGTCACGACGGAAGCGGCGGCCCCAGAACAGCCGTTGGCCGATGATCTGGCTGACAGGTTGACGGCGGACGCGGGCGGCAAGGGCGACGTGCAAGCGCGCAGGTCGGCCTCGGCGGCATGTCGTCGGGCAGGTGCAGGGTCAGGCGGTCTGCCGCGATGCCCATCGCATGGGCCAGCAGCGGCGGGCGTCGCGGGCGGCATCCGTCGATGCCCGGCCTCGGACGCAGGGTCTGAACGGCGTGGCGCAGGGCCTCGGCAGGCGATCATCCCTCCATCTCGGCCAGTTTGGTGGCCTGATCGTGGGCGACAAGGGCGTCAATCACCTCATTCAGGTCGCCCGCCATGATCTGCGGCAGGGAATAGAGCGTCAGGTTGATGCGGTGATCGGTCATGCGGCCCTGCGGGAAGTTGTAGGTGCGGATGCGTTCGCTGCGGTCGCCCGAGCCGACCTGCGCCTTGCGGTCGGCGGCGCGGGCGCCATCGACGCGGTCACGCTCCATCTGATACAGGCGGGCGCGCAGGACCTGCATGGCCATGTCCTTGTTGCGGTGCTGGGATTTCTGCGCCGAGGTCACGATGATGCCGGTGGGCAAGTGGGTGATGCGCACGGCGGAATCGGTGGTGTTGACGTGCTGGCCGCCTGCACCCGAGGCGCGCATGGTGTCGATGCGGATGTCGGACGGCGGGATGACCAGGTCCACCTCCTCGGCCTCGGGCAGCACGGCGACGGTGGCGGCAGAGGTATGCACCCTGCCCTGCGCCTCGGTTTCCGGCACGCGCTGGACGCGGTGGACGCCGCATTCGAATTTCAGCTTGGCAAAGACGCCCTCGCCCTTGATCGGACGCCGACACCTCCTTGATGCCGCCAAGGTCGCTGTCTTGCTGTTCGAGGATTTCGAACGGTCCAGCCCTGGGCTTCGGCAGTAGCGCTGATACATGCGCAGCAGGTCGGCGGCGAACAGCGCGGCCTCATCCCCGCCGGTGCCGGGGCGGATTTCGAGGATGGCGGGGCGGGTGTCGGCGGCATCCTTGGGCAGAAGGGCCAGTTGCAGGCGATGCTCCATCTCGGGGATGCGCTGGCTGCAGCAGCGGGCAGTTCCTCCTCGGCCAGGGCCTTCATCTCGGGGTCGGCCAGCATCACCTTCGGCCTCGGCCACATCATCAAGGGCCTGACGGTAGGCGGCGATTTCCTCAGCCACGGGCTTCAGGTCGGAATATTCGCGCGAAATGGTGGCGATTTCGGCGGGCGAGGCACCGGCGTTCAGCCGGGCTTCGAGATATTCGAAACGCTGGGTGATCTGGGCGAGTTTGTCCAAGGGAACCATGGCCGGGGGTTTGGCGATTTGTCGGGCTTGGTCAAGTGGTGCTGGTTAAATCTGCGCCAACCACTGGGCCAGCCGGGCGGCATTGACGCCCAGATCGCCGCCGCCAAAACGCTGGCGGGCAGAGACATCGAGCCGGGTGCCCTGCGGGGTCTGGGTCACCTCGGCGGTGGTGTAGTCGGGATAGCCGATCAGCTTGCTGCGGGTGACCCAGGTCATCCGGCCATCTGCGGGCGAGCCGGCCAGCAGGGTGGTGCGGGCGGTGGCACCCGCAATCGCGGCCAGTTTTTCAAGCACGGCGGCGGGGGGATTGGTCAGCAGACAGACGGCCCGCGCGCCGTTGCGTTGGGGTTTGATGTGGTCAGCACAGGGGCCGGGCAGCGCCGGGGTGCCGTCGGATATCGCGACGTGCCAGACGGCGGGGTCGCTGGGGGCCAGCCGGATATAGGCCCGCCAGACCGATTGCGGCCAGAACCAACAGGATCGCACCGTAAACCATTGTTCTGACCGCCTTCTTCATCGTTGTGTTTTGGCCCAGTGATAAAGGCAGATCAGTTCATAGGCCACATGCGCCCCGGCAATCGCGGTGGCGCCGGTCGTGTCATAGGGCGGCGAGACCTCGACGATGTCGCCGCCGACCATGTTGATGCCGGCCAGGTCGCGCAGCATCGCCGCCGCCTGCCAGGAATGCAGACCGCCCCAGACCGGGGTGCCGGTGCCGGGGGCAGCCGACGGGTCCAGCGCGTCGATGTCGAAGGTCAGGTAGGTTTCTGACGAGTCGAGGATATCCTTGATAAGCGCGACGGCATGGGCGGTGCCCTTCTCATGCACCTCACGCGCGTCGATGACATTGAAGCCGAGGTAATCCTCGGTCGTGGTGCGGATGCCGATCTGGACAGAGCGTTTGGGGTCAACGTAGCCCAGCTTGACCGCCTTATACATCATGGTGCCGTGGTCGATGCGGGTCATGTCGTCATCGGGCCACAGGTCGGAATGGGCGTCGAAATTGCACCACGGACAGGGGGCCGAATTTCTCGGCATAGGCCTTCAGGATCGGCAGGGTGATGTAGTGATCGCCGCCCAGGGTGACGGTCCCTGCCCCGGCGGACAGGATCTTGGCGATATGCGCGGTCAGGGTTTCGGGGAAGTCAGAGGTCTTGGCATAGTCGAAGGCGCAGTCGCCGTAGTCGATAATGTTGAGGTCTTCCAACGGGTTGGTCGGCCAGCCATAGGGCGGGTCATAGGGCATCAGGCTTGACGCCTCACGGATCGCCCTTGGCCCAAAGCGGGTGCCGGTGCGGTGGGTGACGGCCTGATCAAAGGGCACGCCAGTGATGGCGAGGTCAACGCCAGTCAGGTCTTTGGTATAGGTCCGGCGCAGGAACGACGTCGCCCCGCCAAACGCATTTTCAAACGCATAGCCGCGCAGACCCTGACGGGTAAAGGCGGTGTCGACTTCAGATTTGGCATCTTCAAGGGCCATGACAATCTCGGAATTTTCAAACGCGCTGTCTTTGGGGCCGGAGACGCCGCTGATCCGGTGGCCCTAGGGATAGGGTGCATGGAGGCATTGTCAACGGTGAAGGCAGAATCGTCGGGCAAGAAATTGGGTTTGGCGGCAGGCGCAGGATGCTCTTGGAACAGGTGGCGGCGCGCAACCCTTGGGGGAACCTACAATCATCGATTGTGCCGCACCCGCCATTCAGCGCCCCGTGGCTGAAAACTGACGTGACGTCCGCAGATTTCCCCCTACTCACAAAGGTAGTCTGCGGTTTATCCTATTTTGCTGTGAAAAGAGGTGGTGCCAGATGTTCCGTAAACCATTGATCCGCGTTGCGACTGTTCTGAGCTTGATGGCAGGCTCCGCCGGGGCGGCGACATTGGATCCGGCAGCCTTGCTGCGGGATTTCAACACCATCGCTTTGGGCAATCTGAACGGCAGCAGCGAGACAGAGGGCACCGTGTTTGTCGGCGGCAATCTGGTGTCGAACGGCTACGGCGTGAACCCGAAGAACCTTGCCAGCGGGACGGTTGGGGCGGTCAGCGGCTCTTTGATCGTCGGGGGCAATGTGTCGGGCAACCCGATCAATGTTGGCGCGGGCAATGTGGTGATTGGCGGCACCAACTCTGCCGTCATCAACCGCAATGGCGGTGGCAGTCTGACGACCGGGGCCAGCATTGATGTGGCGGATGTGGCGACAGCGATGAACGGGCTGTCGACCTATCTGTCCAGCTTTGCGACGACGGCCGGGGCCATGGTGAATACGGCGGATCAGAACCTGAAAAGCCTGACCAGCGGCGCGGGCGGTACTGGTGTGCTAAGCGGGGTCGCCGTGCTGAACCTGACCACAAACCAAACGGCAAAGCTGTTGGGCAGCGGCAATCTGGCCAGCCTGAACCTGACCGCCGGGGTCACGACGATTGTGAACCTTGCCGGGTCGAACCTGACGATCAGCGGCAATTTCAATCAGGACAATTCAACCGTCCTGTTCAATTTCTATGAAGCGACGAGCCTGACGATCGGCAACACGTTCGGCTTTGGCATCCTTGCCCCCAAGGCCGATATCTTTGCCAATGCGGGTGGCAATGATGGCGTGGTTGTGGGCAAGAACATCACCCAGCGGATTGAGTTTCGTCCGTTGAACAACCGGAACTTCACCGGCAATCTTCCGACCCAAGTGTCGACGGTGCCGCTGCCAGCCCCGATCCTGCTGCTGGCTGGCGGGTTATTGGCGCTGTTCGGGATGCGCCGTCGTAAGGCAGCCTAAGCGAAGCCCGATGTGAAAAGCCGCCCTTCGGGGCGGCTTTTACGCTAGATCCGCGTGACTGGCCGCAGTTCTAGCCCAGCTTCACCCCTTCGCGGGTCAGATCGTCAGTGATCTTCCGGATCGACTTCTCCAGCGTCTCGGCGATGAAATCGACATCGCTTTCGGTGATGATCAGGGGCGGCGACATCACGTTCAGGTGGCCGATCGGGCGAACGATCAGGCCAAGGCTTTCGGCGACGTTCGGAGATGCGTTTGCTTTCATTGATTTCGTCGGGCAGCAGTTGCCTTGGTTTCCTTGTTGGCAACCTTTTCGACGCAGAGCATCAGCTTGCGGCCGCGGACATGGCCGACCAGGGGCAGCGCTTCCAGCTCTTTCATCCGGGTTTCGAAATAGGTGCCGACCGTCGTGGCGTTGGCCAGAGATGTCCTCACGCTCCATGATCTCGATGTTCTTCAGGGCGGCGGCGCAGGACACCGGATGGCCGGAATAGGTGAGGCCGGAGGTGAACCAGCGTGTGCCGCCCTGTGGCCATGACGTTCCAGATCCGGTCCGAGAAGATCAGCGCGCCAAGCGGGAGGTAGCCGGAGGTCAGGCCCTTGGCGGAGGTGATCATGTCGGGCTGCACGCCGAATTCGGACAGGCTGGCGAACCAGTGGCCGAGGCGGCCAAAGGCGGTGACGACCTCATCCGCGATGAACAGGATGTCGTGCTGTTGGCAGACCTGCCACATGCGCTTCAGATAGCCCTCGCGGCGGGATGATGATGCCGCCCGAGGCCTGAATCGGTTCGGCAATGAAGCCGCCGATCTTGTCGGCACCGACGCGGGCGATCAGCGCCTCAAACTCGGCCACCAGGTCATCGCAGAACTGCGCCTCGGTCATGCCGGCGGGGCGGCGGTAGGGGTTGGGGCAGGACAGGTGGTGGATGCCGTCGGTCTTGTAGCGGAACTCCTCCACCCGGTCGCCGTGGCGTTTGCCGACCGACTGGGTCAGGTAGGTCGAGCCGTGATAGGAGTGGTCGCGCGCGACGATGTCGGTCTTGTCCGGGTTGCCGTTGGCGTGGTGGTAATAGCTGACCATGCGCACGGCGGTATCGACGGCGGTGGAGCCGCCGGTGGTGAAGTGGACGCGGTTCAGATCGCCCGGCGCAAGTTCGGCCAGCTTGGCCGACAAGCCGCGCGGCGGGGTCGTTGGTCATGTCGACGAAGTAGTTGGAAAAGGCCAGACGTTCGGCCTGATCGGCGATGGCGTCGGCCATTTCGCGGCGACCAAGGCCGATGTTGGTGCACCACATGCCGCCGACGGCATCAAAATACTTGTTGCCCGGCGGCATCCCACAGATAGGCGCCCTGCCCCTTGGCGATGACCAGCGAGCCCTCTCGTTCAAACGGCCCGAAATTGGTCCAGGGGTGGAGCGCATGGGCGCGGTCCATTTCCCACAGGTCCTGATTGGGCAG
The DNA here is from genome assembly GCA_963781185.1 of uncultured Alphaproteobacteria bacterium. GTDB lineage: Bacteria > Pseudomonadota > Alphaproteobacteria > Rhodobacterales > Rhodobacteraceae > Stagnihabitans. The sequence continues at coordinate 222,827 of CAWAEL010000025.1, forward strand.
GTTGTGCACGAGGGTCTGGGCGGGGGCAGTCATTTTGAATCTCCAGTCAATAGGATGTGGCGATCATAGCAGATTGGGACAAAAAGGTCCAGCGTAATTTGATCAAATAGCATGGCGCACATCGATTCCGCCCCGCGCGGCCTTCACGGTGGGCAGCGCGAAACACTGTCAGGCTTGACGAATGGCGGGTCAGAACAGCTGCTGTTTGCCTTGGCGATGGTGAAGCCGTGGCCGGCGGGGTTGGTGCAGGTCATGCCGGTCTTCTCCGACGTGCAGGCGAAACCACCAAGGTCGATGTGGTCGCCGTAGCCCAGTGTCATGCCGACTCGGATCGGCGACGGTATCGCCGGCGCAGGACGCGGCACCTTGCGGTGTCCTGCAGGCCGACGCCAAAGGCATGGCCCTAGTCGAGGTCGCAATCGGCGGGCGGTGGCGGGAAGCTTGGTGGTCATGTCCATCACGTCGCAGCGCGCCTCGGCATAGTCGCCCGTGGCGATCATGCACTGGATGTTGCCGGAGGGCGCGTGGAAAGAGCAGGAGGTCATCCGCCAGGGCGGGGCTGGCAAGCAGGGACGGCGAGCGGCGTATTTCAGCATGGCATCCTCCATGAGCCAAATTTCTTGAAGAAATCTGCAAAAGTCTTCAAAGACTTTTGGCTGCACGTCAAGCCAGAGGTTGGGCCGCGTTCGACCAGGCGCGCAAAGAAGCAGGCACCGATCGGGGCGGCCTCGTCGTTGAAGTCATAGGCCGGGTGGTGCAGGCCGGCGCCGGGGCCGATGCCCATGAACAGATAGGCGCCGGGGCGCGCCTCCAGCATGTAGGAGAAATCCTCGGACCCCATTTCGCGGTTGGCATTGCCGTCGACCGCGTCCTCGCCCACGATTTCGGCGGCGACTTCGGTGGCAAAGGCGGCCTCATCGGGGTGGTTGATCGTGGCGGGATAGCCCCAGTCGTAGTCGATGCGGGCGGTGACGTTATAGGCGGCGGCGTGGCCTTCGACGATTTCGTGGAAGCGTTTCTTCAGCAGGGCGCGCACCTCGGGTTTGAAGGAGCGGATCGTGGCGCAGAACATCGCCTCTTCGGGGATGATGTTGGAGGCGGTGCCGGTGTGGATCTGCGTGACCGAAATCACCGCCTCGTCCAGCGCATAGACGTTGCGGGGGATGATGGTCTGGATCGCCTGCACCATGCCGACCACGGCCACCACCGGGTCGACGCATTCATGCGGGGTGGCGCCGTGGCCGCCCTTGCCGGTGATGTGGACAAAGGCGGTGTCGACCGAGGCCATCAGGGCGCCCGGCGTGGTCAGGAAATGGCCGAAGGGCACGTTGGGGGCGTTGTGGATGCCGTAGACCTGCGTGATGTCAAAGCGGTCCATCATGCCCTCCTGCACCATGGCCTGACCCCCTGCCCCATCCTCTTCGGCGGGTTGGAAGATCAGCGCCACGCGGCCGGCAAAACGGCGGGTTTCGGCCAGGTATTTGGCGGCGCCCAGCAGCATGGTGACATGGCCGTCATGGCCGCAGGCGTGCATCTTGCCGGGGATCGTCGAGGCATAGGGCGGCCCCGGTCAGTTCCATGATCGGCAGGGCGTCCATGTCGGCGCGCAGGCCGATGGTGTCACCGGGGCCCTGAGCCGTTGATGATGGCGACGATGCCGGTCTTGGCGATGCCGGTGTGAATTTCGTCCACGCCGATCTCGCGCAGACGGTCGGCGATGAAGGCGGCGGTGTTCACGCAATCGAAGGACAGCTCGGGATTTGCGTGCAGATGCTGGCGCCAGCCCTTCATTTCCTCGGCATAAGCGGCGATACGGTTCAGGACGGGCATGGCGAACTCCTTGACGCTGGCCTTTGATCAAATCGGATATCCGGGAGCGCTGCAATGCCCAAAACTTTGTCCCGACCCAATCAGACGCACTTGTTCGCGACGTCAACGGCGGGATCGACCGCTTGCGCGAAATCATGCGCCGCCTGCGCGACCCCGGACCGGCTGCCCCTGGGACATCGAGCAGGATTTCGCCAGCATCGCGCCCTATACGGTGGAAGAGGCGCATGAGGTGGCCGATGCCATCGAGCGGCAGGCCTGGGACGAGTTGCCGGGCGAGTTGGGCGATTTGTTGTTGCAGGTGGTGTTTCACGCCCAGATGGCCGAGGAGGCCGGGCTGTTCCAGTTTGACGATGTGGTCCGTGCGATCAGCGACAAGATGCTGGCACGGCATCCGCATGTGTTTGGCGACGAAAGCCGCGACAAATCATCGGCGCAGCAGACCGTGGACTGGGAAAAGATCAAGGCCGCTGAGCGGGGTCCAGCGCGGGTGCTGGACGGGGTGGCGCTGGGGTTGCCCGCGCTGACGCGGGCGGTGAAGTTGCAGAAGCGGGCGGCGCGGGTGGGGTTTGACTGGCCCTCAACCGATGAGGTGCTGGCCAAGATGCGCGAAGAGATGGCCGAACTGGTCGAGGCGCGGGCAGAGTTGACCGAGGCTGAGGTGGTCGAGGAGTTCGGCGATCTGATGTTCGTCATGGCCAATCTGGCGCGGCATATGGCGGTTGATCCCGAGGCCGCCCTGCGCGCCGCCAATGCCAAATTTACCCGGCGGTTTCAGAAGATCGAGGACTGGCTGGCCGAGGATGGCAAGACCCCGGATCAAAGCGATCTGGCCGAGATGGACGCGCTGTGGAACCGCGCCAAGGCCGAGGACAAGGCCCAACGCCGCTGACAAAAGCGCATCTTTCCGGTTACGCGGAAATTTTCGCAGAAAATTGTTTCGCCCAAACTGTTTTAGTCAGGTATTGACCCGGCCTCACTTTCCGGGTTTAACAGGGGCAATTCCTGACTAAAGGACTCAGCCATGTCACGTATCGCCCTGATCGCCCTCACCTTCGCCGCCCCGGTTTTTGCCACCCCGGCCCTTGCGGATGAGGTGAACATCTATTCCCACCGCCAGCCCGAACTGATCCAGCCCCTGCTGGACCAGTTCACCAAGGAAACCGGCATCGCCGTGAACGTGGCCTTTGTCGACAAGGGCATGGCTGAGCGGCTGAAGGCCGAGGGCAACCGCTCTCCGGCGGATCTGGTGCTGACGGTGGATATTGGCCGGATCGTCGAACTGGTGGATGCCGGGGTGATTCAGCCGGTGGATGACCCGGTGCTGACGCAAAACATTCCGGCGCAATTCCGCGACCCGGCGAACCAGTGGTTCGGCCTGACCACCCGCGCGCGCATGGTCTATGCCAGCAAGGACCGGGTGCAACCGGAAGAGATCACGACCTATGAAGATCTCGCCGATCCCAAGTGGAAGGGTCGGCTGTGCATGCGGTCGGGGCTGTCGGACTACAACGTCGCGCTGACGGCGGCCTATCCTGCTGCATCACATCACCGGAGGAGACCAAGACCTGGCTGACCGGGTTGAAGGCCAATCTGGCGCACAAACCGACCGGCGGCGACCGCGATCAGGTCAAGTCGATCTGGGCTGGCGAATGCGACATCGCGGTCGGCAACACCTATTACATCGGCCAGATGCTGTCCAACCCGGATGAGAAGGAATTTGCCGACGCGGTGCGCATCGACTTTCCGGTCTTTGAGGGGGCGGCACCCATATGAACATCTCGGGCATCGCGATGACCAAGGCGGCGCCGAACAAGGCGGCGGCGCTGAAGCTGATGGAATGGCTGGCCTCGGATGAGGCGCAGAGCATCTATGCCGAGACCAACCACGAGTTTCCGGTCAAGCCCGGGGTCGCACGGTCGGACCTCGTCCAGAGCTGGGGCGAATTCACGCCCGACACCGTCGGACTGGCCGATATTGCCGCAAACTGCGCCCGGATGCGGTCAAATTGATTGAAGACAGTCGATTTCGACGGCTGAACGTTATCGTTGACTGCGGTCGGACAAATTTCTGGTTTATGGCAGGTTTCCGATGGCATCTACTGGAGCGCTGCCATGGAGCGCCATGCCCATCCGCCGCGCAAGATCATCATCGACACCGACCCCGGGCAGGACGACGCCTTTGCCATCCTGCTGGCGCTCGCCTCGCCCGAGGATGTCGAGGTGCTGGGCATTACGGCGGTCGCGGGCAATGTCCCGCTGAACTGGACCGAGCGAAACGCGCGGATCATCTGCGAACTGGCGGGCATGCCGCATGTGAAGGTCTATTGCCGGCTGTGACCGGCCGCTGAAGCGCAAGCTGGTGACGGCAGAGCATGTCCATGGCAAGACCGGGCTGGACGGGCCGGTGATGGCAGAGCCGACGATGCCGCTGCAGACCCAGCATGCGCGTCGATTTCATCATCGAGACGCTGCGCGCGCGAGCCTTCGGGGACCGTGACGCTGTGCCCGCTCGGGCCGCTGACCAACATCGCGACGGCCTTCCAACGGGCGCCCGACATCGTCGGGCGGATCGCGCAGATCGTGCTGATGGGGGGCGGCTATTTCGAGGGCGGCAACATCACCCCGCTCGCCGAGTTCAACATCTATGTCGATCCCGAGGCGGCGGATATCGTGTTCCGCGCCGGGGTGCCGCTGGTGGTGATGCCGCTGGATGTGACGCACAAGGCGCTGACCACGCGGGCGCGGGTCGAGGCGTTTCGGGCGCTTGGCACCACGGTGGGCCGGGTGGCGGCCGAATGGGCCGATTTCTTTGAACGGTTCGACATGGAGAAATATGGGTCGGACGGCGCACCGCTGCATGACCCTTGTGTGATCGCCTATCTGATCCAGCCCGACCTGTTCAAAGGCCGCCATATCAATGTGATGATCGAAACGCAGTCGGAATTGACATTGGGGGCCACGGTGGCCGATTGGTGGGGCGTCACGGACCGGCCCGCCAATGCGCTGTTCATGGGGTCGGTCGATGCGGACGGCTTCTTTGCCTTGCTGACCGAACGGTTGGGGCGGTTGTAGGTTCCGGGGCGCTGCCCCGGACCCCGGGATATTTTAGCCAAAATGAAAGGGCTAGGCCAGATCAAGGGCCTGTTCGATCGCTGACCACAGCGGCTTCGGTCGGTTCGCAGCCGATCGACAGGCGGATGAAGCCGGGCGGCGACGTGATCGCCCCATCGGGCGCGACGCTCGCCTGCGGTATGGGTGCCGCCAAAGCTGGTGGTTTGGGCGATGTAGGGGCAGGCTGCCAGGAACGCCTCAGCCCGGGTTTCGTCGGCCAGTTCGAAGGTCATCAGGAAGCCGAAACCGGACATTTGCTTCCGGGCGATGGCGTGGCTAGGGTCGCCGGGCAGGCCGGGAAAGCGCAGGTTTTTGACCTGGGTGCTGGCGTCAGCCGCACTGCGATGATCTGGGCCGAACGGCACATCCGGTCGAGGCGCAGTTCCAGCGTTTCGAGGCCGCGGTGGACCAGCCAGGCCTCAAAGCTGCCCGGCACCGCGCCGGAGATGCGGCGCCAGTCGTTCATCCGCTTCAAGAGCGCGGGGTTGCGGGTGGCGACATGGCCGAACAGCACATCGCTGTGGCCTGCCGGGGCCTTGGTATCGGCAGCGACCACGATATCGGCACCGAGGTCGAGGGGACGTTGCAGAAGCGGCGTCATGGTGGTGTTGTCGACGATGACCAGCGCGCCGGCGGCATGGGCGCGGGTGGCGACCGCAGCGATGTCGACAGAGGTCGAGGCCGGGGTTCGACGGGGTTTCGATATAGACCACGGTCGCGCCGGTGAAATCGGCGGTGGCGAAGGCGGTCGTCGGGATCTCGGTGATCTTGATGCCGAGGCCGGTCAGGAATTCAGAGCCGAGGACGCGGGTGACGTAATAGCCGTCGGACGGGATGATCAGGTGGTCGCCGCTCTTCAGCGTCGCAAACAGGGCGGCGGCGATGGCGGCCATGCCGGAGGGGAAGGACGACGCAGGGCGCGGCTTCTAGGATGGCAAGCTGTTCCTCGACCTCTTCCCAGGTCGGCGTCGACATGCGGGCGTATTTGAAGGCGGCGCCGTCCACTTCGGGCAGGTGGTAGGTGGTGGCCGAAAAGATGCCGGGGGCGACCGGATCGCCCTTTGGCAGCCGGTGGGCGCGGTGGTGCAGCAGGTCCGCGAAGCGTTGGTCGGGGGTGGAGTTTTGGGTCATCGCGCCTCGCAGGGGTGTCCACATGTGGACGGTTTGGAAAAGCCAATAGAGTCAGTGGCTTGGCTTTTCCGGTTAACCAGATGGAAAGGTTACCCTATTCCGCGCCAGCGGAAAGGGGATTTTTCGCAGAAAAATCGTGACCGGCAGACCTCACTCCAGCCGCGCCGGGAAGCCCTCGGCCCGCAGGTCGGTGTGCAGCAGATCCTCCAGCAGTTTGGCGATCATCGGTGATTGCGCCTCGCCGCCATAGGCCGCTTTGGCGGCGATATAGGTCTGGTTGGTCATCGAGGCGAGGTCCAGCGGCACGCCGAATTCTTTGCCAAACCCCAGCGCAAAACCAAGGTCTTTCAGCGCGAGGTCGATGTTGAACGCGATGTCGTAGCTGCCGTTCAGGATCAGCGCGCCTTCGGTTTCATGCACGAAGCTGTTGCCCGACGAGGCCGCAATCGCGCGCATGGGCCTGCGCCAGATCCAGCCCGCCGCGTTTGGCCAGCATCAGCGCCTCGGACGTGGCCTTCAGGTGGATGAAGGCCAGCATGTTGGTGATGACCTTGATGATCGACGACTGACCCAAGCGGCCCCATGTGGAAGATCTGGTCGCCCATCGCCTGCATGGCGCCGTGGTGCAGGTCGAACAGGTCGCGGTCGCCGCCGGCCAGCATGGTGATCTTGCCCTGATGCGCCAGATGGACGCCGCCGGTGACCGGCAGTTCCATCATGCGGATGCCCTGTTCGGCGGCGACGGCGGCAAGCCGCAGCACCTCGTCCCGGCCAAGGGTGGACATTTCGACCCAGGAGCTGCGGTTTTCTGCATATGGGGCAGGATGTTCCGCAGCACCCGTTCCGACACCGCAGGCGATGGCAGGCAGGTGATGACATGGTCGACCGTGCGCTGCCACCGCCTCGGCGCTGGTGGCGCGGGTGGCACCGGGGACGTGTCAGGGCGGGGTTCAGGTCGTAGACCGTCACCTCGAAACCCGCTTTGACGAGGCAGCCCGCGCAGGCCGCGCCGAGGTTGCCAAGACCGATATAGCCGTAGTGCATGTGTGTCACCGGAAGTGCATGGTGTATTTGGCGCGGATGTGCCGCGTCGATTTCGGGGTCGACCATGCAGCCCGCCTTGGCGAGGATGGCAGTTCTTGCGCTCGATCGCCTTGTCGAGCAGCAGGGGCTTCTTCGCCTCGTTCCACTCCTTCGGGGACATCCGGTTGGCGACGGCGGGGTAGATGTATTCGGTCTGCATCAGTTGCAGCGTCTGGTCGGACCCGAGGTAATGGCCCGGCCCGCCGAGGCAGACCTGCTTCATCGCCTCGATGGAGGTGTTGTCCTCGGTCACGTCGATGCCGCGCACGCAGCGCATCGCCTGGCCCAGCAGGTCGTCGCCCAGGATCAGGCTTTCCATGGCAGAACCCGAGCAGCGAGGCGTGCATCCCCACCGCCTCATAGCACATGTTCAGACCCGCCAGACCGGCGAGGGTGTTGGTGATCCCCTGCTCCCATCCGGCCTGCATGTCGGGCAGTTTGCTGTCGGTGATGCCCGAGGCCGCGCCGCCCGGCAGGTCGTAGAAGCGGTGCATCTGGGCGCAGCCTGCGGTCAGCAGCGCCTGTTCGGCCGAGCCGCCAGACATGGCGCCAGTGCGCAGGTCGGACACGAAGGGCCAGGTGCCGAAGATCGCCGGGGCGCCCTTTTTGATGGCGTTGACATAGACGACACCCGCCAGACATTCGGCCATGGCCTGCACGATGGCCAGCGCGATGGGGGCCGGGGCGGTGGCCCCGGCCTGCCCTGCCGACAGCAGCAGCATGGGCATCCCGCGGCGGACGCAATCCTCCATCATCTTGCAGGATTCCTCGGCGAATTTCATCGGCGGGACGACGAAGCAGTTGGAGTTGGAGACGAAGGGCCGCTCCAGCCATTTCTCTTCGCCGCCCGCGACCATGTGCAGGATGTCAAAGGCCGGGGCGACGGTTTCGGGTTCGAAGAACGAGGTGCCGACATGTTTGGTGGTGGCGGCGAGGCAGGCGTAGAGCGTGTTCAGGTCCATGTCGCGGTTGTCGAGCACATCGCGGCAGACCATCGTGCGCTGGTAGAAGTGAATGTTGTCAAGGTTTTGCACCAGACGGCCTGCGTCATACAGGTCTTGCGCGGTGGAATCGCGGTATTCCAGCGTGATCGGGTCGACGATATGCACCGCAGCGCCTGCGGTGCCGAAATGGACGTTGTGACCCCGACAGGTGCAGGTCGTGCTTGGGGTCGCGGGCGTGCAGGGTGATGTTGCGGGCGGCGACGGCCAGCATGTCCTCGACCAGCGCGCGGGGGAAACGGATGCGGCCATCGTCGCCCTGGATCGCCCCGGCCCCGGTCAGGATTTCGACGCCTGAGGGCGGGGCTTGGGAGAGGCCGATCTCCTCCAGCGCTTGCAGCGCGCGATTCGTGGATCTTGGCGATCCCGGCATCGGTCAGCGGCTTGTATTGGCCGCCGGGCATGCCGGCGCGGACCGGGCGCAGGTTGTCGGCCAAGGGGGCCGAGCGGACGGCCACGCGGTTGGCGCGGCCACCGGAGCGGCGGTTGCGGGCGGGTTCGCAGACCTCACCGATGTCAACAAGATCGTTCATGCTGGGGTTCCTTTAGGGGCGCCTTTGACCAATAGCGCGTCGATGGTGGGGCCGGAGGCGGCGTTGAGCAGGGGGGCGAAGCTGCCCTCGTCCAGCATGGCGCTGACCGAGGATTGGATGGCGGCATGGGTCAGCCGCGCGATCTGAGAGCCGAGGGAGATGCGGCGGACACCCATCGCGGCCAATTGCGGGACCGTCAGGTTGCGGATCGGCCCGGCGGCGAGGGCGTTGACGGGCTTGCCGACCGACGCGAGGATTTGCGCCAGTTCGGCCTGACCGGGGGGCACGGGCAGTACAGCAGATCCGCCCCGGCCTGCTCATAGGCCTGCAGGCGGCGAATGCCCTCAGCCAGATCATAGCGGCCCGTCATCACCCCATCGGCGCGGGCGCACAGGATGAAGGGCCGATTCAGGGCGCGGGCGGCAGCGGCGGCGGCCTTGATCCGTTCGACCGCCAGGGCAAAGTCATAGGGGGCCATGGAGGACGTGGTATCCTCAATCGAACAGCCCGACAGGCCGACCTCTGCCGCCAGACGGATGGTTTCGGCAACTTGCGTCCGGGGCATCGGCAAAGCCATTCTCGAAATCGCCGCTGACGGGAAGGTCGGTGGCGGCGACGATGGCCTCGGCATGGGCCAAAGCCTCATCCCGGGTCACGGCCATATCGGGGCGGCCCAGGTGAAGGCATGGGCGGCGGAGGAGGTGGCAAGCGCCTTGGCCCCCAGCGCCGCCATCATGCGGGCAGACCCCACGTCCCACGGGTTAGGGATGACAAAGCAGCCCTGTTGGTGCAGGTCGTGAAAGGTCTGATGCCGTGTCATGCGCGCACCTTTTCTGACTTGGGATCATACATCGGGGCCAGCGAGGCCACGGCGGCGTGGCGCACGCCCTGCCACCTCAATCTCATAGGTCGAGCCGAGGATGTCTGCGTCGGTTTGCCCCGTGCAGGGCACATAGCCCATGCCGATGGCCCCGCCGAGGAAGTGGCCATAGTTGCCCGAGGTGACTGGCCCGACGATCTTGCCATCGCGCACCACGGCCTCGTTGTGGAACAGCAGCGGCTCGGGGTCGGTCAGGCGGAACTGCACCATTTTGCGGTCAAGCCCGGCCTCTTGTTTGCGCAGCACGGCGTCGCGGCCGATATAGGCGGGCTTCTTGCGGCTGGCGGTGAAGCCAAGACCCGCCTCCAGCACATGATCCTCGTCGGTGATGTCATGGCCCCAGTGGCGATAGGCCTTTTCGATGCGGCAGGAGTCCAGCGTGTGCAGACCGCAGAGCTTCAGGCCAAGCTCGGCCCCGCATCTTCGATCGCCTCGAACACATGGGCGGTCTGGTCGGTGGGGACGTAGATTTCCCAGCCGAGTTCGCCCACATAGGTCACGCGGTGGGCGCGGGCGAGGCCCATGCCGATCTCGATTTCCTTCGCCGTGCCAAAGGGATGGGCGGCGTTGCTAAAGTCATCCGGTGAGACCTTTTGCATCAGGTCGCGCGCCTTTGGCCCCATGATGCACAGGACGGATTCGGCGGCGGTCATGTCGGTGATGACGGCGAAATCATCGCCGACATGGGCGCGCAGCCAGGCGAGGTTGCGTTGCAGGGTCGCGCCGGGCACCACCATCAGATAGGCGGTTTCGGACAGGCGGGTGACGGTCAGGTCAGCCTCGATCCCGCCGCGGTCGTTCAAGAGCATGGTGTAGACGATCTCGCCCGACAGCCACGTCCATCTCGGCCGAGCAGAGGCGGTTGAGGAAGCGGCAGGCGTCGCGCCCCTCGACCCGGATCTTGCCGAAGGAGGTCATGTCGAAGAAGCCGACACCTTCGCGGACGGCCATATGTTCGGCGCGTTGGTTGTCGAACCAGTTCTGGCGTTTCCAGGAATAGCGGTATTCGCGTTCCTGGCCCGGGTTGGCGAACCAGTTGGCCCGCTCCCATCCCGCAACCTCGCCAAACACCGCACCACGGTCGGCGAGGTGTTCATGCAGCGGCGTGCGGCGGACGCCGCGGGCGGTTTCGACCTGGCGATAGGGGAAATGGTCGGCGTAGAGCAGGCCCAGCGTTTCGGTGACCCGCTCTTTCAGGTATTTGCGGTTGCGCTGGAAGGGCTGCGGCGCGGCGGATGTCGACCTCCCACAGGTCGAACGGCGCTTCGCCTTCGGTGATCCAATGGGCCAGCGCCATGCCCGCGCCACCTGACCCGGCGATGCCGACCGAGTTATAGCCAGCGGCGATCCAGTAGCCGCCCAGCTCCGGCGCCTCACCCAGATAGTAGCGGTCGTCGGGGGTGAAGCTTTCCGGGCCGTTGAAGAAGGTGTGGATGCCAGCGGTTTCAAACAGCGGCAGGCGGTTCATCGCGTGTTCGAGGATCGGCTGGAAATGGTCCCAATCTTCGGGCAGCGTGTCGAACATGAAATCTTCGCGGATGCCGGTCATGCCCCAGGGCTTGGCCTTGGGTTCAAACGCGCCGACCATCATCTTGCCCGCGTCGGATTTGTAATAGGCGCATTCGTCGGGCACGCGCAGGACGGGCAAGTGGCCGAGGTTCGGCACCGGTTCGGTGATCAGGTAGAAGTGTTCGCAGGCGTGCAGCGGCAGGGTGACGCCGGACTGACCTGCCAGGTCCCTGCCCCACATGCCGCCGCAGTTCACCACGACATCGGCGGCGATATGGCCGGGTTCGCCATCCTTGCCGATGTAGTCGACGCCGGTGACCTTACCATTCGACCTGGGTGACGCCGGTGACCTTGGTATGTTCAAAGATCTGCGCGCCCGCATCCGGGCACCCTTGGCCAGGGCCATCGCGATGTTGGCCGGGTCGCATTGGCCGTCCAGCGGCAGATGCACCGCGCCGACCACGCCGTCGATGTTCAGATGCGGGTACATCGCCTTGGCCTCATTGGGCGAGATCTCCGACACGTCGACGTCGAAAATCCGTGCCACGGTGGCCTGACGCAGCAATTCCTCATGCCGCGCCTCGGTCAGCGCGACCGAGATGGAGCCGACCTGCCGCATGCCCGGTTTCAACCCCGGTTTCGGCGGCCAGTTTCACATAGAGATCGGCGGAATACTTGGCCAGCCGGGTCATGTTGGCCGAGCCGCGCAATTGCCCGATCAGACCCGCCGCGTGCCAGGTGGTGCCGGAGGTCAGCTGCTTACGCTCTAGCAGCACCACATCCGTCCAGCCCATCTTGGCCAGATGATAGGCGACCGAACAGCCGGACACGCCGCCACCGATGACGACAGCGCGGGCATTTTTGGGGATCAGGGACATCATGGACTCCATTGCGATGAGATCGCCGATCAATGCGCGAGGTGAAATGAAATTTCAAAGGTATTTTTCATTTCTGCGCCTCTGGTGTAACAATATTTCACTATTTTGTCGAAAGGCGCTGCCGTCTTCACCCTGGGCCTTGTCAAAACCCCGGTTTGCCCAGCACTCTGCCGCAAAGGAGGCCGGGGATGAGCGAACAAGTCGGGCAAGACATTCGTGCGTTGCGCAAGGCGCGCGGAATCACATTGGCCACGCTGGCACAGGCGGTGGGGCGGTCGGTCGGCTGGCTTAGTCAGGTCGAGCGCGGCCAGACCATGCCCGCGATCCCCGATCTGGGCCGGGTTGCAGAAACCCTTGGCGTCACGATCAGCTTCTTCTTCCGTTCCGCCAGTCGCATCCCGGCGGAACGCGGTCTGGTCCAGCGCGCCGCCGACCGCACCCCGATTGGCAATGCCAGCGACGGGCTGGTGGAGGAGCTGCTGTCGCCCGGCCTTGGCGGCAGTTTTGAGATGTTGAAATCCACCTTTGCCCCCAAGGCGCGCAGCCAAACCCTGCACCCCACCGCAGAGCGGGAGGATGGCGGCGTGCTGATATCGGGCCAGTTGACCCTGACCATCGGCGATCTGGAGGTGGCGTTGGAACCCGGCGACAGTTTTCAATTCGCCGGAAAACCCTATGCGTGGCACAACCAAGGCGAGGTTCCCGCCGTGGTGATCTGGGTTGTTTCGCCGCCGATCTACTGACGCCATCTGCTGCCCCTATGCGCGGATGCGCTCGTTTTTGGCGTCCCACAGCGGCTCATCCGCCTGCACCACGGCCGGATACAGGGTGCCAAAGATCTCCACCTCAACCGCGGTTCCCGGCACATTGACCTCGGCCTTCAGCATCCCCAGACCGATGCAGGCCTGAGCGCGGTGGCCGTAGTAGCCAGAGGTCACCTCACCCACGACCTTGCCCTGATGCCAGATCGTCGACATATAGGGCGGGTCCATGTCGCCCGCCTCGATCACCAAGGTGCAGAAGCGCTTGGTGACGCCGCGCTGCTTTTCAGCCTCCAGCGCTGCCTTGCCGCGGAAATCGGGTTTGGTCCAGTCGACGAACCGGTCCAGCCCGCCTTGCAGCACGGTGTAGTCGGTGGACAGATCGCCCTTCCACGCGCGGTAGCCCTTTTCGATCCGCAGGGAATTCAGCGCGAACATGCCAAAGGGTTTCAGGCCCAGCGGCGTGCCTGCCGCCATCACGGCATCCCAGACCTTGGCGGTGTTTGGCCGCGCGAATGGATTTCCCAACCCAATTCGCCCGCAAAGGACACCCGCATCAGCCAGACCTCAACCCCGGCGATATGCGCGGTCTGATGGGTCAGCCAGCCTTTGGTCAGATCGGCATCCGAACAGGCGGCAAGAATGTCGCGCGATTTCGGGCCGGTCAGGATCTGGGTGGACCAGTCTTCGGTCAGGTCGGTCAGGGTCAGACCGGGGGTGAGGTGGTTCAGCAGCCATTCCTTGTCATGGGCTCTGCGCGGTGGCGGCGGTGATCAGCAGCAGCTCATCCTCGCCCAGCCGCGCCACCGACATTTCGGTGACGATGCGGCCCTTGTCATCGGCGAAATAGGCCAGACCCAGACGGCCGATGTTGGGCACCTTGCCGGTGATCTGCTGCGCCAGCCAGTCGGCCACTCCCGGCACCGGCAAGGCGGAACCGGCAGAAGCCCGGCAGGTCGAGGATGCCCGCCGCGTCGCGCACGGCCTCACATTCGGCCTTCACGGCGGCAAACCACGGGCCTTTGCGGTCCCAGGTCTGCTGGGCGGGGCCGGAGGTGTCGTCGCCGGGACGCGCGTACCACAGGGCGCGTTCCCAGCCGTTATAGGGCGCCGAACTGACCGCCCAACGCCTTGGTCCGGTCATGGACGGCGGACAGCTTTTTGTCGCGCCCTTCGGGCCAGGCGTGGTGCGGGAAGTGGATGGCGTATTCGTGGCCGTAGACCTCCATGCCCTTTTGCACGCAGTAGTCGTGATCCTCAAACCCGGTAAAGCGGCGCGGGTCGCAGGACCACATGTCCCATTCGGTCGCGCCTTCGGTGATCCATTCGGCCAGCACCTTGCCCGCGCCGCCGGCCTGGCAGATGCCAAAGGTGAACACGCAAGCCTCGAACGCGTTCGGCACGCCGGGCATCGGGCCGATCAGCGGGTTGCCGTCGGGGGTATAGGGGATCGGGCCGTTGATGACCTTGGTCAGCGCGGCCTTCTCCAGCAGGGGCACGCGGGCCATGGCGTCGTTGATGTGCCATTCCAGCCGTTCCAGATCGTCGGGGAACAGCTGGAAGCTGAAATCCTCCGGGAACGGGTCGTCGGGGGTGACCCAATGCGCGCGGCAGTTGCCTCTCATAGGGGCCGAGGTTGAAGCCGTTCTTCTCCTGCCGCAGGTAGTAGCTGCTGTCGACATCGCGCAGCAGCGGCAGCTTGTGGCCGGACTTCTGGGTGTCCAGTCTGCCAGTTCGGGGATGGTGTCGAACAGCATGTATTGGTGGCTCATCACCATCATCGGCAGGTCGCGGCCGAACCACTTGCCGACCTCGCGGGCGTAGTAGCCGGCAGCGTTGACGACGATTTCGCAGCGGATGTCGCCCTTGGGGGTGGTGATCGACCCAGTCGTCGCCCTCGCGCCGCACGCCGGTGGCCGGGCAGAACCGCTCGATCCGCGCGCCCATCTGCCGCGCGCCCTTGGCCAGCGCCTGCGTCAGCTGCGCGGGGTCGATGTCGCCGTCATAGGGGTCATACAGCGCGCCGGTCAGATCGTGGGTTTCGAGGAAGGGATATTTCGCTGAATGTCGTCCGGGGCCAGGATGTTCAAGGTCCATGCCCTGATAGCGGCCCATGCCGACGACGCGCTGAAATTCCTGCAGGCGTTCCTTGCTGTGGCCCAGCCGCACCGACCCGGTGACGTGGTAGTTCATCGGATAGTCGACCTCGGCCCCCAAGCCCGCGGTACAGGCTCGGCCGAATAGCGCTGCATGTTCATGATCGACCAGATGGACGAGAAGGTCGGCACATTGCCCGCCGCATGCCAGGTTGACCCGGCGGTCAGCTCGTTCTTTTCCAGCAGCACGCAGTCCGTCCAGCCCGCCTTGGCCAGATGGTACAGGCTGGAGGCGCCAACGGCCCCGCCGCCGATGATGACAACGCGCGCCTGAGGTCGGAAAATCAGCCATGGTGCGGTCCTTTTGTTCGCGCAGAGTATCCACTTCGGCATGCGGCTTTCAATTCGCCAATTCTGCGCTATTGATCGAGGAAAGCGATCAGAAGCCCCAAGAGGGCGCGAACAGGGATGAGGCCCATGCAGATCGAACTTCTGGACACTTTTCTCGACCTGATCGAGACGCGCAGCTTTCACCGCACGGCTGAACGGCTGCACATCACCCAATCCACCGTGTCGGCCCGGGTGCAGGCGCTGGAGGCGGCGGTTGGCGGGCGGCTGTTCACCCGGTCGCGCGCCGGGCACCGAACTGTCCACCGAGGGGTTGAAGTTTGAAGCCGCACGCCCGCGCCCTGCGCCACGCCTGGACCGAGGCGCAGCGCGCGGTGGAGCCGTCGAGCACGGCGATCACCCTGCGCATCGGCATCCAGAACGACCTTGCGGCCGGGCAGATCGGCGACTGGGTGCTGAATTTCCGCCGCACCCTGCCGGACTGCGCCTTTTACATCGAGCCGGATTATTCGGTGCAGATGTGCCGCGATCTGGACCGTGGGGCGCTGGATTTCGCGGTGGTCTATTCGCCGCAATCGCTGCCCGACCTGCATATCGTGTCGATTGGCGAGGTGCGCTACCGGCTGATCAGCAGCGGATGGCGCTGCGCGCGCGGACGTCAAACCTGACACGCTATATCCGGGGCAGCTTTTCGGCCGCCTTCGACATGGCCCATCGGCAGGTGATGCCGGAGTATTCGACGGCGCTGCTGGCCTCGGGGCAGAATGCGGCCGTGGCGGGCTTGTTGCAGGCGATGGGCGGGTCGGGCTTTGTGCTGGAGGACACCGCCAAGCGGCTGGTTGAGGACGGCAGGTTTCAGGTGGTTGGCGGATGTGGAGCCGATTGGCCAGCCGATCTATGCCGTGATGCACCAGCGCCACCGCACCAGCCGGATGCACCGCCGGCTGACGCGGATCGTGGCCAAGGAAATCTCTGGTCGCGGCGGGCCGGTGGACAAGGACTGAGTTTGGTTTTGGTGGGGGCGTGGTGGGGGTTTTGCACCCCCAAACCTCATTGGCAGGCCAATGAGGTTCCCCCCGCAGGATATTTGGGCCAATTTGTAAGGGGCGAAGTTTTAAACAAATTGTTGGGGATGGGCTTGGTTATAGCAGGGTTTGCAGGCGGTAGCCGGGGGCGTGGGACAGGCGGACCCAGGTGATCGGGCGCGTCGAGGCCCCAGGTGCCGCGTTCGGTGATGAACAGGGCGGCACCGGGGTGCACGGTCAGGGCGGCGGCCTCGTGCCGGCGTGGCGGGTTCGGCGGAAAAGGCGATGTCGCCGGTGGCATAGGCGACATTGGCGACCAGCCATTCGTTGACGCTGATCGTGGTGAAATCCGGGGCCGTGGTCGGGCAGGACGGCGGGGTTCAGCCAGCGATCCTCATACACCTGGGGTTGGCCACCGGCCAGGTGCAGGGTTTGCAGGTGCAGCATCGGGTCCCTGCGGGCAGCGCCAGGCGCGCTGCGACTGCGGGTGGCGGGGTGTCGAGCGTCTGTTCCATCAGGCGGAAAGCTGTAGGTCTTGGCCTCGGGCCGCGATCTCTTGCCGGATCACCGGAATGTCGAGCGTGGCCTTGCGGACCGGCAGGGCGGCGACCCGGGTGCCGGCCTTGCGTTTGCGTTCCAGCACGCCGGCGTCGGCCAGTTCGCGCAGGGCGCGGTTGACGGTGGCGCGGGCGCAGCCGAATTCTTCCGCCAGAGCCTCTTCCGACGGGATCAGCGCGCCGGGGGGCCAGACGCGGGTGCGGATGCGGTTCAGAACCTCGGCGCGGATCGCCTCCCATGATTGCAGCATGTCAGAGCGCCCCACGCAGGCGGGTGACGGTGCTGGCATAGGCGGCGGTCATCTGGTCACGGGCATGGTGGCGGCCTTCGGTGACCATGTGGCGGCCTGCCGACCAGACATCGGTGACCGGTGCGGTCATCGCCGGCAAAGATGAAGGTGTCGAGGATGGTGTCGCCCTCGGCCCCCATCAGGTCGGGTCCCGACAGGTCCAGCGCCACCAGATCGGCCCACAGTCCCGGCGCAATCGCCCCAGACTGCCGCCCCGCCGCCTGCGCGCCGCCTTGCACCGCGCCCTCATACAGCGTGCGGCCGGTGGAGCGGTCGGGGGTGGCCAGGATCGCCCTGCCCTTCAGGCCCAGCCGTTGGGAATATTCCAGCAGGCGCAGCTCCTCGGTCAACGAGATGCGGACGTTGCTGTCCGACCCGACGCCGAACTCGCCGCCCGCCGCAAGGTAGCGTTGGCCGTCAAAGATGCCGTCGCCCAGATTGGCCTCGGTGATCGGGCAGAGGCCAGCGACGGCGCCGCTGCGGGCGAGGGCAAGGGTTTCGTGCGGGCGTCATTTGGGTGGCGTGGATCAGGCACCAGCGGTGGTCGACGTCGTGGTGGGTCAGCAGCCAGTCGACCGGGCGCTGGCCGGTGGCGGCCTGCACCTCGGCCACCTCGGCCACTTGTTCGGCGACGTGGATGTGGATCGGGGTCTGTGGCGACAGTTTGGCGGCAAGGGTCAGACCTGCCGGGCTGGCCGCGCGCAGGGAGTGCGGCGCCACGCCAAGGACGGTATCGGCGGGCAGGTGTTTGAGGTGCGGCTTGTGCCGCCTGCCACAGGGCGGCGTATTGGTCCGGCGTGTTGCCGAACCGCAGCTGCCCCGCGGTCAGCGGCGCGATCATCGCAGCCGCCGCGTTCATACAGCACCGGCAGATGGGTCAGGCCGAGCCCGGTTTCAGTCTGCCGCCGCCGCAATACGGGCCGACATTTCGGCGAGATCGGCATAGCGTGTGCCACCGCGGGCGCGTGGTGCAGGTAGTGGAACTCGGCCACGGCGGCAAAGCCCGCCTCGGCCATTTCCACCATCACCATGGCGGCGATGGCCTGCACATCGTCTGGCGTCAACTGGTCGAGGAAGCGGTACATCAGCGTGCGCCACGTCCAGAAACTGTCCTGCCCGGCGCTGCGGCGTTCGGTCAGCCCCGCCATCGCGCGCTGGAAGGTGTGGGAGTGCAGGTTGACCGGCGCGGGCAGCAGGCAATCGACGATCTGGCCCGTGGGCTTGGCGCCCGGGGGTCACAGCGGCGATACGGCCCGCGGCCAAGGTCGATCGAGGACATCCTTGGCCCAGCCATCGGGCAGCAGCGCGGTCTTGGCGAATATTTCGGTCGTGACAGTTTGGTCATGGCATCCCTTGACGGCAGCATTATGTGCAGACATAATAGCCATAAGTTCAGACATAAGGCAAGCCAATGTCACACCTCCTCGTCAATCTTACTCTTGCAACGATGACCGACGGCTATGGCCTGATCCCCGACGCCGCCGTGGTGATCGAGGGCGACCAGATCGTCTGGGTCGGGCCACGTGCCGACGGTTCCCGGCCCCTATGACGCGCTGCCGCGGCGATCGATATGGGCGGGCGGCTGGTGACGCCGGCGCTGATCGATTGCCACACCCATATCGTCTTTGGCGGCGACCGCGCGGCCGAGTTCGAGATGCGGCTGAACGGGGCGAGCTATGAAGAGGTGGCCCGTGCCGGCGGTGGCATCCTGTCGACCGTCACCGCCACCCGTGCGGCGACGGAGGCAGGAGTTGCTGGCACAGGCCCTGGCCCGCGCCGATCAGATCATCGCGGGCGGTGCCACGATGATCGAGGTGAAGTCGGGCTATGGCCTGACCGTCGCGGATGAGGTGAAGATGCTGCGCGTGGCGCGGCGGATCGGCGATGTGCGCCGGGACGTGACGGTGCTGACCACCCATCTGGCCGCCCATGCCATTCCGCCCGAATACAAGGGCCGCGCCGACGCCTATATTGACGAGGTTGCCATCCCGTCGCTGCGCGCCGCCCATGCCGAAGGGCTGGTCGATGCGGTGGATGCGTTCTGCGAGGGGATCGCGTTTTCCCCGGCGCAGGTCGCGCGGCTGTTCGAGGTGGCGCGTGAGAATTGGGCCTGCAGGTCAAACTGCATGCCGAACAACTGTCGGACCTGAAGGGTGCGGTTCTGGCGGCGCGGTTATGGCGCGCATGTCGGCCGATCATCTGGAGTATCTGGGCGCAGGACGGCGTCGACGGCGATGGCGGCGGCCGGGTACGGTCGCGGTGATCCTGCCCGGTGCGTTCTATACCCTGCGCGAAACGCAGGTGCCGCCGATTGCCGCCTGCGCGCGGCGGGTGTGCCGATGGCGTTGGCGACCGATTGCAACCCCGGATCGTCGCCGATCACCTCACTGCCGTTGGTGATGAACATGGCCTGCACCCTGTTTCGCATGACGCCGCTGGAGGCGCTGCAGGGCGTGACGGTGCATGCCGCCCGCGCCCTGGGGCTGACCGACCGCGGCACGATTGCCCCCGGCAGCGCGCCGATCTGGCCGTGTGGGAGGCGCGGCATCCTGCAGAACTGTCCTATCGCATCGGGGCGACGCCCCTGCATTCCCGCATGTTCGGAGGCCGACTTGACGCCTGAAATCCTGATCCCCGGCCAGACCACGCTGGCACAATTGGAACGCATCTACCGGGACGGCGCGCCCGGCCCGGCTGGACCCGTCGGCCCGCCCGGGGGTCGAGGCGGCGGCCGCGGCAGATTGCTGCGGCGGCGGCGGGCGATGCGGCGGTTTATGGGGTGAACACCGGCTTTGGCAAGCTCGCTCAGCTTGAAGATTGCCGCTGGGGACACCGCGACGCTGCAGCGCAACCTGATCCTGTCGCATTGCTGCGGCGTGGGCGAGGCGATGCCGCGCCGGGTGGCGCGGCTGATGATGGCGCTGAAACTGCTGTCGCTGGGGCGCGGTGCGTCGGGTGTGCGGTGGGAGATTGTCGCGCTGATCGAGGGGATGCTGGCGGCGGGCGTGACCCCGGTGATCCCGGCGCAAGGGTCGGTCGGTGCGTCGGGCGATCTGGCGCCGCTGGCCCATATGGCGGCCGTGATGATCGGCGAGGGCGAGGCAGAGTTTCAGGGCCGCGTGATGCCGGGGCCGAGGCGTTGCAGATGGCGGGGTTGCACGCCGGTCGTGCTGGGCCCGAAAGAGGGGCTGGCGCTGATCAACGGCACGCAGTTTTCCGACGGCCTATGCCTTGGCCGGGCTGTTCGACGGCTGGAATGCGGCCGGTGACGGCCTTGGTGACCTCGGCCCTGTCGACCGATGCGATCATGGGGTCGACCGCGCCCTTGCAGCCCGAAATCCATGCGCTGCGCGGTCATGCCGGGCAGATCGAGGCGGCGGCGGTGATGCGCGCCCTGCTGGACGGGTCGGTGATCCGCGAGAGCCACCGCGAGGGCGAAGCCCGCGTGCAGGACCCCTATTGCATCCGCTGCCAGCCGCAGGTGACCGGGGCCGCGATGGATGTGCTGCGGATGGCGGCCCGCACGCTGGAGATTGAGGCGAATGCCGCGACGGACAACCCGCTGGTGCTGACCGGCGCGGGGATGATCGTGTCGGGTGGCAACTTCCACGCGGAACCCGTTGGTTTTGCAGCCGATATGATGGCCATGGCCTTGTCCGAGATTGGCGCCATTGCCCAGCGGCGGGTGGCGCTGATGGTCGATCCGGTGCTGTCGTTTCGACCTGCCCGCCTTCCTGACCCCGCGTCCCGGCCTGAATTCCGGCCTGATGATTGCCGAGGTGACGACGGCGGCTTTGATGAGCGAGAACAAGCATCTGGCCCACCCGACGGTGATCGATACCACCCCGACCTCGGCCAACCAAGAGGATCATGTGTCGATGGCGGCCCATGGTGCGCGGCGGTTGGGGCGGATGATTGAGAACCTGAACGTGATCCTGGGGGTCGAGGCGATCTGTGCCGCGCAAGGCATTGATTTCCGCGCGCCTTTGGCCACGTCGACCCCGCTGCAGGCCGTGGTTGCCCGCCTGCGGCACGATGTCGCCACGCTGGGCGATGACCGCTACTGGCCCCCGATCTTGCCGCCGCCGCCCGCCTTGCTGGTGACGGCGACCTTGCCCGCGCGCGGGCGTTCCCCTGCCCACCTGTGAGGCCCAACATGACCCGCCACAACACCCGCGACATCTATCCCGCCACCGGCACCGAGATCACCGCCAAATCCTGGCTGACCGAGGCGCCGATGCGGATGCTGATGAACAACCTGCACCCGGATGTCGCCGAAAACCCGCATGAATTGGTGGTCTATGGCGGCATTGGCCGCGCCGCCCGGACGTGGGAGGATTTCGACAAGATCGTCGCCACGCTGAAAACCTTGAACGACGACGAGACGCTGCTGGTGCAGTCGGGCAAGCCGGTGGGCGTGTTCCGCACCCACAAGGATGCGCCCCGCGTGCTGATCGCCAACACCAACCTGGTGCCGCATTGGGCGACCTGGGACCATTTCAACGAGTTGGACAAGAAGGGTCTGGCGATGTACGGCCAGATGACCGCGGGATCGTGGATTTACATTGGAACTCAAGGCATTGTGCAGGGAACCTATGAAACCTTTGCCGAGGCCGGGCGCCAGCATTATGACGGCAACCTGACCGGCAAGCTGGATCCTGACCGGGGGTCTGGGCGGCATGGGCGGCGCGCAGCCACTGGCCGCCGTGATGGCCGGGGCATGCTGTCTGGCGGTGGAATGCGACGAGACGCGGATCGATTTCCGCATTCGCACCCGCTACGTCGATGCCAAGGCCAAGACGCTGGATGAAGCGTTGGCGATGATCGACGACTGGACGGCCAAGGGTGAGGCGAAGTCGGTTGGCCTGCTGGGCAATGCCGCCGATGTCTTTCCCGAACTGGTGCGCCGCATGAAGAGCGGCGGCCATCGCCCTGATATCGTGACAGATCAGACCTCGGCCCATGATCCCGCTGAACGGCTATCTGCCGCAGGGCTGGACGGTGGCGCAGGCCAAGGCCGCCCGCGAAACCGACCCCAAATCGGTGGAACGCGCCGCCCGCGCCCGATGCGCACCCATGTTGCGGCGATGGTCGATTTCTGGAATGCCGGGGTGCCGACGCTGGATTATGGCAACAACATCCGGCAGGTCGCGCAGGATGAGGGGCTGAAGAACGCCTTTGCCTTCCCCGGTTTCGTGCCCGCCTATATCCGCCCGCTGTTCTGCCGGGGCATCGGCCCGTTCCGCTGGGCCGCGCTGTCGGGCGACCCGGCGGACATCCATGCCACCGATGCGGCGATGAAGAGACTGTTCCCCGACAACGCCCACCTGCACCGCTGGCTGGACATGGCCGCAGAGCGCATCGCGTTTCAGGGCCTGCCCGCGCGCATCTGCTGGATCGGGCTGGGCGACCGGCACAAGGCGGGGCTGATGTTCAACGACATGGTCCGCTCGGGCGAGTTGAAGGCCCCGGTTGTGATCGGGCGCGACCATCTGGATTCAGGCTCGGTCGCCAGCCCCAACCGCGAGACGGAGGCGATGAAGGACGGGTCGGATGCGTGTCAGCGACTGGCCGCTGCTGAACGCCCTGCTGAACTACCGCATCGGGCGCGACCTGGGTGTCGCTGCATCATGGCGGCGGCGTTGGCATGGGGTTCAGCCAGCATTCCGGCATGGTGATCTGCGCCGATGGCACCGAGGATGCGGCGCGGCGCATCGGCAATGTGCTGTGGAACGACCCGGCCACCGGCGTGATGCGCCATGCCGATGCGGGCTATGACGATCGCTCTGGACTGCGCGCGCGAGCATGGGCTGCGGCTGCCGGGTATTCTGGGGAACTGAACCGGGCTTTCAAATGGGCCGTGCCGGGGTGATCCTCCGGCACGGCCTATTGCTATTTGGCCGCTGCGACGCGCGGATTGGCACCGGTCAGGCCGGTTGGGATCGGGTTCGACCACGCGCGTTTGCCAGCAGCATCGATCACCGAAACCCGCACCCAGGGCGAATTGCTGAGCCGGTCCAGCGGCACCTCGGCCCGGGTCAGTGAGTGGCCATGCAGCGCCTTTGCCCCCGTGCCCCAGCCCAGTGCGACAACCGACGCCGCGGCAGAGCATTCGACGATGACCTTGTCGCCCTCGATCCGCACGTCGCGCAGTTCCGGCCCTTGGGTCGAATAGAAATGCCCGGCCTTCAGGGCGGTCAGCAGCGCCTCAGGCTCGTTCGCCTCTGATTTGACCATGACCCAGCCGCCGAAATGGTCAGGCTCCGAGAAATGGGCGTCGTCGGTGGCGATCACCGGTCAGGGCGCGGCCCTCGGTCAGCAGCAGGTCGGCGATGGCAGAAGCCGTCGGGCCGGTCGCAGCCCATCGCGCAGCCGTGGTTGTAGATCTCGACCGCATGGGCGGCGGTGATGGAGCGGGCATCGGCCAGCGTCAGGCCTGACCATTGCGGATGGGCGATGGCGACAAAGGCCCCGGCGGCGACGGCGCGGGCGGCGATTTCCGGGCCGGTTTCCTGCTCCGCGTTCGGCACAAAGCTGGGCGTGTTGGAGGGCGCAAAATCGGCGGCAGGCCGACGGCGAGGATGTGCCACAACTCGCCATTCGCCATCGCGCCCGAGTGCAGTTCGGCGCCCGAGGATGGTGGTGAAGCTGTTGGTCCGCATCGGCACGGTATCGACGATCGGATAACCGTAGCTGCCCGACGAAATGGTCGGTCAGCGCCAGGAAATCATAGCCCTCGTCGCGGTAGCGGCGGCACACCTCTTCGGGCGACAGGATGCCGTCCGACCGGGTCGAATGGGTGTGCAGATTGCCGCGCCAGAACTGGCCGGGGGCGGTGAAGGCGGGGTCGCGCAGGGTCATGGTCGTCCTCGGGGTTGGGCTTGCGGCGAACCTGTCAGGCAATCTGCGTCCCCGCAAGGTGCTGGCGCCCTCAAGGTGATTGGTAAACTGTGTGCTTATGGATGGCCCTGTCAGGTCGCGGTGGAACTGCATCGGTACCTTGCCATGAAATTGCCGCAATCGGCTTGGTGAACTGGTGATGACGATGATCCGAGAAGGGGGGCATCATGTCGGTAACAGCATACAATGACTCTGACTCTGCTGGTGACCGGCAGTTTGTCACTGTACCTGATCTTGCACGCGGCGATCGACCTGTACCGCCACGGGCTGTCGCGACGCGACCTTAGCCCCGCCCGATATAGGGCATGTCGCGCGCCATGATGGTCATGAAGGGCACGTTCACGTCCAGCGGCAGCTCGGCCATGTGCAGCACGGCGTCGGCCACGTCGCCGACATCCATCGTCGGCTCTACCGCGATCCGGCCATCGGCCTGTGGCACGCCTGGGTCTGGCGCGGGCCATGTCGGTCAGCGCATTGCCGATGTCGATCTGACCGCAGGCGATGTTGAAGGCGCGACCGTCCAGACCAAGGGTGCGGGTCAGCCCGGTCACCGCATGTTTCGACATGGTGTAGGGCGCGGACCCCGGGCGCGGCACATGGGCCGAGATCGAGCCGTTGTTGATGATGCGCCCGCCCTGCGGCATCTGATGGCGCATCTGGCCAAAGGCGGCGCGGGCGCACAGGAACATGCCGGTGATGTTGGTGTTGCTGACGGCCAGCCAGCTTTCGACCGGAATCTCGTCAATCGGGGCGCCTTTGGCCGACATGCCGGCGTTGTTGAACAGGACGTCGAGATGGCCCCAAGCGGCAGCGGCCTTGGCAAAGGCGGCGTCCACCTCCGCAGGCTCGGTCACGTCGCAGGGCAGGATCAGCGCGTTCGGGTCGCCAGCCGCGGTTTCGGCCAAGGCCTCGGCCCGGCGGCCCATCAGGCCGACAGCCCAACCTGCTGCCAGAAAGGCCTGCGCGGTGGCGCGGCCGATGCCAGAGCCTGCGCCGGTGATGACGATGGTTTTCATAATGCGCTGACCCTGATAGCTGGCCTTGTCGAGGAAGGCGGGGTTGATCTCGATCGCCCCAGCCCGGGGCGTCCGTGCACGATGGCATGGCCCGTCGTCGATGCGGTAGGGGTCATTCAGGAACAACCCGTCCTGCCAGGGATAATAATCGAGGCCTTCGATCGAAAACTCCAGATACTTGCCGGGGTTGGGCAATCGCCTTCAGCAGATGCATGGTGCACATCGTCACCAGCGACAGGTTGGCGGCGTGCGGCGTGATCGGCAGGCCCGCCTTGCGGCCCATCTCGCAGACCTGCAGCGTGCGGGAGATGCCGCCCATATACATCACGTCGGGTTGCAGGATGTCGACGGACGTGGTGTTCGATCATCAGCTGCCATGCTGACAAACTCGCAATCCTGCTCGCCGCCGGTGATGTCGATGTTCAAGGCGGCGCGGACTTCGGCGGTCTGGTCGTATTCCCAATAGGGGCAGGGTTCCTCGAAATGGGCGATGCCGTTGTCTTGCAGCATGTGGCCAACCTCGATGGCGCGGGCTGGGGCGTAGCAGGAATTGGCATCAACCAGTTTGTCAATGCCGTCGCCCAAGGCCTTGGCAACAATGGGAATAACCTCTTCGGTGCGGCCCGGCCATTCGTCGCGGCCGCGCCCACATTCGGCACCCACGCGCCATTTGAAGGCGGTGAAACCGTGCGTCGTCGCGCAGCTGCACAAAGCGCGCCGCCTCGTCCTGCGGGCGTGATGTCGCGCTTCATCGAACGAGGCATAGGCGCGCAAGCGGCCGGGGGTGCCGCCCAGCAGGCTCGACCACGGGTTTGCCCGCCAGCTTGCCGCGCAGATCCCAGACGGCGGTGTCCAGCCCGGTCTGGGCGCGGCGCAGGTAGGAGCCGGGGTATTTGTGTTCCCGCTCGGAAATCAGGTTGCAGCGTGTCCTCCATGTCGTCCACCTCGCGTGCCGATGGCATGGCGGCGCGACCTGCCGGTGAAAGACCTCGTGCCGTGATGTCGGCGTTATAGGTCGACAGCTGGCCCCAGCCCGTGCGCGCCAGTCTTCGGCGGTGACGCGGGTGAAGGTGACAAACTCGTTGCCGAAGGTTTCAAGTTTGGTGATTTTCATAGGTATTCCATAGTGTTACAGCCATTTCTTCCACTTGAAAAACAGATAGCGTCACGGCCGCCGAGGCCACCATCAGCACCAAGGCCATCGGATAGCCGCCGGCCCAGTCCAGTTCCGGCATCAGGCGAAAGTTCATGC
Source organism: uncultured Alphaproteobacteria bacterium (assembly GCA_963781185.1). Classification (GTDB taxonomy): domain Bacteria; phylum Pseudomonadota; class Alphaproteobacteria; order Rhodobacterales; family Rhodobacteraceae; genus Stagnihabitans. The sequence goes on from CAWAEL010000025.1 coordinate 249,027, forward strand.
CATAGATCGACGCGATCAGCGTGGGCGGCAGGAACAGCACGGCCACCACCGACACGATGCGCACCGTGTTGTTCTGCGCCAGGTTGATCATGCCCAGGGTCGCGTCGGTCGCCTGCGCCACACGCGTTGGACGAGAGTAATCGCCATGCACCTCCAGCGACTGGATGTCCCGCGGTCAGACCGATGATGCGGGCCTTGTACGGGTCGACCTGCCCGCGCTCTTCCAGCCCTGTCCGCAGGAAGAACCCCAAGGGCGCGTTCCAGCGTCAGCAACGACAGGCGGCAGTTGCCCACCATGTCAGCTTGCCGGCCCGACGATTTCCAGCGCCCTGCAGGAACACCGCCTCCGGCCCCTGCCCTCGGTGGTGAAAGATCTGGCGGGTGATCATGTCCAGTTCCGGCCCGGCACCCTCCAGCAGGTCGGCGATGCGGCCAATGATCTCTTCGCACAGACCCAGGAAAACCTGCTCTGGCCCGTCGCAGCCAAGGCCGATCTTTTCGGCACGCGGTGGCATAGGTTTCGAACGGGCGTGGGGTGTGATAGCGCACCGTCACCAGCCGACTCGGCCCAGAATGAAGGCGACCGGGCCGATGATCGGGGTTACGTTGTCTTCACGTGACAGGCCGGGCACCATAATGGTCAGATAGTCAAAGCCCGCCTCGCGGTACAGCCGGGCCGAGATTTCGATCTCTTCCAGGTCGGCCAGTGTCGGAATGTCGGGAACAAGCGCCGGCGACACGCGCCACTTCGGCCGGCGTCAGGCTTGCACAGATCAATCCAAGCAGGCTTGACCAGAGGCACCTCGGCCAGCCTGCACCAGTTTCCCGTTTTGCGACTGATAGACAAACAGCATTCACGCCCCCGTGTCCTGACCCCCATGCCTAACCTGTATCGCCACACTGTCAAAGCTCCCCGCGACATGCTGGACAAAAGCCGACCTGCGCCACACCAGGGCGCCATAGGGGGCATGCCATGGCATTGATCTGGTCATATTCGACTGCGACGGTGTGCTGATCGACAGCGAAATCATCTCCGCCCGGATGCTGGTGGACGAGCTTGGCGGACCTTGGCGTGCAGATCGACCTGGACTATGTCGGCGCGGCATTTTCTGGGGCGCACCTATCCGACCGTGATGGCGACGATCCGCAGGGAGTTTCGGCCTGGACCTGCCGCCCGACTTCGAGGATCAGTACCGCAGCCGCCTGATGGCCGCCTTTGCCGAAGGGTTGACGATCATGCCGCATGTGCGGCAGGTGCTCGACGCAGTTGGCCCTGCCCTATTGCGTTGCCACCTCCACCAGCCCGATGCGGGCGCAGCGTTCGTTGCAGATGGTGGGCTTGGGCGCATCTGACAGACGACGCGGCTGTTCACGGCAACCATGGTCGCCCATGGCAAACCCGCGCCGGACCTGTTCTTGCTGTGCGCCGGCGCAGCACGGCGCGACCCGGCCCGCTGTCTGGTGATCGAGGACAGCCTGAACGGCGTGCGGGCGGCGCAGGGCGGCGGGAATGCCGGTCTGGCGGTTTGTCGGCGGGTCGCATCTGGCAGGACGCGCATTGGACGAGCCCGACGACGCGCGCCCGGACTCGACATTTTGACAGCTTTCGCGGTGTTTTACGATCTGGACCCAGGATTCGGAGACGCGAATGAGCCCGCATGACAGCCGAACCTTCGCTGCATGACGACGCCGCCCGCGCGGGCTGGCTGTATTACGTCGGCGGCATGACGCAGGACCAGATTGCGACCGAACTGGGCGTCGTCGCGCCAGCGGGCGCAGCGACTGGTCAGCCGCGCGATGGCCGAGGGGTTGATCCAGGTCCGGCTCAGCCACCGCATCGGCGCCTGTCTGGATCTGGAGTCGGCGCTGACCGACCGCTACGGTCTGACGCGCTGCCGCGTCGTGCCCATCGCTCGGGCCGGGGGGTGACACCGTGCGCGCGACCTCGCCCGCCGCCGCCGCCGAGTTGGAGCGGGTGCTGCGGATGCCAGAGCCCAAGGTGATCGCGCTGGGCACAGGCCGGTCGTTGCGCGGCATGGTGGACGCGCTGGAACCGATGGAGGCCGATCAGCACCGCCTCGTGTCGCTGATCGGGAACATCGCGCCGGACGGGTCGGCCAGCTTTTTCGACGTCGTGATGCGGATCGCTGACAAGGTGCGCGCGCCGCACTATCCGATGCCGGTGCCGGTGGTTTCCACCACCGCCGAGGAGAATGAGGCGTTTCACGCCCTCGCCCCGGTGCGGCGGGTGGTCGATCTTGCGACGGCGGCGGATGTGGTCTTTGTCGGCGTCGGTCAGATGTCGAACGATGCGCCGCTGCTGGCCGACGGCTTCGTCACACGGCATGAGCTGGATGAGATGCAGGCCGCCGGGGCCACCGGCGAAGTGGCCGGTTGGGTCTATGATTCGGCGGGCGAATATCTGGATGTCGGGACGAATCGCCGCACCGGCGGGGTCCGGGTGGCCCAGGGATTGGCCCGACCTGCCATCGGAATCGCCGCCGGACCGAGCAAGGTTGTGGCAATTGCTGCAGCGCTGCAATCGCGCATTATCAACGGCTTGGTCACCGACGAGACCACTGCAACCGCCATTCTGAAGCGCTGACCCTTCGCTGATGCAGCGTAAAAAAGCGCTTGACGCAACTGGGCCATATGTGAGCATTTACCCACCAAGCGATGATTTGCTCACTCGCTTTCTAGGGAGGATACACATGAAGATGACACTTCGCGCGCTGCTTGGCGCGTCGGCTCTGCTTGCCGTGACCGGCGTTGCACAGGCCGAAACCACCGAGATCACTGTTGCCACCGTGAACAACGGCGACATGATCCGTATGCAAGGGCTGATGGACGACTTCTACGCCAAGAACCCCGACATCAAAGTCAACTGGGTCACCTTGGAAGAGAACGTCCTGCGCCAGAAAGTCACCACCGACGTCGCCACCAAAGGCGGTCAGTTCGACGTGATGACCATCGGCACCTATGAAGTTCCGATCTGGGGCAAGCAAGGCTGGCTGGTCAGCCTGGACGATCTGCCGGAAGACTACAACAAGGCCGATCTGCTGCCCGCAATCGCTGGCGGTCTGACGGTTGATGGCCACCTCTACGCTTCGCCGTTCTATGGTGAATCGTCGATGGTCATGTACCGCAAGGACCTGATGGACGCTGCTGGCATGACCATGCCGGACGCACCGACCTGGGCTGACATCGACAAGGCCGCTGCGGCCATGACCGACAAGTCCAAAGAACAGTACGGCATCTGCCTGCGTGGCAAGGCTGGCTGGGGCGAGAACATGGCTTTCCTGACCGCCATGTCCAACTCGTTCGGCGCCAAGTGGTTTGACATGGACTGGAAGCCCCAGTTCGACAGCAAGCCCTGGGCTGATACCCTCGACTTCTATCTGCACTTGATGAACGACTACGGCCCGCCCGGCGCGTCGAACAACGGCTTCAACGAAAACCTCGCGCTGATGCAGCAAGGCCATTGCGGCATGTGGATCGACGCGACTGTTGCTGCCTCGTTCGTGACCGGTAAGGACTCGACCGTGGCTGACAAGATGGCCTTCGCTCTGGCGCCTGACAATGGCCTCGGCAAGCGCGGCAACTGGCTCTGGGCATGGTCGCTGGCCGTACCGGCTGGTTCGCAAAAGGTAGAGGCTGCCAAAGCCTTCATCAACTGGGCAACCAACCCTGCCTATCTGGACCTCGTTGCGTCCAAAGAAGGCTGGGCAAACGTACCGCCGGGCACGCGTTCTTCGCTGTATGCCAACCCGGAATACGCCAAGATCCCGTTTGCCAAGATGACGCTCGACAGCATCAACGCGGCTGACCCGACCCACCCGACTGTGGACGACGTTCCGTATGTTGGCGTGCAGTTCGTAGCTATCCCGGAGTTTGCGGGCATGGCGACCGAAGTTGGTCAGCAGTTCTCGGCAGCCCTTGCCGGTAGCATGTCGGCAGCTGATGCGCTTGCAGCAGCACAAAGCATGGTCACCAAAGAAATGACCAAAGCCGGTTACATCAAGTAACCAACGGAACGGGGCCGCCGTCTCCCAAGGGGCGGCCCCTACCCTACCTCGGCCCGGCGTTACGGGCCACCTTTCCCCCAATCCCGTGTCTTCAGGAGGTTCGAAATGGCCACCCAACAGTCCCGAATTGCCGCACGTCTGATGGTGGCACCGTCGGTCGGACTGCTGCTCGTCTGGATGATCGTGCCTCTGGTCACGGCCATCTACTTCAGCTTCCTGATCTACAATCAGTTGTACCCCGACCGCGGAGGTTGGGCCGGATTTGACAACTATTACTACTTCCTGACCGACCACGCCTTCCTCGCCGCGATCTGGCATTCCATCGCCCTTGTGATGGGGGTGCTGTTGATAACCGTGATTGGCGGGGTGCTGTTGGCGCTGCTGTTGAACATGCCGTTCTGGGGCCAAGGCATCGTGCGGGTTCTGGTGATCGCCCCGTTCTTCGTGATGCCCACCGTGTCGGCGCTGGTGTGGAAGAACATGTTCATGAACCCGGTGAATGGGATGTTTGCCCATATCGCCAAGGGGTTGGGGCTACAGCCCTATGATTTCCTCGGCCATGCGCCCCTGTTGTCGATCATCGGCATCGTGTCGTGGGAGTGGCTGCCCTTTGCCACCCTGATCCTGCTGACCGCGCTGCAATCGCTGGACGGTGAACAGCAAGAGGCGGCAGAGATGGACGGCGCGGGCTGGTTCAGCCGGTTCTTCTATCTGACCATTCCGCACCTGACGCGGGCTGTAACCGTCGTCATCCTGATCCAGACCATTTTCCTGCTGTCGATCTATGCCGAGATTGCCGTGACGACCAACGGCGGACCGGGCACAGCCTCGACCACGATCACCTACCTTGTCGCGTTGCAATCCCTTTACGACAACGATGTCGGCGGCGCTTCGGCGGGCGGGATCGTGGCTGTCATCCTCGCCAATATCGTCGCCATCTTCGTGATGCGGATGATTGGCAAGAACCTGGACAAATAACATGGCACGCAAAACATCCACCGCATCCAAGACCATCGTCACCATCTCTGCATGGACCATCGGGATCCTGATATTCTTTCCGATCCTGTGGACGATCCTGATGAGCTTTCACTCTGAAGGCGACGCGATCAAGGGCCCGATCGACATGCTGTTGTCGCCCTGGTCGTTTGACAGCTACGCTGAGGTGCAGACCCGGTCGAACTATGCGCTGCACTTCTACAACTCGGTCGTCATCTCGATTGGCTCGACCGTACTGGCGCTTATCATCGCGATCCCGGCGGCATGGGCCATGGCCTTTGTACCGGGGCCGCGCACCAAAGATCTGCTGATGTGGATGCTGTCGACCAAGATGATGCCCGCTGTCGGCGTGTTGATCCCGATGTATCTGGGCTTCCGCAACATGGGTCTGCTCGACACGCTGACCGGGTTGGTCGCAGTGATGACGCTGATAAACCTGCCGATCGTGGTCTGGATGCTCTACACCTACTTCAAGGAAATCCCTGGTGAGATCCTTGAGGCAGCCCGGATGGACGGCGCGAACCTGCGGTCAGAGATCATCTATGTGTTGACGCCAATGGCCATTCCCGGCATCGCCTCAACCCTGCTGTTGAACGTGATCCTGTCGTGGAATGAGGCGTTCTGGACGCTGCAACTGACCACGCACAAGGCGGCACCGCTGACCCAGTTCATTGCCAGTTACTCCAGCCCGGAAGGGTTGTTCTATGCGAAACTGTCGGCGGCCTCGACCATGGCCATCGCACCAATCCTGATCCTTGGCTGGTTCAGCCAGAAACAACTCGTCCGGGGCTTGACCTTCGGCGCGGTTAAGTGAGGTAGACAGACATGGGCAAGATCGTTCTCAAATCCGTTCGCAAATCCTTTGGTGAGGTGGATGTCATTCCCGGCGTCAACCTGACCATCGAAGATGGTGATTTCGTGGTGTTCGTCGGCCCCTCGGGCTGCGGCAAATCCACCCTGCTGCGTCTGATCGCAGGGTTGGAGGATACCACCTCTGGCACCATCGAGATTGACGGCAAGGATGCCACCGACCTGCCACCCGCCAAGCGCGGTCTGGCGATGGTGTTCCAGTCCTACGCTTTGTACCCGCATATGACGGTGCGCAAAAACATCGCCTTCCCGCTGAAAATGGCAGGCATGGACCCGGCAGAGATTGCCAAGCGCGTCGACGGTGCGGCCAAGGTGCTGAACCTCGACAGCTATATCGACCGCCGTCCGGGCCAGTTGTCGGGTGGTCAGCGTCAGCGGGTCGCCATCGGCCGCGCCATTGTGCGCGAACCCAAAGCGTTCCTGTTTGATGAGCCGCTGTCGAACCTCGACGCTGCCCTGCGGGTCAACATGCGTCAGGAAATCACCGAACTGCACCAGTCGCTGAAAACCACCATGGTCTATGTGACCCATGATCAGGTTGAGGCGATGACGATGGCCGACAAGATCGTCGTGCTGAATGCGGGCCGGATCGAACAGGTCGGCTCCCCGTTGGAACTGTACAATCACCCCGCCAACACCTTTGTCGCTGGCTTTATCGGCAGCCCGAAGATGAACCTGATTGAGGGGGCCGAGGCCGACAAGCTCGGCGCCGCCACCATCGGCGTGCGCCCGGAACATCTGGATGTGGTCAGCGAAGGCGGTTGGGAAGGCGTCGTCGGCCTGTCCGAACACCTCGGCTCTGACACCTTCCTCAAGGTGCAAACCGATACGGTGGGCACGATCAACGTGCGCGCCAGCGGTGAGGTGATGCTGCGCCACGGCGACAAGGTGCGTCTGTCGCCGCAATCCGGCAAGATCCACCGCTTTGGCAAGGACGGGAAGGCTCTGGTATGACAGACGTACAACTGCCCAGCTATGACCGCAAAGCCCTGACGCCGGGGATCGTGCATATCGGCCTTGGCAACTTTCACCGGGCGCATATGGCGGTCTATCTGGATGACCTGTTCGGGATGGGCCTGTCGCATGACTGGGCCATCCTGGGCGCGGGTGTCCGGGCAGGTGATGCGCGGATGCGTGACGCCATGCTGGGGCAGGATTGCCTGTCGACGATGATCGAACTGGACCCGTCAGGCCGCCGCGCCCGCCGGGTTGGCGCGATGATCGGCTTTATCGAAGTGCAGGATGACAATGCCGCCCTGATCGCCGCGATGGCACGGCCGGAGATCCGGATCGTGTCTCTGACGGTCACCGAAGGCGGCTATTTTGTCGACGCCGCCACGGGGCGTTTGACCCCAAAGCCGCCGACATCGTGGCGGACGCGGCCAGTCCCTCCCGGCCCGGCACCGCCTTTGGTGCGATCCTTGCGGCCCTGCGCCTGCGCAAGGCGGCAGGGATCGTGCCCTTTACCGTGATGTCCTGCGACAACCTGCCGGGCAACGGCCATGTCACCAAGGACGCTGTGGTTGGCCTCGCGCGGCTGTCGGACCCGGCCTTTGCCGATTGGGTCGCGGCCAATGTCGCCTTTCCGAACGGCATGGTCGACCGCATCACCCCCGCCACCGGCCCGCGCGAAAAGGCGATGGCGGCCGAGTTTGGTCTGGGCGATGACCCGGTGCCGGTGACCTGCGAGCCGTTCCGGCAATGGGTGCTGGAGGATAACTTCCCGGCAGGCCGCCCCGCGCTGGAAAAGGTCGGCGTGACCTTCACCACCCATGTCCATGAATTTGAGACGATGAAGATCCGCATCCTGAACGGCGGCCATGCGATCATCGCCTATCCCGGCGGGCTGAAGGGGATTGAACAGGTCGACAAGACCATGGCCGACCCCACCATCCGCGCCTTCCTAGATGCCGTGGAAACCCGTGAGATTTTGCCGATCGTGCCGCCCGTCCCCGGTCAGGACCTGAACCGACTACAAGACCCTGATCATCGAGCGATTCTCCAACCCCGAGGTGATGGACCAGGTCCGCCGCCTGTGTCTGGACGGGTCAAACCGCCAGCCCAAGTTCATCATTCCGTCGATCCGTGACGTGCTGGCGGCGGGTGGCACGGCTGAAGGGCTGACGCTGCTGTCCGCGATGTGGTGCCGCTACTGCGCCGGGACGGATGAGACGGGGGCAGAGATTGCGCCCAATGATCCGAACTGGGACGTGCTGCAAAAGACCGCCCTTGCCGCCAAGACCGACCCGTCAGAATGGATCGGCATGTCGGCGATCTACGGCGATCTGGCGCAGAACAAGGGCTTCGCTGACCGCTTTGCCGAGGCGCTTGGCTATGTCTGGGCGCATGGGGCCGAGGCGGCGATGCGACGTTACATCGGTTAACGCCCGCTCACTCCGGCCTGCTGATCTGCCCGCCCCCCACCGCCGCCGGAACCCCGGTGGTCATGGGGGCAGAGGTCGGCAGGCCACGCGCCACCCGGACGGCGAGATAGGCAAAGGCCTGCGCCTCCAGCATGTCGCCGTTCAGCCCCGCCGCCTCGATCGGCGCGACACCGGGCAGACCCGCCGATAGCGCCGCCATCATCGCCGCATTGTGCCGCCCACCACCAGTTACCAGCAGTTGGCTGATCGGTTCAGGGAAATGCTCGGCCCCGCGGGTGACAGCGGCAGCAGCAGCCGCGGTCAGCGTTGCAGCGGCATCGGCGTCCGACAGTTGAGATACTGCTTCAAGAATCATGTGGAAGTCATTGCGATCCAACGATTTTGGCGGCATCTTGTAGAAATACGGCAGGGCCAGAAACCGCTCCACCACCGCCGCATCGACCTGACCCACCAACGCCAAAGCCCCGCCCTCATCCTGCGCCACCCCACGCCGCACCAGCATCAGGTCGTTGATCGGCGCATTGGCGGGACCGGTGTCAAACGCCAGCAAAGCCCCCGGCCGATCCGGTGCCGCAACCCGTGGGTCAATCCACGTCACATTGCCAACCCCGCCGAGGTTGAGCATCGCCAGCGGCGCCGTCGGCCCCCATGAACCGCGCGCAGGCATGGTGAAAGAACGGGGCCAAAGGCGCACCCTGCCCGCCCATCTGCACGTCATTCGACCGAAAGTCCCAGACCACCGTCACACCCAAGGCCTGCGCCAACAACGCGCCATCGCCTGCCTGATGCGTCCCACGTCCGCGCGGGTCATGGGCCAGCGTTTGCCCGTGAAACCCCACCAGATCGGCACCCGAAAACCGGCGAAGCAATTCGACATGGGCCAGTTCGACAACCTCTGCCGCCGCCGACACGCCCTCATCCCCCGGCCAGCGGCCAAAGCCGGCGCGGATCGTGCTCGCGCTCAGCCTCTGTATAGGGACGATAGGCGTGCGGGCCGAATTCAAACACCGTCTCGCCATCGGTCAGGACCATGGCGGCATCGACGCCATCCAGCGAAGTGCCCGACATTGACCCCAAGGCCCAAACAGGCTGCTTTCCCTTCATGCGTCCCCCCGCTATACCGCTGCCCATATAGAGCACGAGGCAGCCATGACCTACCACCCGAAATCAGAATTTATGCGCGTGATGATGGAGCGGGGGTTTCTGGCCGACTGCACCGATTATCAGGCGTTGGATGAGGCCTTCCTCAAGGGCGTCGTGCCCGCCTATATCGGGTTTGACGCCACGGCGACCTCACTCCATGTCGGATCGTTGATCCAGATCATGATGCTGCGCTGGTTGCAGAAATCCGGCGGCAAACCGATTGTCCTGATGGGCGGCGGCACGACCAAGGTGGGCGATCCGTCCTTCCGCGCCGAAGAACGTCCGCTGCTGACCAATGACCAGATCGACGAGCAACATCGCCGGGATCAAACGCGCCTTCGCGCCCTATGTCCAATTTGGCGAGGCCGCGACCGATGCGGTGATGATAAACAACGCCCTGTGGCTGGACGATCTGAACTACCTGTCCTTCCTGCGCGACATCGGCCGCTATTTCAGCGTCAACCGGATGCTGTCGTTCGAAAGCGTGAAATCGCGGCTGGACCGTGAGCAATCGCTGTCCTTCCTCGAATTCAACTACATGATCCTGCAGGCCTATGACTTTCTGGAACTGAACCGCCGCTATGGCTGTTTGTTGCAGATGGGCGGGTCGGATCAATGGGGCAATATCGTCAACGGCGTGGACCTGACGCGCCGTGTGGTGGGGCATGAGGTGTATGGCCTGACCTCACCGCTGCTGACCACGTCGGATGGCAAAAAGATGGGCAAATCGGCCAATGGCGCGGTCTGGCTGAACGCCGATCTGCTGAGCCCGTATGAGTTCTGGCAGTTCTGGCGCAACACGACCGATGCTGATGTGGGGCGGTTCCTGAAGCTCTATACCGAACTGCCGATTGACGAATGCAACCGTCTGGGCGCCCTTGCAGGGGGCAGAGATCAACCTCGGCAAGATCGCCCTCGCCAATGCCGTCACCACCCTGCTGCACGGCGCAGAGGCTGCTGCGGCGGCAGAGGCGACCGCGCGGGAAGTGTTTGAAAAGGGTGGCGTCGGTGACGATCTGCCGACCCTGACCCTGACCCCGGATGAGGTGGCCGACGGCATCACCGTGGCGCAACTGTTTGTCCGCGCCGGTCTGGCCGCGACGGGTAAGGATGCCAAGCGGTTGGTTCAGGAAGGTGGCGCGCGGATCAACGACGATCTGGTGCTGGACGCCGGGCGGCGCTACGGCGCGGGCGAATTCATTGACCCGCTGAAACTGACGGCGGGCAAGAAGCGCCATGCTTTGGTGATCTTGGGCTGATTTACGTCCATCCTGCCGCCCCGGCTTGGGCGGCAGGATGGAATAACGTCAGACCGGCGGCGGATTGCGTGCAAACCCGGCCTGATGCCAGTTTGGATAGGGCAAGGCCGGGCGGCTGACCTTGTCGAGCCGCGCCAGTTGATCGGCAGACAGGCTCCACCCCAGACAGCCGAAGTTTTGCTGCAACTGCGTCTCATTCCGCGCGCCGATGATAACGGTGGCGATAGAGGGCCGCCCCAGCACCCAGTTCAGCGCGATCTGCGGCACGGACTTGCCGGTCTCAACTGCAATCTGGTCCAGCACATCCATCACATCATAGAAATGTTCGGTATCGACGGGCGGCGCGCCAGATGCCGTCAACTCTGCCCGGCTGGTGCCAACCAAAGGCTGACTGCGGCGGTGCTTGCCGGACAGGCGGCCCCAGCCAAGCGGGCTCCACACCACGGCGCCAACCCCTTGGTCGAGCGCCAGCGGCATCAGGTCCCATTCGTAATCACGGCCCAGCAGCGAGTAATAGGCCTGATGCGCGACATGGCGGGTCAGGCCCAGACGGTCCGACACCGCCAAGCGATTTCATCAGATGCCAGCTGGAAAAGTTGGAACAGCCGACATAGCGCAACTTGCCTGCGGTCACGAGGTCATCCAGCACCCCCATCACCTCTTCCAGCGGGGTCAGGGCGTCAAACCCGTGCAACTGGAACAGGTCGATATAGTCGGTGTCCAGCCGCGTCAGCGCCGCGTCCACCGCACGGATCAGCGCAGACCGCGAAGAGCCGACGTCGTTTGCCCCCGGACCATGACGGAAGGTCGCCTTGGTAGAGATCATGACTTTGTCGCGGCGCCCTTTGAGGGCCGCCCCAAGGATGGATTCGGCTTTGCCCGCGGAATAGACGTCGGCGCTGTCGAACATGGTCAGCCCGCCATCAAGACAGATATCCACCATGTTGCGGGCTTGGGCGACGTCGGTATCGCCCCAGGGACTGAAGAAATCCCCGTTGCCACCAAAGGTGGCGGTGCCCAATGTCAGAACGGGGACCATCAGGCCAGACCGGCCAAGGCGACGGTGTTCCATGTAAGCTCCAATCAAAAGCCCCGGCGCTTTTGCAAGGCCGGGGCGGTTTTCAACTATTCGGTGACGGTGACTTTGGCCATCACGTCGGGGTCGCTGACCTCACCGTTCTGCCCTTCGCCCTTCTTGATCTGATCGACCACCTCCATGCCGGAAATGACCTTGCCGACCACGGTATATTGGCCGTTCAGGAAATCGCCCGGTGCGAACATGATGAAGAACTGGCTGTTGGCAGAATTCGGGTCTTGGCTGCGGGCCATGCCGACGATGCCACGCTCGAAGGCGACGTCCGAAAACTCAGCCGGGATGTCGGGCATGTCAGAAGCCGCCCATGCCCGCCATTGAGGTGTCGCCACCCTTTTTGCCGTATTGCACATCGCCGGTCTGCGCCATGAAGCCGTCGATGACGCGGTGGAACACCACATTGTCATAGGCGCCCGCTTTGGCGAGGGCGACGATCTGCGCCACATGCTTGGGCGCGATATCGGGGTTCAGGTCGATGACGACTTCGCCATTGGCCTGACCGGCCATCTCGATCACCAGATTGGGACCGGGACCATCGCCCTCGGCCCAGACCGGCGTGGCCAACAGGACGGCGGCAAACGCGAGGGCTTTATGCAACATCTGCGGCCACCCGGACAGTGATCATGCGGTCAGGATTGGCCGGCGGCTCGCCCTTGGTGATGGCGTCGACATGCTCCATCCCCGACAGGACGCGACCATAAACCGTGTATTGGCGGTTCAGGAAGTGGTTGTCCTTGAAGTTGATGAAGAACTGGCTGTTGGCGGAATTCGGGTTCGACGAACGTGCCGCGCCAATGGTGCCCCGGTCATGCGGGATGCCGGAAAACTCTGCCGGAACGTCCGGATGCTCGGACCCGCCCGTGCCAGCGCGGCGCAGGTTGAAGTCTTTTTCCATGTTGCCGTTTTCGACATCACCGGTCTGGGCCATGAAGCCGTCGATCACGCGGTGAAAGCAAACGTTGTCATAGGCCTTGGCCCGTGCCAGCGTCTTCATACGCTCGACATGCAGCGGTGCGATATCGTTCAGCAGTTCAATCACCACCTCGCCGTCTTTCAACGTTACGATGATCGTGTTCTCTGGGTCTTTGATTTCGGCCATTGCGGGCTCCCTTGTCTTGCATCGGTGCAGAAACTAGCCCGAGAGGGGGCCAAGGGGAAGGGCCGATGGTTGACGTTTGCGCGCGTTGCGCGGAAACAGGGATGAAATCCTTATGGAGGCGGTCATGGCCTGGAAGACAATCGACGATGTGGCACTGGCGGGCAAGGTCGTGCTGATGCGGGTGGACATCAACGTGCCGATGGAAGCGGGGATCGTCACCGACACCACGCGCATCGACAAGATCCGCACCACGGTCGAAGATATCATCGCGCGCGGCGGCAAGGTCGTGCTGCTGGCCCATTTCGACCGGCCCAAGGGCAAGGTCGTGCCGGAGATGAGCCTGTCACATGTCGTATCCGCCGCTGCAGGCCTCGCTCGGCCGCAAGGTGGTGTTCGGCTCCGATTGCATCGGCGCCCCCGCGCGCGAGGCGATTGACGCGGCGGAACCCGGCGACGTGGTTCTGCTGGAAAACACCCGCTTTCACCCCGGCGAAGAGAAGAACGACCCCGCCCTCGCCGCCGAAATGGCCGCATTGGGCGATCTCTATGTCAACGACGCCTTCTCCGCCGCCCACCGCGCCCATGCCTCGACCGAGGCTCTGGCCCGTCTGCTGCCCGCCGCCGCTGGCCGGTTGATGGAGGCCGAACTGCGCGCGCTGGAAGCCGCCCTTGGGCAAACCGGAGCGTCCGGTTGTGGCCGTGGTCGGTGGGGCCAAGGTGTCGACCAAGCTGGAACTTCTGGGCAATCTCGTGACCAAGGTCGATCATCTGGTGATCGGCGGCGGCATGGCGAACACCTTCCTCGTGGCGCAGGGGATCGAGGTTGGCAAGTCGCTGGCCGAACGCGACATGGCCGCCGACGGCGCTGGACATCCTCGCCAAGGCCAAGGCGGCGGGCTGCACCATTCATCTGCCGGTCGATGTGGTTGTGGCGCGCGAATTCAAGGCCGGGGCCGACAATTCCACCGTCAAGCCCACCGCCTGCCCGGCGGATGCGATGATTCTCGACGCAGGCCCCGCAACCGTGGCGAACCTGACCAAGGTGTTTGAAGCCTGCAAGACCCTGATCTGGAACGGCCCCCTCGGCGCGTTCGAGCTGGCCCCGTTTGACGCCGCCACGACCGAAGCGGCCCGCGTTGCGGCCCGCCTGACCCGTGAGGGCAAGCTGGTGTCGGTCGCAGGTGGCGGCGATACCGTCTCGGCGCTGAACCACGCCGGGGTGGCGCAGGATTTCACCTTCATCTCCACCGCCGGCGGCGCGTTTCTGGAATGGATGGAGGGCAAGGAATTGCCCGGTGTCGCAGCCCTGAACGGCTGATTGCAAACCGCGATGGGCCAGATGGCCCATCGCAGGTCAGTCCTGAACAGCCTTATTGAAATAAACCATCTGGCCCGACCGGAACGGCAGGCGATGGGTTTCCGTATAGCCCAACGACAGGTAGAACTCCAAGTTCCGGGCAAAGGCGGCATTGGTATAAAGCCGGATCTCCGACAGACCGAGGCTGCGCGCCACCGCTTCAGCACGCGCCATCAACACCCGGCCCAACCCCCTGCCCTGATGCTCCGGCCCAACGGCGACATTTTCGACCAGCAAATGATCCGTCATCGGCACCAGTTCGATCAGCGCCTGAACCACGCCCTGCTCGCACCACAAATCAATCTGATGGTCCGACACGGCCTCGGCGTAATCGACCACCATCGGCAACGGTTCCCGCCCGATCAGCGCAACCCAAGGACCATAGGCCGCCCGCGTCAGCGCGGTCACAACTCCCACATCGGCAGCCGTCGCCCGGATGAACATCGTCAGATCCGTCCCGTCAAGGATTGCACAATCAACCGTCCGCGTCGCGAAAACTCTGACAGCGCCAACCGGCCCTCAGCCACAACCATCGGATCGCGCTGCACCACGCGCAACAGCGCCTCAGTCTGCCACCCCGCCAACAAAGCCGGACGCCCCGGCCCCAGCAGATGCCGCCCCGCCCGCGCATTGGCCAGACAGCGCAAGCCATCCTCCGCCAAAGCCTGCACCGCCTCAGGTCGGCCATCGACCAGCGGCAAACGTCCCCGCGCCTCCAGATCCGGCACCGCGCGCAGATAATTCGCCAGCCCCGTGGCCCAGCCAACCGCCCGCACAGCAGGTTCCGCCGCCTCAGGCGCCCCAAGCGCCCGCGCCGCCAGCCACATCAGCCCCGCGCTGGTATCATCAAGATAGGCGTCAAAGGCAGTCCGGTCGGCAAAGGCCTCTTTGTAGACATCCCAACGCCGCGCCGCGACCATGCGATCCAACACCGCCACCGGCAGACCAGTCTCCCCGATCAGATCATGCAACGGGGCCGCCACCTCATGCGCCCGGGCGGTGGGCTCTGCCACCACGTCGCGCCACCATTGCAACCGCATCTCGGCAATCATCGGCTCTTTGCTGACCCAAGGCGCACGGGCCACCTCAAGGTTGAACGCATAGAGCGGCCACAGCCGGGCACGGGCCGCAACCGGGGCGGCCATCACAGCGGCAAAGCGGTCAGGATCGCCGCGCTCAACCAAAGCAGCACAGGCCGTAACGCTCATTTAGGCGCAGCAATCGCGGCCAGCAGATCCGACATCAGCCCGGCCATCGCCGCATCCGGGCAAGCGGCAGAGATATAGTCGATCCCGGCAATCGGCGGCGTGGCACGAACCATGTCCGTGCCGTAATCCATACATTGCTCGGCCTGCGGCTTGATCGCGGCCTTCGCAGCTGGCCCCTTGGCGGCAAGAACAGCGCCAACGCCGGTCATAGCTGCCCGGTTCCCCCTGCTGCACGTTCTGTTTGCCGTCCTGCCCCATGCCGGGCGAGGAGTTGGAGATCAGAACATCATTGCCATAGACCTGCGTCGCATTGCTGCCAAAGAAGCCGCCCGACGAAATCTCAATCACCGGCGTGCCCTCAGGCGGCGGCGCCATGCAACCCGCCAGCAAGCCAGCGACGATCCACATATGCTTCACAATGCTGCCCCCACATCGCGCACCAGTTTCCAGTTGATCGCATCCAGCAGCGCCTCGAAAGACGCATCGACGATATTGGCGCTGACGCCGACGGTCGACCAGCGATGGCCCTGCGCGTCCTCGCTGTCGATGATGACCCGCGTGACAGCCTCGGTGCCGCCTTGGGTGATCCGCACCTTGAAATCCACCAGATGCAGGTCGTCGATCACCGCCTGATAGGGCCCCAGATCCTTGGCCAGGGCCTTGGACAGCGCATTGACCGGCCCACGGTCCGCCCCAGTCTCGTCCATCGAATCGCTGACCGACAGCATGACCTGATCGCCGATCTTCACCTCAACCACCGCCTCGGACATCGGTCTGCCGCCGCGCCGCTCCACCGTCACCCGGTAGCGCCTCACCTCAAAGAACGCCGGCAACAGCCCCAGTTCGCGCCGCGCCAGCAGCTCGAAACTGGCCTGCGCGCCGTCATAGGCATAGCCCTGATCCTCACGCTCTTTCACCACCTCCAGAATCCGCCCCAGCCGCGCATCGCCCGGCGCCACCGCAATCCCCGCCGCCACCAGCCGCGCCCGCAGGTTCGACTGCCCGGCCTGATTGGACATCGGGATGACCCGCTCATTGCCCACCACCGCGGGGTCGATATGCTCATAGGTGGTGGGGTCTTTCAGGATCGCGCTGAGGCATGCAGCCCCGCCTTATGCGCAAAGGCCGAGGCCCCGACATAGGGCGCCGAGCGCAGCGGCACCCGGTTCAGGATGTCGTCCAGCATCCGGCTGTCGCGCAACAGGCCCTTCAGCCCCTCCAGCGAGACCCCGGTTTCAAACTGGCTGGCAAAGGGTTCCTTCAGCAGCAAAGTCGGGATCAGCGTCGTCAGATTGGCATTGCCGCAGCGCTCGCCCAGCCCGTTCAGCGTGCCCTGGATCTGCCGCACCCCCGCCTCGACCGCCGCCAGCGAATTGGCCACCGCATTGCCGGTGTCGTCATGGCAATGGATGCCCAACCGGTCGCCCGGAATGCCCGCGGCCGACCACCTCTCGCACCACCCGCGCCACACCTCGGTCGGCAAGGTGCCGCCATTGGTGTCGCACAGCACGATCCACCGCGCCCCGGCGTCAAAGGCCGCCCGCAGACAGGACAGCGCATAGGCCGGGATTGGCCCGGTAGCCGTCAAAGAAATGCTCGGCATCAAACAGCGCCTCGCGCCCCTCCGCCACGACATGGGCAAAACTCTCGGCAATCGCCTGCCGGTTTTCCTCCAGCGTCACGCCAAGCGCGGTCGCCACATGAAACTCATGCGTCTTGCCGACCAGACAGACGGCGGGCGGTTGCCGCATTCAGACACCGCCGCCAGCACATCGTCATTCTCCGCCGACCGCCCCACCCGCTTGGTCATGCCAAACGCGGTCATCGTGGCGCGGGTCTGCGGCGGGCCGGCGAAGAACTCGCTGTCGGTCGGGTTCGCCCCCGGCCAGCCGCCCTCGATGTAGTCAACGCCCAAAGCATCCAGCGCCACCGCGATCTGCCGCTTTTCGGCGGTCGAGAACTGCACGCCCTGGGTCTGCTGCCCGTCGCGCAGGGTGGTGTCGAAGAGGTAGAGCCGTTCCTTGGCCATTCACAGCGCCTCCAGCTTCGCCGCATCAAACCCGGCCCGGGCACCAAGCTCGACCCCCGCCTTGCACATCCGCACCTCAACCCCGGCCGCCATCAGCGCCGCCTTCATCGCATCCACCCCGGCGAAATCCTTGCTCGCCATCGCCGCCACCCGCAGCGCCGCCAGCCTGTCCGCCCAAACCGACAGATCGGGCCCCTTGACCCAGTCCCCCAGCCCCGGCTCCAACAGACCCAGCATCCGCGCCGATCCCAGCAGCAGGCTCTTTTCCACATGGCAATCCTTCTGCGGATTGCCCGAAATCGCCTTGGCCAGCGCATGCAGCCGCGCAATCGCCCCCGCCGTGTTCAGGTCGTCCGACAGCGCCTCAACCACCGCTTCATCGACCAAGCCCCGGTCCTCGGCCCCCGCCACCAGCCCATGCCACTGACGCAGAGTGGCCTCGGCCTGCTCAGCCTTCTCCTCAGTCCAGTCCATCGGCTTGCCATAGTGGGTGCCGAGATAGACCATCCGGATCACCTCGCCCGGCACGCCCTGATCCAGCAAATCCCGCACAGTGAAGAAGTTGCCCAAGGATCTTGGACATCTTCTTGCCCTCGACCTGCAACATCTCGTTGTGCATCCAGACCCGGGCAAACCCCTCATCGGGATGGGCGCAGGCACTTTGGGCGATCTCGTTCTCATGATGCGGGAATTGCAGGTCGATCCCGCCGCCGTGGATGTCAAACGACCCGCCCAGCAGCTCATAACTCATCGCCGAGCATTCGATATGCCAGCCCGGCCGCCCCTTGCCCCAAGGGCTGTCCCAGCCCGGCAGATCGGCGTCCGACGGCTTCCACAGCACGAAATCCATCGGGTCTTCCTTGAACGGCGCCACCTCGACCCGCGCCCCCGCGATCATGTCATCGACCGACCGGCCCGACAGCGCGCCATAGTCCTTGTAAGACCGCACCCGGAACAGCACATGCCCCTCTTTCTCATAGGCATGGCCCGAGGCGATCAGGTCCACGATCATCGCGATCATCGGCCCGATGTACTCCGTCGCCCGCGGCTCAAACGTCGGCCGCAGCGCGCCCAAGGCGTCCATGTCGGCGTGATACCAGCCGATGGTCTCCTCGGTCCGCTCGCGGATCAGCGCCTCCAACGGCCGCGGGTCGCCGGCGGCCTTGCGGGCCTGCGCCGTCGCGTTGATCTTGTCGTCCACATCGGTGAAGTTGCGGACATAGGTCACATGATCCGCGCCGTAGACATGGCGCAGCAGCCGGAACAGCACGTCAAACACCACCACGGGCCGCGCGTTGCCCAGATGGGCGCGGTCATAGACCGTCGGCCCGCAGACATACATCCGCACGTTCGACGGATCGATCGGCGTGAACACCTCTTTCACGCGGGTTTTGGTGTTGTGCAGGCGGATCGTAACCATGGCTCAGACCTTTTCAAGCGCGCAAACGGATGCCGCCGCGGGTCTAGCAACTTCGTCCAAATTAGGGAACAGAAGAACGCCCGCGCGACTATGTCAGCGGGTAATGCAGCAAATCAGTTGGGTTGCACCGTTCTTCATGTCCTCCCGATACCCCATCCCGATGATTTCGCCAAGAGGTTTGATGTGTCCGCATGTGGACAGTTTTCGAAATGCCGCAAAATCAACGGCTTGGAATTATACATTCATGAATGGAAAGGTTTTGGGGAGCATCGTGCGAGGGATCGACCGCCGCCGACACCCGGCTAACGGGCCTTGGCGTGCCAGAGTTTCTGGTAAGCGGCGTTGTCCACGGAGAGTTGGGGCAGGCCTAGCAGCTCGCCCCCTGTCGGCTTGCTGGGGTTTCAACACTTGTCAGGACCATCCCCAACCCGCATCCTACCGCCATGATCCGCACAATCATACTCGCCGCGCTATGCAACTCTGTATCACCCGCTTTCGCTGGTGGCGTGGATCTGGTGAGCCAAGTCGACAATTTGATGGTTGTCGCCTTGGACCACCTGCCATCAAATCCTGCAGGTCCAGTTGATCCCACCGATTGCACACCGGTCGTCGTAAATCCGCGCACGCCTGAAGGTCAAGGAATCGCCCAAAAGGGATGGGGCGTGACCTCTGAAATCGTGCTGAACGGTCTGAGCATTGTCAGTTTTGCGGGCCACGTTTCGCCCGGCACCAGCGGCTCCTGTGAGATCACTGACGGCAACATAGCAATCTTCCGCGCCGGACGGATGGAGGGGTTAATTTATGCCGAACCCAATTCCCGGCGTGGGATCGGTTCCATTTCTGAAACCGAAGGCGGGTTGAGGGTCTGGGACGGCAGCTATCCATACCGACCATGGGCCGACCTGCGCCTGCATGGGCCTGATCTAGTCATCGTCTCGGCTGTCGCCAGTCGCAACTCGTTTTGTAATGGAACAGTCAGCCTTCCGAATATCTACGGCATTCCAATCCACCTTGCCCGCCGTGTGCTGTTGGCGGAAGGTTGGATGCCCGAACCTGCTGCGCGTCGTACACCCGACGTGATGTTGCCGGAGCTGACAGAGGCACAGGATTGCTCGGGAACGGGCTTTGCATTTTGTAAATATGCCTATCGTTCTGTGGACGGGTTGACTTTGTCTGTGGTGACGGCGGGCGAGGCTATCCCGCCCTCGTCTCCCGGCGTGGTAAGCTACGACGTCGCGTGCCCGCCTGCACTGGCGCGCGATTGAGGTTCGCTGCCTGCCCCGCATCGGTTCCATGAAGCCAAGGGTTGTATGATTTGGACAGGGGGCCGCCCACACTCCATTTCTAGGGTTGCATGGCAGGCCAGCGATCGGCAACACTTCCACCATGACCCGCGCCATCGTCAACGCCCATGCGGCCAGTCTGCCCGGTGCCACCCGGTTTTCAATCCATTCATACATTGCTGCTCTGATGGGCTCAGTTTCGCCAATGCACGCATCGCACGGGCAGTAGGCAGTATCGAGTCAGCCTTTGCCTGACAAAACCGCATCGGCGTCGATCTGTTACACCTCCCTCTGTGCAACATCCAGCAGATCATAGCGCCCTGTTAGCCCCGAACAGCAATACGTGGCC
>CAWAEL010000026.1:0-46497 GCA_963781185.1 uncultured Alphaproteobacteria bacterium
CTTCTTGGCCATGATTTTTGCGACGCCCTTTACTGCCATCGCCGTCCCAAGCGTCGCCACTGTCCCGACTGGAACAGTGACCTTCATTCGTGCGAAAACACTGTCCATGGTCTGGGTGGTTAGCGGCCCGAGACTGATCTTGCTGACCCCTTCCACAGTGGCAAGTTCGGCCTCGAATGATGAGGCGAAGTGATCGTCCAACTGCACCCCGACCGTTTCGAGCCGCGTCCCAAGGCCTCCGAGGAGCATCTCCTCCAGTTTTCCAGTGACCGCGCCAAGCGCAGCTGCGCTCAGTTCTGTGTACTCACCCCAGACTGAATAGTGAAAATCGGCATAGGCCGGGATCGCGTCGTAAGCTGGCCGATAGGCCGCGTCGACGAGTGGTCCGATCTGAGGCATTACCGCCTGAACCGCCAACAGGTTGGCGTTGGTCAAAAGGCTCTCAAGTTTAGCCGCGCTGACCTCAATCGGCGTCGGGTCGAGATCAATCTTTTCGGCAACCTCAGTTTCTTGGCGCAATGCGGCCGTGATACTCAGCAAGATCGTCAATGCCGCCATCGCAAGAATTGTGCCCCAGAACCAAGGCGCAAGTCGCCGCTTTCGCACCTTAGGTGCCTGTACCGGGTCGTCTGTCATTCCAGGGGCCTTCATCATGTGCGCTTCGACGAATTGGGTGACCACGATGCGGTGCGACACGAAGACAAAGCTGAATAATGCGGCATCAAAGCTGAGCAAGATGCTGACGACGGGGTAGTCAGCCAGGTTTCACCGCCAACCAAAGTTTGATCGGCTTCATAGATATAGGGAATGGCAAGGAACGTCGCGATCCAACCTCCCCGCGGCGGAAGTTCTTCCAGGCCGATATGTACGGCGCGTGACAAGTCAGCGTCGAGCATCGCACCTGGCATCGCAGTCCAAGCCCAGAAGGAATAGGCTAGAAAGATTGTGAATGGCACAGCGACGAGCCAGGACACCAAAGAAGTTGCGAGACTGCGGGCAAAAGGCTGGTGGAAATGGCGCGCCACCAAGTTTTGGCCCAAGCTGAAAAGACCTCCCGAGAGGAGGAAAGCCAACAGCATTATGCATGCTTCCTCCTTCGAAGCATTCAGCGATTGCCAAGCCAACAGAGTGACTGCTGCGAGCGTGAACCCGGTGGTCAGGAAAGCCGCCCGAACACGCCCGGTCAGAATCTTGCCAAGAAAAGAATCCTCGCGAAGCGCGATGAAGAACCGGACACGCCAAGTATCGAGAAAGAGTGGCCAGCTTCCCAACCAAATCGCAAGTGCCAATAGGCCAAGGGCCATAGCTGCCCAGTCGGTAGAGGGATACGTGATCCGCCAGAGGTAAAGCGAAACCGCCGTCAAGACCGTGGCAACCAACGCATTTAAAACAGAACGCGCCATGAAATCCTGCAAAAAGCCTGATGAGTGAGTTGTAGGCCCCTTTCGGGGCGTTTGATAGCCATTTGGGCGAAGGTCAAGTCACGCGGCCTCGCCAGAAGTCTATTTTTGTGTGGCCTGCCCTCTCATCTGGTTGATCGCCTGTGCCAGATTTCCACGGCCATAGTGTGGCGAAATCCAAAGCCTCGATAGCGGATTCGACAGGGGACTTCCCTTCCAGAGCGTCAAATGTGACCGAGCACACGCTCGTACTGAGAGGAATCGGAAAAGTCTTGTTAATGCCGCCAATTTTCTGGACGCGACAGAGTGAGTTTTTCTGGCAGGCTTCGGGTTTCGTCCCTGCTCGCTGCGCACTACATTTCGCCATACAAACTGCAGGCGCGCATCCATATAACCGGCTGTTAAATATATGTTATTTTAGAAGGTCAGAAGGACAGCTGGTCCGTCATACCGTTAGGGCCACGGAGCATTCTAGGTGCATCAAATTTGGTTGGCGGGGCACGTTCTGAACGGCGCAATGCATTTGATCTTGACCGCTCAGGGCACGCCTCAGGCAAGATCAGATGGCTACCTTTCGAAGAGTTTCAGCCAATTTGGCGAGGTCTGCGCCCTTGCCATACCGTTCTCGGCTAAGACTATGGCCCAGAACATCGCGTCTGATCCGTTCGTCAACATCGGCGTCGAGCATACGGTCCTCGATGCTGTGGCGCAGCCCGTACATGGAATGGTCGGGCGTCTCCAAAAGACCGTTCTCGCGAAGGTATTTGTTGACCGTCGCACTCAGGGCCGCGCCACCTCTGTAGCGGGGGAAGCCTTCCGGGCAGGCTCGGAAGGCCTCAAGACTGACGCCAACAAGGGGAATGATCCGACGGCTGGCCTGCGTCTTCAGTGTGCGGCCCACGGGTTCAATGCTGATGTGCGGGGTTTCGTCATCGAGGCGGATGTGCTGCGGCAAGAGATCTTGGGCTTCGCTGGGCCGGTATCCCGTGTTGATCATGCCCAAGAGAATGGAGCGGGCCTCGATATTCAACCCATCCAGAACCCCTGGTGCGAGGATCTTCGTCGCAATCCAATTGCGTGAAAATGGCAGCCGGGTCCGCTTCTCCAGCACTGTAAAATTAAGCGCAGTGAAGTTCAGGGTCACGCCCAACTGCAAGCTGCGATCCACCAATCGAAAGGTGGACGCGATATGTGTAAAATCCTTGTTGGCGCTTGCCGGATCAAGCACTTCAGCCTTGATCCGGTCCCACCACCAGGCTCGGAAGTCGATGAGGTCGCGCTGAACAAGTTCCGTAACCGCAAGATCGCCCACCACAGCAATGAAATTGCGGAATGCCTTAATGCGAGGATTGCGCATCCGACGCATTTGATCTTGCGATTTTCCCTGCGCTTTGTCTTCAGCCAGCTTCCAATAGTCTTCCAAGACTTCGCTGATGCGGTATTTCGGGGCTTTTGCGATGCCCAAGAAGGCAGCGCCGCGGACCGGGTCAATCCCGCCATCTGCTGAAATGCTGGCTTCTACCCGGTCGAGCACGTTGCGCAGCGGCAGTTTGGCAACCTCCTCCACAGGCATCCACCGAAAGCCTCTGTTGCGGGCCAATTGATGCGCCGCCTCGAACCTTTGAGCCGCGTCATCGCTTCGGCCAGCAAGTTCAGCTTCCCAACCTTGCAGCTGCGTTTCCCAAACCTGCGCCGATTTCGCCTCGGCTTCCCGCATTGAGTCAGTGTTGAGCGCTATCCATACCACGCCTCGGCGCTCGATTGAGGCGAAGCGGATGGGAACTCGCTTTCTGAGATAGAGGGCATTGCCCTTCTTAGTGATTGTCATACGCGCAATCTGCGCAGTGAATGCGTCCCAACTCAAGACCCCACCGGGCTGGTTTGTGCAGAAGATTGTGCAGAAGATTTCAGCGGATTTTCAGGGAAATTTCGAGGTCACTTAGCTTTATTCAATCTTTACAACACGTTAGGCAATTGAAAATTGGGGAAATTGGCGGAGGCGGTGGGATTCGAACCCACGAAGGGGTTCCCCCCTTGCTCAGTTAGCAACCGAGTGCTTTCGGCCTCTCAGCCACGCCTCCGACGGCTCTCATCTAAAGGTGGGGCTTCGCGGGGGCAAGAGGAAATTCAAATCATCCGTTTGGATTTATCCTGTTCGCCCTTCGGACTGTCTCTTTGGGCGTTCTGTGGCCGTCCCTGCCGAGTGCTGGGTATGCTCTTCACTGCATAGTGCGTCACGGCTTGGTTTTGTGGCAGGACTCCTTCGCTCTCTTCGGGCCTATCCACTCGGCAATCGTTTTGGCCGTGACATGCAGGTAGTCTACGCCAAACTTGACAGATGATCTCAGCCGCCAATTCAAACAATAGGCGGGTATCAGCCCCGGGTGTTGGTCAGCGCCTCGAACCCTGAAGTCACATCGAACAGTTCTTCGTCGATGCTGGCCTGACGCAGGCGGTGAAAGCTTCCGTTCAGCGTTTCCAGGAGTTCATCGATATTCCTGTCGGCCCTTTGCATCGCGGACAGTCGACTGGAATTTTCGCTGGCCAAGGACTCCGCACAGGCGCGGAAAAGTGACACGAAAAGATATTCTCGTATCAGCGCCTGAAGCGTTTGCAGCGTGTCACCCAGAACCTCAGGCAAGGACGCCGTGGGCCACTTCAGTTCCAAAACCCCCTTTTGCCAACTTGAATCCAACGGCAGCAGGCGTTGCGAGACAGGGGTGTAATTCGCCCCGGAAACTGGGCGGTTGTAGTAGAGATGAAGTTCTGCGACGGCACCACCGGCCGGTCGACCTTCGGAGCCAATAAGAATTTGCGCTACCAGAGGCGCTATCGCACCCACCGAGCCCGGCACCGCAAACAGGCCTGCGGGGGTGAAGCCGGCATCGGTCAAGCGATCATGCACACGTTCCCCCACGGCCCAAATGCGCGGGTTCGCGTTCTTTTGGCTCAATGAATCTATGGCGAAATCGGCCACCTCATCGTTGAACCGCCCGACCAGTCCTTGATCGGAGCCGAACACGACCGCCTCAACCGGGGCATGTGGGGGCAGAGAAAGACCACCGGCACTTGCACCGCCGGGGCCAAGGTCGCGCAGGCATTTGCCCAAGCCAAGTTCGACATTGTGATAATAGTCGCCCAAGGCACGCTCGGCTTTTTCGTATTGCCCGATGTTGGCGGCAGCCATTGCCTTCATCGTGCGGACAACCGATTGCAGGTCCGTGGCACTGGCGATCTGACGCCGCATACTGGCAATTGTATTGCTCATGGCGTGGCCTTGGGCGGACTGGCCGGTTGGAAGTCTGCGAGGGCTGTCCGGCAGATCGCGGTCACGGCCGTGCGGTCATCATCGCTGAGTTTGGTGGTGTCAAACCGCTTGCAGATGGCGTCAGGGATGGTCAGCGCGGCCTGCAGAACCGCCGTCTGCGCCTCTGGCATCTTGTCGAGGGGGACTGTGTCGAAAAGCCCGGCAGTCAACGACAACAGAACGGCAATCTGGCCAGCCACAGGAACCGGGGCGAATTCAGATTGCTTCAGGCAGGCGCGGATCCGTTCCCCATGAGCGATGCTGGCGCGGGAATCGTCATCCAGCCTTGCGCCGAAGCGCGAGAACGTCTCCAACTCCTCAAATTGGGCGTAGGCGAGTTTGATATCGCCCGCGACAGCACGGTAGGCCGCCCGTTGCGCCTTGCCGCCGACACGGGAAACCGATTTACCAACATCCACCGCTGGCAGGATGCCAAGTTCGAAGAGCGATGGCGACAGATAGATCTGCCCATCGGTGATCGAAATCAGGTTGGTCGGGATATAGGCCGAAATGTCCTGCGCCTCGGTTTCAATGATCGGCAGGGCAGTCAAAGAGCCGCCGCCGAGGTCCTGACGCAGATGGGTAGACCGTTCCAACAGACGCGAATGGATGTAGAAGATATCGCCGGGAAACGCCTCACGCCCCGGCGGGCGGCGTAGCAGGAGTGAGAGTTCGCGGTAGGACCGGGCATGTTGGGTCAGGTCATCATAGACGATCAGCACGTCATGGCCCTGCTCCATGAAATGCTCTGCGATGCTGGTCGCGGCATAGGGGGCGATGTAGGTCAGGCCGGGCGCAGAGTTGCCTTCGGTGACCACGACCACCGTGTAATCCATCGCACCTTGGTCGCGCAGGACAGCCACAGTCTTGGCCGTGGCCGAGGCGCGTTGACCAATGGCGCAATAGACGCACAACACGTTTTGCCCACGCTGATTCAGGATCGTATCGACGGCGATGGCCGTCTTGCCGGTCTGACGGTCGCCCAAGATCAACTCTCGCTGGCCGCGGCCAATCGGGATCATGGCGTCGATCACCTTTATCCCGGTTTGCAGGGGCACGGTGACTGGGGAACGGTCCATAATGGCGGCAGCCGTCCGCTCAACAGGCAGGCGCGCCTCGACCGAAAGTGGGCCGCCGTTGTCAAGCGGCCGACCGAGCGGATCGATGACCCGGCCCAACAGCGCCTCACCCACGGTGATATCCATCACGCGCCCGGTACGGACAACCTCATCGCCAGCGTGCAAATCGGCGTATTCGCCAAGCAGCACCACGCCGATTTCGGTTGCGTCGACGTTGAAGGCAAGACCCAGAACATCGCCCGGAAAGCGCAGCAATTCTTGCGAGCCGACGCCCGGCAATCCAGATACAGTCGCCACGCCCGTCGAGACGCTCGTGACGGTGCCGACCTCACGCGGCTGTAATGTCGGGTCAAAGGCCTCGCGTGCAGTGCTGATGTCGGCAAACAGCGTATCGAAGACGCCCTGCAAAGATTGTGGTCTGTCCATTGTCACGTGCGGGCCATCTGCGGTTTCATGTTGGACTTTGTTTCGGCCTGCGGTTGCAGTTTGGCTTTCAGCACCTCATCCACGCCGGATTTCAGCGACACCAAATAGTCCGAAATGCTCCACGCAAGTTTTTGTCCGCCGACGGTTAGCTCGATGCCGCAGATCAATTCAGGGGCGGTTTCGAATTGCAGCGCCACATCGATGGAAAATGCATCGTGCAGGGCGGATTGGATCGCCGCGCGCTGCGCTTGGGTCAGGTCAAACGCGCTGCGGACCACAATCGGATCGGACGCCGTGCGGATCGCCTCTGACAAATATGAATGCGGCTGATCCTTGAAGCCCTTGATTTGGCGCGTAAACACCTCAACCATCCGATCTTCCAGACTGGCGTCGGCCAGATCCTTCAACGCCATGCGGGCGATGGCGAACACCTCATCCTGCGCCCGACTGGTCAGAGCCTTGTCAAGCGTCTGGGCCTCTGTCTGCAAGGACTTGGCGCGTTTGGCTGTCAGAATATCTGCGGCGGCCTGGGCTTCGGTCATCAGGCGCTGCCGTTCGGACGCGGCCTCATCAGTCGCCTTTTGCAGCAATGCAGCACGGTCCTGATCGAAGGCCGTGGCCTTCTTCTGGAAATCATCGCGCGCCAGTTCCGCTGCAGTCCTTATCGCGTCGGCATCGGCACGTTCTTTTCTGATCCGCGCTTCCCGAGCGTCGATGGCATTGAGGATGGGTTTGTAGAGAAACCGCTTCAACAACCAGACGAGGATCAGGAAGTTGAGCACCTGCGCGCCAACGGTGAACCAATCAATCAGCATGGTCTATTGGCCTGCTGCCGCTGCCGCTGCCGCGACGGCGGAATTCCAGAACGGATTGGCAAAGATCAGGATCATCGACACCACAAAGCAATAGATCGCCACGGATTCGACCATGGCGAGGCCCACAAACAGCGTGCGGGTGATGGTCGCAGAGGCGTCCGGTTGCTGGGCGATTGCAGTCAGGGCGGTGGCAACTGCGCGGCCTTCGCCAAAGGCCGGACCGATGCTGCCGATGGCGATGGTCAGACCCGACGTGATGATTGAAGCGATGGCGATATAGGTCGCACTATCCATGGCGAATGTCCTTGCTGTTTTTCATTGGGGGGCCACTGGTTTCGGCGGCGCAGGTCTGTCGTTGCGCGTGGCAGACGCGATATAGACGGTGGCCAGAATGCTGAAGATATAGGCCTGAACCATCCCGGTCAGCAGACCTAGCGCGCTCATCGCGACGGGGAAAAGGAAGGGCGTGATGGTCAGCAGGATGGCCAGGATCATGGTTCCGCTCATCATGTTGCCGAACAGACGCACGGCCAGCGCCAAGGTCCGCGACAGGTCGCTGATGATGTTGAACGGCAGCATGACGAAGGTGGGTTCGACGTAGGATTTCAGGTAACCGCCAAAGCCCCGCTCTGAGATGCCATAAAACGGTACGGCGACAAAGACGCCTAGCGCCAATGCGGCGGTGGTCGATAGCGAACTGGTCGGTGGCTCAAACCCAGGGATCACGGAACTGAACGCGGACATGGCGACAAACAGAAACAACGTGCCGATAAAGCCCATGTAGGTTGCGGGGTGTTTCAGGCCAACCTCGGCGATCTGGTCCTCAATACCGGTGACGATAATCTCAAGCAGGTTCTGCCAGCGCGAACGGGTCATGCCAGTCGACAGCCTGCTGGTAATGAGGACCGACACGATCACCAGAACAGCCATGATCGCCCAAGTGAACACGATGGTGCCGTTCAACTTGACGAAACCGCTTTGCCAGAAAATCATCTGGTCGGGACTAAGACGCATGTTGACCCCGCTGTGTGCCGGGTGCCGCAATGTCTCGTGTCAGACGCTGCACGACAATCCGGGCGACCAGAAAACCCGCCAGCGTTGCGAGCCATCGTTGCCATTCTGTACCGCCAAGCAGATAGAACCCGCCCAGCGTTATGGTCATACGCAGCACCAGACTGCCAAAGAACCACAATGCCGGTTGCGCTGAGGAAAATCCGCGGCGGACTGTCCACCACAACCCTCCGTAAAACCCGGTGCCGAGTAGCATTCCCCCGACGAAAACCAATGCCAAAACCTGCACGTCAAGCATCGTCGTCCTCCTGCTGGTTATGCATGTCCTTGTCTTGCTGGACCACCCAGTGCCAAGCGATGAAGCACCCGATGGTCAGCCCGCCCATAAGCAGTGCCAGCGTCCAAGGATGCGCGCCCGGATGGTGACTGTCGAGCCAGATTCCCAAGGCTGCGCCGAGCAACGTCGGCACCGCGACTGACCAACCGATCAGACCCATGACACCCAGCCCGAACCACACACCTGACCCGCTGTTACGCCGCGCTTTCAGCTTGCGCGCCGCCTTGCGGCTGACCGTCCCGGCAAAATCGGCGTCATCCTTGTCGGGTGTCGGGGTGTTGTCAGTCATGCCCCATCTCCGCAAACCGACGCAGAAACCCGGTTTCCAGTTTCGCCATCACAGAGCGCAATTCTTGTTCGCTCTGATTCAGCGTCAGAAACTCTTGCTCCACTGTGCTGCGCAACGCGCCAAGGTCCCTGCCCCGCAAAGCCCGGCGCACGGACACCACGACATTGTGGCCGGTCTTGGTCAACGTCCCCTCATCTACGGCAACAAAAACCTCACCATCGGCGACGGTGTGATAGGTCAGAATTCCAGGCTCCAGTGCTGCAACGCAATCGAGGCGGTTGGGCAGAAGGCCGAAAGACCCTTGGCGGGTTTCTGCCACGATGCGTGTCACATCGGCAGTTTCCTCAAATATTTCAAAGGGCAAGAGGATCCTAAGTTGCATTGGCCCCTGCCCTTTCCCTGCGTGGCACCTTCGCCTCAGAAATTGCCCCGATCATATACAGCGCGGTTTCCGGCACGTTCTGAAACTCATCACGCAGGATGGCTTCGCAGCCGTCAAGTGCGTCTTTGAGGCTGACGAGCCTGCCGTGAAGACCGGTAAAGGCATCTGTCGTGAAGAACGGTTGGGTCAGAAACCGCTCTAGCCGCCTCGCACGTCCGACCACTTTGCGGTCTTCGGGTGAGAGTTGTTCCAGACCCAACATGGCGATGATGTCCTTAAGATCAGCATACTGTGCCAGCGTGCGACGGATCTCTTGCGCCAGTGCATAGTGCCGCACACCCACGATGCCGGGCGTCGCCATCTTGGAACTGGATTGCAGCGGGTCAATCGCGGGATACAGCCCCTCACTCGCCCGCTTGCGCGACAGCACAATAGAGGCGGAAAGGTGCGAAAAGGTGTGGACCGCCGCAGGGTCGGTGAAATCATCCGCCGGGACATAGACCGCCTGAATCGAGGTGATGGCCCCGGCCTCCGTATTGGCGATCCGCTCTTCCAGCGTCGAAAGCTCGGTCCCCATGGTCGGCTGATAGCCAAGCCGCGAGGGCATCTGGCCCAAAAGGCCCGAAACCTCCATCCCGGCCTGAATGTACCGAAAGATGTTGTCGATCAGCAGCAGCACATCGCGGTGCTGGTCGTCGCGGAAATACTCAGCCATCGTCAAGGCTGCATGGCCGACCCGAAACCGCGCGCCCGGGGGTTCGTTCATCTGGCCGAACATCATCACCATGTTGTCCAGCACCCCGGCCTGTTTCATGTCGTGGTAAAGCTCTTCACCCTCGCGGCAGCGTTCACCTATGCCGCAAAAGATGCTGACGCCGGAGTGTTGGCCGACCATATTGTGGATCATTTCGGTCAACAGCACGGTCTTGCCCACGCCTGCGCCGCCAAACAAACCCGCCTTGCCGCCCCGTTCAAGCGGCATCAGGACGTCAATCGCCTTGATCCCGGTCTCAAACACTTCTGAGGTGGTCGAACGTTGCACCAATGCTGGCGGGGCACGGTGAACCGAGCGCCATTCGACCCCAGCCAAAGCCGGCCCCCGGTCGATCACATTTCCGAATACATCGAACATCCGCGACAGGATGGCCTTGCCGACCGGCACTTTCAACGGGCCGCCGGTATCCTCGACCGCCATCCCACGCGTCAACCCTTGGGTCGGGGTCAAAGCAATGCACCGCACATGACGCGCATCGCGCTGCGCCAGAACCTCAATGATGACTTCATGCCCTGCACCTGTGCGCAAAACCGAATAGATCGGCGGCAAGTTCCCATCGAAACGCACATCAACGACACTGCCGCGGATCGCAGTAATCGTGCCGGTCACCTGAGGCTGGGTCTGGGTCTGGGTCGAAACTATTGCGGGCATCTTCAATCCTATTTGACCTGTCGGTGATAGTATCTTCGCAGCCAGAGCGCCTTGCTTTGGATCAATGATACTGCCGAAGCATCCACAGTAACCGCTATGGACCTTGCCAAGGTCATCAAGTTTTCGGGATAGGCCCATATCCGTTCAAACCGACCACGGGCTTGCTGTCGGCTACTCAGCCGCGGCCCCCTCATGTCCACCCTAGTTTTGATGAACATAGGTTCCGGGCGCAGCAATCAAGGGCGCATAGCCCTTGTCAGCGGCACCCATTGCGGGAACATCGGTCTGGCCGCTGCTGTGTTCAGTCAGCCACCGGGACCAATCCTGCCACCACGAACCAGACTTCGGCGCGTGTTCGGCAAGCCAGGCATCCGGGCCAACATAGAGCGCCCCCTCGGGCCGATGTGAGGTTCGAAAATAACGTCCGGCATGGCCCGGCTCGCTCAGAATACCGCCATTGTGACCGCCTTTGGTAAGCACAAATGTCAGGTCGCAATCGGTGAACAGTTTGGTTTTATACACCGATCTCCACGGCGCTATGTGGTCGGTTTCCGTGGCAATCACAAACATCGGCGCAGAGATGTCCTTTAGCGCGATCACCTGGCCCTCGACCGCAAAACGCCCGGCTGTCAGTCGATTGTCCAAGAACAGGCCGCGCAGATACTGCGAATGCATCCGGGCTGGCATCCGAGTGGTGTCGGACACCCAAACGCCCAAATCGCTCGGCACATCCTCTTTGCCAAGGAAATAGCGGTGCACGGCGCGGGTGTAGATCAGATCCTCTGACCGTATCGCGGCGAAGGCCCCGGCCATTTGCGGGCGGTCAAGATAGCCCTGCTCCCACATCATGTCTTCGAGAAAGGCGATCTGGCTTTCATCGAGAAACAGCAACAACTCCCCGGCTTCGACGAAATCGACCTGTGCCGCCATCAGGGTCACCGAGGCCAGCCGCGCATCGCCATCCCGCGCCATCGTGGCAGCCGCGATCGCCAGCATCGTACCGCCAAGGCAATAGCCGACGGCATGCACCTTTTGGTCCGGCACAATGGCGCCGACCGCATCAAGAGCGGCCATAACGCCGCGCTTGCGGTAGTCTTCCAGCGACAGTTCTGCCTGATCGGCGATCGGGTTGCACCATGAGATCATGAACACGGTGAAACCTTGTTCGACGAGGTAATTCACCATCGAATTGTGCGGCGACAGATCGAGGACATAGTATTTCATGATCCAAGCCGGAACGATCAGGATAGGCTCTGCCTGCACCTTGTCGGTTTGCGGGCTGTACTGGATCAATTCACAGATATCATTGCGATATACCACCTCGCCGGGGGTACAGGCCAAGTCCTCGCCGATCTTGAAGCCTTCCGGTGCAGGCTCATGTTCCTGCGACAATGTTTTCCGAAAGTCGCGGGCGAAATGGGCGGCGCCTTCGCCAAGGTTCTTGCCCTGCGTTTTGACCGTCTCTTCGATGATCTCGGGGTTCAGCCACGGGAAATTCGAGGGTGACACCATGTCGAGCATTTGGCGCATCATGAAGCGCGTCCGGTTCGCGTCTTCGGGCCTCAGGCCGCGCAACTGGTCAGTCGCATGATCCCACCAGTCCTGCACCGCCAGAAATCCCGGTTGCCAGTTGCTGAACGGTGCCTTTTGCCAACCGGGGTGATTGAAACGGTTGTCATAGGCTTTGGGGGCAAAGGGAGCCTCGGTTCCGGGGGCGGGATTGGCGGCATGCGTCATGAGTTTGAGCACGTTTTCCTGTGCGCGCTCAAAAAGCTCAAGCTGGCGCCCCGGCGACCTGCTCATGTGCAGCGCCCAGTCTGACCACGCCTCTATGAAGGCGTGGGGCGATACGCCGCCCGTCATACGCGCTACTGCGGCACGCGCGCCCCGGTCGAGGTTCTGATGGGGATGCTCCGGTTTAGCCTCGGCCAGCGGTTCGATCACGGCCGGCAACATGGTTCCGCTTGGTTTTTCTGAGCTGGTCTTTGCCGAAGGCTTTGCTTTGGTCTTTGTCGGGGTCTTGGTCATTTGCGCCTCTCGGACTCGGCGGGACTTGCGCCCCGCTTACGGTTTTTCGCGAAATGAGTGATCGTCGTGTCCGACCCAAGACAGCTTGAAATTGCGTCCAGGTCCAAGGTCTCTTCAGCTTCCAGCCGGGCAACGAGTTGCTCAATTTGGGGGCGGTGCTCTTCGATCAGGTGGTTGGCCTGCTCTTCCGCTTCATGCAGCAAGTTCATCACGGCCTGATCGACACGCGCCGCGGTTTCGTCGGCAAATGTCCGCGGCTGGGCGATCTGCTGCCCGAGGAACGGATGATCCTCACTTTCACGCAGATCGACCGGGCCGATCTCGGGGTCCATCCCCCAGCGTGCGACCATTGAGCGTGCCAACGTCGTGGCCCGGCGGATGTCGTCATCGGCCCCCGAACTGAGCGATCCAAGAAGCAGCTTTTCCGCCGCCCGCCCTGCCAAGAGCGTCGTCAATTGCACCCGCAGATAGCCTTCGGGCAGGGTGTGCCGTTCGTTTTCGGGCAGCATATGCGTACTGCCGAGGCTGTTGCCGCGCGGAATGATGGTGACTTTGTAGAGCGGATCAGCGTCCGGATTGTAGAAGGCGGCGGCAGTATGCCCGGATTCATGCACGGCAAGGCGGTGCTTTTCGTCTGGCTGAATCGCCAGCGTGCGCACCGTGCCCATCATCACCTTGTCACGCGCCTCATCCAGATCAGTGGGGCTGATGTCTGACCCTGACCGCCGCGCCGCGCTGATCGCGGCTTCGTTCAGCAGGTTCTTCAGGTCGGCACCGGAAAAGCCCGGCGTGCCTGCGGCCACCTGATCCAGATCGACATCGTGGCGCAGCGGCAGGTCCTTGATATGCACCTCCAAAATCGCGCGGCGCGCAACCTTGTCGGGCAGAGATAGGGTGACATGGCGGTCGAACCGACCGGGGCGCAGCAGCGCCGGGTCCAGCACGTCGGGGCGGTTGGTGGCGGCCAGCACCACCACCGCCTCACGGGCCGTAAAGCCGTCCAATTCAGCCAAGATCTGGTTCAGGGTCTGCTCACGTTCATCGTGACCGCCGCCAAGCCCAGTGCCGCGGGTGCGCCCGATGCTGTCCAACTCGTCGATAAAGATGATCGACGGCGCCTGTTTACGCGCCTCTTCGAACATCTTGCGCACACGGCCTGCGCCGACGCCCACGAAGACCTCGATAAACTCAGACCCGGAGGTCGAAAAGAACGGCACATCGGCCTCACCTGCCAAAGCCCGTGCCAACAGCGTCTTGCCTGTCCCCGGAGGGCCCATCAACAACACGCCATGTGGCACCGTTGCGCCCACCTTCTGGAACCGCTCGGGGTCGCGCAGGAATTCGACGAGTTCGGACACCTCATGCTTGGCCTCGTCCTGACCCGCAACTTCGGCAAAGGTCACTTTGCGCGTCGGTTTGGTCGGCTTGGTCGCCCGCCCGCCAAGAAGTTCGCCGAGCCCACCGGGCATTCCGCCGCTGATCCCTCCGCCCATCATTCGGCGGCTGATCCAGAAGTAGAACCCGAGAATGAGGATCCAAGGCAGGAATGATATCCACACTGACTGCGTTTGGGGTTCCTCTGCCGTTACAGTCACGCCCATCTTTTCCAACATCGGCAACAGCGCCGGGTCCGGCTGCTGGGGTGTGATGGCGCGCACCCTGTCGGCCCCATCCACTGGCGCATTCTTCAGAACGGCTACGATAGCAGTCGCCTCAAGCGTGGCCTCACTGATTTTGCCGGACCCGATCAGACCCAGCAATTCGCTGTATGGGACGGTTCTCGTCGCAGGCGCATCCGTGGGCAACTGCGTCGACATGAATGCGAATATCGCAAGTCCAACGGCAATCGGCAGCAGAAGCCGCGCGATTGGGTTTGGAGTCGATGGTTCGGGTGGAGTGACGTGATTTCCCAACTGAGCTTCCCAAATACATGATCGCAAGGACGGTATTCGTGAGGCCGCCTCATGCCTGATGGCTTGCCCATCAACATGGGGCAAACCCGCCCGGAACGCCTTGATACAGATCAACGCGCCGTCAGGCTGCGCCGTTGGGAACGCGCTGCCGCCGCTGTTCGCGTGCGTCTCTGCGGTGATGTCTGCTGATTTTTCCGCTAAACATGAATGAAAACTGGATCTTACGGACTGGGCAGGATGAGAAGATCAGCGGGACCGGGCTGAACTCGGGCCTCAACAACCGCTGGCCTGAAAACCTCAGTGCCGCCTTCCTCAGTCAGTTGGCGGTTCCTTTCATCGCCCCGACTGGCTAAACAAGAGGGCGAAGCAGACCACAGGAGAGCGAGCGATGCGCCTACCCATCCTTTTCGCATTGATGGCGGGCATGCTGGCCGCGGTCTTGAGTGTTGAACCAGCGTCGGCCACCTGGCGTGAGCGGTACGAGGTTTATGGCGTCAAAGGCGAGGACATGCTGAAAATGCGTGCAGGACCGGGAACCGGCTTCAACGTGATCGTGGGGCTTCCCAATGGAACAATCGTGCGCATCGAAAGCTGTCAGCTCATCGGGGGCACCAATTGGTGCAAGGTCTATTTGGAGCAGGCACGTACGCTGAAAGGCTATGTCTCGTCGACATATCTGCGAGAGAAGTGAACGACGCTGAGCCTGCTGCCCAGTATCGGCACCATCCTGACAATTGCGGCGTCATTTGACCGCCTTGCCTTGTTGCCCCACCCAGCGACGCGCATATACTTGGGCTGAATGGGGGCACTGCACATCCCTGAAAGGGAAGCGATGTATCTTGAACTTGCGACAGTCGTTCTACTGACGCTGATCAACGGCCTGTTGGCCATGTCAGAACTGGCAATCGTTTCCGCCCGGGCGGCGCGGCTCAAGGTCATGGCAGAGCAGGGAAGCGCGGGTGCCAAGACCGCGTTGCAACTGGCGGCGGATCCGGGGCGGTTTCTGTCCAGCGTTCAGATCGGGATCACATTGGTGGGGGTGCTGTCCGGGGCATTCTCGGGTGCAACGCTTGGGGTGCGACTGACTGACACCCTTATTTCCTTCGGTCTATCAACCCGCCTTGCCGAGACGTTGGGCGTTGGCGGCGTCGTGGTGGCAATCACCTATCTTTCGCTGATCATGGGAGAGCTTGTGCCCAAACAGATCGCCCTGCGTGCGCCCGAAGCTGTGGCCGCGCGGGTCGCCCCGATGATGCGCATGATCGCCTTGGTTGCGGCACCGCTCGTCTGGCTGCTGGACCGGTCCGGCAAACTGCTGCTGGCATTGCTCGGCCAGTCGGGGCGGGCAGCGCACAACATGACTGATGAAGAGGTCAAGCTGGTGATCTCGGAAGCCACCACCGCCGGAGTGATGGAAGAGGCCGAGACGGAAATGATCGCCGGGGTCATGCGGATCGCGGACCGAACCGCACGCGGGCTGATGACAGCGCGCCACGAGGTCGAGTTGGTCAATCTGGATGATACCCCCGCCACCATCGTGCGACGCTTTCGGGAAACCGGACGGTCCCGGTTGCCAGTGCGGGACGGCGACGCCGACAATATCATCGGTGTGCTATCATCACGCGATTTCCTTGACCACCGCACCAGAACTGACCCGGCCGAAACGAGGGGACTGATCATCCCGGCGCCAATTGTGCGCGACAGGATGGCCGCGCTTGATGTGATTGAAAAGCTGAGGCTGGCCCCCGCACATATGCTGCTGGTCTTTGATGAATATGGCCACTTCGAAGGCATCATCACGGCTATGGACGTGCTGGAGGCCATCACCGGCGATTTCGTCGACCCTGACGATACCAAAGCCAAAATCGTCACGCGGGACGATGGGAGCCTTCTGGTGGCGGGCTGGATGCCGGTCGACGAGTTCGCCGACCGCATCGGCATCACCCTTTCCGCCGACCGCGACTATGAGACGGTCGCAGGGTTGTTGCTGGACAAGATGGGTACGCTGCCAGAAGCAGGTGCGCATCTCAACTTGGCCGGCTGGCGGATTGAGGTTGTCGATCTGGATGGGCGCCGCATTGACACGCTGCTCGTCCAGCGGAATCCCTGAAAGAACGCTGCTTCATCCTTGATTGAGTGCCCTTTCAGAGTATGTCCGAAAGCTGCAATGGCATTACTTTCCGCCAACGACGGTCAGACCGAGAAGGCGCCAGACCTGCATGCCGCCGCGATAGTAGTAGATGCGGTCTGCTGGGTATCCGGCCTTAATCATATTGCGGATCGCAGAGGGCGACTGGCCACACCAGACGCCGTTGCAAAACAGCGCGACGGGTTTTGCCGCCTCACAGTCCCAGCCGTCGAAATCCGGCTGACACCCCAGACGGGCCAACTCATCAACGACATAGGTGTAGGGAATGTTGATCGCGCCGGGGATCGTTCCCCCCTCGAACCAATCCCGGGTGCGGCTGTCCACCACCACGGCATTGGGATCTTGCAGCATCGCGATCAGTTCCAACTCGCCGATTGTGGTTACGCCTTCCGCTGGGCTGTGCGGTTGAATGCAGAAGTCGGGACAAGGGCGAGAGGTCCGCGCCCATTCGCCGCTGATCTCATGGTCGGTGTCTTGGATCCTGTCGATTTCAACCGGGCCGCTTCCGGTTTGGATTGTGACTGAGGGCATGTCTTTGGTGATCCCCACCACACTTTCCGCCATCGCTGTCCCGGCGGCCAACGTCAAAACGATCGTCAAAGCAAATTTGTTCATAGCTTTGTCCTCCAGATTTTTCGAATTCTGAGACCTGACCTAGCCTACGAACGACAGTGTCACACGCACCGGTTCACCCGTAAGATCAGGTCACGATAGGCATTTCTGTGCAGAGGCCAACTTACACACCAGCAAACCGAATTCCGTAGCGCAGGCTCACTTCTTGTTGCGCGCGGATTTTTCTTCCTTGGTCAGTTTGTTGTTCCAAGCGTTGTTGCTCAAACCCAACTCACTTGGCAGAGGTTTGGTCTTGCCGACGCTGACCGTGCCGCCCTTTTTCAGGAACTCTTGGATCAACGCGTCATCCGTGGTCGCTTTTTGGATATTTTTCATGAGAAATACTCTCCTCCTGCAGTGGTATCATGTCGGACGCCATTTAGCCAAAAGTCTATCGGGACCATCCCTGAAGGCAAAGCCCCAAAAATGTCGCAACGTGAAGTAACCGACCTGTCCGGCATCAGCCGCCGTGGAGCGGTTCAGGATTATTGTGTGGCGAAGGGCCTGCCGCTTTGGCCGAACCCCTTCGCGCCAAGGTTGCCGGATAGTCGATCTGTCGGCGGAGGTTCCGTTTTAGATCAAAAGGCTGATCGTGCATCTCTTCATCCCCGGGCCACTTAACTTTGGACAAGCGGTTCGCGTGATAGTTGCAAGTTTGCACAGCACATTGAGGACCATGATTTGCCCAAACAATTCTGGTGACAAATGGCGTGGTACTGCGGACAACACCCACAGGATCGCCCGCCAAAACCCGTGAAGGATGCCCGCATGTCGACGAATTTCGCAAAACTCGATTTGCTGGATCTTGCGCCGGATCAGGGTTTCGTCATCCACACCAGCGGCGGTATTGTCAGTGCTGCGGGAGACGTGAATGGCGATGGTTTGGATGACCTGTTCAGTTCGGGCTACTATTGGACGAAGTACGGCAATGAGGGCCGGGTTGATATCGTTTACGGGACGATAGAGCCGCGAAGCGAGATCAGTTTTTCCACGGTGACGCCACCGGACGATGCCACGATCATGGGGCATTTTCTGTTCAGTGGCCTGAACGCTGCTGGGATCGGCGACATCAATGGCGATGGCTTTGACGATTTCATGATCGGCGGCAGCACTCTCAACAGAGCGGGTGGTTTCTTCAATGGAAAGGTCTTCTTTCTCTATGGTTCGGAAACAACCACGCCCTTTGGATCTGTCCCACCTGACAGCGAGCGAGGGCTTTAGTTTCTTTGGCGCCCAATCTGACCAAATTGGCGTAGGTCTGGCCAATGTCGGCGATTTCAATGGGGATGGTCGCGATGATTTCCTGATTGGCGCCCCCGGTGGGTCCCTTCCGAATGGACGGGCCTACCTTTTGTTCGGTCACGATCATGTCCATCGTCGAATGATTTGGAACAGCCTCGCTGATTTTGGAGCAGAAGGCGCGGGCTCATCGGTTTCATTTTATGCTGCTTGACGCTGATGGTTCAAGCGGCGGTTTTGGATGGTTTGGTGTTTGATGCGCCTCCTTTCAGCCAGGATGGTTTCGCCGCGCCCGAAGTAGACGTCAGCCGGGGTCAGGTTGCCGATGCTCTCGTGGTAGCGATGGTTGTTGTAGTGGTCGATGAAGGCGGCGATGGCGTCTTCAAGTTCCCCTTCGAAGAAGTAGTTTTCGAGCAGGACGCGGTTCTTCAGGGTCTGGTGCCAGCGTTCGATTTTGCCCTGGGTCTGGGGATGCATCGGCGCGCCGCGAACATGTTTCATGCCCTTGTCCTTGAGGTATTCGGCCAGATCCCCCGCAATATAGGACGAGCCATTGTCACTCAGCAGGCGCGGTTTGTGCAGAACCCTGGCACTGTCGCAGCCTGATGCGGCAAGGGCGATGTCGAGCGTGTCGGTGACATCCTCGGCTCGCATATTGCCGCAGAGTTTCCAGCCGATGACGTAGCGGGAGTAGTCGTCAAGGCCCCTCATGGTTTGCAAGCAAACCATTGCCGGCTAACAGATCGTGGACAGGTAAAACCAACCCCAGCCGATCACCTTCAGGTAGGTAAAATCAGTTTGCCACATCTGGTTGGGCGCGGTGGTCTTGTCCTTGAACTCATCCGCAGCCTTTGTGACGACATAGGCCGGGCTGCTGATCAGGTCGTGGGACCTGAGCAGGCGGTAGACCGAAGCCTCTGACACAGAATACTTTTCCGTATCAGTGAACGTCACCGCCAGTTCGCGCGGCGACAACTCGGGCTCCTCAAGCGCCAGGTTCAGGATCTGATCCCGCACCGCTTCGGGGATCCGGTTCCAGACCCGGGAAGGGGAAGAGGACCTGTCCTCCAGCCCCTCTGGCCCGTGTTCGACGAAGCGGTCATACCAGCGGTAGAACGTGGTGGGCGGGATGCCGATCTTGGCTAGGGTGCGCCGAACCGGCAGATGCGACTGCTCCACCAACTGGATGATTTCGAGCTTCTCGGCTGCAGGATACCTCATTCTGGGTCTCCCCCAGCCCCGCTCATGTTTTATTTGAGCAGCCGGTTTTCGAGGCTCAGGTCGGCCACCAATTCCTTCAGCGCCAATGCTTCAGCGCGAAGGTCTTTGACTTCGCCAGTGTTCGCTTGGCGGGCCGTGTCACCGGCTAAACGCTTCTTGCCAGCCTCGAGGAACTCTTTGGACCAGCTGTAATACAGGCTTTGGGCAATGCCCTCCTTGCGGCAAAGCTCGGCAATGCTGTCCTCGCCACGAAGGCCGGACAGCACGATCCGGATCTTCTCCTCGGAAGAATCCAGTTTACGCCCCTCTCATCGATACTGCGTATCGATTGCCGGGCAACGGTACGCGCGCCGGATATCCTTCACGACCTGCTCGAAAGGGGCCTTCGTCGTCACGGGTTTCTTCATCATCTTCAACTCCAATTGGGGTAAAGATGAGCCGCAAACCCTCCGCTACGCAATCATGCTAAACTGTTCCATGGGCGCTGATGGCGGACAAGGCGCACCCGTTCCGCCATTCATTGCGCCGCTGAATGGCGCAGGATTGGGTCAGACAAAGCGAAGGCGGACACAATGAGAAATCCTCGACATCCGCGCCACGCCGGTGAACATCCCGCTGCGTGCGCCCTATCGGTTCAGCTATGGCTCCACAGGCTCGTTAACCAAGACCATCATCGAACTGACGACCGAGGACGGTGTCTGCGGCCTTGGGGAATGTGCCGATGGCGACCGCGCTGCGGATGTCACGCGGATGGCGGAACGCCTGATCGGCCAGGATATCCGCGACATCGGGCCTGCTCGGCGGGCTTGCGTGCCCGGCATGGCCTATACGCCCTGGGACAATGTCACCGCGCATCGCCGTGTCTTTGCCGGGATCGAAATGGCGATGTGGGATGCGCGCGGCAAGACCGAGGGCCAACCGCTGCACCGCCTGTTGGGCGGCGCCGTCCGGCAAGAGATCGCGCTGACCGAATACTTCAGCTACCGCCTTCCCGGCGCGGATGAACCGGGCGAGGCTAACCCCGCCGACATCGCTCGCTTTTGCGCCAGCATGATCGAGGATCACGACGCTCGCATCTTCGAAGGCAAGGTAGGCACGGTGGCTTTTGACGAAGAGGTGCGGATGGTGGCGGAGGTGCGCGCCGCTATTGGCGAGCGCCCCTTGCAGTTGGATGCCAACGGTATCTGGACTCTGCCTACCGCCCGTCATGCGCTGCGTAAGTTGATGCCATATGATATCACCTGGTTCGAGGAACCCTGCGAAACCTATGAGGAAATGGCGGCCCTTCGGCAGCATTTCGACTGCTCCTTCTCGACCCATATCGTCGATCTGCCTAAAGCGGCGCGCCTTGGCTGCCCCGATGCCATTGTGACCAATATCAATGAATTGGGCGGCATTCGCGGGGCGATGGATTTTGTGGCGTCTTGCGCCGCTATGGGCGTGGGCTTTCGCTTTCATTCAGGCGAAACCGGGGTTGGTACTGCGGCCTATCTGCACCTTTCGGCGGCCTTGGAGCATGTGCGTGGTGCAAGCCAGACCCTGCTGCGCTGGTATGGCGATGATGTAGTCATGGGCGGCCCGTTTGTGCCGAAGAGCGGCGTTGTGGCCGTGCCCGAAGGCCCCGGCCTTGGCGTTACGCTGGACCCTGTCGCTTTGCGCCGCTGCCACGAGCGCTACCTGTCAGAAGGCCGCTTTCCAGCGGGGGCCTCTGCCCCGGCGGGGTCGACCTATGGCAGCGTTTTCCGCAAGATCTGATCGAGAGGCCGAAATGAGCAAGACCCTGACACTGGACGAAGTTGAAACCATCGCGAATGAGTGCCTGACTGCCTGCGGGGCCTCGGCCCTTCAGGCGGGGCCAGTTGCCCGTTCGATCCGCGATGCCGAGGCTGAGGGCACGCGCGCCATCGGGCTTGGCTATCTGCCATGGTATTGCGGCCATCTGAAGGTGGGTAAGATCGCAGGGCAAGCGCAACCCGTGGTCGGCCAGCCTGCCCCCGGCTTGGTGGAGGTGGATGCCGCAGACGGGTTTTCCCATCCCGCCTACGAAGCGGGCGAAGCGGCCCTGATTGCGGCAGCGCAGACGCAGGGCATTGCCATGCTGGCGATCACCAATGCCTATGCCTGTGGCGTCTTGGGCTATTTCACCGGCAGGTTGGCGCAACAGGGATTAGTTGCGCTGATGTTCGCAAATGCTTCCTCCGTCATGGCGCCCTGGGGCGGTCGACGACCGTTCTTTGGCACCAATCCCTGGTCGATGGCCGCGCCAAGAGTGGGCGCGCCACTGATCCTTGATTCCTCGTCTTCGGCCACGGCCTATGTCAACCTTACCGGCGCCGCTGCGCGAAAAGAGCCGATCCCGCCGCATTGGGCACTGGATGCCGAAGGTCGGCCCACAACGGATGTGCAGGCGGCACTCGCCGGCAGCATCGCCCCGGCAGGTGGCCACAAGGGAAGTGCCCTTGCCCTGATGGTCGAGGTTCTGGCTGCAGGCCTGACCGGGGCGCATTTCTCACACGAGGCTGCGTCCTTGGGCGACGATCTTGGTGGCCC
Organism: uncultured Alphaproteobacteria bacterium; assembly: GCA_963781185.1. GTDB lineage: Bacteria > Pseudomonadota > Alphaproteobacteria > Rhodobacterales > Rhodobacteraceae > Stagnihabitans. The sequence continues at coordinate 22,185 of CAWAEL010000026.1, forward strand.
GCCGCGCCTTGGCCAAACCCTTATTGCCATTCGGCCAAGCAGCGCAGGCTTCTCAAGCCGGATCGAAGGCCTTTTGTCAGACATGGCCGCCGAGCCGGGCGTGCGCATCCCCGGCGATCGCCGCCACGCAAATCGCAAGCGGATCGAGGACGAAGGCGTTTTGGTCGATGACGCTCTGCTTGGTCAACTTCACTCCCTTGGCTAAGGCCGATGAGCCAAGGGTATGATCGCAGTCTTTAGCATTCGACAATGCACTTTCAAACGGCCACCCGTCGCGCGCGCCCAAAGTGACCGCATTTGGGTAGGATACCCACATGGTACTTGGCGAAAACGAGCTAATCTTGGAGCGAGATCAAAGACTAACGCCTGTGATGACACAGTTGGGCGTATCAGTGTCGGTTTCGCGTATGAGATGCGCGCCGACCGCGGTGCCATCAAGTAGCTCAAGCGCTCGGCGGGTTTCTGCGGGGGTCTTGTTGCCGAGCGATGAATGCGGCCTGACGTTGTTGTAATCGTAGCGCCAAAGGGCCAGTGTTCGGCGGGCATCGGCGAGGGTGTCGAAGATTTCCTCGTTGAGGCATTTGTCGCGCAAGCTGCCGTTGAATGACTCGATGTAGCATTTCAGGATCGCTTTGCTGGTGAACTCTGTTGCCGGAAACGATGCAGGCGGGTTTCCTGTAGACCCGGACCAGAGCATCCAACTCACGTGCGATCCTAGCCCCAGAGATGCTGGTGTCAGGGGCCAAGCACATTTTTTCGCAGCAGCAATCGTCATTGACTGACAAATTTCGGGATTTGCGACCGGCTCCGACAGATTTCGGACAGGAAGTCTAAGAGCCAGCGCTGGTTCGGGCGCAAGGGTGCTGGCATCGGTGTGCGACTGCATGGCGCTCGTTTGCCAGTGGGCATCGAACAGCATTTCATGGGTCTACAACGGGTAGACGCGCAGAAAAAAGCTCGGCTGTGTGCCAGCTTAATATGCGCCATCTGCGGCTTGGTGAGTTCGCCGCCCAGAAACGCAAAGTCTTCGCTCCAGTCAAACTGAAAAGTCTCGCCCGGGCGGAAAGCCAGCGGCACAAAGGCCCCGTGCTCCGGCATAACTCAAGGATTTTCGTTGGGCTTCTTTCTTTGCCGGCCGGGCGCGCGCCCGCCGAGGGCATCGCGCAAAGTCCGAGTTCAGGTCAGCAAGCTGAGCGGCTTGCTCTGTGCCAATTTTTTCCGCGATCAAGTGATCCATGTCCGACCATGCTGCGCGGACGTCCGCCAACAAACCACTTCCACTGTCCGAGAGCCGCAAGACGTTGCTGCGTGCCTCATCTGGATGGGCTGTGCGCAAAATGTATCCCGCCTCCAGCAGCCTGACGGTCATCGTGCTCAGACTCTGCAGCCGTCAGATCAAACTCACGGGAGAGATCGGCTTGTGACGCCGCCCCCATGCGATCAAGGGCATCAAGGATACGAGCCTGACGCGGCGTGACATTCAGTTTTGCCAACCGCAGCCGAAGTTGCTCTTCGAGAAGATCGGCAGAATGGAGCAGCAAGTGCAGGTAGGGCTGGGTATGTTGCATGCTAATGATTAGTATGCTAATTATCCTCGCGAAGCAAGGGGCACGTCCCCGACACCTGACCCCCGATACCTGAAATTTACGGACGAGTTGCCAGCATGACATATTTCACCAGGAATACCCTGAGAGCCGCCCTAATTCTGGGCCTGACGTCGTGCGTGACATCAACGCTTGCTCAATCAGATCAAGACACAATCACCGAGATATCTGCCTTCTTTGCAGACGCCAAAGTGATCGGAGCCCCCAAGATCGTTGACTGCACGCTGTCTGGTGGCACCAAAACAACCTGCTTTTCGATCACAGTGAAGGCCGATCCGCAAAGCTACACCCCTGGCCCGTGGTGCCCGAGCAACATTTCAGACACGGCTGAGGCTGGCGGCATCTGGATGCGGGATGGCGAGGTCTATGATGTCGACGGCGCCTTTATCAAAAACCTGGCGACGTTTTACGGCGATGCCAAGTGGCAGTTGTTTGACGCCAACACTGGAGAAATCAACTTTACCGGTACGCTCGAGGCCTGTCAGGCGGCCGCGCGCCCTGACGTTGATCCTGCCTACCAGAACTATTGCGTGCAATGCCTGCCGGAATACATGCCCGAGGATGCGACGATGACCTATGTGATCCCGCTGGAACCACAGGCTGTCTGGCGCGGGAAGGATACCGGGCAAACCGGGTCAGGCCTTGCCTATAACGGCGTGCGATTGGACGGACCGGCCCCGTTGGATGCTATCCTTGATGCCCATACCATCGCGCCCTTTGACGATTGCGGCGGGCATGTGAACACCCATGTCGGCTATCACTACCATGCGGTCACCGACTGCCTTGAGAATGCGCCGAGCACCTTTGGTCCACTTGCCGGGGCCGTCGCCGCCCAGCATGGCAAACAGATCGGCGTTGCGATGGACGGATATCAAATTTTCTCGCGGCTGATGGCTTCGGGCGATGTGGCTACCGATCTCGACCGTTGCAATGGTCACAAGGGCGAAGACGTCGCCTATCATTACCATGCAGGTGCTGCAGGTTCTAACGCCATTCTGGGATGCCTTGCGGCAGAAGCGGGCTGCGCGTCAGAGGATGCCTCCGCCATCTGTGACGCGTCGGCTCCGCCACCGCGGCCATGAACGGTCGCACAACCATTTCACTTCGCGGTGTTGCAAAGGCCATGAGCACCCGCCCAGATTGGCTTGACCATTATGCCGTGCAAATGGGGCTGACGCTTCTTAGTGTCGCTGTGCTTTGGTCGGCGTCGAGCTATGGCTATTATGCTTTGGTCGAGGCTCTCGGGTTGAAAAGCGGCTATAACGACGCCCCCGTTACCTTTGCCGCCTACTATCTGATCTGGTCGGGTATTGCCCTGCTTTGGTTCCGCAATGTCCTCACCGACGGGCTGACCTTGCCGCCAGTACTCGCGCATGTCAGGGCGATGCTTCCGGTGCTGGCTGTTTGCGTGGCTTTTGTCGCCGTGGTCTTGCCCAGCCTGCCGCCGGTTTCGATGTGGCGCGCGCCCGCCGATCCGCCAGAGTTCATGTTTGCCTCGGGCTGGTACTACCTGCCAAAATCTGCGGATATCTTGTTTCAGCAGGTCATGGTCGCCGCCATCATCTTCCGTGCGGCGACGCTAAAGTTCCGGCTGATTTTCATATCAATTGGCCTCAGCCTCGCCTTCGGCGGCTTTCACCTCTTGCTGGCACTCGACGGTTTCGCGCCGCTTTATGTCGCACGGTTTACAATGGCAGCCTGCATCTTTGGCCTTATCGCGCCGTATATTTATCTGCGGCAGCAGCACGGGTTTCGCTGGGCTTATGCCCTGCATTGGTCTTTTTATGCGCTGGATGCCACCGTCACACATTTCCTGTTGGCCGTCCCGAAGTGGATGATCTTTTGATCGCTGTTGGAAGGACGTCGGCCTTCGCCCCCTATCTTCGACCGCCAGAATCCAAATCTTTCTTGTCGCAACTGGATCACAGGGCTGCGTCGGGGTATACGGCCAGATATAGTTGCCGATCTGTAAGGCTACTTTGCCTCCTCTCTGACATAGGCGATTTCAATCATCTGGTGACCGCGCACCTCGGGCACCACGAACGCTGCGCGGCCATCTTGCTGTGCAAAAGTGAGGGAGGTGCCATCCGGGACAACCCTAACGGATGCGACCGTGCCATGCGTCTCTATGTCGACCGCAATATTGGGCAGTGTCAGCAAGTCCTGAATGGGTTGGATGGGTTGACCGCCAAGCGATCCGCGAAGGGCCGGAGTCGCATGTAGAAGGTGCAGGATGTCAGCGCCGAGCGTGGCAGATTGGCGCAACGTTGCCCGTCCTGCCCGCGGCAGGCTGGTTTGGATCATCTTGGGACGGCCCAGCGCGCGTTGAATGGCCTTTTCCACAATCTCAAGCATCGCGACAGACCCTGCCTTATGGTAACAGGTAAACAGTGGGTGGGCGAGCCAAGTGAACCCACCCATTTCGACGCCAGCTGCAAAACTCGTCGGCTTGGGTTGGCTTGGGGCGTTGACGTGGCCAGAAAAGTGCCGCGGTGTGCGATCAAAATAGGGATCGAATACCTCTCCCAAAGACTGTCCGTCGGTTATCAAAAGTTGCTCAGAGGGAAGATACATGAAAAGCGGATCGTTTACCTGATCTGCGCGCAAAGCAGCGATCGGCAACAGATAGTCGCCGCCCGTCATGTCGGATGTACCCTTCCACGTTGCCCCTGTGTCTAAAGCCGGGGTGTTGCCGGGCTGTCCAAGGCCGCTTTTGCCCGTCAACAGCACGCGCCCGCCGTTCGCCACATAGGCGTTCAGTCGGTCGCGTAGAGGGTCATCGACGGCGATACAGTCGGGCAGGATGATCAGACGGTACGCTGCAAAGTCACTTTGCAGGTCAAGCACGTCAAAGGTGAACTGCCCTTCCAGAAGCACACGGATCGCGCCTTCGTCGGGGGTGTTGCTTTTCGGCGCACGCCCTGTCAGGCCCTTTTGGGTCACCGCTTCAAGGCTCAGCAGGCCAATCTCGGCGTGGTTGGACGTGCCTTCGCACCAGGGCTCGCGGTCTTCGACCCATTTGTAGGCGGGCGCGATCACCGTCATGGTCGAGGCGTCGATGCGGCCGGTGGGATGCAGATGATCCCCTATGGAACAGCGTGCGCCTTGTGCGATCATAGCGCCACATTCATAGAGCAAGGCGTCGGGCTTTTTGTAACCCCCGACCTCTCCCCACAGCCAATGGAATTTGCCTGTCATGCCGAAGATACGGCAGGCCCATCTGTTCGACATAGCGTGCAGAAAGTGGAAAATGGTCGTAGCCCCAGCCCGCCGTCGGAAGGCTTTCCATTTCAAGATGGGTGTAGAAGCGGTGATAGTGGGGACGCAACCCACGCCGGATATGGCCGGAGTTGAAGAAGAGGGGCATCTTGGCATCGTATTTCCGCACGGCCGCCGTGACCCGCTCAAAGTAGTTTTCGGCAGACACGGCCGTAAACTGATCGCGATGATCCGGATCAGTCCAGTCGAGCCCCAGCGCAGCCATTTTGCGCTGCGCCGAGACCGAAATCGACGGCAGCTGGAACGAGATGTCCATGAAGATGCCATCGCCATCGGGGTAACGCTGCATGACCTCTTCGGTTTGGGCGCAAAGGTAATCAAGGTAGGGCGTTGAGAAATCGAGCATCGCCCATCCGGTGTTCGGCGCGCTGTGTTCAGAGCGCGGCAAGGTCAGATCGGGCGAGACGGTGCGCCATTCAGGGTGGTTGGCGGCGGCCAATTCGTCCCAAGTCGCGGTCAGGTAGATGGGTGCATTGATGCCAACCGCGTGCAGCGCGTCAATCTGGCCGCGCAGCAGGTCAAATTCGAGGCCGGGGTGCATCTTACCCACCTCGGTCGGGTGATAGGACACACCATGGTGGCATTTGGAAAACACCGTCACGCTATCGACATGCGCGGCCTTGAAGGCTGCACCAAAGGCTTTTCCATCGAAGGCCGACCCGATGCCGGGGATCAGTTCGGAGGTGTGGAAGTCGAGGTGAATCTGACGATAGCGCATGGCTGTTGTCCTATCTGTAGACGATTTCGACCATCTGGTGCCCGCGCACCGATGGCACTGTGAACGAGACGCGGCTGCCCGACATATTGAAAGGGCAGCGCAGTCTGCTCGGGTACAAGTTGACGGCCACGACTGGGCCGCTCGCGCCAAGGACGACCTCGATGTCCGACAGCGTCAGCAGATCCTGAATGGGCTGGATATTCGATCCACGCAGATTGCCGCGCAGGGCGGGTGTTGCGTGCAAAAGATGAACGACGTCGCGGCCCTGCGAAGGCTGGTGGCGAACGGTGACTCGCCCGGCGCGAGGCAGTGATGTTGTGACGGTCCGCGGGGCATCAAGCGCGGCAGAGATCACCTTTTCGGCGATCTCGAGCATCGCGACAGCACCAGCCAAATGGTAGCAGGAGAAGATCGGATGGGCGAGATAGGTGAAGCCGCCTTTCGCAGAGCCCGCCGCATAGCCGTTGGGCTGCGGTTGGCTCGGAGCATTTACATGTCCTGAAAAGTGGGCGGGCGTCCGGTCGAAATAAGGATCGAAGATATCGCCTAGTGCGGTGCCATCGGTGACCCGGATTTGTTCGGACGGCAGATACATGAACAGCGGGTCGTTAACCCCATCGGCCCGCAAATCGGGGTTGGGGAGCAGGTAGTCACCCCCGACCATAGCCGAACTGCCTTGCCATTCCGCCCCGATGTCAAACAGAAACGCTCCATTGCGCAGGCCGCTTTTGCCGGTCAGCAAGACCCGGCCCCCAGACGCCACATAGGCGTCAATGCGGGCTTTCAGTACGTCGTCAACCTCAATGGCATCGGGCAGAATGACCAACTTGTAGCCCGAAAGGTCGCTTTCTGGATCAATCACATCGAAGGCGAACTGACCCTCCAAAAGCACACGCACGCCGCCATGATCCGGGCCATCAAACCGATGGTCGCTTTGTCCCGGAATGCCGACAAGGCTGGGCTGGCCTGCGGCTTCGGCACTAAGAAACGCGATGTCGGCGCGGTTGACGCTATCAATGACCCAGCTTTCTCGCTTTTCAACCCATTCATAGGCCGGGGCGATCACTGCCATGGTCGATGCGTCAATCTGGCCAGTGGGATGCAGGTGATCGCCGATCGAACAGCGTGCCCCATGCGCGAGCATGGCGCCACATTCATAAAGCAGCGCATCGGGCTTTTTGTAGCCGCCGACCTCACCCCAGTGATAGTGGAACTTGCCCGTCATGCCGAGAAACGGGATCGGAAGTTTGTCGACATAGCGCGCCGACAGTGGGAAGTGGTCATAGCCCCAACCCGCAGTCGGCAGGCTTTCAACCTCTAGATGGGTGTAGTGGCCAAGGTAATGCTGGCGCAGACCACGCCGGATGTGACCGGAGTTGAAAAACAGCGGCATTTTGGCGTCACGCTTGCGAACGGTAGCCTGCACACGGTCAAAGAATTCTTGCACCATCTGTTCGGTGAAGCGATGGCGATGTCCCTCGTCGGTCCAGTCAAGACCTTGGGCAGCCATTCTGGTCTGGGCGTAGGTCGAGACTGAGGGGAGCTGAAAACAGATGTCCACAAAGATGCCATCACCGTCTGGATAGCGCAGCATGATTTCGTCGATCTGGGCGCAGAGGTAGTCCACATAGGGCGTTGAATAGTCCAGAAAGGCCCAGCCCGCGCCGTTTGGTGTTGTCGTTTGTCGAGGGCTGCCCCCTTCGGGGCTGACGGTGCGCCACTCAGGATGATTGAAGGCTGCCAGTTCGTCCCAAGTCGCGGTCGTATAGATCGGGGCATTGATGCCGACGGCGTGCAGAGCGTCAATTTGACCGCGTAAAAGGTCGAACTCAAGGCCGGGGTGCATCTCGCCCACCTCGGTCGGATGATAGCTGTAGCCGTGGTGGCATTTGGAAAACACGGTCACACTGTCGACATGCGCTGATTTGAATGCAGCGCCGAAGGCAGCCGGGTCAAAACGGGAGCCGATGCCGGGAATGCGGCCGTTTGTATGAAAGTCGAGGTGGATTTGGCGAAACCGCATGAGATGTCCTTTGGCTGTCAAAGTGTAACAAGGGGGCCTAACGCGATAAGCGCCGGGCCGCAGGTTGGAGGGGGGAGGCGGCCAAGTGAGCCGTTGTCAGACGGAAAAGCGATCTGTCCGTCATGATGTCGGGACCGCGCGATCTTGGGAATCGAACAGATAGACCGAGGCGGCATTGATCCCGACCCGCAGCCGGTCACCGTAGCGCGCCTTGACCTGATGGGGCCGGTGGATCGCGAAATATCCTTCATGGCTTTCGCTGTCGAAAGCACGCACCGACTGGCCATCCAGATAGAGCAGTGTTTCACGCCCAAGGCTTTCGACAACCGCAACCGTGCCGTCCAGCACCCACCCCCCCTCTACCGTATCGGTAAAGGATTCAGGGCGGATGCCCACGGTGACCCTGTCACCCTTTTTAAGGCCGGACCCCGTCACCGGAACGCTCAGGACGCCGCTTCCACCGGGGTGTGTCAGATCGACGCCTTCTGCGGTTAGGGCGGCGACTTCTGCTCGGATGAAGTTCATCCGTGGTGAACCCAAAAAGCCCGCGACGAAGCGATTGGCGGGCCGGTTGTAGAGGTCAAGCGGCGTGCCGACCTGCTCGATCCGCCCCTCGTTCAGCACGACGATGCGTGAGGCCATTGTCATGGCTTCGGTCTGGTCATGGGTCACATAAACCATCGTTGCGCCAAGTTCGGAATGTAGCCGCCCCAGTTCGACACGCATCTGGCTGCGCAAAGCGGCGTCGAGGTTGGACAGCGGTTCGTCAAAAAGAAAAACATCTGGCGACCGCGTGATCGCACGGCCGATGGCCACGCGCTGCTTCTGTCCACCGGAAAGTGCCTTGGGCTTCTTTTCCAGTTGGGCTTCGATCCGCAGGATGGCCGCCGCACGGTTAACAGCGGCGTTGATCTCAGCCTTTGGGCGACCGGCGATACGCAGGGCAAAACCCATATTTTGCCGGACGGTCATATGCGGATAAAGCGCATAGTTTTGAAACACCATCGCCACGCCGCGTTCAGATGGCTCATCCCCGCTGATGTCGCGACCGCCGATCATCACTTGACCAGAAGTCACGCTTTCAAGCCCGGCAATGGCGCGCAGCAAGGTTGACTTGCCGCACCCCGACGGACCGACCATGACTACGAACTCACCCGATTCCACGGCAAAGGAAACATCCTTGATTGCCTCGTATCCGCCGTAGTTCTTGACCAGGTTTCGAATTTCCAATTCTGCCACGACGGACTCCTATTTGCCCAACCCGGCCAGTGACCGGACGAAATACTTCTGTGCCAGCACAAAGATCGCAAGGATCGGCAGGATGGCGATTGAAAGACCTGCCATGATCGCGGGCCAGTCTGACGTGAACTCTCCGCCCAGAGCGATGATGCCGACAGGCAGGGTCTTGATGGCGGGGTTGTTGAGCATCAGGAGCGCCAGCACGAATTCATTCCAGACAAACACCGCCTGAAAGATCGCTGCCGAGGCGACGGCTGGGCCAGACAGTGGCAGGATCACAAGGAAAAAGGTGCGGATCCGACTGCAGCCGTCAAGCCGCGCCGCTTCTTCGAGTTCGCGCGGGAAATCGAGGAAGAACGCATAGAACAAGACGGTGGTGAAGGGGATGCCATAGGCGGCATAGGGCAGCACGATAGCCGGCAAAGAGTTCAGCATCCCAGCCGACGAGATCATCTGGTAAAGCGGCACAAGCACCGCCTGCACAGGCACGGCAAACCCCGCGACGATCAGCAGATAGATCAGCTTGAGCCAGCGGTTGTCCGAACGGGCCAACACATAGGCTGCCATCCCGCTGACAATGACAATCAAGGCGACCGACGCCCCGGTGACCAGCGCCGAATTCACGATAAAGCGGCCCATGCCGACGCCCCAAGCTCTTTCAAAGGCATCACCTGACCAGTTTGCCGGAACGCCAAGCGGGTCCATGAACAATTCACGCTTGGTCTTGAGGCTTGCCAGCACCATCCATAGCAACGGCAGCATGACGAACAGGCTCCACAAGCTGACAAAGCCATACATCAGGATTTTTGCGAGGGTGAAACGTGGCATCACTCAGGCCCTCCGCGACGATTTGATCTGGAGCCAGCCAAGGCAGACGGCGATCACCAGCAGGATTACGGAAATCGCATTTGCATAGCCCATGTTTCCAAGGTTGAAGGCCTGCAAGTAGATGTAGGTTCCCAGCACTTGCGTCGCGTTTGCTGGCCCCCCCTGCGTCGTCGCATAGATCAGATCGAAGACCTTGAACCCGCCGATCGTGGTGATCAGGGCCGACACGATCAGAACGTTGCGGATCGACGGCAGGGTGATGTGAAAGAAGGCCTTGATGCCACGCGCCCCATCGAGCGAGGCTGCCTCATACAACTCTCTGGGGATGCCCTGAAGCCCGGCGAGGATCAACACCATCATAAAGCCGGTGTACTGCCAGCAGGCAATCATCAGCACGACCCAGATCGAAATCGACGGATCGCCAAGCCAACCAAGGCGCGGTGGCGTCAAGCCTACCGATTTGATGATGGCGTTCAGCGCGCCGACATTGGGGTCAAGGATCACCTGCCAGATCAGGGCCACAGCCACGGCAGACACGACCATTGGTGCGAAGATCACCGTGCGAAAGATTGTGCTGGCTTTTGGCAGACCCCGGTCAAGAATTGCGGCAAGAATGGTGCCGACACCCACCTGAATGACGCAGGAGCCAATGACGATGATCGCATTGTTTCTAAGTGCGATCCAGAAAATCGGATCGGCAAAGGCACGCGTATAGTTCGACAGACCGGCAGGCACCCACGCGCGCGAGGTGATCCCGAAAGTATAGAATGACCCGGCGATGGCCAGAATAGCCGGAATGAAAATGAAGATCGAACAGAGACCGAGGGCAGGCGCCAAAAGGATCGCTGCTGAAAGCCCCGCCGAAAACCGCGGTTGCACGGTCGCGACACGCTGGGGCTTGAGCGCAGGGTGGCCAGTGTTAGGACTGGGCATAGGACGTTCTGCCTCGAAACTGGGAAGGGAAGGGGTGACCCGGTGCAGGCTTTTCCGCACCGGGTCGCCAGGGATCAACGCATCAGCGCGCTGCTTGTGCCGCAACGGCTGCGGCACGGATTGCCACCATAGCCTCTTCGGGGGTCTTTGTGCCGTTCAGGATTTCGACACCGGCGTCCAGATAGGCATTTGCCACCGACGCCTCAACTTCCACATCGATCACGTTGTACTGCACGGCCAGCGAGGCCATGTCCTGGGCGACCCAGCGGAACTGATCTGTCGCCTTGATTGTGTCCAGCATCGACGGATCCGACGGCAGCGCGCCGCGCATTTCGGCAAACTTCGCTGCCTGTTCCGGCGATGTCAGGAAACTGATCCATTCAACGGCCTCTTTCGGATGCTTGGACGCAGCCGACACCTGAAGCCCCTGCGGAACCACCATGTTCGAATTGCCATCACTGGCGGCACCTTCGATCGGTGGGAAGCGGAACAACGAATAGTCCGTATACCCTTCGCCGTCAAAAATGCTCATGCACCAAGAGCCGCAGAAAATCATCGGCGAAACTTGCGACGAGAACATCGTCCGCGAAACCTCTGGCGAGGTGGCGTTTGGCGCATCCTGGAAGCAACCCGCGCCCTGCATTTTCAAGACGTCGTTCCACGCCTCGACATAGCCCGGATTCGTGAACAGCTCGTCTGCCGGCGCACTCAAGGCATAGTCAGCCCGCAGCGCATCATTGCCCATAACCCGTTCGTTCAGGACGGTGATAATATGGTTCATCTTCCAGCGCTCAGAGTTGCCGAGGGGAAGCGGTACGATGGTCGGGTCGATTGTGCGGATCTGCTTGCACAGACCCAGCAGCTGGTCAAACGTCTTTGGCACCGTCAGCGAGTGGTCTGCGAAGAAGGCGTTGTCATAGTAGAAATACTTGGTCACGGCATCGGTCGGCGCGCCGTAAATCCGGCCGTCGACTGAAAAGGTCGCACAGCCAGCTTTTCGAAAGGGTCGTGCCGAACTGGCCTGGCGCGTTGGCGAGGTCCGTGATGTCAAGCACCAGCCCATCGCGCACCAGACGACTGGAATCCTCACCGGCCCAGTTGAAGAACACGTCCGGTGGCTCCGATCCGACAAGCGCCACCTGAATGGCGGTTTTGTACGCCTCGTTCGGTGTTTCCAGATAGTCGATGGTGACGTTCGGATTGACCTTTTTAAAGGCCTCGGCCGCCTGTGCGATGAATTCGGGATAGTTGGTATTGGTCAGCGCCCACATCCGCAGGGTGACTTGATCTTGCGCCTGCGCCGAACCCGAAAAGCCCATCATAGCAGCAAGCGAAAGCGCAATCGCCGCTCCGGATTTGTTGAAATGTCTCACTTTGTCCTCCCTGGACGTTTGATGACCTGTGGTGTCCTCGTCCTCCGCAACCCTCCTCTGGCGCGGATTCTGAGCCGAAACTGGACTCACAAGGCGACGTGACCGCTCCCCGCGACACGCATCGAACCGTTTCGATGACTTATAGGCGCACGGAGGAAGTGCCCTTGTCAAGAGGATCGAAGTGCGATGGCGTATCGCAAATTCCCCTCACGGCCTATGAGAACGATATATGCCATATTTTGTTGGCAAAGCTGGTTGAATGCGTCAAAAGGAATGACTGGCAATGAGTGGGGCCAGGGGGAGCGCGTCTGACCCTGCCTCGCCCCGGCGCACTTTTTCATGTGTCTGAAGTGCCACGAAAGGGTTCGATACAATGTCTACGATTCGCGATGTTGCACGGCTGGCGCAGGTTTCGATCTCGACAGTGTCGCTGGCGCTGAATGAGCCTGAGCGCGTCAGCGCAGAAACCCGTGCGCGCGTGGACAAGGCCGCCCGCGAGGTCGGATACACGGCGAACCCGGTCGCCAAAAGCCTGAAACGCGGCCGGTCTCAGTTGATCGGTATGGTCGTGTCCGACATCACTAACCCGTTTTTCGGCAAGTTGCTGTTGGAGGTAGAACGCAGCGCGATGGATGCCGGCTTCATGGTTGTCGTGGCCGACACGGCTGGAAAACAAGAGACTGAGCGTGCGATCCTGCGCCATTTGAGCGGCCAATTGGTCGCCGGGATCATCCTGTCGCCTTGTGGGCTTTACCAAGGAGAGGCCGATCACATCCAGCGCCTTGGCATGCCATTTGTCCTGTTCGACCACGCGATTGAGGGTGTCAGCAGTGATTTTGTGGGAACCGACAATCATCTGGCCAGTGCAATGCTGACCGAACACCTGATTCGTCTGGGTCACCGCCGGATTGCCTATATCGGCGGCATCGAGGGCGTCTATACCTCGGTCGGCCGCAAGGCCGGCTATGCGGACACCTTGCGTGCATCGGGCATTCCGGTCGACCCTGCACTGATTGCGGACGGGCGCTATCAAGGGGAAGCCGCCTACGAAATAGCGATGCGGTTTCTGACAATGTCATCTGACAGGCCGACCGCGCTGCTTTGTGCCAGCAACGTCATGGCGTTGGGCGCGCTGCAAGCCTGCAATGATCTGTCCGTCGTCTGTCCAGACGAAGTCTCGCTGGCTGGAATTGACGACGTCCCATGGTCAAGCGTTATTCGCCCGAGAATTACCATGGCAGTGCAGCCCGTCAAGGAAATGGCTCTTGCGGCAAGCCGGCTACTAATGGCCCGGATTGGGGCCCCGGATGTATCTGTGATTCCGTTCGAGAGGGTCGTGCTCGCTTCCAAGCTGGTCATTGGCGAGTCGACCTGTCCTCCACGTGTTGCACCGATCAAACCGGGGTGACGGGGGGGTAAAGCGTGGATCATCCTGTGGCCGAGTTTTTCTATCCCTAGGACAGATTCGACTTGCAGCGAACTCGCGCTTTGTCCGCATAGTAGTAATGGCCCGATGGAAAATGCTGCGGCAAGCATGAACGACCGGTCTGGAGAAGCCGTACAGCGGCGCACACTCAGGCCCGACGGTCGGCTCTGGGCCGGACACGTCGGTTCATCTCTGCCCAGACCAACCCTACCTCATGCTGCGCCGCCGCATGACCGCTTGGAGCCCAAATCTACACATTACTCCTCAGCCAACGGGGCTCTGTTGCACAAATCGGCTGACGGCCGGAATGCCCCTATCCCCGGACAGGCTTATCCCACGACTGTTGTGACGGGGGTTCCGAGCGCGGTGAAGCCGTTCAGGACGGCCACCCGGACCTGGAACTCGGCGACCTGGCGGTCGAAGTCCCGTGCCATGAGACGCTGACCCAGGAGTTTCACGCAGTGCATCTTGGTTTCGACGCGGCTTCGGCGGTGGTAACCGCTCCATCTTCGCCAGATCGTCCGGCCGAAGCGTTTCGATGCACGCAGGGCTTCGTTGCGGGCGATCGCCCCTGCGCTGTCAGGCTTCCAGGGCTTGGCATTCTTGCGGGGCGGGATGATAGCGGCGGCACTTCGGGCGGCGATGGCATCGTGGCACTTGCGGGTGTCAAATGCGCCATCTGCGGTGACACTGGCGATCTCTTGGTCGGGTGGGATCTGGTCGAGAAGTTCGGGCAGCATGGGCGCGTCACCAACATCGCTGCTCGTGAACTCGGCTGCGCGGATTTCCAGCGTTTGTTCGTCAATTCCTATGTGGATCTTGCGCCAGACGCGACGTTTGGTGCCGCCATGCTTGCGGGCGTTCCACTCGCCTTCGCCCTCGACCTTGATCCCGGTGCTGTCGATCAGAAGATGCAGCGGACCTGCTGATCCGCGATACGGGATGTTGACCTTCAGGGACTTCTGCCGACGCGACAACGTGCTGAAGTTGGGCACAGTCCAGTCCAAGTCGATGAGGCGGAGCAGGCTTCCCACGAACCCTGTCGTCTGCCGCAGCGCCATGCCGAACAGCACCTTCATCGTCAGGCAGGTCTGGATGGCTGCGTCACTGTAATCGGGCTGCCGACCACGCTTGCCAGTCGGCGCGGCCTCCCAGGTCATGGCGGGATCGAACCAGATCGTCAGCGAGCCACGGCGCTTGAGCGCTTCATTATAGGCGGGCCAGTTCCGGGTCTTGTAGGCGGGGGATGTAGGTCTGCTCATGCAGCCCTGCTACCACGCTGGATTCACAAGATGAATCCCTCACGGGATTTGTGCAACAGAGCCAAACTCACCAACACTTTGGATCGCATCCGTTGAGCGGGTGTCACCATCCTCGCAGGATTGGCCAGCTCTCCACGATCTCGTCAGAGGATGGCCCAAGGACCGCGAAATTCGGATGCATGGCGACGGTCGCGCACGCGTGGATTGGCAAAATTCGAACCCGCGCGCCCAGCTGTAAATCGGGAAGGTTGGCGAGGCTTCCGGGGCGCAGCGACAAAATGCCATGCTCTTGATTGGTCGCGGCGACAATCAAATCGGGATAGGGCCGTCCGGCAAGATCGCAAACCAGCCCGTAACCCTGTTGAACCGGATGCGAGGCTGTTCCATTGTCGCGCGACAAGGCCATGTAGCCAGCGTCCGTGACGATCCACCTGCGGTCTGGTTGATGGCCAATGACCGTCGCGATAACTGTCGCGGCGATGTCCTCAATTCCGCAGATGCCAAGACCGACCATCATCATATCGAACAAGGTGAACACACCAGCCCGGACCTCGGTCACGCCAGTCATATCTTGCGCCATATGGGCGGTTGGAGAGGAGCCGACGCTGACCACCGGACAGGGCAGCCCCGCCGCTCGCAAGGCGCCTGCCGCAGTGACGGCCGCCAAACGCTCCGTCTCCGCCATGGTGCGTTGCGATTCTGGCGTAAAACAGGCGTAGGACGCACCGGCATGGGTCAGGACACCGCGCAGTTCGGCGCCGTCTCGGTGCAGAATGCCCCCGATTTCTGCAAGCAATGGGTTGTCCGGAGAAATGCCAGCCCGGGCACCGTCGCAGTCAATCTCAATCAGGGCCGGAATGCGCAGGCCGGATTGCCGTGAGGCCGCCACCACCGCCTGTGCCTGCGCCACACTGTCGAGAATGACCGCAATGTCGGCCCCGGCGCGGCGTAACGCGATCACCCGGTCAAGTTTGCCGGGTGCTATGCCAACCGTATAGATCATGTCGCGCAGACCCGCTTTGGCAAAATGCTCAGCCTCTTGCAGGGTTGAGACTGTGGCCGGTCCTTCGGGCGAAGTCAGGATATGGCGGGCGGCTTCCACGCATTTCACGGTCTTCAAGTGGGCACGGAGCGGCACGCCCAGTCCGTTCAGTCGCCCCCTAAGACGGGCGACATTGGCCTGCATGCGCGCAAGGTCGAGCGCCAGAAACGGTGTCTGATGGCTGGCAAGAGTCTCGGTCATCGAAGGTGCTTTCCTGACATGCCGCACGATGCGGCGGCTAGCTCAAGGCGCTTTCGCGAACAAAATGGCTGGTCGTCACCTGTCGCAGTGGCAGCGTGACTGG
Organism: uncultured Alphaproteobacteria bacterium; assembly: GCA_963781185.1. Taxonomy (GTDB): domain Bacteria; phylum Pseudomonadota; class Alphaproteobacteria; order Rhodobacterales; family Rhodobacteraceae; genus Stagnihabitans. Next base: position 38,216 of record CAWAEL010000026.1, read on the forward strand.
TACAAAGTCGGCGGGCCGGAGAGCGCTTGGGATTTCATCTGCCATCAATGCCCGGTTTTCGGGACGTTTGGTGGGATCGGCAATCGGTACGGTCGACAGCAATTTGCGGGTGTAGGGGTGCTGCGGGTCGTTGAAAAACCTCGCGCCGGGTGCCGATTTCGACGATTTCGCCCATATACATAACCGCGACACGGTGGGCCATCCGTTCCACCACGGCCATGTCGTGACTGATGAACAGGATGGCAATGCCCATGTCGGCCTGAAGATCCAGCGACAGGTTGATGACCTGCGCCTGTATCGTCACGTCCAACGAGGCTACCGCTTCATCCGCGATCAGCAACTTCGGCTCCAACGCCAGGGCCCGTGCGATGCAGATGCGCTGGCGTTGGCCGCCGGAAAACGCATGTGGGTAGCGGTCCAGATGTTCGGGCGGCAGCTCGACGCGCGCCAGAAGCTCGGCCGCACGCTGGCGCAGATCCTGCCGACGCCCCATGCGATGCACGCGCATCGGGTCAATCAAGGTCTGGGCAATCGTCATTCTGGGGTTCAGCGATGAGAATGGGTCCTGAAATACCATCTGCGCCTCACGCCGGAATTGGGCGATGGCCTGCCTGCCCGCACCAACCAGCTCTTCACCGCGATAGCGGATCGAGCCAGAGGTTGGACGGTCCAACTGCATGATGCTGCGCGCGACCGTCGATTTACCGCAACCGAATTCACCGACCAGCGCCAGCGTTTCGCCAGCCCTGCACGCTGAAGGAGACGTTTTCGACCGCGTGGACGCGCCGCCGAGACGCGCCCGAACAGCGCCGGAGCGGATGTCGAAGCGGGTGGTCAGGCCGCGAAACTTCGAGGATCGGCCGGGAGGTCGCCTCGACCGTGTCGGGCACCTCGACGATGGCACATCCGAGCTCGCCAGTCAGCCGATCGACGACCGGGAAGCGCATCGGCCGGAGATGGCCGTCCATCGAGCCGAGCTTCGGCACAGCCGGCGAGCAGCGAGCGGGTATAGGGGTGCTTGGCGCGGGTGAAGATGTCGTTGGTCGTCGCCGGTCTCGACGGCCTCGCCATCGCAGCATCACCACCGTCCGGTCGGCGATTTCGGCGACGACGCCCATGTCGTGGGTGATGAAGAGCACGGACATGCCCTCTTCCTCCTGCAGCGCTTGATCAGCTGCAGGATCTGCGCCTGGATGGTCACGTCGAGCGCCGTGGTCGGCTCGTCGGCGATCAGGAGCGTCGGCTTGCAGGCCAGCGCCATCGCGATCATCACGCGCTGGCGCATGCCGCCGGAGAAGCGGTGCGGATATTGATCCAGCCGCCGCTCTGCATCAGGGACCCGGACCAGCTTCAGCACGCTCAGCGCGATGGCGCGCGCATCGGCGTGCGATTTTCCCTGATGGCGCATGACACCCTCAGCAATCTGCTCGCCGATCCGGAACACCGGGTTCAGGCTCGACATCCGATCTGAAACACGATGGAAATCTCGGACCCACGCAGCGCCTCAACAGCAACTTCGGGCAACTGCGTCAGATCATCGATCACGCCGGACTTGCGGCGCATCCACACCGCGCCGCCGTCGATCCGGGCGCCGTCGTATTCGGTCAGCCGCATGATCGTCATTGCCGTCACGGATTTGCCCGAGCCAAACTCGCCGACCAGCGCAAGGGTTTCGCCCATCCGGATATCAAAACTGACACCACCTACAGCCTTCAGGCTGGTGGTGCGGGTCGAGGGTAACTAACCTCCAGATCCCGGACCGAAAGCACAATGTCATCGGCAATAACGGGTCGGGTGGGCGTCTGGCTCTGGTTGGCAGGCACAATCCTATGTCCTTTTGTCGAGCGCCAGTTGCGGACCTCGTTCGGCCATTGGGGAGGTCTGCGCGGTGACCTGTCAAGCCCGCCTCGGTGTAGCTTTCCAAAAGGAATGCCGGGATCTGCGCGAAAAATCCCCATAACCAGCCCGGTGACGAAACCCGGTCTCAGCAACGCCCCAAGGCTGTTTCAAAGGCCGAAACTGAGTGTGTAGGCGGGGCGATCAGCGATCAGGGCCAGCGTTTCGGCAAGCATTATGCATTGTTTGCATAGTGAATGAGAATTGCGCGGTTTTGACTTATTGCTGTTCGCCGTCGGGAAAAACAGGGCCGAACGACTAATTTGGGTTCGGCTTCATGCCCATCCGGCTGCGGTGCCTGGTCGAAATCGCTCACTGCGCCTGGAATTGGCTCTGCTCCAGCAAGTTTCTCCAGATCGCCTCGCCTTCCCGACTGCGCGAACCGGTGCGGCGGAACAACCAAATCTCAATGTCTAGCGCCATCGCCGGTTCGCCAATCTGCGCGAGAGTTCCCGAATTCAACTCCTCTCGCACACAAATCTCCGGCAGCCACGCGATGCCGTGGCCAGCAATCGCCATCTGCTTCAGACCCTCGGCCAGCGACGATTGATAGACGGTCGTCAGGTTGAGCGGCTGCTTGCGCCGCGACAGGATCAGCCCGATCAGCTTGCCCAGATAGCCATCATTCCAAGTGTAGGCGAGAGAAGGGGATTGGCGTGGTCGAGTCAGGGCGGTCAATTGGGTAGAGCGGCTTGCCAGCGGCATCGGTGCCGCTGACCGGGAATTCAAGCGATCTTTCCCGACTTCACCAATTCAAATGGCCCTGCCTCTAGCACTGGCAGGCCGTCGGGGTGATCAGGTGCAGACCAAGGCGAAGTCACACTTTCCAAGCGAAAGCTGTTCGATACATTCGAGAAAGTCCCCGGCCATCATGCTGCTGCGCTGTGCTAGTGCCGAGGGGCAAAGGCTTCCGAACCATGTTGGGTAGAAATAGATCGCCAGAGTGTGAAGCGCCGAAAAATTCAGCGGTGCCTGTGTCGAACTGCCCAGGTTCCGGCAATCGGTCCGCAGCCGGTATATGTCGCGGGTCAGCTCTTGGCAGCGGGGCAGAAACATCTCACCTGCAGCGGTCAAGCGCACCGGGTAGGTGCTGCGATCGATCAGATCTGCGCCGATCCAAGTCTCTAACGACTTGATCCTGCGACTGAAAGCCGACTGCGAACTATGCCGCGCCGCAGCTGCGGTTGAGAAATTTCGCGCCGCCACAATCTCCAGAAAATCTTCCAACCAAGCCAGTTCCATCGCGCCTCCTGATGCAAAAAATGCATGGTTCATCCTATATAAACATTGGACACCCTAGCAAGCCTGACCCTAGCCTTTCGGTATGCTTGACAGAATTACACGCCACCACCTGACGGGGAGCACTTCATGAAACGCGCCTTATCCACGACGCTGAGCCTCTGTCTTGGGGTGATGGCATCAACTGCCATTGCCGAGACCAAGAACCCGGGCACATTCGTTTTTCTCTGGACCGACGACATTCAGTCTTTCGACCCAGCCTATATCGCCGATCCCCAGCTCTTACGGGGCTTTGAACGTCTACAGCCGCTTGCTGGACTTCAACGGCTCGGCGATTTCCGTGCCAGCGCTGTCGTCCGAAGTGCCGTCGCTGGAAAACGGGTTGATTGTCGCGCATGACGACGGCTCGGTCAGCTACAGCTTCCCGATCCGCGCGGGCGTCTTTGCCCACAAGGTTGGGGTCAAGGCTGCCGATGGCTCGATTAGCTGGGAGCCCTATGACCCTTTGACCGACGCACAAAAGGCCGCGATGGCACCGGGTTATGGTGAGATCACGGCCGATGATGTGCAATCTCCCTGCTGCGCGCCATGCTGATGGGCCAATCTTGGATGTCGAACGCGATCACCGAGGTTGTGACGGCAGGCAAATATGCGACCATCGCCGACTGGGTGAAGGATGTCGGCGGCGTTGAGAAGATTGAAGACGCCAGCCCAGAGGCGCTGCGCAAGGTCTATGATGCGCTAGCCTCTCAGATCGTCGTCGATGGCGATAAGGTCACCATCACCCTGCCGTCGCCTTTCCCGGCAACGCTGGGCGTGTTGGCCCTGCCGTTCGGCACCTCGATTGTCGACAAGGAATGGACTGCCGACGTTGGCGGCTGGGATGGCTCGGGCGACAACTGGATGGCGGCCTACCGGCCCGAACTGTCCGCCGACCCGCTGTTCGACAAGGAAAATGGCACTGGGCCGTTCATGCTTGAGGAATGGGACAAGACCGAGCAGCGGATCACGCTGAAGCGGTTTGACGGCTTCTGGAAAGGCCCCGCCTCGCTGGAGCGTGTGGTGATCCGCACCGTTCCGGAATGGACCACGCGCCGCCTGCAACTGTTGTCCGGCGATGCCGACTTCGCGACAACCCCGGTTGAGTTTCTCGATGAGCTTGGCAAGACCGATGGGATCAAGGTTCTCGACAGCCTTCCTAAGGTGTTTGGCCGCGGACTATTCTATTTCTGGCCGCTGGATGACGTGGACAATCCGGCAATCGGCAGCGGTCAACTGGATGGTGCGGGCATTCCGCCAGACTTTCTTCGGCGACATCGACGTCCGCAAGGGCTTCAATTATGCACAGAACTACGATGTGCTGCTGAATCAGGTTCTGCTGGGCAAGACGGTGCAGTCGCGCGGCCCTTCGGTGCGCGGCATCATGGGCTACCGGGACAATTCACCGGTCTATACCTACGACCTTGAGAAAGCCGCCGAGCACTTCAAAAAGGCTTTCGGTGGCAAGCTCTGGGATGTCGGCTCGCCTCACCGGCTATATTCAGGACGGCAATACCCAAGCCAATGCGGCGATGTCTGTGCTGCAACAGGGTCTGTCGCGGGTCAATCCGAAGTTCAAGATGAAGAATTCAGTCGCTGCCCTCTTCGGCGCTGTCGGCCTTGCGCAACAACCGCGAAAAGCCTGCCGCACCGATGATGTATATGGGGTGGGGACCGGACTATTCCGATCCGGGTGGTCCACTTGGCGCTGCAACCTACTATCTGTCGCCCACTGGCCTGGTCGCCGGGTTCTCAGGGCAAGGCTACCGCGATCTGATGGCAGAGCATTTCCAGCCCTTGCTGGACGAGGCTTGGGCGTCCAGTGACCCTGCCGTGCGCGAACCCATCTACGCCAAGTTGCAAGAGATGTCTTACGACTATGCTTCCACCCAGTTCCTTTGGGAGGACTTTGGCTACATCGTGGTGCGCGACAATATCGACGGCTATGTTCACAACATGATCACCTATGGCGCGTGGGACTTTTACCCAATCACCAAAGCCGACTAGCCTTGCGATGCGACCTTGCCGGGCGGGTATAACCTGCCCGGCAACCCTGCCTTCGCCAGCCCCCAGGAACCCGTCGAATGATGACCTACGTTTTGCGACGGTTGCTGATGCTGCCGGTCGTGCTGTTTGCCCTCTCGCTGATGATCTTTGGCTTGCAGATGTCGCTAAGCCCGACCCAACGTCTGGCGACCTACGCCCCATCCGACGATTTCCTGAAAGGCGGTCAGGCCAGCATCAAGTTGATGATTGAGGAATACGGCCTCAACGATCCCTTTATCGTCCAATATGGCCGCTGGATCTCAAATATCCTGCACGGCAACCTCGGCTGGTCCGAAACCACACGCCAGCCGGTGGCAAAGGCACTGACCTCGCTCTTCCCGGCGACGATGGAACTGGTGGCGATGGCCTTCTTGCCCGGCCTGCTGCTGGCGATTTACTTCGGCTCACGCGCGGGCATTCACCACAACCGCTGGCCCGATCACATCATCCGCCTGTTCACCATCCTCGGCTGGTCATTTCCGACCTATGTTTTCGGCCTGCTGATGCTGCTGATCTTCTATTCGACGCTGGACTGGTTCCCACCCGGCCGCCTAAGCCAATGGGCGGTGGTAGAGGTGACTGGCCCCGGTTTCACCCGCTACACCGGGGCCAATACGCTGGATGCGCTACTGAATGGCAATCTTGCGGTATTCGGCGATGCGTTGCGGCGCATGGCGGCACCAGTCATCACGCTGACCTATGTAAACCTGGCCAGCATCACCCGCGTCATGCGAACCTCGATGCTAGAGGCGTTGCGGCAGGACTATGTCCGAACCGCCCGCGCCAAGGGGATGTGCGCGCCGGGTGGTCGAATTACACCACGCCCGCCGCAATGCGCTGCTGCCGGTCGCCACGATTGCCGGGATGGAGTTGGCCTTCATGATGGGGGGCGTTGTGATCACGAAATCGATATTTGACTATTCCGGCCTCGGACAATTCGCCGCCAAATCGGCTGCATCGTTGGATTTCCCTGCCGTCCTTGGCTTTGGCCTTTACTTCGCGATGGTGCTGGTCGTGCTGAACCTGATCGTCGATCTGATCTACCCTCTGCTCGATCCCAGGGTGAAAACACGATGAGAATGGTGAAATATCTGCTCCGCAGCCCGGTCTCTCTGTTCGGCCTGCTTCTCTTGCTAGCCTTTGTCCTGATCGCCGTCTTCGCACCGATGCTGGCCCCCCCGACAGAGTTTCAGATCACCCCCTACGACACCCCCCGCGCCGGGTTCTGGGCAACCCCGCAGCCGCCATCGGCAGAGGCGCTTTTCGGCACGACACAGGGTCAATACGACATCTTTTACGCGGTGGTCTGGGGCACAAGGACGGCGTTCAAGATCGGTCTCGGCGTGGTCGCCATATCGGCCCTGATCGGCACCGCTATCGGGGCGATTGCGGCTTTTTACGGCGGGCTGCTGGACGAATTCCTGATGCGGATTGTCGATGTCTTCATGGCGGTGCCCTTCCTGATCTGCGGCGATGGTGTTGACGGCGATCTTGGGCAAAGGGATCATCCCGATCACCATTGCGCTGACCACCTTTGGCTGGATGGGCTACGCCCGCGTCGTCCGCAGTGAAATCCTGCGGATCCGCGAGATGGACTATGTCCATGCCGCGCGCAGCTACGGTGCCAGCGACCTGCGTCTGATCGTGCGGCATATCCTGCCGAATGCCTTCTTCCCGGTGTTGGTGCTGGCAACCATGGCGACCGGCTCCATGGTCCTGTCCGCCTCGGCTCTGTCATTCCTCGGGGTCGGCACCGAAGAAGGCTATGCCGACTGGGGCCGCATCGCCTATTCCCGCAACTGGATCGTCGGCCAACCGGGCAATCCGTTCCAATACTGGTACACGCTGGCCTTTCCGGGGGCCGCAATCTTTCTGTTCGTTCTGGCCTGGAACCTTGTCGGCGACGCCCTGCGCGACGTTCTGGACCCGCGCCACACCATCTGATCAAAGGACAATTTCAAGATGTCATCTCTCAGCCCAGAAGCGATCGAATTGTTCGAGGATCTGATCCGACATGAGGTCGAAGACAAGGCGATCCCGTCCATCTCTTATGCCCTGGTCGACCGTGACGGGTTGATCGTCGACGGCCATATCCAGCGCAGCGATCTGTCTTACCCGATGCGCCCCGAGACCTGCTTTCGCATCGGCTCCATCACCAGCTCCTCCATGGCGATCATGCAATTGGTTGAACGGGGCAAGCTGGACCTTGATGCCGATGTCGCCACCTATCTGCCCGGTTTCCACCCCATCAACCCCTTTGCCGCCACCCCCTCTGGCCCGCACGGCACCACCGTCACCCTGCGGAAATTGATGAGCCATACAGCCGGGATCGTGCGTGAGCCAAAGAGCGGCCACTACCTCAACGACAAGCGCCCGCCGCTGGAGGATACGAGTGGCAGAACTTGCCGTTTCGACCCTCAAGCTCGACCCGAGGCGGGGGTGATGCAATATTCCAACGCCGGGATTGCGGTGGTCGGCCGGGTGATCGAGGTCATCTCAGGGCTAGAGTATTCTGACTATGTGACCCGGTATATCCTGACCCCGCTGGGCATGACGGAAACCTCCTCCGGAATGGCGCCGGGCATCCGTGCGCGACTGGCCCCTGCCGATATGTGGACGCTGGCGGGCGACAGCCCTGCGCCGGTTTTCATTCGGCGGCTCGCCAGCAGGCAATATCTTTTCCACCACCGGCGACATGGCCCGCTATGCGCAATGCCTGTTGCGCGGTGGATTTGCGCCGGACGGGACACCGGTCATCTCACCCGCATCGCTGCGCGAGATGTGGACGCCAGTTGGTTCAGAGGATGGCGCATGGCAAGGTGATCAACGGTTATGGCCTGTGCTACGGCGTCGGCAGTATGGACGGTTGGCCGACTGCCGGACATGGCGGCGCGGGTATTGGCTATGCCTCGCAGATGATCCTGCTGCCCACCGCCGGGCTCGGCGTCCTGATTTTCGCCACGCTCGATTTCGCCAATCAGATCGGCACCCGACTGGCCCATGACGGCCTGCGGATCACCTTGGCCGAGCGTAGATCCGCGCAGAACGTGTGCAAAGCCCGC
>CAWAEL010000027.1:0-91495 GCA_963781185.1 uncultured Alphaproteobacteria bacterium
CATCCGGCAGATCCAGATCGATCAGCGCGAAATCGAAATGGCGGTCACTTTCGAACAGCAGCGTGCGGGCTTCGGCGCAGGTGCTGGCGGTTTCGATGACGGCGCCGGGAAGGGCCGCGGCCAGCGACTCGCTGATCCAATTGCGGATCTCGCGGTTGTCATCAAGGATGAACGCCTGCAGCGGACGCGGGTCACGGGGTTGGGGATCTGGCGGCTTTGCGGAATAGGGATGGGCCATTGGGAACCTTGTTCAAGCGGCGGCGGGGGCGGACGGCAAATTGCCCGCAGTCGGAGCACCACTTACACCCGAACCCACGGCCCGCGACACTGGCCTCTTGGGAATGACCGGCAGGGTCAAAACCAGCAGATAGCAGCCCCGGTCGGTCTGCGGTTGGGCAGAGATCGTGCCCCCCAAGGCAGCCGCCCGCGCCGCCATGTTGGCCGTGCCATTGCCGCGCCGCAGGGTTTCGGATGGTTGCTGGGCGGTGTCGGACAGCGGGTTTTCCATCGACAGGGTCAATTGCCCACGGTCATATTCGCCACGGACCGTGATTTGGCCCTTCCCGCCATGGGCAAGCGCGTTCGACAGCGCCTCACGCAGAATGGCGGTCAGGTTGCGCTGGGTTTCATAGCTGAGTGGGTCGGCCGCCTCATCGGCAGAGCCGAGCGGCCAGACCAATCTGCCGCCCTGCGCCTCAGCCCGGTTGCGGCATTCTGAACGCATTTCAGCGATCTGATCTTCCAGCGTCACCGAGCGCCCGGCGATACCAGAGGCGATCTGGCGCAGGTCGGCCAGTGCCTCGACCAGAAAGTTCTGGCGCTGGGTTTCGTCGCGGGCGTGCAGACCGGACAGCAGGTTCGCCCCCACATCATCATGCAGATCGCGCGCGATGCGGCGACGCTCTTCGGTCAACGCCTGTTCATAGGCCATTCGGTCGGCCTCAGCGGCATGGACGAGGTCATTGACCTGCGTCACCAAGGCCGCGTCCGCGCTGTTGAACAGCCGCCGCCCTTGCCGCGCATGGCTTAGCCGCAGGGCGGGGGCGCCGTTCGCCGCCGGAACCAGCAGGCCAAGACCCTCAGCCTCCAGATCGGGTTTCGTCACCACCACATCGACCGGCTCCATATGCAGCGGCGTGAACAACCGCTGCAGCAGCGCCCGCCAAGCCGCAGCCTTGGTCGCAGGCCCCACCTGAAACGCAATGGACACCGTATCGGCATAGATCGCCGCCAGATCCGGGCGGTGCGGCGATAACCAGCGGTCAAACACCTGATCGCGCAACGGGAAATAGATCAGCCCCACCATCAGCACCGCAAAGGTCATCGACGCCGGGCCCGACAGGCTGAGCGTGAGCAGCACCACCAGATCCACGCAGATCAACAGCGCGATCACCCCCAGATGGAACAGGATGCGCCATGCCCAACGGTCCAGATCAAACAGACGGTAGCGCGCAAATGCGAGGGCGGTTCCGACATAGATGGCGCAAAGCGGGATAAAGGACATGCCCTGCGACATGATGCTGTCACGCTCCAACGCGACGGGCAAGGCCACCATCATGATGAACACCCCAGAGCCGAGCAGGAACGACAGGCCCAACCAGCGCAGCGCGGCCCGGTCGGCAGGCTTGCGCTTTGTCGCCCGCAGTTGCAGCAGTATCAGGGCGATGATCCCGAGAAAAATCACCCCGGTCAGGTTTTGCGGACGCACAAAATCATGCGGCGCCAGTTCAAACCGGTACAGCAGGATAGAGGCCACGACCAACCCGGCCGAAACACCCACAACGCTGCGCCGCGCGACAGGGCGGGGATAACGGGCAAACAGCGCAATCATCCCGATGCCAAAGACCAGCGTAGAGACGTGGTTGCCAGCGGAGGTCAGCGCCAAGGCCCAAGGCTCCATCACCAAGGCGCGGGACGAATAGATGGCGGCGCTGAACGCCGCCCCCCCTACCCCAAGGCCTGCAAGGATAAAGCCCTCTAGCCCCTCGGCCGCCCGGACGCGCGCCGACCCCGGCCGCAAGGCGAAAAAGAACGCCGCGATCATCAAGACAATGGTGCCGCATACGATCTGCACCCAAAACGCAGCAGGCAGGGTCCAGAGCGGGGTATGCGCCGCCACCGAAAACGCCACCTGCGTCGGCGCGCTGCCATCGTCCGGCTGAACCGTGGCGACCAGTGGTTTGCCATCCGCAATGGCCGCCCGCACCAGCCCCATGATCGTAGCCTGAGCTTCGCGAAATGCAGCGCGGTCGGCATAGGTTGGCAGCATATCCGGATCTTCAACACCCAGATCTGGCGGCACCGCTACAGGCGGCCCCCCGTCAAAGGACAGCGACAGCAGTTGCCCGCGACCATCGCCCAGTTTCACACCGATTTCACCGGGCGGCGAAGCCAGCAGAAGGCCGGGTGCAATGTCAGGCTGATTGGCTCTCAGGGTCAGGGTTGCGGCAAGGGCGACAAGAACAACCGCCAGCGAAAGGGTGAGTCGTAGAACCGGGGTCATCAGGCCAACGAAAATGCGGCGCGGAAATGCAGGTGACTGGTGGCTAGGCTTTGCCTGCTGGGTATTATTCTCCGGCATACCCGCAAGACCCTCCTTTTGTATCAATGTGTTCCTCTATCACCGTGCAACCGGTGAACATAAGTCCCGACCCCTCGGCTCCCCCCGCGAATCGACCCCTAAATGCAGCGTATCACCTGTTCGGGTGATAGGGCACCGGCGAGAATTAGGTCATAGCGGAGAGAACGCTGTGAATGACAGGAGGATCCAATGGCAACCATCACCGGGACAGAGAACAAAGACACTCTGATTGGCACCAGTGAATACAATGACTACATCACTGCTCTGGGGGGCAACGATAAGGTCTACGGCAACTTTGGAACCGACAATGTCTACGGCGGCGAGGGCAACGACTCGCTCTACGGCGGCTATCAAACGGACTTCCTTCAAGGTGAGGCTGGCAACGACCTTCTGGAAGGCGGCAGCGGGGGTGACTACCTCTATGGCGGGACTGGCTCTGACACTTTCGTAGGTGGCAGCGGCAATGACACCATCGGCCAGATCGAGGTGCCAAGCACGCCGCTGCAAAAGAACACCATCGACGGTGGCTCGGGCGTCGACAAGCTGATCCTGACCTACTACCCGATGACCAAAGCGATCAATCTTACGATCAAGGACTGGATCGACACCCAAACGCTGCTTGGCAATGTGAAGGTCGTCAACGTTGAAAACTTCCAGATCGGCGGCACGCAGTTCAACGACAAGATGTTCGGCGGCTTCGGCTCAGATAACTTCTTCGGGGTTGAGGGCAATGACACCCTCATCGGCAATGGCGGCATCGACTCGCTGGACGGCGGCTTTGGCGATGACGTCCTGCGCGGCGGCCTCGGCGGGGACGTGCTATACGGTGCTGACGGCGACGACAATCTGTTCGGGGACGAAGGCTATAACCAGCTTTATGGTGGAAATGGCAACGACACCTTGTCCAACATCGATGCCGGACGGATGGACGGCGGCGCTGGAAACGACGTGCTGAATGGCGGCAAGCTGGGCGAACTCGATGCTGGGCGGTTTTGGCGATGACAAGCTGTTTGGCAAAGACGGCAATGATACGCTGAACGACACGGCCGGAAATGACCTGCTGAATGGCGGCGCGGGCAATGACTATGTGTACTTCACCTTCAACGAAGGCAAAGACACCCTCATCGGCGGGGCGGGCAACGATAATCTGTCCATCTTCCAGCTGACCGGGGATTTCACAGCCAAGGCGCCGGGCCAGACCGTAAAACTGTTGGGCGGCTCCACGATTACCGGGTTTGAGAGCTATACGATCACCACGGCCTATGACTCCTCCAACCACAAGATCACCGTGTTGGGCGGCGATGACAACGTCACCACCAGCAGTGGCAACGACAAGATCATCGGCAACGCTGGCAGGGATTATCTGAACGCCAGCACCGGCAAGGACAGTGTCTTTGGCGGCAAGGGCGACGACGATCTGTCCGTCGGTGGCGGAGGCGCGGACCTCGTCGAAGGTGGCGCGGGCATCGATCAGGTAAACTTGCGCTACTATGGTGAAGCTGGCGACATGACGCTGAAAATCACCGGCACCAACGCAACGCTGACCGGCGGCACAGTCGTCAAAAGCGTCGAGAGGTACTGGATTCAGTTCGGCGTTGGCGATGACAAGATCGTCTCGGTCGGCAAGGCGCAATCGATCAACGCCAATGGCGGTGACGGCAACGACATATTGATCGGCACCAAGAACTCTTATGACTATCTCAGCGGCGAGAACGGCGATGACCGCCTAGAGGGTGGTGACGGCAATGACGGCCTCTATGGCGGCAGCGGCAGCGATACGATCTTTGGTGGTGCTGGCAATGACTCGATCTACGATGTGGGTGGCGTCAAAAGCGTCATCAATGCCGGGGACGGCAACGATACGATCAATGCCGACAATGGCTATGGCGATGATGTCGGCAACTTCAAGATCGACGCAGGTACCGGCGACGATACGGTAATCCGTGGGTATTCCGCGACGGGCACCTTCAATGCCAAAGGCGGCGCCGGGATCGACTACCTTCAACTGTCCCTGTCCCAAGACACCACACCGGTTGTCTTCAAGATGAGCAATAATATCAGCATGAAAGGCGGGATGATCAAAGCGACTGACTTTGAGCGGATCAACCTGTCCTCTGGCAGCGGAAATGACAAACTGACCGGTGGAAAACTGGATGACACGTTCTCCAGTAACGCTGGCAACGACAAACTGACAGGTTATGCCGGCAACGATTATCTGAACGGCGGCGGGGGCGTGGATTCACTCTATGGTGGCTCTGGCAACGATACGCTGATCAGCGGCAGCTATGTCCTGTCTGAAACTGGTGAAGTGTTGAACGGCGGCACCGGCAACGACTACATCATTGCTTGGCATGGCTCCACGGTGATCGGCGGCAAGGGCATTGATAACCTGAACCTGAACCTGTCCGACCAATCCGGCAACTTCACTCTGGACATCACCAAGGCGAGCAACACGCTCGACGCGGAAACCAAGATCTCCAGCATTGAACAGTTGAACTACACTGGCGGCAACGGGATCGACCGGGTGACTGGCGGCAAGCTGTATGACGTGATCAACGGCGGCGGCGGCAACGACGTGATCCACGGCGGCGGCAGTGGCGACCAACTGTCCGACGGCGCGGGCAATGACAAAGTCTACGGCGATGCCGGCGACGACTTCCTCAGCCGGACAGATGCCACCGGCCAGGACGTGTTCTATGGCGGCTCCGGCTATGACACGTTCACCTTCGCCTCCTATACGCTTTCGGCGCAACTCGACCTGCAAACGGCCGCCAACAACGCAGGCCAGGCGGCGGGGCTAAAGTTGAAGGGGATCGAAAAGATCGTCGGCAGCTATGCCGATGACGATATGCGCGGAAGCGGTGGAAACGACAACTTCGACGGCAGCTTTGCTGACGATGTGCTGATGGGCCGTGGCGGGAACGATACGCTGAACGGCGGCAGCGGCGACGATTGGCTGACGGGCGGTTCGGGCAAGGACGTGTTCGTGTTCGACTATGGCTCTCGTGGGGGCAACGGCGACATCATCACCGACTTCACGCATGGTGACGACAAGCTGGCGATCTACAATGGTTTCGGCATGACGCAAGACACCTTCCATCTTGTCAACGGACCCAATCCGACGACGAACAAACAGGAAGCAACCTTCTTGTTTGAGACTGACAATGGCCGCCTTTGGTTCGATGCGGACGGTTCGGGCACCTACACAGAGAGTGAACTGATCGCCATCCTGCAAGGTGTCACCTCGCTGAGCATAAGCGACTTCACCTTCCTTTGACCTGATCTGCGATCAGGCAAAGGCCAAGGTATTTCGATGACGACCGGCGCGGGGGTAACACCCCGCGTCTTTTTTTTGGGCTTGGCGGTTTGGCTACACCGCGAACATGTTCTGCTGAACCGCCAGCATATGGGCGCGCATGGTTTCGGCCGCCGCCTGCGCGTCGCGGCCCTCGATGGCATTCAGGATCGCCGCATGTTCCTCACAATACTGCACCCGCCGGGCGGCAGAGAAGGTCTTGCGCTTCAACTCGATCCATTGCGGGCGGCTGCGGATCGCCAGCAGGATGTCATGCAGCGTGGTCAGAAAATCGTTGCGGGTGCTCTCAAAGATGCGCTTGTGAAACTCACCATCCCAGCCCTCGAACGCATCCTTCTCAAGCGACACCAGCGCCATCTGATGGGCGTGGCGGATGGTTTCCAGATCGGTTTCGCGGGCATTGGCGGCGGCGACAGCGGCGGCCTGCGGTTCCACAATCATGCGGACCCGCATCACGTCGAGCGGGCTGGACCCGGCGATGCTGGTCATCACGGCCAACAGATCGGCTTCGGTCTGGCTTGCGGATTGGGTCATTGGATTGACGCTCCGAACAGGGTCCGGCTGCGGACCAGAAGATGTTGGCGCATCGCCTCTGCCGCGGCATCGGGGTCACGGGCGGTCAGGGCGGCAATGATGATGCGGTGCTGGTCGCAGGTCGCAAGCCGCCCCTCTTCGGTGAACCCGCGCCGCCGGATGCCCGAAATCCGTGGCTGGCTGCGGATGATTGACAGGATCTCATTCAGGTTCCGCAGCAGATCGTTGCGGGTCGCGAGGAAGATGCGGTGGTGCAGCGCCGTATCCCAATGTTCAAAGTCCAGCTTTTCGGTCGCGCCACAGGCCGCCTCATGCGCCTCAGTAATCGCTGCGAGTTCAGAGGCACTGGCATTGGCGGCAGCGGCGGCAGCGGCGGGCGGTTCGATAATCAGCCGCATGTTCATGATGTCGAGCGGGCTGGTCCCGGCCAGATTGCGAACGATCTGCACCAGATCCTTGGCCCCGTCCGGCGCCTCACCGGGCAGCGCATCGGCAATCAACGTCCCGCGCCCGACATGGCGGGTGACAAGCCCGTCAGCCACCAACGTCTCAATCGCGCGGCGGATCGTGTTGCGGGCCACGCCATATTCCTGCGACAGGGCGCGTTCATTCGGAACGACCTTGGTCGCGGCCCATTCGCCAGCCAGCACCCTGCCCTTGAGCGAGGCCGCAATATCGCCGGATTTGAGTTTCGTCATCGTGCAGCCCCTGAATCCACGTAAACCAATTATCGCATTGGTATAGAACCGTCTAGTGATTACGACTTAACCATAGCGCTCAAACCAAAGAATTGGGAGGAAATGTTCAGAATGCCGCTTGAATGGTCCCTTTTCTGCCGCTAGTCTCATTGAAAATCTATACCAATCGTCAGATTGGCTCAGGGAATTGGGGGAACCAGTGCATATCGCCACTTTTGACATCGCCGGAGAGCGGCGGGTTGGTCTGGTTGACCCCGTAGCCCAGACTGTCGCCGCCTTTGATTTGGCCGTGGACTCCGCCCGCGACGGTGTGCTGGCCCTGATCGGCAAACCCCTGCCGCGTACCCTGTCGCCCATGCCGCTGTCGCAAGTGACTCTGGCCGCCCCGATCCCCCTGCCCCGGCGCAACGTCTTTTGCGTCGGCAAGAATTACCACGCCCACGCCCAAGAATTCGCGGCCTCAGGTTTTGACAGTTCCGCCGCAGCGGGCGCCGTCCCCAAACATCCCATCATCTTTTCCAAACTGCCTGAGTCGGTTGTCGCCACCCACACCCCCGTCGTGATCGACCCCAAAGTCTCCACCGCGATCGATTATGAGGCGGAGCTTGCGGTCATCATCGGCAAGGGCGGTCGTGGGATTTCCAAAGCGGATGCCATGGACCATGTCTGGGGCTATACGATCATCAACGACGTCACCGCCCGCGACCTGCAGGGCAAATACAGCCAATGGCTGATCGGCAAATCGCAAGACACCTTCTGCCCGATGGGTCCGTTTGCCGTCACGGCGGATGAGGTGGACCTGTCCACCGCCGCCGTCCGCTGTTTTGTGAATGGCGAAAAACGGCAGGATCAGGTGGTGCGCGATCTGATCTTCGACATTCCAACCCTGATTGCCACCCTGTCCGAAGGCATCACCCTGAACCCCGGCGACATCATCGCCACTGGCACCCCTGCTGGCGTCGGCATCGGCTACACCCCGCCGATCTATCTGAAGGACGGCGATGTGGTGCGGATTGAGATTGACGGCATCGGCACGCTGGAAAACCGCTTTGTGGGGCGCGCCTGATGCCAAACGCCGCCCCCCTTGTGACCGAGGATACCGGCACGGGCGACGCCGTGGTCATGATCCACGGCCTTGGCGGCACGTCGAACACGTTTCAACCGCTGATGGCGGCCCTGTCTGGCTACCGCGTGATCCGCCCCGACATGCCGGGATCAGCCCGCTCCGCAACCCCGACAGAGCCTATGTCGATAGAGGGTCACGCGGCGGCGGTTCTGGCGACGCTAACCGCAGCGGGCATCACGCGGGCGCATTTCGTCGGCCATTCGATGGGCACCCTTGTCTGCCAGCACATCGCGGCCACCGCCCCGCGATGTGTGGCCAGCCTGCTCCTGTTCGGCGCCCTGACGGAACCCGGCGACGCCGCGCGGACCGGCCTTGTCGCCCGCGCAGGCGTGGCCCGACAGTCCGGCATGGGCCCCATCGCGGATCAGATCATCGCGGGAACCATCTCAACCACCACGCACGCCGAGAACCCGGCAGCCGTGGCCTTTGTCCGCGAATCGATCCTGCGCCAACCGCCCGAAGGCTATGCCCGCAACTGCGAGGCCTTGGCACGGGCGCAGGCAACGGACGGCCGCAAAATCATCGCCGCCCACCCTGCTGGTCGCGGGCAGCGATGATCCGGTGGCCCCGGTCAGCATGGGGCAGATGCTCATAGACCAAATCGCAGGCGCATCCATGATTGTGCTGGATCGCTGCGGCCACTGGATTACGCTGGAGAAATCACAGGTCAGCGCGGGGCTGCTGCGCGACCATCTGGCACGACATAGAATTTAGGGCGACACAAAGCTGTCGCACTTTCGGGGAGGAAAGCATGGCGAACGAACAGACATGGGGCATGGCGAGCGGGGGAACCCTGTTCACCAATGTGCGCATCCTCGATGCAACCGGCGACTATCCCTATACCGGTGAGGTTCTGGTGCAGGGCGACCGCATCAAACGCATCACGCGCGGCGGCTCATCCTATGGCGGCTCCAACGCGGGCGGGGCCACGGTGATTGACGGCATGGGGGCCACCCTGATGCCCGGCCTGATCGACGCCCACCTGCATCTGTCGTGGAACAACGCCCCCGGCATCGACCCAATCCAGATGATGGAGGTCGAGGAACATATGCTGGTCACGATGGAGATGGCCAAGACCGTCATCGACGCGGGCTTCACCTCGGGCCGTGGCGCCGCAGCGGCCAAAGCCCGGCTGGATGTGGTGTGCAAGAAATTCATCAACCAGGGCCGCTTCCCCGGCCCGCGTTATCTGGCGGCGGGGCCAGAGATTACCACGGTCGGCGGCCTCGGCGATGCCGCGCCCAGCCATATCCCGCATCCCGGCCTCAACCTCGGGTTGGTCGTGTCAGGCCCGGAAGAAGTCCGCCGCACCGTCCGCACGCTGATCAAATACGGCGTCGACAGCATCAAACTGAACCTGTCCGGTGAGGCGATCACCGGCATGGGGGCCGAAGAAACCCCGATGTCCGAAGAAGAGGTCGCGATGGCTGTTTCTGAGGCCAAGTGCCGGGGCAAGGTCGTCGGCGCCCATGCGCGGTCGTCCGGGTCGGTCCTGCAATGCGTCCGCCACGGCATCCAGAACATCTACCACGCGTCCTTCGCCAATGAAGAGGCACTCGACGCACTAGAGGCGGTCAAGGACAAACACATCGTCGCCCCCGGCATCGCATGGCTTATCAACACCGCGCGCCACGCCGCAGAATGGGGCATCAAACCCGGCAGCCGTCTGGCCGACGAATACGAACATGAGCTGGAAATGTGCGTGGCGACGATGAAAAAGATGCACCGCCGCGGCATCCGCATCTGCATCGGTGGCGACTATGGCTTTGCCTGGACACCGCAAGGCACCAACGCCAACGACATTCAGACCTTTGTCGAAATGCTCGGCTTCACCCCGATGGAGGCCATTCAGGCCAGCACCAAATACGGCGGCCATATCATGAATATGGAAACCGAGTTGGGCATGCTGAAAGAGGGCTGGCTGGCCGACATGATCCTCGTCGATGGCGACCCCCTCGCCGATGTCCGCATCCTGCAAGACAAAAACCGCATCCTCGCCATCATGAAGGACGGAAAGTTCCACAAGGCCCCCCGCATCAACGACGCCCGCCGCCGGTTGACCGCATGAGCATGGCCGAACCCACAGGTCTGACACGCAAACAGGGCTGGCGGCTGGTTGGCCTGCTGGCACTGGCCGTGCTGGCGTGGGCGATCTTCGGGATCTGGCCGGATTGGCTGAGCGCGATCCTGATTTCGAAAAAGGCCTTCGTGTCGGCGCTCTTGAACGGGGTCACCTTGGCGGGGCTGTATTTTCTGGTGGCCAGCGGCTTCACCCTGATCTTCGGCCTGATGCAGAACGTCAATCTGGCCCATGGCTCGCTGTACCTTCTCGGCGCCTATATCGGGTATGAGGTCGCCACCCGCACCGGCTATTGGCTGATCGGCGTGGCTGCTGGCTTTGTGATCGTCGGGCTAGTGGGTCTGGCCCTGCAAGTGCTGGTCTTTCGCAGGCTTGAGGGTGACGCCCTGCGCCAGACCCTTGTGTCCATTGGCATTTCCATCGTCGCGGCCGACCTGATGCTGGCCGTGTGGTCCGGTGGCACCTATCAAATCCTGACGCCCGATTGGCTGGACGGCGCGATCACCCTGCCGGTGATATCGGCGGTCAAGTCGAACGGCGATCTGGTGTTCCTGAAATACCCGCTTTACCGGCTTGTCGTGCTGGGGGTGGCTGCGGTGATCGGCGTCGCCCTGTGGCTCGGCTTGAACCGCACCCGCATCGGCATGATGATCCGCGCCGGGGTCGATGACCGGGAGATGCTGTCGGCCTCTGGCGTCAACGTCCACCGGGTCTTTGCGCTGGTCTTTGCCGTCGGCGCAGGCCTTGCAGGCTTTGCTGGCGTGGTCGGCGGCTCGGCGCTCTCGGTCGCGCCGGGCGAGGATGTGCGCTACCTGCTGACCTCCCTCGTCGTGGTGATCGTCGGCGGCATGGGCTCCATCACCGGGGCCGCCATCGGCGCATTGCTGATCGGCGTCGCGGAGCAGTTGGGCCTCGTCTACTTTCCGACCTACGGCGTTGTCGTGACCTTCGTCATCATGGTTGTCACGCTGGCCGTCCGGCCCAAAGGCATCATGGGGGGCCGCAGTTGAACCAACTCAACCACCCCCGCCTATGCCCTGCTGGCCGCTGTTCTGCTGCTTTATCCCGCCGTGGCATCGGACTTCTTCCTGACGCAGATCGGGGGCTATTCGCTGATCTACGGCATGTTGGGGCTGAGCCTGATGCTGCTGGCGGGCTACGGCGGCATGTGTCAGCTGGCGCAGATCACGGTGGCGGGCATTGCGGGCTACATGGTCGCGATTTTCGGCGCCAACCAAACCGGCGGGCTTGGCTTTGGCTGGCCGTGGTGGGTCGTGGCCCCGCTGTCGATTGCTGTGGCGGCGATCGTCTCCGCGCTGATCGGCTGGATTTCGGTGCGGACCGAGGGCATCTACACCATCATGATCACCCTCGCGATTGCCACCGCGACCTACTATTTCACCCAGCAGAACGTCGAAATCTTCAACGGCCATTCGGGCTTTTCCGGCATCAATGCCGCCGGTGTTCTGGGGCGTGAACTGGCGCGATCCGATGCCGTTTTACTACTGTGCCTCGGGTCTGGCCCTGCTGTCGTTTCTGGCGGTCCTTTACGGCTCACGCACCGACCTTTGGCCTGACCCTGCAGGCCATCCGCGACAATCCGCGCCGGATGCGGGCGGTCGGCTATGACGTGACCGCGCACAAGGTGTTCGCCTGGCTCCTGTCGGGGATCATTGCCGGGGTCGCGGGCGTGCTGCTGACATGGTTCAACGGCCGCATCTCGCCCGGCACCATCGGGGTCGATGCCGCGATTGACGTGCTTATCATCGCGGTGATCGGCGGGCTGAAACATCCGATTGGCCCGTTCATCGGCGCGTTGGTCGTGGTCTTGATGCAGACCTTCGCCATCGACATCGTCGGCGCGGACCGTTTCAACACACTGATCGGATTGGTATTTCTGGTGATTGTCTTTGTGTCGCCAGATGGGCTGCTGGGCCTGTGGGGGAGGATAAAACCACATCTGGCGCAACAGCCACTACGCTAAGGCGCGCCCAAAAGGCGCAAATGAAAACCTAGGGAGGAAGACATGACGTTCCAACGAAGAACTCTGCTGGCCATGATGCTGATCCACCGGCCTTTGCGCGCCGGGAATGGTTTTGGCCGATGACGGCACCATCAAGATCGGTGTGCTGGCGACCTTCGAAGGCGCCTTCACCGTGCTGGGCGAAGACGGTCTGCGCGGTGCGATGACCGCGGTGGACGAGATTGGCGGCATGGTCGCCGGCAAGAAGATTGAGATCGTGCGCGGCTCGTCCGACGCCTCGCCCGACAGCGCGGTGCGCGCCGCCCGCAAACTGGTTGAACAGGACGGCGTGACGGTTCTGGTCGGCCCGCTGTCCGGCGACGAGGGGATGGCGATCAAGGACTACGCCAAGACCCAGCCCGGCGTGACCTTCATCAACGGCACCTCGGCCGCGCAAGACACCACCTTGCGCGACCCTGCGCCGAACTTCTTCCGCTTTTCGACCGATGGCGCACAGTGGATGGCGGGTCTGGGCACCTATGCCTACAATGAAAAGGGCTATCGGTCGGTCGCAACCGTGGCGGAGGATTACTCCTTCCCCTACACGCAGGTCTTTGGTTTCATGGCCGAATTCTGCAAGGCTGGCGGCAATGTGCCGTCGAAATCCTGGGTTCCGATCGGCAACAAGGACTATTCCTCGGTCATCGCGGCCATCCCGGATGATGTCGACGCCATCTATGTCGCCCTTGGCGGCGCCGATGCGGTCAACTTCCTGACCCAGTACCAGCAGGCAGGCGGCGCGGCACCCCTGATCGGCGGTTCGATCACCGTCGACCAGACGGTGCTGACCTCCAAGGGCAAGGCGCGCGACGTGCTGATCGGCACGCCCTCGGCTGGCCCGATCGCCGACACCAATGACACGCCGGAATGGATGGCCTTCGTCGATGCCTACAAAAAACAGGACGACGCCTTCCCGTCGCCCTCGCTGTTCGCGCATGGCTATTATGTGGACATGAAGGCAACGCTGATGGCCCTGGAGGCCGTGGGCGGCGACACCTCGGATGGCGGGCGAAAAGTTGCGCGCGGCGCTGTCGACGCTGACCTTTGACACGCCGACCGGCAAGGTCTCGCTCGATGCCAATCGCAATGCGATTGCCGACATCTACCTGACCGAAGTGACCGAGGGCGCCGATGGCAATCTCGTGAACAAGCTGATCAAGGTCATGCCGCAGGTCAACCAGACGCTGGGCATCGATCCGGCGACGTTCCTGGCGCTGGGTGCCGTGGGCCGCGACAACCCGTGCTGCCCGTAATACAAGATGATGCAAGCGCCCCTGACCACCGCCGCCGACCGTCTGCACGGGACCGGCGCGCACGCGCTGGACCTGACGGTGTCTCGCGGCATTTCGGGGCGCTTGTGGCCCTTTCCGACATCAACATGAGGATCGCGGCCGGTGAACGGCGCGCGGTCCTCGGCTCCAACGGGGCCGGCAAGACCACCCTTTTCAACGCGATCACCGGCGACTTCCCGGTGACCACCGGCCGCATCCAGTTCTTTGGTGAGGACATCACCGACCTGCCGCCGCATGAGCGCATCCGCCGCGGCCTGCGCCGCACCTATCAGATTTCCCAGCTTTTCGGCGGCCTGAGCGTGCTCGACAATGTCTATCTGGCCTGTCGTGGCGTGTCGCGCCGACGGTTTTCGCTGCTGCGACCCGCGCCTGATGACGTGAACATGGCGCAGGCCGACAGCATTCTGCACGCCGTCGCATCTGGACGCAGACCGCGACCGTCTGGTGGGCACCCTCAGCCACGGCCAGCAGCGCCAGCTTGAAATCGCCATGGCCCTCGCCGGTGCCCCGCGTTTCATTCTGTTCGACGAACCCGCCGCAGGCCTGTCGCCGACCGAGCGGCGGGATCTGGTCGCCATTCTCAATGCGCTGCCCAAGCACATCGGCTATATCATCATCGAGCATGATCTCGACGTGGCCCTGCGGGTGTCCGAATATGTCTCGATGATGCACAACGGCCGCGTCTTCAAAGAGGGCACCCCGGCTGAGATCGAGGCCGACCCGCAGGTGCAGGAGATCTACCTCGGGGGCAAGCATGGCTGACAAATCCAAACGCCCCATGCTGCAAGTCGACGACCTGCAGGTCTATTATGGCGAAAGCCATGCGTTGCAGGGCGTGTCCCTGACGCTGTCCGTCGGCGTCCTGTCGGTGGTCGGTCGCAACGGCATGGGCAAGATCGACGCTCTGCAACACGATCATCGGGCTGAAGAAGGCGCGCGCAGCGGTCAATCCGGCGTGGACGGGCGCGAAATCTGCCGGGCTCGAGCCGCACGAGATCCACCGCCTCGGCGTCGCCTATGTGCCGCAAGGCCGCCGCGTCTGGCCCAGCCTGACGGTCGACGAACACCTGCGCCTGACGGCCGGACACGCGCGCGATGCCGCTGGACGGTCGAGCGGGTCTACGCCGCCTTCCCCCGTCTGGCCGAACGCCGCGGCAATGGCGGCTCGCAACTGTCGGGCGGCGAACAACAGATGCTGGCCATCTCGCGCGCACTGCTGTGCGACCCCAAACTGCTGATCATGGACGAGCCGACCGAAGGGCTTGGCCCCGGTCATCGTGGAGCAGGTCGAACGCATGCTGGAGACCCTTGGCGCCGAGGGCGAGATGTCGATTCTGGTCATCGAGCAGAACATCGGCGTGGCAACGGCGATTTCCGACCGGGTGGCGATCATGGTCAATGGCCGCGTCAACCGTATCATGGACGCCCAAACCCTCGCCGCCGACCGCGACCTGCAACAGCGCCTGCTCGGCGTCGGTCGCCATTCCGAGGATGAGGCCCCGCCGAGGTGATCGCCCAAGCCACCGCCGACATGGCAGAGGTCTACCGCGTCGACCGGGGCGAGGGTGCTGCCTACCTGCCCCGTCACCTCGCTGCCCAACCGCTGGAGCCTGCCCGTCGCCGAACTGCGCCAACCCGCCAAACCCAAGGAGCCCGCCAAACAGGTCTTTGCCATCCCCTTCGCCGAGCGGATCGGCAAAACCGTGCTGGTCGCGGGCACCTTTGACACCAAGGGCCGCGAGCTGCATTTCATGGTCGACCGCCTGAAAGCCTTGGGTATTCCGGTGAAAACCGTCGACCTGTCCACCTCCGGCAAGCCGACCCGCACCGACATCCCCGCCCTTCAGGTCGCCTCAGCCCTGCCGGGTCAGGTGATGACCGGCGACCGTGGCGGCTCGGTTACCGCCATGGCCGCGGCCTTCGCCAAGTGGATTTCGCAGGAACGCGGCATCGGCGGCGTCCTCTCCGCAGGCGGATCGGGCGGCACCTCTATCGCCACCGCAGGCATGCGCGCGCTGCCGGTCGGCATCCCGAAAATCATGGTCTCAACCGTCGCGTCCAGCGATGTGTCGGCCTATGTCGGCGGCTGCCGATATCCTGATGCTCCACTCCGTCGCCGATGTGCAGGGGCTGAACGCCATCACCGAGCTGGTGCTGGGCAATGCCGCCCATGCCATGGCCGGCATGGTCGCGCAACTGCCGACAGGTGAGCAGATGGCCGCCAAACGCGCCCTCGCCCGCCCCGCCGTTGGCCTGACCATGTTCGGCGTCACCACGCCTGCCGTGCAGGCTGATCCAGAAGGAGATCGAGGCCGACTACGACTGCCTCGTCTTCCACGCCACCGGCACCGGCGGCCGGTCGATGGAGGGGCTGGCGGACTTCGGTCTGCTGACAGCGATGATCGACCTGACCACGACCGAGGTGGCCGACATGCTGGTCGGCGGCGTTTTCGCCGCCACCGCAGACCGCTTTGGCGCCGCCATCCGCACCGGCCTGCCCTATGTCGGCTCGGTCGGCGCGCTCGACATGGTGAATTTCGGCGCCCGCGACACGGTGCCCGACAAATTCCGCAGCGCGGAAATTCGTCGTCCACAACCCCAACGTCACCCTGATGCGCACGACGGTTGAGGAAAACCGCGCCATCGGCCAGTGGATTGCCGAACGGCTGAACCAGATGAACGGCCCGGTCCGCTTTCTGCTGCCGATGGGCGGGGTTTCGGCGCTGGATGCCCCCGGCCAACCCTTCCACGACCCCGACGCCGACGCCGCCCTTTTCACGGCAATCGAGGCCACCTTCCGCCCCACCCCGCAGCGCCAACTCCAACGCGTGCCGGGCAATATCAACGACGCCAGCTTTACCCAGGCCGTCGTCGCCGCATTCCGTGCAATAACCCCACAATTGAAAAGGAGGGCCTGATGCGCCACACCCGCGCCGCCCTGATGGCGAAATTTCAGGACATGAAGGCCAAACGCATCCCCATCGTCGGCGGCGGCGCAGGCACCGGACTGTCGGCCAAATGCGAAGAGGCGGGCGGGATTGACCTGATCGTCATCTACAATTCGGGCCGCTACCGCATGGCCGGACGCGGCTCGCTCGCCGGGCTGATGGCCTATGGCAATGCCAATGACATCGTCATGGACATGGCGCAAGAGGTGCTGCCCGTCGTCACCCACACCCCGGTTCTGGCGGGCGTCAACGGCACCGATCCGTTCTGCATGTTCGACCACTTTCTCGACGAGCTCACGGCCAAAGGCTTTGCCGGCGTGCAGAATTTCCCGACCGTCGGCCTGATCGACGGCATCTTCCGCAAGAACCTCGAAGAAACCGGCATGTCCTACGCGCTGGAGGTCGACATGATCGCCCTGGCCCACAAGAAGGACCTGCTGACCACGCCCTATGTGTTCTGTGAGGCCGACGCGCAGGCCATGGCCCGCGCCGGGGCCGACATCATCGTCTGCCATCTCGGCCTGACCACCGGCGGCACCATCGGCGCAGATACCGCGCTGAAACTGTCCGATTGTCCCCATTGGTGGACAGTTGGGCCGCTGCCGCCCTCGAAGTCAACCCCGATGTCATCATTCTGGTCCACGGCGGCCCGGTTGCCGAACCCGCTGACGCCGAATATATCCTGAAAAACACCCAGCACTGTCACGGCTTTTACGGCGCCTCCTCGATGGAACGCCTGCCGACCGAACGCGCGCTGACAGAGCAGACCCGCAAATTCAAAGCCGTCGCTTTCGGCTGACCCAAGGAGACGACCATGGCCGCACAAACCTTCGGCACATTCATCCTGTGGCTGATCATCGCCGCGATTGTCGTCGCGGTTCTGGTCTATATCCTGCGTTGGCTTTACCGCCGATCGACCAAGGAAACCGCCTTTGTCCGCACCGGATTTCTTGGGCGAAAAGGTGGTGGTCAACGGCGGCGCTTTCGTCATCCCGGTGCTGCACGAGATCACGCCGGTCAACATGAACGTGCTCCGGATCGAGGTCCGGCGAGAGGATGCGCAGGCCCTGATCACCAAGAACCGGATGCGGGTGGACATGGTCGCCGAATTCTTCGTCCGGGTCGGCAGCAGCAAGGCGCTGGTCGCCGCCGCCGCCCAGACCCTCGGCCGCCGCACCCTGCAACCGGACGGCCTGCGCGACCTGCTGGAGGGTAAGTTCACCTCAGCCCTGCGCACCGTCGCCGCGCAAATGACGCTGGAGGATATGCACGAACAACGCTCCAGCTACGGCGACCGGGTGCGCGACATCGCCAAGGAATCCTTGGCGGCCAATGGCTTGGAACTCGAATCTGTGGCGATTGTCGACCTCGACCAGACCCATCTGGAATTCTTCGACCCCGCCAACGCCTTTGACGCCGAGGGCCTGACCGCTCTGACCCAAAGCATCGAAACCCGCCGCAAGATGCGCAACGAAATCGAACAACAAACGCTGGTCGACATCCGCAACCAGAACCTCGCCACCCAACGCCGCGTCCTCGAAATCGACCGCGACGGCGAATATGCCCGGCTGGAACAGGAACGTGAGGTCGAGATCCGCCGCGCCAGCCAACGCGCCGACCTGACCCGCGAACGCGCCATCCGCGACCAAGAGGCCGAACAGGCGCAACTCGCCTCGCGTGAGGCGGTTGAGATGAGCAAGATGGCGCAAGCGATGACCCTGACCGAGGAACGCATCCGCACCGAACGCGAGACCCAATCGCTCGAAATCGCCCGCCGCCGTGCGCTGGATGAAATCGAAATGAAGACCCGCGAGCAGACCGAGCGCGAACAGATCGCCCTCGAACTCGCCCTGCAATCGGCCCGCATCCAGCGCGAACAGGCCCAGCAGTCGCTGGAGATTGAATCGAAAAAGGCGCTGGAAATCGTCAACCTCGAACGCCAGATCGCCCTTGCCGAAAAGGCGCTGGAGGTCACCAAGGCTGAGGCGCAAAAGCGGCGCGGCGAAATTGTTTCCCAAATGGAAACCGAAGCCGAAAACGTCGCCCAGCAACGCGCCCTTGATGAGGTGCGGATTTCCCGCGAACGCAACCTCGCCGCCCTCGAAATCGCCAAACGTCAGGCCTTTGAAGAGGCCGAGATTGAGGCCGGTGAAGAGGTCGCAGCGCGCCCGCATCGTCTCCGAACGCGGGCTGGAAGAGGCCAAGCTGGTCACCGCCAGCGAACTGCGCCAAATCAACATCGAACGCGCCGGACGGACCGAAATCGCCGAAATCCAGAAGGCGATTGACGTGGCGCACAAGGCCGTCGAACGTTCGACCGCGCAAACCGCCGCCGAAGAGGCCCGCGCCAAGGCCGTCGCGGCTGAGGAACAAAGCTTCACCGCCCGCGAACGCGAAATCGCCGAACGTCGCAAGCTGGTCGACCTGATCAACGCTGGTCGCATGGCCGAGGCTGAACTGATCGCCGCCAAGGCCGATGCCGAAATGGCCGCCGTCAAAACCGGTCTGGCGCAGGCCCGCTACACCGTCGATGCCGAAGGCGCCCGTCAGGCCAACGAGGCCGAAAACGTCCTGTCCGAAGACGCCCGCGCCGGTCGTCTGCGCGGCAAACTGCTGGAACGTCTCGAAGGCATCGTGCGCGAAAGCGTCAAGCCGATGGAGAAGATCGAGGCCATCAAGATCCTCCATGTCGAAGGCATGGGCACCGGCAACGGCGGCTCTGGCAAGAACGTCACGGATGAGGTGATCGACTCTGCCCTGCGCTACCGCGTGCAGGCCCCGATGATCGACAGCCTGATGAAGGAAATCGGCATCGAAGGCGGGTCGCTCGGCCGGATGACCGACGTGCTGCGCGACGCCAAGGACATCGCCAGCCTGTCCAAAGGCAAAGCCCCCAAAGACGACGACAGGGACCGCTAGAATGCCGCATGTCTACGTCTCAACCGTGATCCAAGCCCCCGCCGCCGATGTGTGGCGGGTGGTCCGCGACTTTAACGCCCTGCCCGACTGGACGCCCTTTGTCGCCGACAGCCGCATCGAAAGCGGCATGGCCTCCGATCAGATCGGCTGCATCCGCAACTTTCACCTGAAGGATGGCGGGTTGATCCGCGAGAAACTGCTCTCCCTCTCCGACTATGACCTGTCCTGCACCTATGCCATTCTGGAAAGCCCGATGGGCGTCACCGATTACATCGCCACCCTGTCGCTGACCCCGGTCACCGAGACCAACGCCACCTTTGCCGAATGGACCGCCGATTTCCAATGCGCCCCGGATCGTGAGGCCGCCTTGGTCGCCCAGATCGGCCAAGGCGTGTTCCAGACCGCCTTCACCGCGTTGAAACACCGCTTCAGATGACCCGCGTCTATGCCAGCACCGTGCTGGATGCCCCCATCGAACAAGTCTGGCACATGTTGCGCGATTTCAACGGCCACGACCGCTGGCACCCCGCCATCGCCACCAGCCAGATCGAACAGGGCGCGGGCGACGCCATGGGGCGGTCCGCCGTTTCCGACTGCAAGACGGCTCGGAACTGCGCGAACAACTGCTGTCGCTCTCCGACCAGACCCACGAGTTCCGCTACTGCCTGCTGTCCTCACCCCTGCCCCTGATGGGCTATGTCGCCCGCGTCCGCCTGCGCCCGGTCACGGACGGCGCGCAGACCTTTTGGGAATGGTCCTCCACCTTCACCCCACCGCCCTACCGCGAACAGGAGTTGGTCGCGCTGGTCCGCGACGGCATCTACCGCGCCGGGTTCGACGCCATCCGCCAAACCCTGCGCGGCGGCCCACCGCCCAAGACCAAACCCACCCCGCAGCCCCCCCAAAGCGGCCCCACCACCCAAGCCATCCTCGTCGACGCATACGGCGGCCCCGAAGTCATGCGCCTGGCCACAATCCCCCTACCCGCCCCCGGCCCCGGTCAGGTTCAGATCCGCCACACCGCCATCGGGGTGAATTTCATCGACGTCTACTGCCGCTCTGGCCTGTTCACCCTGCTGACCCCGCCCGGCACCCCGGGGATGGAGGCGGCGGGCGTCATCGAGGCCGTCGGCCCCGGCGTCACCGGCTATTCCAAGGGCGACCGCGTGGCCTATGCCTGCCCGCCCGTCGGCGCCTATGCCGAACATCGCAACATGTCGCCCGACCTCATGGTCCACCTCGGCGATGACATCACCGACCTGACCGCCGCCTCATCGCTGCTGAAGGGCGTCAGCGCCTCTTTCCTGCTGCACGACATCGCCCGCGCACGGCCCGGCATGTCGGTGCTGATCCATGCCGCCGCCGGAGGGATCGGCCAGATCCTCGTGCAATGGGCCAAGGCGATCGGTTGCGAAGTCTTCGCCACCAGTTCCACTCCCGACAAACTGCGCCTGATCAAATCGCTCGGCGCGGATCATGTGATCGACTACACAAGGCAGGATTTCCCCAGCGTGATCAAGGATCTGACCGGCGGGCGCGGTGTCGATGTGGTGTTTGATTCAGCCGGCAAAACCACCTTCGCAGGGTCGCTGGAGGCCCTCGCCCTGCGCGGCCACCTCATCAGCTTTGGTCAGGCGTCAGGCCCCGTCGGGTCCTATGAAATCGACCGCTTTGCCGCCAAATCCCTGACCATCTCACGCCCGAACTACGCCCATTACACCAGCACGCCCGACCTGCTCGCCCCCCACGTCACCCGTTTCTTCGCGGCGCTCAGGTCTGGCACCATCCGCCTGCAACCGCCCACCACCTATCCGCTGGCAGAGGCGGCGCAAGCCCACCGCGATCTGGAAAGCCGCGCCACCACCGGGGCGCTGGTGCTGCTGCCTTAGCCCTTGCGCGTCACAAACCGGGTCTCCAGATAGGCCTCAATCGCCTCTGACCCGCCTTCCGTTCCGTGGCCAGACTCCTTGATGCCGCCAAACGGCACCTCTGGCAGGGCGAGCCCCAGATGGTTGACCGACAGCATCCCGACCTCCACCTCATTGCCCCAGCGCGTCGCCGTGGCCCCGCTGGCGGTGAACGCATAGCCCGCCAGCCCGAACGGCAGTCGGTTGGCCTCAGCAATCATCGCGTCCACGTTGGGATAGCGGTTGATGACGGCGACCGGGCCAAACGGCTCCTCATTCATGATCCGCGCCGTCACCGGCACATCGGCCAGCACGGTCGGCTCATAAAACCAGCCCTCATTGCCCATCCTGCGCCCGCCCGTCATCAGCCGCGCGCCCTGCGCCACGGCGTCCTGAACCAAGGCCTCCAGCGCCGGGATGCGGCGGTCATTGGCGAGCGGCCCCATCTGGCTGGCCGGGTCCATCCCGTTGCCGACGACCAAGGCCTTGGCCGCCGCCGTGAAGCCGTCGACAAACCTGTCCGCCGCCGCCTCTTCGACCAGAAACCGCGTCGGCGCGATGCAGATCTGCCCGGCGTTGCGGAACTTGGCCCCCGCCATCAGACTGACCGCCAGATCCACATCGGCATCCGCCGCGACCAAGACCGGCGCATGACCGCCCAACTCCATCGTCGCCCGTTTCATATGCAACCCGGCCAAAGCGGCCAACTGCTTGCCGACCGGGGTTGACCCGGTAAAGCTGATCTTGCGGATCACCGGATGCGGGATCAGATAGGCGGAAATCTCGGCGGGCACGCCATACACCAACCCGATCACCCCCGCAGGCACCCCCGCATCGACAAACGCCCGGATCAGCGCGGCGGGTGAGGCTGGCGTCTCTTCCGGCCCCTTCACGATGATCGAACAGCCCGCAGCCAGTGCCGCCGACAGTTTGCGCACCACCTGATTGATCGGGAAGTTCCACGGCGTGAACGCGGCCACCGGCCCCACCGGCAGCTTGATCGTCATGGTCAAAACGTCCGGCGCGCGCGAGGGGATGATCTGCCCATAGGTCCGCGGCCCCTCTCCGGCGAACCAGTCGATGATATCGGCCCCCGACAGCGTCTCAATCCGCGACTGGACCAGCGGTTTGCCATTCTCGGCGGTCATCATCGCCGCCACATCCTCAGCCCGTTCGCGCAGCAACTCCGCCGCCCGCCGCATCACCTTGGCCCGGTCATAGGCCGAGGTTTTGCGCCACACCTCAAACCCCCGCACCGCCGCATCCAGCGCCGCATCCAGATCCGCCACGCCCGCCGAGGCGACCGTGCCAATCTGCAACCCGGTCGCGGGGTTCAACACCGGAATGGTCGCGCCACTCACCGCCCCACGCCAGATGCCGTCGATCAGCAGTTGAGTATCAGGATAGGTCATCGGTCACTCCTCAACAGGATGAGAGGTCAGGAACATCGGCCCGCCCAGTCGGCGCGGAAAGCCGTAGCCATGCACCTCAACCAGATCAATCGCGGCCTCATTCTCGGCAATCCCCTCAGCCAGAATAGCCCGCCCCTCAGCCGCCATCGCCGCGATCAGCCGGTCGGTGATTTGCCGCGCCGGCAGGTCGATCGGGGCCCCAACCACGGGCGCAATAATCCGCGCCGCCTCATCCGAAACCCGCGCCGTCCGGTCGCCCGGCGCATAGTCATACCAGCCGCCGCCAGTCTTTTGCCCCTTGCGCCCGGCCCGCACCAACAGATCGCCCGGCGTCTCAGCCACCACTTCCCCCCGCGCCCGCGCCGCCTCACGGGTCATGTAGGATATGTCGAGCCCCGCCAGATCCTGCATCTCAAACGGCCCCATCGCATAGCCGAACCCCCGCATCGCCGCGTCAATCGCCGCATACCCGACGCCCGCCCGCAGCATCACCTCAGCCTCGGCCCGGTAGCGCCGCAGGATACGGTTGCCGATGAACCCGTCGCAAATGCCTGAGCGGACAGGGATTTTCCCCAAAGCCCGCGCCAAGGCAAAACCCGCTGCCAGCACCTCTGGCGCGCTCGCAGGGATCGGCACGATCTCCAACAGCTTCATCACATGCGCCGGGCTGAAGAAGTGCAGCCCGATGAACCGCTCCGGATGCGGCAGCCCTTCGGCAATCGCGGACGGGTCCAGATAGGAGGTGTTCGTCGCCAAAATCGCATCCGCCCGACACACCTGCGCCAGTTCGGCAAAGACCGCCCGCTTGACGGCCAGATCCTCAAACACCGCTTCGATCACCAGATCGCAGTCGCCAAGCCCGCCGTAGCCGACCAGCGGCGTCACCCCCGCCAACCGCGCCGCCGCCTCGTCTGCCGTCAGCAGCCCGCGCTTCTGGGCGGCGTCAAACATCCCACGCCAAGATCGCCATCCCCCGCGCCAGAGCATCGGCATCCCGTTCCACCAGAACCACCGGCAGACCCGCATTCCGCAAGGCCGCCGCAATCCCGCTGCCCATCGTCCCGCCACCAATCACCGCCGCTGACCGCACCGGACGCGGTGTCACGCTCTCGCAGTCGGCAGGCCGCGGGGCCGCCCGTTCGGCAAAGAACAGATAGCGCAGCGCCGCCGCCTCGTGACTGGACCGCAGCCGCAGGAAGGTCGCGCGTTCATGCGCCAGACCCGCCGTCAAAGCCCTGCTCCACCCCCAATCGCAGCGCACCCAGTGCCACCAACGGGGCCGTAGGCGCCCTTCGCCTTGGCCGCAATCCGCGCCTCAGCCTTCTGCCAGACCGCCGGGTCCACCGCAGGCAAAGCCCGCGCGCCAGCCACCAAGGGCCGCGCCGTCACCCCCTCAGCAAACCGCACCGCCTCAGCCAGCAGATCGCCCGACACAGCCTCCACCAGCCCCAGTTCGGCGGCCCGCGCGGCGTTCAAACTCTGCCCCTCAGCCACCACACCAATCGCCGCCGCCACCCCGATGATCCGGGGCAAACGCTGCGTGCCGCCCGCGCCGGGGATGATGCCCAGCGTCACCTCAGGCAGCGCAAACCGCGCCTCAGGCCCCGCCAAACGGTACGCACAGCCGAGGACCAGTTCCAGCCCGCCGCCCAAAGCCACCCCCTGCACCGCCGCAACCCAAGGCTTGCGCGCCGCCTCAATCGCCGCAATCACCGCAGGCAACGAAGGCTCCTCAACCGGGCGGTCAAACTCGGTGATATCCGCCCCGCCGACAAAGGCCCGACCGGCCCCGGCCAGCACGACAGCCGCGACCGCAGGATCGGCGTCGAGCCGCACCACGGCGTCCACCAACTGCTGCCGCACCACCAGACCCATCGCATTGACTGGCGGGTTGTCGATGGTCACGACGGCCACCCGGCCCTGAGTTTCAATCCGCACCGTCATCCCAAAAGCCTCCAGATATCACGCACCCGACCGCGCCGTGGTCGCCGGGTCTTGTGGCACATCAAAGGCACAGGATACCACCCGCGTCGCAACCAACCGATCAATCCGCGCCGCATCATAGCCCAATACGCCGGCCAACACCGCCCGCGTATCCTCACCCAACAACGGCGGGGCCTTGACCACAGCATCCTGCTGCGCCGCCAACCCATGCGCCGGACGGATCAGCGCAATCGGCCCCAGCACCGGATGATCCAGCCGCTGGATCACCCCACGCCCGGTCACCGACGGCGCCTCCAACGCCTCCGCCACCGATTTCACCCGCCCCGCCGGAACCGAGGCCCGGTTGCAAGACGCCAGCCAATCCTCACAGGTCCGCTGCGCCAGAATATCCGCCAGCACCGGCAACAGGGCCTCCCGGTGCAGCGCCCGTTGGTGTGAGGTCACAAAACGCGGGTCCGCCGCCAGATCGGGCCGCGCGATCACCTGATGGCAGAAATCGGCGTACATCCGGTCATTGCCGACCGCCAAGGCAAACACGCCGTCCGAGGCCTCAAAGATCTGGTAGGGCACCACGGTCGGATGCGCATTGCCATAGCGCACAGGCTCCACCCCCGCGTTCAGATAGCCGGTGCCCACGTTGATCAGCATGTTCAGCGCCGAATTCCAGCAGCGCCACGTCGATATACTGCCCCACCCCGGTATCCCGCCGCTGATACAGCGCCGCCAGCATCGACTGCGTCGCCACCATCCCCGCCACCACATCGGTAAACGCCACGCCAAGCCGGTTGGGCGGCCCGTCCGCCTCTCCGGTGATCGACATCAGCCCGCTTTCGGCCTGCATGATGAAGTCATAGCCCGGCCGGTCCCGCTCTGGCCCGGTCTGGCCATAGCCAGAGATCGAGCAATAGATCACCCCCGGATTGAACGCCCTGATCGCCTCATACCCCACCCCCAAACGGTCCACCGTGCCGGCGCGAAAATTCTCCACCACAATGTCCGCCTTGGCCGCCAGGTCGAGCACGATCTGCCGCCCCTCCGCCGCCTTCATATCCACCGCCAAGCTGTGTTTGCCCCGATTGGCGCAGAGGTAATAGGTGCTGACCCCTTTGTAATTCGGCACCGACCAGGCCCGTGTGTCATCGCCCCCTGGCGATGTTTTCCACCTTCCAAACCTCTGCCCCCAGATCGGCGAGGCTCATCGTGGCCCAAGGCCCCGACAGCACCCGCGTCAGGTCCAGCACCTTGATGCCCGCCAATGGCAATGTCGCACTCATCCTTGCACCCCTCCGGATAGTCCCGTCTCCACCGCGGTCGGAAAATGGCAGGCCACGACATGATCCGGCCCGCGCATCACCAAGGGCGGCTCCACCTCGGCGCATGTCGCCTGCGCCACCGGACAGCGCGTGCGGAACCGGCAGCCAGAGGGCGGGTTCATCGGGCTGGGCACATCGCCCTTCAACACCATGCGCTTGCGACTGCGCTCCCGCGCCGGGTCGGCCAAAGGCACTGCCGACATCAGCGCCTGCGTATAGGGGTGCATCGGCGCACGGTACAGGCTGTGTTTCGGCGCCATCTCGACGATCTTGCCCAGATACATCACCGCCACCCGGTGCGAGATGTGCTGCACGACCGACAGGTCATGCGCGATGAACAGATAGGCCGTGCCCATGTCGCGCTGAATGTCCTTCAGCAGGTTCAACACCCCCGCCTGCACCGACACATCCAAGCGCTGAGACCGGCTCATCCAGCACCAGCAGATCCGGCTTCAACGCCAAGGCCCGCGCAATCACCACCCGCTGCCGCTGCCCGCCCGACAGTTCATGGGCATACCTTGCCCCATGCTCCGGATTCAGCCGCACCAGATCCAGCATCTCCGCCACGCGGGCCTTGCGCTGATCGCCACTCAACTCACTGATCCGCAACGGTTCCGCGATATTTCCCGCCACCGTCATCCGCGGATGCAATGAGGCATAGGGGTCCTGAAACACCATCTGAATATGCCGCCGCTTCAACCGCATCTCTGCCGCCGACAGACGCGTTCAAATCCTGCCCCCGGAACAGGGTCTGCCCCGAAGTCGGCTCTATCAACCGCAGCAAACACCGCCCCAGCGTGGACTTGCCGCAGCCCGACTCGCCAACCAAGCCCAAGGTCTCCCCGGCAGGCACGTCAAACGACACATCCGCCACGGCCTTCACCTGACCCACATCGCGTTCAATGATAAGCCCGCCTTTGACCGGGAACTGCTTCACCAAATTGCGCACCGACAGAATGGCCTCGGTCATGCCACGACCCCCGCTGGCAATTCGGCAAAATGACAGGCCGCCGCGTGCCGCCCGTCGCCACGCACCGGCGGCGCAACCTCTCGGCACAAATCCGTCGCCATGGAACAACGCGGATGAAACGCACAGCCGCCCGGCAACTTACCCAAGGCAGGCGGCGTGCCGTCGATGGAAAACAGCCGCTCCCGCTCCACCGCCATATTGGGGATCGAGGCGATCAGACCCCGCGTGTAGGGATGGCTCGGCCGCGCGAACAGGTCATCCACCGGGGCCTGTTCGACAATCTGCCCCGAATACATCACCGCCACCCGGTCGGCATGGCCCGCCAGCACCCCCAGATCATGGGTGATTAGCACCAGCCCAAGGTTCAACCGCTGTTGCAGGTCGGCCAACACCTCCATGATCTGCGCCTGCACCGTCACGTCCAGCGCCGTCGTCGGCTCATCCGCGATCAGCAGGTCCGGGTCATTCGCCACCGCCATGGCAATCATCACCCGCTGGCGCATGCCCCCCGAAAACTCATGCGGATATTGGTGCAAACGGCGGTCGGGCTGGGGGATCGCCACCAAGGCCAACAAATCCGCCGCCCGCGCCCATGCCGCCTTCGCGGACATGTCCGGGTTGTGCAGCGTCACCGCCTCAGCCAACTGCCAGCCAATCGTCATCACCGGGTTCAGCGACGACAGCGGGTCTTGAAAGATCATCGCAATCCGCGACCCGCGCAACCGCTGCAACCCGCGCCGCGACATGCCGACCAATTCTTGCCCCTTGAACCGCACCGATCCCGTGACCCGCGCCGTTTCCGCCTGCAACCCGATGGAGGCGAGCATCCCGACCGACTTGCCCGACCCGGACTCGCCCACGATCCCCAACACCTCACCATGCGCCACGGTCAGGGAAATCCCCCGCACCGCCTCAGCATAAAACGCGCCCTCGCCAAAGCCGACATGCAGGTCAGAAACCTCAAACAGCGCCCCGGTCATTTCGACCTCGGGTCAAAGTAGTCATGCAGCCCGTCACCGATGAAGTTGAAGCCCAGCACGATGGTCAAAATCGCCATCCCCGGCCCCAGCGCCATCCACCACGAATAAAACTGCGCGGCACCATCAGAGATCATGGAGCCCCATTCCGGCGTCGGCGGCGTCGCCCCCAACCCGATGAAACTGAGCGAGGCGGCCAGCAGAATGACCTGCCCCAGATCCATCGTCGCGCTGATCAGAACCGGGGTCCAGCACAGCGGCAGAATATGCTTGAACAACACCCGCGACCGCGCGGCCCCCGCCGCGACCGCCGCCTCAACATGCTCCCGCTCGCGCACCTCCAGCACCTGCGCCCGCATCAGCCGCGCATAGACCGGCCACCAGACGATCACCATCGCCACCGTCGCATTCTCCAACCCTGGCCCCAGCGAAGCCGCCACCGCCATCGCGAGCAGCATCGGCGGAAAGGACAGCGTCACATCGACCAGCCGCATGATCGCAGCCCCGATCCAACCGCCCAGAAACCCGGAAACCGCCCCCAGAAACGCGCCGAAACTGACCGCAATCGTCACCACAATCACCGCAATCGGCAGCGAATACCGCGCCCCATGCAGCGTGCGGCTGAACACATCGCGGCCCAACATATCGGTACCCAGCAGATGATCCCAACTCGGTGCCTGCAACCTGCGCCCAACCAATTCCAGCGGGTCATATTGGCTCATCCACGGTGCCGCGACCGTGGCCACCAACCAGAACGCCACCACCGCCACCCCAACCCCCAAAGGCCAGGTCAGCCAACGCGGGCGGGTGAAACTGCGAACCGCGACCACTGTCATGCTACCCCAACCTCACACGCGGATTGGCGATGACATAGGCGATATCGGTGATGAGGTTGGTGACCAGAAACACCACCCCACCGACAATCGTCACGCCAATAATCGCCGGAAAATCGAGCCCCCGCGCCGCATCCACCGCATAAGACCCCATGCCGGGCCAACTGAAAATCGTCTCGGTCAGGATGGCGCCGGTCAGCAGATAGGCAAAGGAATAGCCGATCACCGTCAGCGTCGGCACCAAGGTATTGCGCAGCGCATGACGGACGACCACGCGCAACTCCCCGGCCCCCTTGGCCCGCGCCGTCAGGATAAACTCCCGCCCCAGCACCTCCAACATATTCGCCCGCACCAGCCGCGAAATCGTCCCCGCCACCGCCCAACCCAGCACAAAGGCCGGCAACATCAGGTGCCAGACCGCATTGGCAAACACCTTGAAATCCCCCGCCAGCAGCGCGTCGAGCGTCAATATCCCCGTCACCGCAGGCGGCAATTGCATTCGCGCATCCACCCGCCCCGGCCCCGGCAACACGCCCCATTTGACCGAAAACACATAAAGCAAAGCCAATCCCAGCCAAAACACCGGGATGGAAGAGCCAAACAGCGCAAAGACCCGCGCCACATGGTCAATCGGGCTGTTGCGGTAATAGGCCGCCAGCACCCCCAACGTGATGCCAAGCGCCGACCCCACCACCATCGCCGCCGTCACCAACTCCATCGTGGCGGGCAGCCGGTACAAGATGTCCTGCGACACCGGCCTGCGGGTGATAAAGGACGTCCCCATATCGCCGCGCAGCAGGTTGCTGACATAGATCACATAACGCTCCGGCAATGACCGGTCCAAACCCCAGCGCGCCTTGGCCGCCGCCACCACCTCAGGATTGTTCATCTGGCGGTCCGACACGATTGACGACAGCGGATCGCCCTTGGTCACCGTCGTCAGCAGAAAGGCCAGCGTCACAATCCCCAGCACCAGAAACGGCATCGCGATCAACCGGCGCAGGATGTATCTGGTCATGGCCTTGCCCCCTCTGCGCCAAATCCTATCGCCCACGGACCGGCGCTTTTGACAATCATATTGACAAGCGGGCTCTGCCTCGTCAACATAAATGAAATTTAATTCTATTTATATGAGATGCTCTGCACCGAGGGGGCGCGCTTGCGGAAAAGAACCAAGCCTGCAGATGGCAGTCCGGGGGCCGACAGCGGCAACTCCGCCGCCTCGCTGACCCGTGGGCTAGAGATTTTGCGCGCGTTTACGATGGAGGATGCCACCCTCGGCAACCAGGACCTGATCGAACGCACCGGCCTGCCCAAGGCGACCATCTCGCGGTTGACCTCGACCCTCGTCGGGCTTGGCTATCTGCACTACGACGACATGCTGGGACGCTACAGCATTGGCCCGGCCACCGTGTCCTTGGGCTATTCCGCGCTCAGCTCCAATCCGGTGATCCATCTCGCCCGCCCCCTGATGCAGACCCTCGCCGACAGTTCGGGGGCCGCCGTGGCACTTGGCACGCGCGATGGGCTAGAGATGGTCTACCTTGCCAACTGCCGCTCCAACAGCCCGGTGTCGCTGCGGCTGAACGTCGGGTCTCGCCTGCCGATCTGGCGCACGGCGATGGGGCTGGCCTATCTGGCCGAGATCCCGGCTGAGGACCGCTCTGCGATTGTAGCCGATCTCATCGCCGCCGATCCTACACATGCCGACATCATCCAGCGCTGCCTTGACGATGCCCTCACCCAAAGCCAATCCACCGCCTTTGTCGGCGCGTTTGGCGTCTGGTTCAGCTATATCAACGCGGTCGGCGTCGCCTTCCGCCCGACCGACGGCTCCCCCCTCTTGGCGCTGACCTGCGGCGGCATCGTCGATATCGTCCCGCGCGAGCGTTGCATAAATGAGGTCGGCCCCGCCTTGGTCACCCTTGCCCAAAACCTCTGCACCCAACTGGCCGGGCAAGAGCGTCTCATGCCCCTCTCCCGCAAACCCACCGCCGATTAACCTACCCGTCAGGACCACCCCATGCCCGTCACCGTCGTCTTTCCCAAGGTCAGTCTGGAAACCGCTTCCGGCAAGGTCGCCCGCTGGCTGGTGGCCGAAGGCGACACCGTCCAAACCGGCCAGATCCTGTTTGAGATTGAGAATGACAAAGCGGCGGTAGAGGTGGAATCGCCCGCCGCAGGCACCATCGCCCATCTGACACCCGAAGAGACTGAGGTAGAGGTCGGCAGCGCCGTCGCCACCATCTACGCCGCGGGTGAACAGCCCGCCGCCCAGTCCACACCAACCCCAACGCCTGTCACGGCGACCCCGACCCGCATCGCTACCCCAACACAGCCGCGCGGCACCTTGCCCACCCCCCTCGCCCGCCGCATCGCCCGGGATGAGAATATCAGCATTGACGGGCTGACCGGCACCGGACCCCATGGCCGCATCCAAAAGAAGGATGTGCTGGCCCATCTGGCCACCCTCACCCACCGCCCCACCCTCAACCACGCGTGGCTGCGGCGCGGCAACGGCGTGCCCTTGGTCCTGCTGCACGGGTTTTCCGGCGATCTGAACAACTGGCGCGGCCTGTTCGCTGGCACGCGGATGGACAACCCGGTGCTGGCCCTCGACCTGCCCGGCCACGGCCAGTCGCCGCTGGATGTGCCACCCGACATGGACGCGCTTGTGGCGCAAGTTGAACACAGCATCGCCGCCCAAGTCTCAGGCGGCCTCATCCTCGCCGGTCATTCCTTCGGTGCCGCCGTCGCCACCCGCATCGCGGCTGGCGGGCGGCTCGATGTGCGCAGCCTGTGCCTGATCGCCCCGGCCGGTCTTGGTCCCGAAATCAACACCGGCTTCACCACGGGCATCCTGCGCGGTCAGTCCGCCGACAGCCTGCGCCCGTGGTTGCAAGAGCTGGTCCATGACCCGGCGGTGATTTCCGATGCCTTCCTGAAGGCCGTGGTCGACCAACGCGCCAACACCGCCTTGACCGAGGCGATGCGCCGCTTTGCCGACCGCTTCCTGCCCGATGGCACGCAAAGCCAATCCATCCTGCAAGACCTCGCCCGCATGACCCTGCCCATCAAGGTGATATTCGGCCGGCAAGACCGCATCCTGCCCTTTGCCCGCACCGCCGACCTGCCCGGCAATGTGGCACTGCACGCCCTGCAAAACTGCGGCCACATGCCCCATCTGGAACAGCCCGCCCTCTGCCTCCGCCTGCTGGGAGAGCTTTTACGGAGCTGACCCCTTCGGCTGCTTGCCATAGGTCGCATAAGAGGCGTGGACGGCGACCATCTCTTCCGCCGTCAGCAGCACGGGCACGCCACCCGACCGCGCCAGCAGAAACTGCCGCGCCAACATCTCCAGCTTCTCAGCCCGCGCCAAGGCCACCGCCATGTCCGGCCCAAGGGTGACAATGCCGTGGTTCGCCATCAGACAACCCACATAAGTCGTGCCCAAAGTCGCCACCACCGCATCGGCCAGCGCCTGACTGCCAAAGGTCGCATAGGGCGCGCAGGGCACCTCATCACCGCCAAACCCCGCGACCATATAGTGAAACGGCGGGATCGCAGTCCGCAGACAAGACAGCGCCACCGCCGCATCCGGATGGGCATGCACCACCGCCTGCGCCCCGGTCGCCCGGTATATCCCCAGATGGATCGCCCATTCCGACGACGGTTGCCACGGCCCAGCCCACACGCCACCCAGATCCATATAGACAATCTGCTCCGCCAGCATCCGCTCCGGCGCAATCCCGGTCGGCGTGATAAGCATCCCCGCACCAAACCGCAGGCTCAGATTGCCCGCCGTCCCGCTGTTCAGCCCCAGCGCCACCGTCCGCAGCGCCGCCTCAACCAGCGCCACCCGCCCCTCTGCCTCGGTCATGCCCTACTCCATCGCCTCAATCGCCCGCAGGAAAATGTCATCCGCCCCCAGCTTGCCCGGTTTCAGGTACAGCGACAAACGCGGCTCCCCTTCAGTCACACAGAACCCGGTGCCAAGCGGCCCCTCCGGCAACACCCGCACCTGCCCCACACCCAGCGCCGTCACCACAGCGCCAGAGGTTTCACCCCCCGCCACCACCAACCGCCGCACGCCCACCGCCACCAAACCCCGCGCCACGCCCGCCAAAACCCGTTCAGCCCTTGCCGCAGCCCCAGCCGCACCCAACACCGCCTGCACCCGCGCCACCCCCTCCGGGTCCGTCGCCGTCGAAACCGCAAACGGCACCCCGATCCGCGTTGAGGCCCAATCCACCGCCGCCGCGATCAAACCCGCCTCACCCCGCGGGTCGAGCAGGTCCAGCGTCAACACCGGATACACCTCTCCAAACCGCGCCAGTTGCGCCAGCACCACCGGCCCCACGCTGCCCGCCAAAACCGCCGCAGGCCCGCCCACCGGCGACGGCGCCTCCCGCACCACCCCCACACCCGCCAGCGCCTTCGCATATCCCAACACCA
The DNA here is from genome assembly GCA_963781185.1 of uncultured Alphaproteobacteria bacterium. Lineage (GTDB taxonomy): Bacteria > Pseudomonadota > Alphaproteobacteria > Rhodobacterales > Rhodobacteraceae > Stagnihabitans. Next base: position 33,329 of record CAWAEL010000027.1, read on the forward strand.
GCGGGTCAGAGGCGACAACAACAGCATCCTCCCCCAACGCCACCGCCACAGATACCGCCACATCGCCATCATCACTGGCATCGGCCAACACATACCGCGCGCCCCCGGCCACCAACGCCCGAAACCCCGCCCGCGCCGCCGCCTCGCCCTGCACCAACACCCTATGCGGCAACAGCGCCACCGGGGTCCGGGTCTGCAACGACAGGAACCGCACCAGATCAGGGTCGCTCATCGGGGTCAGCGGATCGTGCCGCTTGATCGAGTTCTGACACCAGCCGCCCGCGATAGAACAGATAGCCCTGATGCACCGTCGCGTTGAACGCAGGGTAGCCCGCACTCATCAACACCACCCCACCGCACATATCCGCCAACAAATCCGCAGCCAGCCCGATATTGCCCTCAGCGGTGCTGTCGAACGAGGCGCAGGCCTTATACGCCAACCGCCCACACCCCGCCGCCCTCAGCACCGCAAACCCCGCCTCCATCTCGGCCCGCGCCGCCGCCACCGGCTTCACCCGCGTCCGGGCAGCAAGGATCACCACCGCAGCCCCGCGCGCCGCCTCTGTCACCACCGGCGCGAACAGCACACAGGTCGCCACCCCCGCCGCCTCCAGATAGCCCGCGACCATCAACGCCCCGGTAAAATCATCCGCCATCACGCCCAGAACCGGTGCCATGTGTCCCCCGCAAAACTGCCAGAAGTTTTTTGTTGCCAGCCAAGGCTGACACGGCTTAAGGTACGATTCAACGGAAATCAGAATTTATTTCCACAAACAAATCCACCCCCTGAACCTGAGGATCAGATGCCCCGCCACCTGCCCCTTTCCACCGCCGCCCCCTGGTTCCGTCTGGAGTTGGGGCCAGAGGATTGGGCCGAGGCACCGCCGCAAGACCTTGCCAACTGGTATGGCCAGATGCTGCTGATCCGCCGCTTCGAAGAACGGTTGCTGGAGTTGGAGAAGGCGGGCCTCATCCACGGCCCCGCCCATGCCAGCATCGGACAAGAGGCCGGGGCCGTCGGCGCCATGTCGCTGCTGACTGCGTCCGACAAGATCAACGGCACCCACCGCGCCCACCATCAAGTGCTGATGAAGCTGATAGGCTCCGTCCTGCCCGCCGGGTTCGATATTCGCAACGACGCATTCACCCCCGCGATGGACGACGCCATCCACCGCTTCATGGCCGAGATCATGGGCCTGACCCCCGGCTATTGCGGCGGCCGTGGCGGGTCCATGCACATGCGCGATGCCGCCGCTGGCATCGTCGGCACCTCTGCCATCGTCGGCGGCAACCCGCCCCATGCCGTGGGCTACGCGCTCGCCGACAAGATCCTTGGCCACGACCATATCTCTGTCACGTTCTTTGGCGACGGTGCGGCCCAGGCCGGGGCGACGTATGAGGCGATGAACATCGCCGCCGCCCAATCCCTGCCCGTCATTTTCTTCATCGAAAACAACCTCTACGCCGTCGCCACCCGCATCAATGACGTCACCCGCGAGGTCCGGATGACCTCGCGTGGCGCCATGTTCGGCATCGCGTCGATCGAATGTGACGGCATGGACGTGCTCGCCGTCCACCTCGCCATGAAAGAGGCCCGCCGCATCATCGATGAGACCGGCGGCCCCGTGGTGATCGAGGCGATGTGCTACCGCCACCTGCACCAAAGCGGCAGCCGCACCGGCAGCGACTTCGGCTATCGCAGCGCTGAGGAAGAGGCAGAGTGGAAACTGCGCGACCCGCTGTCCCTCGCCCATTTCCACCTGTCCAACCTGAACATCCTGGCCCCCGACGACATCGCCCGCATCGACCAGATCGTGACTGAGGCCGTCGCGACAGCCGCCGCCAAACTCACCGAACAGGTGCCCGGCGGCAACGCGCTGCGCATCCCAGACCACCTCTGGCCCGACCCCAAGACCGTCGACCACGGCATCCTTGGTGACCTCAGCGAACTGGCAGACCATCGCCAGATGACCCACGAACAAATGGCCGACGGCCCGACCGAAAAGGTCAAATTCGTCACCGCCGCCTCTGAAACCCTCGCCGCCAACATGGCCCGCGATCCCCATATCATCGTGATGGGTGAGGATGCCCATCAGATGAAAGGCGGCGTCAGCGGCTTCACCAAAGGCGCGCTGGAACGCTGGCCCGAACGCGTCCTGCCCATGCCGATTGCCGAGAACGGCTTTACCGGCGTGGCATTGGGCGCGGCCCTGAACGGCCTGCGCCCGGTCGTGGAAATCATGTTCGGCGACTTCTGCCTCGTCGCCGCAGACCAGATCGCCAATGGCGCGGGCAAGATCCGCCACATGTTCGGCGGCGACTTCCCGGTGCCCATCGTGATGCGCGTCCGCGTCTCACCCCATACCGGCTACGGCTCCCAACATTCCGGCGACCCTTCCGCCCTGTTCGCGCTGTTTCCCGGCTGGCGGATCGTCTCACCCACCTCCGCGTTCGACTACATCGGCCTGATGAACTCTGCCCTGCGCTGCAACGACCCGGTGCTGATCCTCGAACATACCGAGCTTTATCAGCGGGAGTTTGAGGTGCCCAAGGGCGACCGCGATTTCTGCATCCCCTTCAAGTCGGCCCGCGTGGTCCGCCCCGGCACCACCTGCACGGTCCTCGCCACCTCTGTCATGGTGCATTACGCGCTGAAGGCGGTTGAAGAGAGCGGCGTCGATGCCGAGGTGATCGACGTCAGAAATCTCGATCATTTTGGCGTCGATTGGGATACCATCGGCACATCCATTGCCAAAACCGGCCGCGTGGTGATCGCCGAACAGACCGCCCATGCCATGTCTCTCGGCGGCAAATGGGCCGCCGAAATCCAGACCCGGTTCTTTGACTGCCTTGACCACGAAATCCTGCGCGTCACTGGCAGCCTATCCTCGCCCACCGTGTCGCGGGTGCTGAACCGCGCGGCGCTTGCCACCTCTGACGATATAAAACAGGCCCTCATTACCCTTGCGGAAACAAGCTGAAGAAGCGGCCGCATTTCACCCCCCCGACAGGAGAGAAAGATGACGTTTCTGCCCAAAACCCTGATCCCGAGGCGTGCCGCCCTGATGTCGCTGGCGCTCGCCGCTGCCGTCCTTGGCCTGCACCCCGCGCCATCAACCGCGGAAGAGCGTACGCTGGTCGTCGCCCGCGACATGGACATCAACTCGCTCGACCCGCAGCGCGGCTGGTGCGACACCTGCCAGATCTACAACACCGCCGTCTATCAGCAGCTGACCACGCTGGACAAAGACAACAAACTGATCCCGCTTCTGGCGGCCAGCTGGACCTCCAACGCCGATCAGACCGAATTCACCTTCAAACTCGACCCCGCCGCCAAGTTCTCTGACGGCACCCCGGTCGAGGCAAAGGACGTGAAATGGACCTATGAGCGGATGAAGAACCTCAAGGCCAACGCCTCCTTCCTCGCCGACAGCATCGCGTCGGTAGAGGCACCGGATGCAGGCACCGTGGTCCTGAAACTGACCATGTCCAACTCCGAACTGCCGCAACTGGTGGGCGCGCCGAACATGTCCATCCTGAATTCGGATGTGCTGATCGAACAAGGCGCCGTGGCCGATGAAACCGCCGCCGAGAAAGACGGCGCAGAGCCGTGGCTGATGACCCATTCCGCAGGCTCCGGGCCGTTCGTGCTGGAAAGCTATGAACCCAATGCCGAACTGCGCCTGAAGCGCAGCGACGCCTATTGGGGCACCGCCCCCGCCGTGCCAGAGGTGGTGTTCCGTCAGGTCAAGGACGCCGTCGCTCAGGCCCAGATGCTGCAATCTGGCACCGCCGACATCGCCATGCAGATCGACCCCGAAACCGCCAAAACGCTTGAGGGTTCTGATGTGCAGGTCGACCGCGCGGCATCGTTCAACTTCGTCTACATCGCGCTGTCGCCCGGTGCCAAGGCCAACGCGGTTGAACTGACACCAGAGGTGCGTGAGGCGATCTCCATCGCCATCGACCGTACCGCGCTCATCGACTTCACCCTCGGTGGTGCCGGCAAACCCATCGCCACGCCGATCCCCTTGGGCTTCCCCGGCGGCGAAGGGCACGAAATCCCGGCCTACAACCCCGACCACGCCAAGGAACTGCTGGCAGCTGCTGGCCACCCCGACGGCTTCACCATCCAGTCGACTTACCCCGACATGAACGTCTACGGCGTCGACTTCTCGGTGATGATGCAGAAGATCCAGCAAGACCTCGCCAAAGTCGGCATCAAGGTCGAGCTGAACCCCGTCCCCTTCGCCAACTGGCGTGAGGCGGCCAATGGCGACGGCATCCCGATGACCGCCGTATTCTACGCGCCCGACTTCTTCGGCTCGTCGCAATATGTCGACTACTTCGGCCTCGGCGCGTCGTCCGTCTGGGCCAAGCGCGCCAGCGGTGGCACGCCGCTCGACACGGTTCTCAACACCCAGATCGACGCCGTCCGCACCGCAGCCCTCGCCGCCGCCACCCCGGATGAGGCGAACAAACTGTGGTTTGAGGCTGGTGAGATGATGGCCCACGACCGCATCATCATCCCGATGATAAGCCCCGAACTGGTGCTGGCTTACGGTCCCACCATCAAGGGCGTCCGCTACAGCGCCTGCTGCAACCTGCCGCTGGCCGAAATCAGCAACTGATCCAACCGGGGGGCATCCGTGCCCCCCGCCTTAACCGGAGACCGCACGTGACACCCCTCCCCAACAGCCGTGACACCGAACTTCTGACCCGCGCCCGCGCTGTTGTGCCGAACGGGGTCTGGGGCCACATGGCCACCCGCGGCATCGGCCCCGGCTATCCGCAATTCTTTCAACGCGCCGACGGCTGCCGGGTCTGGGATGTCGATGGCAACGAATATATCGACTTCATGTGCGCCTGGGGCCCGAATATCCTTGGCTACGGCCACAAAGAGGTCAACGCCGCCGCCTTCGCCGAAATCGCCAAGGGTGACATCGGCAATGGCCCCGGTGAGGTGATGGTCCAACTCGCCGAACTGCTGACAGATACCATCGACCATGCCGACTGGGCGCTGTTCCAGAAGAACGGCACCGATGCCACCACCATGTCCGTCACCATCGCCCGCGCCCATACCGGACGCCGCAAGGTGCTGGTCGCCAAAGGCTCGTATCATGGCGCCGTGCCGTGGTGCTCTCCCTCCATCGTCGGCGTGACGGCTGAGGACCGCGCCCACCTCATCCAATTCACCTACAATGACGTCGCCAGCCTTCAGGCTGCGGCGGCAGAGGCGGGTGACGACCTCGCCGCCATCCTCATCACCGCCTTCAAACATGACGTGCAGGCCGATCAGGAAATGCCGACCCAAGCCTTCCTGACAGCCGCCCGCGCGCTGTGTGACCAGACCGGGGCCGCGCTGATCTGTGATGATGTCAGGGCAGGCTTCCGGCTGAACGTCCACGGCTCATGGTCCGAAATGGGCATCAAACCCGACCTCGCCGCCTATTCCAAATCCATCGCCAACGGCTGGCCCCTCGCCGCCATCGCGGGTGCCAACAGCTTCCGCGCCGGGGCAGAGAAGATCTTCACCACCGGCAGCTTCTGGTACGGCACCGCCGCGATGGCAGCAGGTCTCGCCACCGTCACGCTATTGCGCGACACCGACGCCCTGCCCCATATCGCCAAAATGGGCCAGATGTTCCGCGACGGCCTCACTTCCGCCGCGCAGAGCCACGGCTATACAATCCGGCAAACCGGCCCGGTCCAGATGCCCATGGTGCTGTTCGACGGCGACCGCGACCTGCGCATCGGCAATGCCTTTGGCGCCGCCGCCCTGCGCCACGGGCTTTACGTCCACCCGCGCCACAACATGTTCCTCTGCGCCGCGCATCAACCCAATGACATCGAACGCGCGTTGGATGCCGCCATCGCCACCTTTGCCGATATTGCCGCCGCAGGTATCCGCCCCGAGTAAGGCCAGCCCATGCCCTATACCGACGCCATTTTCACCGGCTACCGCCAGCGCCTCGCTGATCTGAAGGCCTCAGACAACCCCTTCGCCCAAGGCATCGCCTATGTCGAAGGGGAATATGTCCCGCTGCATCAGGCCCGCATCCCGCTGCTCGACCAAGGCTTTCTGCACTCAGACCTGACCTATGACGTGCCCGCCGTCTGGAACGGCCGCTTCTTCCGGCTGGACGACCATCTCGACCGGTTCCACGAAAGCTGCACCAAACTGCGCCTGAAAAACCCGCTCAGCCGCGAGGATACCCGCTCACGCCTCGTCGAAATGGTCGCCAAAAGCGGCATCCGCGACGCCTATGTCATGCTGATCGTCACCCGTGGCCTGCGCTACATCCGGCAATACGCGCCTGAGGATTGCGAAAACTTCTGCTACCTGATCGTGATGCCCTACCTCTGGGTGATGGATGAGGCGACCCAGGCCACCGGCGGCAGCGCCGTCATCGCCCGCACCGTCCACCGCATCAGCCCCGAGGCGATCGACCCCACCGTCAAGAACCTGCAATGGGGCGATTTCACCCGTGGCATCATGGAGGCGCGGGACCGAGGTGCGATGTACCCCATCCTGACCGACGGCAACGGCAACCTGACCGAAGGCTCCGGCTTCAACATCATCATCATCAAGGACGGCACCCTGCACACACCCCGGCGCGGCGTGCTCGAAGGCGTCACCCGCAAGACGGTGATGGAGGTTGCCCGCGCCCAAGGCCTGACCACCGTGATGGATGAAATCCCGGTCAGCCTCGCCTATGAGGCGGATGAAATCCTGTTCGTCACCACCGCCGGCGGCGTCATGCCGATCACCACGCTGGATGGCGCGCCGGTTGGCGATGGCCAAGTCGGTCCGATCTCGCAAAGCCTGTGGCAGGGCTACTGGCAAGCCCACACCGACCCCGCCCTCAGCTTTGCGGTGAATTACTACTGACCGCACCAGTTGCGAACCATTCGCAACGAGGTTTCAATGTGGTTAATAGAAAAAGTTAACCCCATGATATTTAAGGATATCATGGGGTGTCGCGCAAACGGACGCTTGCGGGAAAGGCGGGCTGAACCCCGCCCTACTCTGCCAATTTCGCCGCCACCATCTGACCCACAACTGCCGGATTGGCCTTGCCCCCGGTGGCCTTCAAAACCTGCCCGGTGAACCAGCCCGCCAGCCGGGGATTGGCCCGCGCCTTTTCAACCTGCTCAGGATTTGCCGCCATCAAGGCATCCAAAGCGGCCTCGATCGCGCCGGTATCAGTGACCTGCTTCATGCCATGCTTGGCCGCCTGCTCAGCCGGATCGCCGCCCTCAACCCACAAGATCTCAAACAGATCCTTGGCCATCTTGCCGCTGATTTCCCCCGACCCGATCAGGTCCAGCACGCCACCCAACTGGGCCACCGAAACCGGACTGTCCGCGATCACCAACCCCTGCTTGTTCAACCGCCCGAACAGCTCATTGATCACCCAGTTCGCCGCCGTCTTGCCGTCACGCCCCTTGGCCACCGCTTCAAAGAAGCCCGCGGATTCAAGATCAGCCGTCAGCACATTGGCGTCATAATCGGTCAACCCAAAGTCAGCCATGAACCGGGCCTTCTTCGCGTCGGGCAGTTCCGGCATCGTGGCCGCAATCTGATCGACCCACTCCTGCTCAATCTCCAGCGGCAGCAGATCGGGGCACGGGAAGTAGCGGTAATCATGCGCCTCTTCCTTGGACCGCATCGACCGGGTTTCCCCCTTGTCAGGATCATACAGCCGGGTCTCCTGATGAACCTTGCCGCCATCCTCCAGGATCGCAATCTGACGCCGCGCCTCATAATCAATCGCCTGCGTCATGAACCGCATGGAGTTCATGTTCTTGATCTCGCAGCGCGTGCCGAGATGGCCGAAATCCTGCGTCGCCTGATACTTCTCATACTGCCCCGGACGGCAGACCGAGACGTTGACATCGGCCCGCAGGTTCCCGTTCTGCATGTTGCCGTCACAGGTCCCCAGATAGCGCAGGATCTGCCGCAGCTTGGTCACATAGGCCGTCGCTTCCTCAGGCCCCCGAATGTCGGGACGGCTGACGATCTCCATCAACGCCACACCGGTCCGGTTGAAATCGACGAAAGACATCGTCGGGTCCATGTCGTGAATGCTTTTCCCGCGTCCTGCTCCAGATGGATCCGCTCAATCCGCACCAGCCGCGCCACACCCGACACCCATCTCAACCAACACTTCACCCTCACCCACGATGGGGTGGTAAAGCTGGAGATCTGATAGCCCTGCGGCAGGTCGGGGTAGAAATAGTTCTTGCGGTCAAACGCCGAGCGCAGGTTGATCTGCGCCTTCAGCCCCAACCCAGACCGCACCGCCTGCTCGACACAATACTCATTGATGACCGGCAACATCCCCGGCATCGCCGCATCCACAAAGGCCACGTTGGAGTTCGGCTCGGCCCCCACCTGCGTCGAGGCACCCGAAAACAGCTTGGCGTTCGATGACACCTGCGCGTGAATCTCCATCCCGATGACCAGTTCCCAGTCGTCACGGGCCCCCGCGATGACCTTGGGCTTGGGGGTGGTGTAGGTCAGATCCAGCATGGCAATCTCCGATTGGTCTGAGGCTCTTTTAGGTTGGGCGGGCCTGCGGGGCAAGGTCCGCGATGGCGGAAACATGCCGATCAACAGCCTTCTGCGGGGTGCCGAGGTTTCCGAATCATCTCACGACAGCCATCACCCGCAAGCCGTACCAGAAACGGTGTTGCCCATGGACGCGGATGCTTTTCAAGACCCTACAATCGGCCGCTGTGTTTGTGACACTTCTCGGTGCCTGTGCTGGCACCAGTTTTGCTGACACCAAAAAGTCCGGCACCCTGCCCCCGATGCGCTGGGATGCGCGGGCTGAGGCGGCAAGTTGGACCCAACAGGCCCTCTTCCTCGTCGCCGAGCAGGACAAATATCTGGCCAACCGCGTCCCCGCCGACATCATCACCTTCTGCCCCAATTATGCCAGTGCCAGCTTGGCCGACCGCCGCGCCTTCTGGGTCGGCCTGTTGTCGGCCACCGCCAAGCATGAAAGCGGCTTCAACCCCCGCGCTTCGGGCGGCGGCGGGCGCTATATCGGGTTGATGCAGATCTCCCCCAAGACCGCCTCGCACAGCCACTGCGACGCCGACAGCAGTGCAGAGTTGAAGGATGGCGCTGCCAATCTGGAATGCGCCATTCAGATCATGGCCCCCAATGTCGCCCAGGATGGTGTGGTGGCGGGCAAGGGCAGTCGTGGCATCGGTCGCGACTGGGGCCCGTTCCACAAAAGCTCTAAACGCGCCGACATCGCCGCATGGACTGCCAAGCAGCCCTATTGCAGGGCCTGACCCCGTCAAATCACCCACCACAGCCCTTTCGGGCTGATCGCAAGGCCGCTGGCATGTGACCAACAGGCTCCATATCCGGCGAAGGCCGGATATGGAGAGAACCGCTTGCCCGCAGGGCTCCGCCAGATCAGCCGCCGAGCATGCGGCCGACCATCTCGCCCAGATCCCGGCTCAACCCCGGCGCGGCCTTGATCCGCTCCAACGCCGCCTTCGACAGCGCCTTGCGGCCGGCGTCATAGCGGCCCCAAGTCTCAAACGCCGTCGACATGCGTGAGGCGGTCTGCGGGTTCAGCGGGTCCAGTTTGATCAGCCAATCGGCCAGCAGGTTGTATCCAGCGCCTGAGGCATGGTGGAACCCGGCGTGATTGCCCGCCAATGCCCCGATGACCGAGCGGAACCGGTTGGGATTGCGCCAGTCGAACAGCTTGTGCTTGGTCAGCCCCTCAGTCACTGCCGCCGCCTGATCTGGCGCGGCCATCAGGATCTGCAGGCCGAACCACTTGTCCATCACCAGCCGCTCACCCGACCAACGACCATAGAACCGCTCCAACGCCTCAGCCCCGATGCCGTTGTCCAGCAGGATGGCCAAGGTTCCCATTTCTTCGGTCATGTTGTCCGCTGCTGCATAGGCCGCCTGCGCGGCCTTACCACCGTCGACCTTGGCGAGCAGCCCCAGACAAGCCAGCCGCAACGCCCGCCGCCCGGCCCCCGCAGCATCGGGCGTGAACGGCCCCTCACCACGCAGCGCCGCTTCCATGCCCGCCAGATGCGGATACATATAGCGCGCCATCGCCAGCCCCAACGCCTTGCGCGCATCATAAATCGCTTGCGGATCGGGCACATGCCCCATGCCCGCCAATGTCGCCGCGATCTCATCATCCCCCGGCAACCGCAGCGCCAAAGCCCGGAATGCCGGGTCAAGGCTATCATCACGCACCAACATCCACAGCCCTTGGATCAGATCCTTGGAGGGTGCCGCCCCGTTCACGATCATGTCGATCAGCACATCCCGCGCCAGCGACCGCCCCGCCTCCCAGCGGTTGAACGCGTCGGTGTCATGGGCCAACAGCAACGCCCGTTCCGCAGCCGGAACTTCACGCTGCAACACCACCGGTGCCGAGAACCCGCGCAGGATCGACGGGATCGGCCGCACCGCCAGGCCCTCGAAGTCAAACGTCTGGCTGGTCTCGGTCAGTTCCAACACCCGCGTCGGCACCACCTCATCGCCATTGGGGTTGAGCAGCCCCACCGCAATCGGAATCACCTTAGGGTCCTTTTTCGGCTGCCCCGGTGTCGGCGGGTTGGTCTGTGTCAGGGTCAAGCGGTAGGTGCCCCCTTGCTCGGCAGGCTCCCACGCCTCGGCCACCGAAATCTGCGGCGTGCCGGCCTGCGAATACCAGCGTTTGAACTGCGACAGGTCGCGGCCCGTCGTATCCTCAAACACCTTCAGCCAGTCCTCAATGGTCGCCGCCTGCCCGTCATGCCGGTCGAAATAGAGGTCCAGCGCGCGGGCATAGTCGGCATCGCCAACCAGCCGCTTCAGCATCCCGATAACCTCTGACCCCTTCTCATACACCGTCGCGGTGTAGAAGTTGTTGATCTCAATGAAACTCTCTGGCCGCACCGGATGCGCCAGCGGTCCGCCATCCTCACGGAACTGACGGCCCCGCAGCGCCAGCACATCCTCAATCCGCTTCACATCATGCGACCGCATGTCGCCGGTGAACTGCTGATCGCGGAACACCGTCAGCCCCTCTTTCAGGCACAGCTGGAACCAGTCGCGGCAGGTGATGCGGTTGCCGGTCCAGTTGTGGAAATACTCATGCGCGATCACCCCTTCGATCCGGTTGTAATCGTCATCCGTCGCCGTCTCAGGGCTGGCCAGCACCAGTTTGGAGTTGAAGATGTTCAGCCCCTTATTCTCCATCGCGCCCATGTTGAAATCGTCAACCGCCACGATGTTGAACACGTCGAGGTCATATTCCCGCCCGTAGACCTGCTCATCCCACTGCATCGAGCGGATCAGACTGTCCATCGCATAGGCGCAGCGGTCCTCATCCCCCGGCCGCACATAGATTTTCAGATCAACCGGCTTGCCGGACATGGTGGTGAACGGTGCTTCATGGGCGACCAGATCGCCTGCGACCAAGGCGAACAGATAGGCCGGTTTCGGCCACGGATCGGTCCATTCGGCCCAGCCCGGTCCCTGCCCCGCCGGATTGCCGTTCGACAACAGCACCGGCAGATCGCTTTCCACCCGCACATGGAACGGCGCCAGCACGTCGGGGCGGTCGGGGTAGAAGGTGATGTGACGGAACCCTTCAGCCTCACATTGGGTGCAATACATGCCGTTCGACATATACAGCCCCTCGAACGACGTGTTGTCGGCGGGTGCAATCTCGACCTCCGTCTCCAAGGTAAAGGTCTTGCTCGGCAGGAACCGCGCCGCAATCACCAGCCCCGCGTCATCCTGATGGCTCGCCACCGCCACACCGTCCACCGCGCAACTGATCAGCTTCAGCCCCTCACCATGCAGGTGCAGGTCATGGGCACCCGGGCGCAGCGGGTTGGGCGTCAGGGTCATCTTGGCCAGCACCCGCGTCGTCTTGGGCGCCAGCCGGAAGGTCAGGTCAACCTTCTCAACGATATGGGTAAAGGGCAGGTAATCGGCCAGATAGATGGTCTGCGGTGTGTCGGTCATGGTGCATCTCCGGTTCTTTGGGCAAAGGGATAGACCCGCTGCACAAAGAAGGAAAGTGTCACAACGCTTCCGCCACCGCCGCCAGTTTGCCCATGGTCTGCATCCCCAACCGGTCCGCCCCAAAACCCAAGGCCACCGCCTTCGCCTCAGCCGTCGGAAGGGTGATCGTCTGCGTCAACCGCGTCCCCGCCCCCTCAGGTGCCAGCGTCACGACCACCTCCATCGGGGGTTGGCTGTCATCGTCGCTGTCCATCAGAAACTCAATCCGGCTGGGGGCGCGGCGCAGGGTAAAGCGGTGACGGTTGGGAAAGACCGTGCCATCCGGCCCGATCATGTCGAACCGCCACAACCCGCCCTCAACCAGATTGATTTCCTTGGTGATGCAGGAATAGCCGTCGGGCCCGAACCAACGGGCGATCAGCGTGGGGTCGGTCCAGCAGCGCCAGACCTTGTCCGGCGTGGCGTTGATCACCCGGGTCAGGGTCAGCTGGCGGTCCTGCATCACAGCGTCTTTGCCAGTTCTTCCAATTGCGTCGCAGCCGCCCACCAGCCGTCGTGGAACCCCATTTCCTTGTGCATCTTGGCATCCTCAGGCCGCCCATGGCGGGCGACGGCCTTGTAGCGCGTGCCGGTCCCCTCAGCCTCCATCGTCACGATGGCGGCAAAGTGCAAACCGGCGCCGGACTGGATCAGGCCCAGCGGCGCAAAGTCCTCGCCCATGATATCGGTGAACACCAGCTTGCGCCCCGGCACCACCTCCAGAAAGCTGCCCTCATTCGGCACCTTCTCACCATCCGGCCCGTTCATCAGGGTGAAGAACCGCCCACCTGCCCGCAGATCAACCACGGCCTCGGACACATACCACGGCTTGGGGCAGAACCATTGGCAGATCAGCGCCGGCTCTGTCCAACAGCGCCAGACCATCGCAGGCGGCGCGGCCAACAAACGGGTCAGTTCCAGATCCAGTTCAGGGTTGATCTTCATGATTCATCCTTATCCGTCAGCGTTTTCAAGCAGGGCTTCCAGCCGATCCGTCCGCGCCTCCCACTGGGCGCGCTGCTCGGCCATCCAATCCATCGTCGCGTTGAACATCTCGGGCCGCGCCGTGCACATCCGGGTGCGACCGGTCTTTTCGGTCGAAATCAGTGCTGCATCTTCCAGCACCTGCAGATGCCGCATCACAGTCGGCAGCGCCAAGCCCGTCGGCCGCGCCAGTTCAGAAACCGGCACCGCCCCCTGCCCCAACCGCGCCAGCATCGCGCGGCGCGTCGGGTCGGACAGTGCTTGAAAGATCAACGACAGGTCTGGGTCATGTTTAGCCATATCACTAACTAACACGAGTTGCTGCCCTGAGAAAAGCCGGAATTCACATGCCGCCGCTAAACCCGGATTATTTTGCGGGCATTGAAGGTGATCAGGCGGATCAATGGCAATGCAGATGCAGCATCGCCTTGCGGCTTGGGCGAAATCAGTATCTCATGCCCTTAAACCCGCTTAAACTGGAGGAATTCATGGCTCAACGTGTGGCGCGCGCCGGTCTGCAGGTGGATAAGGTTCTGGCGGATTTCTTGAGGACCGTGCCCTGCCCGGCACTGGCATCACGGCAGACCATTTCTGGACCGGATTTTCCGACCTCGTGCATGACTTCGGCCCGCGCAACCGCCAACTTCTGGCCAAGCGGGAGCAGATTGCAGGCCTGGATTGACGACTGGCACCGCGTCCGCAAGACCGAACCGCTGGACCATCTGGCCTATGGTGAGTTTCTGCGCCACATCGGCTACCGTCTGCCCGAGGGTGAGGATTTCACCGATCGACACCACCAATGTCGACCCCGAAATCGCCACCGATCCCCGGCCCGCAACTCGTCGTGCCGATCACCAACGCCCGCTATGTGCTGAACGCCGCCAATGCGCGCTGGGGCAGCCTGTATGACGCGTTCTATGGCACCGACGCGATGGGCAAGGCGCAGCCGGGCGGCTATGACCGTGGCCACGGCGCGCGGGTTGTGGCCCGGTCACGGGTGTTTCTGGATGAGGCTTTCCCGATTGCCGGCACCAGCCATGCCGACGTGCGGCGCTATCAGGTGGTCGACGGCGCGCTGCTGATCGACGACATGCCCCTGATGCAGCCCAAGAAATTCGCAGGCTACAAGGGCAATCCCAAGGCCCAGCCTGACGCTGTCGTGCTGGTCAACAACGGCCTGCATGTCGAACTGGTCTTCGACCGCGCCCATCTGATCGGCAGCCGCGATCAGGCTGGCCTTGCCGATGTCGTGCTGGAATCCGCCGTGTCCGCCATCATGGACTGCGAGGACTCCGTCGCCTGCGTCGATGCCGAGGATAAGGTTGCAGGCCTATGCCAACTGGCTGGGCGTCATGCAGGGCGACCTGACCGCCGACTTCGACAAGGGCGGCAAGCAGATGACCCGCGCCCTGAATGAGGACCGCGACTTACATCGCCCCCGACGGCAGCACCGCTGACCCTCAAGGGCCGCGCCCTGCTGTGGGTGCGCAATGTCGGCCATCTGATGACCAACCCCGCCATTCTGGACCGCGACGGGGCCGAGGTGTTCGAAGGCCTGATGGACGCCATGGTGACGGTCCTGATCGCCATGCACGACCTGAAGAAGACCTACGGCCTGCGCAATAGCCACCACGGGTCGGTCTACATCGTCAAACCCAAGATGCACGGGCCCGAAGAGGTGGCCTTTGCCGACGACATCTTTGCCAGGGTCGAGGATGTTCTGCAGCCTGCCGCGCAACACCGTCAAAATCGGCATCATGGATGAGGAGCGGCGCACCTCGGTCAACCTCAAGGAATGTATCCGCGCCGCCAAATCCCGGGTCGCCTTCATCAACACCGGCTTTCTCGACCGGACCGGGGACGAGATCCACACCTCGATGGAGGCCGGGCCGTTCAGCCGCAAGGACTTCATCAAGCGCAAATCGTGGATCGGCGCGTATGAGAACGCAGAACGTCGACATCGGGCTGGAATGTGGCCTGTCGGGCCGGGCGCAGATCGGCAAGGGGATGTGGGCCGCGCCAGACCTGATGGCCGCGATGCTGGAACAAAAGATCGACCACCCCAAGGCCGGGGCCAACTGCGCTTGGGTGCCCTCGCCCACCGCCGCGATCCTGCACGCCCTGCATTACCACAAGATCGACGTGTTTGCCGTGCAAAAGCGCCGTCTGGCCGCTGGTGGCCGCCGGGCGTTTGTCGAGACGGTGCTGGAAATCCCGCTCGCCTCTTATCGCCGCTGGACCGAGGATCAGATCCTGCGTGAGGTCGAGAACAACGCGCAGGGCATCCTCGGCTATGTCGTCCGCTGGATTGATCAGGGGGTCGGCTGTTCCAAGGTGCCCGACCTGCACAATGTCGGGTTGATGGAGGACCGGGCGACCTGCCGGATATCTTCGCAGCACATCGCGAACTGGTTGCATGCATGGCGTCGTCAGCGGCGAACAGGTCGATGCCTGCCTGCAAAAGATGGCCGTGCTGGTGGACGCGGCAGAACGCCGACGATCCGCTCTATCAGCCGATGGCACCCGATTTCGATGGCATCGCGTTTGCGGCGGCCCGGGATCTGGTGTTCAAGGGCCGCGTCCAGCCGTCTGGCTATACGGAGCCGATCCTTCATGCCCGCCGCCTGCAAAAGAAGGCTGGCAACCACTAGGGCGTCCAGATCTGGACACTTCACGAAACCGAGCAAAACCAATGGGTTAATTCTGCGGAATTAACCCATTTTCAACGGTCAGCCGATGTCCAACGATATCGCATGGGCGCGTTGGTTGATGTCGCCCAGCGCCGCCTGCACCGCCCGGTGCCGCGCCACACGCCCCATCGCGGCCAAGGCGTCCGCCCGGATGCGAATGGCGAAATGGCTTTCGCCGCTGCCGTCGTCGCCCGAATGCCCCGCGTGACGGTGACTTTCGTTCTCGACCACCAGTTCGGTGGGCGAAAAGGCGCGTGTCAAGCGGTCTTCAATCTCTTGAGCCAATTTCATTTTTATCCAAACCCCTTCTATCTGCCGTCAGAACGACTAAACTCATGGCCCCGAGTCGGAAAGGCCGCTTTATGACCAAACCACCGCCCTTTGAGTTTGATATCCGCGTTTCGTCCGACAAGGCGAAGCGCAAGACTGTCCGTCGGGGCATGTCTGGGGCTTTCGAAACATCGACCAAAGCCTGTGACTATCCGGGCTGCAAAGAGAAGGGCGCCTACCGCGCCCCGAAATCGCCAGACCATCTGGACGAGTTTTTCTGGTTCTGCCGCGACCACGTGCGCGAATACAACCTGAAGTGGAACTTCTTTGGCGCCGCCACGGATGAGGAGTTCCAGAAACTGCTGGAGAAAGACCGGCTGTGGGAACGCGAAACCAAACCGTTCAGCCGCAAGGATGACGGGCGTGCATGGGCCCGGCTGGGTGTCAACGATCCGATGGAATTGTTGGGCGATAATGCCACACAAAGCCCGGCCAAGCCGGTGAACAACAACACCCGCAAACTGCCCGCCCCCGAACGCAAGGCGGTCGAAATCCTTGAGGCCCGCGACAGCTGGACCAAGACAGAGATTCGCAAGCAGTACAAAAGTCTGGTCAAGGATCTGCACCCCGACATGAACGGCGGGCGACCGGTCCGACGAAGAGCGCCTGCAAGAGGTGGTCTGGGCCTGGGATCAGATCAAGGACAGCCGCTACTTCAAGGAATAGCAGCCAGACGTGAGGCGGTCAGGTGCAGGGCGACGCCGCCCAGCAGCCAGACCGCGAACACCCAAAGATCCTGCACAATGGATGACAGAACAAGGGCGGGGCCAAGGGCCACGCCCTGCAAGCCGTTGTGCATCCCCTGCGCGATGGCAAACCCGGCCCCGGCGATGCCGGCCCCCAAGACTGTCGCCAACACGGCGGCAACCGCCGATACCTCAGGACGGCCCCGCGCAAACAGCGGGGCCAGCACTGCCCCGGCGAGTGCCGCCCCACCCAAGGCCGCCAGCTCAAACCGCCAGAAATCGGCATCTCGTGTGGTTTTCAAAATCGCGGCCATCACCGCCATACCCCAAAGCCCCGTCAAACCCGCCACAATCCATCGCTGCATGATATCCCCCTGCTTTGCGCCAGACTGGCAAGGGCGGGTGCAGGACAGGTGCAGACGCCGTGCAGGGTTACGGCAGACGGCGGATGAAGTCGTATTTCAGCAGCCAGATCACGACGCGGTCCAGATACATCGGCTGCAACAGCGTGGCGGCCGAGATTGCCGCCAAGTCGACCCCGCCCGCACCAGCGGCAGTCACGGCATCCAGCACCTGCTTGATCTGCGTCTCACCAGCGAAAATCCGGCGCAGGGAGGTGTAGTTGCGCAGGGCCAGCATCTCATGCAGGTCGGGCCGCTGACCCGGATCATTGGCGACATAGCGATGCGCCCCCAGCGTGGCGGTTTCCGTGGGATAGGACCGGAACAGCAGCGAGGGCGACGGGGCGACCGGCAGCAGATGGCCGGGTATCCGCTGCGACCGGGCGGCACCGGCAACGCGGCGCTGATCCTGCTCGCCCCACAGCGCCTGAAACTGCGGGATGACGGCGGCCCAGTCATACAACTGCCGCACCCGCGCCAAAGCCGCCTGCCCCATCCGCTGACGCAGGTCAGGGTTGGTGACAAGCTGCAAAATCCGCGCCTTCAGGTCGGACATGTCCACCTCGGTCATCGCCGAGACGGCGGCGCAATACTGCGCGTAGTCGTCAATCCCGCCCTGCAGACGCAGGGATTCATTGGCCAGATGCAGCGGCGGCCAGGCTGCGGGTCTTGACGCGAAATCCGACATCCGGGCTGACGGTGTCCTTCATGCCGTCCCAGTCCGACACCAGCAGCGGCAGGCCCGCCGCCATCCCCTCCAACGGGGCCAGGCCGAAGGTTTCCTGAATATTGTCGATCATGAACAGGAATACATCCGCACCCGGACAGGGTCATGCGGCGATCCTCAGCCTTGGCGCCATCCAGCAGCAGGAAGCCGACATCGGGCATCAACCGCGCGGCCCCCTCTGGTCAAACACCACCTTGGCATAGGGGTGGCGGAAGATGCCGCAGAACACGATGTGCAGCTTTTGCCCCGGCTTCAGCGCCTGCTGAGCCTGCTTGCATCGCCATGTAGATCGGCAGCGGGTCGAATTTCTCATGCGGGGTCAGGCGGGCGATGGTGCAGAACACCACATCCTCCGGCCCACAGCCCAGCCGGGCGCGCAGATCGGCACGGGCCGCCTCATCCCGCGCGAAGTCATCGACATGAATGCCCAGCGGGATCACCGGCAGCATCGGGCGCGGCGGTGGGATGGTGCCAAAGCGATGCCGGATATGGTCGTCGATCAGGTCCATCTGGGTGCTGACCGCCGCCGCCACCGTGCGAGAGGTGCAGATCACCGCGTCCCACTCCATCACCGGGGCCATGCGGATGTCAAAGAACCCCTGCATGATCCCCATGGTCGATGTGGTGTGGGTGATGCCCGTGATCGCCCACGCGCCGCTGCCATTGTCGGCACGCCGCCACGCCTCAGACGCGATATTGGCGGCGGGGTAGTAGAGCGTGGTGACAGGCGCGATCTTGGCCGGGCGCAACAGACCCACGGGGCGGATCGGTTTGTTCGACGCCCAAGGATTCGGCAAGCGCGCGCACCTCTTCCGCCTCACCCGCGTTCTTGGCCAGCACCACGAATTCATCAACATCCGCGTGGCGCAAGAAGCCCTTCAGGAACGACTCTCCCCGCCACCCTGCGGCCGTTGATCCCCTTTTCACCGGGGCGATACCCGTCCGAGGCGTAGAAGATCGCGGCGTTAGTGGCGGTCATATCTGCTCCATCCAAAGCCAGGGCGTCGGGCCCGCCCGCCATTCCCATAGCGCGATCAGGCGGTCGAGGTCGGACCACTCCTCCATCCAATCCGGCAAGTCGCTGCTGATCTGGCGGTCGATCCGGGTGACCCGGTGGGTCGCGGCAAAGCGGGCGGCGATGCGGTCGGACAGACCGGGCTGCATCCCGTCGTGGCATTCGACCAAAATATCCGCCCGCAGCAGACCGGGGGCGGCGATGGGGTCCAGAAGGTCGGCCTCAGCCCCCTCTATATCGCAGATGATGACGGTGGGTTGATCGGCGCAGATGGCGAAATCGGCGTGATCCATCCGGCCACCAACCTCCACCCGCGCGGTCACACCGTTCAGCGCGGCCAACGCGCGGCATTGCGTCTGCGCCACAGGGTTCTGATCCCGTGCCAGCACCCGCGCACCGGGCATCCGGCGGGCCAGACCAACGGCATAATACCCCTCAGCACAGCCAATATCGAGGATCAGCGGATAGGCGCGGGCGATGATCGCCTCTATCACCGGGGCGAGGCTCGCCTCATAGACCCCCAGCAACCGGGCAGCATAGGCGCCCTCGGTCGCGGTCAGCCCGTAGTCCATCCCCTTGAACGGCCCCGACAAAACCCACTGCCCCGACCGTTGGCGCAGCGTATTGCCCACCACCTCTGACCGCCATTTCGCCAGATAGCGCAGCGCCCGGCGCAGGTTTTCCGGGTCAGGCTCCAGCGCCGCGATGTGACGCAGATGCTCGGTCGCGGTCTGGGTCAGGTTTGAGGGCGGCAATTCAGGCTCCGGAAAGGGTCAGGCAGGATTAGCCTTGCGCCGCCAGCCTGTCTACACCGATCCGCGCCCTCAGCCCGCCACGAATTTCATCGCAACCCCGTTCATGCAATAGCGCAGCCCCGTGGGTGCCGGGCCATCGTTGAACACATGGCCAAGATGCCCGCCACAGCGGCGGCAATGCACCTCTGTCCGCACGCCGAGCAGGCCGACATCGCGCTGGGTGCCAATCGCATTGTCCAACGGCTTCCAGAACGACGGCCAGCCGGTGCCGCTTTCAAACTTGGTGTCTGAGGAATAGAGCGGCAGGTCACAGCCCGCGCACAGGAACATGCCCTTGCGATGCTCATCATTCAGCGGGCTGGTGAAGGCGCGCTCGGTCCCCGCCTTGCGCAACACGTTGAACTGCGCATCGGTCAATAGCGCATGCCATTCCGCATCGGTATGGGTCACCTCAAACCCCGCTGCGGCGGCGGGGCGGGCCAGCAAAAAGGCGGGCAATAGGGCAAGAAGGCTGCGGCGTTGCATGATATATCCTGTCAAATGATGTGACAGAGTAACGCAGGACGGCCCGCTTTTGGGCCAACATTTCGCCGTTTCACGCAATTGCGAAGCAGCGTGAACGGGCCTACCCCTTCAGATCCCAGAAATTCACAAAGGTCTGCAACCGCGCCTCAGAGACGTGATAGCCAAAGCGGATATCCAGATCGTCCACCGTCACCCCGGCCAACCCGTCCAGCCGGATGACATTGTCATGGTAGGTCAGCACCACTCCGGCCCCGGAATCGGCCAGTTTGACATCCGCCAACACCCCGCCCGCCTGTAACGAGATCACATCGACGGCGGGGTCAAAATCGGTGATCCGGTCATGGCCGTCACCGGGCAGAAACACAAAGAAATCCGTCGCCGCACCGCCCGTCAGCACATCCCTGCCCTTGCCGCCGTCCAATATGTCAAAGTCAGCGCCGCCAAACAGACGGTCGCGGCCCTGATTGCCGATCAACAGATCATCGCCCGCCCCGCCAAACACGGTGTCATTGCCCGTGCCGCCCAGACCGGCATCCATCCCGGCCCCCAAGGTGATCCGATCCTTGCCGCCATTGGCGAAAATCAGGTCAATTCCGCTGCCTGAGTTAAAGGTATCAGACCGCGACGACAGCCCCGCCAGATCATTGCCCGCCAACATCTGCCGGATCAGTCGCGCGTCATCACGCCCGCCCGCCGTGGCCGCGGCCGCAATCAGATCCGTCACCGCCACCGAAATACCCTCGATGGCGAGGCTGTGGCTGCCATCGGCGGTCACAAAACTGGCCAAGGCCTGCGCCGTACCGCCAGTCAGATTATCCCCCGCATCCACCGTCAGACCGGTGCCATAGACCGCCTGCGTCGTGCCATCGCCGAAGCTGGACCAAGAATTCGTGACAGCAATCGACCGCAGATGGATGGTCCCGGACAGGTCATTGAAGAAATAGTTGAAGGTGCCGGGAAAGAAGGCCGTCTGGGGCAGAAAAGTCGTCGTGCCGCCCGCCACCGCCTCTGCACTGAAATTCAGATGATTTGCCTGCCATTTGATGTCGCAGAACAGGATCGCCATACCAATCTCCACTCGTTGCAGGGGAAATGTCGGGAAGCAATGCGATTGAGGATGAGCGCGAGGCCAAAACCTGTCAAGTCCAAGGTGGCAAGCGCCAGCCAAGCCGGTGAATCTGTCACCCCAACCCCTTGCAGCCATCGCCGATATGTTCCAAACATGGGCGGCAAATCGGGTCAGGTGGCATATGTCGCAGGGCCCGCCCTGGATGAACTGGACCCTTCTCATGCTCGATACTGTCGCAAAACCCACGGAAGAAATCTCGGTCCGCGAGGTGTTCGGCATTGATACCGACATGAAGGTCAAGGGCTTTGCCGAGGCGACCGACCGCGTGCCCGCGATCGACCCGACCTACAAGTTCGACCCCGACACCACTTTGGCGATTCTGGCAGGCTATGCCTATAACCGCCGCGTGATGATCCAGGGCTATCACGGCACGGGCAAATCGACCCATATCGAGCAGGTCGGCGCGCGGCTGAACTGGCCGACGGTGCGGGTCAACCTCGACAGCCACATCAGCCGGATCGACCTGATCGGCAAGGACGCGATCAAGCTGCGCGACGGCAAGCAGGTGACCGAATTCCACGAAGGCATCCTGCCCTGGGCGCTGCGCAACCCCGTCGCCATCGTGTTCGACGAATATGACGCAGGCCGCCCGGACGTGATGTTCGTCATCCAGCGCGTGCTGGAGCATGACGGCAAGCTGACCCTGATGGATCAGAACGAGATCATCACCCCGCACCCGTCGTTCCGCCTGTTCGCCACCTCCAACACGGTGGGTCTGGGCGACACCACGGGCCTGTACCACGGCGTCCAGCAGATCAACCAGGCCCAGATGGACCGCTGGTCGCTGGTCGCCACGCTGAACTATCTGTCGCCATGACGCCGAGGCCGCGATCGTTCTGGCCAAGTCGCCCGCATTACAACACCGACAAGGGCCGCAAGACCATCGGCCAGATGGTGACCGTCGCCGACCTGACCCGGACCGCCTTCATGAACGGCGACCTGTCCACCGTGATGTCGCCCGCGGACCGTGCTGAACTGGGCGCAAAATGCCGAGATTTTCCGCAATGTGGGCTATGCCTTCCGCCTGTCCTTCCTGAACAAATGCGACGAGCTGGAACGGCAGACCGTGGCCGAGTTCTATCAGCGCTGCTTTGGCGAGGAACTGCCGGAAAGCGCCGCCTCGCAGGCAATGAAGTGATCCGCCACGCCGCGATCTTCCGGCTGAAACATGCCGCAGGATCGCCGGCTGAGGCTGACTTTCTGCGCGCGCTGTCGGGGCTTGCCATCATTCCCGATGTTGGCAACTTCGAAATCGCCCGTGAGGTCAGCGCCAAGAACGACTTCACCTTTGCCGTGTCGATGACCTTTGCCGACCAGTCCGACTATGACGCCTACAACAACCATCCGCTGCACGTGGCCTTTGTCGCAGGGCCGCTGGCTGCCAGAGGTTGCCGCGTTCATGGAGCATGACACGGTGGCCCTGACCGAGGCTTAGGGTCACACCATGGGCAAACCGCTGCACATCGGGTTGATCGGCGGTATCGGGCCAGCGGCCACGCTGGTGTACTACCAGCGGCTTTGTGCGGCGATGCGCGGGCTGCGGTTGGACCTGACCGTGGTGCAGGCCGATATCCACGACCTGATCGCCAACAATCTGGCCGACAAGCGCGACGCGCAGGCGGCGATCTATGCCAAATTGATCCACCGCCTGAAGGCCGCCGGGGCCGATTGTGCCGCCATCACCTCGATTGGCGGGCATTTCTGCTTTGCCGAGACAGAGGCGCTGTCGCCCCTGCCCCTGATAAGCGCCGTCGCCCCGCTGGACGCCTATTTCGCCGCCCAAGGCATCGGCTGTGTCGGCCTGCTCGGCACCCGGGTTGTCATGCGGACCCGGCTTTACGGCCAACTCATCCAGACCCGCGCCTTGGCCTTGGACGATCAGATCGACGAAATTGGTCAAACCTATCAAGACGTCGCCGTAGCCGGGGCTTGTTCCGACGCGGCGCGGCAGATCTTCTTTGCCGCCGGTCGCGCCATGACCGCACAGGGGGCCGAGGCGATCGTGCTTGCGGGCACCGACCTGAACCTCGCCTTCGACGGCCACGACCCCGGCTTTCGGGTGATCGACGCGCTGGATGTCCATGTGGCACTGTTGGCTGATCTGGCGAGCGGTCGGCGCGGGCTCTGACCCCCAAAGGTTTGGCTGCGGGACCATGACATGCTGGCTTGGGGCGCCCTGTTGCAAAACCCACCATGATGGGCCCGCTACAATTTTCGGAAAACCGAAAATTGCAGCCTGATGGCCCATCCTACCTTTCCCCGATGCTGGTTTATAATTCCCCTTTTGCCCCACCTCATGTATAGGCGCGACAAATGACCATCGTGGGGGAGTGTTGCGATGCTGAAGGCCAAACTGGGGATTTCCCCGATCTGCTGGTGGAATGACGATCTGGCCGAATTGTCGGACGATGTCAGCCTTGATGAATGCCTGCGTCAGGCCGCACAGGCGGGCTATACCGGCATGGAAACTGGCCGCCGCTTCCCGATGAACATGGCAGAGCTTGGCCCGGTTCTGGACAAGCACGGCATTTCGGTCTGTGGCGGCTGGTTCTCTGGCACCATCCTGAATGGCGATATGGCCGAGAACAAAGACCGTATCCGCGCCCAGATGGACCTGTTCATCGCGGCCAAAGCGCCCTGCATCGTCTATGGCGAAGTGGCGCGCTCTATCCAAGGCGACCGCTCCAAACCCTTGGCGCAAAAGCCGAAACTGTCGGAAGATGAGATCAAGGTCTACGCCCGCAACATGACCGAGTTTGGCGAATGGTGCGCCGAGCAGGGCATGCCTTTGTCCTACCACCACCACATGGCGGCGGCGATTGAGACGGAAGCAGAGCTTGACCTGTTCATGAAACACTCCGGCGCGGGCATCCCGCTGCTGTTTGACGCAGGCCACATGGCGATGGCGGGCGGCGACGTGCTGCGCGTGATCGACAACCACCACGCCCGCATCACCCATGTCCACACCAAGGACGTGCGGATGGAGGTGATCAACGCGCTGGACCGCACCAAGGAAAGCTTCCTCGATGCCGTGATGAAGGGCGCCTTCACCGTGCCCGGCGATGGCTCGCTCGACTTTGAGGCGATTGTGAAGCGTTGCGCCAGCTACGGCTATGAAGGCTGGTTCGTGGTTGAGGCCGAGCAGGATCCGAAAAAGGCCCCGCCGCTGGAATGGTCGACCAAGGGCAACAAGGAACTGCACCGCGTGATGGCCCTTGCCGGGTATCAGGTGGTCGCATGAACCGGATGGACGGTAAGATTTGCTTCGTCTCAGGGGCAACTCAGGGTCTTGGCGCTGCCATTGCCCGCCGTCTTGCCGCCGCTGGTGCCGCAGGTGTCGTGATCACCGGGCGCAACATGAAACGGGGCGCTGACGTGTCCCGTTCCATCCACAACACCTACGGCATCCCCTGCCATTTTCTGCGCGCCGATTTCACGCGGGTCGAGGATTGCCGCCACGCGATTTCCGAAACCGACCGGTTGTTTGGCCGCATCGACGTGCTGGTCAATGCCGGGGCGATGACCGACCGGGGCACCATCCTCGACACCTCACCCGAACTGTTCGACCGGATGTTTGCCACCAACGTGCGTGGCCCGTATTTCCTGATGCAGGAAACCATCAAACTGATGATCCGTGACGGCGTCGAAGGGGCGATCTGCAACATCGGCTCGATCTCTGCGCTGTCCGGCCAACCCTTCATCAACGCCTATTGCGCCTCCAAGGGGGCGTTGACCACGCTGACCGCCAACACCGCCTTTTCGGTGATGGGCAACCGGATCCGGGTGAACCAGCTGAACGTCGGCTGGATGGCCACCGAGCATGAGCGCGACATCCAGATCAACGCGACCGGCGATCCCGATTGGGAGGCCAAGGCGGCCGAATGGTTGCCCTTTGGCCGTCTGGTTGATCCAGAGGAGGCTGCGCGGGCGGTGAACTTCCTCGTGTCCGACGACGCGGGCCTGATGACAGGGGCCATCGTGAATTTCGACCAGTCGGTCTGGGGTGCAGTGGCGGGCGGAATGCCAGTGCCGAACGGGCCCATGCAGCTCTGATCCCAGCCGATTTTCGCGATCTCACATCATTTTCAATCATTTGCCCGGCGGTGTTTCACCGCGCCACCGGTTTTCCGCCGATTTTCCGCTTGGGGCCGAAAATATTTGTGGTCCGACAAATTCAAAGCGATTGGAATGGTTGCGGACCCGGCAAAGAAGGATATTGTGGCCGCGAACTGATTTTTGCGGGGGCTGCACGGCATGTATATCGGACTGGATCTTGGAACTTCCGGGCTGAAAGGCATCCTGATTGACGACAATCAGCGCATTTTGGCCGAGGCAACCGCCCCCCTGACCGTCCAGCGCCCGCATGAGGGCTGGTCCGAACAAATCCCGGCCGACTGGATCACCGCCTGTGAGGCCGTGCTGACCCAACTGTCCACCAAGGGTCTGGGGGCCGTCAAAGGCATCGGTTTGTCGGGCCACATGCACGGCGCCACCCTGATTGACAGCGCCGACACCGTTCTGCGCCCCTGCATCCTGTGGAACGACACCCGCAGCCATGCTGAGGCCGCCGCGCTGGACGCCAACCCGATCTTCCGCGCCCTGACCGGCAACATCGTCTTCCCCGGCTTCACCGCGCCCGAAACTCGACTGGGTCCGCAAGCATGAACCCGCGATCTGGGCCAAGGTCGCCAAGGTTCTGCTGCCGAAAGACTACCTGCGCCTGTGGCTGACGGGTGAGCATGTGGCTGAGATGTCGGACGCCGCTGGCACCGCATGGCTCGACACCGGCAAACGCGACTGGTCCGACGAATTGCTGACGGCCACCGGCCTGACCCGCGCCCAGATGCCGCGTCTGGTCGAAGGCTCTGCCGTTTCCGGCACCGTCCGCGCTGACCTCGCCGCCAAATTCGGCCTGCCCAAAACCACCGTTGTCGCAGGTGGCGCGGGCGATAATGCCGCCGCTGGCATCGGCGTCGGTGTGGTCAAGGCGGGGCAAGCCTTCGTCTCCCTCGGCACCTCTGGCGTGCTTGTTCGCCGCCAATGACGGCTATCAGCCCGACCCTGACACCGCCGTCCACACCTTCTGCCACGCCCTGCCCGGCACCTGGCACCAGATGGGCGTGATCCTTGCCGCGACCGACGCGCTGAACTGGTACTCCAACCTCGTCGGCCAGATCCGCCGCCACGCTGACCGGCGAACTCGGCCCCCTGCGCGCGCCCTCCAAAACCCTGTTCCTGCCCTATCTCGGCGGTGAGCGGACGCCCCTGAACGACGCCGCCATCCGCGGCGCCTTCCTCGGCCTTGAACACACCACCGACCGCGCCGCCGGCACCCGCGCCGTGCTGGAGGGCGTCACCTTCGCCTTCCGCGACAGCCGCGACGCCCTCGCCGCGACCGGCACGAAGCTGGAGCAGGTTCTCGCCGTCGGCGGCGGTGCCAAATCCGACTACTGGCTGCGCGCCATCGCCACCGCCCTCGACATCCAGATCCTCGTCCCCGCCGACGGCGATTTCGGCGGTGCTTTGGGTGCCGCCCGCCTCGCCATCATGGCCGCGACGGGTGCTGGGGCAGAGATTGCCACCATGCCCCCGATCGCCCGCACGGTCGACCCCGACCGCGCCCTGACCAACGCCTTCAACGACGGCCACGCCCGCTATGTCGCCGCCCGCACCGCCATCCAGGCCCTTACCTGAACCATCGCATTTCCGAACCGCTGAACCGTTTCACACTTCCGCTGGAAATGCTCAAACCTGAGGACACCATGACCAACTTCTTCCAAGGCATCCCCGCCGTCAAATTCGAAGGCGCTGACAGCACCAACGACTTCGCCTTCAAACACTACAACCCCGACGAAATGCTGATGGGCAAACGGATGGAGGATCACCTCCGCTTTGCCGTCGCCTATTGGCATTCCTTCGCATGGCCCGGCGGCGACCCGTTCGGTGGCCAGACCTTTGAGCGCCCGTGGTTCGGTGAGACGATGGCGCTTGGCCAAACTCAAGGCCGATGTCGCGTTTGAGATGTTCGATATCCTCAACGCGCCCTACTATTGCTTCCACGACGCCGACATCCGCCCCGAAGGCGACAGCTTCGCGGAAAGCAAGAAGAACCTCGAAGAAGTGGTTGATTACCTTGCCGAAAAGCAATCCACCCACAAAACCAAACTGCTGTGGGGCACGGCCAATATGTTCTCCAACCGCCGTTGGATGAGCGGCGCTGCCACCAACCCCGACCCCGATATCTACGCCTATGCCGCCGCCACCGTGAAGGCGAACATGGACGCCACGCATAAACTGGGCGGCGAGAACTACGTGCTCTGGGGTGGCCGTGAAGGCTATGAAACCCTGCTGAACACCGACCTCAAGGCGGAACGCGACCACGCTGGCCGCTTCCTGCAACAGGTCGTCGAGTACAAACACAAGATCGGCTTCAAAGGCGCGATCCTGATCGAACCGAAGCCGCAGGAGCCATCGAAGCACCAGTACGACTATGACGTCGCCACGGTCTACGGCTTCCTCGTCCAGTTCGGCCTTGAGAAAGAGGTCAAGTGCAACATCGAAACCGGCCACGCCTTCCTCGCCGGTCACTCGTTCGAACATGAACTGGCGATGGCGACGTCTTTGGGCATCCTCGGCTCCATCGACATGAACCGCAACGACCTGCAATCGGGCTGGGACACGGACCAGTTCCCGAACAACGTGCCGGACATGGCCCTCGCCTATTATGAGATCCTGCGCAACGGCGGCCTGCACTCCGGCGGCACCAACTTTGACGCCAAGGTCCGCCGTCAATCGCTCGACCCGGCAGATCTGGTCCTCGCCCATGTCGGGGGCATGGACACCTGCGCCCGCGCGCTGAAGGCCGCTGCCGCCCTGTTCAACGACGGCAGCCTCGAAAAAGCCCGCGCCACCCGCTACGCCGGATGGGAGCGTGACGACGCCAAGGCCCTGCTGACCGGCTCGCTGGAAGATGCCGCCGCCGTGGTCACCGCCAAGAACCTGAACCCGCAGCCAGTATCTGGCCGTCAGGAACGTCTCGAAAACCTGTGGAACCGCTTCGTCTGATCCACCATTGATCGTAACAAAGGGCGCGCCGTCCAAGTGACGGTGCGCCCTTTGGCATTTCTGCGCCCCGGCCTATCGCCGGATGCAGAACCTTACCCTTTCATTTTGGCATAAATATCCCACAGGGGGGCTGCATTGGCAGGGCCAATGCGGCGCGGGGGATGTGAAATCCCCCGGTTCTAGCCTTGGAAATCCGTGATGACCGCCACCCCCGGCGCCATCGGCCCGTCAAACGCCCTCAGCTCACCCGATGCCCCCGACAGCGCCACCGTCCGCGCCACGATCGGCCGCACATCAACCGCCCCGCGCTCGATCAGCTCCAACAACGACGGATAGCGCCAACTCGGCATCCCGCGCGTGCCGTACAAAGCCAGTTGCTTCATATAGACCGCATTCATGTTGATCTGCATCTTGGCGGTATGCCCAATCGGCAACCCGACCTGCACATGCCGCCCCATGGGCCGCAGACACTCCAGCGACCCGTTGGTCGTGACCTCAATCCCCAAAGCCTCCACCGAGACATGCGCCCCGCCGCCCGTCGCCGCAATGATCCGCGCCGCGACATCGCCGTCGCGCGCATCAATCGCCACCTCAGCCCCCAGCGACAGCGCATGGGCCAACCGTTCCGGCACCACATCGACCACCACGACCCGCGCGCCCAAAGCCCGGCCAATCAGCAGCACCGACAACCCGATCCCGCCCGTGCCATGCACCGCCAGCCATTCCCCCGCCTGCAACGCCGCCCGCCCGGTCAACGCATGAAACGCCGTCGTCACCCGACACCCCAACCCAGCCGCCAGGGCCGGCGTCAGACTCTCCGGCAACCGCGCAAGGTTATGGGCATGGGGGGCTGACACATATTCCGCATAGGCCCCCGGCTCACCAAACCCCGGCACACGCTGGGCCCGGCAGGTTGTGCTGGCCCCCGACCGACATTCCGGGCATTCGCCACAAGACAGGATAAACGGCGCAATCACCCGGTCGCCGACCCGCCACCGGGCCAACGGCCCCGCCTCGACCACCTCGCCGCAATATTCATGGCCCGGAATGGCACCCGGCTGCACCTTGGGATGCTCACCCACCCAGCCATGCCAATCGCTGCGGCAGATGCCACAGGCCAGCACGTCGCAGCACCACGCCATCGGCCTCGCACCGGGTCGGCACGATCTCAAGACTCAGATCCTGCGATATTCACGGATGACAGCGGCGCGCATGGCCTCTCCTCAGAACCTTAAGGTCAGGTTAACAGAAAACGCACGCATTGATAAAACGATATTCCAAAGTGTCCACGCGTGGACATTACAGCAATTCGATCCGGTAGCTTTCGATCACCGCATTGGCCAGCAGCTTGTCGCACATCCCCTTGACCGCCAGCCTCAGCCGCCGCCGCGGTCCGTCTCGGCCAGGTCCAGCTCGATCACCTTGCCCTGCCGCACCCCATTGACCCCGCCAAAGCCCAGCGTGCCCAGCGCGTGGCGCACCGCCTCGCCCTGCACATCCAGAACCCCGGCTTTCAGCATCACAGTCACACGGGCTTTCATCAGGGCTCTCCTAGTTGATCAAGGTCGGTTTGGGCGCATGTGTGACGTTCGAGGGCAACACCCCCAACCGCCGCGCCAGTTCAGTATATACATCCGCCATCGGTCCCGGTTCCGCAGGCGCGCGTCCCCTCGACGCCCGACCGCAGATCCCACAACCGGCAACTGTCCGGGCTGATCTCATCGACCACGATCAGGCGGGTGAACTCCCCTTCCCAGATCCGGCCCACTTCGATGCGGAAGTCGGCCAGACCGAATGCCCACGCCCAGCATCACGCCCGACAGGAAATCATTCACCCGCAGCGCCAGGGCGACCACATATCATCCATGTCCTGCTGGCTCGCCCAGCCAAAGGCAAAGATATGCTCTTCGCTGACCATCGGCGAATTCAGCCGCGGTTCTTTGTAGTAATATTCGACAATCGGACGCGGCAGCGGCGTCCCCTCAGGGATGCCCAGCCGGGTCGACAGCTCACCCGCCGCAAAGTTCCGCACCACCACTTCCAGCGGGATGATCTCGGCCTCACGTACCAATTGCTCACGCATGTTGATTCGGCGGATGAAATGCGTCGGCACCCCGATCGAGTTCAGACCCGTCATGAAAAACTCTGACAACCGGTTGTTCAGCACGCCCTTGCCTTCCGGCGGCGCAGGGCTGACCATCGGGGCAGAGGGCATTGGCGCGCCTTCGTCCTTGAAATACTGCACCAATGTGCCGGGTTCCGGGCCTTCGTACAGGATTTTGGCCTTGCCTTCGTAGACCTTCTTACGCCGTGCCATAGTCTCTCCAAAACCCCAAAGACCGGGACTTTGGGCCCGGTCTGGTTCAGACAGCGCTATAGGCCAAAGGCGCATCCGTCGCAAGGCAATGCAGGCTTCCCCTTGCAGGGAGGCCTTGGGGAAGGCATATGGGGAAGACAATTCCATCAGCCGAGGGCCAGCCAATGACCACATTCGACGATCGCGAAAACGCCTTTGAAACCAAATACGCCCATGACGCCGACATGCAGTTCCGGGCCGAGGCACGCCGCAACAAGCTTTTGGGCCTCTGGGCCGCAGCTTTGATGGGCAAATCGGGTGACGAAGCCGCCGCTTATGCGATGGAAGTCGTGACCGCCGATTTCGAAGAAGCCGGCAGCGAAGACGTGGTCCGCAAGGTGGCCGCCGATCTGGGCGACAAAGCCACCGCTGACGTCATCCGCGCCAAACTGGCTGAGCTTGACCCGGTTGCCAAAGCGCAGCTGATGTCCG
Source organism: uncultured Alphaproteobacteria bacterium (assembly GCA_963781185.1). Taxonomy (GTDB): domain Bacteria; phylum Pseudomonadota; class Alphaproteobacteria; order Rhodobacterales; family Rhodobacteraceae; genus Stagnihabitans. The sequence goes on from CAWAEL010000027.1 coordinate 64,473, forward strand.
AAATCTGAACAAGGAAATCCCGATGGCACTCGATACCCTTTCCAAACTGCTCGCGTCCCGCGACTGGCTGATGGCGGACGGTGCCACCGGGACCAACCTGTTCAACATGGGCCTGTCCTCGGGCGAACCGCCCGAGTTCTGGAACACCGAACAGCCCGACAACATCCGCAAGCTGTACAAATCCGCCGTGGATGCCGGGTCGGACATCTTCCTGACCAACTCTTTCGGTGGCAATGCCGCCCGGCTCAAGCTGCACAACGCCCAAGGCCGCGTGCGCGAGTTGAACAAGGTGGCCGCTGCACTGGGCCGCGAAATCGCTGACGCTTCCGGGCGGACGGTGGTGGTTGCAGGCTCTGTCGGCCCTACCGGCGAAATCTTTCAGCCGATGGGCAACCTGACCCATGCCGACGCCGTGTCGATCTTTCACGAACAGGCAGAGGGCCTGAAAGAGGGCGGCGCTGACGTCCTCTGGGTCGAGACCATGTCGGCCTTCGAAGAATACGCCGCCGCCGCTGAGGCCGCCGCTCTGGCCGGTATGCCGTGGTGTGGCACGATGAGCTTTGACACCGCTGGCCGCACCATGATGGGCATCACCTCGGCCTCACTCGCCGCGATGGTGGAAAAGCTGCCGAACCCGCCGCTCGCCTTTGGGGCCAACTGTGGTGTGGGCGCCTCTGACCTGATGCGGACCGTGCTGGGGTTTGAGGCGACGGGCACCGCCCGCCCAATCATCGCCAAGGGCAACGCCGGTATCCCGAAATACCACGAAGGCCATATCCACTATGACGGCACGCCGGAACTGATGGCCGAATACGCCATTCTGGCCCGCGATTCCGGGGTCAAGATCATCGGCGGGTGCTGTGGCACGATGCCGGAACACCTCGCCGCCATGCGCCGCGCGCTGGAAATCCCGGCCCCGTGGTCCCGCACCGACGACCGACGACATCCAGGCCAAACTCGGCGCGTTCTCCTCGGCCTCAGATGGCACCGGCGACACCTCCGGCGACCCGAAACGCGAGCGCCGCGGCCGTCGCGGCTGACCAATCTCTCGGCCAAAGTAGGGCGGGGTTCACCCCGCCTTACCGTCCAAATCAGCCCCTCCGCCAGTTGCGAACCATTCGCAACGTGCTTTCATTCTGGTTAACAGAATTTTTCAACTCATTGATATAAAACACTAAAGACGAGTGTCGCGCAATCGGACACTTTCCGCCAAACCCCTCAAAACAAGCTCATCTGATCCCCTGATCTGAGCGGCGGTTTGAACAAATCCACCCGCAAAGGCTCCAACACCTGATCGAGCCCCAACCGGGCCGTGGTCAGCTTGAACCGCCGCGCCATCAGATCGGCCCACAGCCCCTCTCCCCGGAACCGCTTGCCCCATTCGGCATCATAATCCTTGCCGCCGTGAAGCTCTCTAACCCGCGCCATCACCTTGGCGGCCCGGTCGGGATAATGCTGGACAAGCCAGTCCTGAAACAAAGCCGACACCTCCAGCGGCAACCTGAGTGAGATGAAGCTGGCCGCCTGCGCCCCCGCCTCCTTGCCCGCCTCAAGCACCGCCTCCAACTCATGATCGCTGAGCCCCGGGATGATCGGCGCGGCCATCACCCGCACCCCCACCCCCGCCGCAGCCAGCCGCCGGATCACCTCCAACCGCCGCTTCGGAGAGGGCGCACGCGGCTCCATCTTCCGCGCCAGAACCGGGTCCAGCGTGGCCACCGACACCCCCACCCTGACCAGCCCCTGCTTGGCCATCGGTGCGAGAATATCCAGAGTCCCGCTCAATCAACGTCCCCTTGGTCGTGATCGCGACCGGATGCTGAAACGCCGCCAAAACCTGCAACACCTCCCGCATCACCCCATACTCGGCCTCACAGGGTTGATAGGGGTCGGTATTGGTCCCAATCGCAATCACCGCCACCTTGTACGCCTTGGCCCGCAACTCCCGCTCCAACACCGCCCCAATCCCCGGCCGCGCGATCAGCTTGGTCTCAAAGTCGAGGCCGGGTGACAGGTTCAGATAGGCATGGGTGGGCCGGGCGAAACAATAGATGCAGCCATGCTCACACCCCCGATACGGATTGATCGAGCGATCAAACGGCAGATCCGGAGAGCGGTTGTAAGTGATCGCCGACCGCGCCCGCTCCACCCGAACCTCAGTCCGCACCAGCCGCTCTTCCTCGGCGATATCCCAGCCATCATCATAGGCCACCCGCCCCCGCGGCTCAAACCGCCCGACGTCGTTGCTGCCAGCCCCCCGCGCCCGCAGACGCTGACCCGGCAAAATGCTGCTATCTTTGGGTTGCATCCGGCCAAACTAGAACACAACGGGAACGGCCGCCACAGGATTCTGCTTGCCGCGCCCCTTACTGTCGGCTTTTATCCGGGGCATGTCGCAATTCGAAAAGTGCGTCGCGGGCTTTCAGCCCATTGACGACCTACCTGCCCAAGGAGCGCCCAAATGGCCGACGATGAAATCATCCTCTCCGAACTTTCTGACGACGAACTCGTCCTGCAAATGCACGACGACCTTTACGACGGCCTGAAGGAAGAGATTGAGGAAGCTGTCAATATCCTGATCGAACGCGGTTGGGCACCCTATGATGCGCTGACCAAGGCCTTGGTTGCCGGCATGACCATCGTGGGCGCAGACTTCCGCGACGGCATCCTGTTTGTGCCAGAGGTTCTGCTGGCTGCCAACGCGATGAAGGGTGGCATGTTCATCCTGAAGCCGCTGCTGATCGCGACCGGCGCCCCCCGCATGGGCAAGATGGTGATCGGCACCGTCAAAGGCGACATCCATGATATCGGCAAGAACCTTGTCGGCATGATGATGGAAGGCGCAGGCTTTGAGGTGCGCGACCTGGGTATCAACAACTCGGTCGACAAATACCTTGATGCGCTTGAAGAGGAAAAGCCCGATATCCTCGGCATGTCCGCCCTGCTGACCACGACCATGCCCTACATGAAAGTCGTCATCGACACGATGAAAGAGCGTGGGATGCGGGAAGACTATATCGTTCTGGTCGGCGGCGCGCCGCTGAACGAAGAGTTTGGCCGTGCCATTGGCGCCGACGCCTATTGCCGCGATGCCGCCGTCGCGGTTGAGACCGCCAAGGCACTCGTGGCCCGCAAACACAATCGCCCGAACGCCTGACTTGGCGTAGGTTGCTTTCTGGGCCCCGGATCAACCTCCGGGGCCTTTTGCTTTCAGACTTGGAAATCCACGGTTCCGCGCCCATGTTGAGGGGAAGGAGGCTGCCATGCCCGTACAAACCTTTCTCACCCTGTTGGCTGTCGTCATTGCCGCCGCTGGCATCACCATATATCTGGCTGTTTGGCTGGGGCTGAACTTCCTGTGGCTGGGTCTGGCGGCGCTCTTGCTATCTTTGGTGGTACGAAAACTGAAATGGTAACATTGGACGACACCACCCTGACCGAGATAGGCCTGCCAGCAACAGAGCAGGGCCGCATCCTGCTGATTGCATGCGGTGCCTTGGCGCATGAGGTGCTGGCGCTGAAGCGGCTGAACGGGTGGGAGCATATGGACCTGCAATGCCTGCCAGCAAAACTGCACCTCTACCCAGAGAAAATCACGGCAGAAGTCACGCGTACTGTCGAACAACACAAAGACACTTACGAGACGATCTTCATCCTCTATGCCGACTGTGGAACCGGTGGACTTTTGTTCGAAAAGTGCAAGGAACTTGGGGTAGAGATGCTTGCCGGACCCCATTGTTATTCGTTTTTTGAAGGCAATGACATCTTCCTCGAACGGTCTGATTCCGAATTTACGGCATTTTATCTGACCGATTTCCTCGTGCGCCAGTTTGATGCCTTTGTCTGGCGCCCGATGGGGTTGGATCGGCATCCGGAGCTGCGGGATATGTATTTCGGCAATTATACCAAACTGGTCTATCAGGCCCAAACCGACGACCCTACCCTGGACGCCAAAGCCGAAGACTGCGCCCGGCGGTTGGGGTTGGCCTATGAGCGGCGGTTTACTGGCTATGGCGATTTGGCGACAGAGATGGCGCGGATGGCCAAGGAATGACACCTGAAGACTTTCCCAAGCTCTTTGCCGCTGCCTTCGCAGCGCAAGACAGTGACGCCCTTGTGGCAATGCTGACCGATGATGCCGAGGTCGTATCTCTGACCGGGGCCCTTGGGGAAAACGCCGAGGAAGCCCGACAGATATTTGAGACCGAGTTCTCAGGCACATTGGCGCGGGCACGGCTGGTGACCGGGCGGGCACGGCTGAGGCCTATCGGGCCGGGTGGTGCGGTGCAGCATCAGCGGTTTGTGGTGATTGGGGCACGGGATGAGGCGGGGCAGGAATTGCCGCGCTTTGGGGCCGTGCTGACAGCCGTTCTACTTGCACGGGCCGAGGGCTGGCGTGCGGTCAGTGTGTGCTTTTCAGCTTTGGTTTAGCAAGGCCTTGGCCGCCTCACGCGCGGCATCGGTGATAGTATCACCGGCCAACATGCGGGCAATCTCTTCGATCCGGGCAGGCGGCGGCAAGGGCACCACTGTCGACAGGGTTTGCTCCCCCTCCACCCGCTTTTCGACGCGCCAGTGATGCGCGCCAAGTGCGGCGACCTGGGGGCTGTGCGTTACGACCAGAACCTGACCATCCGTCGACAGATGCTTCAACCGCCGCCCGACGGCATCAGCAGTCGCACCGCCCACACCGCGATCGATTTCATCGAAAATCATGGTCAGGCCGGGGGTTGTGCCAGTCAGACAGACCTTCAACGCCAGCAAAAATCGGCTGAGCTCGCCGCCCGACGCGATTTTGTTCAAGGGGCCAGACGGCGCACCGGGGTTGGTGGCGACGGTGAACGTCACCAGATCCAGACCATCCGGACCGGGTTCACCCGCAGCCACCTCTGTCGAGAAAACTGCCCGCTCCATCTTCAACGGGGCCAGTTCCTGCGCCATGGCTGCGTCGAGGTTCTTGGCTGCGACGCTGCGGTCGCGGGTCATTTTAGCCGCAAGGCGTTCAAATTCCGCCTCCGCCACAACGACGGCCTTCTCTAGCGTTTTCAAACCCTTGGTGCCAATGTCCAAAGCCTCAATCTTGGCTTTCATGGACATCAGATGGCCATTCAGATCATCGGGCAGAACCGAATGCTTGCGGGCCATAGCGCGGATGGCGAACAGCCGCTCTTCCAGCGTTTCCAATTCCAACGGGTCGAAATTCAGGACATCCAGTGTCGCATCGACCCCCGACTGCGCCTCGGCCAATTCGATCAGCGCGCGGGAAATGGCGGCAATGGCACCGTCCAATTGGCCCTCTGCGCTATCAGCGGCACCTTCCAACCAGCGTTGGGCGTCGATCATCGCCAGCTCTGCGCCCTGTTCCAGGGACTGCTTCGCCCGCACGACATCGGCGCGAATGCGGGCGGAGGCCTGCATCATCCGTCGTCTGGCATCGAGATGGGCGTCTTCCCCCGGATCGGGCGCGAGTTTGTCGAGTTCATCGACTGCGTGGCGCAGGAAGTCCTCTTCGGCACGGGCGGCCGCCACCTCGGCCTCAGCCTTGGCGAGGGCGGTTCGGGCAGCGCTACGGGCACGCCATGCGGCGCGCAGGGGTTGGGTGTCCAGCCCGGCGAAGGTGTCCAGCAAAGCCCGGTGGCCACGTGGGTTCAGCAGACCACGGTCGTCGTGTTGGCCGTGCAGTTCGACCAATGTGTCGGACAGATCGCGCAACACCTCACCTGACACACGTCGGTCATTGACGAAAGCCGACTTGCGACCATCGACAAAATTGATGCGGCGGAGGATCAGCTCTTCTGTCGCCTCAAACCCCGCTTCGGTCAGGACTGCGCGGGCCGCGTGACCCTCTGGCAGATCAAACTCGGCAATCACTTCGCCTTGGCTGGCCCCTGCCCTGACCAGTTCGGCCCGCCCACGCCACCCCAGAACGAAACCCAGCGCGTCGAGCAGGATCGATTTGCCTGCGCCGGTTTCACCAGTCAACACGTTTAGACCGGGCTGAAAAGCCAGATCCAGCCGATCAATGATCAGCACATCCCTTATGCTAAGCGCGCGCAGCATGGCCCTGACCTTGGCAGGGACGGCCCGCAAGAACCGTCACAGCCATTCGCCCTTGATCATTTGCCGATAGATCGTCGCAAGCCAAGAGGTGCCCTTGGCTTCCGGCGAAAGCCCGCGATCCTTCAACAGGTTGAAGGCGTCCTGATAGAACGGGCTGGACTTGTAGTTGTAACCAAGGATGGCGCCTGCCGTCTGCGCCTCATCCGTCAGACCAAGGCCAAGATAGCTTTCCACCAGACGCTCCAACGCCTCAGCGGTCTGTGTCGTGGTCTGGAAATCCTGCACGACGACACGGAAACGGTTGATCGCCGCAGCATAGTGACGCTGCTTGAGGTAGTAGCGCCCGATCTCCATTTCCTTGCCGGCAAGATGGTCGAAGGCGAGGTCGAACTTCAGAATCGCCGATTTGGCGTATTCGCTGTCGGGATACTGCTCAATCACCACCCGCAGCGCCTGAAGCGCCTGGAACGTCAGCCCCTGATCGCGACCGACTTCGTCAATCTGGTCGTAATAGGACAGCGCCAGAAGGTACTGCGCATAGGCGGCATCTTCCTCACCCGGATAGAAATCCAGATAGCGTTGGGCGGCGACACGGGCCTCTTCATAGTTTTTCGTCTGATGCAGGGTGAAGGCCTGCATGATCAGCGCGCGTTTGGCCCATTGGGTGTAGGGGTAAAGCCGCTCTGTTTCCTGAAAATACAGCAAGGCGTCCTTGGGTTTTTTGTTAACCTCAAGCTCCAGCTCACCGCGTTTGAAGATTTCCTCGGCCGTGTAATTTTCCAGTGCCAATTCTTTATGCACGGGCTTGCAGGCCGAAAGCGACACCACCAATAGCACTATGCCAAGTTTCAGCGCTGCGCCGGACCCTACGCCTGCCATCTTTCCTGCACCCTCAACCCCAATTGGACCCACCCGATTTGATCGGGTCGTCGCGCTTTGATCTGTCCTAGCACAGAAAAATCCGAGGCGCAAAACGGCTTTCACCGAGATTGCACCCCGAATGACAGAGTTTCAGGCAAAGCTGGGCAAGTCGCGACGGTGGACACCAATTCCCGGCAGTTTCCCGCCGGCCAAAGTGTCGCAATCATCCATGACCATCGCACCCGGAGTCGCAAACAACTTGCGGAGCAACTTGTTGGTCAGGGCATGGCCGGCGCGGATGCCGGTGTAGCGGGCGAGCAGCGGCGCGCCAGCCAGCGACAAATCGCCCAAGGCGTCCAGCATCTTGTGGCGCACGGGTTCGTCCTGATAGCGCAGACCGCCGGGCGTCAGGATCTTGTCGCCATCAAACACAACCGCGTTTTCCATCGTGCCGCCCAGGGCAAGACCCTTGGCGCGCATGGCATCTACATCGGACTGGCGGCAGAAGGTGCGGCTGTCGGACAACTCACGAACGAAGGCGCCGTTGGCCATATTCAGCCGACGCGACTGCCGTCCGATCGCCCGATCGGTGAATTCAATGCGGAAATCGATTTCCAGCATCTCTGCCGGTTCCAGACGGGCCAACGCCTCGCCATCGCGGACCTCTACGGTTTTCAGAACGCGAATGGCGTGGGTCTGGGCGATTTGCGGCTGAATGCCACGCTCCAGAATTGCGGCCACGAATTGGGCGGCTGACCCGTCAAGGATCGGCACTTCCGGGCCATCAATGTCAATCAGGGCGTTGTTGATCGCGAGACCCGCCAAGGCTGCCATGATATGTTCAATCGTGGAAACGCTTGCGCCATCCTCATTTGAGATGAGCGTACACAGGCGCGAGGGGACAACGGTATCCCAACGCGCAGCAATCATCTGATCACCGTCGGTAAAGTCGGTGCGACGGAACCAGATTCCATAATCTGCCGGAGCCGGGCGCACGATCATACGAACTGCGGCCCCGCTATGCAGGCCTAGACCTTCGAAGGTCACTGCTGATTTAATGGTGTTCTGCACTTGCTCGCCTCTTTGATCCTGCGACATTTCAAGTCTTCGCGGGTATAGATCTTAGCTAGGCCTGCAGAGGCGGATTCACAACTCACACTTTGTGACCATGTGTAACATAGGTCCGGCGCCACCTAACGCCCTGATTACAAATAAAAAAGCCCGGAATTGTATCCGGGCTCTTTCAGCAATGTTACAAGGGGCTCAGTTGGCCTGACGACGCAGGAAGGCCGGAATTTCGATCCGTTCCTGGTCTGCGGACAGTTCTGCCTCGTCATCATAGGCGGTGACGGGCGGCTGTTGGCGGGCCGGGGCCGCGCGTTCAGCGGTCTGCTCGGCATGGCCGCCAGCCATCCGGTTGATCAGGCTACCGATACCAAACCGCGGACGCTCTGCCTGCTTTGGTGCCGATTGACGCGCAGCTTGGGCCGGGGCGGCTTGCGGCTGGCTCCGCTGAGCGGGGGCTTGCGGCGCGGGCGAGCGGCTGACAGCTGCTTGCAGACGGGCAAGTGCCTCAGGGGACGGGGTGCCAGCAGAGCGCGGGCGCGGGGCGACAAAGCTTGCCGCTTCGGCGTCACGGGCGGCGGGCGGTGCGGGCTGACGCTCTGCCACCGGCTGCGGGCGGTAAGCGGGTGCCGGAACTTCGTCGGTTTCAGCTTCTTCTTCGCCGTCGAAATCCGAGGTTTCGAACAGATTGCCTTCGCTGGCCTGTTGCGCCATCGGGGCAGGCTGCGGTGCGGGTGCCGGCTGTTGAACCGGAGCCTGGGTCAGCGACATCGGACGAGCTTCGGGCGCGGCCGGGGCGACGAAAGGTGCCAACGGGGCAGCCATCGAACGACGGGCGACCGGAACCTCTTCTTTGGCTTTCTTGATGTCGATGCCGGTGGCGACGACGGAAACACGCAGCGTGCCTTCCATCTCGGTGTCCAAAGTGGAGCCAACGATGATGTTCGCGTCGGGATCGACCTTTTCGCGGATGATGTTGGCCGCTTCGTCCAGTTCGAACAGGGTCAGATCATAGCCGCCGGTGATGTTGATCAGAACACCCTTGGCGCCGTGCAACGAGATTTCGTCGAGCAGCGGGTTGGCGATGGCTTTCTCTGCCGCCTGAACAGCGCGGTTTTCGCCAGTTGCTTCGCCGGTGCCCATCATCGCCTTGCCCATTTCGTCCATCACAGCGCGAACATCGGCAAAGTCGAGGTTGATGAGACCCGGGCGAACCATCAGGTCGGTCACGCCCTTGACGCCTTGATACAGCACGTCATCAGCCAAGGCGAAGGCCTCGGTGAACGTGGTGCGCTCATTGGCGAGGCGGAACAGGTTCTGGTTCGGGATGACGATCAGGGTGTCAACGACGCGCTGAAGGGCTTCGATCCCCTCTTCGGCCTGACGCATCCGCTTGGCGCCTTCGAACTGGAAGGGCTTGGTCACGACGCCGACGGTCAGCACACCCAACTCACGCGCAGCTTGTGCGATGATCGGGGCCGCGCCAGTGCCGGTGCCGCCACCCATGCCGGCGGTGATGAAGCACATATGCGCGCCTGCCAGATGGTCGACGATTTCTTCAATGGTTTCTTCGGCCGCAGCAGCACCTACCGTCGGGCGCGCGCCTGCACCCAAACCTTCAGTGACCTTCAGGCCCATCTGGATTTTCGAATGAGCGCGGCTTTGTTGCAGTGCCTGCGCATCTGTGTTGGCGACGACGAACTCGACACCCTCAAGGTTCTTGTCGATCATGTTATTGACCGCATTGCCCCCGGCACCACCGACGCCGAAAACGGTAATGCGCGGCTTCAACTCTTCGCGCTGCGAGGTCACTGTCAGATTCAATGTCATTCTTGGTCCCGCCGTTTTTTTTGTTGAGCTACAGCCGCCTTACGCCGCTTTTATTTGCTATTTCGTCCCAATTTCGGACCGATCGTTACTGTACACCGGACCGAATTATCCACGATTCTATCCACAACGCGCGAGGAGGTCACGCGAAAACATGAATAGACCCACAAAATATGGGGAATTGTGCCACAATTAACCCGGCATGTCGCCATATTGTCAGGATGTTGCGTATCACCAGTTGTCCTTGAACCATTTGAAGGCCCTCTTCAGCGATCTTGCCGGGTAGCGTTCGGCCGGAATGTCGAAATCCCACCACTCATCTTGGGGATGCGCGGCGAACAGGCAGAGGCCGACGGTTGAGGAAAACGCGGCCCCCGTTGCAGCCTGCGGCAGGCCCTGCACACGCAGCGGACGCCCCATCCGAACCCGTTGGCCCAAGATGCGACTGGCCAGCCCGTCAAGGCCGGGAATCTGGCTCGCGCCGCCCGTCAGCACGATCTGCTGGCTGGGCAGATGGTCGAACCCTGCCCCGTCGAGGCGCACGCGGATGTCTTCGAGGATTTCTTCCACCCGCGGACGGATGATGCCGATCAGTTCGGTCCGGCTGATCTGGCGGCGGTCCTTGTCCCAATCGCCGCTGTCGCCGCCAATCTCGATCATCTCACGGTCATCCATGCCGGTCGCGTGGACGCCGCCGTGCTTGGTCTTGATCCGCTCGGCCACAGCGACCGGTACTTGCAGGCCCTTGGCGATGTCGGAGGTGACGTGATCCCCGCCCAGACGCACCGAATCCGCATAGATCATGTGCTTTTTCATGAAGATCGAAATGCCGGTCGACCCGCCGCCCATGTCGATGCAGGCGGCCCCCAGCTCTTGTTCATCCTCAACCAGGCTGGAAATGCCCGAGACATAGGCCGAGGACGCAATGCCTGCGAGGTCGAGGTCGCAGCGTTTGATGCAGTAGAGCAGGTTCTGCACGACCGTCGCCTCAACCGACAACAGGTGCAAGTCGCAGGCCAGACGGTTGCCGATCTGGTTGCGCGGATCAGCCAATCCAGTCCGATGGTCGAGGGCAAAGTTGACCGGCTGAGCGTGGATCACCTCACGCCCCTCACCAATGTCGGGCACGTCGCAGGCGGCCAAAACGCGGGCGACATCCTGTTCGGTGACGACTGAGTCCTGCAATTCCAGCTCCCCGGCCAGCCCGTAGCTGCGCGGCTCGGCGCCCGAGAAGCAGGCAATGACGTGATCGACCCGGACGTTGGCCATCTTCTGCGCGGCCTGAACAGCCGTACGGATCGCGCGTTCGGTTTCGTTCATCACCGAGATTTCGCCAAACCGGACGCCGCGCGACTTGGTGGTCGCAGCCCCGATCACCCGGAAGTTCGACTGACCGGCCATAGAGCCCACGCCGTCGGTTTCGCGCGTCTCTTCCAAACCGTCAAACCGCAGGATCAGGCAGGCAATCTTAGAGGTGCCCACGTCCAGAATTGCGATGACACCGCGCTGCATGGCGGCGCGGCGCATGTTCCGCATGGCGCGCTGGGATTGGTAGAGGTCGGTCATGTTTTTGACTCCGTTGGGGCGATGCCCTGGGCGCGACGTAATTGTTCAAGTGCGAAAGGTGCCAGACGCAACACGGGCCGATGTGCATTGCGCAGGTCGATGGAAACGAGATCACGGGCGAGAATGTCTTCGGCTTTGTTCAAGGCAATCATCGCCTCAAGGGCGTCAATCGGCTGATCTGCGGGCAGCATGATGGTTTGATCGCGGTCCAAAACCACATCCCAACGGCGATCAGAAATCCGCACAAGTCCGCGCATCCGGGGCTTCAGCGGACCCAGAGCCTGCATCAGAGCGGCGGCTTCGGTCACGGCAAGGTCAGCCCCCTCACCCGCGATCAACGGCAGGTCGGGCCTATCGGACCGTTCGCGCAGGCCCGCAATGCGGTGCCCAGAGGCATCCACCATCACCAGCCCCGAAGCTGAGCGCCAGACATAGGCGGGCACCCGTTCGGTCACGTCGATCTGCAAAACGCCCCCGGCGCCGACCTTGAATTCCGCACTAGCCACGGCATCCAGCGTTTCCGCCTTGGCCTGCAACGCCTCCAGATCGAGGTCGAAAGCGGGATTGCGGCAGCGTCAGGTTCAGTTTCGCCCGCACGGCATCGGACAATTCTGGCGTTGCACCGTCGATGGCGAGCAGGGCAACCATGAACTCCGGCCGCTGTTCGACGCTGGTCTTGATAGAGGTGTATTTCTCACCAAAGGCCTCACGCCGCGCTGCATCAGACAGGTAGATCCCGGCGGCAAGTGTCAGGATGAACGCCGGCAGACCCACGCGCATGGTGACGCGGAACAGCGGCGTCAACCACAGGCGCTGCATCCGGTAGGCCCAGCGGCTGGGGGCCGGGTCGCGACGTAGGGGAAGAGCACGGCCTAACGATTGCATGAGGCGTCCTTCACGATCCAGTCGCACAGTTCGGGGAAACTTATCCCGCAATAGGCGGCTTGTTCAGGGGCCAACGAGGTCGGCGTCATGCCCGGCTGGGTGTTGGTTTCCAGCAAAATCAACCCGTTAAGCCCACGCGCCTCATCCCAGCGAAAATCGGTGCGGCTCAGGCCGCGACAGCCGAGCACCTGATGCGCGCGCAGTGCGTAATCGAGGCAGGCCGCTGTGATTTCCTCGGGCAGGTTTGCCGGAATCTGATGACGGCTACCGCCCATTTTGTATTTGGCGTCGTAGTCGTACCATCCCTCAGTGATGATATCGGTGACGGCCAAAGCGCGGTCGCCCAGCACGGCGACGGTCATCTCCCGCCCCGGCGCATAGGTTTCGACCATCACGGTGTCAGGCATCGCCTCTGCCAGACGCGGCGCGTTGGAGCCTTCGCGGACGATATAGACCCCGACAGAGGAGCCTTCGTTGTTGGGCTTTACGACATAGGGCGGCGGCAGGATGTGTCTTTGGCTGACCTCATCCCGGGTGGCCAGAACTGAGGTTACCGTTGGCAGGCCAGCAGACGTGTAGGCAGCCTTGGCGGCCGCCTTGTCCATCGCGAGGGCCGAAGCCAGCACGCCGGAATGGGTATAGGGGATCCGCAGCCATTCAAGCAGCCCCTGCACGCAGCCATCTTCACCCCAGCGACCATGCAAGGCATTGAAAACGCAATCGGGTTTGATCTCGGCCAGACGTGCGACCAGATCGGGGCCAGCATCAAGCTCGACCACGTCATATCCTGCGACCCGCAAGGCTTTGGCGCATTCGCGCCCTGTTGACAGAGAGACCTCCCGTTCCACGGAAGCCCCACCCATCAGTACCGCCACGCGGGAGACTGCTGTTGCAGAACTGCCCACCATTACTGCCTCACCCGGACTTTTGCCGGATTTTTTTGTTATTTTGCCGCCGGTTCGCCGACGCGCATGATTTCCCACTCTAAGGCGATACCCGAGTCGGCGTAAACCTTTTTTCGCACCTCTTCGCCCAAATTTTCGAGATCAGCGGCAGTTGCGCCACCTGCGTTGATCAGGAAGTTGGAATGCATCGGTGACATCTGCGCACCACCGAGTTTGGCGCCGCGCATGCCCGCGTTGTCGATGACCTTCCAGGCCTTCAACTCTTGGCTGTCATCGGCTTTGCCGGTGGAGGAATAGCCGACGGGGTTGCGGAATGTGGACCCGGCAGAGCGGTCTTTGGTGGGTTGGCTGGCGTCGCGTTTGGCGATTTGATCCAACATATGGGCTTCGAGGGTGGCTGGATCACCGGATGTGGTGTGGAAGGTGGCTTGGGTTATCACGCAGCCTTCGGGCAGGGTGGATTGGCGGTAGGCGAGGTGCAGGGCGGACTTGGGCAGGGTTATCACCTGCCCCTGACGGGTGACGGCGCGGATTTCTACAAGGATATCAGCGACATAAGACCCGTAACAGCCTGCGTTCATCCGCACCGCCCCACCGATGGAGCCGGGGATGGTGCGTAGAAATGTCAGGTCACGGCCAGCTTCAGCCGCGCGGCGGGCGACGTGGGCGTCGAGGGCTGCGGCCCCGGCTATGACCCTATCCCCTTGAATCTCAATCGAATTGAAGCCGCGCCCGAGGCGGATCACCACGGCCCTGAGGCCACCGTCGCGGACGATCAGGTTGGAGCCGACGCCCATCGGGAAGACCGGGATCGCCGGGTCCAGACTCGGCCAGAAACTGCGCCAGATCCGCCTCATCCGCAGGCTGAAACAACCAGTCCGCAGGCCCCCCGACACGGAGCCATGTCAGGTCCGACAGGGGCGATTTGGGGTCAGGGTGCCGCGGGGGGTGGGGAGGTTTTGCATGGCGCTTTGTTAATGATGCGCCCGGTCGTTCGCAAGGGTTTGGCGGGGGTCAGATTTCGGAGTGTTAACGGGAGATGAACGATCTTCATTTCATCTTCATTGCGTCTTCAATTGATACAGATGGAAATCGAAGAACTTGCGGGCAAATTTTTGGTCCGGCGTTGCACTTGAAAGGCACAAGATTTCACTTGGCGGGTGAGATTGCTTCGCGCGCGGCCTTGATCACGTCTGTCGCATTCTTGGGAGCAAACACCATTGATCCGATGGTAACCCCTGCGAGAACGGGCAGCTCATAGTCCGACGCAAGGGCGGCGGTTGATCCGATCAATCCTACTTGAATAATACCACGCCCGGTTGCCCACACCCCTTCGACAACTTCATCCATCTTGGCGCGCGGAAGTTCTGCGAATTTGCTGAGAAAGAGGCGGACAAAGCTCTCTGATTTCCGTGCTTGGATTTCCTGTCAACTGGACCAGCTCTCAGGGAGATTGACGCGAAGTTGGCAGATTGCCTCGTAGAGGGTCAGATAGAGCCGCATTTGCCGCGACCAGTCTTCATCCTTATCATTCTTTTGCTGAAGTCGTTCGATCTCAAGCAGAAGCAATCCCTCAATCGCGTCGAAGGTCGGCGGCAGGGCTTGGCGATTGCGCTCCATTCGCATGCGAAGACATTGGATATCTGTTTCGGGCTCGCAGGCGGTAGGTTCAAAAGGTCGCGACTGCGATAATGTTTCTTCGGATCTTTGCAAGATGCGGCTTCAATATCGGCGATCAACCCCGCCATATGCGCCGGACCCTGCTGCCAATCCTCATCCGGGATCAGGGCCACGTCGCGTTGCAGGTCCCAGTTGATCTGCTGGCCGGACAGGACACCGTCCCACCAGCGGGTCCAGAATGACCAGTGGACGGGTCTTTGGCCCAGATCGCGCGGGCTTCTGCATCAGCGTCTTGGAACCAATCTGGGGTCGCGGGACGGACCAGAGGCGGCCGAGCAATTGGGATACCGCCGCTTGAACAATAGCCGGGCGTCAGCGCGAATCTTCTTCCCATATCGCTTCGCGAGGCGGAAGCATTGACGGCGGCTCTGGCGGCGGCGGCGGAACGGCGGAGCGGCGAAGGCGCGGATCGGCGGAAGACGCGTCGGAGTCGGCGGCGGCGGCGGCAGCGGCGGCGGCGGCAGAGGCAGCGGCGGCGCTCGGCGGCGGAGGCGGCGGCACGGATGGTCGGCAGAGGCGGCGGCCTTCCTTGACCTCGGGGTTGGTGAAACAGCCGCAACCCCAGAGGTCAGCAATGACCGCAAAATCGGCAGGGCTGTCAATTCACGTTTCTGCGCCCGTCCCTGAACGTGAGCGATATCATGACGATCGGCAACACCCGGCAGGCGGCGCGTTGGGCGATGATCACGGCGTCATGCTGACGGGTCGCCTCGGGCCGGGCGTTCAGCCAGGCTTCAAGGCTTTCGCTGATCTTTGATCTCATCCGGGTCCATGGTCGTCATGTTGACGCGGCTTCGGGATTTCGCAAGGGGGAATTGGTTGAGGTCAGGCGGGCTTGCCGAGCCCCCTCAGCCACTTCCATGCGTACCACAGGGGCCATCTCAGGATGCTGCTCGCGCAGGCGAGGAAGATCAGGGCGATCAGGGGGCCGTGGGTCCATTCGAGCCAGAGGGTCAGGGGGGCTCCGACTGCCATCAGTTTGTAGGCGTTGCGCCAGTGGTAGTCTTTGGAGGGGAACATCGCGATCAGGTTGGCGAGGATCAGCCAGAGGCAGGCGGCGATGAGGGGGGCGGCCATCGGAAGGGCGGCCAGAAGGGGGTTTTGGTGCAGCATGGGTCAGGCCGTTTTGGGGCGGAGTTCAGGGGGCAGTTCGGGCAGCGGCATGCCGAGCGCCTTGCGGGCGAAGTAGTTGAGCGGGCGGCGGAACATCGACAGGAAGGCGAAGGTGCCGATGGCGACCCACAGAAAGCCGTGGGTCAGCCCGATCCAGAGCAGCAGCAGCGGGGCCACGATCAGGAGGGGGAGGCCGAGCCAGATCTGGCGCGGCATCGGCATCAGGGCGGTGATGGCGGCGACGATGACCCAGATTGCTCCGACGGTCAGGGGGTTCGGGGTGGTCATGGCGGCTCCTGCTGCGGGTTCGCTTTGGCAGGAGTTAGGGGGAAGAACCGGGCCTCGGTTGGGAAGGGATGCGGCAATTTTGCGGCGGCGGCGGGGCCTAGGTTGCCTTGCCGGTCAGTTGGGCGGGCAGCGCGTTGGCCCAGGCGGAGATGGAGCCTGCACCGAGGCAGACCACCATGTCGCCGGGCTGGGCCTGTTCACGGACGAGGCGGGCGAGGTCGGTCTCATCCAGCAGGGCGCGGGCGTGGCGGTGGCCGTGGGCGATGAGGCCGGCGACCAGATCGTCACGCGAGGCGCCGGGGATCGGGTCTTCACCAGCGCCGTAGACGTCAGCGATGGCGACCACGTCGGCCTCATTGAAACAGGTGCAGAAATCCTCGAACAAGGAGTGCAGGCGGGAGTAGCGGTGGGGTTGGTGGACGGCGATGATGCGGCCTTTGGTGGCTTGGCGGGCGGCTTTCAACACGGCGGCGATCTCAACCGGGTGGTGGCCGTAGTCGTCGATGATGGTGACGCCGTTGACCTCTGCCACCTTGGTGAAGCGGCGATTGACGCCTGCGAAACCGGCAAGGGCGTCACGGATTTCGGAGGCTTTCATGCCGAGGTGGCGGGCGACGGCGATGGCGGACAGCGCGTTGGAGACGTTGTGATTGCCGGGCATCGGGAGGGTCAGGCCCTCGATCTTCTGATCCTGACCTTCGCCTTGCAGGGCGACGTCGAAATGGGCGACGCCGTTGTCGTAGGTGAGGTTGATCGCGCGGACATCGGCTTGGGCGTTGAAGCCGAAGGTGACGATGCGGCGGTCGGTGACGCGGCCGACGAGGGTCTGCACCTCGGGGTGGTCGGTGCAGCAGATGGCGAGGCCGTAGAACGGGATGTTGGAGACGAAATCGTAGAAGCCCTGGCGCAGATTGTCGAAGCTGCCCCAGTGTTCCATATGTTCGGGGTCGATGTTGGTGACGATGGCGATGGTGGCGGGCAGGCGGTTGAAGCTGCCGTCGCACTCGTCGGCCTCAACCACCATCCACTCCCCTGCCCCGGCGCGCGCGTTGGAGCCGTAGGCGTGGATGACGCCGCCGTTGATGACGGTCGGATCGAAGCCGCCCTTGTCGAGCAGGGTTGCGACCATCGTGGTCGTTGTCGTCTTGCCGTGGGTGCCTGCGATGGCGACGTTGGAGCGCATCCGCATCAGTTCGGCCAGCATTTCGGCGCGGCGCACGACCGGGAGTTTGCGGCGGCGGGCCTCTTCCAGCTCTGGATTGCCTTTCTTGATCGCGGAGGAAATCACGATGACGGCGGCGTCGCCGATGTTGTCGGCGCGTTGGCCCTCAAAGAAGGTGGCGCCAAGGGTGACGAGGCGGTCGGTGATTTTGGAGGCTTTGTTGTCGGAGCCCTGGACGGTGTAGCCAAGCGTGATCAGCACCTCAGCGATGCCAGACATGCCGATGCCGCCGATGCCGACAAAGTGGATCGGGCCCAGTTCCATTGGCAGTTTGGTCGCTGAATTCATGAGGTTACTCTTTCCTGAGGGACTCGACCAGCGAGACCAGACGTAGGGTTGCATCGGGCCGGCCCTGCGCGAGGGCGGCGGCGGCCATCAGTTCGGCCTTGGCTGGGGCAGACAGGATGGCGGTGATTTGGGCGGCGAGGGTTTCGGCGGTCAGGCCCTGTTCGGGCAGCATGACGGCGGCCTCTGCATCGACCAGCCCGCGCGCGTTGGCGGTCTGGTGGTCGCCGGTGGCGGCGGCAAAGGGGATCAGGATTGACGGGCGGCCAATGACCGAAATGTCGGCAATCGACGAGGCACCAGAGCGGGAGATGACCAGTTGCGCCTCTGACAGGCGGCGGGGAATGTCGGTGAAGAAGGGCTCTACCTCGGCGGTGATGCCAGCCTCTGAATAGGCGGCGACGACGCGGGGCAGATCCTCGGCCCGGGCTTGGTGGGCGACGCGGACGCGGTCGCGCAGGTCAGGCTCAAGCGCGGCGATGGCGGCGGGGACCACCTCTGACAAGACGCGGGCGCCTTGGCTGCCGCCGATGACCAGAACGCTCATCGGATAGTCGCCGGGGGGGATGTAGCCTGCGCCGGCGCGGTCGAGGACGGATTGACGGACCGGGTTGCCGGTGGGGTCGCCGGTCACGCCTTCGGGCAAGGCGGTGGGCCATGTGCCGCAGGCAACCTTGTTCATCCGGCTGGCGAAGAGTTGGTTGACGCGGCCCAGCACGCCGTTTTGTTCGTGGATCATCCGCGGCAGGCCGAGCGCCACGGCGGCGGACAGGGCGGGGATGGTGGGATAGCCGCCGAAGCCCACGACAACGGTGGGACGGTCGCGCCAAAACCGAAAGGTTGCGCCAAGGACGCCGCCTGCGATGCGGAACGGAACGACCGCTTTGGCCAAGACGCCGCCACGGGCGAAGGTGGCAGAGTTGACCTGCGCCACCTCTACCTCTTTCGGAAAGCCGCTGGCGTAGCGCGCGCCACGGTCATCGGTTGACAGTCGGACACGCCAGCCCTTGGCCACCATCGCCTCGGCCAAGGCCTGCGCGGGGAACATATGGCCGCCGGTTCCCCCGGCAGCGATCAAGAGCAAAGGTGCGGCCATCAACGGCCCCGTTTGAAGATATCGGCGAACTCACCCTGCGGGCGGGTGCGGGTCAGGGCCAGCAACATGCCAACCGTGATACCGGCAGCAATGACGGACGAACCGCCATAGCTGACGAAGGGCAGCGTCATGCCCTTGGCGGGCAGCAAACGGACGGCGACGCCGATGTTGATCATGGCTTGCACGCCGAAGATGCAGGCGAGGCCGGTGCCTGCCAGACGCACGAAGGGGTCACGTTCCTTCATCAGGCGGAACAGGCTGCGGACGACGACGGTGCAATACAGCGCGATGATGACGAGGACGAGGATCAGGCCGTATTCCTCTGCCGCGACGGCGATGATGAAGTCGGTATGCGCGTCGGGCAGCGTCCATTTGACCTGCCCCTGCCCCACGCCGACGCCGAAAAAGCCGCCCTCTTGAATGGCGTTGGTCGCATAGCCGATCTGGCTGCGCGGGTCGACATCGGCATTCATGAAGCCGTCGATGCGGCGGGCGAAGTGTTCGGAATGGCTGTAGGCAA
Source organism: uncultured Alphaproteobacteria bacterium (assembly GCA_963781185.1). Lineage (GTDB taxonomy): Bacteria > Pseudomonadota > Alphaproteobacteria > Rhodobacterales > Rhodobacteraceae > Stagnihabitans. The sequence goes on from CAWAEL010000027.1 coordinate 83,846, forward strand.
AGGTGCCGCCCATCGTGATGAGGCCAAGCACACCGGCGATCAGCAGCAGGGGTGCGCCGGCGACGAAGTAGACGACGCCCCAGCCGAACAGCACCAGCATGGACTGGCCAAAGTCGGGCTGCATGGCAAGAAAACCCACCACGATCACGGTTATCACGGCGGAAATCGTCTTGCCGGGCGGCCCGTTCAGCTCTGCCGCGGCGGCCATCAGCCAAGCGGAGACGATGATGAAGCCGGGTTTCAGAAACTCTGACGGTTGCAGCGAGATGAAGCCGAGCGAGATCCACCGCACCGCGCCCTTGCCGAAATCGGTGCCGACAAAGGGAAGAATTGCGAGGGCGGCAAAGGTGATCCCAAAGCCCAGCACGCCGAGGCGGCGGATCATGTCGGGCGACATCATGGAAAAGCCGAACATGACGATCATGGCGAGGGTGCCAAAGAACGCCTCACGCTGGACATAGTAGAATGCCGGCAGGTTGTTACGGCTGGCCAGCGGCACCGAAGCCGCGAGGCCGAGCAGAAGCCCAATGCCAAACAGGCTGAGGATGGCCGTCAGGGACCATTTGTCGATGGTACGCCACCAGCGTGGAAGTACCGGCTCGTGTGCCCGTGCGGGCATCGAACCATAGACCATTTCCGTCATGAAACGTCCGCCTGTCTTGCCTAAACTGCCGATACGTCCGGGTTTGCCCCGGATCTAACACGAAGTTTAGCGAAAAAACCGGGGCGTGACTAGCGGGAAAGCGGGGGAGCGAATCAAAAGACGAATCAGTCTGGCAGGCCGGGCACTTGGGGGATGTTTTTGTGTCGGGCGGCCGGTGCCCCTTGCGGCGGGGCGGGCTTTCGACTTAACCATTCGCACCTTATGAAAACGGATGGATTCATGACCTTTGGTCTTTCGCTGACGCCGGCGCGGCGTGTCTTTGCCGCCTTTGCCATCTATTCGTTTTCGATGGGAAATATCTTCCCCCGGATTGGCGACGTCCAGACGGCGATGGGGGTGACGACCGGGTCGCTGGGGATGGGGCTGATCGGGGCGCCGGTTGGCACGTTGATCGCGCTGACCTTTGCGACGCCGTGGATCGAAAAGCTGGGGTTCCGGCTGTCGTTGATGCTGTCGATCCCGCTGGTGGCGCTGTTCTATGCGATTGCGGTGCAGGCGCCCAACCCGTCGGTGCTGTTCGTGCTGCTGATCCCGGTCGGGCTGCTGATCGGTTGTGTTGAGATCATCGTGAACACCGAAGCCGACCGCACTGAACATAAGGTGGGCTTCCGGATCATGAACCGCAGCCACGCGTTCTGGAGCATGGGATTCTTTACGGCGGGGCTGGTGGGGGCGCAGTTTGCGGCTTGGGGGATCAGCCCGCAGGTGCATCTGGCGGTGATCGTGCCGCTTTCAGCATTGGCGGTGTGGCTGTGTCTGGGGTCGTATGAGCCGTCGCCGCCACGTCCCGGCAGCGGGGATACCCCCACGCCGCATTTCTCCAAACCGACGGCGGCGATTTTGCTGCTGGTTGTGGTGACGATCCCGGCGATGTTGCTGGAGGGGGCGAGCATGGACTGGGCGGCGATCTACATGCGCGACACGTTCGTTGCGGGGCCGTTTCTGGCGGGGATTTCGGTGGCGTGTTTTGCCGCCGCACAGGGGGTCACGCGGTTCTTTGCGGACGGATATGTTGAGCGGCATACGCCTGCCGGGGTGGCGCGGGTGTTGCTTGCCGTGTTGCTGGTCGGATGCCTGTTGGTGACGTTTTCGCCCCTGCCCTATCTGTCGCTGCTGGGATTTGCCGCGATGGGCATGGGCACCTCGGCGATCTTTCCGCTGGCGATGTCGGCGGCGGCGCAGCGGCAGGACCGCTCGGCCGCGGTCAACGTCGCAGCATTGGCGCAGTTTTCCTTCATGCTGTTCCTGCTCGGCCCGCCGCTGTTGGGCCATGTCGCGCAAAGCTTTGGCATCCGCACGTCATTCGGGATTGGTCTGCCGCTGATCGTGATGAGCTTTGCGGTCGCGGGGGCACTGGGGACCGGGCGTCGCCGGTCTTGATTTTGCCGTGAGTTGGGTGAACCGCCGCCACATGGGCGGCGGTTCACAGGTTCCTTACAGGAACATGGCCGAGATCTGATCGTTGGTCATCACGTTGATCTGGGTCGTGGTGAAGGCGCTGGTCTGGCTGTTGGACAGCGCCACGATATCCGCCGTTTCCAGCGCGGTGATCTGCTGGGTGGTCAGCGAGGCGATCTGCGCCGCCGTCAGGCCCGCCATCTGGGCGGTGGTCAGGGCGACGATGGCGCCGGTGGACAGCGACGTGACCTGCGCGGTGCTGAGCTGACCGATCTGGCTGGTGGTCAGCGAGGCCACCTGATCGCTGGTCAGGGCGCCTGATTGCGCCGAGGTCAGGGCGCGCAGTTGCGCCGCAGTCAGGCCCCGGATCGCCGTGGTGCTGATCGCGGCAAAATCCTCCAGCTCCATCCGGGAGAGGATGGCGGTGGACAGGGCACCCACCTGCGATGAGCTGAGCGCGCCTGCCTGATCGGTGGTGAGCGCCACAATGTCATCGCTGCTGAGCCCGGCCAGAGAGCCTACGGACAGGGCCGCGACCTGCGAGGTGGTCAGGGCTGCGACCTGATCGACGTCAAAGGCCGCCAGTTGCGCCGAGCCGATGACCGCGACCTGCCCCGTGGTCAAGGCTGCGACCTGCGTGGTGGACAGTGCGGCCATATCGGCGGTGGTCAGTTTGGCCACCTGGGTCGAGCTGAGGGCCACGACCTGATTGGTGGTCAGGGCCGCCACCTGCCCGGTGGTCAGGGCCGCAATCTGCGCCGTGGTCAAGGCGCGGATGGTTGCGGTGCCGAGGGCTGCCACATCCTCAGCCTCCATCTGGCGCAGGACGGCGGTGCTGAGCGCCGTGATCTGGGTCGAGCTGAGCGCGCCCGCCTGATCGGTGGTCAGCGCCACGATATCATCGGACCCAAGGCCGACAAGGCTGGCCGTGGTCAGGGCGGCGATCTGCGCGGTGGTCAGCGAGGCCACCTGATCGGTCGACAGGGCCACGGTCTGGGCCGAGGTCAGGACCGCCACCTGCCGGGTGGTCAGGGCTGCGACCTGATCCAGATTGAGCGCGGAAATGTCAGCCGAGGACAGTTTCGCGACCTGCGCCGTGGTCAGGGCGGCCATCTGATCGGTGGTCAGGGCGGCGACCTGATTTGTAGTCAGCGCGGCGACCTGCGCCGTGGTCAGCCCGACAATGGCGCTGGTGCTGAGGGCGGCCATATCCTCTGCCTCCATCGCGGCGACGATGCCCGTGCTGAGGACCGCGATCTGGGTCGCGCTGAGGGCGGCGGCCTGATCGGGGGTCAGGGCCACGATTTCCTCGGTTCCAAAGCCAGCCATGGCGGCGGTGCCAATCGCGGCGATCTGATCGGTGGTCAGCGCGGGCACCTGATCGGTGCTGAGGGCGCGGATCTGGGCCGAACTGAAGACGCCGATCTGCGTGGCGGTCAGCGCGGAGATCTGATCCGGGTTCAGGGCCAGCACATCGGCGGTGGACAGTTTGCCGATCTGTGCCGTGGTCAGGGCGGCCAGTTGCGGGCCGGTCATCGCGGCGATCTGCCCGGTGCTGAGCGCCATGATCTGCGCTGTGGTCAGCCTTGTGATCTGCGCCGTGGTCATGGCGGCAAAGGCATCGCTGCCAAGCGCGGCAACCTGCGCCGTGCCAAGTGCCACCACCTGCGCCGTGGTCATGGCGGCGACCTGATCCACCGTCAGCACCGCGATATCGGCGGTGGTCAGATAGGGGATCTGCGCGGCCACGATGGCGGCGATTTCGTCGCTGGTCATGGCGGCAACCTGATCCGTCGTCAGAACGGCGATCTGGGCCGAGGACAGGCTGGCGATCTGTGCCGTATTCATCCCCGCGATCTGATCTGTGCCGATGGCCGTGATCTGGGCCGTGCCGAGGGCGGCCACCTGTGCGGCGGTCAAACCTGCGACCTGCTCCACCGACAGGGCGACGATATCAGCGGTGGAGAATTTGACGATCTGGGCCGTGGACAGGGCGGCGAGTTGGTCGGTCGTCATGGCCGCGACCTGGGTCGGATCGAGGGCGGCAATCTGGGCCGTGGTCAGGCCCTTGACCGCCGCCGCCGTCAGGGCCGCGAAGTCAGAGGTTTCCATGGCGGCGATCACCGCTGTGGACAGGACCGCGATCTGGGCAGAGGTCAGGGCTGCGGCCTGCGTTTCAGACAGGGCAATCATGTCGGCGGCGCTGAACCCCGCAAGGCTGGCGACGGTCAGGGCGGCGATCTGGTTGGCGTCGAGGGCGGCCACTTCATCCGTCGTCATGGCGGCAATCTGGTTGGAGTCCAGCGTCGCGATCTGCCCGGTGGTCAGGGCGGCGACCTGATCGGTGGTCAGGGCGGCGATGTCGGCGGTGGTGAACTTGGCCAGTTGCGCCTTGGTGACGGCGGCGATCTGATCGGTGGTCAGGGCTGCGACCTGTGTCGTGGTCAGGGCGCCAATCTGCGCCGTGGTCAGCTTGGTGATCTGGGCCGTGGTCATCGCGGCAAGCTGGTCTGACCCTACGGCCGCGACCTGCGCCGTGGTCAGGGCCGCGACCTGTGCGGTGGTCAGGGCGGCGATCTGATCGCTCGACATTGCCTCAATCGCCTGGGTGGTGAATTTGGCCACCCGGGCGGCAGAGAGAGACACCAGTTGCGCGGTGGTCAGGGCGGCGACCTGTTCGGTGGTGATGACGCCGATCTGGGCATCGGTCAGACCCTTGACGGCGGCGGTGGTCAGGGCGGCGAGATCGGCCGCCTCCATCGCGGCGATATTGTCGGTGCTGAGGACGGCGACCTGCGACGAGCTGAGGGCGGCGGCCTGCGCCTCGGTCAGGGCGACGGTGTCGGCGGTGGTGAGGCCAGTTAGACCGACGTTCGACAGCGCTGCAACCTGTGCGGTGGTCAGCGCGGCCACAGCATCGGTGGTCAGTGCGGCGACCTGCGCAGAGGTGAGTTTGGACACATCGGCTGTGGTCAGGGCAGCGGCCTGATCGGACGACAGGGCCGCCATATCCGCCGCGGACAGTTTGGCGATTTGCGCCGTGGTCAGGGCGGCGATCTGATCGGTGGTCAGGGCCGCGATCTGATCAGTTGAGAGCGCGCCGATCTGGGCTGTGGTCAGTTTGGCGAACTGGGCGGTGGTCAGGGCGGCGATATCCTCCGTCTCAACTGCGGCGATCTGGGCGGTGGTCAGGGCCGCGATCTGGGCCGTGGTGAGGGCGGCGATCTGGGTGGAGGACAGGGCGGCGATATCATCCGTGGTCAGTTTGACCAGACGGCTGGGGGTGATCGCGACCAGTTGCGTGGTGGTCAGCGCGCCGACCTGATCCGTGGACAGGGTGGCGATCTGGGCTGTGGTCAGCGCGACGACCTGTGCCGTGGTCAGCGCGGCGATCTGGTCCGTGGCGATGGCTGCGACCTGTTCGGTCAACAGGGCCGCGGTCTGGGCCGTGGTCAGGGCGGCGATTTGCGCCGTGGTCAGGGCGGCCACATCATCCGTGGTCAGCGCCTTGATCTGCGCGGTGGTCAGGGCCACGGTTTGCGCGGTCGTCAGGGCCGCCACCTGATCCGAGGTCAGCGCGGCGATCTGGGTTGTCGACAGTTTGGCGACCTGCGCGGTGGTCAGCGCCGCCATCTGCGCGGACGTCAGGGCACCAAATTGCGTCAGGGTCAGCGCCGCGATCTGGGCCGAGGTCAGCGCGGCGATCTGGGCGGTGGACAGGGCCGCGACATCGTCAGTCACAAGGGCCACGACCTGCGCCGTGGTCAGCGCCGCAATCTGCGCTGTCTTGAGCGCCGCCACCTGTGCCGTGGTCAGCGCCGCGATCTGATCCGTGGTCAGACGCACCTCTTGCGCTGTGGTCAGTTTGGCGATCTGCGTGGTGGTCATCGCGACGATCTGATCGGTTGTCATATGCGATAGCTGCCCGGTCGTCAGGGCGACAATCTGGGCGGTGGACATGGCGGCGATCCCGGAGGTGCCGATGGCCGCGACCTTGTTATTGGTCAGTGAGGCCAGTTGCGCCGTGGTCAGGGCGGCGATCTGGGCCGAGCCGAGGGCGGCGATATCGTCCGTGCCAATGCCCTTTAGCGCGGTGGTGGTCAGGGCGGCAAGATCGGCGGCCTCGATCCCCGCGATCACGGCGGCGTCGATGGCAGCCAGTTGGGTTGAGGTCAGGACGGCGGCCTGCGCCGTGGTGATGGCGGCGAGGTCGGCGGATTCCAGCCCGGCCAGGGCAGCGGTGGACAGGGCCGCGATCTGCGCCGTGGTCAGTTTGGCCATCTGGGCGGTGGTGATCGCCGTCAACTGATCCGAACTGAGGGCAGCAATCTGCGCGGTGGTCAGGGCGGCCGCCTGCGTCGTGGTCATGCCAGCGATGCCTGCCGTATCAACGGCAGCGATCTGGCTGGTGCTGAGGGCGACCAGTTGCGCCGTGGTCAGCGCCGCGATCTGCGAGCCACTCAGGCCGGCGATCTGATCGGTGGTCAGGCCCTTGACGGCGGCCGTGGTCAGGGCGGCAAGATCCGCCATCTCTAACGCCGAGGTCAGGGTGGGGTCGAGCGTGGCGAGTTGCGCGGCGGTCAGCACGGCGGCCTGCGCGGTGGTCAGGGCGACGATGTCATCGCTGGTCAAGCCCGGCCAAAGCCGCGGTGGTCAGGGCGGTGATCTGGGCGGTGGTCATATGCGCCACCTGATCGGTGGTCAGGGCTGCGATCTGATCGGAACCGAGGGCGCGGATCTGCGCGGTGGTCAGCGCCGCGATCTGGGCGGTGGTCATGGCCGCCACATCATCGGTGTTGAGGGCCGCAATATGGCCGGTGGTCAGCACGGCCAGCTGTGCCGTGGTCAGCGCCGCGACCTGTGCAGTGCCGAGATAGGCCACCTGATCCGTGGTCAGACCCGCAACTGCCGTGGTGGTGAGGGCGGCGAGATCGGCAGTCTCCATCTCCATCATGACACTCGGGTCGATGGCGGCGATCTGGGCGGCGGTCAGCACGGCGGCCTGCGCCGTAGTGAGGGCGACCAGTTGATCCGTCTGCAGGCTGGTCAGCGCGGTGCTGGACAGGGCAGTGATCTGCGGCGTTGTCAGTTTGGCGAACAGCGCGGGGGTCAGGGCACCCACTTGATCGGAGCTGAGGGCGGCGACCTGTGCAGTGGTCATCGCGACCAGCTCTGCCGAGCTGAGGTTGGCCATGCCGGACACGTCGATGGCGGCAATCTGACTGGTGGACAGGGCGACCACCTGAGCGGTGGTCAGCGCGCGGATCTGGGTGGAATCGAGGGCCGCCACCGCATCGGTCGTCAGGCCGGTTATGGCCGAGGTGGTCAGGGCGGCGAGATCGGCCGTCTCCATCTGCGCGAGGACCGAGGCGTCGAGGGCGGCGACCTGCGCTGCCGACAGGGCCGCCGCCTGCGCGGTGGTCAGGGCGATCAGGCTGGCGCTGCCAAGGTTGGTCAGCGCAGAGGTGGACAGGGCCGCGACCTGTGCCGTGGTCATGTTGGCAACCTGCGCGGTGGTCAGGGCGCCGACCTGATCCGGCCCGAGGGCTGCAATCTGGTTGGTCAGCAGGGCCGCGACCTGCGCGGTC
>CAWAEL010000028.1:0-24824 GCA_963781185.1 uncultured Alphaproteobacteria bacterium
CGCAGATCTTCGGCCCCAATCGAATGGAGCGCCCGCTATTGCGGATCATATTGCCAAACCAGCGAAACATGAGTTTTGTGGTGCCGGACAGAAATCCGTTGCCTGCTGGCAACGCTTCAAAACCGCGTGCGACAACGTCGGGAAGGTAGATCATCTTCCGGCGAAGTCGCAACATGTGGTACCACATCGACTTGTCGTCGCCGCTGAGGAAATTGATGCGTGCGAAACGCCAATGGTCGATCCAATCGGATTCGATGATCCTGATAAATGCTGGGCTGACGGCATCCTGCGTGCGATAGATTGAGAAACGGCCGGTCAGCACCAAAAGCCGCTCTGACATAGCCATCGACGCCATAGTCAGATGACGCTGTGCGTGGCGTAGCGCATACCAGTCACTGACGGTTTGCCCGCCGTCAACAATAGCACCGTTGTCTATGGTCAGTGCCGCAAGCTCTGGATCGGCCAGAAAGAACGGCAGGCATCGCGACAAAGTATTCGGTTCGATCAAGATATCGCCGTCCAGAAAGAGTGTCAGCGAATTTCTGGGCGGGCAGCGACGTGCGATGGCACGCAGCGCCATGGCCATGGCACTACGCTTACCGTCACCCTTTTGATATTGAACGACAATGTCCAGATCGCTAGGGCAGCCCATGTCTTCATAGATTTCGAACAGCAACTCTTTATCGCGCAGCGACGTCACTGATGCGATGACCGTCATTGGCGCACCACAGGTCGGGACATTGGCAAAGAGCGCCCGGTAGACCGCAACGAATTGGTTCGCGGGGATGTCGTAAGACATCACAACCGCATAGATCCGGCTGACAGCCCGCCCGGCGGCCCGGTGTGTGACCGTTGCGCGCATCTTTGGAAACCGAACCTTCAGGTAGAAAGCGGCGCGAAGGTAATGGATCAGCCACCAGACATAGCGCCAAATGGCAATTACACCGAAGGCGATAACCCCAGCGTGGGCGTCACGAATGGAAAGCAGATGCAATGCCGCCGCGCAAACGATCAACAACATAGCGCCTTGGGATACAAAGTTCTGGGCAGCAGCCCGCCAATTGGATTGGACCTGCGACGGTTCAGAAAACAAACTGGGTGCCGTGTAGATAGGTAGCCCGCCCCCCTGCGCACTGTTCCCGAAGTTCTGCGAAGTCCGAATCTCCATTTATAGGAACCTTCAGAATTGATGCGTTAGACCGAACCCAATATAGGCGCCATCGCCAGCACCATGATTGCTCAGATCGAAGTTGTAACCAGCCCGTGCCGTCAGGTTCATTTTGCCCAGCCGCCAATCTGAGGCTGCCAGTCCGAGCCGTGCACTCTGATAATTGTCGGCGCCTGCGATCGCGACCTCTGGTCCCAAGGAAATTGACCCAACCGACCAACCGGTCCGCACAAAGAGTCCGTAGGCGTCATGCAAAGTTGTGTAATTGGCTTGGACGATCAGGTTCATGTCCATGGCCTTGCCATCGATCGCCTGAATCAGGATTTTTGGGCCGCTTTCGGTGCCGCGTCCGCTTGTATCGTCAGTCCGGAAGTTCGCGCCGAGGAATATACGGTATTTTAGCTTTTCGGTGACGATCTGATATCCCAGATAGGCCTCTGACGTATTTGTGCGTGTGCCGGTATCCGAAGAGTCGAGGTCAAACTGTCCTGTTCTAGAGCCTAGGCGAACCATTGGCCCGGTCAGCGATATATTGGGTCCAAGCGACTGCTGATAGACCAGAGATGCGCCTGCCATGCCTTGGCGCGCACTGGTGCTGACAGTGATTTGTGAGGTCTTGGGCTCTGCCCGGACAGGGACGGCGGAGAGAACTAAGGTCGGGACTATCAACAGCATTGTTAACGCTGCAGATGTGCGAAAATCTGACATGCCGCTCAACCTCATATCTACTTGTTGATCTGCCTCGTTGGAAGGCAACAGTTTTTATTTGGATACGTTACGTAAACCTGATCGGCCAGAAGTGTTGCAGCTATCGCTATAGTTGCATCAATCTGTTGCAATTTCACCTCACGCGCGACTATCGCTCTCATTCTTAACCGACCGGTAAGGATTCGAGCGGAGACAGGCTCGTCAATGATGCCAAAATGAACGGATGTTCGGACCGCTAGGGCCAAATGCGCGGATGGGCCGAAGTGAGCTGGGCCCCAAATTCGGAAAGTGAGGGTTGCTAAGATCTGACGTTTGTTGGTCTCCAAGATCGAGGTGACCAGAGCATGTCGAAACACAGGACTGAACCTCCCCGTTTCTAGCTGATGGCGATGTGTTTACCGATCATGCGACCATATTGATCTTGTTCAGATTTGGATAGAACGCCTCCTCTGCTTCTGCGGGTGGGATGTGGCCGATGGGGGCGAGGCGGCGGCTGTTGTCTATACCTGTCGATCTGTTGGCCGGTAGGCGATGCTTGCTTCGCCGTAAGTCCATTTCAGGGTTTCCCACTCGACCTTGCGCAGCGATTTCCACGGGCCGATCTGGATGATCACCTCGGTTTTGAACAGGCCATTGACGCATTCGGCCAGGGCATTGTCGTAGGCATCGCCGACGGTTCCGACTGAGAGATCGATCTCGGCCTCTGCCAAACGCTCGGTATACTTGGTGGACAGGTATTGGGACCCGCGGCCCGAATGATGGGCCAGGCTCTTGTTATTCGGTGTTTCTATTTGCCAGACTGCCTGTTCCAGTGCGCCGGCCACGAACTGGGTCTTCATGGATGTCGAGGTGCGCCACCCTACGATCCGCCTTGCGAAGACGTCGATGATCGAGCCATTGTAGGCGCCATTGGTTCGAGCCCAATGGCGAGGGGCGACGTAGACCGTCCCGGACCAGGTGGGCACATAGGTGAAGTCTGAAACCCGTAGCTTGTTTGGCCGATCCGCCTTGAACAGGCGGTTCACCGTGTCGTCAGGGCAGAACTGAGATGTGTCCGGATTGGTTGTGACGACCTTTTTACCCCGGACAACACCCTTGATGCCCAAACTGCGCATCAACCGCTCAACAGTGCAACGCGCTATATCCTCACCCTCCCGCCGCAGAACGTGCCAGATCTTGCGCGCACCGTAGAGTTTGCGGTTGCTTGCCCAAGCGCCATCAATCTTGAGGCTCATGGCGGCGCCGGACTTTGCCCGCAGCAATGCGCGCTCAGGGCCGCGCGCAATGGCGCGCCGTTCGTAATACGTGGAAGGGACAAACTGCACTGCCCTGCAGATTGGCGCGACCCCAATCGCGTCTCGGCTTTCTTCAATGAAAGCAATCGTTTGCGAAATGGGTGATCGAGCCACTAAAGGCAGCGCTGAAGCGATGCCGCGCTGCCCTTCGCACCTGTGCCAAATATGCCGATGCTGTCCTCAAAATCTCATTGGCTTGACGCAGTTCGCGGTTCTCACGCGCAAGTTCCTTGATCCGCGCCTTCTCGGCAGTCGTCGGATCAGGCCGCTCGCCGCCATCGCGCTGGACCTGCCGGGCCCACACGCGAAGGCTGACTGGCGAACAGCCCGATTTACCCGCGATCGCCGCCTTCAACCGCAGCCTCGCTCTGACAATCAGAGCGGTGTTCCATCGCCAACCGCACCGCGCGTACGCGGAACTCAGGAAAACACGGCTTCGATGTCTTCTTCCATTCCAAAACGGGCAATTCTCCGAGAGTTTTGCCCGCCGGTGAAGCCGGGGTGGTTCAGAATCATGTGGCGGAGTTCAATGCCACGCGTGCCAATAGGGGTGCTGCAAGGTGAGCGCACGTTTCCGGAGCTGGCGACGCTTAGGAAGTCCATCTGTTCCGAGCCAACACCGAGAGATGACGGTGATCCATCAATAGAAGAGGGCACGGCTGAAAGGCGCTTCGGGCGTTTCTTGAGCCGACAACAAGGCGGCCATCACCGCCGAGATCGTCGAAGACGGGGACCGCTACCTGCATGCCAAGATCGGGGAGCTGCCCGTCGCCAACGGATAGTTATCACGAACGCCCAAACCCTGGACCAGGAAGTGCGGCGCGGGATGATCGAGCGGACTTACCCCTACCAGCCGGCTGGGCTGCTGATCGATCGGTACAATTGGGTCTGGTGTGCCGTCATAGCCAGCTTTCCGTTGAGCACGGGCTTCCAGTTTGCGGTCGCCACAGCGTTGTTGCAGAACTCAGGCTGCCAGGGATTCACATCGTGAATCCATACGGTTAGACGTGGTGCATGAGCAAGGCATCACCTGCCCGCTACTGTGCGACAAATTGGTCCAGCTACAATTTGGCGCTGAGGAAGCGCGGGTCACTTTTGATCTGGCTGGACAAGGACATGGCCTGGCTTGCTTCGCATAACGCAAGCCCCGGTCGCCCTGCGGTGTTTTTCGATGCGGCGATCCAGTTTTGCCTGTTGATCAAGGTCTTGTTCAAGCTGCCCTTGTGGCAAACGACAGGCATGGTGGCCAGCCTGTTGAAGATGGCGAACCTCGATTGGACAGTGCCGGACTATTCAACCTTGTGCCGGTGGCAGAAAACGCTGGTCGTCCAGATCCCCTACCGGCGCGCCGATGGTCCGCTGAACTTACTGGTGGAAAGCACTGGGATCAAGTTCCTTGGGGATGGTGAGTGGCAGGCTCGCAAGCACGGTATTCAGGGTCGCCGCCAATCGGTGCCCGGCAGGGGATTGCGTCGCAATCGCCCGAGAGGGGGCGCAAGGTCCATTTGGCCATGGACATCGCCACTTCGGACATCCGAGCGGTGGAATTCACCCCCAGCAGCGATGGTGACAGCCCCGTGTTGCCGGACCTGTTGGACCAGATCCCGGAAGGCGAAGAGATTGGCATCGTGACCGCCCCTCTTGTCTTATGACTTTTTGAGGTTCCTGTGTGATAGTGAAACTGATGCCCGGCTTGTCTTTCGTCGTGGTATTGGTGGGTTGGATCGCACCCCTCTTGGTCACAAAGGGCCGCCCGTGAGTAAGATCACCCCGCCTTTTTTCAACATGAACGGATACTTGGGCGAAGGGCTCGTATGACAAGAATAGGTGAGGAAAAGTAAATGAGGGATGCGCTTGGAATTGATGTTTCGAAGGCAAGTTTGGACGCATTTTGGCTGTCTGGGCGCCAGCACCGGGCTTTCAGCAATAACCAAACGGGGCTCAGGCAGCTTCTGAGGTGGTTGAAGAAGACCAAAGTCGTGATGACGGTTTTCGAGGTAGCGTCCGTCAAGCTGGTGTAATTTGCGGGATGGCCATTTGGGATCATCGGTCAGGCGGCCTGTGTGGTTATGCTTGGAAGTGGGTCGATCTGGGCGGTGTCGATCTGGCTGAAGGCTTCGACCATCATGTAGCGGTGTTGGCTCTGCCAGTCGTCATTCTGGTCGAACAGGACGGCACCGATCAGGCGCAGGATGCTGTCCTCGTTGGGGAAGATGCCGACCACATCAGCGCGGCGCTTCATCTCCTTGTTCCGTTGCCCGGCAACGGTTTGCCTGCAAACCGTGAGAGGGGGGCGTTCCAATGGGTTGGTGCTGTGAAGCTTGGTGCGATGCTGGGCCGGGAATGCCATGTAGGCCAATACATCGGCTTCGCTCTCGTCCATCAGCGTGGCCAGTTTGGGCCAGCGGGGGCGGAGCTGGTCGGCGACGTGCCGCCAGACCTCGACAGCAGCTTTCTGATCGGGCTGGTTGAAAGCCAGCCGGATCGCGGCGGCAACGACGGTATGCTGCCCCTTGGGCACATGGGCGAGGGCGTTCCTCATCCAGTGCACGCGGCACCGTTGCCAGGTGGCATCGAACACGCGCCGGATCGCCGCTTTCAGGCCGATATGCGCGTCCGAGATCACCAGCTTGACGCCGTCGAGCCCGCGCCCGTTGAGGCTGCGCAGGAACTCGGTCCAGAAGGTCTCGGCCTCGGACGGGCCGACGCAGAGGCCGATGATCTCGCGCCGCCCGTCGGTGTTCACCGCGACAGCGATTATGGCCGCCACCGAGATGATGCGTCCTCCCTCGCGCAGCTTCAGATAGGTCGCGTCGAGCCAGAGATAGGGCCACTCGCCCCCTCTCGGCGAACCCATGCGTTCGCCTGCCGGGCAATGGGTCAGCGGGCGGTCGAGGAACTCATGCACCCTCTCGTCTTGGACCTGCACCGGTTTCGTTCCGGTCTTTTGAGAGCAATACTCGCCATCAAGGAGACCGGATATGGCAGCGATACACAGCGACGAGTTCAAGCGGGATGCGGTTCGCATCGCGCAGACCAGTGGCCTGACACGGCGTCAGGTTGCGTCTGATTTGGGGATTGGGCATTCGACCCTCGGCAAGTGGGTCAGGGTGTTTTCTGAAGAGGCCAAGGTGCCCGCACAGGACGCCGAGCTTCTGCGCGAGAACGAACGGCTGCGCAAAGAGAACCGCATACTCCGGGAGGAGAGGGAAGTGCTAAAAAAGGCGGCGATGTTCTTCGCGGCTCAAAAGCCGTGAAGTTTCAATATATTGCCGAGTATCGCGGCATCCTGACCCGCAGCCATCTGTGCCGCCTGATGGGCGTTTCAGAGCGTGGACTTCATGCCTGGAAGCACAGGCCCCCGTCGCATCGCCAGCGGCGCGACATGGTGCTCCTCGCCCATATCCGCGATCAGCACCGTTTGAGCCTTGGGCAGCTACGGTCGGCCCCGCATGACCGAGGAGTTGAACGAGTTGGGCATCCAGGTCGGGCAACGCCGGGTGGGCCGTCTGATGCGCCAGAACGGCATTCAGGTCATCCGCAGCACGGAAGTTCAAGCGCGACCACCGACAGCGACCACGCCTTCAACATCGCGCCGAATCTCTTGCAGCAAGACTTCACGGCGAGCGGGCCGAACCAGAAGTGGGCGGGCGACATCACCTATGTCTGGACGCGGGAGGGTTGGGTTTATCTTGCTGTGATCATTGACCTTTTCTCGCGGCGCGTCGTTGGCTGGGCCATCAGCAACCGCATGAAGCAGGATCTGGCCTTGCGGGCCCTGAACATGGCCATCGCGATCCGAAGGCCACCACCAGGCTGCGTTCATCACACGGATCGCGGATCGCAATACTGCGCCCACGACTATCAGAAGCTGCTGCGCAAGCACGGGTTCAAGGTGTCGATGAGCGGCAAGGGCAATTGTTACGACAATTCCGCCGTCGAAAGCTTCTTCAAGTCGCTGAAGGCCGAACTGGTCTGGCGCCGCAACTGGCAAACCCGTCGCGAGGTCGAAGTCGCCCTCTTCGAATACATCAACGGCTTCTACAACCCGCGCCGCAAACACTCAGCCCTCGGCTGGAAATCACCCGTGGCCTTCGAACAGAGGGCCGCCTAACATGAGCACCTGACCGGAACGAAACCGGTGCAGGTCCATCTATGTCCTTGCAAAGTTTGGACACCGTGCTCTTGGATGTCCCCGACAGCCCCACCGCCTGAACCAGATCGTCGAGCTTCCGCGTCGAGACCCCGCCGATCCATGCCTCTTGAATGACGGCCACTAGGGCCTTCTCCGACGTGCGGCGCGGCTCCAGGAAGCCCGGGAAGTATGATCCCGCCCGCAGCTTCGGCACCCGCAAATTCGAAGCCCCCAACCGCGTCTCCAGTTCGCGGTCACGATAGCCGTTCCGGTAAGTCTGACGGCCCTCGCCACGTTCATAGCGGCCAGCGCCGATCATGCCCTCGACGTCATGCTCCATCAGTGTCTGGAGCACGGCCTCGGTCACCGCACGCAGAAAATCGCCCTCATCGTGCTTTTGCAAAAGCTCGATCAAGGGCATGTTGGTCTCGGTTATCGGGGGTCTCCTCGGTCCGTGGTTGAAGCTCGCAACCCCACCATAAACCGACCTCCTCAATGGCCACCCCGGTTACACCGCCAGCGCAGCAACAAAGTCCACCACGTCCTCGGACACTACTGTTGCGGCCATCGATATGCCGCGGGCCCGTATGGTGTTCGAAGGTCGGGTCCAGATCAAAGCCGCGTGCTCGAAGGCACTCTGTTGCACACTGGTTCTCCCGATCCCGTCTCACGACTATTGCGCCAAACTGCTCCTTGCCCTCTTCCGCTCCGACGTCCTCGCGACCGACGGCGGCTTATGCCGCCGCGGCCGGAGACTGGTAGACGCCACCGCGGGCCATCAGGGCCCAGACGATCCGCGCCATTTTGTTCGCCAGCGCCACCCGCACCAGCATCGGTGGCTTGCGTGTCAGCATCCCGCCCAGCCATGTGCCCGGCCGGGCTGCGGCATGGACATGTCGCTTGATGATGACGCTGTTGGCCCCAATGATCAGCAAGCCGCCTGCAGGGAGCGTTCGCCCATCTTCGTCGTGGCCCCGAGCCGCTGCTTGCCACCGGTCGAATGCTGTCGTGGCACCAGACCGAGCCAGGCCGCAAAATCCCGCGCCTTGCGGAATGTCTCGGGCGGCGGGGCCAGGACCGCGATGGCCGTGGCGATCAGCGGCCCGATGCCCGGCACCGTCATCAGCCGCCGCGCCACGTCGTTCTCCTTGGCCCGACGGGCGATCTCGGCATCGAGCTTGCCGATCTCGGTCTCGAGATGGGTCAGTGCCGCGACCAGAACCTTGAGCGTTCCGATGGCGTCGGCGGGCAGACCGCTGTCCGGCTCCTCGACGATGGCGATCAGCTTCGCGGCGTTCGCCGCGCCTTGCGGCACGATCTGCCCGAACTCGGTCAGATGGCCGCGCAGGGCGTTGATGGCCTGCGTCCGCTGCCGGATCAGCAGCTCGCGGACGCGAAAGACCATCGCCGCCCCTTGGGTCTCTTCGCTCTTCACGGGAACGAAGCGCATCGTCGGGCGACCGCCGCTTCGCAAATCGCCTCAGCATCTGCCGCATCGTTCTTCTGCCGCTTGACGAAGGGCTTGACATAGGCGGGCGGGATGAGCCGCACCTCATGGCCAAGCTTGCCGATCTCGCGGCCCCAGAAGTGGGCACCGCCACAGGCTTCCATCGCCACAACACAGGGCTGCAACTGGCTGAAGAAAACCAGAACCTGATCCCGCCTCAGCTTCTTGCGCAGCTCCATCCGACCCGAGACATCAGCCCCATGCATCTGAAACACATTCTTCGACAGCCTATCGGCGATTGCTTCGCATTCGCCTGTCGGCCAACGGATCGAGACCGACCGTGATAATCTCCGACATGACCGCTCCCCTTTGTGGATCCTCGCAGACCCACCTTGGCACATCGATGCCGTCGGGGGACGGTCACATCATCAAAGCAAGTGCGAGGACCACTTTGGTCGATCCGACCATCCGACGCCAACATGCGGCGATCCGTCGAGGTCGACCGCGGAGAGAACCATGAACACGGCGGAGCTCAGGCAGAAATCAAAGAACTTGACCAATGCGATTAGAGAACCTCAGTGGCGGCATTCCAGCCGCTACACGTGGTCGGAGCACGCCTCAGCCTAGAGAAAGCCGCACTTCACGCTCAACTGCAATGCGGGAGCTCAGTTCAACTCAGCAGTGAATGCAACTGTCTCGGGGCAGGGCCCTATTCGAAGAGTAAGAGCACTGCCTTCGGCTCCTCGGACCTAGTTTCTGTCTGGCGGTGAAACATTTAGTATCGAACGGGCTTGCCGCCAGTCGGCTACCGGTCGCTCGTGTTTTTCACATAGTTCAACCACACGGCGGACGAGGGCTGCATTCGAAGGGGCCAACCTGTCGCGGTCAAGGCGCACATTATCTTCCAGACCAGTGCGTGTGTGGCCACCAGAGGCAATGCACCATTCGTTCAGCGTCAGCTGGTGCTGCCCGATCCCCGCGCCACACCATTCGGCATCGGGCGCAAGTCGTTCCATTGTGCGCCGGTAGTAGTCAAAGACATCCCGGTCAACCGGCATTGCGTTCTTCACACCCATGACGAATTGCACATACAACTGTCCAGGAATGCGCCCGTCTTTGTTCATGGCGATGGCTTGATGAATATGGGACAGATCAAACGCCTCTATCTCGGGTTTGATCTGATAGGTTTTCATCTCGCTGGCCAGCCAATCCACGAGGTCTGGCGCATTGTCGTATACGCGGTTGGGAAAGTTGGTAGAGCCCACGGCCAGCGACGCCATGTCGGGCCGCAATGGCAGCATACCACCGCGTTCACGTTCGGCCCCTGATCGACCGCCCGTCGAAAGCTGAATGATCATACCGGGCAGTGGTTGCGGATGCCTTCCATCAGGCGAGCGAACCTGTCCGGATCGGACGTCGGCGTGCCGTCTTCGCGGCGGACATGGGCGTGAACGATGCTTGCACCTGCCTCAAACGCGGCTTGTGTGCTTTCAACCTGCTCGGAAATGGTGATTGGCACGGCGGGATTGTTCGCCTTAGTGGGCAATGAGCCCGTGATCGCAACGCAGATTATACAAGGTTTTGACATGGGATCCTCGGGCAGTTGATGTTGATGGGGTTAGCTATGCGGCAATCCGCGGCGCGCGGTTGGGAACAGCGTTACAGGATACCAGCGGTGCAGAAGCCCCCAGATCCCGCGCGGTTCAAGCAGCATGATGCTGACCGAAATTGCGCCGAGGATGACCATGTACCAGCTGCCCAGATCGGCCAGAAACTCGCGCAGAACGAAGAACAGGATGCAGCCAAGGATCGGCCCTTCCAATGACCCGATGCCGCCGATCACAACAATGAAGATCACCAAAACGGACCAATCATTGACGCTGAAGGCCGCTTCGGGTGTAATCCGCAGCTTTTGCAGGAAGATCAGCGCGCCAATCATGCCCGTCATCGCCGCCACCCCCACAAAAACCCCGAATTTGAGCCGTGTCGTGCGGACCCCAACGCTCGTCGCGGCCTCTTCGTTGTCACGAATGGCGCCGAGGCCCAACCCGATCCGCGACCGCATCAGGGCCCAGATGCCAAGCACCACCGCCAGCATAATCGCCAATGCGACCCAATAGGTCAGGCTCTCGCGGGCGCCACGGTTTGCGGCCATGCCGCGCACGATGTCTGTGGGTAAGGAAATACCCGATCCCCCACCCAAGCTGCGGATCTGGGCAAAGCTCAGCCGGAAAACCTCAGCGATCACCCAGGTGCCAATTGCGAAATACGGTCCAGACAGCCGAAAGGCGACCAGAGCGGTGGGCCAGGCCAGAATGCCGGTCAAAACCCCAGCCAGCGGCAGGGCCAATAGCACCGGCAAGCCTGCAAACATCGTAAGAATGAACAGCATATAGCCGCCCAAACCGACAAAGGCCTGCTGACCGACCGATATCAGCCCGGAATACCCCGCAAGCAGGTTCCACAGCTGCGCCAATGCCAGAAAATAGAACGCCTCAATCAGCAGGCGCATCGTCCCTTGATCCGCCCAGAACGGCCCGGAGCCCAGGATTACCAATACCGCCCCCAAAAGTCCGACGCGCAGTTGATCCGCTTTTGATACCTGCATCGCCCTATCCTCTTTGCTTGGGGAACAGGCCCTGCGGCCGCACCACCAGAATGATCAGGAACACGATATGCCCCGCCAGAATCTGCAGGCCTGGGTCAATTTGCGCACCGATACCCTGTGCCACACCCAGAATGATACCGCCCGCCAAGGTGCCCCAAAGACTGCCCAACCCGCCGATGATCACGGCTTCAAAGGCGAACAGCAGACGGATCGGCCCGGCGGATGGGTCGAAGTTGGTCTTGACCGCCATGAGCACCCCGGCAATTGCCACAACCGCGCTAGCAAGGGCCGTCGCAAGCCCGAACAGGTGTCGCCGGTCGGCGCCCATCAGGCCGATAATCTCACCATCGTCCGAGGTTGCGCGCAAAAGCCGCCCGGTGTTTGTGTGGCCAAAGAACCAGTTCAACCCGCCCAGAACCGCAACCGCCGCGCCGAACATCAACAGTGGCACTGCGCCGATCGACAAGGCACCAACTTCAAACGAGGCGGTGTCCAACGCCCCGGCGCTAAGCCGCTGGCTGTCGGCACTGAACTGTTCCAGCATCAGGTTTTGCAGGATCACCGAAAAGCCGAAGGTTACCAGAATTGAGGGCAGGATATCGCGCCCGACAACCCGGTTCAGCACCAACCGCTGCCCGACATAGCCAAAGCCGGCCATCACTGGCAGCACAATCACCAGCGTCAACAGCGGGTGCAACCCCAATACCTGCACCAATACCAGCGCGCCAAACGCACCCGCCACGATGAAATCACCATGGGCGAGGTTCACAAACCGCATCACCCCGAACATCAGCGAC
Source organism: uncultured Alphaproteobacteria bacterium (assembly GCA_963781185.1). Classification (GTDB taxonomy): domain Bacteria; phylum Pseudomonadota; class Alphaproteobacteria; order Rhodobacterales; family Rhodobacteraceae; genus Stagnihabitans. Next base: position 12,159 of record CAWAEL010000028.1, read on the forward strand.
AGCCCGGCGGCGAACAACGCATATAGTCCGCCCAACAGGATGCCCTGCACAATGGCGTTGATCCATTCCATCACTGCACCTCTTTCTGGCGACCAAAGTAGGCGGCCGAAATCATGTCTCGGGTCATCGTTGCTGAGGGGCCGTGCAAGCTGACATGGCCTTCCTGAAAGCAATACATCCGGTCTGAGACCTGCATCGCCATGCCGATATCCTGTTCGACCAGTAGCACAGCGGTGCCACCGGCGCGGATCTTGGGCAGGGCCGCATAGATGTCGCGCACGATCACTGGGGCAAGGCCAAGGCTGACCTCGTCCAACAGCAACAGCGCTGGATTGCTCATCAGCGCCCGGCCGATCGCCACCATCTGCTGCTGTCCGCCCGACAGCAACGTCGCCGGGATATCGCGTTTCTCCGCAAGGATCGGGAACAGCGCCTGCACCGCCGCCAGATCCCATTGCCCGGCACGGCCCACATTGCTGCCAAGTCGCAGGTTTTCTTCGACGGACAGCGAGGGGAACAACCGCCGCCCCTCAGGTGACATCGCGATGCCCTTGCGCGCAATCTGAAAAGCCATCGCGCCCGCGATGTTTTCACCGCGGTACAGGATGCTTTGCCCGGCAGTCGGCAAAAGCCCGGTCAGGCATTTGAGGAAGGTAGACTTCCCCGCACCATTTGCCCCGACAAGGGCGACGGTTTCGCCCACGGCCATCTCAAACGAGACGCCGAATAGCGCTTGAAAATCACCGTAGAAGCCATCCAGCCCCTCAATTCGCAACAAATCCGTCATGCTTCGATCCCCAGATAGATGGATTGCACTTCGGCGCTGTCAAAGATCGGCTTTGGCGGGCCCTCGGCAATCTTTGCGCCGAAGTTGATCACGGCAAGCCGGTCGACCACGGCAAACAGCGCATGCACCACATGCTCAATCCAGATGATCGCCACGCCCTGCGCCTTGATGTCCCGGATGGCGGCAATCAGGCTGTCGCATTCAAGATCGGTCAGCCCGCCAGCGATTTCGTCCAGCAGCAGCACCTTGGGCCGGGTTGCCAAAGCGCGGGCCATTTCCAACCGCTTGCGCTCCAGCAACCGCAGTCTGCCAGCGGGGGTGTCTGCGAGATGCGAAAGCTCCATCTGATCAAGGATCGACCGGCAGAGCGGTTTGGCACCTGCGCCGTTCCCACCGCCGAATTCGGCCGCGACCAACAGGTTTTCATAAACGGTCAGCCCGGCAAATGGTTTCGGAATCTGATAGGTGCGGCCAATGCCTGTGCGGCAGCGTTCCGCGGCGGGCATCTGGGTGATATCTTGTCCTTGCCACAGGACTTGCCCCGCGTCGGCGGACATGACACCCGCGATCAGGTTGAAAAGCGACGATTTCCCCGCCCCATTCGGCCCGATGATCCCAAGCGCATCGCCCGGTTCCAGTGATAGCGAAACACCATCTACCGCGCGCAGCGCGCCAAAACTCTTCGTCAGCCCTCGGGCCTCTAACAAAACACTCACCGCCCCGCCTTTCCAGAGATTTGGCCCCACCGAAGTGGCAGGGCCAGTTACAAGGGGGTTATCCGCCGATCAGCGTGACGGTGCCGGTCTTGGCAATCGCTGGCTGATCGGTGTTTTCCACGATTTCAAGCACGGGTTTGCCGTCCTTGATGTGCCACTGCCCGCCGACCAGCGGAGTTTTCGATATGCCGGGCACCGGCCCGGTCATGAAGTTCACCGGCCCAACGATCGACTGGTAATTAGTGGCGCGGATTGCATCACGGATAGAGGCGGCATCGGTCGGGTCGGCGCTGCGCTTCAGTGCATCGATGGCCACCTCAAACAGCGAATGTTTGAAGGCCAGCGGCATGGTCCAGGGATTGCCGGTTGCCGCCTCATAGGCCGCCGCCAATTCGGCCGAGCTTTGGCCGGTGAAACCGGAACTGTAGGGATGCCCGGGTGACCACCACACCTCAGTGCTCAGCCCCTCACCACGATCGCCGAGCGAGCTGATCACCTGCGGGAATTCCAGCGCCTTGCCAAAGGTCACGACCTTGGGGAAAAACCCCTGCTGGGCGGCCTGTAGTGAGAAGGTGGCGAAATCCGGTGGCGGGACAACTCCGGTCAGAATTTCGACGCCAGCGGCCTTGAACGCGGCGATCTGGGCGCTGAAGTCATCGCTCATCACCTGATAACGGCCCGGATCGACAAGGGTGTAACCCAGTTTTTCCAACACGGGTGGGAAGCCGACTTCGGGGCTGCCCCACGCATTGCCATCGGGGTCATTGGGCCAAAGCGCACCGACAACCTTGTTGGTCTCGGTCTGGTTCCAGATGCCGGTGAAGGTGGAAATCACATCCTCCAGCCCCCAGAAGAAATGGAACGTCCAGTCAAAGCCCTTGGCCGGGTCGCCCTGACGGCCAAAGAAATGCGGTTGCCAAGGGGTGTCGTTAGTGAGGCAGGGAGTTTCGTTCAGCTCGGCCTGATCGGCAACCGGGTTGGTGGTGTCAGGGGTCGAGGTTGCGGTGATCAGATGAACCTTGTCATCGAACATCAGTTCTTGTGCCACCGTAGCTGCGCGGTTTGAACTCGACTGGCTGTCTTTTACAATGATCTCAACGTTATAGGTTTTACCGTTGATCTCTAACCCGTTCGCCAGCCCGGTACGGAACTGGTCCAGCACAAAGGCGTCGGATTCGGCAAACACCGCCAAAGGACCGGTTTGCGGGGTGACGAAGCCGATCCGGATCGTATCGCTTGCGGCCAACGCGGGCAAAGGCAGCGCTGATGCGGCGCCGAGTGCGGCAAAGCCTGCGCCGAATTGTCGGCGTGAAATCGTGGTCTTATGTGTCATTGGGTGTCTCCTCCTTACACCGGATGGGGTGAACCTGCGGCCTAGGCCGATGGTTCGGGCATTTTGCCAAGTGCTTCGATAAAAAACGGTCGGAACGCCGCAGGGTGCTCGCTCATCGGGAAGTGTCCGACCTCGTCCATGACAGAGAGCGTCGCGCCGGGGATCGCATCCGCCGTGCGTTGCGCATCCTCGGGGGTGCAGGTCAGGTCATAGGCCCCGACAATCAGGTGTACTGGCGTCTTTGCCGTGTCGATCTGGCAGAGCCGGGCAATCAGGCTGTCGTCGCGGGTGTAAAAGCTGAGATCGCCGCGAAACACCCCCGGACCCGACTGCATGAACATCCACAGGGTGTTCCAACGCTCCACTTCGGGCGCAAACGGCGAAATATTGGCCGACACCAGCGCCGCCCCCATTTCGCCACCATGGGCGTCGGGGCGGTCGAACCAGTCGATATCATACCAGGCCGGTTGGAAATCGCTGGCCTCGATGGCGATGAAACCGCTGAACTTATCGGCGTGGAGCGCCGCCAGCTGCAGCGCGATCCGCCCGCCCATGGAGCATCCCGCGAGGACCGGACGATCCAGACCCAGCGCCGCGATCAGGGCCAAAACGGTTGCGATATAGGTTTCGGTGGTCAGCAGGTATTCCTGCGCCTGAAACCCTTCCGGTGGCAGGGATTTGCAGTGCCAAGGCATGTCAAAGGCGATCAGGCGATTGCGCGCGGTGACCTCTGCATCATTCATAAGGTGGCGCCATTGGCGGGTATCGGCACCAGCGGTATGCAGGCACAGAACCGGGCGTCCTTGGCCCGCCTCTTCGAAATAGATCCGCTGTGTGACGCCCTGCACATCAAGGGTTACATAGCGCCCGACGATCGGTTCAATCATTGGCCAGCCTCCGGTTGCGGACGACCAAGCGCCATGAACTCTTTGAAATAGCGCAGGTTCTTGACCAGCATCAGGATGTCGCCTTCAATCCGGCCGCGGCCAATCTTGACCAGTCCAAAGATGTCATGAAACCCCGGTGCGGGACGCGGTTGCCAGAAGTGGCGCAGCGCCTCTGCATCGGTGCGCAGGGCAAAGCGCCATGGCGTCTTGCGGCTGGGGCCGGGCAGCAAAGCCACCAGTGTGCCCTTTTCAAAGGTCAGATAGAACTCATCCCCATCCACCTCGATCAGGACCGTTTCTGAAAACAGCCGACCCAGGTGCTGCAAATGCGCTGACGCGTTCAGCCGTGTTTGCATGGTCTGTAGCGTTGAATACACGAGCCCCCCTTTGACGCATCTCGCGCCGTCTGTGCCGTCAAACTGGGCGGTGTGGGACAGTTTCGGCAATGGCCGTGCGGGTATCCGGCAATACCCTTTCGGGTTCGCAGGCCCATGACACCCACCGACACAGCCCTAAGGTATCGGGCGATACCGCTGCGGGCATTGGAGGAACGCTGCGGCTGGGGGAAGTATCGTTCATCAAAGCGACCAAGCGCCCTGCGTAGCGGTCAATTATGGATTATCATCCTTGGAGGAGGAAACTTTATGGGCATCGTAACCTTGGAAAATGTCAGCGACGTCGTGATCGAATCGCTTGGCAAATATGGCGATATTGACGACCGGCAACGCGAAATCATGGTCTCGTTGATCAAGCACCTGCATGGCTTTTGCAAAGACGTAAAGCTGCAGCACAGCGAATTCATTGAGGCCTGCAACTATTTGGCCCGCGCAGGTCAAACCTGTGATGACAAGCGTCAGGAATTCATCCTGCTTGGCGATATCCTTGGGGTTGAGGTTCTGGTCGATATGTTGACCAACCCCGTCGATAGCGGCGAAAGCGAATCCACCGTGCTGGGCCCGTTCTACCGTGAAAACCCGCCAGTCCTGCCCAAGGGCGCGTCGACCGTGCAAAAGCATTTCGACAATGAGGAATCTGTCTATTTCGAAGGCTATGTCCGCGATACAAACGGTGCCCCTTTGAAAGACGTCATGATGGACGTCTGGGAGGATGCGCCAAACGGGCTTTATGAAAATCACGACCCTGATCAGCCCGACTTCAACCTGCGCGGTCGTTTCTTGACCGACGAGAACGGCCACTACGCCTTCCGCGCCGTCCGCCCGGTGCCCTATCCGATCCCCGACAATGAAACCGCAGGTGAATTGCTGCGCTATATGGGGCATCACCCGAACCGCCCGGGGCACATGCACTTTATCCTGTCGAAAGATGGCTTTGGCACCTTGATTAGCCAAGTCTATGACAGCAGCAGCGCCTGGCTCGACAATGACTCGGTCTTCGCCGTCAAAGACAGCCTGGTCGCCGAGTTCAAGAAGGCGCCCGCAGATATGCATGACGAGCTACACGTCCAGTTCGATTTCGTACTCAAGGCCGAAACGAAATCCATGGCTGCTGAGTAATAGCACCGCAGAAACGCGCTTGAAATCCCCCGATCCGTCGGGGGATTTCTTGCATTGTAGTAGTGCTACGGGCCCACTTGACCGCTAGTGTTGAATGGCAGGGATCGGGAGGCCCGGACGATGAACCTCAGACAGTTGACGTATTTCGTTGCCGTTGCCGAAGAACTGCATTTTGGCCGGGCGGCCGAACGCTTGGGCATGGCGCAGCCGCCGCTCAGCCGTCAGATAAAACAGACCGAGGAAGATTTGGGCGCTCTGCTCTTCAACCGCGGTCGCAATGCTATCACCCTGACCCAAGCCGGCGAACGGCTTTATCAACGCGGTATCGGCATTCTAAGCCAGATTGAGGACGTAAAGCTAGAGGTGCGCCGGATAGGGCAGGGGGCTGAGGGGCGGTTGCGCATCGGGTTCGTCGGTTCATCAACCTTTGGCCTGTTGCCCAATGTCATCAAATCTTTTCGCGCCAATTATCCCGAGGTCAACCTAAGCCTCATCCCGATGAACAATGCCCAGTTGCACCGTTCCTTGGTCAGCCGGGAAATTGACGTGGCCTTCGCCCGTCCCGCGCTGACCGACAGCGAATTCGTCACCCGCAAACTTGCCGAAGAGGCGTTGGTTCTTGCAGCGCCCGATACGGTGGAGACCGGCAACCGTTCTGTGGCCAACCTGCACAATCTGACGACGCAAAGCTTTATCCTCTATCCCGAATACCCCCGGCCCAGCTTTGCCGATTTCGTGCTGAACAGTTGCGCCGCAGTAGGGGTTGAAATCGTGAAACGGGTCTTTACGATGGACCTGCAAACCGCGCTGAGCCTTGTAGCGATTGGCGAAGGCGTTTGCATCGTGCCCGCCTCTGTCGCGTCCGGAACGCGCAATGGCATCCGGTTCTACCAGATTGAGCCCCCATTGGCGCATACCGAGCTATCGCTCAACTACCGTTTGGATGAACAGGGCGTGCATGTGCGCAACTTCGTGCAACTGGCCCAATTTGTGGCCCGCAAGCCGCTGTGACTGGGCAATGATTGGCGTCAGGTGAGGGCCGCAACACGGTGCAAGCTGCCGCTGCGGTCCCGGCGATAATGGGCCACTTTCTCGGGATCCAGATCAACGCCAATACCCGGCCCCTCGGGGACTGAAAGTGAGAAATCGGAATAGTGGATCGGCGTAGCAAGGATCTCATCCTTCAGCAACAGCGGCCCGAACAACTCGGTCCCCCAATCCAGCACTTCGATGGTGGAAAACAACTGTACGGCCGCCGCTGTGCCGACGCCCGCCTCAAGCATCGTGCCGCCATAAAGCCCAATGCCCGCCGCTTGGGCAATTGCGATCACCTCGGCGGCGCGTTTCAGCCCGCCCGATTGCGCGATCTTGACCGCGAATACATCCGCCGACCGGTTCGAAGCGACCAACAGGGCGTCTTCGGGGCCTTGCAGTGCCTCATCGGCCATCACGGCGATTTCGTAGGTGTCGGTCAGATGCTTGAGCGCGTTCAGGTGATGTGCTGCGATCGGCTGTTCCACAAGGTCGACACCGATCTCCTGCAATCCGGCAAGACCCCAGCGGCTTTGCGAAATCGTCCAGGCCTGATTGACATCGACCCGAATGCTGGCGTCCTCGCCGAGGGCCGATTTGATCGCCGCGACATGGGCGATGTCCTCACGGACGGACCGTTTGCCGATCTTCAGCTTGAAGATGTTGTGCCGCCTTTGCGCCAGCAACTCTTGCGCCTCGGCGATATCTTGATCCGAATTGCCGCTGGCCAAAGTCCAGGCGACGGGCATGGTACTGCGAACCTTGCCGCCGAACAGCTGCGCCACCGACACGCCCAGCCGCCGGCCAAGCCCGTCCCAAAGGGCGATCTCCACAGCACAGCGCGCGATAGGATTGCCGCGCACTACCTTCTGCATCAGATTGGTCGCCACGTTCACGTCGTTGCCGTTTAGCCCTAGAAGGGCTGGTGCAATATAGGCGTCAATCGCCAACTTGATACTCTCGGGGCTTTCGGCACCGTAGCTCATGCCACCGATAGACGTGCCTTCGCCCAAACCCACAGAACCGTCGGAAAACCGCACCTGCACCAAAACGATGGATTGAACCATCATCGTCGTCATCGACAAGACATGGCCACGGATCGTGGGAATATCGACAATCGTCGTCTCTATGCGTTCAATTTTGGTCACGAGGCCTGCCATTTTGCTATGCTTTATCCGCCTGAAAGTCGCCCGACCGGCCCCAGAAGTCCAATACTGGGATGGTCTTGGTTGATACCTCAGTGTTCGGAACGCAGGCCCATTCGGTCATCAGAGCGGTTCACGACAGATGCGAATTTCTCCCATGCCGCTGTCAGGCCGTCGTAGTTCCAGCAGATATGGCCCTAGTGCTGTGTCAGGGCACCAGCATTGCCATATTCCTTTCCAAAATGGGCAGGTCGGCCGCCGCGGCTCCAGTCTAGCGCCGCCGTACCCTAGGACTTTGGGCAATGCCTGTCCTTCCAGCAATCGTAGATGATGTGCTGGAGGTCGCATTTGGTGTAACAGGCCACTTGCGCGCGGATCGCAGCTGTTCTGCAGGCCTTAACGGCAGGCACCGGCTTGAGTTGGGTCAGGCTAACACGCCCAGCATTGGCACGCCGCCTCAGCAAAAAGATCGCAAGACGCGCTCTGCCTGCCAAAGTTGGGAAACTGTGTTTCGCAAACAAACGCGTGATCTGGATCCGCATCATAGAGGTCGGCGGGTGAGAACATCCTCCCCCCTCAATTGGTCAAGGCGTCGACCTTTGCAGTCAGGTCGGCGATATAGGCGGTAGGATCGAGCCCTTCGCCAGTCGCAGCCTGCAATGTCTCTTGCGGAAGCCGAGATCTGCCGTGGAGATAGATGTTGTCGCCAAGCCAATTGCGCAGCGGGGCGAAATTGCCGGAGGAAAGCCCCTTCGAAATGGCCGGGTCCTGTTGTGCTTTGCGGAAGAACTGTGACGCCATGATATTGCCGATGGTATAGGTTGGGAATGAACCCAGATAGCCGTGCGACCAATGCACATCCTGCAATACGCCACGTGTGTCGTCAGGCACGGCAACACCGAGATATTCTTTCATCTTCTCGGCCCACACCATTGGCAAGTCGTCCACCGCCAAGTCGCCCGCCATCAATGCAGCCTCAATCTCCGAACGCAGTATGATGTGCATGTCGTAGGTCAACTCATCGGCCTCGACCCGGATGCAGTCGGGGCGCACTGCATTGACCGAACGCCAGAATTCATCGGCGGAAACGTCGTGCAATTGATCCGGGAAATGGTCGCGCAACTCGCTGAAATGCAAATCCCAAAATCCGCGTGCGCGCCCAACACGATTTTCCCATAGCCGGGATTGGCTTTCGTGGATACCAAAACTGGCACCGTTCACAGCGATCGATTCACCAGGTCCGTGGTAAAGATCGATCGGACGAACTCGGGTGCGCCGCCCTGTTCATACATGCCATGGCCCGCCTCATGCCAAAGGGCAAACATCCCGCCGGGCAGCCAAGCCTCGCGAAAGCGGCTGGTGATGCGGACGTCATTGCGGGTGAAGGAAATCTCAAACGGATGGACAGTATCATCCAACCGACCGCGCGAAATGTCATACCCCATCCGCTCGGCCATCTGCATGGCATAGGCCTTCTGTTGCGGTACGGGAAAGCCGCGGGCAAGAAAATCCATCCGCGGTGGTTTTGCGGCGGCCGCGCGCTGAATCAAGGGCACCAGCGCAGTCTTGAGTTGCGAATAGAGCAGTTGCAACTGTGCATGGGTCATCCCCGGCTCGAACTTGGCGACCATTGGGTCATAGGGATGCTTTCCGCCAATTGCCTGCGAAATTTCCCTTTGCATCGCCATCATGCGCTTGAGAAGGGGGGCATATCCCTTGAAGTCATTTTCGGCACGCGCTTGGGCCCAAGCCGCATGCGCTTTGGTGGTGAGGCCTGCCATTTCGTCGATGATCGCGGCTGGAATGCGGCGCAACGTGCTGATCTCTCGTTCCGCCAAAGCAAGTGCGCGCAGCCGTATGTCGTCTTTGTCTGCTCCGGCGAGTTCGTCCTTTGCGCCTTCCATAGTGCTGCGCAAATCATCTCCCGTCACCATTTCGCGCGCCAATGCCGTCAGCGTGGCAATCTGTTGGCCGCGTGCGTCGACCCCACCCGGCGGCATCATTGTACGGGCATCCCAGCCCATAAGATTGACGGTGCAAAGCACATCATTGATTTTGGCGATCTGATTTTGGAACGAAGCGTAGGTCATTTTGCAGTTTCCTCGATGCCAAAACTGGCCAGATGGCAGGCGGCTTTATGGGTGGGGGTTCGATCAGATAAGACGGGACGCTCGGCAAAGCAGCGGTCAAACGCATGTGGACAGCGCGTATTGAATGCGCAGCCCTTGGGTGGATGGATTGGGCTGGGAAGTTCGCCCTTGGCCGCGATCTTGCGGCTGCGCTTGGCCGGATCCATCTCGGGGGCGGCGTCAAGCAGCGCTTTCGTGTAGGGATGGCGTGGTGCGGTGAACAGCGCTTCGGTTGCGCCGATTTCGACGATCTTACCCAGATACATCACTGCAACGCGGTGAGAGATGTGACGAACAAGGCGCAAATCATGGGCCACGAACAGCACCGTCAGATCAAGTCGCTGTTGCAGGTCAAGCAACAAGTTCACCACTTGCGCCTGCACCGAAACATCAAGTGCAGACACCGATTCATCGGCGACCAGAACTTCTGGCTCGACAGACAGGGCGCGCGCAATGCCGATCCGCTGGCGCTGTCCGCCGGAAATTCATGTGGATAGCGATCAGCGGCATCATGTGGCAGGCGCACAAGGTCGAGAAGTTCGATGATCGCGCGGGCATTTCGGACTTGGGTCGCATTGCGTGAACCGAAGACGCCTCGATCAGGATCTCACGGACGGTCATGCGGGGATTGAGCGAACTGTAGGGGTCTTGAAAGATCATCTGAACGCCGCGATTGAACCCACGACGGGCGGCACCGTGCAACGACGTAAGACTCTGGTGCCTTCAAAGGTAATTTCGCCATTGTCCATTTCATGCAAACGGACAAGGCAGCGCGCCAGCGTCGATTTTCCACAACCGCTTTCCCCGACGATTCCAAGAGTTTCTCCGCGATGCAGGGCAAAGCTCGACATCGTCCAGCGCATGCACAGCAAGCGCGGGTCTTCCCGCGACACGGTCAAAATACCATAGGGCAGCGGGAAGCGCTTGCTGATGCCTTTGGCCGAAATCAGTACATCATTCATTTGACCGGCGACCCCACTGCTACCACGTCCGTCCGGTTGTGGCAGGCAACAGCCGGCCAACGGCGATGGTTCGGTTGGAGGCTTACGTGGTGCCGCAAAGATCGGTCGCGAATTCGACAGCGCGGATTAAAGGCACGACCTTCCCGGGGACTGAGCCAAGACCCGGTGGCGTCCCCTCAATTGACAACAACATCGAACGCTCGGTTCCGGCGCGTGGCACCGACCCACAAGCAGGCCGCGCGTATAGGCGTGCATTGGTTCGGCAAGGACCTCGGCCACAGTGCCGGTTTCCACGATCCTGCCCGCGTACATTACCGCCGTCCGGTCACAGGTTGCCGCAACAACACCCGGGCGCCATGCGTCACCAAAATGACGCTCATCGCAGTTCATCCCGAGGATCAAGGATCAGCTTCAGGATTTCGGTCTTGGATCGTCACGTCAAGTGCGGTCGTTGGCTCATCCGCCAGCAGACAGTTTCGGGTTTGACGCAAGCGCAACGCGATCGTCGCGCGTTGCTTCATGCCGCCGAAACTGGTGTGGGTATTCCTGCAGCTACGGTGGCTTCGGAATACCGACCAGATCCATCGACAAGTCTCCGCGCGCGGACCAGTCGTTCGGCGCGGGTCAGCGCTGTATGGGCCCGCAGGTTTTCTTCAATCTGAAGGCCGATGGTCAGTACCGGATTCAATGCGGTCGTCGGTTCCTGAAAGATCATGAAATTTCGACCACCGTACCCGCGCCAGTCTTCGTAGCCATCTTTACAACGTCGTCACCGCACCAGACCACCTCTCCGTCCAGAGTTGCCATCGATGGCGGTAGCCGGATAGCGACCGAAGGGTCACGCTTTTGCCAGAACCGGACTCACCAACCAGACCCAGAATTTCGCCGGGCGAACCACGAACGACACATCATTTACTGCGGTTGCTAGCACGCCAGACTTGGTGTGGAAAGAGTGGAAAGATTGCGGACTTCCAGAATAGCCGTCATTTTTCGGTCCTTAGAATTTCAGCCAAACCATCACCGTCAGATTGAAGCCAAGCCCAGTCAGCACGATGGCAATGCCGGGAAAGACGAAATCCACCACGCTGTCGCCATGAAATTTTTCCGTCCGCAATCAGCACCCGCCATTCCGCCGCCGGAGGTTGCGCCCCAAGACCAAGATACCCAAGGCTGGAGCCCAAAAGGATCGCAAGTGCCATGTCGGTCATCCAATAGACGACGGCAGGGTGATGGCGTTCGGCGGCAGGTCGCGAAGATGATGCGAAGGTCGGTGTGTCCCGACGGCTCGGCCTGCATCCGCATAATCGAGCCGCTTCTGGACCTTGACCTCGGCGAGCGATGGATCCGTGCATAAAAAACCCAACCGACCACCACCGACCGCTATGTGCATGTTCACCGACCCTGGCCCCAGAACTGACACGATTGAATCACAGCACCAAGAAAGGGAAGGTGATACCGTCGTCGACGATCCTGCCAAAGATGGTTTCCGACAGTCCACCCACATAGCCAACCAAAGCACCGATGGTCGTTCCGATCAAGAAAGGGAACACTGTCGCAAAAATCGCGATCTGAATGTCGATCGTATAGGCGTCGATCACGCGACGCTCAGAACGTCCCAGCCGAGATTGTCTGTCCCCATGGGATGTGTGGCACTGGGCCTGCCCAAAAGCGCACCGTAGTCAGAAGCGTTGGGGTCCAACGGGGCGAACGCTTCGGAAAGATCGCAAGCAAAAAGGCTTGCCGACAGGATCACACCACCAAAGGTAAGCGGGCGTGGCAGTCGCGCGCCACGGGCGAGGGCGATGCTCATCGGGCCACCCTGGATCAAGCCAGGCTCCCAGCAGGTCGGTCAAAAGAAACGTAACAGAGACCAGCACGGCAAGCGCAATTGTCAGCCCCTGCACCACCGGGGAGTCGCGCCCGTATATGCTGTCCACCATCAACCGTCCCGCCCCCGGAACGGCAAAGACCGTCTCGGTGATGACAGCGCCACCCAACAGCGTGCCAATCGAAAGCCCGAATAGCGCCACGGTAGAGATCAGCGCATTGCGCAGCACATGGCGCAGCAACACAAGTCGGGGCGCAATACCTTTTGCGCGGGCAAACTGAACATATTCGGCGTCCACCACCGTGATGATGGCAGACCTAAGATTGCGCATGA
>CAWAEL010000029.1:0-115354 GCA_963781185.1 uncultured Alphaproteobacteria bacterium
CGGCGGTCTGGGTCACGAGCGCGCGGACGGGCCCGCCGATGGGCCCACGGAGCCGCCGACCGCAGGCCGCGACGCTCGACCAGGACGAGGAGGCCGGCGAGGCGACGGGCACGGTTGGCGCGAGGGGCACGGTTGGCGCGAGGGTCAGACGGCGCATGGTGCGAGGGTAGCCCGACCCGTCCCGACGCGGGAACTGGCCGTCCGTCCAGTCGGGGCCTCACCCGACCCGACGCCCTACTATGAGCCCGCAGCCCCTTGCGCCTCGATCCCCGCGCCCAACACCACGCTCCACCCGTGACCCGTTCTCGCTATAAGCTCGCCTCCGTGGACCCTGGCGGCCGACCCTGTGCTCCTCGTGACCCTGCGTCCGTGCGACGGCTCGGCATGGGCTGTCCCGACTGGCCGACCTGCCACGGGCCATCCCGCCGAACCGACCAGGCCCCAGGTGGCTCGAGTGGTGGCAGGTCCCGCGGCCACGATCGGCTTCCTATGGGCGTCGCGTTCCTCGCCCTGGCGGGACCATCGCGACCGTCGCTCGATTCCGTGGCCCAGCCTCGCCACCGTTGTCCTCGTCGTGTACCAGGCGTGGCTCGGGCGCGAGACGGTCCGGCTCAGCAGGTCACGGCCCACCTCGCCGCCGCGCATGGCGTCGCCTCCTGGTCCACCTGCTCGTGCGCAGCTCCTACCCGGGCCGTATCGCCGGCGGCCAGCGGCTTCACGCGGCCGACGTTCAGCGCCGCCGCGGTGTTTGCCCGCTGGGCTCCAACGTGGCGGCCACCTCGCAGTGGTACGTGTTCCGGACCGGCCCTGATGGATCTGGCCCTGGCCTGTTTCCCGTCCTCACCGACATGACATGACCACGTGCTCCACCGCTGGGTCGCCGGCGTGGTGGGCGTGCATCGTGGTCGCCACCGGGTGGGCGGCATGGCGGACGCAGCGCCCTCGTCCCGCGCTGGTGCGCCTGGGCGTACCCGCGGCGATCCTGTTCCGCTCCAGGTGATCGGCGGGCTCCAGCTCACTGGCCTCGACGAGTGGACGCAAACCCTCCATCGGTCTGGCCATCGCGGCTGTGTCGCCGTGGCCGCCCACCTACGAAGCCCCGGGTGGCCGGGGGTCTCCCGATGATGGTCGTTTTCGCCCGCGGCGCCCTCCGGGTCTCGGCACGATCCGCGCCTACATCGCGCTGACCAAACCGCGCATCATCGAGCTGCTGCTCGTCACCACCATCCCGGCCATGGTGCTGGCAACCCGGGACCTCCCGGGATGACGATGCCGGAGTGGGTCCGCCTCGTGTTCTGGACGATGCTCGGCGGCTCGCTAGCCGCGGGTTCGGCCAACGCCATCAACCAGTACCTGGACCGCGACATCGACCTGCTCATGTCCGCACCCGTCGCCGCCCGCTGCCCGCCAAGACGTCGCGCCCGAGCACGCGATGGTGTTCGGGATCGTCTGGGCGTGATCTCGATCGCGATCATGGCCTGGTCCGTGAACCTGGTCGCGGCGTTCCTGACCCTGCTCGCCATCGCCTTCTACGTCGTCGTCTACACGATCATCCTCAAGCGGACCACGCGCCCAGAACATCGTCATCGGCGGGGCCGCCGGGCGCACTGCCGCCGGTCATCGGTTGGGCGGCGGTCACCGGGCGCGTCGAGGTCCCGGCGCTCCTCCTGTTCGCCCTCGTCTTCTACTGGACGCCGCCGCACTTCTGGGCGCTCGCCCTGCGCATCCGCAAGGACTACGAGGCGGCGGCGTGTCCCGATGCTGCCGGTGGTGAAGGGCGTGCCCGAGACCGCCGGCCAGATCGCGCTGTACACGGTCCTGCTGGTCGCCATCAGCCTGGTGCTCTACTCCGTGGCCGGGATGGGCTGGGTGTATCTGTGGCGCGGCCGTGGTCTCGGGCGCGATGTTCCTGTGGCGGGCGTTCGCGCTGCGGCAGCAGGCCGCGTCGCCCGAGGGCTCGCTGGCGCAGGCGATCTGGCTGTACCGGTTCTCGATCAGCTATCTCACCCTGCTGTTCGCCGCGGTCGCCGTGGGACAGCTCTCGTCGGCAGCCCGTTCTGGGCGAGCCCACGCGCCCAGGCGGGTACCGGCCCACCGACTGGCAACGCCGGCGCGGGATCGCCGGGAGTCGCCGCATGGTTCTCGTTCCGGCGGGGGCGCGGGCCCTGGCCGGCTTCCGGTGGACGGCATCGCGGCCCCGCCTGATCGCCCTATCGACGAGGTCGCCGCGCCCCTCGTGCGACGGGCGTCGTCACCCAGGTCGAGACACGGCCGGCGCCTCACGGTCAAGGTCGCCAGCACCACGTGGACGCGGCCCCGAGTCCCTGCCAGAATCACGGTGCGCGGCGAGCCCGGGGCTGCCACGTCGGTCGACCGGGCTTCGGCGCAGGAAGCCTGCTACCTGCTGTTCCTGACCGGCTGCCGGCGACCTTCAGGACGATGCGTGGTCCGGCGAGGGCCGGCGGATCGACCAGCCCGCGGCGCTCCGGCCGGCGGGCGTGTCGCCTGCCCCGGACGCGGTCACAGAGGCTCCGCCCCGGGTGCAGCCCGGACCCGATGGCGATGACCGCGCCGCCGGTCCCGGCGCTCCCTGGCCGCGCTGGCCATCGCGCTGGGTCGTACGGGTCGGGCTCAACCCCTGCGTCGGTTGGCGCCGGCCGCCCGATCGGCGGCGATAGTTGGAGCACGGCCCGCCACCGGGCCGCTCGCCCAGCGCCACCAGGTGACCGGACCGACGATGCCCCGCGCCTCGATCGCCGCGCGGCGCCGCCGCGAGAGCTCGCGGTGGAACAGTCGCAGACGCCACGGTGGACCAGCGGCCTCCGGGCCAGGGCGGAGACGACGGCCTGCCCATCGGCCCGATCGTGCCTCCCGCAGGAACCCGACCAGCAGCAACGAGGAGCTCGGGACGGCTGGCCGGCGCAGCTGGCGATGATGCTGGGTGGCGTGGTGATCATCGCCATCGGCTCCGGCCTCTACCTGGCCTCGGACCTCGGGCCCGGGCCGCGGGACGGCCTCATGACGGGGCTCCACGTCCGATTCGGCTGGTCGATCCGGCGCGCTCGCACGGCCGTCGAGCTGATCGTGCTGCTGGCCGGGTTCCTGCTGGGTGGCACGATCGGGCTGGGGACCGTCGTCTTCGCCCTGGGGATCGGGCCGCTGGTCCAGGTGGCGCTGCGAGTGTTCGATCGCGAGGGACGCGTCTCGCGGCGGCGCCGCGCGGCGATCGAGGCGCGGGGCGTCGTCGGCGAGTAGGCCGCTGAAGGGCAGCTCGGCCCGCCCGGAGTGGCGGGCAGCCCGACTATCGCACCCAGTCGGGCGGTCGGCGCCGGCCGCGCAGGATCAGCCCGTACGACACCAGCGCGATGGCCAGCGCGCCCGAGGAGCGCCAGGACCGGCAGCAGGTTCACCTGGTCCAGCCACCCGGGCGGAGCGTCCGTGACCACGTCGGGGGCAGGCGACCACGCCCGCCGGCCGGAGCGCCGCGAGCTGGTCCGTCCAGACGACCGTCGCCGAACACGCGTTGTCCGTGAAGGTCGCCGGGCCGCCGGTCAGGAACAGCAGGTAGCGGGCCTGCACGAAGACCCGGTCGACCGACGTGGCAGCCCCGGGCTCCGGACCGCCGCGCACCCTGATCGTCTCCGGCAGGGACTCGGGGCCACGCCAGCGTTCCTCGACCTTGACGGTGATCCACCGGCCGCTGTTCTCGACCTGGGTGACGATACCCACCACGACGACGTCCGCGAGGAGCATCGACTCCTCGATGGGGCGTGGCGGGGCACACGATGCCAGCACGGGATCGACAGCCGGGCCCGCGCCGAGCACCAGGAACAGCGCCATGAGGAGACTCCCGGCGATGCGCGCGGCCGCGTTCGTCGCCGGCCCCAGCGGTGCCCCGCATCGAGCGCGCTCCGGGGCTCAACCGAACGGGCTGCCGACGAGGCTGTCCACGGCGACCGCGGCGAACAGCAGCGTCAGGTAGCTGATCGAGAACCGGTACAGCCGGATCGCCTGTGCCAGCGACCCGTCGGGCGACGCGGCCTGCTGCCACAGCACGAACGCCCGCCACAGGAACATGGCGCCCAGCACGACCGCGGCCACCAGGTAGATGAGGCCCATCTTCGCCACCGCGAAGAAGATCAGGCTGATCGCGACCAGGAGGATCGTGTACAGCGCGATCTGGCGGGCGGTCTCGGGCACGCCCTTGACCACCGGCAGCATCGGCACGCCGGCCGCCTCGTAGTCCTTGCGGATGCGCAGCGCCAGCGCCCAGAAGTGCGGCGGCGTCCAGTAGAAGACGAGCGCGAACAGGAGCAGCGCCGGGACCTCGACCCGCCCGGTGACCGCCGCCCAGCCGATGACCGGCGGCAGCGCCCCGGCGGCTCCGCCGATGACGATGTTCTGGGCGGTCGTCCGCTTGAGCAGGATCGTGTACACGACGACGTAGAAGGCGATGGCGAGCAGGGTCAGGAACGCCGCCACCAGGTTCACGAAGGCCGCCATGATCGCGATCGAGATCACGCCCAGGACGAGGCCGAAGACGACGGCGTTCTCGGGCGGCACGTCGTGGGCGGGCAGCGGGCGACGACGGGTGCGGACCATCAGCATGTCGATGTCGCGGTCCAGGTACTGGTTGATGGCGTTGGCCGAGCCGGCCGCCAGCGAGCCGCCGAGCATCGTCCAGAACACGAGACGAAGCCACTCGGGAACGTTCATGCCCGGGGAGGTCGCGGGTGGCCAGGACCATGGCCGGGATGGTGGTGACCAGCAGCAGCTCGATGATCCGGGGCTTGGTCAGGGCGATGTAGGCGCGGATGGTTGCCGAGCGCCGCGGACCGGGAGCCGCGGGCGCACGGCCGGGACACCATCGATCGGGAGTCGCCGCGCCACCCGGGCTTCGTAGTAGGCGGCCACGGCGAGCGCGGCCGCGATCGCCCAGACGATGGCACCGAGCGCGAGGTGGAGGGTCTGCGTCCACTCGTCGAGGCCGGTCAGGACCTGGAGCCCGCCGATCACGGCCTGGAGCGGGAACAGGATCGCCGCGGTCACGCCCAGGCGCACCAGCGCGGGACGCGGGCGCTGCGTCCGCCACGCCGCCCACGCCGGTCGGCCACGACGATCACGCCCACCACGCCGGCCACCCAGCGGTGGAGCACGTGGGCGGTGTTCATGTCGGTGAGGGCGGGGAACAGGCGCGCCGTCCATCAGCGGCCAGTCCGGGAACACGTACCACTGCGAGGTGGCCGTCACGTTGGAGCCGAACAGCAGCAGGGCGAACACGGCGGCCGCGCTGAACGCCGCCAGCAGCGTGAACCGCTGGCTGGCGCCGCGGCCCGGCGATACGGCGCCGGGTAGGAGCTGCGCACGAGCAGGTAGACCAGGAGGCCGAGCAGCGCCATCGCGGCGGCGAGGTGCGCCGTGACCGATTCGCCGGAGTTGTTGAGCCGGACCGTCTCGCGCCCGAGCCACGCCTGGAACACCGACGAGGACGACGGTGGCGAGGCTGGGCCACAGGATCGAGCGGCGGTCGCGATGGTCCTGCCAGGCGAGGAACGCGACGCCCAGGATCAGGAAGCCGATCGTGGCCGCGACGGTCCGGTGCCACCACTCGAGCCAGGCCTTGTAGTCGTCGGTCGGCGGGATCCAGGCGCCCGTGGCAGGTCGGCCAGTCCGGACAGCCCATGCCCGGAGCCGGTCGCACGGACGACGACGCCGAGGGTGACGAGGAGCACGGTCGCCACGAGCGGTGACGGCGGCGAGCTTCTGGAAGCGGGTCACGGGTGGAGCGTGGTCCTCCGGGGCGCGGGGATCGAGCGCGGGCGAGGTGGCGCGGGGATGCGGGCCCATAGTAGGGCGTCGGGTCGGGTGAGGCCCCGCGCGCTTGACATAGGGCTTGCGGTCGCCGTCGGCCTTGGCAGCATAGGGCTTGCGCGGACCGTCGCTGGAATACGGCGCCTTCTCACCAGCGCCACGCGGCGCATAGGGCTTACGCTCGCCGTCACGCTTGCCGGCATAGGGCTTGCGCGGACCGTCGTTGGAATACGGCGCCTTCTCACCAGCACCACGCGGCGCATAGGGCTTGGCCCCTTCCGGCTTGGCGGCATACTCGCGCTTGCACGTAGGGCTTCTTCTCAGCGTCGTCACGCTTGACATAGGCCGGGCGCTCAACCGGTTCGGCATCCGACGTCTTCCACCACACGCGGCGGCTTCGGCGTATAGGCCGGCTTTTCGCGCTTGGGTTCGGACCTCGTCACGCACCGGACGCGGGGCAGGGGCCTTGCGCTCGGGCTTGGCCCGGGCCGGGGCCCGCTCCGGGCGGTCCATATCCGGCTCGCCGTCCAGCAGGGTCATCGTGACGCCGCGATTCCAGCTCGACCCCTTGGCCGAACTTGCCAGCCGCTGCGGTCAGGATCTGCACAAAGGTGCGGTCCTCTTGCACGCGGATGGCGCCAATGCCGTCCTTGGTGATGTTGCCCGCTTCACAGATCTTGGGCAGCAACCACCGCGCCTCGGCCCGGCCCGACCGGCCAACCGACAGCTGGAACCAGACCGACGGCCCGAAATCACCACGCTCACGCGGCGGGGAACGTTCGGGGATCGGCAGGCTGTCCGACAGCACCTCGGGCGCAGACCGGCCTTCGCGCCACATCTTGATGAACGCCCCGGCGATCTGCTCCGGCGCCATAACGGCCCAGCAGGTTCGCCGCCAGATCACCCTCATCGCTGACATCCGCCGACAGAACCGGGTGGTCCAGCAGACGCAGATCGTCGCGCTCTTGCACTTCTTCGGCCGATGGCGGCTTGTCCCACGCGGCCACAACCTTGGCCCCCTGCAACAGGCGCTGCGCCTTCTTGAACTCGGCCGGCACCACGATCAGCGCCGAAACACCCTTGTTGCCCGCCCGACCCGTCCGGCCCGACCGGTGCAGCAAAGTCTCGCGAATTCGACGGCAGATCAGCGTGGATCACCAGATCCAGACCCGGCAAGTCAATCCCGCGCGCCGCCACGTCGGTCGCAATACACACCCGCGCCCGACCGTCGCGCAACGCCTGCAGGGCGTGGGTCCGCTCGGCCTGCGACAACTCACCCGACAGCGCCACGGCCTGAAAGCCCCGGTTGCTCATCCGGGCATACAGATGGCTCACATTGGCACGGGTCTTGCAGAACACGATGGCCGCTTGCGATTCGTAATACCGCAGCAGGTTGAAAATCGCATGTTCGCGGTCACGCACAGCGACCGACAGCGCACGGTAGTCGATGTCGACATGCTGACGCGCCTCACCCTGGGTCTGGATCCGCAGCGCATCACGCTGGAAATCCTTGGCCAAGGCGGCAATCTCTTTCGGCACGGTGGCCGAGAACATCAGCGTGCGGCGTTCAGCCGGTGCCATGCCCAGAATATACTCCAGATCCTCGCGGAACCCGAGGTCCAGCATCTCATCCGCCTCGTCCAGCACCACGGCGCGAATGCCGGTCAGGTCGAGCGATTTGCGGTCGATATGGTCGCGCAGACGCCCCGGCGTGCCGACGACAATATGCGCCCCACGGTCCAGCGCCCGCTTTTCGGTGCGGTAATCCATGCCGCCCACACAGGTGGCGATCTTGGCATTGGCCCCGGCGTAAAGCCAGTCCAGCTCACGCGCGACCTGCAACGCCAGCTCCCGCGTCGGTGCAATCACCAGCGCCATCGGCGTGTCCGCATACAGCAGCTGATCCGCGCCCAGCAGCAATTCATCCGCGATGGCAATGCCAAAGGCCACGGTCTTGCCAGAGCCGGTCTGGGCCGAAACCAGAAGGTCGCGTCCCGCAACCTCTTCGCCCAGCATGGCAGTATTGCACGGGGGTAAGTGTCTCGTATCCCTTGGATGCGAGCGACGCAGCCAAAGGGGCCGCGATTTGAATATCGGTCATGTCGTTTCCTGAACGGGGGCCGTAGCCCTATGAAGTACCATTGTGCGGCACCTCATTCCCTTTCGCGTTGACAGGCCTCCTCGCCTGCACGCACCGGAACCCTCGGGCCGAAAAAAGCCTATAGAGGGGAAAAGTCCGTTTGTATAGGGAAAGCTTTGGGCCCAACCCAAACCCGCCTACGCCCTGCCTAGGCCGTGTCCCATCGGCCACGGCCCAAGCCCACCCGATCAGCCTGCGAACACCGCCGCCGCAATCTCCTCACGGAACGGCCCGTTGCAGCCTTCAAACGTGGTGTTGGTGCAGACGACCACTGTCGTCTCACGCGCCCGGTCCACAATCCAGTTGTGCCCCCAGGCCCCACCCCAATCGACCGCGCCCTTGGGCATCGCCGTGCCAGCCGCCACCGGGTCCACGGTCACCGCCCCCAAAAAGCCAAACCGCTTGCCCGCATCCGACGCACGCCGCGGAATATCCCCGATCTGATTGCCAAACGCTGGTCCCGCAGCCCCTCCGACAGGAAATCCCCGCGCAACCCCTCCAGCAACCGCATCACATCGCCGCCGTCCCCGCCATCCCCGCCCCGCCCGACTGCGCGCACGCGGCTCAAGATATGCGCGGCACCGAAAACGGCGTCTCGCTCCATGTCACCTCACCCTCCATCCGCACCGGCGGCGTCCCATCGTGATAAGGCTGCGCCAACCGCGCCACATCGCTGACGCCAAACAAGCGTGTCCACCATCCCGAGCGGCCCAGTCACATAGCGCGCCAAAGCCCCCGCCACGTCGACGCCGTTGATCTGCAGCCACCACCGCCCCCAGCACGTCAATCGACATGCCATATTCCCAACCCGTCCCCGGCGCGAACAACAACGGCTGCTCACCCAACCGCGCCATCACCTCCTCCAACGGGATCAACGACCCCGACAACCCACGCGGAAAATCCCCCGGCCCCTCATAGCCCAACCCCGAGGTGTGGTTCAGCAGATCCCTGATCCGAATGACCGCCTCCGCCCCAGCAAAGCGCGGCCTGAATTTTCGCAGAAAATTCGTGACCGGCTCATCCAACCCGATCAACCCCAGATCCACCATCCGAGCACACAGGCCGCCACAATCGGCTTGGTGACCGAGGCGAGCCGGAACACCGCATCCAACTCCATCCCCCGCCCCGCCTCCCGGTCCGCCAGCCCCGCCGCCCGCGCATAAACCGGCGCACCCGCTTTCTGCACCAGAACCACGCAGCCCGACGATCCGATCGCCCAATGCCGCATCAATCGCCGCATCCACCCGTGCCTGCATCGTCATCGCCGTCTCTCCCACTTGCTGCCCCAACATTATCCCCTAACCCTCCGCACAACCAGTTTCCTCTTACCCCCACATGCAGTAAGACCCCCCAAACCAGAACCGGAGTGCCCCATGTCTCAGCGTTTGCACCTTGTCTTCGGCGGCGAACTCGTCGCGCCTGAAAAGAACGTCTTCCGCGATGTGTCCAAAATCCACATCGTCGGCATGTTCCCCAATTACGAAACCGCCTACCTCGCCTGGAAGGCCGAGGCGCAGCGCACCGTCGACAATGCCCATATGCGCTACTTCATCGCCAACATTCACCGCCTGCGCGAAGAGGCCAAGCCCGGTTCCGATACCGAACCGATGACGTCCTGATCCGATAGTCTGACCCACCAGCCTCATGGCCTATTCCCTCGGCCTGACCCTCTATAACCTCGCCGCCCATCCCAGCCCGACGCCCCCCGCCCCGCGCCCGGCGCGTCCGCCGGGGGCCTTGGTCTGGCTGCATGCGCCGGGTGAGGACATGCTGGCCGTGATGCAGGAACTGGCCCGCCACCTGATCGAGGATGACGGCGTGCAGGTCGTGCTGACCTGCCCCGTGCCCTGCGACAGGCCGAACGGCGCGATCTGCCAACCCTCGCCGCCCGACTATCCCCACGACGTGCAGGCCTTTCTCGACCATTGGCGGCCAGAGCTGGCGGTGCTGTCCGATGGCGAGTTGCGGCCCGCCATGGTCTATGAATGTGGCCAGCGCAACCTGCCCGTGCTGATGGTCGCAGGCCGCGCCCCCCGCCTGCCCGCCGGGCGCGACGGCTGGTATCCCGGCCTGATCAAATCCACCCTGCACGGCTTTCGCCGCCTCATGGTGCTGGATGATGCCGCCGCCCGCGCCTGTCGCAAAGCAGGGTGCCGAACCCGGCCAGATCGCCATCACCGGCCGGATGGAAGAGGCCACCGCCGCCCTGCCCTACGTCGAATCCGACCGTGAGGCGCTTGCCCGCGTGATGGCGACCCGGCCGGTCTGGCTGGCCGCCGCCGTCGGCCCCGGCGAGGTGGCCGATGTCATCACCGCCCACCGTCAGGCCCTGCAACTCGCCCACCGTCTGCTGCTGATCCTCGTGCCGCAAGACCCCGCCACCGCCCCCGACCTCGCCGCCAAAGCTAGAGGCGGAAGAGGGCTGGCGTGTCGCCCTGCGCCGCCTCGATCAGGACCCCGATGCCGAGACAGAGGTTTATATCCCCGACGCCAGCGAATACGGCCTGTGGTATCGCCTCGCCCCCGTCACCTTTCTGGGCGGCAGCCTGAATGGCCCCGGCTGCGCCCGCAACCCGATGGAGCCTGCCGCCCTCGGCTCTGCCATCCTCTACGGCCCCAGTCCCGGCCCCTATGGCGCGGTCTTTGGCCGTCTGGGGGCCGCCCGCGCCGCCCGCATGGTCGCCTCTGGCGGCGATCTGGCCGAGGCTTTGGGCGATCTTCTGTCTCCCGACCGCGCCGCCCGCCAGGCCCGCGCCGCCTGGATCATCGCGTCCGAAGGGACCGAGGCCACCGAACGAGGCGATGACCTGATCCGCCATCGATGGATGGAACCGCCTGATGCGCCCGCCCGCCTTCTGGCCAAACCCGCCCAAGGCCCCCGGCCTCGCCGCCCGCGCTGCTGGCGCCGCTGGGCTGGCTCTATGCCGCTGCCACCGCGCGCCGGGTGGCGTCAGCGGCAGGGCTACCGCGCCCGCGGTTCCCGTCATCTGCATCGGCAATCTGAATGTCGGCGGCACTGGCAAGACCCCCACCGCCATCGCCCTTGATCGAGCGTCTGCAATCGCGCGGCCATCAGGTCGCCGTGGTCAGTCGCGGCTATGGCGGCAGCTTGCCCGGCCCGCTGCAGGTCGCTCGAAACCAAACACATCTGCCGCGCAGGTTGGCGATGAACCCCTGCTGCTGTCCGCCTTTGCCCCCACCTTCATCGGCCGCGACCGCGCCGCCGCCGTGCGACTGGCCGAGGCATCGGGAGCCGCGGGTGATCCTGCTGGACGACGGCTTTCAGAACCCCGAGCGTGGTCAAAGACCTGTCCCTCGTCGTGGTCGATGCCGCCGCACGGTTTCGGCAACGGCCGCTGCCTGCCCGCTGGCCCCCTGCGCGAACCCGTCGCCGCCGGCCTCGACCGCGCTGACCTGATCCTCGCCATCGGTGACGATGCCGCGCAAGCCCAGTTTGCCACGCCAACTGGCCCGGTCTGCGCCAAACCGGTCGTGCCTGGCACGCTGAACCCGCTGCAAATGGGCATGGATTGGCAGGGCGCGCCGCGTCATCGCCTTTGCCGGCATCGGCAACCCCGCCAAATTCTTTGCCACCCTGCGCGGCGAAGGGGCGGTGGTCCTGCGCGAAGTGGCGCTGGACGATCACCAACCCCTGTCCCGACGCCCTGATGAAACGGCTGGAACTCGAGGCCGCTGACCCGTGGCGCCCAACTCGTCACCACCGAAAAAGACGCCGTCCGCCTGCCCACGCGCTTTCGCACGCAGGTTCTGACCCTGGTGGTGCGCCTGCGCCTGCCCGACTGGACACTGCTGGATGCCAAACTGACAAAGTTGGGTCTGTAGCCACTCCTGGCCTGCTCTACTTGGCAGATTTGACCCGCGTCAAATCTGCCCGCGCCTATCTGCCCCCGGCAGGCGCGGGCAGATAGATAGTGCGCACCTAGCCGCACCCTCTTTTGCCGTCGCCTTGCGGATCCGGGGCACCCTTTGCGGCGTCAGGCCACTATATGTTGACAGACCCAGTTGCGACCCATTCGCAGCGTGATTAAAATGTGGTTAACAGAAAACGCTAACCATCTGATATATAACGAAAACACCAAGTGTCGCGCAAACGGACGCTTTCGCTGTCGTTCAGGCTGGCCAGCTATCCATCGCGGCCAAAGCCTCTTCCGCCGTCTCGACATATTTGAACAGGTTCAGATCGTCCGGATTGATCGTCCCAGCCTCGGCCAGCGCCTGCCAGTTGATGACTTTCTCCCAGAAGGTCCGGCCGAACAGCAGGAAGGGCACCTTCTTCATCCGCCCGGTCTGGATCAGAGTCAGCGCCTCGAACATCTCATCCATCGTGCCGAAACCCGCCCGGAAAGACGCAAATCGCCCGCGCCCGCATCAGGAAATGCATCTTCCGGATCGCGAAGTAGTGAAAGTTGAACGACAGGTCCGGCGTCACATAGGGGTTCGGGGCCTGCTCATGCGGCAACACGATGTTCAGGCCGATCGACTGCCCCCCCGCCTCATCCGCGCCGCGGTTGCCCGCCTCCATCACCCCCGGCCCGCCGCCGGTGCAGATCACCCACTCATGCCCATAGGTCAGCAGGCTCCGCTCGGTCACCGCCTGGGCAAACCGCCGCGCCTCTTCATATAAGGCGGCCAGCGCCGCCAACCCCGGCTTCGCCCCGGCCATTCTTTCCGGGTCCGGTGATCCGCGCCCCACCGAACAGAACCACGGTCGACCGGATCCCCCGCTCATCCAGAATCATCTGCGGCTTCAGCAACTCCAGCTGCAACCGCACCGGCCGCAACTCTTCGCGCATCATGAAATCGGGGTCGGCAAAGGCCAGCCGATAGGCGGGCGCGCGGGTCTGCGGCGTGTCGGGCAATGCGATGGGTGGCGGCGACATCCTCACCAGAGTCACGGAAAGGGTGGGCGCGGTTTTCAGGGGTCATCAGGCTGCCTTCACGAATTGCGACGGCCCAGCCTATCCCGCAAGTCACGCCAGCGAAAGACCCGCTGGCCGGGCGGGGTCAGACGACCAACCCGCCATCCGTGTCGTCGCCGGTCTCGTTGGACAGCAGATCAAAGTCTGGCACCATGATGTGCCGCTTTTCTTCGGACGAGATCACCCCGTCCTTCTTCAACGCGCTCATCTGCCGGCTGACGGTTTCCAGCGTCAGCCCCAGATAATCCGCCATCTCTTCGCGGGTCAGCGGCAGATCAAACGCCATCGCCCCCGTGGTCGCCATCTGTTTCAACCCGGACCCGCGACGGGCAATGATGGCGAGCAGGCTGGCAATCTTCTCCCGCGCCGTCTTGCGGCCCAAGAGCAGCATCCACTCCCGCGCGGCGTCCAGCTCATCCAGCGTCATCTCCAGCAACCGCTGGGCGATGTGGGGCGTGCTCGCCATCATGTCCTCGAACGGTTTCTTGCGGAAACAGCACATCACCAGATCGGTGGTCGCCGTCACATCATACGGCGCGGTAGAGCGCCCGGGGCGGCCGACAAAATCCGACGGCAGCAACATCCCGACCATCTGCCGCGCCCGTCTTCCATCGTCTGGGTCAGCGTCGCGATCCCGGTGACGACCGAGGCGACAAAATCCATCCGGTCGCCCGACCAGATCACCGTCTGCCCGGCCTGAAAGCTGCGGTAGTATTTGATCTTCTCCAGCCGGGCCAATTCGTCCGCCTCAGTCCGCGAACAGACCGCCTGAAAACGGATCGGACATTCCCCACAGTCTTGCGGTGAAAGCTTTGGTGGCATGCAGCGACATACTGGGTCTCCTTTGATCAGGATCAAAGTGGCCTGAAACCATCTTGATAAGGTAGGTGCATGACACAGCATTCACAACTCGCACGCTTCGGACTTTTTGACGCGCGTGTACCGCGATATACCAGCTATCCAACCGCGCCGCAGTTTGCAGGTGGTGTGGGCCCGGACACATTCAACCAGTGGATAGAGGAGATTCCCGAGGGGGCGTCGATCTCGCTTTATCTGCATGTGCCGTTTTGTCGCCGGTTGTGCTGGTTCTGTGCCTGCCGAACGCAGGGCACGGCCACTGACGCGCCGGTTATTGCCTATGTGAAGACTCTGCAGGCCGAACTTGCGCTGCTGGCACGGCATCTGCCCAAGGGTGTGCAGGTTGTCGCCGGCTGCATTGGGGGGGCGGGACGCCGACGCTGATGTCGGCCGATCTGATTCGCGATCTGGCGGGGGCCGTGCTGGACGTCGTGCCGCTGGCGGAAGGGGCCGAGTTCTCGGTCGAGATCGACCCCAACGAGATTGACGACACGCGGCTGGATGCGTTGAAAGCGGCGGGGATGAACCG
Organism: uncultured Alphaproteobacteria bacterium; assembly: GCA_963781185.1. Lineage (GTDB taxonomy): Bacteria > Pseudomonadota > Alphaproteobacteria > Rhodobacterales > Rhodobacteraceae > Stagnihabitans. The sequence continues at coordinate 14,279 of CAWAEL010000029.1, forward strand.
CGCCTCGATCGGTGTGCAGGATTTTGACCCCGAGATTCAGCGGGCTATCGGGCGCGAGCAGGGCTTCGAACTGACCCGCGACGTGGTGGAAATGATCCGGGCGCGGGGGATTGCCAGCCTGAACGCCGACATCCTGTTCGGTTTGCCGCATCAGACCGGGCCGCGGATTGCGGATTCGGTGCAGAAACTGCTCAGCTTTTCGCCGGACCGGGTCGCCCTCTATGGCTACGCCCACGTTCCGTGGATGAGCCGGCGTCAGCAGATGATCTCTTTTGACGCGATGCCGACCCCGCAGGAGCGGCTTGCGCTGTTCGAGGTGGCGCGCGAGATGTTTTTGGCGGACGGGTATCACGAGATCGGGATCGATCACTTTGCGCGGCCATCGGACGGGTTGGCTGTGGCGGCGCGGACCGGGCGTTTGCGGCGCAATTTTCAGGGCTATACCGACGATTCCGCGCCGATCCTGGTCGGACTCGGCGCTTCGTCGATTTCGCGGTTTCCGCAGGGTTACGCCCAGAATGTCGTCGGGGACGGCAGAGTATACCAAGGCGATCCGGGCCGGGCGGTTTGCGACCCATCGCGGCCATGTCTTTCAGGGCGATGATCTGCTGCGCGGGCGGATCATCGAGGCGCTGATGTGCGATTTTCGGGTCGACCGGGCCGAGTTGGATCGCTTCGGCGTTGTCCGATGTGGACGGCCTGCTGGCCAAGGTCGCGGCGGAGTTTCCGGGGGTGGTCAAGCTGGACGATGAGGGCTTGGAAATTCTGCCCGAAGCGCGGCCATTGGCGCGGGTTATCGCGCGGAAATTCGACGCCTATGACGACTTGAAGGCTCAGCATTCGGCGGCAATTTGAAGCTGTCCGCATGTGGACACTTTTCAAAACACTGTAATATCAATTAGTTATGTTTTTTCGGTAACCGGAATTTAACCTTTGCATCGGTCCATGCCGCGTGGGGCACGGTTAGCCGAGGTCCAGCCAAAGCCGACCCTCCCGATAGCCGCCACGGATCAGATGGCCGGGGGTCGTGACCTCTGGGTGCTGTTCGACCCAGTCGCGGTAAGCGGTCGTTGCTGACAATGCGCGCGCCAAGGTCGCGGGCGGCGGCCAGCAGGGTGGGGTCGGCCGGGGTGCCCTTGGACACCACCATGACCTGTTCTTCGGGCAGATCGAGCAGCCGACCGAAGGCGTGGTCATGCTGATATCGGCCGTTGATCTTGTAGCCAGCATTGGCATCGAACACGACGCCGGGGGTAAATCCGAGGTGTTTCAGATGGTCCACCACCTCGCGCAGGGTTTCAATCTGCGGTGTGCCGTCGTGCCAGTGCATGACGTTGGACCCGTCCACCACGATCCAGACAGGCACCGCCTCGGTGGCGGTTGTCAGCGCGCGGTACAGCAGCCAAGCACTGGCCAGACTGCATGGCACGGCCAGTAGCAACAAGTCCGACCAACCCGGCATGGAACTGACGCCCAGACCGGCCAAAGACAACAGCAACAGGATGATCGGGACAGCCATGCCGCTTGCTACCTTGGCAAAATGGCTCTGCCAAGGTGGGCGTTCATCAACATGCCGTCAGGGCAGGTAGAAGGGCAAGGTAGGATGGGCCAATCGGCCCATCGCTCAATGCGCCATCAGCACCGGGATTGTGGCGCCTTCCAGCATGGCGCGGGTTGCGCCGCCCAGGACCGCTTCGCGCAGGCGGGAATGGCCATAGGCGCCCATCACCATCATGTCGGCCCCGATGTCCAGCGCATGCTGGGCCAGCACGTCGGACACTGTGGGCAGGTTGCGGGCCAGCACCGTCACCTCGGCCTTGACGCCGTGGCGCACCAGGAACTGACACAGCCGCCCGCCGGGATCGGAACGTTCCGGCCCATGGGACGGGCGGATCGACCACGGTCACATCCACCAGATCGGCGGTGCGCATCAGCGGCAGGGCGCGCTTTGGCGGCGGTCAGCGCCTCTTCGCTCTGGTTCCAGGCCAGCAGGATGCGGCTTGGGCGCCGCGAGGTTCGGGAAATCGGTATCGGGCGGCAGGATCAGCACGGGCGCATGGGCGTCAAACAGCGCAGCCTCGACCACGGCTTCGGCCTCATAGCCCTGACCGTCGCCATAGGGCCGGGTCTGCACGACCAGATCGACAAAGCTGGCCGCATTGCCCACGACATTGGTGACACCGCCCATTTCGGCCACGGCGGTATCAAGCGCCCAGCGCAGGGCCGGCGTCTTGTTCGGCCAAGGCGGCCCGGGCGGCGGTCTCGGCTGCCTCGGCATCAGCCTCGGCCCGCTCGAGCGACAGTTCGGTCAGCACCGCGCCAGCCCCGATATAGGAATAGCCCAGTTGCGTCTGATCGACGCCCAGCGCCAGCACATCCAGATGGCCGTCGTTCTGCCAGGGCCATGTCGTGCGCCTGCCGTGATGGCGGCTTCTGCCTGATTGGGGTTGGTGACGACCACAAGTACCGATTTGAACCACATGATCTTCACTCCCGATTGTAAATCGCCACGTCCGCGTCTATCCGATTGCGGCTTCGAACTGGTCCTTGATTAGCAGCAATCGTCCGGTCACGCGAAGTTGACATGGATCAAGGCGCAGTTACGCTGCGCCTGCAAAACAGATCGCAGTCGAGACCTACCCTTGCGGGAATCGCGCCAGCTTGGCCGACTGGATTGCAGGACAAGAAGGCCCAAGCAAAAGGACTGGGGGACGCAAAATGTGGGATTATGTCAAACTGATCGTGCTGGCTGGCGGTGGCCTTGTTGGCCGCCATGGCCGCCAATTTTGCGCATGATCTGCCGTATATGGTGAACGCGATCGAGGTGATGATCGCGGCGGCCATCACCTTTATCTTCGTGTTGCGGCGGGTGGGCGAGCCGTCGTTCACGACCAGAGCCAATATCATGGACGGCGTGATCCGGGCCGGGGTGATTGCGACGGCCTTCTGGGGCGTGGTCGGGCTTTCTGGTCGGCGTGGTCATCGCCTTTCAGCTGGCCTTTCCGTCGCTGAACATTGATCATGCTGATGGGCATCCTGAACTTTGGCCGCCTGCGCCCGCTGCACACCATCGCGGTGATCTTTGCCTTTGGCGGCAACGCGCTGATCATGTCGTCGCTTCTATGTCGTGCAGCGCACCTGCGCCGCGCGGCTGTGGGGCGGCAATCTGGCGTGGTTCGTGTTCTGGGGCTGGCAGCTGATGATCGTGCTGGCGGCGTCGTCCTATGTTCTGGGCGGCACGCAAAGCAAGGAATATGCCGAAACGGTCTGGTATATCGACCTGTGGATCACCGTGGTCTGGGTGGCCTATCTGGCGGTCTTTGTCGGCACGCTGGTCAAGCGCCGCGAGCCGCACATCTATGTGGCGAACTGGTTCTATCTGTCGATGATCGTCACGGTGGCGATGCTGCATGTGGTGAACAACGCCGCCATTCCGGTGTCGATCTTGTCGTCCGATTGCGGTTCCGGTCTATGTCGGGCGTGCAGGACGCGATGGTGCAGTGGTGGTATGGCCACAACGCCGTGGGCTTCTTCCTGACCGCCGGTTTCCTGGGCATGATGTACTACTTCGTGCCCAAGCAGGTTGAACGGCCGGTTTACAGTTACAAGCTGTCGATCATCCACTTCTGGGCGCTGATCTTCCTTTATATCTGGGCTGGTCCGCACCATCTGCACTATACCGCGCTGCCGGACTGGGCCTCGACGCTGGGCATGGTGTTCTCGGTCATGCTGTGGATGCCGTCCTGGGGTGGCATGATCAACGGTCTGATGACGCTGTCGGGCGCCTGGGACAAGCTGCGCACCGATCCGATCGTGCGGATGATGGTTATCTCGATCGGCTTCTACGGGATGTCGACCTTCGAGGGGCCGGTCATGTCGATCAAGGCGGTCAACAGCCTGTCGCACTATACCGACTGGACCATCGGTCACGTCCATTCCGGTGCGCTGGGCTGGAACGGGATGATCACGTTCTCGGTGCTGTACTTCCTGACGCCGCGTCTGTGGAACCGCGAGAAGATGTACAGCAACACGCTGATCAGCTGGCACTTCTGGTTGGCCACCATCGGGATCGTTCTGTACGCATCCGTCGATGTGGGTCACGGGCATCATGGAAGGCCTGATGTGGCGTGAAGTGGATGCCAACGGGTTCCTGGTGAACGCCTTTGCCGACACGGTTGCTGCCAAGTTCCCGATGTATGTGGTTCGCGGTCTGGGCGGGACGATGTACCTGACCGGCGGGCTGATCATGGTCTACAATCTGTGGATGACGGTGCGAGCACAGCCCCAGCGGGCCACTGCCTACGCCGGCGTTCCTGCTGAATAAGGGGCAGGAACATGGCTATTCTTGACAAACACAGGCTAATCGAACGCAACGCCACGCTTGTTGCTGGTGCTGAGCTTTCTGGTGGTGACGATTGGCGGTCTGGTGCAGATCGTGCCGCTGTTCTACCTGCAGAACACCATCGAAACGGTGGAGGGGATGCGGCCCTACACCCCGCTGGAGCTGCAGGGCCGGCAGATCTATGTCCGCGAGGGCTGCTATGTCTGCCACAGCCAGATGATCCGCCCGATGCGCGACGAGGTGGAACGTTATGGCCATTACTCGCTGGCGGCGGAAGTCGAATATGACCATCCGTTCCAGTGGGGCTCCAAGCGGACCGGGCCGGATCTGGCGCGGGTGGGCGGCAAGTATTCCGACAACTGGCATGTCGACCACCTGACCAACCCGCAGGCCGTGGTGCCGGAATCGGTGATGCCAAAGTATGGCTTCCTGTCCGAAACCACGATCGAAGCCGACCTATATCACCGACCTGATGGGCGGCGCACCGGATGCTCGGCGTGCCCTATACCGACGAGGACATGGCCAATGCGCAGGCCGACTTCAAAGCGCAGGCCGATCCCGATGCCGACAGCACCGGGCTGCTCGAACGCTATGGCAAGGTCACGGTGTCCAACTTTGACGGTCAGCCGCAACTGACCGAGATGGACGCGCTGATTGCCTATCTGCAGGTGCTCGGCACGATGGTCGACTTCTCGACCTTCAAGCCTGATGCGTCGCGGTAAGGGGGAAAACATGGAAATCTATACGCTTCTCCGTGAGTTCGCCGACAGCTGGGTCCTTCTGGTCCTGACGCTGTTCTTTGTGGGGGTCTTTGTCTGGGCCTTTCGGCCCGGCAGCAAGCTTAGTCCACGAGGATGCCGCGCAATGTCGTGTTCCGCAATGATGCAAAACCCGGGCGCCAAACCCCAAAAAGGAGGCGTGAGAGATGTGCGCCAAACCCGTAAAGACTAAGACCGAGGAGGTCAGCACGACCGGCCATGAGTGGGACGGGATCGAAGAGCTGAACAACCCGCTGCCGCGCTGGTGGGTTGTACACGTTCTATCTGTGCATCCTGTTTGCGCTGGGCTACGGCATCGCCTATCCGGCCTGGCCCCTGATCCGCGGCGCGACGCCGGGGGTGCTTGGGCCATCGACCCGGGCCGATGTCGCCGCCGAGATCAAGCGGTTCGACGACGCCAATGCGCCGATCAAGGCGAAACTGGTGGCGGCGGATATGGCCGCCATCGATCAGGACCCGGCGGTGAAGCAGTTCGCCATGTCGGCGGGCGCCGCGATCTTCCGCAACAACTGCTCTCAGTGTCATGGGGCAGGGGCGGCGGGCCTCAAAGGCAAGGGCTATCCCAACCTGCTGGACAATGACTGGCTGTGGGGCGGCTCTATGGATGCGATCTACACCACGATCACTCACGGCATCCGCAACACGACCGACCCCGACGCCCGTCTGTCGGAAATGCCGAAATTCGGCACGGATGAGTTGCTGACCAAGGAAGAGATTGGCGAAGTGGTGGAATATGTCCTGCAAATCTCAGGGCAAGACCATGACGCAGCACTGGCCACGACCGGGCAGACGCTGTTTGTCGACAACTGTGCCGCTTGCCATGGCGACGACGGCAAGGGCAACCGTGACCTTGGTGCGCCCAACCTGACCGACGCGATCTGGCTTTATGGCGGCGACCGCGACACGATCACCACCACGGTCACCAAGGCGCGGTATGGCGTGATGCCGGCTTGGGGCACTGCGCCCGAAGGTGGCACCCCGCGGATGACCGAGGACCAGATCCGCGCCGTTGCGATTTATGTTCACAGCCTCGGCGGTGGTGAATAAGCCATGCGCCCCGGCCCCAACCCAGGTTGAGACCGGGGCAGCATAGGTCACCGGCACCCCCCTGTTCGCGCGGTTCCAGGGGTGCCGGTACTTCTTTTCCTTTCCGCGCCGCGCTATGCTCGGCGCGGATTTGCTTTTCTTTGGGGGACGGTTTGACTTGGTCAGACTATTGGCCCGCGCGGTCGACGATCAAGATTGACCTACATCAAGGCAGGTTTGACGCTGCAGTGCAGAAGAGGCCAAGCGAACAGGAACCGATCATGTCAACAACCGAACCCCCGAAGCTCTACGCCGCGCGCGAACCCATTTTCCCGCGCCGGGTTTCCGGCCGTTTCCGCAACTTGAAGTGGTGGATCATGGCGGCTGACGCTGGGCATCTACTATGTGACCCCGTGGCTCCGCTGGGACCGGGGGCCGAACCTGCCGGATCAGGCGGTGTTGATCGATATGTCGGGGCGGCGGTTCTTCTTCTTCATGATCGAGATCTGGCCGCAGGAGTTTTACTTCGTCGCGGGCCTGCTGATCATGGCGGGGTTGGGGCTGTTCCTGTTCACCAGTGCCGCTGGGCCGGGTGTGGTGCGGCTATGCCTGTCCGCAGACGGTGTGGACCGACCTCTTTATCCTCGTCGAGCGCTGGATCGAGGGCGACCGCAACGCGCGGATCCGGTTGCACCGGAAAGGCTGGGATCTGGAGAAATGGCGCAAGCGGATCATCAAATGGACGGTCTGGCTGCTGATCGGGGTGGCGACGGGCGGGGCGTGGGTGTTCTATTTCACCGATGCGCCGACGCTGTTCCATGACCTGTTCACGGGTGACAGCCAGCCCGATTGCCTATATCACCATTGCCGTTCTGACCGCGACCACCTTTGTGTTCGGTGGCTTCGCCCGTGAGCAGATCTGCATCTATGCCTGCCCGTGGCCGCGCATTCAGGCCGCGATGATGGACGAGGACACGCTGACCATCGGCTATCGCGGCTGGCGCGGCGAGCCGCGCGGCAAGCCGGGCGTGGCCGACAATGGCGACTGCATCGACTGTTCGGCCTGCGTCAACGTCTGCCCGATGGGGATTGATATCCGCGACGGCCAGCAGCTGGCCTGCATCACCTGTGGTCTGTGCATCGACGCCTGTGACAGCATGATGGACAAGGTCGGCAAGCCGCGCGGGCTTGATCAGCTATATGGCGCTGACGGATGAGACGTCGCGAACGGGCGGGCAAGCCGCCGAAATCGATCTGGAAGCACATCTTCCGGCCCCGCACGATCATGTATACCGTGCTGTGGTCGGCGGTCGGCATCATGCTGGTTGTCGCGCTGTTCATGCGGCACAACATCGACGTGTCGGTCACCCCGGTTCGCAACCCGACCCATGTCGTGCTGTCGGACGGGTCGATCCGCAACACCTATAACATGCGGCTGCGCAACAAGCATGGCGAGGACCGCTGGTTCACCTTCAGCGCCAACTCTCCCGCGACCTTTGTGTTGTCGTTGGAAGGGGTGGACGGGTCTGCGCGTGCTGGTGCCCGCCAATGAGACCATGGAACAGCGGCTTTACGTCACGGCCGCTGCCAATTCGCTGGGGGCCACCGAAGAACGCACGCCAATCCGGCTGTGGATCAGCGACGTTGAGGGTATAGAGGTGCCACGGGCCGAACGGGTCTACCACGACACGATCTTCAACGGGAAGGACCACTGAGATGAGTGCGACAGGCAAGGTAGTGCGGCCCCTGACCGGATGGCATGTGCTGGCGATGTTCGTGGCCTTTTTCGGGGTGATCATCGCGGTCAACATCACCATGGCCTGGAAGGCGATTTCGACCTTTCCGGGGCTGGAGGTTGAGAACGGCTATGTCGCCAGCCAGAGTTTTGATGCCGAAATGGCGGCGCAGAAAGGCGCTGAACTGGACGTTGAAGCCCAAGCTATGACACCGGACGCAACGAGCTGCGGCTGGCCTTCACGGATGCCGATGGGGCGCCGGTGACGGTTGGCGCGTTGAGCGTTCTGGTCGGGCGGACGACCGAAGCCTCGGACGACATCACGCCGGTGTTCGCTGAGGTGGATGGCGTCTATGTCGCCCCGGCCAAGCTGGCGCTGGGCAAGTGGATGATGATGGTTGAGGCCCATGCCAAGGATGGCACGCTGTTCCGGCAGCGCATCGACCTGTACGTGGACCGCTGACATGTCTGCGGTGGACTATGAACCCGGCGCCGGGGCTGCCTGTCCGATCTGTGCGGCAGCGCCCGAACCCGTGGTCATGCCACCGAAAGACGCCAGACTGATGCTGTCGCTGCCGACGGCCCATTGCGCGGTCTGCATATCGACGGTTGAGGCGGCGATGCAGGCGGTGCCGGGGGTACGATTCGGCGCGGGTCAATCTGACGCTGAAACGGGTGTCGGTGGATGCCGCACCAGAGGTGACGGCGGCAGTGCTGGTGCAGGCGGCGGCGTCGGCGGGCTATGAGGCGCATGAGCTGGACCCCGGCCTGTTGTCCGCCACCGAGACCGACCGGCAGGGGCGCGAGTTGCTGATGCGGCTGGGCGTCGCGTTCTTCTCGATGATGAACATCATGCTGCTGTCGGTGGCGGTCTGGTCGGGGGCCGAGGATGCCACCCGGGACATGTTCCACTGGATTTCCGCGATGATCGCCATTCCCACGGTGATCTTCGTCGGCCAGCCGTTCTTCAAGTCGGCCTGGGCGTCGCTGCGCGTCGGGCGGTTGGGGATGGATGTGCCGATTTCACTGGCACTGATCCTAGCCACCTCGATCAGCCTGTATGAGACGATGCGCTCCGGCGAAAAGGCCTATTTCGACGCGGCGGTGATGCTGTCGTTCTTCCTGCTGCTGGGCCGCTATCTCGACCACCGCAGTCGTGCCTTGGCGCGGTCGGCGGCCGAAGAACTGGCCGCGCTGGAGGTGCCACGGGCGATCGTGCTGGTGGACGGGGCCGAGGTGCTGCGTCCGATTTCCGAGGTGGCGCGGGGCGATCTGGTTCTGGTGCGCCCCGGTGGGCGGATGCCGGTGGACGGCGTGGTCGAGCTTGGGACGTCTGAGGTAGACTGCGGGTTGCTGACCGGGGAAAGCCTGCCAGTGTTTGCCGGGCCGGGGTCAGTTGTGTCGGCGGGCGAGGTCAATCTGACCGGGCCGCTGACTTTGCGGGTGACGGCTGCGGGGCGCGATTCGTCGTTGCACCGGATGGCCGATCTGGTGGCTGTCGCCGAAAACGCCCGCACGCGTTACACCACGCTGGCCGAACGGGCCGCGCGGCTCTATTCGCCCTTGGTTCATATCCTCAGCTTTGCCGCCTTTGGCTTCTGGATGTGGAAGACCGGGGGCGATGTGCGCTTTGCGATCAACATCTCGGCTGCCGTGCTTATCATCACCTGCCCCTGCGCCCTCGGGCTGGCTGTGCCTGCGGTCGTGACGGCGGCGAGTGGCAAGCTGTTTCGCAAGGGTGTGCTTATCAAGGACGGCACCGCGCTGGAACGGTTGGCGGAGGTGGACACTGTGGTGTTCGACAAGACCGGCACCTTGACGATGGGCACGCCTGAACTGGCCAATCTGGATGACATTCCGCCGGACGACCTCGCCATTGCCGTGGCCTTGGCGCGGGCATCGTCACACCCCTTGGCGCGGGCCTTGGCTGGGTTGGAATTGGGTGGCGCCGACGTGTCGGGCCAACATGAGGTGCCGGGCTACGGAATCGAAGGTCGGCTGAACGGACAGGTTGTTCGGCTGGGTCGGGCGGAATGGGTTGGGGCTGCACCCGTGGCGATGACCGCGACCTATCTGTCGGTCGGGGGCCGCACGCAGGCCATCACTTTCACCGACCAATTGCGCCCCGGTGCTGAGACGGCGATTGCCTCGCTGTTGGCACAGGGGATGGCGATCAAGCTGCTGTCAGGGGATACCGAAAGCTCTGTCTCGGCCTTGGCGGCGCGGTTGGGGATTTCGGATTGGGTGGCGGGCGCGCTGCCTGCTGAAAAAGCGGCGACGGTGCGCGGGCTGTCTGAGGCCGGGCACCGCGTGCTGATGGTGGGCGATGGGTTGAACGACACCGCGGCCCTGACGGCGGCGCATGTGTCGATCTCACCCGCCTCGGCGCTGGATGCCGCACGGGTGGCGTCGGATATCGTGCTGCTGGGCCGCGACATGGCCGCCATCGGCGACGCGGTGCGAATCTCGCGTCAGGCCAAGCGGCGGATTGTCGAGAACTTTGGGGTTTCGGCGGTTTACAACGTGATTGCCGTGCCGCTGGCCCTGATGGGATTGGCAACCCCGCTGGCGGCGGCCTTGGCGATGTCGTTGTCATCGATTACAGTCTCGCTCAACGCGCTCAGGCTCAGGTGATCCATGCAAATCCTTGCGATACTCATTCCGGTTTCGCTGCTGTTGGGCGGGGTCGGCTTGGCAGGGTTCTTCTGGGCGATGCGGACCAAGCAGTTTGATGACCCGCAGGGCGATGCCAGCCGGATATTGAATAAAGAATGGGAAGATCACCCGCGTCCGTGATTGAGCGGTGATTTTTCGCAGAAAAATCGTCCCGGCAGCGATTTTTCTGCGAAAAATCAGGTCAGGCGATGGTGATGACCGCAGGTGCCAATCCGTCGATTTCTATCGTGCACGTCTGACCCTTTTGCAGGGGCCCGACACCAGCTGGCGTTCCGGTAAAAATCAGATCGCCGGGGGCGAGCGTGACCAGGCGCGACAGATGGGCGATGATGGCGGGCACGGGCCAGATCATGTCTGACAGGCGGGCCGATTGTTTGACTGCGCCATCAACCGTGCAGCGGATCCGGGCAGACATATCCACCGAGCCTTGCTGCAACAACCCCACAACGGCAGAGGCATCGAAACCCTTGGACATGTCCCACGGGCGACGCGCCGCCTTGGCCTCAGCTTGCAGGTCACGGCGGGTCAGGTCGTTGCCGGCGGCATAGCCCCAGACATGGGACAGGGCGTCAGCCTCAGCAATGGCGGTGCCACCTGTGGACAGGGCCACGACCAATTCAGCTTCATAGTGAAAGTCGGCGGTCATCGGGGGGTAGGGAATAGTCGCACCGCTTTCAACCACGGCATCGGCGGGTTTGGTGAAATAGAACGGCGGTTCGGCGTTTGGGTCATGGCCCATTTCGCGCGCGTGGTCGGCGTAGTTGCGCCCGACGCAGAATATCCGGCGTATCGGGAAGCGGCCGCCCGTGGTGGTGGGCAGGCTCGGCTGCGGTGGGGCGGGGATGACGAAAGTGGACACGATGGCTACTGCCCGATGGTAAAGCACTGCACGGCGCGCGATTGCAGGCGGCGGCAGGCGAGGTCGGCATTGTCGCGGCTGAGGCCCATGAAGTTGGCGTCGTAACCACCCTTCCGCTCTACCACTTTGCGCAGGCCATCGCCCAGCGTCGCGCTTTCGACCAGTTGCATCTTCAACAGCAACCGCTCGGCCTGCGACCGGGTTGAGAAATGGCCGAGATTGACGCCCCAATGTTCACCGCCCGAGGTGGAAACCCGGGTTACAACCTCAGGCTTGTTCGGGACGGCGGCCATCTGGGCGTCGGAATCGGTGTAGATCGGTGCTTTCGCCCGGGCGGCGCTGGACTGATCGCCCAGTTGGTTGGGCTGCGATTCGGCTGTGGCGGTTACGATCAGGGTGCCTTGCGACGGGGTCGATGGGTCTTCGCCGTTGGCAATGGCAAGGGCTTGACCCTGCAGGGTGTCGGGCGGCGGGGGTGGGGCGGAGACTGTGGTGATCTGTTCGACGATCGGGGCTGCGTTGGTTGCGTCGGTGCCGGGGCGGGCCTGTGGCCGGAGCGAGGTGGCAACAGCCAGGTTCAGCCGCAGGGTTTTACCCGCGCCATTTTCAACTTCGGGCAGCGATTCGTCGATCGATCCTTCTTCCGACGCATCAGCAACCAGCGCGTTGGGTGAGACGGTTTCGGGGTCTGCCGGGACTGGTTTGACGGTCCGCGCACCCGGTTTGGCCTTCTTGAAGCCGAGGTCCAGCAGTTCGGCCATCTTCTGGTTCCGCATGGCAGTTGAGGTGCCGCCGAAGATCGTGCCGATCAACCGCACGCCGCCCCGCTCGGCACTGGCCGTCAGGTTGAAGCCTGCCGCATTGGTGTAGCCGGTCTTGATGCCGTCAGCGCCCTCATAGGCGTCGAGGAATTTGCGGTTGGTGTTGGCGACGGTTGCCATGCCGGCATCGGTCGAGCGGCGTGAGAAGATGTTGTAATACTGGGGGAAATCATAGAACAAATGGCGGCCGAGGATCGACATGTCATGCGCGGTGGAGAGGTGGCCCTTGGCTGGCAGGCCGTTCGCGTTCTTGAAGACCGAATTCTTCATGCCCAGTTTCCGGGCGGTAGAGGTCATCCGCGCGCCCCATTTGTCAGGCGACCCTTCGATGGCATCGCCAATCGCGGCGGCGGCGTCATTGGCCGATTTCACCGCTGCAGCACGGATCAGATAGCGCAGGGCAATCTTCTGCCCCGGTTTCAGGCCGAGCCGGGAGGGTGCCTGATTGGCGGCGTTTTTCGACACGGTAATCATGGTGTCGAGCGTCAGATGGCCAGCCTCAATCTCTTGAAAGGTGATGTAGAGCGTCATCATCTTGGTCAGCGAAGCTGGCGGCAGCGGCGTGTCGGCGTTCTGAGCGTAGAGCGTTTCACCCGTTCGGGCGTCCATCAAGAAGACCGCGTAGGGCCCTGCCCATGCCGCTGAAGAGATGAAGGCGCATACGCCCGCGATCACGCACATCATGAATGTGCGAAGTTGCTGCCCCGAAAACGGTGTCAACTTACCTGCCTCGTTTTTGCCTCGTGCCCCGGTTAAAAAGTGGGACATCATTTCTGCTCTGTGCAAAAGCTAGCACGGGGTGCCGCTTCGGAAAACCCCTTTATTTCAATGGGTTTCAGCCTGTTGCTAACACGGAACATGACGGCCACACCGCCACATGTGGTGACATGGTCACGGTTCAATCGCTATAAGTTGTGTCTCAGCGATGTCGCGCAGCAGATGCGGCAGGGCGGAAAGCTCTGCAATGGCGAAAAAACGTGATGAATTCGTGGGGGACTCGGCATGTTCCAGGGCCCAGGTCAGATGCTGCGGAACATGAACGCCCCATGCCCCGGCGTCGAGCGCAGGCAGAACGTCCGATGCCAGAGAGTTGCCCACCATCATCGCCCGTGCCGCCCCGTCAAAGCGGCCAAAGATGTCGTGATAGACCCTCGCCGTCTTGTGCGACACGATTTCGACCGCGTGGAAGAAGTCGCCAAGGCCGGATTGCGCGATCTTGCGTTCCTGATCCAGCAGGTCGCCTTTGGTTATCAGGACGAGGGTATAGTCGGGGGCGAGGGTCTCAATCACCTCTTGCACGCCGGGCAGCAGTTCGACGGGATGGGCCAGCATCTGGCGACCAGCGGCCATGATCTCGGCAATGACCTTGGCCTGAACGCGGGAGTCTGTGACCTCAATCGCGGTTTCGATCATCGACAGCATGAAGCCTTTGACCCCGAATCCGTAGTGGCCAAGGTTGCGCCGCTCTGCCGCCTCAAGGCGGGTCATCAGGTGGCTGGGGTCGGCTTCATCGGCCAGCAGCTCTGCGAATCGGGTGTGGGTGATGTGAAACAGGGTTTCATTGTGCCAGAGCGTATCGTCGGCATCGAATCCGATGGTGGTTACTGTGTCCATCCCGGGCTCCTTTTCGCGGCAGTGTTGGCGGATCATCGCGGGTCAGGCAATGGGTTATCCATGAAACAGACGGTACGGGGGGTTTCACCAAGGCAAAAAAGGACTATATTACCGCCATCCATCCCAACTTGCCGGAGTCTGGTTTTGCCCGCTTTGCCCCATTTCATGTCTGACGAGCGCAAAGGTCCGGGTCAGGACACGTCAATCCTGACGAAAACCAAGACCAAGACCGAACGGCCGCCCCTGTATAAGGTGATGCTGCTGAACGATGACTACACGCCGATGGAGTTCGTGGTTCACATTCTTGAACGGTTCTTCGGGCTGAACCACGCCCAATCGTATGAGATCATGCTGACGGTCCACAAGAAGGGGCTGGCAGTCGTGGGGGTGTTCTCGTTTGAGGTGGCAGAGACCAAGGTGGCGCAGGTCATGGACTTTGCCCGCCGTCACCAGCATCCGCTGATCTGCACGATGGAAAAGGAATAGACCCGCCGGGTCTGGGGTAAACATGAGATCTTTGCGGTTGGAAATGGCGCTGGACAGCGGCGCTTGGGTGTTGCCTGCTGGGGATATCGGGGTGTTCCGGCCCCGGATCGGCGACGATCTGTCGGCGCTGCCCAAGGAGCGGGTTGTGGTGCTGACCGGGTTCAAACCGGACTTCGATCATTTCGCTGGCTTGGGCTACCGGACTGCGGTTTCGGGGCCTTTGGAGGCGGCTTTGGTTTGCCTGCCTCGGGCGAAGCAGGAGGCCCATGCGATGCTGGCTGAGGCGGCCTTGTTGGCGCCCGGCGGGTTGATCGCGGTGGATGGCCAGAAGACTGACGGGGTGGAGGCGGTGCTGAAGGATTGCCGCGCCTTGGGGTTGGAGGTCGGTGAGGCGCTGTCGAAGGGGCATGGCAAGATTGCGGTGGTTCGGGCTGATCCGAAGATGCAGGTCTGGGCGGCGGTGGATTCTCAGGTTGAGGGCGGGTTTGTGACCCGGCCCGGCGTCTTCTCGGCCGATGGGCCGGACCGGGGCTCGGTGATACTGGAGGCGGCTTTGCCTGCCGATCTGCCGTCGCGGGTGGGCGATCTGGGGGCTGGGTGGGGCTATCTGAGCCGGGCTATTCTGGCCCGCGCCGGGGTCAAGCATCTGGATGTGGTTGAGGCGGAGCAGGTGGCGCTGGACTGTGCGGGGCGGAACCTGAACGACCCGCGGGTCAGCCTGCACTGGGCCGATGCGCGGACATTCCGGCCTGCGAAACTATGGGGCGCCGTCGTGATGAACCCGCCGTTTCATACTGGCCGTGAGGCGGACCCGGCGCTGGGTCTGGCCTTCATCAAGGCCGCGCAAAAGGGGCTGGCCCCGGATGGGTCGCTCTGGATGGTCGCAAACCGGCACCTGCCCTATGAACCGCTGCTGAAAGAGCTGTTTCGCAAGGTAGAGGATGTGGGCGGCGATGGGGCGTTTCGGGTCACGAAAGCCTCCTATCCGGTGCGGGGGCGCTAAAGCGTCCGACTGCGCGACGCTTGGTTTTAGTGTTTTGTATCAATGGGATAGGAAATTCTGTTAACCAGAATGAAAGCACGTTGCGAATGGTTCGCAACTGGGGTGAAGGGGGGCGGGGTGAACCCCGCCCTGCCCGTGGTTCAGAGATCGGATTTCTTCTTGCGTCTGGCAGCGGCCAGCGCGCCGAACGCCGACAGCAGCAACAGACCGCCTGCGGGCACCGGAACGGCCGACATCTCTGTATAAGAGAAATTGTCCCAGCCGAGGCCACCGCCATCCGTGATGTCATAAATCCTGATCGCGGTGACATTGGTGAATGCCGTCAGGTCAACGAGGTCTGGCGTGTTGAACGCATTGAACCCCAGGATATCCATCGTCGCTGAAGAAGAAGCCGTTGACGAACACATCCACCTTGGCGACGACGCCGACATTGTTGTCGCCGACCTGATAGAACGACAGGTTCGAAACCTTGTTGGCGAAGGTCAGGATCGTTTCACTGGCGCAGTTGAATTAGAACTTGTGGCTGTGCACAGAGAAGTTCTGCGCCGAACAGCCCGAATTCCGGGCTGTGTGGTGATCTGGTTTGTCTGACCCGGAACCGACGAAAACGTGACGCCGGCATATTGATTGGTTATGATCGTACCATTGGCGAAGCCCTCAAAATCAATAAGAGCGGCGCTGGCCGGGCTGGTGGCCAGAGCGAGGGTGGCGGCCAAGATTAGCTTTTTCATGATATCTCCTTTTTTTAATGCACAGATGAATTCATCGGTATTCAATCTAATTCATCTTTTCGTCAGTCGGTCAATGAGTCCCGTGCCGCCAGCGTGCCTGCGAACGGGGGGCGGGAGTTACAGCGCGTGGCTGTCGGGGTCGCGCATGTCTTCCAGCATGACTTGGCGGGATTGGGAGGCGAATTCTCGGCGCAGGAGGACTCCGGCGGTGAGGATTGTGGACAGGATCAGCATGTAGGGGCCGATCAGCCAGCTTAGGGCGGCGAGGGCGAAGTAGATGGAATTCAGGCCGCGGTTGAAGCTGCGGGCGGCGGTTATGTTGATCTCGGCCGCTTGGCGGGCGCGGTGCTCGGCCACCGGGTCGGTGAAGTCGTTCGGGACGGCGGCCATCATGATCGCGCAATAGCCGAACAGGCGGTGCGACCAGACGAATTTCAGCAGGGCATTGGCGAGGAGCGCCACGCAGACGATCAGCTTGATGCGCAGTTGCGAGGCGTCGACGCCGATGGTCAGGTCTTGGGCGAGGCCTTGCAGGGTGGCGGCGTTGCCGATCAGGGCGACCCCGCCGCCTATGGCGATCATCGAGGCGGAGGCGAAGAAGGCGGTGCTTTGGCGCAGGCTGTCGATCAGGGCGGCGTCAAAGATGCGCGGGGCGCGGGTCAGAAACTCATGCATCCAGCGGTAGCGGTAGTCTGTCATCAGCAGGCTGACCGAGGGGCGCCATGCGGGGGGATGCTCTGCCAGGTAGCCGGTCAGCACCCAAGCGAGGACCAAACCCACAAAGGCCACGGCATCAACCGGGGTGAAAGCAGCGAGGAGGACGGGCCACAGGATCATGGCGAAAGACTACATGCGGGCCCGAATGCTTGCCAGTGGCAAAAGAGCGGCCTAAAACTGCGGGAAAAGGGGAACGCCCATGCAGATGCCAAAGCCAGATACCAGGGTGCTTGCGGCGCGTGACAGCATTGTCAGGCGGCTGCGCGCGACGGTTCCCGGTGGGGTGATCGACGATGCGGCCGAGACGCGGCCCTATGAATGCGACGCGTTGACCGCCTATCGCTGTAGCCCGCTGGCGGTGGTGTTGCCGAGCACGACGGCTGAGGTGTCGGCGGTGCTGGCGCTGTGTCACAAGATGGGGGTGACGGTGGTGCCGCGCGGGTCGGGGACCTCGCTGGCCGGGGGCGCCTTGCCGACCGAGGATTGCGTGGTGCTGGGCGTCAGCCGGATGAACGGCGTGATCGAGACGGATTATGACAATCGGTATATCCGGGTGCAGGCGGGGCGGACGAACCTGTCGGTGACGGGCGCGGTGGAGGCGGATGGGTTCTTCTATGCGCCGGACCCGTCGAGCCAGCTGGCCTGTGCGATTGGCGGCAATATCGCGATGAACTCTGGCGGGGCGCATTGTCTGAAGTATGGGGTTACGACCAACAATCTGCTGGGCGTGACGCTGGTGCAGATGGATGGCACGGTGGTGGAGATTGGCGGGCCGTGGTTGGACCCGGCGGGGATGGACCTGCTGGGGGTGATCTGCGGGTCTGAGGGGCAGTTGGGCGTCGTGACGGAGGCCACGCTCAGGATATTGCCGAAGCCTGAGGGGGCGCGGCCGGTGTTGATCGCGTATAACTCCAACGAGGTGGCGGGGGCTTGTGTCGCCGATATCATCAAGGCGGGGCTGCTGCCGGTGGCGATTGAGTTCATGGACCGGCCTTGCATCGAGGCGACGGAGGCGTTTGCCCATGCGGGCTATCCCGATTGCGAGAGCCTGCTGATCGTTGAGGTTGAGGGATCGGCGGCAGAGATTGACGAGCAGCTGGCGCGGATCAAGGAGATTGCGCTGCGCCATGACCCGGTCGACTACCGCGAAAGCGGGTCGGAGGATGAGAGCAAGCGGATCTGGTTGGGGCGCAAGTCGGCTTTCGGGGCGATGGGGGTCATCAATGATTACCTGTGTCTCGATGGGGTGATTCCGGTTTCTGAACTGCCGTTCGTATTGCGGCGGATTGGTGAGATGAGTGCCGAGGTTGGGTTGGCGGTGGCCAATGTGTTCCATGCGGGCGACGGCAATCTGCATCCGCTGATCCTGTATGACGCCAACAAGCCGGGGGATCTGGCCTTGGCTGAGACTTTGGGCGGTGACATTCTGCGGCTGTGTGTCGAGGTCGGCGGTTGTCTGACGGGCGAGCATGGCGTGGGCGTGGAAAAGCGCGATCTGATGAAGGTGCAGTTCACCGATGAGGATCTGGAGGCGCAGCTGAAGGTCAAGGATGTGTTTGACCCGGAATGGCTGTTGAACCCGGCCAAGGTGTATCCCCTTGCCGTCACCGCGAGCCGGCGGATGGGCTAGTCTGGTTGCGAGGTTCGGGGGCTGTCTGCCCCCATCAGAGCGCAAGCGCTCTGCCCCCGAGGATATTTCTTGCCAAGTGAAAGTTGAAAATGCGGCCAGTGGATGAGATGGAGCTGTCGAAGTTTCTGCGGGCGCGGGATGTGCCGATGTATGTTCTGGGTGGCGGCACGCGGCGGCTTGGGGTGGTTGACGGCGATGCGGTTGACACCTCTGGCATGGCCGGGATCAGGATATATGAGCCGGGGGCGTTGACGCTGGTGGCCGGGGCGGGGACGCCGATGGCTGAGGTGGAGGCGGTTTTGGCGGCAGAGCGGCAGCGGCTGGCGTTTGAGGTGCCGGATATGCGCGGGCTGTTGGGGCGCAATGGCGCGTCGACGCTGGGCGGGGTTGTGGCGTCTGGGGCTGCTGGGCCGCGCCGGGTGCAGGTCGGGTCGTGCCGGGATCATGTGCTGGGGCTGCGGTTTGTCAGCGGGTCGGGCGTCGTCGTCAAGTCTGGCGGGCGGGTGATGAAGAATGTGACGGGGCTGGATCTGGCCAAGCTGGTGGTCGGCATCGCATGGTGCCTTGGGGGTGATAACCGAGGTGGCGTTTCGGGTGCAGGCGGTGCCGGAGGCTGAGGTGACTTTGGTCGGGGCCTGCGGGCTTGAGGACGGGCTGGCGGCGCTGCGGGCGGCGTTGGGGTCGCCCTATGATGTGACGGGGGCGGCCTATGAGGGCGGCACGGCGTTGATCCGGGTTGAGGGCATGGCCGGGTCGGTGGCCTACCGCGCGGCGGCCTTGCAGGCGAAGCTGGGCGGCGCGTGGGAGATGGTTGAGGGCGCCGAGAGTGCGGCGCGCTGGGTTCAGGTGCGCGATGTGGCGCGCATTTGCCGGGCGTGAGGGGGCTGTCTGGCGGGTGTCGGTGATGCCGAGCGATGCGGCGGCGGTGGTTGAGGGTCTGGACGCCGAGGCGGTGTTCGACTGGGGCGGCGGGTTGATCTGGCTGCTGGCGGGCGCTGAGGTGGACGTGCGGGCGCAGTTGGCAGGGCGGGGTCATGCGACCTTGGTTCGGGCAGCGGATGGCATGGCTGGCGTGCCGGTCTTTCAGCCGGAAGCGCCGGGCATTGCGGCGCTGACACGGGGGATCAAGCAGAAGTTTGATCCCAAAGGAATTCTGGGGCCGGGAGTACTGGGCTGATGCAGACGTTTTTCACCGATGCCCAACTGGCCGACCCAAAGCTGGCTGAGGCGAACAAGATCCTGCGGACCTGCGTTCATTGCGGGTTCTGCACGGCGACCTGCCCGACCTATCAGGTTTTGGGCGATGAGAATGACAGCCCACGGGGGCGGATTTACCTGATCAAAGAGATGCTGGAGACCGGGCGGCCTGCGGATGCCAAGACGGTAAAGCATATCGACCGCTGCCTTTCCTGCCTCGCCTGCACCACGACCTGCCCGTCGGGCGTGGACTACATGCATCTGATTGATCAGGCGCGGGCCTATGTTGAAAAGACCTACAAGCGGCCCTTGGCAGAGCGGGTGTTGCGCGGGGTGTTGGCGCGGGTCATCCCCTATCCGAAGCGGTTCCGTTTGGCGCTGTTCGGGGCGCGGTTGGTGCGGCCCTTTGCGGCCTGGATGCCGGATAAGCGGCTGCGGGCGATGATTGCCATGGCGCCGGACAAGTTGCCGCCGGTCAGCCGGAACGACGATCCGCAGGTGTTCCCGGCTGAGGGCACGCGCCGGATGCGGGTGGCCCTGATGACCGGCTGCGCGCAAAAGGCGCTGGATACCGACATCAACGACGCCACCATCCGGTTGCTGCGGCGGCTGGGCTGTGAGGTGGTCATTCCGCGCAATATGGGCTGTTGCGGCGCGCTGGTGCATCACATGGGCCGCGAGACCGAGGCGCAGCGGTTTGCCACCGTCAATGTCCGCGCCTTTATGGCGGAAAAGGACAGGGGCGGTCTGGACGGGATCATCATCAACACCTCTGGCTGCGGGACGACGATCAAGGATTACGGGCACTTGCTGGGCTGCAGCCGAGGGGGCCGAGGTCGCTGGTCTGGCGATGGATGTGTCAGAGGTGCTGACCAAGCTGGGCCTGCCAGAGGGTGCGCCCAAGGGGTTGCGGGTGGCCTATCATGCGGCCTGTTCGTTGCAGCATGGGCAAAAGATCGTGTCGCTGCCGAAAGACCTGCTGCGCAAGGTGGGATTTGAGGTGGTGGAGCCGAAAGACAGCCATTTGTGCTGTGGGTCGGCGGGCACCTACAACCTGATGCAGCCCGAGATTTCCGGCCAGTTGCGCGACCGCAAGGTGGCAGACGCTGGAGGCCAAGAACCCGGATGTGATCTCGGCGGGCAACATCGGCTGCATGATGCAGATCGGGCAGGCGACGGGTGTGCCGGTGGTGCATACGGTCGAATTGCTCGACTGGGCGACGGGTGGGCCGGTTCCGCGCAATTTACGACAAATCAGCGCCGCAAATCCGCCCTTGTGAGGGGGTAGTCCTTGGGTGAAATCTCGGGGGTTAACTGATGCGTTTTGTTCTTGCCTTGCTGTGCCTGATGGCTGGACCGCTGGCGGCGGAAACGACGCCGTTGCAAAAGCTGATGACGCTGGATGACAGCCGGGGCTGGACGGCGGTGGGCAAGCTGGTGTTGGGCGACCGGGGGTTTTGCACGGGGGCGCTGATCTCGCCGCAACTGGTGCTGACGGCGGCGCATTGTCTGTTTGACAAGGAAACCGGCGCGCGGATCGACCCGAGCCAGATCAAGTTTCTGGCGGGTTGGCGCAATGGCCGGGCTGAGGCGTATCGCGGTGTGCGGCAGGCCGTGGCCCATCCCGATTATGTCTATGGCGGGTCGGATCAGTTGGACCGCGTGGCCTATGACGTGGCGGTGATGGAGTTGGATCAGCCGATCCTGATGACATCAGTCAAGCCGTTTGAGGTGGCCGACGGCGCCGGAAAAGGGCGACACGGTGGGTGTGGTGTCCTATGCGCAGGACCGGGCCGATACGCCGTCGCTGCAACGGTCCTGCACGGTGATGGAGCGGGATGTGGGCGTGCTGGTGATGACCTGTGACGTCGATTTCGGGTCATCGGGCGCGCCGGTGTTCATGATGGACGGCGCGGTGCCGAAGATCGTCTCGGTAATCTCGGCCAAGGCTGAGATGGAGGGCGCGCAGGTGTCGCTGGGCAGTTCGCTGCAGGTGCCATTGCCCGCGCTGATGGCGGCGCTGCAAGAGGGCTCTGTCAGCCGGGGAACATGGGCAATGTGCGCATCTTGTCGGGCGGCACAGCGGGCGGGGCGAAGTTCATCAAACCGAAGCCCTGAGGCGCGGGGTTATTCCGGGTACTGCCGCTGACAGGCCGCGACGTTTTGCGGCACGACGGCGGCCAGTTCCACGCGCTTGGCCTTGAGGCTGGCGAGTATGGCGGCCTCTTGCATTCAGGTCGATGGCGACGGCGCGGCTGTAGGTGTGGGCGACCTCTTCCAGACAGCGCCGTGGGCGGGGATTCGGGTGTTTGACGGTCGGTTTCGGCGTGCAATCGACAAACCGCGTGATGGTGCCCGGCACGGTTATATAGGCGTAGCCACGGTCGATGTTGGTTTGGGTTTCCACGATCAGCTTGTCGACGACAGTCAGGTCATGGGTGACGGCGCTGATGCATTGTTGCTGCGGGGTGCCGCAGGCGGCCAGTGCCAGAAGTGCCGCCATTGCCAGATACCGTTGCATTTCACCCACCCTTTGTTGCCCTGAACATAGCTGCCATGCAGGGGAATTCAATTGGATTGGCACGGTAGCGCGTTGGCAGGGCCCGGTGAGGCTGTTAGTTAAGGGCGGATTGTTGCCGAAGGGGATGCCATGACTGACGATTTTACCGAGCGCAAGGCGCGGGCTGCGGCGTGGTTTCGCGGCCTGCGGGATGAGATTGTGACAGCGTTTGAGGGGCTGGAGCGGCGGCAGGGCAGCAAGACACGGTTTGAGGTGACGCCGACAGTGCGTGCGGATGGCGGCGGCGGGCTGATGTCGGTGCTGCGCGGTGGGGCGGTGTTTGAAAAGGTCGGCGTCAATGTGTCAGAGGTGCATGGCACCTTGGGCGACAAGGCGCGGGCGGCGATGACGGCGCGCGGTGTGCCGGGGATGGAGGCGGACGGGTCATTCTGGGCCTCGGGGATTTCCTTGGTCGCGCATATGAACAGCCCGCAATGTCCGGCGGTCCATATGAACACGCGGATGTTCTGGACGCCGCAGGCCTGTTGGTTCGGCGGTGGGGCCGATCTGAACCCCTGCATCGAATATGCCGAGGATACCGCGCATTTCCACGACACCGATGCGGGCGGCCTGTGACGCGCATGATCCGGGCTATTACCCGAGGTTCAAGGCTTGGGCGGATGAGTATTTCTTCATCCCGCATCGGGGCCGGGCGCGGGGCGTGGGTGGGATATTCTATGACGATCTGGCGACGGGCGATTGGGAAAAGGATTTCGCCTTTACCCAAGATGTTGGCCGGGCGTTTCTGCCGGCCTTTCTGCCGTTGACGGAAAAGCGGTTGGTGACGGAATGGACCGGGGCGGACCGGGAAACCCAGCTGATCCACCGTGGGCTTTATGCGGAATACAACCTCGTCTACGACCGGGGGACCAAGTTCGGCTTGGAAAGCGGCCATGATCCGGCTGCGGTATTGATGAGCCTGCCGCCGGTGGCGAAATGGACCTGAAGGCGTATCTGAAGGCAGAGTTGCCCGCTTTCCTGCTGGCGTTGCAGTTCCTGACCCGGCTGCGGGTGCCGATGGAGGTGGACTTTACCGCTGAGGCGCAGGCGGCCAGTCCGCGTTGGTATGCCGGGGTGGGCGTGGTTGTCGGCCTTATCACCGGGATTGTGTATTGGGGTGCTGCGGGGCTGTTTCCGCCGGTTCTGGCGGTGCTGGTGGCCACGGCGGTTGGGCTGATCGTGACGGGCGCGCTGCATGAGGATGGCTTTGCCGATGCCTGCGACGGCCTCGGCGGGACGCGTCCGCGTGAGCGGGTGCTGGAGATCATGCGTGACAGCCGGATTGGCACCTATGGGGTGCTGGGGCTGGGGATGATGATTGGCGGTCAAGGTCGCCGCTTTGGCCGCGTTGCCGGGGGTGGCGGTGCCATTTGTGCTGATCGCGGGCCATGCGACCAGCCGGGCGTCGATGCTGTGGGTGATGGCCTCTTCCGAATATGCGCGGCCCGAAGGGGCGGCGTCGGGGGTTGCGGCGGGGTTGGATCAGCGGGCCGTGGTGACGGGGTTTGCGACGGCGGGTCTGGCCGTGGTGCCGCTGGTGTTCGTGTTGCCGCTGATGTCGGTGCTGCTTGGGGTGCTCGGCCTCGGGCTGGGGCATTACGCGATGCGGCGGCGGTTTGAGGCGCGTCTGGGTGGTTATACCGGCGATTGTCTGGGGGCCGTGCAGCAGTGCAGCGAGATCGGGCTGTATCTGGGTTTGTTGAGCGTGGTGGCCCACTAGGCGGGGCGCGGTAACATTTCTGTCACCAAGGGTTCACGGCGATGTGATCTTGGGCGGGTAGCTGACAGGCCTGCTTTTGACGAAATGAGGATACCATGACCCTACGGACATTGCTGCTTGCGGCCACCGCGCTGACCAGCCTGACCTCGATTGCCCATGCCGACACGATGAGCTTTGCACCGGTGCCATTTGCCGCCGATGATGCGGCCAAGCGGGCTGCCACCTCTTCCGCATCGGTGATGGTGAATGGCGCTGAGGTGCCCTTGGCCTATCACGCCTTTCTGCGGACCGGCGACAAGCTGGGCGATCAGGTGTTTGGTCAGCTGACCACCAAGGACGGCAAGGCGATTGAGGGGGCGGTGTCGTCCAACCCGGATTTCACCTCGCTTTTGGTGCGGGGCGACAAGATCTTTTCGTTCACCCATTTTGAGCAAGCCCCCGCCGCGATCTATCTGACCGAGTTGCAGGCCGATGCCGAGGGCAACCTGACCGCCATTTCGACCAAGCCGGTTGATCTGTCGGGCGTGGATGGGGTTTGGGAGCCTTGTGCCGGGTCGGTGACGCCGTGGAACACCCATCTGGGGTCTGAGGAATATGCGACCGACGCGCGGGCGCTGGAAGCCGCCACCGCCACCGCCGACATTGACGAGGACACCGCGCCGATGGCCCGGTATTGGGGCCTGAACCCCGCCACGATGGCGATTGATGAGTTTCGCGACGTGTTCAACGCCTATCGCTATGGCTGGGCGACCGAATATGACGTGAGCGACACCGGTGAGGCGACGGTGTCGAAGAAATACGCGATGGGCCGGTCGTCGATGGAAATGCCCAGCGTGATGCCCGACAAGAAGACGGTCTACATCACCGCCGATGGCACCAACCTCGACGTGCTGCGCTTTGTGGCGGACAAAGAGGGCGATCTGTCCTCGGGGCAGTTGTATGCGATGAAATGGGTGCAGACCTCTGCCGAAAATGGCGGGGCTGCGACGCTGGATTGGGTCGATCTGGGCCATTCGGATGAGGCCACGATCAAGGCCGCGCTGGATAAGGGTGTCAAGTTTGCCGACATCTTTGACACGGCAGAGTTCAACGCCGATGGCAGCTGCCCCGAGGGCTTCCTGGCGTCGAATGCGGCGGGGAACATGGAATGCCTGAAGGTCAAAGAGGGCATGACCGAGATCGCCTCACGGCTGGAAACCGAGCGCTATGCGTCAATGATGGGCGCCTCAACCGAGTTCCGCAAGATGGAGGGGCAGACCTTCGATCCGACGACCAACCGGCTGTATTTTGCGATCAGCGGTGTGGACCGTGGGATGACCGATGCGGCCGAGAAGTACGACCTTGCGGGGCGCAACGACATCCGGCTGGAAAAGAACCCCTGCGGCGCGGTTTATGAGCTGCAGCTGGATGCGGGCTATGTCGCGACCACGGCCAAGGCGGTGGTGATGGGGATGCCGAAGGACTATGCCGAAGGGTCGGTTGAGGCGGGCAACACCTGCGACATCGACGGCATCGCCAGCCCGGACAACCTGGGCTTTATCCCCAGCGCGAACCTGCTGCTGATCGCCGAGGACACCGATTACCACCAGAACGATGTGGCTTGGGCGCGGGATATGGCGACGGGTCAGATGACGCGGATCTTTACGACGCCCTACGGGTCGGAAGTGACCTCGCTGGATTGGTATCCGAATGTGTTGGGCCATGGCTATCTGGTGGCCGTGGTGCAGCATCCGTTTGGCGAAACGGATGAGGACAAGCTGATGACCGCGGATGAGGCGAACGGCTATGTCGGCTATATCGGGCCGTTTCCGGTGCAGTGATCTTTTGAGATGGTGGCAAGGGGGGCGCGGGAAACCGGGCCCCTTTTTGTTTGGCGGAAAGCCGGGGGTTTCACACCCCCGGGCCCCATTGGCAGGCCAATGGGGCCTCCCCCGTGGGATATTTGTGCCAATTTGTAAGGGTTAGCTTTGGGCGCGGATCAGGCGGGCGAGGCGTTTGATGCCTTCGTCGATGGCGGGTTCCTTGGCGCAGGAGAAGCTGAGCCGCAGGGTGTTGCCGTTGCTGGCGTCGGCAAAGAAGGCGCGGCCGGGGACGAAGGCGACACGTTCGGTTTTCAGCGACTGGGCGAGCAGGTCGGCGGCGTCGATCTGCGGGGGCAGGGTCAGCCAGATGAACATGCCGCCTTCGGGTCTGGTCCAGGTGACGGTCTTGCGGCATCTCACGTTGCAGGGCGGCGAGCATGTGGTCGCGCCGCGCGCCGTAGGTTTGGCGCAGGGTCGCGACATGGGGGTCGAACATCGCGCGGGCGACGTGGTTGGTCGCGATCTGGTTGATGGTGGAGGAGTGCAGGTCAGCGGCCTGTTTCATCAGGACGAGGCGAGAGATGACCTCTGCCGCGCCGCAGACCCAGCCGACGCGCAGGCCGGGGGCGAGGGATTTGGAAAAGCTGCCACAGTAGAGCGTGCGGCAGTTTTCGATGCTGCCTTTGCGGGCGATTTCGAGGGCGAGGATCGGCGGGATAGCCTCACCATCGTAGCGCAGGGTCTGGTAGGCGGCATCCTCGACCACGGCGATGTCGAGGGTGTCGGCGAGGTCGAGCACAGATTCGCGGGCGGCGCGGTTCAGGGTTTCGCCGGTCGGGTTGGCGAAATCGACCGACAGATAGGCGAATTTGACGCGGCCGCCAGCGGCTTCGGCTTGGGCGGCGAAATCGGCGGCCAGATCGGTGGGGCGGCGGTTGGCGTTGGGGTCGAGGCGGTCGTAGGTGGGCTCATAGGCGTTGAAGGCGCCCAGCGCGCCGAGGTAGGTGGGCCAGCCGACCAGCACGGTATCGGCGGGTGAGATCATCAGTTTGCCGAGGTAATCCAGCGCCTGTTGTGAGCCGGAGGTGATGAGGATGTTGTCGGCGGTGCAGGGAATGCCGAGGTTCGCCATCTGGGTGACGATCCAGTCGCGCAGGGGTTTGTAGCCTTCGGAGACCGAGTATTGCAGGGCGTTCGGGTCGTTCAGCGCCTGCGTGAAGGCGGTCTGAAAAGCCGTCGGTTGGGAACAGGGCGGGGTCGGGGATGCCACCGGCGAAAGAGATGATGTCGGGCTGATCGAGGAGTTTCAGCAGCTCGCGGATTTCAGAGGCCTTCATCCGCGAATTGCGGGTGGCCAGAACGTGATTCCATTGCATGACAGGCTCCTCCGATTTCGGGGGAGTGTTGGGATGGGGGCTGGGGTAAGTCAATAGTTGTGACCTAAAGTGATTGGGGACGACGCCCGTCTAGACGACCCGCGCGACGCCGACGACATAGTTCTTGCCATAGGCTTTCGCGCATTTCGGGCAGGTGGTGTAGAAGAAATAGATCTTTTCCGCCGTGCCGCCCTTTTGTCGCGCGAGGTCGGTCATCTGCGTGTGCCAGTCCTTGGCGTTCGCATAGGGGCCCTCAAAGACCTTGGTCACGAAATCGCCAGTGAGTTTGACCGACTCTTCATCCGGCAAAGGTGCGGGAACCGAAAACAGGTGCTCGGCGGACCAAGGCGACATTTCGTGGCTGAGGACGATGAAGTTGTCGGCGTCGTAGGCCTTTGCGGCGTCGATCTTTTGTTGAACCCGGGCAAAGACCTTGCCCATGTTGAGGGGAATGTGCAGCGCGCTGAGCGGTTGTGGCGCGGGCGAATTCCTTGTTTTCGAAGTGCAATTCCTGATCGTCCCACCCCGCGGGGTTGAATTTCGCACAGCATCCGGTGGTGTTGATGCTGTCGTCGTAATGCGGAACTTGGTTGGTCTGCATCTTGGCATCCTCCTATCTGATGGAGGAATAATGCGACTTTGCTCCGCGCAGTGCAGTGATCAAGATCAAGCTGCCGGTGCGCGGGGCTGAGGTTCGTCTAGCCGTTCCGCACCGTTTCTACCATCAGCGTCACGTTGTCGGGGTTGGCGTCGGGGGTGATGCCGTGGCCGAGGTTGAAGATGTGCGGGCCGTTCTTGAAGGCGGTCACGACGCGGCGGGTGGCGTCGATCAGGTCTTGGCCGCCGGTGACCATGTGGGTCGGGGCGAGGTTGCCTTGGACGCAGCCGGTGGTTTGCACGTTCGCCGCCGCCCATTCGGGGGTGACAGAGTTGTCGATGGCGACGCAGTCGGCGCCGGTGGCTTGCGCGAAACCGATGTAGCCGTCGCCAGCCTCTCGCGGGAAGGCGATGATGGGCAGGGTGGGGTGGCGGGCCTTTAGGGCGGCGATGATGCGGGCGGTGGGTTTCACGGCGAAATCGGTGAAATCCTGGCCTTTGAGCGAGCCTGCCCATGAGTCGAACAGCTTGACGACCTCTGCCCCGGCTTCGGCTTGCATCGACAGGTATTCGATGGTGGCGTCGGTGATGCGGTCGATCAGGGCTTGGAACGTGGCGCGGTCTTGCGATTTCAGCGCGTGGGCCGGGGCCTTGGTCACGGGTGCCGCGACCGGCGATCATGTAGGTGGCGACGGTCCACGGCGCGCCTGCGAAACCGATGAGGGTGGTCTCAGCCGGCAGTTCGCGGGTCAGGATGCGGAGGGTTTCGTAGATTGGGGCGAGGTGGTCGTGGACGGCATCGGCGGGCTTTAGTGCCTGCACGGCCTCCATGGTGGTGGTGGTGGACAGGCGCGGGCCTTCGCCGGTTTCGAACCACAGGTCGGCACCCAGAGCCTGCGGCAACAGCAGGATGTCGGCGAACATGATCGCGGCGTCAAAGCCGTAGCGGCGGATCGGTTGCAGCGTGACCTCGGCCGCCAGTTCGGAATTGTAGCACAGCGACAGGAAATCCCCGGCCTGCGCGCGGGTGGCGCGGTATTCGGGCAAATAGCGGCCCGCCTGCCGCATCATCCAGATCGGCGGGGTGGGCAGGGTTTCGCCAGCGAGGGCGCGCAGGATGAGTTTGGACATGATGGGCTCCTTGGTGCCCTGACTTTACTGACTGCGGCGGCTTGTCAAGTCGGGGGGAGTTGTCAGGCCATTCGGTCGCAGATAAGTCTGTGCCATGATACAGAACCTCCCCTCCCCCGCTGAACCGCTGAAGATCGGCACCCGTGGCTCGCCCTTGGCCTTGGCGCAGGCCTATGAGACGCGCCGACGTCTGATGGCGGCGTTCGGGCTGGAGGACGCGGCGTTTGAGGTGGTGGTGATCAAGGTCACGGGCGACATGATTCAGGACCGGGCGCTGAAGGATATCGGCGGCAAGGGGCTGTTCACCCGTGAGATTGAAGAGGCGCTGCTGGCCGGGTCCATCGACATTGCGGTCCATTCGATGAAGGACATGCCGGTGTTGCAGCCTGAGGGGTTGGCCTTGGATTGTTACCTGCCGCGTGAGGATGTGCGGGATGCGTTTGTCTCGCTGAACCGTGGTGGGCTGATGGGGTTGCCGGCGGGGGCTGTTGTAGGCTCCTCCAGTTTGCGACGGCGGGCGCAGGTGTTGGTGCGGCGACCGGATCTGGTGCTGGTGGAGTTTCGCGGCAACGTGCAGACCCGGATGCGCAAGCTGGCAGAGGGCGTGGCGGCGGCGACGTTCCTTGCGATGGCCGGGTTGAACCGGCTGGGGATGGATGTGGAGCAGGTCGCGGTGGAGCCGGAAGAGATGCTGCCAGCGGTGGCGCAGGGGGCGATCGGGGTAGAGCGGCGGGCGGATGATGTGCGGGTGGCCGAGATGCTGGCCGCGATCCATCACCACGAAACCGGGCTGCAACTGGCAGCGGAGCGGGCGTTTTTGGAGCGGCTGGACGGATCGTGCCAGACGCCGATTGCCGGGCTTGCGGTGTTGGGCGGCGGGTTGTTGCTGCGCGGTGAGATCTTGAAGCCCGATGGGTCGGCTGTCGTGGCTGGCGAATTGCGCGGGGCTGAGGGCGACGGAGTGGCGTTGGGCCGTAGTTTGGCCGATGAGTTGCTGGGTCGCGCCGGGCCGGGGTTTTTCGGGTAGGGCGGGGTTACAGCGGTTTGCGTTTCTCTGATCTCAGATAAACGCAAACCGCTTTAGCCCGCTGCTGCCTTCGCTGGCGGGGGAATGTGTTTGTCAGCCCAGAGCAAGACCAATGCCCCCGCGACAGTGACCACAGCGGCCAGAACGCCCGCCATCAGATAGCCTGACAGCGCCGTGCCTAACGCAAAGGTCAGCGCGGCAAGGGCGTCCCCTGCCACCTTCATCAGGGCCATCAGCGCGGCTCCGGTGCCGGGGCGGTGGCCGAGGGCGTCTTGCAGATAGGCGATGGGCAGGGTCAGGGTGATCGCCCCGCCCAACGCGCCGGGGATCAGGCACAGCCACAGGAACGGGCTATGGGCCAGCAGCGGGATGCCCAGCAGTTGCAGCGTATAAATGCAGGTGCCAATCAGGATCAGGTGGGTGCGGCGAAAGCGCGGCAGGATCAGCGGCAGGGCCATCATGAACGGCACCTCCAGCCCCGCGACCAGCCCGGCATAAAGGGCGGCGGTGCCGGCCCCGGTGCCGTCGGGGTTGGTGACGGCAAGGCCCATGATCGCCCAATAGGCCGTGCCGCCCGCCGAGACCGCGCCCAGCGCCAGGATCCGCAGGCCCAGCGCGGGTGACGCCAGTTCGCCAGCGCCTGACGCAGGCTGAGGCCCGAGGGCTTGTCATGGCCCAAGGCGGCAGCGGTCGGCCATGACCGCGCGGTGATGGCCAGCATCAGCGCGGCCATCACCAAGGCGACGGGGTAGACCGCCAGCACCTGCGCGCCGTGGTTGAACGCCACCGACCACAGCGGCAGCACCACCACAAAGGGCAGGGCAAACAGGGCGCGGATGGTGGCGAGGATGCCGTCGCGGGTTGCGGCGGGGTATTTCTGCGCGGCAAGACGGGATTGGGCGAACAACTGGCCGAACAGGGTGTTCAGCGGCAGGATCAGCGCATGGGCGAGGATGAAGGTCAGCGGGCGTGGCAGCGCGGTCATCAACCCGCAGCCCAGCACCATCAGCACGCAGGACCACAGCGCAATGCTGCGGCGGTTGGCGGTCTGATCGGCGCGGATCCCGGCGGCGATGGCGGCCGCGACCGAAACCAGCGTTGAAACCATCAGCACCACGGCATAGCCGCGATCGCCCAAGCCGAACTCTCGCACCGCAAGGACCGAGATATAGGGGCCGAAAGAGCAGATGAACGCACCTTGCAGGACCATCAGAACTGGCGATCAGTCGCAGGTCGCGGTCGCGCCGTATGGTGATGATGGGGGATGTCATGCGCGGGCCGGGAACCAGTTGTGGCGGTCGGTGAGGTAGAGGCAGAGCGCCCCTGTCAAGGTGACGGCGGTGCCGATCAGGGCCACAGTCTCAAACCCGCCCACCGCCGAGCCGAGGGCAAAGCTGGCGGCGGTCAACACATCAACCACCAGCTTTTGCAGCGCCAGCATGGCCGAGGCGGTGCCGGGGCGGCCTTGGATCAGGTCTTGGTAATAGGGGATCGGCAGCATCAGGATCACCGCCCCCCCGGCCCCTGCCATGATTGGCATGATCCAGATATAGGGCGTGTCGCTGAGGTAGGGCAACGCTGCAAGGTGGGTGGTGTAGACCACGGCAGCAAGGGCGAGGGCGGTCGCGCGCGACATGGATTGGGTCAGGCGCGGCAGGATCAGCATGAAGGGCACCTCCCACCCGGCGACCATGCCGACGTAGAGCGCGACATCGCTGGCGTTGCGGATGGGCGAGGCATCGAACACCAGAGAGATCAGCACGAAATACAGGTTGCCAGCGGTGGACAGCGCCCCGATGAACAAGAGCCGCGACAGGATCTGCGGGGTTGCGATGGCGCGAAAGGCGTCTTTGAGGTTCAGGCCAGAGCGCGGGTCATCCCAGGTCGTCGTGCCCTCTTTCGGCCAGCCGAACAGGATCAGCAGCGCCATGGCGAGGCTGGCAATGCCGCCCGTCACATAGACCCGCATCTCATCCGCGCCTGAGGCAAAGGCGAAGGTCCAGAAGATCAGCGTGGCGAGGAAGGCGAGCGACATCATCGAGCGGATCGCGCCAAGGATGGCATCGCGGCCCCGCCCCTCGACCGGGGAGGCGAGGCGGGCGAGGGTGAAAAGCTGACCATAAATGCTCCACGCGAGCGGCAGCAGGATGCCTTGGCACAGGACCAGCGTCAGGGTGTTGGGGTGCAGCAGCATCAGCGATATGCCGACAGTGCTGGACAGCGCGGTCAGCAGGGCGATGCGGCGGCGGTGGCCGTATTGGTCGGTCAACATGCCAAACAGCACCGAGGCGGTGACGGCAGTGACCGAGGCCAGCACCAAAAGCAGCGAGAAGGCCGATTTGCTGAGGCCGATACGCTCAATCGCGATCAGGGATTGGTAGGGGTAGACTGAGGCGTTGTGCATGCCCAGCAAAAACAGCGCCACGGCGATCAGTCGCAAGGTGGGATACCGCAACACGGTTTGGAACGCGATCAAGGGGCGGGCTTTCAGGGTGGGGTCTGGATGTTATCGCTAAAGGCGGGGTCGGGGGATGTCCAGAATGGGGCGGGTGTTTGCAGTAAATATCGTGGCATTGGGATCAGGGTGCGCCGCCTGATCCAGCGGAGCGGCGTGCCGCCGCGCGTGATTTGTCGTCAGCGCGGCCAAGGGCCGCTTGCCGACGGTGGGCTGTGTGGCGGGCGATGGCTTTCGGTTCTGGTGGCGAGACTGAGGGAGGCTGCCTTTGTGGTGGAGGACGAGGTCACCACGGAGTTGTTCGCCAGGGCTGGAGGCGGTGGGGAATTAGAAGGTGGAGGGCCGTGGTTTGGGCAATTGTCAGACGACGATTTTCCAGTAGGAGTCTTTGCGGGTCACTTTGCCGTCCTGAAAGGTGTAGAAATCGCAGCCCCTGACGCGAACCTTGTCGCCGGTCAGCGTCGTGCCAGTCAGCAACCACCGTGACATGCCGGTGTTGCCGCTGACGAAATTCTCCAACTCGCCATAATGGACGTCTGGCGTGGTTTCAAACCGGGTCATGATACCGCGCCGCACCTCGGCATGGCCGACAAAGCGGCTGCCATGCGGATCGGGGCCACGGGGCAGGTCCAGTGTGCAATCTTCGGCGAAGAAAGCCATGATGGCGTCGATGTCGTGGGCGTTGAAGCCTGCGGCCATTCCGTCAAGCGCGGCAAGTATGCTTTGTTCCTGAGACATTTTGTTCACCCTCAAATGTGATGGGGGGAGTTTAGGCAATTTCTTGCAGTTCGTGGTGAATAATCTAACCGCCCACGTGGCTCGGGTCACCACCCAATGATTTCAATATGTTGGTGGGCTGGGGCGCGATGGTTTTGCCGGGGGTCATCCAGCGGAGCGGCGTGCCGCCGCGCGTGATCTGTCGTCAGCGCGGCCAAGGGCCGCTTGCCGACGGTGGGCTGTGTGGCGGGCGTTGACTTTTTGGCGGGATGGCCTGAGCATTTTGCGAAAATGGGGGGTGAGATGATTCATCAGGGAAGCTGCCATTGCGGCAAAATCGCCTTTACGGTGGAGGGTGAGTTCACCTCAGGGATGGATTGCAACTGTTCGATGTGCCGCAGGCGGGGTGGGCTGTTGGCCTTTGTCCCGCGTGAGGCGCTGGTGTTGCAGACGCCGGTTGAGGACATGGCCACCTATCAGTTCAACCGACACGCCATTGACCACCATTTCTGCCCGACCTGCGGGATTGCGCCGTTTGGGGAGGGCAAGGGGCAGGATGGGGCGGCGGTAGCGGCGGTCAATCTGCGCTGTCTGCCGAAGTTGGATCTGGACGCTCTGACGATCCAGAAGGTGGATGGGCGGAGTTTCTGAGCGGGCCCCGCCGTGCTGCGATCAGACGCCGGATAGGATCATCTGGCGTATCTTTGCGGCTTTCTCAAAATGGTCCAGGCGGTGGGTTTTGATCCACCATTCGGCGGCCTCCATCAAAAGCTCTGGCTCGTCATTCTTGTTGGCGAAAAAGGCGTAGAATGAGAGGCCGACCGTGTCGCCCTTCTTGGAAATCTTGTCATCGCAGATGGCGATGGCTTTTTGACGCAGCTGTGATCGCATCGGGCTACTTCTGGGGTTTCGGGCAAAGAGGCCGCAAGGAATGTCTGGCGGATCAGTGAGGGATCACTTTGCCGGGGTTCATGCGGTTGTCGGGGTCTAGGGCGGTCTTGATCGCCCGCATCACGTCCAGCGCGACCGGGTCTTTGCGGCGGGACATGGTGTTCAGTTTCGACAGGCCGACGCCGTGTTCGGCGGAGAAGGAGCCGTGGAGGTCTTCGACCACATCCTCGACCGCCTCGACCACCGCGTCATGCAGGGCGGGGTCTTCGCGGGTGGGGTAGACGGTGAAGTGGACGTTGCCGTCGCCGAGATGGCAGACCGAGATGCTGTCGCAACCCGGGTCCAGCGCGGGCAGGCGGGCGAGGATGCGGTCGTAGAATTCCGGCACAAGGTCGAGCGGCAGGGCGATGTCGGTGTCGATGCAGGGTTGGCGGGCGATGGTGATTTCGGCGGCCAGCTCGCGGCGTTTCCACATCGCGAGGCGCTGGCCTGTCGGTCTGGGCGATTTCGGCGTCCAGGACGGTGCCCTCTTCGATCATCTGGGCGAGGGTTTGCTCCAGCAGGGCGACGATGGGCAGGGTGCCATCTGGGCCGGGTTCGGCGTCGCGCGGGGCGGTGGCGCCGAGTTCGACGAGGATGTTGGTGTCGTAGCGGCGGTCGAAGGGCAGGCGGATGTCGGGGCGGGCCTCTGCCATGCGCTGCATGTAGGTTGCGGGCATGTATTCAAAGGCCTCAACCGCGCCACCGGACGCGGCTTGCAGGCGGTTCAGCAGGGTCAGCGCGTCGGGCAGGGAGCGGGCGGCGACGGTGGCGGTGGCATAGGCGCGGGGGCGGGGGACCAGTTTCATCACGGCGGCGGTGATGATGCCGAGCGTGCCTTCGGCCCCGATGAACAGTTGGCGCAGGTCGTAGCCGGAGTTGTTCTTGTGCAGTTCGGACATCAGGTTGAGGATGCGGCCATCGGGCAGCACGACCTCTAGCCCCAGACACAGGGCACGGGTGGAGCCATAGCGCAACACGTTGGAGCCGCCCGCATTGGTGCTGAGGACGCCGCCGATCATCGCCGAGCCGCGCGCGCCGAACCACAGGGGGAAGTAGAGATCCTGCGCCTCGGCCGCGTCGTGCAGGCGTTGCAGGATCACCCCGGCCTCGACAATCGCGATGCGGGTGGCGGGGCGGATTTCGCGGATCTGGTTCAGGCGTTCGGTGGACAGCATGAGGCCGCCGTCGGTCATCGCGCCGCCGACAAGGCCGGTGCGGCCAGAGATGGGGATGACGGGGATGCCATGCACGGCGGCGAGTTTCATGACCGCCGACACCTCGGCTGTCGATCCGGGGCGGACGACGACGACGGGGTTGGAGGTGTAGTGGGTGGTCGCGTCCTCACGGTAACGGTCCATATCGGTCCCGGTCAGGACATGGGAGGGGCCGAGGAGGGTCGTCAGGTCGGACAGCAGGGTCATGTTGCTACTTTGCTTCCTCCAGCAGTTTCACGACCATCGGGCCCATCGCGTCGACGATCTTGACCACGCCCGCCGCGTTGGGGTGGAGACCGTCGGCCTGTAGGTTGGCGGTCAGCTCGGCCTGGCTGGATTTGATCGGGCCGAAGTAGTCTTCGATGTATAGCGTGTGATATTTGGCTGCAAGAGCGGGGTAGATGGCGTCGAACTTTGCTTTGTAGTCGGGGCCGTAGTTGTTCAGCGCCTTGAGGCCGACCAGCAGGACGGGCAGGTGTTTGGCGTCGGCGGTGGCGAGGATTTTGTCGATATTGGCCAGCGATTGGGCAGGGTCGAGGCCGCGCAGCAGGTCATTGCCGCCGAGGTTGACGATCATCACATTGGCACCGGGTGACAGCGCCCAATCCAGCCGGGCAAGGCCGCCTGCAGTGGTGTCGCCAGAGACGCCGGCATTCTCTACCGTCACGTCCTGGCCGTTCGCTTGCAGCCAGTTTTGCAGCACCGGGACAAAGCCGAATTCGGGCGCGAGGCCGTAGCCAGCGGTCAGGCTGTCACCCAGCGCCACAACGGTCAACTTCTCTGCGAAGGCAGAGTTTGCGGCCAACAGCCACAGCAAGATTGCGATTGTGACATTGCGGAGCGGGCGAAACGGCCCATATGAAGGGGGAAACACGTAAGGGACTGACATGAACGATACCATTCTGGCGTTAAAGGATGCCCGGCTGACATTGCAGGGCAATGCCGGGCCTGTCGAGATCTTGCGGGGCATCACACTAAACGTTGAACGGGGCGAGACTTTGGGGCTGATCGGGCCGTCGGGGTCGGGCAAGTCGTCGCTGTTGATGCTGATGGGCGGGTTGGAGCGGGCGAGTTCCGGGTCGGTCACCGCGCTGGGCCATGATCTGACGACGCTGGATGAGGACGGGTTGGCGCGGTTTCGGCGCGGCAACATGGGGGTGGTGTTTCAAAGCTTTCACCTGATCCCGACGATGACCGCGCTTGGAAAACGTCGCGGTGCCGCTGGAGCTGGCGGGCGTGCCGGATGCGTTTGACCGGGCGGCGGCGGAGTTGAAGGCGGTGGGGTTGGCGTTTCGCGCCGATCACTATCCCAGCCAGTTGTCGGGGGGCGAGCAGCAGCGGGTCGCGTTGGCGCGGGCGGCGGCGCCTCGGCCCGCGATCTTGCTGGCGGATGAGCCGACGGGGAACCTCGATACCACCAATGGGGCGGCGATCATGGACCTGCTGTTTGCGCTGCGCGACCGGCATGGGGCCACGTTGATTATGGTGACGCATGCGCCGGAGCTTGCGGCGCGCTGTGACCGGGTGGTGCGGCTGGCGGATGGGCGGATTGCATGAGGGTGGTTTGTTGGTCTGACATCCGGTCGGGGGTTTCACACCCCCGGGCTTTATCGGTTCGGGGAACCAATAAAGCCTCCCCCGTGGGATATTTGCGCCAAAATGAAAGGTGCGCCGGATGAGCAATCTTGGATTGGCGTGGCGTTTGGCGCGGCGGGAATTGCGTGGCGGGTTGGCGGGGTTCCGGATCTTTCTGGTCTGTCTGGCGCTGGGCGTGGCGGCGATTGCCGGGGTTGGCATGGTGCGGGCGGCGATCGAGGCGGGCTTGCGCGATCAGGGCACGGTGTTGCTGGGCGGGGATGCCGAGCTGACCTTTACCTATCGGTATGCGACCGAGGATGAGAAGGCGTGGATGGCCGGGGCTGCGACCCGCGTGTCGGAGATTGTTGATTTCCGGTCCATGGCGGTGGCGGGCGAGGATCGGTCGCTGGTGCAGGTCAAGGCGGTGGATGATCTGTATCCGCTGGTTGGCGTGCCAGAGTTGGATCAGGGGACGTTGCCGGAGGCGTTGGCTGTCAAGGACGGTGTGCCGGGTGGCGTCATGGAAAAGGTGCTGGCGGACCGGCTGGGGATGAAGCTGGGCGACCGGTTCAAGCTGGGTTTGCAGGAGTTTCGGCTTGGCGCGGTGCTGCTGCGTGAGAGCGACAATGCCACGGCGGGGTTCTCGCTGGGGCCACGGGTGATCGTGCGGACGGCGGATCTGGCGAAGTCGGAACTGATCGCGCCGGGCACGATTTATGAGACGCATTACCGGGTGTTGCTGCCTGCCGGGGGCCGATCTGGCGGTGCTGAAGGCCGAGGCTGAGGCGCGGTTCAAGGATGCGGGCTTGCAGTGGCGGGACAGTCGATCGGCCTCACCGGGGGTGCAGCGGTTTGTTGATCGGATCGGGTCGTTCCTGATTCTGGTCGGGTTGGCCGGGTCTGGCGGTGGGCGGGGTTGGCGTGGCCTCGGCCGTGCGGGCCTATCTGGACGGCAAGGTGGCGACGATTGCGACGTTGAAGGTGTTGGGGGCCGAGAGCGGGCTGATCTTTGCGGTCTATCTGTTGCAGATCGGCGGCTTTGGCGGTGGTCGGCGTGGTGGCTGGGCTGGTGCTGGGGGCTGGGGTGCCGCTGGCTTTGGCACCGGT
The DNA here is from genome assembly GCA_963781185.1 of uncultured Alphaproteobacteria bacterium. Classification (GTDB taxonomy): domain Bacteria; phylum Pseudomonadota; class Alphaproteobacteria; order Rhodobacterales; family Rhodobacteraceae; genus Stagnihabitans. The sequence continues at coordinate 52,112 of CAWAEL010000029.1, forward strand.
TATCAGCGGCCAGCCTGCCGTTTCCGGCGGCGTTTGCGCTGTATCCCGGGCCGCTGTTCGAGGCGGCGTTTTATGGCGTGGTGACGGCGTTTCTGTTCTCGCTCTGGCCGCTGGCGGTGGCGCAGCGGCAGCGGGCGGCGGCGCTTTATCGCGGGGCGGCGGGGCGGATTTGGCCGAAGGGGGCGCATCTGCTGGTGATGCTGGGGCTGGCTGTGCTGCTGGTCGGCGGGGCGGTGCTGTTCTCGGGCACCTATATGTTGGCGCTGGGCACCACGGGCGGGGTGATGGCGGCGCTGGTTGTGTTGGGGCTGGCGGCGATGGGGCTGCAATGGGTCTCGCGGCGGGTGGCGCGGATGGGCTTGCTGCGGGGGCATGTCGCGTGGCGGTTGGCCTTGGCCGCGATTGGCGGGCCACGGGCAGAGGCGGTGCCGGTGATCCTGTCGCTGGGGCTGGGTCTGTCGGTGCTGGCGACGGTCGGGCAGATCGACAGCAATCTGCGCGCGGCGATTGAGCGGGATTTGCCCGCCAAAGCGCCGTCGTATCTTCTTCATGGACATTCAGGACGATCAGCTGCCGGGATACCTCGCGCGGTTGCAGGGCGATCCGGCGGTCAGCAAGGTCGAGACGGCGCCGATGTTGCGCGGGGTGATCACCCAGATCAACGGGCGTCCGCCGAAGGATGTGGTCGGCGATCATTGGGTGGTGTCGGGGGATCGGGGGCTGACGTTCTCGGACGCGCCACCTGCCGGGACCACGATCACTGAGGGCGCGTGGTGGCCCAAGGATTACACCGGCCCGGCGCAGGTGTCGTTTGGCGCGGAAGAGGCGGCGGAGATGAAGCTGCCACTGGGTACCAAGCTGACGTTGAACATTCTGGGGCGGGATATTGAGGCGACGATCACCTCGTTCCGCAAGGTTGATTTTTCGAACGCCGGGATGGGGTTTGTGATGTCGATTGACCCGGCGGCGGTGGCGGGCGCGCCGCATACCTCGATTTCGACGGTCTATGCGGAGCCGGAGGCTGAGGCGAAGATCCTGCGCGATCTGTCCAAGGCCTATCCGAACATCACGGCCATTGCGGTGAAAGAGGCGATTGGCCGGGCGGCTGAGGCGCTGTCGGCGATTGCCACGGCGACGGCTTGGGCGGCGGGGGCGACCTTGCTGACCGGGTTTGTCGTGCTGATCGGCGCTGCGGCGGCGGGGGAACGGGGCCGGGTCTATGAGGCGGCGCTGCTGAAGGTGCTGGGCGCATCGCGCAGGCGCATCCTGTTCAGCTTTGCCTTGCGCGCGGCGATCATGGGGGCGGCGGCGGGGCTGGTCGCGCTGTTTGCCGGTGCGGTTTCGGCTTGGGCGGTGATGACCTTTGTCATGGACGGCAAGTATCAGTTTGAGCCAGTTTCGGCGGCGGCGATCATTCTGGGCGGGATGGCGGCGACGCTGGTGGCCGGGTTGGTCTTTGCCTGGGCCCCGCTGGCGGCACGTCCGGCGCAGGTGCTGCGATCACAGGAGTAGGGGGCGGAATGCTGGAATATAAGGTGGCGGCGCGGCGCATGGACGCGCATGGGTCAGAGGTGACGGCGAAGGAGGCGCGGTTGGTGGTGGACACCGATCTCGCCGGGCGGCTGGATGCGTTCAACCCGGCGGAACTGCTGCTCGCGTCGCTGGCGGCCTGCATCCTGAAGGGGATTGAGCGGGTGGCGCCGATGCTGAAGTTCGACTTCACCGGGGTTCAGGTTAGCCTGCACGGCGTCAGACAGGACGCGCCGCCCAAGATGCTGCGAATCGATTATGATCTGGTGGTGGACACCGAGGAAAACGACGCGCGGCTGGCCTTGCTGCTGCGGAATGTCCAGAAATACGGTACGGTCCATAACTCACTGGCGGGCACGGTTGAGATTGTCGGCGTGATCCGGCGCGGCGTTGCATAATTGCGCGGCGGGAATAGAATTTTCGGTTGAAAATTGTTGGAAATGGAATATGAATTCCACGCAGGCCGGTGGGGCGAAATTAGCGGGGCGGTTGCCCCTTGGGAGGATGGCAAGATGACGTTGCGTTTTGGATTGTTGGGTGCGGGGCGGATCGGCAAGGTTCACGCCAAGGCGGTTTCGGGCGATGCGGGGGCCAAACTGGTTGCGGTGGCGGATGCTATGGCACCTGCGGCGCAGGCGATTGCCGATCAATATGGCTGCGAAGTCCGCAGCATCGACGCGATTCTGGCGGCCAAGGATATCGACGCGGTGGTGATCTGCACCCCGACCGACACCCATGCCGACCTGATCGAGGCGTTTGCCAAGGCCGGCAAGGCAGTGTTCTGTGAAAAGCCGATTGACCTGTCGCTGGACCGTGTGAAGGCCTGTCTGAAGGTCGTGCGCGACACCAAGGCCGTGCTGATGGTCGGCTTCAACCGCCGCTTTGACCCGCATTTCATGGCTGTGAAGGCCGAAATCACCAAGGGCACGCTGGGCGATGTTGAGATGGTGACGATCACCTCTCGCGATCCGGGCGCGCCGGGGCTGGACTATATCGGCCGGTCGGGCGGGATTTTCCGCGACATGACGATCCATGATTTCGACATGGCGCGGTTCCTGTTGGGCGAGGAAGTTGCTGAGGTTTCCGCCATGGCCGCTGTTCTGGTGGACCCGGCGATTGGCAAGGCGGGCGACAGCGATTCGGTTCAGGTCATGCTGAAGACGGCGACTGGCAAGATGGCGCTGATCTCTAACTCTCGCCGCGCGACCTATGGCTATGATCAGCGGATTGAGGTTCACGGTTCGCTGGGTGCTGCTACGGCGGAAAACCAGCGGCCCTTCATGATCGAAGTGGCGAGCAAGCTGGGCTATACCCGTCCGCCGCTGCATGACTTCTTCATGACCCGCTATACCGAAGCCTATGCCGCCGAAATCGCCAGCTTCATCGCGGCGGTTGGTGGCAAGGGCAAGGCCTCACCATCGGGTGAGGATGGTCTGGCAGCACTCGCCCTGGCAGAGGCTGCGCTGAAGTCGGTCGCCGAAGGGCGCACTGTGAAGATGTCGGAAATCCTCTGACACCGCGATCCTGACAAACGCCTGGCCTGCCAATGGTGGGCCGGGTCGATTATCCCTGCGGCGTCATGGCCTTGCGCGATTTATCGCGTTCCAGCCCCAGACGATGCTCGCGCCAGATGATCAGGATGCCCGCCGTCACGACCAAAGCCGCACCTTCCAGCATGGTCAGGCTGGGCACCTCACCGAACACGAAATAGCCGATGCCTAGGGCAAACAGCATTGAGGCATAGTCGAACGGCGCCACCAATGAGGCGTCGGCCTCGCGGTAGCTGGCGGTCAGCAGGATCTGCCCCACCCCGCCCAACAACCCGACCAGCACCAGCAAACCCGCCTCAAACGGTGTCGGCCAGACCCAGCCGAAGGGCAGCGATATCAGCGACAACAGGGTCGAGGTGGCCGAAAAGTAGAACACGATGGTCGCGGTCTTTTCGGTCAGGATCAGCTTGCGGACAAAGACCTGCGCCAAGGCCGCACAGAGCGCGCTGAACAGCACGATCATCGCCCCCAGCGCCTCTTTCTGCCCCGCGACAGAGCCGCTCGTGACTGACAAGCGCGGGCTGAGGACGATCAGAACCCCGGTCAGCCCCAGCGCGACACAGCCGATGCGGAACAGGCGGACCTTCTCACCCAGAAACATCGCGGCCAAGATGACCACCAGCAATGGTGAGGCATAGCCGATCGCCGTCACCTCGGGCAGCGGCAGATAGCCAAGACCCGCAAAACCCAGCCCCATCGCCACGGTCCCCATGAATCCGCGCCAGACATGACCAAGGGGATTTTCGGTTTTGAACCCGGTTTTCAGCTCACCCTGCAGGATCAGCCAGGTGATGATCACCGGGATGGCAAAGAACGACCGAAAGAACACGGTCTCTCCCGGCGGGATATGTTCGGTGGTGGCCTTGATGAGCGAGGCCATCACGATGAACACCAGAACTGAGCAGATTTTCAGGGTGATGCCGCGGATGGGGTCGCATGGGTCGTCCTCTTTTGGCCACCTGACCATTGATGGCGGGCAGGGACAAGACCGCAAATCGCAACTGGACGCTGGGGCGCGGTTGGGGTTCCATAGGGCAAAGGAGACCTGCCATGACCAACGCTTCCCCCTCCAAGGCTTCGCTGGCCGACCGGATCGATCAAGGGCGCGGCGTGGTGCCCGCCGATCTGGTGCTGAAAGGCGCGCGGGTGTTCGATTTGATCACCGGCGATCTGGTTGAGACCGATGTGGCGATCTGCGGCGACACGATCGTCGGGGTGTTTGGCAGCTATCAGGGCCGGGAGGAGGTGGATTTCACGGGCCGCATTCTGGTGCCGGGCTTCATCGACACCCATCTGCATATTGAATCCTCACTGGTCACCCCGTTTGAATTCGACCGCTGCGTCAGCCCCCACGGCGTGACCACCGCGATCTGTGACCCGCATGAGATTGCCAATGTCTGCGGGCTGATCGGGATCAACTACTTCCTTGAGGCCTCCAGTCGCACCCTGATGGACATCCGCGTGCAGCTGTCGTCCTGCGTGCCCTCCACCCATATGGAGACCACCGGGCGCCATACTTGAGGCAGCCGATATCGCCCCCCTGATGGACCACCCCCGCGTGATCGGGCTGGCAGAGTTCATGAACTATCCCGGTGTGATAAACCGCGATCCCGGCTGCATGGCCAAGCTTGAGGCGTTCAAGGGCCGCCACATCGACGGCCACGCGCCCCTGCTGCGCGGCAATGATTTGAACGCCTATATCGCCGCCGGGATCATGACCGAACATGAGGCGACCTCGGCCCCGGAGGCGCTGGAAAAACTGCGCAAGGGGATGCGGGTTCTGGTCCGTGAGGGGTCGGTTTCGAAAGACCTGCACGCACTCGCCCCCCTGCTGACCGAACGTTTCGCGCCCTATCTGTGTTTCTGCACCGATGACCGCAACCCGCTGGATATCGGTGAGCATGGCCATCTGGATTATGTGATCCGCACGGCGATTTCCTTGGGGGCCACGCCGCTGACCGCCTACCGCATGGCCAGTCTGTCGGCGGCAGAGGCGTTCGGGCTAAAGGACCGCGGGTTGATCGCGCCGGGCAAGCGGGCGGATATCGTGGTGATTGACGCGCTGGAAAGCTGCCGGGTTGAGGCGGTTTACACGGGCGGCGTCAGGATCAGCGACGCAGCCTTTGCGGCGCGGGACATCATCCCGCCGGTTGCCCGCCATTCGGTCAAGGCACCGGTGACAGAGGCGCATCACTTTCGCACCGGCGGCAACCGGGTCGAAACCCCGGTCATCGGCATCATTCCCGGCAAGATCATCACCGAACACCTGACCTATCAGATCGCCCCCGAAGATGGCGACAAGCGGCCGGATATTGCGCGGGATCTGGTCAAGATCTCGGTCATCGAACGGCACGGCAAGAACGGCAACCGGACCACGGGGTTCGTGAAGGGGTTCGGGTTGCAGCGCGGGGCGATTGGGTCAACGATGTGCCACGATCACCACAACATCGCGATTGTTGGCGCCGATTACGACGACATGGCCTTGGCCGCACAACGGCTGGCAGAGATTGAGGGCGGGTTTGTGGTGGTTGAGGGCGGGCGCGTGCTGGCGGAACTCGCGCTGCCCGTCGCGGGGTTGATGAGCCTTGAGCCGTTCGAGGTGGTGCGCCGCGATCTCATCACCCTGCGCGCCGCCGCCCGGTCGTTGGGCGTGACGCTGGAAGAGCCGTTCCTGCAACTCGCCTTCCTGTGCCTGCCCGTCATCCCGCACCTGAAAATCACCGATCATGGCATGGTCGACGTGGACCGGTTTGAGGTGATGCCCTAGGCGTCCAGATCTGGACGGGAATTTATTGTGTGGGGTTTCAGGGGGTTGGGTTTTGAAAATTAACGAGGCGTTAGGGATTGGGGGTTTTGAAGCCGCGGCGGGCTGAACCCCGCCCTACGCTATCTCGTCGCGACCAAACCCGAAATGGTCCAAAACGGGGACAACCCACCCAAAGGTTCGCAGGCGAAGTCCTGAACCACAGAAATCGACAGTCGGGTTCGACAAAACACTTAGTTCCTACGCAACCTGATGTTCGTTGGGTCGGTCTCGTCCAAGTCGATTGCGAAGGAAATTGATACCCCGTTTTTCCAGATCAGGTTGCTAAGCTCTTGCTGGAAACGCGGGGAGTCACCCTCTGCTTTAGATCCCTTTTCGTGGTAAATCGTTTCGATTGGAGGAACGTTGGCTCCTTCGCTGGAGGGCAACCTCACAAAGTAGATCTCCTGAAAGAATTGTGGCAGCAGACTCACCGCGCAGTAAATTACCTGCTCGCCTTCTTCCTCGGTCTGAAAAACTTTCGCTGACCAGTCTCCGATCGCAAATCGATCGCGTGGAACACTGAAGATATGATCGAGAGTTCAAAGGTTCATTCCCTACAACCATCTGGCCAAGTCGAGATGCGGCAAGAGATCGTGGCGCCGAGACGAAGAAAAATCCGCACGCGATTTTGTAGATCAAGCGAATGAATGCCCGCCTCGGGACGGGATCGGGCAGCTCATACAGATCGGCCTTAGTAGCTGATCTATTAGCACAAATCTCCATGAGGCGAGATTGAAAGAATGGAGTTAGCGGCACCGAAAAAACGTCGAACGAGGCTTTTCGGTCTCCAAGGTCACCGTTTTCAGGCCGCATGAACCCAGGAATCGGAAATCGAAATCGATGCCAAGCGGCAGGAAGCCATGGTAGTGCGATCCGTTCCACGAATTGAAAGGGGGGTTCAATTCTGTTGAACTTGGCTGCAACCGAGTTGTATTTTGAAAGCTTCTTGGGATCCATTATCGCCGGGTTCCATGTCTTCCCGACTTTCGTCCCCTTCTTTCTTCGTTTTTTTTGAACATACCCTTCTTGAGTGCGAAGTAGGTTGAAGGCCAGCGACAGAAGTGGGTCTTCGATTTGCTGATTGATAATAACTTGACAGCGCCCGCAGGAGCCTCTGTCAATCACCACACCCCCGTTGAGGGCTTCAGCTACGACGTGCTCATCAGTTCGCCCGCCATCCTTCGACCCACAGTAAATACAGCCTAGCGCCTTGGCAATTGTCCGGGTCAAGATCCAAATCCTTCTGCAATCGCTCTCGAATATGGTCCTGCGCGGCGCTCTTTACCTGCACATCTGCCGGCGGACGTCGCCTGCAAAGGGTTCTCCGCGAATCCACGGGACGAGCGATATCATAGACGGAAGCGACCCTCACTTCGAATATCGCTGTGCTGCAGGTTCTGGTGTCAAACTGTGCCAACTCTTGTGCCACGCCACACCGGTCAGGGTGGATATTTCGGGTGGGAGTTGGGTGAGAGCGCGGGTCCTGCCCCAAGCAAGGTCAAGTTCGGTCGCCCCGCTTTCCTTGGCGGCGGCGATCAGGCGTTGGGCCTCTGCGTAGGCTGCGTCGCTTTGCTTGGTCATGCTGGCCCCCTGAGCGCGCAGAATGGCGGGGGGCGGGGGTGGGGGCAAGGGGGTTGCGGCGTTGGGAGCAAGCCCGCACAAAACAATGCGCCCGTCAGGTGAGGGGACCTGACGGGCGCAGCGCTGGTCGTCGAATAGGCTGGACGTAAGTCGGAGGTTACTTGTCCATCTCGGCGACGAGGTTCTTGGCGAAGGCCTCAACCATCGTGGTGTAGAACAGGTCGCTGGAGGCGGTCATGGTCGCCATGTCGGTGTCGGCCGGGAACAGGGCTTTGGCGGTGTTCACGTCGATCGTCAGCTCAAAGCTGCGGGTGTAGGCGTTGTTCACCGGGTCGTTGATGGAGACCATGCCCACCAGATGGGTGTCGGCGAGACCGGCAGCTTCGGTGAAGGAGTTCGACAGTTCAACCTCAGAAATATCGACCAGAATCTCGGCGCCGGGGTCGCCCATGCGGTCTTTCAACTCAGCCGTCAGGGCTGCGTTCAGATCGACGGACAGGGTGCTGTAACGCTCTGCCGCGGCTTTGTTGGTGACCGAGGCAAGGTCCACGGTCACGGCGACCTTGGAAACCAGATCGGGAAACGCGGCATAGCTGGCGGTCGACAGCAAAACGGTGGTCATAGCAGCAGCGATAATATTGCGAAACATGATAGAAGCCTCCTGGGCTGGCCGCGGCTGCCGGATCGGCAGCGACGGGATGGGTTTTGCCATAACGGCTGTTGTGGGAAAGCAATTAGGGTGAATGATGGGGTCGTCAAGGCGGCCCCTCGATTCAGTTTTGTGGGGGGTGGGCGCGCGATGGAGCGCGTGATGCTGCGGCCCCGCAATGGCTGCGTTGCGCGAGACAGATGGATATTTGGGTCAGAATGAAGGGCGGTCGGGCTGGGTAGGATCTGGCGGTTGGCTCAGGTGAGGGCGGCGTTCAGGCCGTCCAGCACTTGGTCGACATTGGCTTTGGAGAAGACCAGCGGCGGGCGGATTTTCAGGACATGGCCTTGGGGGCCGGTGGCCGAAATCAGGATGCGGCGGGCGCGCAGGTCGGTTGACGATTCGGACGGCCGGGCCGGCGTCGGGTTGGCCGTCGGTCACGATGTCCTGCCCGAGGAACAGGCCCGCCGCGCGCAGGGGGCCGAGGGCGGTGTGGCGCTTGGCGAGGTCGAGCAGCCCGTCGCGGAAATAGGCGCCGATGGTGGCGGCGTTGGCTTGCAGCGCCTCATCCTCGATCACCTCCAGCACGGCCATGGCGGTGGCGGCGGCGACGGCATTGCCGCCGAAGGTGTTGAAATAGCGCGCCTTTGCCCCGAAGGCGGCGATGACCTCTGGCTGCAGGACAAGGCCCGCGACCGGATAGCCGTTGCCCATCGGTTTGCCCATCGACACCATGTCGGGGATCACGCCGTGGCGCTGAAAGCCCCACATCGCCTCGCCGGTGCGGCCAAAGCCGGGTTGCACCTCATCCGCGATGAACAGGCCACCGGCAGCGCGGATCGCCTCGGCTGCGGGTTGCAGGAAGCCGGGCGGGTCGGCGTAGACACCGTCGGAGGAAAAGATCGTGTCGACCAGCAGGGCGGCGGGTTTGATGCCGTGGCGGTTGCAGGTCGTGGATCGCCGCAGCGACATCGGCGGCGAAGCGGGCTGGGTCGGTGGGGGCCGGGATGGTGCGGACATTGGCGCCAAGGTTCACCCCGGCGCCGAGGCTAGGGCGACATGGCCGAGGTGGCCAGCGTGACACCGTGATAGGCGTTCTCGGTCACGATCACCCCGGTGCCGCCGGTATGGGCGAAGGCGATGCGCAGGGCCAGATCGTTCGCCTCGGACCCGGTGCAGGTGAACATCACATGGCTCAGCGCGTGCGGGAAAGGTCGCCAGCAGCCGCTCGGCATAGTCCAGCACCGTGTCGTTCAGATAGCGGGTATGGCTGGCATAGATCGCGGATTGCCGGGCGGTGGCGGCCACCACATGCGGGTGGCAATGGCCGACGGAGGCGACGTTGTTGTAGCAATCGAGATAGGCCTGACCCTCGGCATCGTAGAGCCAGACGCCCTCGCCCCGCACGAGATGCACCGGGGTTTCGTAGAACAGCCGGTAGGCCGGGCCCAGCAGGCGGGTGCGGCGGGCGATGCGGGCCTCATCCTCGGCTGACAGGTTGCCTTTGCCGGGGTTGGTAGGCGTTGACCATGGTAGCGGTTGGGTCATGGCAGCTCCAATTCTATGCGGGGGGCGGCGGCGAGGGCCTGTAGCCCTGCGGCGGCGGCGGGGACGTTGCGCAGGATATAGGGCGCGTTGTCCGGATAGCGGGCGGCGCGGGCAGAGGCGATGGCCAGCGTGGTCAGCATCCGTGTGGCGGTGAGGTCGGGCAGCAGGCGCGCCTCTAGCGGCGGTCAGGGGCAGGGTGGCGTGATAGGCGGCGGCAAAGGTTTGCAGGCTCTGCCACGGGGCCGCCGGGTCGATCTGGTAGGAGGCGGCGACGGCGGCGTCGCAGATCAGCGGCGTTAGCACCATGTCGCCGAAATCGAGGATGCCGGTGATCTGGTCGGGGTTGGCCGGGTCTACCAGCACGTTATGCGGGTTCAGGTCGTTGTGGACGATCTGGGCGCGCAGGGTGGGCAGATGGGGGGCCACGTCGCGGTCAAACCGGTTCAGCACCTCGGTTGCCAGCGGGCGCAGGTCGGCGGCGATATGGGGCAGCAGGGGGCGCAGGGTGGCGGCCTGTTTGATGTCCCATTGCAGGAAATGGTCGGCGGCGGGGTGGGTGAAACCCTGCAGGCCGAGGGTCAGGCGGGCGGCGGTGGTGGCCATCTGCGGCGCATTGGTTCGGCGTGCGCGGCGACAGGTGCTGCGGGATGCCCCTCCAGATAGGTCAGCAGGCGCAGGGTGCCGTGCGGGGTCAGCGCCTCGGTCCCGCCTTGACGGGTGCGGATCACGCGGGGGATCGGGCAGCGGGCTGGCTTCGAGGTGCAGCAGCGCTAGGGTTTGCAGGTCGGTCAGGGCGGGCGGCTCGGACGCGTTGGCCAGTTTCAACACGTAGCGGCCCTGCGGCGTGGTCAGCCGGAAGTTCAGATCGCGTTCCGAGGTGAGGGCGGTCAACTCGCCCGTCACGCCGAAATGGGTCTCGGCGAGGGCTGCGGCCTCAGCCAAGGTCAGGGTCGGCGGGGCGGTGGTCAGGCTGGCAGCCGAGGGTCATGGCAGGTCCGGGATGATTTGGCGGTATCAAGGCGGAGGCGGCGGGCAGTGTCAACTGTCCGCATGTGGGACGGTTTCAAGGTTGTGCAATTTCAGAGGGTTGAGGAGTTACGTTAACCGGGTGGCAAGAGTTTGGCGTTGACGGTGGGGCATCCAGAGGGGCAGGCTCGGGGTTTTCAACGGGGGTGGGCGTTTATGGCATTTAACAGGGCGGATGCAGCGGCATTGGCGGAAAGCTATACGGCGGCGTGGAATTCCGGTTCGGCGGCGGCGGTGGCGGGGCATTTTGCGGCGGACGGATCGATTGTGATCAACCGGGGGACGCCGTGGCTCGGCCGGGCGGGGGTTCAGGCGATGGCGGAGGGGTTTTACGCCGATGTGCCGGACCTGTCGCTGACCTGCGATGGTATCCGGTTGCTGGGCGATCACATGGTCTATCTGTGGACGTTTACCGGGCATCACTCTGGCACCAAGAACCCGTTGAACATTGTCGGGGCGGAGGAGTGGGATCTGGACGCGGACGGCAAGGTCGTCGCGTCGCGTGGGTGGTTTGACGGGGCGGACTATGCGCGGCAGGTGGCTGGGCAATGACGAGGGGTTAGCGACGGGGTGAACCCCGCCCTACCGACTAGGTGAAGGACAGGGCGGCGGTGGTCAGATCAATCGCCTCAAACACCGGTTTTTCGGACAGGTAATCTTGGGTGTGCATCCATTCCGGCGTGTCGAGGCGGCGGGGCATCTGGTCGAGCGCGCGGGTCAGGTAGCCTGCGTTGAAATTCTCAGGGTCGATGAAGGGCAGGCGGGGCATTTGCGCCTGATCCGGGCGGGATGATTGGGACGACTTTGGTGGTGCCGGTCGCCTCCATCTGCGCCATGAGGCGGAAGACGACATCCGCCACCAGTTCGATGCGCGGGGTCCACGCGGCGCGAAGGTAGCCGAACACCCAGGCGAGGTTGGGCAGGTCGGTGAACATCATGCCGCGCCAGTTGACGGTCTGGGCGGGGTCGATCGGCGTGCCATCGGCGCTGAAGGCGATACCGCCGAGGACGGAGATTTTGAAACCGGTGGCGGTGACGATCATGTCGGCTTGCAGGGTCTGCCCTGATTTCAGGGTCAGGCCGGTGGCGGTGAAATGGTCAATCTCATCCGTGACAACCGAGGCTTTGCCCGCGCTGATCGCTGCGAAGAAATCGCCATTCGGGGTCTGCGCCACCCGTTGCCGCCACGGGCGATAGCGCGGGGTGAAGTGTTTGGCGACGTCAAAACCGGGCGGCAGTTGGGCGGCGACGGCGGCGATCAGGTCACGGGCGGTCGCCTCTGGCTCAGCCTTGCAGCGGCGTGAGAAGGCGTCACCGAATTGCAGGGCGCGGCGGCGGAGGGCCTCATACTCCCACTCCGGCGGCAGGTTGAGGGATTTCAGAACGGTTTCAAACGGATCGTCCTGCGGCGGCGGAAAGAAAAAACCGGGGGAGCGTTGCAGCATCGTGACATGGGCGGCGGTCTTGGCAAGCGCCGGGATCATCGTGCTGGCGGTGGAGCCGGAGCCTATGACCACGATGGTCTTGCCCGTCGTGTCCACGTCATCGGGCCATGTCTGCGGATGCAGGATGCGGCCCTAGAAAGTCGGCCATGCCGGGCCAGTCGGGGGTGAAGCCCTGCGCATGGTCATAGTAGCCTTGGCAGAGCCACAGGAAGCGGGCGGTGAACCGGGCCTCACCCTCGGGGGTGGTGACGGTCAGGGTCCACAGATGCGTCGCCTCTGACCAGTCGGCATGGGTGACGCGGTGGTCGTGGCGGATATGCGGGGCGAGGGCGTGGTCGGCGATGATGGCGTCGAGGTAGTCCCGGATGGCGGGGCCGGTGGCGGTGTCATGGCCAGGCCAGGGTTTGAAGGTGAAGCCGTAGGTGTAGGTCGAACTGTCGGAGCGGATGCCGGGATAACGATGGGTCGCCCAAGTGCCGCCGGGGCCGGGCAGGGCGTCGAGGATCAGGAAGCTGTCATCGGGGCGGTTGCGGCGCAGCAGCGCGGCAGAGCCTATGCCAGACATGCCGGCGCCGATGATGATCGTGTCATAGGGGGCGGTCATTCGGGCCTCTGTCTGTGCTGGGTTGCAGCCACCCTACGCAAGTTCGACCCACAGGGGGAAGTGGTCTGAGGCGGTCTCGGTCGTGTCGGCCCACGCGCGGGTGACGCGGGGGGCGAGGTCGGGGGTGACGAAGCAATGGTCAAGCTGGCGCAGGCGTAGGGTGCCGGCGATGGTTTTTTCATGGGTGTGCAGGGTGGTGCCGGTCAGGGCCACGGCATCGACCAGACCCTCGGCATAGCGGGCGCCGGGGTGGTAGGGGGTTTGGCCTGTCAGGCGGATGATATTCGGCGCTGCCCGGTTCCATGTTGAAATCACCGAGCCAGATGGCGCTGGCGGGGCAGGGCGGTTCGGGCTGGCTTTCGGTCCAGTTGCGGGCGGGTTCGTCGTCAGTGCCGCTCCACGGGGCGGCCGGGGTTTGGGCCAGCAGGTGGTCGATCTGGGCCAGACGTTCGCCCACGCCGACATGGGCGAGGTGGAGGCGATAGCACGCGCAGGGGGCCGGTGGGGGTGGCGATGCAGGCCTCTAGCGCGCAGGTCTGGGTGTTGATCGGGGTCGAGCATCCGGCGCAGCGGCAACAGGTGGGTGCGGGTCCACAGGATCGGCCAGCGCGACAGGATCATCGGGCCGAACTGACGGCGGCGGTTGCGGTCTGTGGGGTGGCGGCGGCCATGTCGAAGCCGGGGGCAAAGGCGGTGATAATGGTCGGGCAGCAGGGCCGCCAGCAGGGCAGGCTGGTCGTCGTGGCGGCTGCGCGACCAGTGGCGATCCACCTCTTGCACCGCCGCGATGTCGGCTCGGGCGATGACGCGGGCGGCGCGGGACAGGTCATAGCTGCCATCCTGCGCCAAAGCCATACTGGATGTTGTAGCTGAGCAGTTTCATTGCGAACCCCTGATACCCGGGTCCACCATAGGATCTGGCGGTCCGATGAAAACAGACGTCATTGTGTCCGCCGGAAGGCCCCCGTGGTTTGCGGCCAATTCCCCCAAGGATGCATGTGGCCAAAGCGGAGATCGGGGTCGCGACGCGCTGCGTGGTGCGGCCAAGCCGCCGGTCTTCGACATCTTTTCGCTGAAAGGGGGTTGTATTTTGGCCGGAAAAGGTGCATCTCAGTGGGGCGAAACGCGAAATGTCGACCCTCTGTCTCCTTCTAGGCTTCAGTACTCGATCATCTAACGACTGAGCCAAGCCATCGCACACCTGCGGATGGCACTAAAAGAGGAGTACACACGATGGCTAAGGGCACCGTGAAATGGTTTAACGCAACCAAGGGTTTCGGCTTTATTGCACCGGAAGGCGGCAAGAAAGACGTGTTCGTACACGTCTCGGCTATGGAACGCGCTGGCATCCGTCAGCTCGACGACGGCCAGGCCGTGACGTTCGACATCGAATCCGGCCGTGACGGTCGTGAGTTGGCGATCAACCTCGCACTGGCATAAGCTGTCTCGCCTTCGGGCGAGATTGCGGGAAGGGGTGGCTATTAGCCGCCCCTTTTCATTTGGTACATCGCTCTTCCGGTGACCGGACTGGCCTGCGTGGATGATCCTGTCCAATGGCTGTTTTGGGCGCTGATGCGGGGCGATTCGGGCGGAATCGGGGTGAATCTGCTGAAAACACCCGGTTTTGCGGCGATTTTGTCGATAGTCAGCCGCGCTGTTGCGATCAACGCGAAGCTGAACCCGACGCCCTTTGCCGTGGCGATGTGGTCTGGGGGGTGATGCGGGATGGAGTTCATCCTGATTGCCCGTTTTCCCACGTCGGCTGAGCGTCTCTGCCCCACCGCGACCAAACCCATTGTGCTTGGGTGCAGCCTTTCAATCTAAACCGACAGCGCCGTCCTCCGCCCGAGATGTGCCAGCGTTGCAAAGCGCAGCAATCCGGCGCGCGTCCTATGCACATCGGGCGGTTGACGGTACGACATGGCGAATCAGCGGCGGGTCTCGGCTTGCCCGGCAGCGGTCGAATCAGGGTGGAACGTTGGGGCGCTGTCTGCCTGCGGGCCGCCGACAGGGCTTCACCTTTCGGCGTTGCGGCCTATGGTTCGGCCACCAACGCAGGAGAGAGCATGCAAGACCCCCATTCCAACCGGATCGACCTGATCCGCCCCGATGCGCCAGAGTTGGCCGCCCGTGGACCGCATCATGTCGGGGTGCGGACGCTGGCGCTGGTCAATCCGCAGCAGCCGGATGTCCTGTCGCCGGTGCCCCAACTGAAGGATCGGCCTCTGACCGTGGAACATTGGTTCCCTGCCGCGCCGGACACCGGACACGCGGCCCCCTACCGCGCCCTGCTGCGCGATGGCCGGACTGAGGTGGATCTGCACGGACATGCGCTGCGCGACGCCGAGCCCTTGGCCGGGGAGCATCCGTTGGTCATCCTGAGCCATGGCTTTCCCGGCAACCGGTTTTTGATGAGCCATCTGGCCGAGGCCTTGGCCGGGCACGGCTACCATGTCGCCGCGATTGACCATGCCGACAGCACCTATGGCGATGCGGCCTATCTGGGCGGGCAGGCGTTCGGGTCAACGCTGGTCAACCGCCCGCTGGACACGCGCTTTGTGATGGATGCCTTGGGGGCAAAGACGGTTGCCATCGTCGGCTATTCGATGGGCGGCTATGGGGCGCTGGTCTCAGCCGGGGCGCAGGTGGCGCGGGCCGCCATGACGATGGAGCGGGCCGGAGAGATCGCGCCGCTCTGGGCGCAGCATTGCGACGCCGTGGCCGATCCGCGGTTGAAGGCGGTGGTGGCGTTCGGGCCGTGGGGGCGGCAGATGGGGCTGTGGGACGCCGAGGGGATGGCGGCGCTGTCGGTGCCATTGCTGGTCATCGCTGGCAGTCGGGATGACGTGTCGGGCTATGAAAACGGCATGCGGCTGATCTTTGACGAGGCGGTGGGGGTGGAGCGGCATCTGCTGACGTTTGAGGGGGCGGGGCACAATGCCGGGGCACCTATTCCCGCGCCGGTAGAGGCTTGGAAGCCGGTGCCGTGGCTCGATTTCCCGGCGTTTGACCATTACGCCGATGCGGTGTGGGATACGGTGCGGATGAACAACATCGCGCAGCACTTTGTGGCGGCGTTTCTGGGCCGTCATCTGAAGGGCGATGCGGCGATGGCGGGCTATCTGGCCGAGGGGTTTGCGGGCTTTGCGCCGGGCAAGGCCGAGGGGCTGCGCTGGGAAAGCCGGGGCGGATGATGGGCCGGATGGCCCATCCTACCTAGGCCCACGGGCGCGTTGCCGGGCAACGGGCGCATCGGGTCAGGCCGTGACGGTAAAGGGCTCAGGATAGCGGTGCTCTTCAAGATTGGGCGTCGTGCCGATGCGGTCGACCACGGCGAACAGGCCGGGGTCGGACAGCGGGGTCAGCACGCCGTGCCAGGTGCCGCGGTGCAGGTTGATGCCTTGCGCGCCGTTGGTCAGAAAGGCGCGGGGTTTGTGGGCGGGGCTTTCGGCGACGATCACGAGGAACGGGTGTTCGGTCATCGGCAGGAAGGCTTGGCTGCCGTCCGGGTGCCGCTCGATCAGGTCGAAGCTGTAGGGCAGGGCGCGGGCGACGGCTTTGAATATGGAAATGCCGGTGCGGGCCTCGCCGGTGTCGATTTGGGCGCGGTCGTGGTGGCGTTGGCAGAGGCCCGCGTTGATCAGGCGGAAATCGCCGGTCGCCTCCAGCACTTCACCAAAGGGGGCGAAGGCGGCGGCGGTGAGGGGTTCGGTTTTGATCTGCATGTGGTGCCTTTGGTGAAGCCCGGGGGTTTTCCACCCCCAAGCTACATTGGTTCCGTGAACCAATGTAGCCGCCCCCGGAGGATATTTGTTCAAAGTGAAAGGGTCAGCGGTTGAATGTGCCGCGCAAGGAGGCGTGGCGGTTCATGTCTTTGTAGAGCAGATAGCGGAACGGGCCGGGGCCTGCGGCGTAGCAGGCCTGCGGGCAGAAGGCGCGCAGCCACATGAAATCGCCAGCCTCGACCTCGACCCAGTCGGAGTTGAGTTTGTAGACGGCCTTGCCTTCCAGCACATAGAGGCCGTGTTCCATGACATGGGTTTCCTCAAACGGGATCACGCCGCCGGGTTGGAAGGTGACCACGTTGACCTGCATGTCGTGGCGCAGGTCGTCATGGGCGACAAAGCGGGTGGTGGCCCAGCGGCCCTCGGTGTCGGGCATGGCGCTGGGGGGGATGAGCTGTTCGTTGGTCACGAAGGCCGTGGGCGCGGCCCAGCCGGGGGCGGGTTCGTAGAGTTTGCGGATCCAGTGCAGGCGGGCCGGGTGTGTCGCCCGCGTTGTGCAGGGTCCAGATCTGGCCGGGGGGCAGGTAGGCATAGCCGCCGGGGGTCAGGTCGTGGGTTTCGGCCGTCGATGGTCAGGGTCAGGTGGCCTTCGGTGACGAAGAGGACGCCTTCGGCCCCCGCCTCGGGCTCTGGCGCGTCGGACCCGCCCTTGGGGCCAAGTTCCAGGATGTATTGCGAGAAGGTCTCCGAAAAGCCCGGTCATCGGGCGGGCGATGATCCAGGCGCGGGTGTCGGTCCAGCCGGGCAGGACCGAGGTGACGATTCGGTCATCACGCCGTGCGGGATGACGGCATAGGCGTTGGTGAAGATCGCGCGGCCGGTGTGCAGTTTGGTTTGCGGCGGCAATCCGTCGAGCGGGGAGGCGTAGCTGGTCATGGCAGCAGGTCTTTCAGGCGAAGTTCGGCGATGCGTTCGACCTGGGCGCAGGCGGTTTTGAACTCGGTTTCCGTGTCGTTGTTCAGGCGGGTTTCAAAGGCCGCGAGGATGCTGGCCTTGGTGTTGTCGCGCACGGCGATGATGAAGGGGAAGCCGTGTTTGGCGACATATTCGGTGTTCAGCCGTTCGAAAGGTCGCGCGTTCGGCATCGGTCAGCGCGTCCAGCGCGGCAGAGGCCTGTTCGGCGGTGCTGTCGGCGGTCAGCCGTTTGGCGGCGGCGAGTTTGCCCGCAAGGTCGGGGTGGGCGCGCAGGACGCGCCATCCGTTCGTCAGGCGACGGCGCTGCGGAACATGCGGGCGAGGGCATTGTGCAGGCCCGCGGCACTGTCATGGGCGGGGCCGAGTTCCAGATCGAAGGCGCGGTCGGCGATCCAGGGGGAGTGTTCAAAAATGCTACCATAGGCTGCGACGAACTCTTCACGCGGCATTTGAGAGGGGCGGCGGTGGCGTTTGTGGGGATGGGTCTTTGCCCAATGCTCGGCGATCTCGATCCGGCGGGGGAACCAGACGCCGTCGTGCGATTTTGCATAGTCGAGGAACCGCTTCAGCCCCGCGACCTTGCCCGGACGGCCGATCAGGCGGTTGTGCAGCCCGATGGAGAACATCTTGGCGCGGCCCGCCTCACCCTCGGCATAGAGCGTGTCGAAACTGTCGCGCAGGTATTGGTAGAACTGCTCGCCATCGGTGTAACCCGGCGCGGTGGCAAAGCGCATGTCGTTCGCCTCTAGCGTATAGGGGATGATCAACTGGTCGCGCGCGCCCACCTCACGCCAATAGGGCAGGTCGTCGTCATAGGTGTCGGAAATCCAGTCGAACTGCCCGGTGGCGGCGGTCAGGTCCACGGTGTTGACGGAGCAGCGACCGGTGTACCAGCCACGGGGCGGTTCGCCCACCACCTCGGTATGCAGGCGGATCGATTCGGCGATCTGGGCGGCCTCAACCTCTGGGGTCATGTCGCGGTGGTCGATCCATTTCAGCCCGTGGGAGGCAATCTCCCACCCCGCCGCCTTCATCGCGGCGACCTGTTCGGGGTTGCGCGCCAAAGCGGTGGAGACGCCGTAGATCGTCACCGGAATGCCCAGCGACGTGAACAGCCGGTGCAGACGCCAGAACCCGGCCCGCGCGCCATAGTCGTAGATCGATTCCATGTTCCAATGCCGCTGACCGGGCCAAGGGGCGGCACCCGCGATGTCGGACAGGAACGCCTCTGACTGGCGCATCGCCGTGCAGGATGTTGTTCTCACCACCCTCTTCGTAGTTCAGCACCAGCGAGATGGCGATCTTTGCGCCGCCGGGCCATGCGGCGTCAGGGGCATCGGGGCCGTGGCCACGGAAATCGCGGGGGTAGCGGTTCTTCATATCTGGGTCTTCCAAATTGCCATGACGTCATCCTGCCCGTAGCCAGCGGCAATGGCACGGTCAAAATACTCTGCAAGCAAATCGGGGAAGGGCGAAGAGATGCCCGCCTCTGCCGCCTGCTTGCGGATCAGGGCCAGATCATTGGCCCATGTTTCCAACGTGGTGTTGGTGGTGGTGTAATGCCCGTCGATCAGGGTCTCGATCATGCCCTGATGGGTGGGGTCATTGCTGTGCAGGGCGTGCAGATGCGACAGGTTGATGCCCTCTGACATGCAGATGTCGGCGGCGTGCAGGCTTGCTGCGAGATGGCCGAAAAAGGTCATCTCAAAGGCCTGATACATCGCCTTGGCGGCGCGGATATTGGGGCCGACATTGCGGATATCTTCGGCAAGGCAGTCCATCACCGGGGCGATCAGGGTCTGGGTCGCGCTGTCACCCGCCAGCAGGATGCGTGAGCCCGGCTTACCCATCTGCTCAGGCGTGTTCATGATCGCGCCATCAGTAAAGCTGGCCCCCTGTTGCTGCATCCATGCCGCCATGTGCTGGGCGTCAGAGGGGCAACCGCTGGACAGGTTGACCACCGTCTTGCCCGCCAGCACCGCGCGGATGTCCGGGGCGTCAAGCACGGCACGGGCGCCGCTGATTTCGCGCAGGCAGATCAGGATCACCGGACTTGCCGCAAGGGCCGCGTCAAGGTGGCCCGCGACTGTCGCACCGGGGACGGCGTCAAGCCTGAGTTTCGGGCTCCACACGGTCACATTGTGCTGCGCCGCGACCAACAGCCGCGCCAAGGCGGACCCCATCAAACCTAAACCGAGGACAGTGACCTGGCTCATAACTGTTCACCCTTTAGCAACACACGGAACACTAACCTGCAAACCCGCAGGCGATTAGTCATTTATGCCATAAACTGCTTTGCATTGGCAGCGGTCAACAGTTGCGGCACTATGGCGCCAAAGGAGACTGAAATGGCAGCAGGTTGGCTATCGACACATATTCTCGACACGGCACGCGGCTGTCCGGCGGCGGGGATCAAGATCACGCTCTACCGGGTGACCGGCAGCGCCCGCACCCAGATCGCCGAGATGGTGACCAATGCCGATGGCCGCACCGACGCACGGATGCTGGAGGGCGCGGGGTTCACCGTTGGCAGCTATGAGCTGGTATTCAGCGCGGGCGACTATCTGCGTGCGACGGGCCAAGTCACCGGCGACGTGCTGTTTCTGGACGAAATCCCGATCCGCTTCGGCATTCAGGACGCTGAGGCGCATTACCACGTGCCGCTGCTGCTGTCGGCCTATGGCTATTCAACCTACCGTGGGAGTTGAGGGGATGTTGCGGCTTGCGGTGCTGATCCTTCTGTTGTTCGCCAGCCCCGCTGCCGCGCTGACCAGTGAAGAGGTCTGGGCCGAATGGCAGGCCGGGGCCAAGGCCGAGGGGTGGCCGGTAACAACCGCATGCGACGCGACATGGGCGGCGGGATCATCGTGACGGCGGTCACGCTGTCCGGTCGGTCGGGCCTGCTGCTGTCCATCCCGAACCTGACCTTCACGGACCTTGCTGACGGGCAGGTTTTGGTCAAGGTCGACGGGCCGATAGAGCTGCATGATACCCTTGCCGACAAGC
The DNA here is from genome assembly GCA_963781185.1 of uncultured Alphaproteobacteria bacterium. Classification (GTDB taxonomy): domain Bacteria; phylum Pseudomonadota; class Alphaproteobacteria; order Rhodobacterales; family Rhodobacteraceae; genus Stagnihabitans. The sequence goes on from CAWAEL010000029.1 coordinate 72,557, forward strand.
CATTTGTGACGCTGCAACCCCACGGAACCACGGTGAAGGTGTCCGACAAGGGCGGCCTGCGCCAGTATGCGTTCAACGCGGAGCGGTTGGATCTGACGTTGCTGAACCGTGGCAGGGGCAAGGGTATCACACTGGAACTCGGGCTGAAATCGGTCAGCGCGGCGTATGTAGAGCAATCGGGCGATACGGATCAGGTCACGATCGGCCTCACGGCGGATGAGGTCCGTTCTATCGGCACCGACAGCAGCGACAACGCCGCCCCCCGGATGCAGGACCTGACACTGCCCGATGTGAGGCTTCAGCTGCAGGTCGTGGCGCCGCCGGGTGTTCTGCGCGACCCATCGTTGACGGCTGAACAGAAGTTTCAACAGGGTCTGACGGTGGCGGGCAGTTTGGTGAACGGGCCAATACTGGCGCTTATCAAATTGGACAGGGGCATGGTGAATGAACAGGGGCTGCCCTGCAAAATCACCTTCCAGATGGACAAAGCCGATTTCGCGGCCCGGGCCGATTGTGGTGCGGCTGAGATGCGGGACACCACGCGCTCTGCCACCGACCCGATCATTCTGACATTAGGACAGGTTCAGGCGCAGGTCGCGGGGCCGGTGAATTCGCTGACCACGCCGCGCAACCTGAACCTGCTGTTCGCTTTGCGGGATGTCCAGGCCAATGCGGCGTTGTGGGCCATGGCCGACCCCAAATCAGCCCTGCCACATGAGGCGATGAGCTTGGCCATGGATCTGGGTCTGCTGACCCGCTGGAACGTTTTCGATGAGAGTGCGGGCGTTGTTTATAAGCCCGAAGCGGTTGACCTGCGTCAGTTCGACCTGAACCTCGCCGGGGTGCAGGCCTCGTTTCAGGGCCAAGGCACGCTGGACCCGGCAGGCAGCGCCGACGCGCCGTTTTCTGAGGGGGTGCTGGATGGCAAGGTCACCGGGTTGAACCGGGTGTTGAACGCCGTGCAGGATGCGGGATTTGTCGGAGCCGGCGACTTGTTTCCGCTGCGGGCCGGGATGATGATGGTCTTCAACAGCGGTACGGGCGACGATGTCCTGACCACCCATGTTGAGGCCAAGCCGGGTGGGTCGCTGTATGTGAACGGCGCCCAGATACGCTAACCTGCGCGGCTGATTTCCTCGCGGATGCGGGCCACCATGAAATCGGCGAACAGGCGGACCTTGCTGTCCTTGGCGCTGCGGTGTTGCGATAGCAGCGACAGTTGGGTGGGCAGGGGCGGGGTGGCCTCGGCCACCGGGACAAGGTTGCCGTCGCGCAGGTGATCTGCCACCTCCAGCCGGGTTTTCAGGATGATGCCGTGGCCGCCCAGCGCCCATGCCGGTCAGCACATCGCCATCGTCGCTTTCAAACGGACCGGTGATTTCATAGCGCCGCGCGCCGTCAGGGGTTTGCAGGGTCCACTGGAACTCTTTCGCGCCGGGAAAGCGCAGGTTCAGACAATCGTGCCGGTCGCGGACCAGCGCATCGCCATCCGCCGGCATCCCGCGCCGTTCGACATAGGCGGGGGCGGCACACAAAAGGCGGGGCAGGTCGGCGATCAGCCGGACCTTCAGCGCGCTATCCTCAAGAATGCCAAGGTGAAAGGCGATGTCGAGCCCCTCGGCGGTCAGGTCGATCAGGCGGTCGGACAGCCGCAACCGCACATCAATCTGCGGGTAAAGCGCGTTGAAGGCGGGCACATGGGGCGCGATGAAGCGCCGCCCGATGCCCAAGGGGGCCGCCACAAACACCACACCGCGCGGGTTCTGCGTCACCTCCATCACCGCAGCCTCTGCCTCTTCAATCGCCTCCAGCACCTTGCGGGCCCCGTCATAGAACAGGCGGCCATTCTCGGTCGGTTGCAGGCTGCGGGTGGTGCGGTTGAACAGGCGCACGCCGAGGTGCCGCTCCAACTCCGATATCCGGGCAGAGGCGACGGCAGGAGAGGTGCGCTGATCCCGGGCAGCCGCACTCATACTGCTCAATTCATAGACGCGGACGAACATTTGCAGGGTGGAGACATAGGACATTTTGGGTTTCGCGCGATCTTTGAAAGTGATCCGAGATTTACAGGATTAACAGACAAGTGCCGCCCGGTATAGGTTCGGGTGAAACGGGGGCCTGATGCTGCACCATATCTCATTGCCGGTTGCTGATCTGACCGCTGCCAAGGCGCTGTATGCGGCGGCTTTGGGGGCGTTGGGCTATCGGTTGGTGGCCGAGGCGGCTGGGTTTGCGGGGTTTGGGGTGGTAGACGGGCAGGACATCTTTGCGCTGAAGGCGGTGCCAGAGGCGCAGGCGGCCGGGCCGGGGTTCCATCTGGCCTTTGCGGCACCGTCGCGGGCGGCGGTCGATGGGTTTCATGCGGCCGCCGTGGCGCATGGGGCGCGCGACAACGGCGCGCCGGGGCTGCGGCCTGACTATGGGCCAAGCTACTATGCGGCGTTTGTGATTGATGCGGATGGCCACCGTCTCGAAGCGGTCCATAAATGAAGGGGCTTTGCGATGTATGACTGGGTGGTGCTGTGGGAATGGGTTCAGATCGCCATGCGGTGGACCCATGTGATTGTCGCCATCGCGTGGATCGGCTCTTCGTTCTATTTCATCGCGCTGGACCTTGGGCCTGCAAAAGGTGCCGCACCTGCCGCCGGGCGCGAGCGGGGAGGAGTGGCAGGTTCATGGCGGCGGCTTCTATCACATCCAGAAATATCTGGTGGCCCCCGAGATGATGCCAGAACACCTGACCTGGTTCAAATGGGAGAGCTATTCGACGTGGCTGACCGGCTTCACCATGCTGGTGCTGGTCTATTACCTTGGCGCGCAGTTCTATCTGATCGACCCTGAGGTGATGGATCTGACGGTCTGGCAGGCCGTTGGCATCTCACTTGCGTCACTGGCGTTCGGCTGGGTGGTCTATGACCAGATCTGCAAAAGCAAGTTTGGCGATGACAACACGCGGCTGATGATCCTGCTCTATGTCATTCTGGTGGGGATGGCGTGGTTCTATGTCCATGTCTTTTCGGGTCGCGCGGCCATGCTGCATCTGGGCGCGTTCACCGCCACGGTGATGAGCGGCAATGTGTTCTTCATCATCATGCCCAATCAGCGGATCGTGGTGGCCGATCTGATCGCGGGCCGCACGCCGGATCCCAAATACGGCAAGATCGCCAAGCAGCGCAGCACCGCATAACAACTATCTGACGCTGCCGGTCATCTTCCTGATGCTGTCCAACCACTACCCGCTGATCTTCGCGACAGAGTATAACTGGGTCATCGCCTCGCTGGTGTTCCTGATGGGCGTCACGATCCGGCATTGGTTCAACAGCCAGCACGCGCGCAAGGGCAACCCGCATTGGACATGGTTCGTCACCGCGCTGTTGTTCGTCGCCGTGGCATGGCTGTCCACCGCGCCGATGCGCCACCGGGCAGAGCAGGCGGCGATGACGCCGACCGACCTGATCTATGCCGCCGCCCCCGGATTTGACGATATCACCAGCATCATTCAGGGCCGCTGTTCAATGTGCCATGCCCGCGAACCGTCCTATGATGGCATCCACTGGGCCCCCAAAGGCGTGGTGCTAGAGACGCCCTCCGACATCGCGCACGAAGCCCGCCGCATCTATCTGCAAGCCGGGATCACCCATGCCATGCCACCCGCCAACCTCAGCTTCATCGAACCGGTGGAGCGTGAGGCGATTGTGAAATGGTATCAGGGGGCCATGGGCGCGGGGTTGGAAGGCTAGCGCGCTAGAGCACGAAGTCGGTGTCCTGAAAGGTTATCAGCCCCTTCACCTCTATGGTGAAATCAGCCACCGCGTCGCCGTTGATATCGCCGGAAATCAACGTGTAATCATGCGCCCGCCCCGGCGCGTTGAAGATCTCATACCTCAACTGCCCGGCGAGACCGTCGAACGTTGCGGTGCTGACAAAGACGAAGGCATCATTGTTCGGGCCGCCGGTGATGGCGTCGATGCCGGAAAGGTCGATCTGGTCGCCCTGATCGTGGGAGAAGTCCTTGATCCAGTCGCGGTCCGTGGCGGTAGTCCCGCTTTCGTAGGCGGCGTTCAGCTTGAACACATCCGCCCCCGGGCCGCCCTTCAGCACATCGCGCCCGATGCCGCCGATCAGCGTGTCGTTGCCACCATTGCCGCGCAGCACATCACGCTCACTGCCATAGCCGCCGTCCAGCAGGTCATTGCCCCCCGCCCCGATCAGCACATCCTTGCCGTACCCCCCGTCGAGCCACGCGCCATTCGACCGGGCCTGCAGGGTGTCGTTGCCGCCCATGCCGGACAGCTTGTTCATCAGCACACCCTCAGCACCGTTGGACGCGATGAGGTCGTCATTGCCTTGGCCGCTGGTCAGATAGATCCCCTCTACCCCGGTGATCTTGGTGCCATCGGCCAGCGTGACGTTCTTCTTGGACAGGTTCAGCACGATGGCCGAGTTCACGGGCTGCAAGATCAGCGTCAGCCAATCCACCCCGGTCCCGCCACTGATAACAGCGGCCCCTTTGCCAGCGGTAGAGGCGGCAAGGCTGAAGTAGAGGTCGTCATCGCCCGACCCGCCATAAAGTTGGCTGTGGCTGTTGTAGACGGCGATCGAGTCATTGCCAGCGTCGCCAAAATATTTCCCGGAATCCGCCCAGCCGATGATCGTGTCATCGCCATTGTCGCCGTGAAACCGCACCGTGGTCCCGGCGGTATAGCTGGCGCGCAGATAATCATTGCCGTTGCCGCCGCTGACCGTGGCATCGCCAGCCTTGATCTCAATACTGTCGTCACCGCCGCCAGCCGAAATCTCTGACGTTGCGGCCCCGATGCCAACCTGATCCTTCTGTTTGCTGCCAGTGTAGGTAAAGCTGCCGGTGATGTCGGTGAAGGTCGAAAAGGACACCGTCTCAAACTGGTCAAAGGTCGCGAATTTGCGGCCATCGGCCCACATCTTGCCCTTGACGGCGTCAATGGTCAGGTCGCCGATGGTCGCATTGCCCGCGGTCCACGTCAGGCGGTCGTCTCCGGTGCCGCCATCCATCTGCTGAATTCCGCTGCCGGGCCGGGTGATACCGTTGAACCCCACCGTGTCATTGCCGCCGCCCGCCTTGATAGAACCCGCATCAAAGTAGGTCGTGGCGTTGGTGCCGTTCAAATAGGCCGTCAGGATCCTGTCATCGCCGTCGCCGCCCTCAACCGTGTTGGCACCGATGCCCATGGTCACGTTCAGCCGCTCAAAATTCGCATAGGTCGCGCCGTTGATGCCCCCAATGTTGAACACCAATATCGACCCCATCACGGCATGGATCGGGTCATCCGTGGTGGACAGCGACTGAACCTCAATCAGGTCATCGCCGGTGCCGCCGTCAATCAACTGCCCGGTGGTCTGGGCAGAGCTTATCACGGTGTCATTGCCGGACCCGGCATCGACCTGATCAAACCACGACCGCGAGATGATCATATCGTCGCCGCCAAAGCCCTTCATGACATTGCGATAGACGTAGTTGGTCTGGTCATCGCCCACCAGCGTGTCATCGCCCTTGGCCCCCTTCAGCACATCATCGCCATCGCCACCCTCAAGCCGGTTGCCGCCTTTGGAGGCGGTCAGCGTGTCATCGCCGCCAATGCCGAGAATGACATCGCCAGCGGTGGTGGCGGTGTAGGTGTTGTTCTTGGGGGTAAGGGTGATAATCGTCATATACAGACTCCAAATCTGACTGGACTTTTGGGTCTTGGAACCACGTTGCCAAATCGTGCTGCGGGGCGTCAGGCCTCACTCAATGCTGACGCCAAGCGAAGGCGCGAGGGTTGTGAGAATCCTCGCTGGTGTCAAGTAAACCTTCTGGGCCCGGTCCGCACCGCGCGCCAATCTGCCTGCGGCGGGCTCTGGGCGGCAAATATCGCGGATGCCGCCCGCAAATTCTGGTCGGTCAGCGGCCAAAGCGCCAGGCGGTCGTATGGTGATAGGTCTCGCCGGGGCGCAGTTCGATAGAGGGGAAGCCTGCATGGTTCGGCGCATCCGGCCAGCATTGCGGCTCAATCGCCAGCCCCTCATACAGGCCATGGCCCGGACGCTGGCCGCCTCGGCCATCATAGACCTGCACCCCGGCCTCTGTCGTGGCGATGGTCATGGTCAGGCCCGACTTGCCCTTCAGCCACAGCACGTCGCGCAGCGCCGTCTTGCCGTCCGACAGGCAGAAGTTGTGGTCATAGGTGTCAACCTGCGGCACGATTTCGCGCATCTGGCGCAGGTCAAAGATGGTGTTGGCCACAGGCGCAATCTCACCCGTCGGGCAGAAATCGGGGGTCACGGGCAGGTAGCGGTCGGCGGCAATCTGCATCTGATGCCCGGCCCAGGTGTCTGATCCGTCCATGTTCCAGTAGCTGTGGTTGGCGACGTTGAACAGGGTCAGCGCGTCGGTTGTGGCGATCACATCCATCTGCAATCCGTGGTCGGTGATGGCAAAGGTGGCGCGCACCGGGCGGTTGCCGGGCATGTTGCCCTCGCCCGCGGGCAGGGTGACGGTCAGCGTCACGGCATCGTCGGACACCTCGGCGATGTCCCAGACCTTGTGCTGGGTGCTGGCCGCGCCAAAGTGCAGCGTGTGCTTGGCCGGACTGGTTCGGCTTCGAACTGAAAGGTCTTGCCACCAATCGGCGCGCGGGCATCGGTGAGGCGGTTGACGACCGGGGCAACCAGCGAGCCGTGGTGGCGCATCTTGCCCTCGTAATCGGCCAGATTGTCCGACTGCCCAGCGTCAGGTCATGGGCCACGCCCGCCAGCCGGACCGATTGCAGCGTCGCCCCTTTGGTCAGGATAGAGGCCGTCAGATCCCCCTTGGAAATCGTGATCTTCTTGAACCTCAATCCCCGCTGCGGTCGTCCCGAAAGTCGTGATACCCATGCCCATCGTCCCCCCCATTTTTTCCGCGCCAGTCGTGGCCGATGAGGGGGCAGAGGTCAAGGGGGGCAGGCCTTCTCAGGGCCGGGACAGGCATTCGACGAAGCTGTCGCCAATCGCCTTCAGCATCACCTGATACTGGCCATGCCCGGCCTCCAGCAGGATGAACTCGATATCCTGCGGCTGCCCCACCCTCACCGGCAAGCCATCGGTCAGCGAGGCGATGAACTTCGGGTCGCGCCCGGCTTCGGGAAAGACGCAGACCGCATCGACGCCGGTAATCAGCGATCTTGATCTCGGCCAACCGCGCGGCTGAGGGGCTGGAGGCGTCGCCAAGCTCTATCGCGCCCGCAACATCCAGCCCGTAATGGTCGATGAAATAGCCCAGCGCATCGTGATAGACGACAAACGGTTTGTTTTGCAGCGGCGTCAACTGGGCCATCAGGTCAAGGTCAAGCGTGGCGATAGCGGACTGCAACGCCATGGCATTCGCGGTATAGACGGCCGCATTGTCAGGGTCTTTCGCCGACAGGGCCTCAGCGATCTTGCCAGCCCAGACTATGCCGTTCGTCGGGTCCAGCCAGCCATGCGGATCGACCCCGCCATCAGCAAACTCTCTCACCCGCCCACCAGAGTCATGCAGCAGCGACACCACCTCTGCCTGCGGGGCGAGCGAGGTCAGCGCGTCAGACAGCGCCGGGATCAGTTCCGGCCCGTCCCAAAACACCAGATCGGCCCCGGCCAGCATCTGCGCCTGTGAGGGGCGCAGTTGAAAGTCATGCGGATCGCCGCCGGTCGGCAGCAGGGCGGTCGGCGTGCCAAGGTCGCCCATCACATCCATCACCAGCGATTGAATGGGCCCGAAATCGGTCACCACCTTGGGCACCTCAGCCGCCACAGGGGTCGCCAATCCAAGCGCCAGAATGAGCCATAACCGCATCGCAAACCTCTTTTCTTCCATGTGGCGTGGTGGTAATGCGTTACAGTATAACATGTCAATAGGTATGTTATACTGTAACGCTGGGGGCCGCCATGCCGCACGAACACCACGACTTCACCCCGCATGACCATGCGGCCTGCGCGCAAGAGGTGATGGCGCAGGCTGAGGACCGGATGGCGCAAACCGGCCAGCGGCTGACCCCGGTCCGGCGGCGGACGTTGGAAATTCTGCTCGAAAGCCCCCGCGCGCTTGGCGCCTATGAGGTGTTGGAACGACTGGTGGCGGCTGGTTTCGCCAATCAGCCCCCCGTCGCCTACCGCGCGTTGGAGTTTCTGGTGGATCAGGGCCTCGCCCACCGCATCCAACGCCTGAACGCCTTTGCCGCCTGCATGCATATCGGCGAGGCCCACGCGCCCGCCTTTCTGATCTGCCGCGACTGTCACACGGTGGCCGAGGCCCCGGCGGCAGGCGTGGCGGCCGCCCTGCAAGAGGCCGCCGCCGCAGTCTGCATTTCACCGTCGAACGCAGCACGGTCGAGGCGCTGGGCCTTTGCCCCGCCTGTATCGGCACTGCACCGCATGGGGTGGCATGATGCTGCTGCAAGCCAAGGATATTTCCGTGACGCTGGGCGGGACAGAGGTTCTGTCGCATGTCGTCATTCGCAGATGGACGCCGGAGAGATCGTGACGATCCTCGGCCCCAACGGGTCGGGCAAATCGACGCTGCTGCGGGCGCTGTTGGGGATTCTGCCGCTGTCATCGGGGGCTGTGGTGCGGGCGCCGGGCCTGCGGCTGGGCTATGTGCCGCAAAGGCTGGCGGTGGATCGCAGCCTGCCCATGACGGTGCGCCGGTTCCTGTCGCTGCCGCACCGCGTGACGGATGCAGGCGGCGGCGGCGGCGCTGGCGCGGGTGGGGCTTGACGGCATCGGCGCAGCGCCAGATGGCGGGCCTGTCAGGCGGGCAGTTTCAGCGGGTGCTGCTGGCCCGCGCCCTGCTCGCCGATCCGCAACTTCTGGTGCTGGATGAGCCGACACAGGGGTTGGACCAACCGGGCGAGGCGGCGTTCTACCGACTGATCGCCGAGGTGCGGCGCGAGACGGGGGCCGGGGTGCTGATGGTCAGCCATGATCTGCATGTGGTGATGGCGGCATCTGACCGGGTGATCTGCCTGAACCACCACATCTGCTGCGAGGGCACGCCGCGTGTGGTGTCGAACGCGCCGGAATACCGGGCGCTGTTCGGGTTGGGGACGCAAGGCGCGCTCGCGCTGTATCAGCACCACCACGACCACAACCACGATGGCGACCCGGAGCGAACCCCACAGCCACGACACCATGAGCACGACCATGCTTGACGATTTCCTGATGCGCGCCGCCCTGGCCGGGGTTGGCCTGTCGCTGGCGACCGGGCCCTTGGGCAGCTTTGTCGTCTGGCGGCGGATGGCCTATTTTGGCGATGCCACCTCCCATGCGGCGATTCTGGGCGTGGCGCTGGCGCTGGCGTTTGATCTGCCGATGGGCTTGGGCACGCTGGCGGTGGCGTTGGCCATGGCGGTGACGGTGGCGACGCTGGCGGCGCGGGGTTGGGCGATGGATACGACGCTGGGGGTGCTGGCCCATTCGGCGCTGGCCTTGGGTCTGGTCGCGGTCAGCTTTGTCCACGGGGTGCGGACCGATCTGTCGGCCTATCTGTTCGGCGATATTCTGGCGGTGACGCGGGGGGATCTGGCCTTCATCTGGGGGGGCGCGCTGCTGGTGCTGGGGCTGTTGGTGTGGCGGTGGCAGGGGCTGCTGACCTCTACCCTGAACGCCGATCTGGCCTTTGCCAGCGGGGTGAACCCGGACCGGGAGCGGCTGATCCTGACGCTGGCGCTGGCCGTCGTGGTGGCGGTGGCGTTGAAGGTGGTGGGGGCGTTGCTGATTGCGGCCATGCTGATCATCCCCGCCGCCGCCGCCCGTGCCCTGTCGCGCACGCCCGAGTCGATGGCGGCGATGGCGGTGGTGTTTGGCGCGGCGGCCAGTCTGGCCGGGCTGGGGCTGTCGCTGTGGCAGGACACCCCGGCCGGGCCGTCGATCGTGGCGGCTGCGGCGGGGATATTTGCGGTTTCGGCGGGGTTTGGGCAGATGTTGCGCCGCTGACGGCTACGATTTTTCTGCGAAAAATCAAGTGGGCCGGGTTATCCGGCCTGTTCTAGCAACCCCGGGAAGTGGCAGGCGACGCCGCCGGTCAGCAGCGGCACCTCGGTCGTGCAGCGCGGGGCGGCGCGGAAGCAGCGGGTGCGGAACACGCAGCCCGACGGCGGCGACATCGGCGAGGGCAGGTCGCCGTCCAGCGGGATCATCACCTTGGCCCGTTCGGCCGCCGGGTCGGGGATCGGCACCGCCGACAGCAGCGCCTGCGTATAGGGGTGCTGCGGCGCGGCGAACAGGTCGCGCTTGGTCGCGCGTCCTCCATCACGCGGCCCAGATACATCACCATCACCCGGTCCGAGACGTGTTTGACCACCGACAGGTCATGGGCGATGAAGATCATCGCGATGCCCAGATTCGCGCTGCAATTCGCGCCAGCAGGTTGATGACCTGCGCCTGAATCGACACGTCGAGCGCCGAGACCGGTTCGTCGCAGATCAGCAGCTTCGGTTCCACGATCAGCGCCCGGGCAATGCCGATGCGCTGGCACTGGCCGCCCGAAAACTCGTGCGGATAGCGGTTGATCTGGTTGGGCAACAGGCCGACGCGGTCCATCATCAACTGCACGCGGGCCTTGACCTCGGCCGCGGGCAGGCTGGGGTAGTGGGTTTGCAGCGGTTCGGCGATGATCTGGCCGACGGTCATGCGCGGGTTCAGGCTGGCCAGCGGGTCTTGGAACACCATCTGAATGTCGCGCGGTAGTTCAGCATCTGCGTGCGGGGACAGGGCCAGAAGGTCGGTCTTGCCCTGCCAGATCACGTGGCCCGTCGCCGGCACCATCTGGATCAGCGCGCGGGCGAGGGTGGATTTGCCAGAGCCGCTTTCGCCGACGATGCCCAAGCGTCTCGCCCGGCGTTCAGCGATGAAATCCACGCCCGCGACGGCCTGCAGCAGGCGCGGCTTGGTCCAGGGCATGTCGCCTTCGCGGCGGATGTCGAAGGTGACGCGCACATCACGGGCCTCGATCAGGGCGGTCATGTCACATCCTCCACGGCGACGGTTGCAGGCGCGTTTGCGGCCGGGGGCGAATTCGGTCAGCGGCGCCAGGTGGACTTTGCAGCAGTCTCGATCGCGAAGTCGCAGCGCGGCTGGAACGGGCAGCCCTTGGGCGCGCGGGTCATGTTGGGCGGCGAGCCGGGGATGGAGTTCAGCTCTTCGCCATCCTGATCGACGCGGGGAATGGCATGCAGCAGCCCGCGCGAATAGGGATGGGTCGGGGTGGCGAAGAACGGATCGACCGGGGCCTGTTCCATCACCTGACCACCGTAGAGCACGATCACCTCGCGGCAGAACCCGGCGATGACGCCGAGGTCATGGGTGATCAGGATCGTCGCCATGCCGAAATCGCGCTGCAGATCGGCGCAGCAGGTGCATGATCTGGGCCTGTACCGTCACATCCAGCGCGGTGGTCGGTTCGTCCGCGATCAGCAGGTCGGGCTTGCACAGCAGGCTCATCGCGATCATCACGCGCTGGCGCATACCGCCGGAAAACTCGTGCGGATACAGGCGGATGCGGCCCTTGGCGTCGGGGATTTTCACCGCGTCCAGCATCCGCACACATTCGGCCATGGCGTCGGTCTTGGACATGCCCTTGTGATGGATCAGCGCCTCCACCATCTGATCGCGACACCCGCATATAGGGGTTCAGCGAGGTCATCGGGTCCTGAAACACCATCGCGATCCGGTTGGCGCGCATGGCGTTCATCACCGACAGCGGCGCGCCGATCAACTCGGTCCCGTCAAACTTCGCCGAGCCGGTGGCCGTGCCGTTCTTGGCCAGCAAGCCCCATGATGGCAGAAGGCGAGCTGGCTTTTGCCCGACCCGCTTTCGCCCACGATGCCCAAGCGTCTCGCCGCGGTTGCAGCGTGAAGCTGACCCCGTTGACCGCATTGACCGTGCCGTCGTTGGTGGCAAAGCTGACCGCTAGGTTGTTGACTTCCAGCATTGCCATGCTAGCGGTCCTTCGGGTCAAGCGCGTCGCGCAGGCCGTCGCCGACGAAGTAGAAGGCGAACATGGTGGTGATGAAGAAAAACAGCGGGAAGCACCAGTTGCCACAGCGTGCCATAGCGGATGGTCTTGCGCCCCTTCGGAAATCAGCGCGCCCAGCGAGGTTTGCGGTTCCTGCACGCCAAGGCCGAGGAAGGAGATGAAGCTTTCGGTCAGGATCATCTCGGGCACCAGCAGGGTGGCATAGACCGCGACGATGCCCAGCAGGTTCGGCACGATATGGCGGATGATGATGATGAAGGTGGGCACACCAGAGGCGCGGGCGGCCTCGATGAACTCCTTGTTCTTCAGGGTCAGCGTCTGCCCCCGCACGATCCGCGCCATGCCGAGCCATGACAGCAGGCCGATGCCCAGAAACAGCATCGATCAGCGATTTGCCGAACATCACCAGCAGCAGGATGATGACGAACATGAACGGCACCGCCAGCAGGATATCGACGATCCGCATCATCACGCTGTCGACCCGCCCGCCGACATAGCCGGCAATCGCGCCGTAGAGCGTGCCGACCACCACCGCGATGACCGACCCGATCACGCCGACGAACAGCGAAATCCGCGTGCCCATGCGCCGTGCGGGCAAACAGATCGCGGCCAAGGTCGTCGGTGCCGAAATAGTAGCCGTTGGCCATGAGGGCTGGCCCAGTTCGGCGGCATTGCCCATGATGTTGAAATCGGTGAAATCATAGGTATGCGACGCCATCAACTGCCCAAGAAACGCATAGGCAAAGCAGATGATCAGCATGATCAACCCGGCCACCGCGGCCTTGTTGCGGGAAAACCGGATGCGGGCATCGGCCCAGGGCGAGCGGCCCTTGACCTCGTCCAGTCTGGCCAGACGTGCGGCCAGGGCTGCCATGTCGATGGTGGCTAAGGGGCATGTCAGTACCTGATCTTGGGGTCGATCCATGCGTACAGCACGTCGACCAGAAGGTTGAAAGCGATGGTCAGCGCGCCGACCAGCAGCGTCACCCCCATCATCACGGCATAATCGCGGTTCAGCGCGGCATCGACAAACGCCTTGCCGATGCCGCCGGTGGAGAAATACATGTCCACCACCACCGACCCGGTGATCATCGACACAAAGGTCGGCCCCAGATAGCGACAGCACCGGGATCAGCGACGGTTTCAGCGCGTGGCGCAGTGATCACCTTCCATGTCGGCAGGCCCTTGGCCCGCGCGGTGCGGATGTGGTTCGAGGTCAGCACCTCCAGCATCGACGACCGGGTGATCCGCGCGATCGACGCCATGTAGGCCGTCGCCATGCGCGATCACCGGCATCACCAGATATTGCCACTGGCCGCCCTCCCAGCCGCCGCCGGGCAACCAGCCGAGCCACAGGGTGAAGATCAGCACCAGAATCGGCGCCAGCACGAAGTTCGGCAGCACCTGCGCGCCGATCGAAATGCCCACGGCGAAATAATCGAGCCATGTGTTTTGGAAGATCGCCGCAAACACCCCCAGCGCGACCCCGACCACCACGGCGATCACGAAGGCGAACATCGCCGTAATACAGCGTGACGGGAAAGCCCTGCGCGATGATCTCGTTCACCGTGCGGTCCTTGTAGACAAAGGACGGGCCGAAATCGAAATGCGCGACGATGCCCCAGACATAGGACAACATCTGCCGCCATAGCGGCTGATCCAGCCCGTATTTGGCGTTGAGATTGGCCAGCACCGCGGCGGACAGCTTCTTTTCCAAGGTGAACGGCCCACCGGGGGCGGCGTGCATCAGCAGAAAGGAAATGATGATCAGGATAAGCAACGTCGGGACCGCAACTGCGATCCGCTTGAGCGATGTAGGACAACATGAGGGGCTCCGGCACAACAAGCCCAACAGCCCCCGACGCAGAACGTGGGGCGCTGACGGTCAGGTTTTCAGGGCTTACTTTGCGACGCGGTACAGGTCTTTGGCGTACCAGAACTGCATCACGTCATGCATCGGCAGGCCCTTGATGTCCGGCTTGACCATATCGACCTTGGCATAGTGGTAGATCGGGATGATCGGCATGTCCTTGGCCAGAATATCCTCGGCCTCGGTGTAGTTGGCTGACGGGTCGGCCATGGTCTTGGCCTCTTCCAACAGCTTGTCATATTCGGCGTTGGAATATTTGCCGTCGTTGTTGGTCGAGTAGCTGGCATAGAGGTCGAGGAAGGTCGACGCCTCGTTATAGTCGGCGCACCAGGCGTAGCGGGCCATTTCGAAATCACCGGCGGTCAGCTTGTCGGTGTGGACCTTCCACTCATAGTTGTTCGGCGTCATTTCCACGCCCAGCGTCTGCTTCCACATCTGCTGAACAGCGACGGCGATCTTCTTGTGACCTTCCGAGGTGTTGTAGTTCAGGGTCAGCTTCAGCGGATTGTCCGGGCCGAAAGCCAGCCTCGGCCAGCAGCGCCTTGGCCTTTTCGTTGCGCTCGGCCTGGGTCCAGTGCGAATAGTCGATGTCGGGCATGGTAAAGCCGTTCATCGCCCAATGGGTCCAGCTGTAGGCCGGAATCTGGCCGCCCTGCAGGATGTTGTTGACGATGACATCGCGGTCGACGGCATAGGACAGCGCCATGCGGACGCGCACATCCTTCAGCGCCTCGTTGCCCTTACCCTCGGCCAGGTTGATCACATAGTCATAGGAACAGGCATAGGGCGTCGAATGCGCCTCGTCCGGGTATTGCTGCTTCAGCGACGGATACTGGCCTGTCGGTACGTCAGTGCGGTCCACTTCGCCTGCCTGATAGCGGGTCAGGGCGGCGTCCTCGTCGTTGATCACCAGCGCGGTGATCGGCGACATGATGACGTTGGCCGCGTCCCAATAGTCGGGGTTCTTTTCCTCGACATATTTCTCGCCGGGGACGACTTCCTTCAGCAGATAGGCGCCGTTGGTGACGATATTCTCCGGCTTGGTCCAGTCAGCGCCGAACTTGTCGATCGTGGCCTGCGGGGCCGGGAAGGTCGACGAGTTGGTCAGCATCTTGGGGAAATACGGGATCGGGTTGGTCAGCGTGACTTCCAGCGTGAGGTCGTCAATCGCCTTCACGCCCAGATCGGTGATCGGCTTGGTCGCCGGCGGTGATTTCGCTGGCATTGGCGACCTGCGCCAGTTCCATGTAATAGGCATATTCCGACGCCAGCGCCGGGTCGACCAGACGCTGCCAGCCATAGACATAGTCCTTGGCCGTCGACAGGCTCGCCGTTCGACCATTTGGACTTCGGGGCGCAGCTTGAAGGTATAGACCAGCTTGTCGTCGGACACCGTGTAGGACAGCGCGCCGGCCGGAACCAGATTGCCGTCGCCATCTTCGTTGTAGAGGCCTTCAAAGATGCCGCGCGCGACATCCGAGTCCTCGACCGAGGAAATCAGTTGCGGGATCAAGCGATTTGACGGAGTCGAGCATCCGGTAGGTGTAGGCCTGATTTTCTGCCAGTTCTTCGCCGGTCTTGGGGTTCGTTGTCGGCAAAGGCCGGCGTCGCGACGGACAGGCCCAGAACGGTGCTAAGTAGAAGATGTCTTTTCAATTTCTTGCTCCCTGTTTTGATTTTCAATGGCGGCCCGCCATCAAGGTGTTTGAAGACTAGGCTCAGATTGGGCCAAGACAAGCCAAATACGCCAGCCTGACGCCAAGACGTTGCGGCGATCTGCTAGGTTGTTCCGGCATTATGCAGTGTCGGTGCGGCATCCTTGGTGTCAATCAGGAACAAATCGCGCACATCGGGGCGGTTCTGCGCCGTAGAACACGCCCGCCCCAAGGGCCGGCTGAACCCGGTTGCCCGGGTGCGGTTGCGCAAGGCCAGACCGTGGAATTTTCAAACCGCGCAGCCGGTGAAGGCTTAACGCGCGGTTAATGAAAATTCACAAGTCATTGATTTAGCTGATGTTTGCAAAGCGTCCACATGTGGACAGCTCACGCAACCGGGGTCCAGATCACGTCGTCAATCCGCGGCGCACCAGTGGCCAGCATGACCAGCCGGTCAAACCCCATCGCAATCCCCGAAGCAGGCGGCATGAGGGCGAGGGCGGCCAGAAAATCCTCGTCCACCGGGTAGCGCTCTCCATAGACCCGCTGCTTTTCGTCCATCTCGGCCTCAAACCGGCGGCGCTGTTCGGCCGGGTTGGTCAGCTCGCCAAACCCGTTCGCCAGTTCAACCCCGCAGGCATAAACCTCAAACCGTTCCGCCACGCGGGCATCGTCCGGCGCGCGGCGGGCGAGGGCAGCCTCGGCGGCAGGATAGCGGTCGAGGATCGTGATGCGACCGTGGCCCAGATGCGGCTCGACCTTCTCAACCAGAACCTTGGACAGCATGTCGGACCAGGTGTCGTCGGGCGGAGTGGCCCAACCCCGCAGCCTCCATCGCCGCCCCCAGAGCCGCCGCATCCGGGCGTGCCATCGGCGCCGGATCGAGGCGAGCAGATCGATCCCGGCGTGGCGTTGAAACGCCTCAGCCACCGACAGCCGCTCAGGCGCCGCAAAGGGATCGCAGGTCCGGTCGCGGAACCGCAGCACGCCGCCCGCGGCCCGCAGGCCAGCCGCAGCATGGCGGCGCAGTCGTCCATCAGCACGGTATAGTCCTGCCCGACGCGGTACCATTCCAGCATGGTGAATTCAGGGCGAGTGCAGCGCCCCCCGTTCGCGGTTGCGCCAGACATGGGCGAAGGCGGCGATGCGGGTCTCCCCCGCCGCCAGCAGCTTCTTCATCGCAAATTCGGGGCTGGTGTGCAGGTACATCCGCCGCGCCAACCCGTCGTTGCCGATCGCCTCGGTGGCAAAGCCGTGCAGATGCGCCTCGTTCCCCGGGCTGACCTGCAGGGCGGCGGTGTCCACCTCCAGAAACCCCTCGGCGGCCAGCCAGCCCCGCAGCGCGGCCTGAATGCGGTTGCGGGCCAGCAGGAGGGGGCGGCGGTCGGCGTGGCGGGTGGGGTGCCACCAGGGGGTTGCATGGGCGTCATGTGGCTTCTCTCTGGCGATTTCCACACAATATCGGTTACAGGCAGCGCCGATAGGGGGCCCGCATAGCTGGACCGCCCCGCCAGAACAAGGAACCGCTCTCGTGAAAGTCATCGCTTCATCGCTTCGCAAAGGCAACGTGGTCGAATTGGACGGCAGGCTCTACGCCGTGCTGAAGGCCGAAAACTTCCACCCCGGCAAGGGCACGCCGACCACCTCGGTCGACATGCGCCGCATCTCGGACGGGGTGAAGGTGGCCGAACGCTGGCGCACGACCGAGATGGTGGAAAAGGCGACCGTGGACGAGCGGGAGTATGATTTTCTGTACGCCGACGGCGAGGGGTTCCACTTCATGGAGCCTGCGAGCTATGAGCAGATCACCGTTCATCCCGATGTGGTGGGCGAGGATGATGTGTTCCTGAACGACGGGCATGAAGGTCTACCTGCAGCACCTTTGAGGGCGTCGCGATTGCCATGGAACTGCCGCATGCGGGTGACGGTGGAGATCGTCGAGACCGAGCCGGTGACCAAGGGGCAGACCGCCTCGTCCATCCTACAAGCCCGCGACCTGTACCAACGGCATCCGGGTCATGGTGCCGCCGCATATCGGGCCGGGCACGCGGATCGTGATCAACACCGAGGATCGGTCCTATCAGGAACGCGCCAAGGATTGATCCGGCGGCACGATTTTTCTGCGAAAAATCGGCTTTCAGGCCCCCGAAAGGGGGGCTGAAAGGGACTGTCCACATGCGGACACTTTGGGATATATAGTGATTTCAAGGGGTTGGGTTTTGGAATTTACCGGATTTTAGGGTTTGGATCTGGGCCTGCGGGATGGGGCCCTGAGCCGCCTGTCCGTCCTATGTCATCAGGAATGCGACCGCGGCGTGACCGCACCTGCCGATTTCTGGCCGGGCCGAACAGCGGGTAGGGCGGGGTTTAGCCCGCCCTTTGTTTTGGCGGGGTGAACCCCGCCCTATGCTTTGATCTTCACCGCAGTCTCGATCTTCAGGAACGCACAGGCGTTTGGTCCCAGTGTCAGCTTTGACCCGTCCAGCACCGCCTCCAGCGATGGTCCGGTCAGGCCTGACACGCCCTCGACCGATACGCTACGGGCCTCGGGCGACAGGTTGAACACGCAGAGCAGGCTGTCGCCGCGGGTGAAGGCCAGCAGCGGTTCGGGCAGGTCGTGGAACGTGGTGGCGCCGGCCAGCAGCGCCGGGGTGGCTTTGCGGAAGGCGATCATCGCGCGGTAGGTTTCCAGCACCGACCCCGCAACCCCGGCCTGGACTGGCGACATTGCGCGCCAGTTGCGGGGCCTTGACCGGCAGCCATGGCTTGCCATTGCCGCGTGATGAAGCCGCCATTGACAGCTGTCGTCCCAGACCATCGGCGTGCGGGTGTTGTCGCGGCCCACGGGTTCGGGCCAGAAGTTGATGCCTTGCGGGTCGGTCAGTTCGTCGAACGCCAGTTCGGTGTCGGTCTGGCCCAGTTCCTCGCCCTGCCACAGGCAGATCGAGCCTTGGAAGCTGACAGCAGCAGCGTGCCGGCCTGTTTGGCCAGCGCGTCCTGCGACGCGCCATGTTTGGCCCAGCGGGTGGCCTGGCGCACCACGTCATGGTTGGAAAACGCCCACATCGGCCAGCCATTCGGCGCGCCGGTGAAGAAATCGGCGATCCGGCTGCGGAAGAAGGCGGCGGAGTAATCGTAGCCCATCATCTCGAAGCTGTAGCATTGGTGCAGGCGGCCGGGTGGCGGTGTATTCGCCCATCATGCGGATGGCGTGGTTGCTTTCGCCCATCTCACCGACCGTCGAGGTGCCGGGATATTCGTCCATCAAGCGGCGGATGCGTTCCATCCACGGCAGGTTCTCGGGCTGGTTCTTGGAGTAGATGTGGTACTGCATCTCATACGGGTTGCCGGGGGCGACCTTGTGGATGCGGTAATCGGCGGGGTCGTGGCGCAGCTTCTTGTCGTGGAAGAAGAAGTTCACGGTATCAAAGCGGAAGCCATCGGTGCCACGGTCCAGCCAGAAGCGCATGTTGGCGAGGTGGAAATCCTGCACCTCGGGGTTGTGGAAGTTCATGTCGGGCTGTTGGGTCAGGAAGTTGTGGAAGTAGTATTGCTTGCGCCGCGCGTCCCAAGCCCAAGCCGATCCGCCGAACACCGACAGCCAGTTGTTGGGCGGCGTGCCGTCAAGGCGCGGATCGGACCAGACGTACCAATCGGATTTGGGGTTGTCGCGCGACGACCGGCTTTCGACAAAGGCCGGGTGTTTGTCGGAGGTGTGGTTCAACACCTGATCAATGATGACCTTCAGGCCCAGCTTGTGGGCGCGCCTCAATCAGCGCGTCGTAGTCTTTCAGCGTGCCAAACACCGGGTCAACATCGGTGTAGTTGGACACGTCGTACCCCATGTCGAGCATGGGAGAGGTGAAGATCGGTGACAGCCAGACCGCATCGGCCCCGAGGTCCGCGATATGCGGCAGGCGGCGGGTGATCCCGGCAAGGTCGCCGACGCCGTCGCCGTTGTCATCCTGAAACGACCTTGGATAGACCTGATAGGTCACCGAACCGCGCCACCACTCTGCCATCGCTATCCCCTGAATAGAATCTTGGGTCAGCATAGAGGCAGGCCCCGGATCCTTCAAACCGCTAGTTTGGCGTAGAAATATTCCGAATGCGGAATATGATTGATCTGCGTCAAGGCCACAGTCCGGCAAGCATGGCACGGACGGGCGCAAAGGAGACCTATCATGAGCTACAAAGAAGCCACCGCCGCGATCCGTGCCGAACTGCGGGTGTTGCACAAGTTGAACCCCGAATCGGCCAAGGGATTCGGTGCCTTGTCGAAGGCGGCGATGGAAGAGGGCACGCTGGACAGCAAAACGCGCGAGTTTCTGGCGCTCGCCATCGCGATCACCCAGAAATGTGAGCCCTGCATCAATCTGCATATCGACGCGCTGATCCGGGCGGGGGCTGCGCGGGAAGAGATCAGCTCTGTCCTGTCGATGTGCGTGCAGATGGGCGGCGGGCCGGCGCTGATGTATGCGGCCCACGCCTTGGCCGCTTGGGATGAAATGGCGGCCCCTGCCGCGTGACCCCGTGACAAGGCCGCCGGGTTTCGCCATGATCGGCGGATGAAGCGTGTTGTACTGGTACTTCTTGTGTTGAGCCTTGCGGCCTGCGGTCCGGCGCGACGGCAGGCGGCTGCGCCGAGCCGTCAGCCCGAGATCCGGGTGATCGCCCCGCAGTTTGGCGACCTGAAACCGCATCCTGACGTTGGCACCCGGCCGCTGCGCTATCCGGTTCATGGTGTGGACCTGTCGCGCTATCAGTCGGGGATTGATTGGCAAATGGCGCGGGGGTCAGGCGTCAACTTTGCCTTCGTCAAGGCGACCGAGGGCGGCGACAGTTTCGATCCGTTGTTCCCCAGCCACTGGACCCACTCGGCTGAGGTTGGCGTGCGGCGCGGGGCCTATCATCTGTATTACCACTGCCGCCCGGCGATTGAGCAGGCCCGCTGGTACATCGCCCATGTGCCGCGCGACGCGAATGCGCTGCCGCCGGTGCTGGACATGGAATGGACCCCCACCTCGCCCACCTGCCGCACCCGCCGCCCAGCCGCCGAAATCCGGGCTGAGGCGCGGATTTTCCTGAACGCCGTTTCGCCGCCACTATGGCAAGCGCCCGATCCTCTACACCACCCCCGACTTCTTCCATGACAATGACATGGGGCAGTTGAGCGGTGTCACCTTCTGGCTGCGCGCCGTCGCGGCGCCGGTGGCTGAGGTTTACCCGCGTCAGGGCTGGACGTTCTGGCAGTATAGCGGGACTGGGACGGTGCCGGGTATTCCGGGCAAGGTTGATCTGAACACCTTTGCCGGATCGGCGCAGGACTGGGCGCGGTTTGTGCAATAGTGGTTTCAGATGGGTTGGGGGTCACGAATTTTCGTGCGAAAATTCAACGGCTCACTTGGCTGCGGTGGGCTTGCGGACCTCATAGATGACCTCGCCTTTTTCGGCACCGGGAAGGGGGTTGGCAAAGGTCGGGAAGATGGTTTCGACGTGGTGAAACCCCGCCTTTTCCAGCACGCGACGCGAGGCGAGGTTAATTGCCATGGTTTCGGCCCGGACGCGGGCATAGCCCATCTGATCTAGGGCCACGCCGATCAGTGCCTTGGCCGCTTCGGTGGCAAAGCCTTTGCCCCAGACATCGCGTCGCAAGCGGTAGCCGAGTTCAGCCGTGCGGAGCCCATCGACATTGCCATCGTCGAACAGGCCGAACCAGCCGATAAATCGGCCTGTCGACCGCTCTCGCGCCGCAAGAACTTCGGGCTCATCTCCGCGCGGGGTCAGGAAATCGCCGTCCGGCAGTCCGGCCTCGGGGACCGGCAGTCCGCCGTTGAGGTAGCGCATGACCTCCGGGTCAGCCTCTAGCGCCACCAGATCGGCGCGGTCGGCGGGCGTGACCCTTTGCAGGGTCAAGCGCAGGGTTTCAAGGCGGAAATCGGGGGGGATGCCCCCGGTCCGAACCTCAGCCATCAATCCGGATGCGGGCGTTGGAGGGGTCAAAGGGGCTGTCCTCGACCACCACCGCATCCCACAACTCGCGGTTCATGCGCACCTTCAGCTTGGTGCCAACCTCGGCCAGATCGGGGCGGACATAGCCCATGCCGATCTGCTTGCCGAACGCCACCGAATAGCCGCCCGAGGTCAGGCGGCCGATCTTGTCGCCGTCATGCAGCAGCGCCTCTTTGCCCCAGGGGTCGGTGTCGGCGGGGCCGTCAATCAGCAGGGTGCAGCATTTGCGAGCGGATGCCCATGGCCAGCATCGCCTCCTTGCCCTGAAAATCCTTCTTCAGGTCGACAAAGCGGTCCAGTGCGGCCTCCAGCGGGCTGGCATCGCGGCCCAACTCGTTGCCGAACGCGCGGTAGGATTTTTCCTGCCGCAGCCAGTTTTGCGCCCGCGCGCCGACCAGCTTCATGCCGTGCTTGGCCCCGGCGGCCAGCAGCTGGTCCCACAGATAGCGCTGCATCTCGATCGGGTGGTGCAGTTCCCAGCCCAATTCGCCGGTATAGGCCACGCGGATCGCATTGACCGGGCACATGCCCAGTTCGATCCGGCGGGCCGACAGCCAGGGGAAACGCTTGTTCGACAGGGCGGTTTCGGGGTCGGCATCCTTGATCAGTTCGGCCAGGATCTTGCGGCTGTTCGGGCCCGGCAATGGCGAAGACGCCCCATTGGGTGGTGACGTCATGGATGTCGATATAGCCGAATTGCGGGGCCATAAATCCTCGGCGCCTTGCGCAGGTAATCGGCGTCATAGGCCGTCCAGGCACCGGCGCGACACCAGATAATAGTCGTTCTCGCCATTGCGGACGATGGTGTATTCGGTGCGCGTCGTGCCCTGCGGGGTCAGCGCATAGGTCAGGTTGATGCGGCCCACCTTCGGCAGGGCGTTGCAGGTGAACCAGTCGAGAAACGCCGTCGCCCCGGGCCCACGCACGATGTGCTTGGTAAAGGCGGTGGCGTCGATCAGGCCTGCGGTTTCGCGGATCGCCTTGGCCTCGTCCACCGCATATTGCCACCAGCCGCCACGACGGAAGCTGCGGGCGTTGTGGTCGAAATCTTCGGGCGCGTCCAGCGGGCCGTAGTAGATCGGGCGTTCCCAGCCGTTCACCTGACCGAACTGCGCACCCAGAGCCTTTTGGCGGTCATAGACGGGCGCGGTGCGCAGCGGGCGGGCGGCCTCACGCTCTTCATCCGGGTGGTGCAGGATGAAGACGTGGTCATAGCATTCTTCGTTCTTGCGCGCGGCGTATTCGGTGGTCATCCAGCCGCCATAGCGGCTTGGGGTCAAGCGAGGCCATGTCAATCTCGGCCTCACCATTCACCATCATCTGGGCGAGGTAATAGCCGGTGCCACCCGCCGCGGTGAT
This sequence comes from uncultured Alphaproteobacteria bacterium, assembly GCA_963781185.1. Classification (GTDB taxonomy): domain Bacteria; phylum Pseudomonadota; class Alphaproteobacteria; order Rhodobacterales; family Rhodobacteraceae; genus Stagnihabitans. The sequence goes on from CAWAEL010000029.1 coordinate 95,464, forward strand.
GCCAAAGCTGAAGCCTTCGGCCAGCCACATGTTGCGCAGGCCCGGCGCCGGGCCGACCAGCGGGTTGCCATCGGGGGTATAGCAGATCGGGCCGTTGAAATCGTCCTTCAGACCCACGGTTTCCGACGACGGAATGCGGTGGATGAAGGACATGTATTCCTGCTCGATCCGCTCCAAGGTTCAGCGGGAACAGGTCGGCGCGGAAGCTGTCCGGCACGTCATATTCGAACCGCGCCGGGGCACCCTTTTCATAGGGGCCAAGAATCCAGCCGCCGCGTTCCTCACGGACATACCACTTGGCATCGGCGTCGCGCAGAACCGGGTGCTCGTGGGTTGTTCTTGCGGTATTCCACCAGCATCGGGTCGGGTTCGGTCACGATGTACTGATGTTCCACCGGAATCGCCGGGATCTTGATGCCCAGCAGTTTCGCGGTGCGCTGCGCGTGGTTGCCCGTCGCGGTGACCACATGCTCGGCATGGATTTCGAAGTGTTCGTCCGAGGCGACCAGATTGCCGCCCTTTTCGACCATCCGCGTGCAGGACACGATCCATTCCGACCCGGTCCAGCGATAGCCGTCGACCTGAATCTTGCGTTCAATCGTCGCGCCGAACTGGCGCGCGCCCTTGGCCATCGCCTGCGTCACGTCGGCCGGGTTGATGTAGCCGTCCTGCGGGTGGTACAGCGCGCCGATCAGATCATCGGTGCGCACCAGCGGCCAGCGGTCCTTGATCTCTTTGGGGCGTCAGGAATTCGTGATACACCCCGGCGGTTTCGGCGACCGAGGAATAGAGCATGTACTCATCCATCCGCTCCTGATGCTGCGCCATCCGCAGGTTGCCCACGACGTAAAACCCGGGGTTCAGGCCCGTCTCGGCCTCCAGCCCCTTGTAGAAATCGACCGAGTATTTGTGGATATGGGTCGTGGCATAGCCCATGTTGAACAGCGGCAGCAGGCCCGCCGCGTGCCAGGTGGAGCCTGAGGTCAGCTCGTCCCGTTCCACCAGCATGGTATCCCAGCCCGCCTTGGCCAGATGATAGGCGATGCCGGTGCCGACAGCGCCACCGCCGACGACCAAAGCTTTGACATGGGTTTTCATGGGAGCGACTCCGATTAGGTCCGACAACGGATTTTGCGCCCATATGTGCCCCAAGCCGGGCCAAAGGGGCAAGGCAAGCCGACGCTTGTTGGCGGAAAACGACATGGGCCCACAAAAGCGACGGGGCTTCTTGCCAAGGCGCAAGCCTTCGGCCATTCAGGATACGTCTCAGGAGGGTTGGATGCGCAAGGTTCTGGTCACGGGCACGGCAGGCTTCATCGGCTTTCATCTGGCGCGGCTGCTGCTGGACGAAGGGTTTCGCGGTGCAGGGCTATGACGGCATGTCGGATTACTACGACGTCCGCCTGAAACAGCGCCGCCACCAGATCCTGCTGCAGAACCCCAGCTTCTCGACGATCGAGGCGCAGGTTGGAGGACCGCGACACGCTCGACCGGGTCGCCGATGCTTTCCAGCCCGATGTCATCGTGCATCTCGCCGCCCAGGCCGGTGTCCGCTACAGCCTTGAGGCCCCGCGCGAGTATATCGACAGCAATGTCATCGGCACCTTCAACGTGATGGAGGTGGCGCGGCGGCTCAAGGTCGCGCATCTGCTGATGGCCTCAACCTCCTCGGTCTACGGCGCGAATGAACAGATGCCGTTCGCCGAGACTGACAAGGCCGACCAGCCAGCTGACCATCTATGCCGCCACCAAGAAGGCGACCGAAAGCGATGGGCCACGCCTATGCCCATCTGTGGGGCATCCCCACCACGATGTTCCGGTTTTTCACCGTCTATGGCCCCTGGGGCCGCCCCGACATGGCGCTGTACAAATTCGTCGAGGCCATCCTGAAGGACCAGCCGATCGACATCTACAACCACGGCGAGATGTACCGCGACTTCACCTATGTCGCCGACCTCGTGCGCGGCATCCGCCTGCTGATCGACGCCGTGCCCCCGGTCCGGCGGTCGAGCCGGTCGAGGGTGACAGCCTGTCCCCCGCCGCCCCGTGGCGCGTCGTCAACATCGGCAATTCCGACAAGGTCAAACTGCTGGATTTCGTCGATGCGATCGAAGGTGGCTTCGGCCGCAAGGCCAAACGCAACTACATGGACATGCAGATGGGCGACGTCCCCGCCACATGGGCCGACGCCGACCTGCTAAGGCGGCTGACAGGCTATGCCCCCAAGACGGCACGTCAAGGACGGGATCGCCGCGTTCGTGTCGTGGTATCGGAATTATTACGGGGTGTGAGGGGGGCGGGCTTTTATGAATGTCGGCTGTGCGGACTTGGCTTCACGAACGCATAGACGGATCACGATGCGATTGTATAGCGTGCGCGGTATCAGGCACGAACGGATTGCAGGAAATCGCAGGGTTTCGGAAGCCTTAACATTGCAGTCGCCGACCGTACGAAAGCTCGCCTGCAATTGCATACGAGCGATCTGCGAGATTCAGGTCGCACTTTCGCCTGCGATTTCGCTGCGACAGATCGTATCAGCTAATCCTGACGCTGCGATGCGACGAGGACGCTTTGTCTCGGCAGCGCCATAGCCAAGGCCTGGGCAGACCTTAGCGCATCGCGGCACAAGTCTGCAAAGCGGTACGTGTCCATCGCATGCATCTTGGTAGTCGATAGTTGCCGCACCGAAAATCCGCAAAATGGGTGCTGTCTGTGTCCAGGTCACCTCATCGGAGGAATGCGCCGCAGTATGTAACGACACGCCGATCGTCTTAAAAGAAGATCCGATTACCTCGCGTAGGCGCCAAGAGTCCACATCCCCGATGTCGAGTGGCCGCAATGATTGGCGAGAACCTCAGCTCGCCAAAGGTCCCGATTTCTGGCTTTCGAGGAAACCCACATCCAGCTTGCTATCGACGCTGTTCGGCGAGCTATCACGTTATGGCGTATTTCCAAGCGCTGAAGGAGCGAGCAACACTTTGTCCGTACGTTCAAGTCGGTTGGCAGCACTATTGCATGTCAACCGCCAGTTTCATCATCATTGGAGCGTGTGCAGGCACGAGACAGTCGACACGAATTCCGGCGAAGACGAAGAACAGGCCTAGATTACCTGGCGACGCCAAATCGGATAGTACGGTAAGTATCACGCTGCTTGATCTACGTGACGGGTATGCCAACGATGTCGGATCTGGATCCTCGACTGCGATCGATACCACTTTCCGGATTTTCAACAGGCGATGCTATTCAGAACAACACTCTGGAAATCACAAGTCTTTGGACTGCCCTTCGCCAGTGAGTTCGGTTGGAACGCGATGCACGATCACCGACGAAGTTGAAGAAGACGTCTGCCGCCCTTGCATAGCTTAGACACAAGACCGTTGCACGACAGACTGGAGCAAATTGCGGCCACGAATTGTGCGATGCCGAGCTCTCGAGGTGCTATCCGCCAAGATCTCTGCATCTGTCTTGCGCAAAGTAACTTGACCAGCAATCGCAAACTGCCGATATCAAAGTTTCAGCACGCTAATTGGACCGTTCACAACAGGCTCGATTTCTTGAGCTAGGGGAATGCTCAGGCCGGCGTTTAGAGCGGCTCAAAGCAGACATCCCGCCCCCAAACAACAAAGAGGCCGCGCCCGATCTCGGGTGGGCGCGGCAGCAGGCGTTTCGGGTGGTGTCAGGCTTGGCCTGCGCGTGTCCGATACCTGTCAGACGTGCGGCATTGGTCCCGATCTGTCAGGGTTTGAGCTTGAACATTGCCCCCAATTCGCGGCTCTGCAAGCACGAAAGCCTTGATATCTCGTGAACAAATCTTAACAAATCCCCAAGATTTCGTTAATTTTCCGAGTGTCCGACTGAGCGACATTTCCCGTCCCACCCCCGCTGGGGTTTCAAGGCGCCGCCATGAAAGCCGCAATCCGGCTGCGGATCTCTTCCGGCCAGGACACCGCCTTCAGACCCTGAACAAAGGCCTGCGTCATGGTCGACGGTCAGGCGGTTGTGGTCGGTCCAGGCGGTGATGGTCAGGGTGATGGAGGAGCGGCCCAGACCGCGTCACCTCCAGCCGGAAGTCGAGCACCTCACCCAGACGGGCGGGGGCGTGGAAGTCGGTCTCCATCCGCACGGTCGGCACGCCTTGCTGGGCGGCCATCATCCGGGCGTAGGGATAGCGCGCCGACATCCTTGTAGAAGTTCTCGCAGACCGACGAGACCATCTCGTAATAGCGGGGAAAGAACACGATGCCGGCGGGGTCGCAGTGGTTGAACTCGATCTGAACGGGGCGGTGATACATCATGGCCGCATTTTGCCGCAGGTGCTGCGGCGCGGCAAGAAGCGGATTCATTGGCGTCGGGCTCGCAGCGGTGTTAGCCATTGGGCAACAACGGAGCGTGCCCATGTCAGACAGCCTATTTTCTGTACCATTCGATCGGCCAGTATCCCGGCAAGGCGCGCGATATTGCCGGGGCGATGGCCGAGTTTGCCGTGATCTGGGGCGCGGCGGATGACGGGCAATGGGCGCATGTTCTGGGGCGGCGGCAGCGGTTCATCGACCGGTGGCGGGGGATTCTGAACGCCGCACCGGGGACGGTGACGACGTTCGAGAATGTGACCGCGGCGTTTCATGCCGTGCTGACGTCGCTGCCTGCGGGGCATTTGCGGGGGCAAGTCGTGCTGGTGGGGGCGGATTGCTTTCCGTCCAACCATTTCCTGCTGCAGGGCATGGCCGAGGCGCATGGGTTCACCCTGAAGACCGTGCCGCTGCGGCAGGGTGCGGCTTATGTCGAGGATGAGGATTTCCTGGACGCCTGGACGCCGGATGTGGGGCTGGCGCTGCTGACCTGGGTGTCGTCGACCACCTCGCACCGCATCGCTCTGCGGCGGATGGTGGCGCGGGGGCGGCAGATGGGGTCGCTGATCGGGGTGGATATCACGCAAGGCGGCGGGGCTGATGCCGTTTGATGTGCATGCGCCCGAGGTGGATTTTGCGGTGTCGACCAGTCCTGAAATGGATGTGTGGCACGCCGGGGGCGGGGGTGCTGTATGTCTCGCCCCGGCTGATCCCGCATTGTGAGCCGGAACTGCGGGGCTGGTTCAGCCAGCCCAATCCGTTCAACTGGGACATCACCGGTTTGCCTATGCGCGCGATATCCGGCGGTTTGACAATGGCACGCCGGGGGTGATGGCGGCGCTGGCCAGCCTGCCCGCGATGGACTGGCACGCGGGGCAGGATACGGCGGCGCTGCTGGCCCACAACCGGGCGCTGTCGCGGACGATTGATTGCGGCGGCGGATGGGTTGGACTTGGCGCTGCTGTCGCCGCGCGACCCTGACAAGCGGGGCGGGTCGGTGATGTTGCGGCTGCCGGACGCGGCTGGTGGCGGCGGATGTGGTGGCGGCGCTGCGGGCGCAGGGCATCACGCACCGACGCGCGGGGACAGATGTTGCGCCTGTCGCCGGGGGTCATGACGACCGAGGCGGGGACGGAGCGGTTGATCGCGGCCCTGAGGGTGAGGTGCGGCGTGGCGTGAGCGCCACGCCCCCTTACCGTTAGGTCGCTGGGCTTGCGCTTTGTCCACGATCTTGCGGTGCATCTTGCCGAAGGCGCGGTTGCGTTGGTGGGCCTGGTGGATGCGTTTCGCTGTTGAAGCGGTCCTCGCGCACCAGTTTTTGCCAGCGGGCCAGGCGGCCGGGGTCGAGATCACCCGCGGCGATGGCGGCCTGAACGGCGCAGCCCGGTTCGACCTCATGCGTGCAGTCGGTGAAGCGGCAGGTCAGGGCAAGCTCGGTCAGGTCATCGAACAGCATGTCGATGCCGTCGGCCACGTCGGTCAGTTGCAACTCGCGCACGCCGGGCGTGTCGATCAGCCAGCCGCCATCGGCCATCGCGACCAGATAGCGGGAGGTGGTGGTGTGGCGGCCCTTGGCGTCATCCTCGCGGATGCCCTGCACGGCGGCGTCGCCGCCTGTCAGGGCGTTGGACAGGGTGGTCTTGCCAACGCCGGACGAGCCGAGCAGAACCACCGTGCGGCCCTTGCGGCACCATTCGGACAGTTCGGCGCGGACATGGCCGGCATGGGAGTTCAGCGCCACCACGGCCAGACCGCGCTGCATGGCGCGGCCTGCGGTCGAGATAGGCTTCGGGGTCGGGGCAGGTGTCGGCCTTGGTCAGCACCAGCACCGGCTCGATGCCCGCACTGGCACACAGGACGAGGTAGCGTTCCAACCGGCCCACGTTGAAATCGGCGTTGCAGGAGGAGGTGATCAGCGCGGTATCGACATTGGCGGCGATCAGCTGCCGGGCCACGGCGGTGCCCGCCGCCTTGCGCTGCAAGTTCGGTGCGGCGGTCCAGCACGCGCAGGGCGACGCTGCCGCGCGACAGGACCCAGTCGCCCACCGCGACATCGCTGGTGTTCAGGTCGGACGCCGGGATCAGGTCCAGCGACCCCGTGCCGGTCGCGGTCAGCACATCGATCCGGTTGCGGTGGACGCCCGTCACGCGGGCGGGGTCGGTCGTGCCGACTTCGTCCAGTTCCAGCTGGCGCAGAAAGTCGGCGGTCCAGCCGAGATCGGCCAGAAGTCGAAGTGTCATCAAGGGAGTATCCTCGCATGAGTTGCGGATTGGCCGTCATAGGGCGGCCGGTTCAACGTCATGGGCGAGGGGATGAGCCTGAGGCTCAGACCGACCCCGCCCGGAGGGATGCAATGGCTGCCATGTTCAATCCTCCAGCTTGGAGTTTCGACAATAAGGTGAGAGGCTGACAACGACCCAAGTGGGGCTCGTTACGGCTGCTTCCTTCCGGACCTGACCGGGTTGGCGAGGCACCTGCCCGCGCCAACCTCTCACCCTCGATATAGGCCGAGGCGGGACGGGATTCGCAAGATGGCAGAATAAGGGGAAAGCAGGGGTGTGGCGAAAAGTGTCCGTTTGAGCGACACTTGGTTTTAGTGTTATATTACAATGACATGGTGAATTCTGTTAACCAGAATGAAAGCATGTTGCGAATGATTCGCAACTGGTGGCCCGTGTCAGATCAACCCGGCCAACCGCGCCCCGCTCATCAAATCAGCGGCCAGATGGTGCGCCCAGCGGCCTTTGGAGGGCACCACGTCGGGCACCTGCACCACCACGCAACCGGCGGCGTGGGCGGCCTCGGCACCGGCTTCGCTATCCTCAAACACCAGACAACGCTCGGGTGAGACGCCCAGCAGGTCGGCGGCCATCAGGTAGGGGTCGGGGTGGGGTTTGGCGCGGGTCACGTCATCGACGGTCACGACATGGGCAAAGCTGCGGTCCAGCCCGACCATGCCCAGCTTGGCATGGGCATCGTTGCGGCGGGAGGAGGTGACAAGCGCGCGGGGCAGGTGCAGGGCATGGCCGAGCAGCTCGGTCACGCCGGGTTTCAGGACCAGACCCCGGGCCATCGCTGCCTCAAACCCATCGCGCCACGCGGCGTCAAGTTGGTCGATATCCACCTGCGGGCGGTGGGCGAGGATGATCTTGGCCGAGCTTGGCCCGTCAATGCCGACAAGGCCGTGCAGAAAATCAATTCCGACCGGATGACCAAGCGCGGCAAAGGCGGCATGGCCAGAGGCGACGGCAAGGCTTTCGGTGTCGATCAGCGTACCGTCGAGGTCGAAGAGAAGGGCTTCGTACATCACATGCTCCTGCAAGTGAGATTGCTTTACAGGATCACAGGTGCAGACGAAAGCGGCGGAAGCCATCTTGGGTCAATTGCAGCGGGGTTCCGTCCATCGCCGCGAGGTCAGAGGTGAATTCGGTGGCGCCGGGGGCAGAGTCAAACACCACGCTGGCACCCAGCGGGGCAAAGCGCCAGTTCGGCGGCGGGCTGGGTGGCAGGGTGCCCAGCCGGATGATGTAGCGCAACAGGATATCGCGGCTTGAGACGTTTTCGGTCAGCAGGTTGTTGTCGAGGCTGGCACCGGGAAAGCCGCCGCTGCCCGCCGCGCGGTAGCTGTTGGTGGCCAGCACGAAAACGCCGTTCGGGTCCAGCGGGCTGTCCTGAAAGCGCAGGTCACGGATGCGCCGGGTGGTGGAGTTGATCCTTATGCCATGCGTGTCGAACTGGGCCGGGACAGAGAGGTCGACGGACCAGCTCAGCCCCTCAATCAGGTCAAAGTTGAAGCTGGGGAACAGCGGGTTGATAAGCTCGGCATCCCCGGCGGTAGGGGTGATCTGATTATGGATCGAAAAGCTACGCTCCAGCCATTGGGCGAGGTCGGCCCCGGTGACGCGCAGGGCGGCGATGGTGTTGGGATGGGGGTAGAGGTCGGCGGTGTTGCGCATCACCAGATCGCCCGCCGGGATCGCGGTGTAATTGTCCGGCCCGCCGCGTCCGCCCGCATGAAATGGGGCCGCAGCCGACAGGATGGGCAGATCGGCATAGGGGCCGCCGCGCAGACGCCGGGCGACATGGTCGGCTTGGGCAAGCGCAATCAGCCGCACGGCAGGGCAGGGCTGCACCAATGAGAAATAGCTGTGCAGCGGCGTATCGCTGTGGCCCAAAGGTGCCGAGGCCCAGCGCCGGGTGGACAGGTGGGCATTGCGGGACAGCGACACGATGGCGGCGGCGTTGCGCGACTTGGCCACAATGCGGCCCGCGCGGGTGCGCCGGGTGATCGGGCGCAGTTCGACATGCGACTTGGCGACGGTCCAATGGCCATCGGCACTGTGGCGCAGATCAAGGTCGATCACGCCGAGATGCGAGCCGTGAAAGCCCGGCATCACGGCGGGCTTGCCAGAGAGCAGACCCTTCTTCGGGTCGATCCCTGCGCCGGGTGGAAAGGCGGCAGAGGGGAAGATCTGATGGGTGTGCCCCGCGACCAGCGGCGTCCATGCCGGGAATGGCGGCGACGGCAGCGGTGGCATCCTCCATCCCGGGGTAGGGTATGGTGTCGCCGATGCCGGAATGTGACAGGGCGATCACCAGATCAACGCCCTCCTCGCGCAGCTTACGGACATGGGCGGTGACGGCCTCAACAATATCACGGGTGACGGCGGCGTCTTTCAGGTGCTGGCAATCCCATTGGGTGGTTTGCGGCGGCAGGACGCCGACAATGCCGATCCGCAGGCTGGCCTCAATACCGTCGCTGTCGGTCAGGGTGCGGGTCAGGATCACCGTGGGCGGCACGATGGTCTGATCCTCCAGCGGGGTGGTGCCGAGGCGGTAGGCGATATTGGCCGACACCACCGGGAAAGCTGGCCTTGGCCAGATGGTGCAGCAGAAAGGGCAGGCCAGAGCTGAATTCGTGATTGCCGAGGGTGGCGGCATCGTAGTCCAGGGCGTTCATGGCGGCGATCATCGGGTGGATCACCGGGTCCAGACCGCGCTCAGCCACCAGATCGCCCATCGGGCTGCCATTCAGAAAGTCGCCATTGTCGAGCAGCAGGCAAGTCCCGGCCTCTGCCCGCGCGGCGGCGATCAGGGTGGCGGTGCGCGACAGGCCGGAGGTGACGCTGGGATGATCGGCGTAATAGTCCCACGGCGTGATGTGGACATGCAGGTCAGTGGTGGCGAGAATGCGGAGGTAAAAAAGGCCCGTGCTGGCGGTAAAAACCGCAGGAGTAATGGGCGTAAAAGTCGCCATATGCCGTTCCGTCCCCCGCGAGCGTGCATTGACGCCCAAAACTTAACCATCGTGCGCGGATATGGCGCTGTACCGTGGCTATATTGCAATGATGAATTGCAGATATATCACCATTTTGCAACCTTTGGTTGCCCATTGGAATCAGATTTACCGGGTTTGCTTTGACCGATCATCCATGCCATCAAGCGGCATTCCAGGGGCGACAGATGAAAATTGCAGAGACGGTGACATTCGGCGGTTCGGGGTTGGACCGGGCGGCGGCGGCGCGGCGTGATCCGGTGGAAATTGCGCGGTTGTGGGACAGCGGGCGGGTGATGCTGATCTGGCGCGGCAGGCCGCTGTTGGCCGAAGGGGCGGGCATCGGGTTTCTGGCGCCGGATCATCCGATGGCCGGGCGCTGGCAGACCGCGATCTTTCTCGGGCTGGATGAGGGGCAGGCGGTGTTCGCGCAGGACCTGTCAGCCTGGGTTCCGGCAGAGCCTACGACCCAGCAGGCCGGGTTCTTTGATAGCTCTGTCCAGCATCATCCCGATTTGCCGCCGAGCCATGCGTTTCACGAATTGCGCGCGGTGATGGCCGATCTGTCGCCACGGCAGGCCGAATTGGCTGCGACGGCGCGGGCTTTGCTGGAATGGCACCGCAGCCATGGGTTCTGCGCCAGTTGCGGCGCGAAATCCGACATCGTGCATGCGGGGTGGCAGCGGACTTGCCCGGTCTGTCAGGCCTCACATTTCCCGCGCACGGACCCTGTGGTCATCATGCTGATCACGCGGGGCAATTCTGTGCTGCTCGGCCGTGGGCCGACTTGGCCTGAGGGGATGTATTCGCTGCTGGCGGGGTTCATCGAGCCGGGCGAGACGATTGAGGCGGCAGTGCGGCGTGAGGTGGTTCGAGGAATCCGGCATCAAGGTCGGGGCGGTGTCCTATCTGGCCAGCCAGCCTTGGCCCTTCCCGGCGTCGCTGATGATTGGCTGCCGGGGTGAGGCGCTGAGCGAAGAGATCACGCTGGACCCTGAGGAATTGCAGGACGCCCGCTGGGTGACGCGCGAAGAGATGGTGGCGGCCTTTGCGGGCACCCATCCGCTTATCAAGCCCAGCCGACGCGGGTCGATCGCGCAGTTCATCATGTCAAACTGGCTGGCCGACCGGCTCGACTAGGTCGGTCAGGCAGGCTGGCGCAACGTCTTTCGGGGCGACGTGGGGCAGATCGAAGCCGCTGCCCGTCGCGGAAATTATTGTGGGGCAAACGCAACGAGTTGCCTGCGGGCCCCGGTCTTTCCGGCGGCGCAGAAATGCCTCAGCCCGGTGAATTTCAGTGGCGACGCACTTGCAGACCCGCCCATTTGCAAGACATGATTTGGCGTTGAGGTTCAGGGGCTGGCAAAGACATGAAATTGGTCGCGAAATACGATGTAGAGGCCCCGGCGGCCTTTGTCTTTGCCCAATTGTCCGATTTTGACGGCTGGGAACGCGCGGCAATGCGGCGCGGGGCCGATGTGATGCGGGTCGACAAGCTGACACGGGTTGCGCCCGGCATGACTTGGGACACCCAGTTCCGCTATCGTGGCAAGGACCGTGCGGCGACCATACGGCTGGATGCGATCACCCCGACCTCGGCGCTGGCGCTGACGGGCATGTCGGCCATTGTGGATGGGATGGTGCAGATTGATATTCTCGATCTGGCCGCCAAGCGGACGCGGGTTGAGGTGCGGCTGGAAATCAAACCCAAGACCATCGCGGCGCGGATCTATGTGCAATCGCTGCGATTGGCGCGGGCACGGGTGGAGCGCAGTTTCGCCCAGCGTGTCGCGCTGCTGACCTCGGAAATTGAGACGAGGTTTCGGGGTCAGCCACGGCGCTAGGTCGGGACGGATTGCGGTGGGGACGATTTTTCTGCGAAAAATCTGGCGCGGCTGCGGTGCAGCGCGCTGTTGGGTCGGCATCGGGATTGATTTTTCGCAGAAAAATCGTGGCTGGGGCAGAGATCAGCCGCGGCGACGGTCGGCGGGGTAGACGCCCAGAATGTGCCGTTCGCGTGGTGAAATAGGCCAGTTCTTCCAGCGCGCGCTGCACGTGGGCGTCGTCGGGGTGGCCTTCGATATCGGCATAGAACTCGGTCGCGGTGAAGCTGCCGCCGACCATGTAGCTTTCCAGCTTGGTCATGTTCACGCCATTGGTCGCAAAGCCGCCCATCGCCTTGTACAGCGCCGCCGGGATGTTGCGGACGCGGAAGGTGAAGGTGGTCATCATGTCGGTCTGCGCGGCGGCGTCAGGTCGGGCTTGCGCGACATCACCAGAAAGCGGGTGGTGTTGTTGGCGCTGATCCTCGATCTGGCGGGCCAGCACGTCCAGCCCGTAGATCTCAGCCGCCAGTTCGCAGGCCAGGGCGGCCTGCGGTCTTGTCGCCGCCCTCGGCCACTTCACGCGCGGCGCGGGCGTTGTCGGTGCTGACGCGGCCTTGATGTTGTGGGCGCGCAGGAAGCCCGCGCATTGCGGCAGGATCACCACATGGCCATGCGCCTCGTTTCACATCCGCCAACCTTGGCGCCCTTGACGCCCAGCAGGTTGACATGGACGCGCACAAACGCCTCGTCCACGATATGCAGGCCGGATTCTGGCAGCAGGGAATGGACATCGGCCACGCGGCCATAGGTCGAGTTTTCGACCGCCAGCATCCCCAGATCGACCTCGCCAGAGCGTGTCATTTCGACCACATCTTCGAAGGTGGTGCAGGGGACGGGCCTGCAGTCGGGGCGGGACTTGTTCGCAGGCCTGATGCGAATAGGCGCCAAGTTCGCCCTGAAATGCGATGCGACCAGACATTTTGGCAACCTCGGCACAAAAACGCCCCTCAATGGGCAATTCGTCGCGCTACTACACCTTGAAACCTGACAGGAGGAAGCGGGTAGATACCGGCGCAAACATTGCCTGAGGGAAGGTGCTGCATGTTCGACACGATGACAATGACCAAGATAGTCGGCGGCGTTTGCGGGGCGCTTCTGATCTTCCTGTTCGGCAACTGGGCGGCGGATCGCATCTATGGCTTTGGCGAAGGTGGCCATGGCGAGGAGCGATGAGCTGGCCTATACCATCGCGGTGGCCGAGGCCGAGGCGACGAGCCGAAGCGGCTGTCGACCGCGGAGCCTGCCTTTGCCGAGGTGATCGCCACGGCCGATGCTGCTGCGGGCGAAAAGGTCTTTGGCAAGTGCAAGGCCTGCCACAAGATCGACGGCAAGAACGGCATCGGCCCGCATCTGAACGGTGTGGTCGGGCGCAACCATGCCGCGGTCGCGGGTTTCAAGTATTCCGACGCGATGCCGGCCCATAGCGCCGAAGTCTGGATCGCCGGAAGAGATCTATGACTTCCTGAAAAACCCCAAGACGGTGGTTGCCGGGCACCAAGATGAGCTTTGCCGGTCTGCCAAGCCCGAGGACCGCGCCAACGTGATCGCCTATCTGGCAACGCTGAAATAAGCCGACATTGCGCTGAATTTCGGGGCCGTCCCGCATGTCGGGCGGCCCTTTTTCATGGCGCTCACGGCTTCTCACGCAATCGCAACTTGTGGCGGGGGCGGCATTCCGAATTAGCCTAGTGGCGCCAACAACGGAGGGTGGATATGCGTCAGGTGTCAGCCGCAAAGGTCGAAGTTCTGGATCGGTCGGATCGGCGGTGTGGGCTGGCGGGTTGGCGATTGTGGCGCTGGCGGCCTTTGCCACCGGGGCGCGGGCCGAGGATCAAAAGATCATCATCAGCCACGGCATCTCGACCTTTGGCGACCTGAAATATCCGGCGGATTTCAAACATCTGGATTATGTGAACCCCGATGCGCCCAAGGGCGGCGAGATTGCCGAATGGGCCTATGGCACGTTCGATTCGCGTCAACCTGTATTCGATCAAGGGCAATCCGGCGGGCAGCGGCACCACGCCCTACGAAAGCATCCTGACCGGCACGGCGGATGAGATTGGCGCCGCCTATTGCCTGATGTGCACGACGATGGAATATCCCGAGGATCGGTCCTGGGTGATCTTCAACCTGCGCGATGACGTGAAATTCTCGGACGGCAGCCCGATGACCGCCGATGACGTGCTGTTCAGCTACAATCTGTTCCGCGAAAAGGGCATCCCGGAGTTCCGCGTCGATCTTCAACGATCAGGTGGCCTCGGCCGAGGTGCTGGACCCCTACAAGATCAAGTTCACCTTCGCGCCGGGCATCCCCTACCGCGACCTGCCTGCGACGCTGGGCGGGATTCAGGTGTTCTCCAAGGCCGATTATGAGAAGAACAAACGCGATCTTGAGGAGAGCACGCTCGACTTCTTCCTTGGCACCGGGCCTTATGTGCTGGACAGCATGAAGGTCGGCCAACAGATCATCTACAAGCGCAACCCGGATTATTGGGGCAACAACCATCCGCTGAACATCGGGCACCAACAATTTCGACACGATCCGCATCGAATACTTCGGCGACCCGGATGCGGCGTTTGAGGGGTTCAAGGCGGGGGTTTATACCTTCCGCAACGAGAACTCGTCGAAGCAATGGGCGACGGGCTATGATTTCCCGGCGATCCAGAGTGGCGCGGCGATCAAGGCGGAAATTCCCGAATGGCAACATTGCCATCGGGTCAGGCCTTCCTGTTCAACCTGCGCAACGAGAAGTTCCAGGACCCCAAGGTGCGCGAGGCGATTGCGCTGATGTTCAACTTTGAATGGTCGAACAAGACGCTGTTTTACGGGCTGTATGCCCGGATCAACTCGATCTGGGACAACACCCAGATGGCGGCCGAGGGGGCCCGACGCCCGGCCGAGACTGGCGATCTTGCAGCCGCTGGTCGATGAAGGGCTGCTGCACCGCCAGCATCCTGACCGATGACGCCGTGATGGCGCCGGTATCGGATGCAGAGAGCCAGTTGACCCGCGCCAACCTGCGCGCCGCGTCCAAGCTGCTGGACGAGGCGGGCTGGGCCGTGGGCACGGATGGCATGCGCACGCAATGCCAAGGGCGAGGTGCTGTCGGTCGAGTTTCTGGAAAGCAACCCGGCGTTTCGAGCGGGTCATCAACCCCTATGTCGAAAACCTGAAGGCGCTGGGCATCGATGCCAAGCTGTCGATGGTGGATGACGCGCAGTACAGCAACCGCACCGATCCGCCGAATTTCGATTTCGACATCATCACCGCCAGTGCCGTCAATTCCTATGAGCCGGGCGCCGAGATGAAGCAGGCCTATGACTCGGCCACGGCCAACAACTCCACCCGCAACCGGATGGGGCTGGCCAATCCGGCGGTGGACAAGCTGTTGAACGTGGTGATGGCGGCCAAGACCCGCGACGATCTGGATGTGGCGACGCAGGCGCTGGACCGGGTGCTGCGCTCGATCCGGTTCTGGGTGCCGGAGTGGAACAAGAACAAGTACACCGTGGCCTATTACGACGTCTTTGGCCGCCCGGAAAACCCGCCGACCTATGCGCTGGGTGAGACGAGCCTGTGGTGGTACGACGCGGACAAGGCGGCCAAGCTGAAGGCGGCCGGTGTTCTGCAATAACGGCGTCCTGACGCAGAAAGTCCCCGATGGGTGCCTATATCCTGCGACGGATCCTGCTGGTCATACCGACCTTGCTGGGGATCATGATCATCAACTTTACCCTGACCCAGTTCGTGCCGGGCGGGCCGATCGATCAGGTCGCGGCCCGGCTGGAGGGTGAGGGCGACAGCCTGAAGGCGGTCGCTGGCAGCGGTGCCGATGCCGGGCAATCGCAGCAGGCGACCGACGCCAACACCGGCTATATCGGCGCGCGCGGTCTGCCGCCGGAGTTTCTGGCCCAGCTGGAGGTCGAGTTCGGCTTTGCCCGGCATCATCTGCGACCCGAGGGGTTTGAGGGCAAGCCGACGATCAAGGACCCGCCTGCCGCAAGGAGATGATCCCGCCGGTGGAGCGGTTCTTCATCATGATGTGGAATTACATGCAGTTCGACTTCGGCGAGAGCTATTTCCGGTCAACCTCTGTCGTGGGGCTGATCTTGGAAAAGATGCCGGTGTCGATCACGCTGGGCCTGTGGACGACGCTGATTGCCTATATGGTGTCGATCCCGTTGGGCATTCGCAAGGCGGTGCGCGATGGCTCGCGGTTCGACGTCTGGACCTCAGGGGCGATCATCGCGGCCTATGCCATTCCGGGGTTCCTGTTCGCCATCCTGCTGCTGGTGCTGTTCGCGGGCGGGTCGTATTGGCGGATATTCCCGCTGCGCGGCCTGACCTCGGATGGCTGGGATCAGATGAGCTGGTTCGGCAAGGCGGCGGATTACATCTGGCACATCACGCTGCCGGTGCTGGCCTCGACCATCAGCAGTTTCGCCACGCTGACGCTGCTGACCAAGAACAGCTTTCTGGACGAGATCAAGAAGCAATATGTGATGACCGCGCGGGCCAAGGGGCTGTCGGAAAGCGCGGTGCTGTATGGCCATGTGTTCCGCAATGCCATGCTGATCGTGATTGCGGGCTTTCCGGGGCTGTTCATCTCGGTGTTCTTTGGCGGGTCGCTGATCATCGAGACGATCTTCAGTCTGGATGGGCTGGGCCAGTTGGGCTTCAAATCGGCGGTGGAGCGGGATTATCCGGTGATCTTTGGCACGCTGTTCGCCTTTGGCATCATCGGGCTGGTGATCGGCATCCTGTCGGACCTGATGTATGTCTGGACCGATCCCCGCATCGATTTTGAGCGGCGGGATTAACATGGCCCTCAGCAAGCTGAACCAACGCCGCTGGCGTAACTTCAAGATGAACAAGCGGGCCTATTGGTCGCTGATCCTGTTTTCGGTGCTGTATATCCTGTCGCTGGGGGCGGAGGTGATCGCCAATGACAAGCCGCTGCTGGTGAATTATCGCGGCGAGTATTTCACGCCCTTCCTGCAGTTCCATTCCGAACGCGAGTTTGGCGGCGATTTCCAGACCGAGGCGAACTACCACGACCCGTGCGTGCAATGTCTGATCCAGACCGGCGGCATGGTGGCGTGTTTCGACACGCCGCGAAACCCTGATCGCAGTCGGTTGATCTGGGGCAGATGGCGGGGGCTGAGGGGTATTCTGAAGGGCTGGATCCTGTGGCCGATCATCCCCTACAGCTATAACACCATCAACGATGTCGGTGGCGCGGCCCCCTCGGCCCCGGACAGCAGGACCATTGGCTGGGCACGGATGACACCGCGCGCGATGTGCTGGCGCGGGTGATTTATGGCTTCCGCATTTCGGTGATCGTTCGGGCTGATCGTGTCGATTCCTGACCTCGGTCCTCGGCATCGTCGGCGGGGGCGGTTCAGGGCTATTTCGGCGGTTTGACCGACCTGTATCATGCAGCGGGTGATTGAGATCTGGGGATCGACGCCCGATGCTCTATGTCATCATCATCATCTCCGCCGTCTTGACGATGAGTTTCTGGCTGCTGATCGTGTCTGATGGTGTTGTTTGGCTGGATGGGGCTGGTCGGGCTGGTGCGGGCCGAATTCCTGCGGGCGCGGAATTTTGAATATGTGCGGGCGGCCAAGGCGCTGGGCGTCACCGATCTGGTCATCATCTTCCGCCATGTGCTTGCCCAATGCCATGGTGGCGACCATGGCGATGATGCCGTTCATCATCTCGGGCACCATCGCCAGCCTGACCGCGCTGGATTTCCTCGGGTTCGGGTTGCCGGCCTCCTCCCCGTCCTTGGGCGAGTTGACCCAGCAGGCCAAGCAGAACCTGCAGGCGCCGTGGCTGGCCTTCTCGGCGTTTTTCACATCGGCCATCATGCTGTAGCCTGCTCGTCTTCATCTTTGAAGGCGTGCGGGCGGCCTTTGACCCCAGAAAGACCTTCAGATGAATGTGTTGGAGGTCACGGGTCTGAACGTGCGCTTCGCTCAGGAGGGGGCCGAGATTCACGCCGTCGCGATGTGTCGCTTTACCGTGGCCAAGGGCGAGACGGTGGCGTTGGTCGGCGAAAGCGGGTCGGGCAAGTCGGTGACGGCGCTGTCGACGGTGAAGCTGTTGCCGGATAGCGCCAGTGGTGACGGGGTCGGTGCTGTATCAGGGGCGCGAGATGCTGGGCGCGTCGGAGGACGAGCTGCGCCGGGTGCGGGGCAATGACATCAGCTTTCATCTTTCAGGAACCGATGACCAGCCTGAACCCGCTGCACACGATCGAAAAGCAGATCACCGAAAGCCTGGCGCTGCATCAGGGCCTGTCGGGGGCGAAGGCGCGGGCGCGGGTGTTGGACCTGTTGCACAAGGTCGGCATCCGCGATGCCGAAAGCCGGCTTGACCGCCTATCCGCACCAATTGTCGGGCGGGCAGCGGCAGCGGGTGATGATCGCCATGGCGCTGGCCAACGGCCCGGAACTGCTGATCGCGGATGAGCCGACGACGGCGCTGGACGTGACCATTCAGGCGCAGATCCTGGACCTGCTGGCCGATCTGAAACGGTCCGAGGGGTTGAGCCTGCTGTTCATCACCCATGATCTGAACATCGTGCGGCGGATTGCCGACCGGGTTTGCGTCATGCAGGGCGGTCAGATTGTCGAACAGGGCGTGACGGCGGAAATCTTCGCCAACCCGCAGCACCCCTATACCCAGAAACTGCTGGCGGCCGAGGCCAAGGGCGTGCCGGTGCCGGTGGCCGAGACGTGCGCCGGTGGTGTTGGAGACCGAGCATCTGCGCGTCTGGTTCCCGATCACGCCGGGGGTTTCTGCGCAAGACGGTGGGCCATGTCAAGGCGGTGAACGACGCCACATCTGACCGTGCGCGCGGGCGAAACGCTGGGCGTGGTGGGGGAAAGCGGGTCGGGCAAGACGACGCTGGCGCTGGCCATCCTGCGGCTGACGCCATGTCACCGGGCAAGGTTCGCTTCATGGGGCGCGATCTGGCAAGCGTGTCAGGGGCGGGCGCTGCGCGGATCTGCGGCGCGACATGCAGGTGGTGTTTCAAGACCCCTTCGGCAGCCTGTCGCCCCGCATGACCGCCGAGGCGATCATCGCCGAGGGGCTGGGCGTGCATGGGCTGGAGCCGGGGCGCGACCGGCGCGACATGGTGGCCGAGATCATGGCCGAGGTCGGCCTGGACCCCGCCACGATGGGCCGTTATCCGCATGAGTTTTCCGGCGGCCAAAAGCAGCGCATCGCCATTGCGCGGGCGATGATCCTGCGGCCCAAACTGGTGGTGCTGGACGAGCCGACCTCCGCGCTGGACATGACGGTGCAGGTGCAGATCGTGGACCTGCTGCGCGATTTGCAGGTCAAATACGGGCTGGCCTATGTGTTCATCAGCCATGACCTGCGGGTGGTGCGGGCGCTGTCGCATAAGGTGATGGTGATGCAACAGGGTGACGTGGTTGAGGCGGGCCCGGCGGCTGCAGGTCTTTGCCAATCCGTCCCATGCCTATACAAGAACGCTGATGGCTGCGGCTTTTGGCGAGGACGTTACGTGAAGATCCTGTTCGTACACCAGAATTTCCCCGGCCAGTTTCTGTATCTGGCCCCGGAATTGCAAAAGCGCGGCCATGAGTGCTTGGCGCTGACCGATTTGGTCAACACCCGTGAAAGCGCCATCCCGGTGCTGAAGTACAAGCATGAGGCGCAAAAGATCGACCCGGCGGCGACGCGGTTGGGCCGCAATTACATTCAGATGTCAGACCGGGGCGTGACAGTGGCCCGGGCCGCGCTGCAGTTGCGCGACCAGCGCGGCTATGAGCCCGATGTGATCTTTGGCCATTCCGGCTGGGGCGAAACGCTGTTCCTCAAGGAGATCTGGCCCAAGGCCAAGCTGCTGATCTATGCCGAGTTCTACTATAAAGGGCGCGGCGCCGATGTGGGATTTGACCCCGAGTTTTCGCAAGCCCAACTTCGATCAGGTGATGATCGCGCAGGGCCGGGCGGGCCATCTGGGGCAGGCGTTGCTGCATGCCGATGCCGGGCTTAGCCCGACCGAATGGCAGGCCAGCACCTTTCCGCCCGTGCTGCGCAAGATGATCGACGTGATCCACGACGGGGTGAACACCGAGGTGATGCGCCCCAATCCCGATGCCCGCGTGACGCTGCCGAACGGCATGGTGGTGAAGCCGGGGGATGAGGTGCTGACCTTCGTCAACCGCAATCTGGAGCCGTATCGCGGCTATCACATCTTCATGCGGGCGCTGCCTGCGGTATTGGCGGCGCGGCCGAACGCACAGGTCATCATCGTCGGCGGCGATGAGGTCAGCTATGGCGCGGCCCCCAAGGATCACAAGGGCTGGAAAGATGTCATCCTGAATGAGGTGAAGGACA
>CAWAEL010000030.1:0-110290 GCA_963781185.1 uncultured Alphaproteobacteria bacterium
TTTCTGAACGCGGTGCGTGCTGTCAGAAGGTCTCCCAACGCATTGGGAGGTTGGCATGGCGGATGGTGGGGATGGTTTTGTGGGTCGGTGCGAGGTGGTTGAACCTCGGCGTGGCAACCGGCGGTGGCCTTTGGATTTGAAGGCGCGGATTGTGGCGGAGAGCTTTCAGCCCGGCGCGAAGGTTGTTGATGTCGCGCGGCGGCACGGGGTTGTTGCGCATCAGCTTTCAGATTGGCGGCGGCTGGCCCGGGAAGGCCTGCTGAGTTTGCCGCTGGACCTGTTGCCGGCGTTGCCGGTGCAGAAGGAAGGGCGTGGCGAACCGGCTTTCGTTCCGGTGGCTATCATTGCGGAGCCGGAGGTGGCGGTTGTGACGCAAGCATCTGCCCCGTCTGTTCCTGAGGTTGAGGTTTCAGTCGGGATCATGACGGTGGAGCTGGGCTTCGGCGTTGTGGTTAGAGTTCCGGGCGATGTGGCGGTGGAACGGGCGGCGGCTCTGGTGCGGGCCTTGCAGGGCAAGCATGATCGTCGCGGGGCAACGACTGCCGATCCTGATTGCGACGCGGCCGGTGGACTTCCGCTGCGGCCATCAGGCGCTGGCACTGATGGTGCAGACCGAGTTGAAGCTCGATCCGCATTCCGGGGTGACGGTGATCTTCCGATCAAAACGTGGCGACAGGCTGAAGATCCTGGTCTGGGATGGCACCGGCATGGTGCTGATTTACAAGGTACTGGAACAGGGCAACTTTGCCTGGCCGAAGGTTCAGGACGGGACGATGCGGCTGTCTCGGGCGCAGTTCGAGGCTCTGTTCGAAGGGCTGGACTGGCGGCGGATGATGGCGCAGCGGGTGCTGCCACCGACTGCGGCAGGATGACTATCAGGCTGCTGTTTTGGCGTTGTTTTATTGGGCTTTCGGCTTCGGATCAGCTATGAAGCCGCATGTCGCAGCCCTTCGATCTCAGCCAGTTTCCGGACCTTCCGCCCGAGGTGGTGAAGGCCTTTGCCGCGCAGTCGGCGGCGCTGGAAGCGGCGCAGTTTGAGGCATCGGTCGAGCGTGCGGCGCGCCAGCATGAGCAGGCGGTGGTGGCCGAGAAGGAGGCCTTCATCACCGAGTTGAAGGCGCTGATCGAGAAGCTGGAGGGTCAGGTCAGGAATACCGGCGCACGAAGTTCGGGCCGAAATCGGAGAAGCTGGACCCGGCGCAACTGGAACTGGCGCTGGAGGATCTTGAGACCGCCATCGCCGAGACGCAGGCGCAGATCGCCGCCGTCGAGGACAAGATCGCGGCCAGCGCAGCCGGATCCGGACAAGGCAGCCCCGCGCGCACCGCGCAAGGCACGTGCACTGCCCGAACACCTGCCGCGTGTGGAGCGCATGATCGAGCCCGACAGCATCGCCTGTCCCTGCGGCTGCGGCGACATGGTCCGGATCGGCGAGGACCGGACCGAACGGCTCGACTTACATCCCCGCGCGCTATCAGGTGATCGTCACGATCCGCCCGAAATACGCCTGCCCCAAAGGCCGCACGGGCGTCGTGCAGGCCAAAGCACCGGCGCATCTGCTGGAAGGAAGCTGGCCGACCGAGGCGCTGCTGGCGCAGATTGCCGTGTCCAAGCATTCCGAGCACATGCCGCTGAACCGGCAGGCCGTGGTCATGGCGCGGCACGGGGTGCCGATCGAGCGCTCGGTGCTGGCCGACTGGATGGGCCGCACCGGCGCGCTGATCGCACCGGTGGTCGACCACATGGCAAAACGGCTGATGGCCGGACAGCACGCGGCTCTATGTCGATGAGACCACCGCCCCGGTGCTCGATCCGGGGCGCGGCAAGACCAAAACCGGCTATCTCTGGGCCGTGCTGCGCGATGACCGAGGCTGGAATGGCACCGCCGCCGCCGGGTGTGGTGTTCCACTATCGCCCCGGCCGGAAAGGCGAATATGCCGCCGAAATCCTGCACGGCTTCAACGGCACGATCCAGGTCGATGCCTATGGCGCTTACACCCATCTGGCCACGTCAAAGCGCACGGGTGGCGATCCGCTGCGGCTGGCCTTCTGCTGGGCGCATGGGCGGCGCAAGCTGATCAAGGCCAAGCCCAAGAAGGGCTCGCCCATCGTCGATGAGGCGCTGCTGCGCATCGCCGCTCTCTACAAGGTCGAAGATGCCATCCGAGGCTCAGACCCCGATCATCGCCGGGCCGTCCGGCAGGACCTGTCCCGCCCGCTGGTGGATGCGTTCTTCGCCTGGCTTGCAGCCCAGGCCAGCGCGCGTCTCGCGCAAATCCGACCTCGGGGAGGCCATGGCCTACATGCTGAAACGCCAGAGATGGCTTCCGGTTGTTCCTCGACGATGGCCGCGTCGACATCGACTCCAACCTCGTCGAAAACGCGATCCGCAGCCCGGCCATGAACCGCCGCAATGCGCTCTTTGCCGGCCACGATGAAGGTGGCCGTAACTGGGCCCGCTTCGCCAGCCTGATCGGCACCTGCAAAATGAACGGCGTCGAGCCCTACGCCTACCTGCGCGATCTCTTCACCAGGCTGGCCAACGGCCATCTCGACAAGGACATCGACGCCCTGATGCCATGGGCCCACATCCCAACAGCCAAAGCATCACAATGAGCTCATCCGGGACTCCCCGACGAGTTCATCGGCCTACCTCCCACCGCCAAAACCGCTGAATGCAATCGTAAAATCAATGGGACGCAGTCGCCGCTTACGTTCGGCGGACGCGACGGCCTTGTACTAGTTTCGGTTTAACAAGTCTTAGGTCATTGAATTCACGCGCTTTAGTGGCAGATTTTCTCGCCATGGCCTGCAGGGTTTTGTATGATTGCCGCCGAAACCTTGCAAATTCGGTTTTGCCCATGAAGCATCGTCTCGCGCTGCCGAACAGGATGACCTCTCCGTCCGCGACTGGTCGACATGATCGACCCGCGCCACGAGTTGGTGAAGCTCACGGCGCTGATCACTTGGGAGGTATTCGAGTAGGAATGGGCTGGGTTCTTCCCTTCGGCGACGGGGCGTCCGGCCACCCAGCCGCGTCTGGTGGCTGGCCTGCTGTATCTCCAGCACGCCTATCGGTTGTCGGACGAGACCGTGGTCGCCCGATGGGTCGAGAACCCTTACTACCAGCACCTCACCGGGGAGACATTCTTCCAGCACCGTTCGCCGATCGACCCGTCTTCCTTGACGCGGTGGCGCAATCGGATTGGTGAAGAAGGTGTGGAATGGATGCTGACCCAGACCATAGAGGCTGGTCGTAAGTCCGGGGCTATCGACGGCGCGAGCCTGAAGCGCGTGGCGGTCGACACGACCGTCATGGAAAAGGCCATCGCCCATCCCACGGACGTCAGGCTTTTTGAGCGCGCACGGGCGCGTGGTCGCCCTGGCGCAAGAGGCCGGGGTGGAGTTGCGCCAGTCCTACGCCCGTCTCGCCCCAAGGCTGGCGATGCAGGTCGGCCGCTATGCCCATGCCAAGCAGTTCCGCCGCATGCGCAAGGCATTGAAGAAACTGAAGGTTACACCGGCAGGGTCATGCGGGACCTACGCCGCCACCTCGATGATATCCCCACTGGCCCGCTTCGTGATCAGATTATCGCCAAGCTCGCCCTCGCCTCGCAACTGCTCCACCAACAGCCTAAAGGCAGCAACAAGATCTACGCCCTGCACGAACCGGAGGTGGACTGCATATCGAAGGGCAAGGCGCGGGTGCGGTATGAATTCGGCTGCAAGGTCAGCATTGCCACCACGCTGGACGAAGGCTTCGTGACCGGCATGCGCAGCTTTCCTGGCAATCCCTATGAAGGCCATACCTTGGCCCCGGCGCTGGAACAGGTGGAAATCCTGACTAACCACAGGCCCGACCTTGCCGTGGTCCACCGTGGTTATCCGTTGGCCGACAGGGCATTCGTGAATGCCCGAGAGGCGTGGCCACGACGTGGACAAGACCCGCGTGCTGATCAGCGGAACCAGGCGCGGACTGACACCCAAGCTTGTAGCTGATCTCCGCCGCCGCAGCGCCATAGAGCCTGAGATAGGACACATGAAATCCGATGGACGCCTTGCGCGTTGTCCCCTGAAACGCACCATCGGCGACGCCCTCTTTGCGGTGATGTGCGGCTGCGGCCACAATATCCGAAAGATCCTCGCCCACCTAAGGGCACTTTTGTCCCTCATCATTGCGGCAATCTTGGCTGCCTGCAGGCCCCAAGAAAGCGACCATGGTCAACCGCTGCCAACCTAACAACGCTGTTTAGGATCGACTAATGACGAGGAGAAGCGGTCGATCTGTGGTCAGACGACGGCGCCGGATCTTTCTGTGGCGCAGGTTGCGCGGCGATATGCGCTGAATGCCAATAAATAGTTCGGCCTGAACAACGCCCATCCCATTGATTCTACGGTAGATCGTTGCGGTTTGCTCGCCTCCGCCTGCAGGGTTTCGTATGATTTAATTCCGAACCCTGCAATTTTGGTCTGCCGATGAAGCACCGCTCCCGCCCGACCGAACAGGATGACCTGCTCCGCCTGCGCTTGGTCGATCTGCGCCATGAGTTGGTGAAGTTGGCGTCGCTGATCGACTGGGAGGTGTTCGAACGAGAATGGGCGGGGTTCTTTCCGTCGACGACCGGGCGGCCGGCAACACCGCCGCGTCTGGTGGCGGGGTTGCTTTACCTCCAGCATGCCTATCGGTTGTCTGATGAGGCGATTGTCGCCCGCTGGGTCGAGAACCCCTACTATCAGCACTTCACCGAGGAGAGCTTCTTTCAGCATCGCCTGCCGATCAACCCCTCATCCCTGACGCGGTGGCGCAAGCGGATTGGTGAGGAAGGGGTGGAATGGCTCTTGACCCAGACCATTGAGGCCGGACGCAAATCCGGCGCCATAGACGAGGGCAGTCTCATGCGGGTGGCGGTCGACACGACCGTGATGGAGAAGACTATCGCCTATCCCACGGACGCCCGACTTTACGAGCGGGCGCGGGCGCAGCTGACTGCCCTTGCGAAGGAGGCCGGGGTCGCGTTGCGCCAGACCTATGCGAGGCTTGCTCCCCGGCTGGCACTGCAGGTGGGCCGCTATGCTCATGCCAAGCAGTTCGGCCGGATTCGCAAGGCATTGAAGATGTTGAAAGGTTACGCCGGAAGGGTGATGCGCGAGCTGGTGTTGGACAAGCTCGCCCTGGTCTCGCACCTGCTCCACCAGCAGCCCAAGGGCGGCGACAAGATCTATGCCCTGCATGAACCCGAGGTCGATTGCATCCGTTGCCCGGCAGCCGATGCAAGGCATCGGCGAGAGGGTCGAAGGGCAAGGCGCGGGTGCGCTTCGAGTTCGGCTGCAAGGTCAGCATTGCGGCCACCCAGGACGAGGGCTTCTTCATCGGTATGCGCAGCTTCCCCGGCAATCCCTACGACGGCCACACCCTCACCCCGGCGCTGGAGCAGGTGGAGATTCTGACCGATCAGCGCCCAAGCCTGGCAGTCGTCGACCGTGGCTATCGAGGCCATGGCGAGGAAAAGACCCGCGTGCTGATCAGCGGCACAAGGCGCGGCCTGACGCCCAAGCTGATGGCAGACCTCCGCCGCCGCAGTGCCATCGAGGCCGAAATCGGCCACATGAAAACTGATGGCCACCTGTCGCGCTGCCCGCTCAAAGGAACCATCGGTGATGCCTTCTTTGCGGTCCTTTGCGGCTGCGGCCACAACATCCGAAAGATCCTGGCGCACCTCAGGGCGCTGCTTGCGCTGATCATCGCCGCGATCCTGTCGGCACTTCGCGCGGCAGAACTGGCGCAGATACCAAACGAAACCGCCTGATCAGGTCGTTCAGGCCGAACTAGATATTCAAATGATTGAGGAATGCGTGCTACGCGCCGGGATCCGCGCAAGGTGCTGTGGCTACACCAGTCTTTTTGCCGATAGAGACTATGAGCCGCACCCGCGCAGAAGCTGCCAGGCCCATTTTGCCCAGCAACGCTTTGCCCGGCTGCCTGCTTGAGATCGAGATTGCCGGTGTGCATTGGCTACGGATCAGCGGGTCTTGTGATTCCGAAGCGGCGACCCGTTTGATCCGCGGTCTGTCGGAATGATCCCTGCACCGTTGAAAGCGCAATCTGGCTGGCGGCCGGGGTACCAGATATGATGGGATGGACGCCTCCCTTGGCGAAGCGGCACACTGACCGTCTGGTCTGATAGAGGGAGAAGAGCATGACCATTGCAGTGACAGGCGTCGATATTGCGAAGCGGGTGTTCCAGCTGCACGGTGTCGATGAACAAGGAAGGACGGTGCTTCGGAAGCGGCTGACACGGGCGACGTTTCTGGCGGAGATGCAATTGCACCCGCCCTGTCTGGTTGGGCTGGAAGCCGGCTCGGGCGCGCATCACTGGGGCCGCTGTCTAGCGGACCTTGGCCATGATGTCCGACTTATGCCGCCGCAGTACGTCCGTCCCTATGTGAAGGGAAACAAGCACGATGCATCGGACGCCGAGGCATGCTGTGAGGCGGTGCAACGCCCGGGCATGCGCTTTGTCCCCGTGAAGAGCGAAGCACAGCAGGCGACGCTTATGTTGCACAGGGTACGCGACCATTTCATTCGGCGGCGCACCGGTGCAATAAATGCGTTGAGGGGGCACCTGGCGGAATTCGGGCTTGTCTCGGCAAGCCAGCGAGCCGGGTTGAACCGTTTTCTGCTGGTGATCGAGGAGAGCGGCAGCACGGTGCCCGGCGAGGTCATTGAACTCTTGGGGATGATCGCTTCAGAGATCCGGAGCTACGACCGGTCCATCGCTGAGCTCGACAAGAGGCTGAAGGCACAATGCAAAGAAGCGGACGTCTCACGGCGTCTGCGCGAAGTACCGGGGGTGGGGCCTGTCATCGCCACCGCCATGCCCGCTTTCCTGACCGCTGGGGGATGCTTTGATCGCGCGAGTTCATTCGCCGCCTAGCTCGGGATAACGCCGCGCCAGCATTCGAGCGGTGGGAAGGAGCGAACCTTCGGCATCACCAAGCGCGGCAACACCTATCTCCGAAGGCAACTGATCAATGGAGCGCGTGCCGTCGTTCGGGTCGCGCCGGGCAAAAAAGGTGGAATGTGGGACTGGATCAACAAAATGCTGGATCGACGGCATTTCAACATCGTCACAGTTGCCGTCGCCAACAAGGTGGCACGGATCATGTGGTCCATGATCACCGAGGGAACCGAATACAGGATGGCTTGAACCCCAAGGGGGATCAGCACGACCGAATTGCGAGGGCAGTGATCTGAGATGACATGACTGGCGAGACCAGAACCCAATCAACCCGGTTTGCGCATCGAGCCTCGAGCTCGACGATATGATGGGACAAGGGTTCAACGGATCTCATGGTGGCCCGCAGCCAATCCAGCGCTGCAATCAGAGGCCGGATAGATGGCTGCAAGCCTGTCAGAAATCAGCTCAGGAATACCTTGCAATCCGGGAGGCGTCCATAGATGCGAAAGGGTTTTGCCGCGTTGGCCGCGCAAGCCGAGCAGCCGACGCAACAGTACCCGTTCAATGGCCAAATGTTCGTGTTCCGGGCGCGGCAAGGTGATCTGAACAAGATCATCTGGTGGGATGGGCGCGTGTCTGTTCTCAATACGGCTGGAGAAGGGTCGGTTCGTCTTGCCATCGGTAAAGGACGGCAAAATTGCGCTGACCCCGGCGCAGTTGGCGATGCTGTTGGAAATGACGTAGCCCCCTGCACCTAATCCAGTTTGAGGTAGAACTCTGGCCCAACCGAAAGGACCAGAGATGAAGCGCAGCAGGTTTACCGAAGACCAGATCATTGGCATTTTGAAAGAGCACGAGGCCGGGATTTCCGTGGCCGATTTGTGCCGCAAGCACGGTGTCAGCGATGCGACGGTCTACAAGTGGAAAGCCAAGTATGGCGGCATGGATGTCAGCGAGGCGAAGCGGCTGAAGGGCCTTGAAGACGAGAACGCGCGCCTGAAACGGCTTCTTGCCGATGCCATGCTCGACAATGCCGCGCTGAAGGATCTCCTGGGAAAAAAGTGGTAGCGCCCGCCGCGAAGCACCAAGCGGTCGCGCATCTGGTGGCAAGTCACGAGATGAGCGAACGGCGGGCGTGCCGGGTGATCGGCTGTTGCCGGATGACCATGCGCTATGAGGCGATCCGGCAGGACGACCCTGTGCTGCGCGAGCGGCTGAAAGACTTGGCCAAGGTCCGACGCCGGTTCGGCTATCGTCGGCTGCATGTATTCCTGCGGCGCGAGGGCCATGCGGTGAACCATAAGCGCCTGTTCCGCATCTACCGCGAGGAACAGTTGCATGTGCGCCGTCGCGGTGGGCGCAAGCGGGCCATGGGCACACGGGCCCCGATGGTGCTGCCATTGATGCCAAACCAGCGTTGGTCACTGGATTTTGTATCCGACCAGCTGACGGACGGTCGCCGCTTCCGGATCATGACTGTAGTCGATGATTGCACGCGGGAATGCCTTGCACTGATCGCCGACACCTCACTGTCGGCGGCTCGGGTCGCGCGTGAGCTGGCGACGCTGTTCGACGCCCGCGGCAAGCCACAGACGGTCGTCAGCGATAACGGGACCGAGTTCACCTCGAACGCGATCCTGAAGTTCGTGGATGACCGCAAGTTTGACTGGCACTACATCGCACCCCGCTGCCCGGCAGCGGTTTGCCTGCAAACTGCGAGAGGGGGAAAGCCGACCCAGAATGCCTTTATCGAGAACTTCAACGGCCGCCTGCGGGACGAGTTGCTGAATGAAACTCTGTTCCCGTCCCTGCACCATGCCCGCGCAACGCTGGCCGCGTGGCGCACCGACTATAACACAGAACGGCCCCACTCCCGCCTCGGCTGGCAGACCCCAGCCGAGTTTGCCCGAACCTTCGCCCCGCAACGGGGCCTGACGCTGCGCAATCCGCAAAGCTCCGCGCCAGCCCCCGTTGCCCAACCCGCCCAAATGGGCAAAACTCAGTCCCGGAGGCTCGCTCACGCTGGATAAAGGTTGGGGGCAACGTCAGAAGGGTTCGATTGGCGATTGCCACAGCGCAGCTGGCGGCATTTGACGGTGGGAAAATTGAGGGCTTTTACGGTTTGAGAATTCCCGTAAGCGCCTCGTTTTGTGATAGTTTCGCGATGCTGGATGTCACCAAATCTCTGCCGGAAGACCCTGCGGAATTGCGGGCGTTCACCGCATTTTAGCTGCCGAAGTGAAGTCCCAGGTGGTTCTGATCGAGAAGCTGCAGTATCAGTTGGCAGGCAACCGCGCCCGTCGGTTTGGTGCTCAATCGGAGACCGCCGGGCATTTGCAACTGGCGTTGGAGATGAGCGAGATCGCCATCGTCGTGCTGACGGCCAGACTGCGTTTGCCGGATGATGCGCCCGCTGACAAACCCAAGCGCAAGCCGATTTCGGACCATATTCCGCGGTTGGAGGTCGCACTGACCCCCAGCGATACGGCTTGGGCCCAGTGCGGCGGCAAGCTGCGCCGGTTGAGCGACGATGTGACCGAGGAACTGGGTTATGTTCCAGGCCACATCATCTTGAACCGGATCGTGCGGCCCCGGATGGCCTGATCCGGCTGCGATTGCTTCACGCAAGCTCCGCTGCCATCGCGTCCGATCGAGCGCGGGTGCCCGGGTATGGCATTCTTGTTCATGTTCTGGTCAACAAATATGTCTGTCACTTGCCGCTTTACCGACAAAGCCAGATCTTTGATCGCGAGGGCCTTCATATCGACCGCTCGACGCTGGCGGACTGGGTCGGTAAATCAACCACCCTGCTGGAACCAATGGCAGACGCTGTCGGACGGCACGTTCTGACGGGACAAGCGATCTTTGCCGATGACACGCCGAGCGCCATGCTGGCCCCCGGCACCGGCAAGACCCAGACGGACCGCCTTTGGGCCTATGGCCGCGATGAACACCCCTGGGGCAGCGCCATTCCACCCGCCAGTTGGTATCGGTACTCTTCCGACCGCAAAGGCGAACATCCGCAGGGTCATCTGTCCGGATACAGCGATTGGATGCATGTCGACGGCTACGCCGGGTCGACGGTCTGGAGGCTTGGCTGAACTCCCAACTGTCTGGAATATCGGGGAAGTCTCCGCTTGCCGCAGCGATACACTATGCCCTGACGCGAATGGCATGAATGCGCCCCTACATTGATAAATAACACCCTCCAAACGTGCGGTGCGAGCGGTCGCTTGGGGCCGCAAGAACGACCTGTTCATGGGGCTGCAAACTGGCGGCAAATTCGCGGCCATCGCCTACACCCTGATCGAAACTGCCAAGTTGAACGGCGTCGATCCCCAAGCTTGGCTCGCCGACACCCTCGCACGCATCCCAGACCACAAAATCAACCGGATCAATGAGCTGCTGCCATGGAACCTGCGGTAACGTCAGTCAGACCGGGCGGTTACATTTCGTTCGGCATGCAAAAGCCGGGTCCGTGTTGCGCGGCCCGGCTCTCGGTGTTTATGGGTTCAGTTTGGCTTCCAGCACGGCGATCCGCTCTTCCAGCGCAATGTTTTCCTCACGCGCTTTCTGGGCCATGGCCCGGACTGCATCAAACTCTTCCCGCGTCACGAAGTTCCGGTCGGCCATCCAGCGGTCGACCATGCCCTTCATGGCGGTTTCTGCCTCTGACTTGGCGCCTTGGGCAACGCCCATCGCATTGGTCATCAGTTTCGACATATCGTCGAAGAATTTGTTGCCGGGTTCCATGGCGCTTCCTCCAGTGATTTGATCCTATATGGGACGCGCCGTCCTGTCGCACAAGAGAGTGTTTGGCGCGGCCTTTGGTTGACTTCGCGTGGAATGCCCCCCTAAACCCGGGTCACAGTGCAGCGAGGTCAGCATGTCCTATATCCCGTTCCCGCCCGTTTCGCCCGAGATTTTCGCGGTCGATATTGGTGGTTTTCATCTGGCCCTGCGGTGGTACGCCTTGGCCTATATCGCGGGGCTGATTGCGGGATGGTGGTTGATCCGGCAGGCGATCCGGACGGCGCGGTTGTGGCGGGATGGGCCGCCGATGACCGAGGCGCAGGTTGAACAACTGCTGACTTGGGCGATTGCCGGGGTCATTCTCGGCGGGCGGATCGGTTATGTGCTGTTTTATCAGCCTGAGTTGTACCTGGAGAACCCGTGGCAGGTCCTGCAGGTCTGGCAGGGCGGCATGTCGTTTCACGGTGGA
Source organism: uncultured Alphaproteobacteria bacterium (assembly GCA_963781185.1). Lineage (GTDB taxonomy): Bacteria > Pseudomonadota > Alphaproteobacteria > Rhodobacterales > Rhodobacteraceae > Stagnihabitans. The sequence goes on from CAWAEL010000030.1 coordinate 11,182, forward strand.
TTTCTGGGCGTGGTGGTTGCCGGCGTGATCTTTTGCTGGCGTGAGCGGATCTCGATGCTGTCGACCGGGGATCTGATGGCGATGGTGGCGCCGATTGGGTTGTTTTTGGGCCGGGTTGCCAATTTCATCAATGCCGAGTTGTGGGGGCGGCCGACCGATTTGCCGTGGGGCGTGGCCTTTCCGGGGGACGCGGCGCAGTACTGCCCGGACGTTATTGGGGTCTGTGCGCGGCATCCGAGTCAGATTTATGAGGCGCTGCTGGAAGGGGTCTTGCTCGGCACGCTGGTGATGCTCGCGGTTTGGCGGGCCGGGTGGTTGGCGCGACCGGGGCGGGTGATGGGGCTGTTTGTTGCGGGCTACGGGCTCGCGCGGTTTCTGGTTGAGTTTGTGCGCCAGCCGGACGCGCAATTTGTCAGTGATGGCAACCCGCTGGGGCTGGCATGGCACGTCGGCGGTTGGGGTCTGACGCAGGGGCAGGCCCTGTCGCTGCCGATGGTCGCTGTCGGGCTGTTCTTTCTGTGGCGCGCCAGGGCATGACGGCGCTGCGAGATTTGCTGGTGGCGCGGATCAGGGCGACAGGCCCGATCACGATGGCGGACTATATGGCCGAATGTCTGCTGCATCCGCAGCACGGCTACTACACGACGCGCGATCCGTTTGGGGCGGCGGGCGATTTCATCACGGCACCAGAGATCAGTCAGATGTTTGGCGAATTGCTGGGGCTGTGTCTGGCGCAGAGTTGGCTGGATCAGGGGGCACCAGCGCCGTTTGTTTTGGCTGAGCTGGGGCCGGGGCGTGGGACGTTGATGGCGGATCTGCTCAGGGCGACGCGGGGTGTGCCGGGGTTCCATGCGGCGATGCGGGTTTGTCTGGTCGAAGCCTCGCCCGTGTTGCGGGCCCGGCAGGCGCAGGCCTTGCCGGGGGTTGAGGTGACGTGGTGCGACCATGTGCAGGATCTGCCCGCGGGGCCGCTGTTCCTGGTTGCGAATGAGTTCTTTGATGCCCTGCCGATTCGTCAGTTTCAACGGGCTGGTGGCGGTTGGGCAGAGCGGATGGTTGGGTTGGTGGACGGCAAGTTGGCCGTCGGGTTGGCGCCGTCGGCCCCGGTTCCGCTGTTGGCGGGGCGGTTGGCTGATACTGCTGAGGGTGGGATTGTCGAGGTTTGCCCCGCTGCGACCGGGATTGCGGCCGAGATTGCCCAGCGGATTGCGTCGCAGGGTGGGGTTGCGGTGGTCGTGGATTACGGCGACTGGCAGTCACGCGGCGACACGGTTCAGGCTGTGAAATCCAATGCTTACACCGGGATTTTTGAGGAGCCGGGGCAGGCCGATCTGACCGCCCATGTCGATTTTGCCGCCCTCGCTGTTCCGGGGGTGGCGCATGGGTTTGTGACGCAGGGCGCGTTCCTGCGACGCCTGGGGATTGACGCGCGGTCGGCGCGATTGGCGGCGGGACTATCGGGGGCGGCCTTGGAATCTCATCTTGCGGCGACGCGGCGCTTGACCGACGATGGGGAAATGGGATGCTTGTTCAAAGTGCTGGTGCTGTATCGTTTGGCCAGCCCAATTCCGCCGGGGCTGTAGTGATGCTGGAAATTCTGAGCAACGACGCGATTGCCGTCCGGCATGGCTTCTTTACCCGCAAGGGCGGGGCCTCGTCGGGTATTTTCGCTGGGCTGAACTGCGGGCCGGGGTCGAGTGACCAGTCCGATATCGTCAAGATCAACCGGGCGCGGGTGGCTGAGGCCATGCTGCTTGCACCAGAGGCCTTGGTCACCCTGAACCAGATCCACTCCGCCACGGTCGCCACCCTGACCGAACCGCCGGAAACGCGGCTCGCGGCGGATGCCATGGTGACGAATGTGCCGGGGATCGGCTTGGGTATTTTGACCGCCGATTGCCAGCCAGTGCTGTTTGCCGATGCCAAGGCCGGGGTGATCGGTGCGGCCCATGCCGGGTGGCGCGGGGCGCGGGATGGGGTTCTGGGGGCAACGGTGGATGCGATGGTCGCGCTTGGTGCCAAACGAGAGAATATCGCTGCGGTGATCGGGCCAACGATCAGCCAGCGGGCCTATGAGGTTGGGCCGGAATTCTTTGAGGCTTTTGTTGACGAAGACCGCGCGAACAGCCGCTTTTTCGCCCAAGGCACCGAAGACCGGATGCAGTTCGACCTGCCGTCCTATGGGCTGCATGCGCTGCGGGAGGCGGGCGTTGGCCATGCCGAATGGACGCGGCATTGCACCTACAGCGACCCGGAGCGATTCTATTCCTATCGCCGGACGACTCATATGGGTGAGGCCGATTATGGGCGGTTGATCTCGGTAATCCGGCTATAGAGGGCTGATTGTGGCCAAACCGGGGTACAATGGCCGCAATGAATTCCCGCAATACCCGCATCAAGGCCAAATCACTGCCGCAAAGTCGCGTCAAATTCGACTTAACGCCGAAAGAAATCGGTTAGCGGAAGGGGAAGACCATGAAGAAAGAACGTCGCTGGCTCAAGACCGCCATTGCCACCTCGGCAGAACCGCAGCCCAGCCTGCCGTGGCAGCGCCAAACCCGTAGCCGCCCGGCTGCGATGAAAGCTGAGGCCCTTGCCACACCGAAACTATCAGCGATCGCTGCAAGCTGACCTGATCGACGAATCAAATCAGATTGAAAGGGCTGGCCTTGTGCCGGCCCTTCGTCATTTGGGCTGGTGATTCGCGTCAAGGTTGTATTTTTTGTATCCGCACACGGAACAATGCCCCGATGCTTGGCGCGATTGTTTCCACTGCAATGGACAGTAAAATATGAACTTTGACAGGCCGTCAAATACAGGCCAACAATGCCTTACAGTTGTCCTGATACGGTCGGACGGTGAGGCGCGGCAAGTCCGGGAGATCCCGGCACCCCTCGGCGGTCGATCAAAGCGCAAGCCGGTCCTGTGATTGATGCTCGGTTAAGGCGGCCCTGGTGTTCCTCTGACACCGCAAAAGGGCCGCCGCTTCCATTTCGCGGGGCTGCGCCGGACTTTCATTTGATCAAACTCTGGCGCATAAAGAGGCAAGGCCATTTGGCCGCCAGTGAGGAAGATCATGACCGCCCCAACCATCGCCAGCCAGACCATTGCCGGAATCGATGCCGACCGCCTGACCCGATTTGCCGAGCGTGAGGCGCGGCGGTTCACGGCGACGCGGCCAGCCAGCAAGGCGGCGTTGCGGGCGGGGGCGGCGGCCTATCTGGACGGGGTGCCGCTGCACTGGATGAAGGACTGGCCGATGCCGCATCTGCCGGTGGTGGCGCGGGCGCGAGGGCGCCAAGATCACCGATATTGACGGCTATGAGATCGACGATTTCTGTCTGGGCGACACCGGGTCGATGTTCGGCCATTCGCCCGAACCGGTGGCGCAAGGCGATCCGGCAGCAGGCGACGCGCGGGCTGACCTATATGCTGCCGACCGAGGACGCGCTGGAGGCGGGGCGGCTGTTGAACGAACGCTTCGGCGTGTTTCAGCTGGCAGATTGCGACGACGGCGACCGATGCCAACCGCTTTGCCCTGCGCGTGGCGCGGGCGGTGACGGGGCGGCCCAAGGTGCTGGTGTTCAACGGCTGCTATCACGGCACGGTGGATGAGACCTTTGTGACGCTGAAGGACGGCGTCACGGTCAACCGGCCGGGTCTGCTGGGGCAGGTGGCCGACCTGACCGCAGGTTGCGGTGTGCTGCGAGTTCAACGATTTGGCGGGGGTCGAGGCGGCGCTTGGCCAAGGGCGATGTGGCGGCGATCCTGACCGAGCCGGTGATGACCAATTCCTGCATGGTGCTGCCGGAGCCGGGTTTCACGCCGGTCTGCGGGCGCTTGCCACCCGCTATGGCGCGCTGCTGATGATTGATGAGACGCATACGATTTCCTCGGGTCTTGGCGGCTATACGCGCGGTGCATGGGTTGCAGCCGGATATCTTTGTTGTCGGCAAATGTGTGGCGGGCGGGATGCCCACGGCGGTCTGGGGGCTTAGCGATGCGGTGGCGGCGCGCTATGCTGACCGTGAACGCCGGGCGGCGCCTCGGGCATTCGGGCATGGGCACCACGCTGTCGGCCAATCCGATGCAGTTTGCCTGTCTGCGGGCGACCTTGGCCGAGGTGATGACGCCGAGGCCTATGCCCGATATGGAGCAGCGGGCGGCGCGGCTGGCCTCGGGTCTGGCCGCAGTCGATCACGGCGCATGGTGCACCCTGGCATGTGGTGCGGGTTGGCGCGCGGGTCGAGTTCATCTGTGCGCCGGGACCGCTGCACAACGGGGCCGAGGCGGCCCTGGCCCATATGCCAGAGGTCGAGGCGGCGGTGCATGTGGCGCTGTTGAACCGGGGCTGTCTGATTGCGCCGTTCCACAACATGATGCTGATCAGCCCGGCCACCAGAAAGCGTCAGGTTGACCGGCTGATCGCCGCGTTCGACGAAGTGCTGACCGAATTGTTCGCAGAGAAAATGATGACCGAAATCAGCCCCTCAGGTTCAACCATCGCCGAGGCCGAGGCCTTTCTTGACGGCCCATCCGGAGATCGAGGCCTTTGACATTGTCTTGCACGATTCCAACGGCATTGGCCGGGGCAAGATCATCCGGCGGCATGAGTTGTTGTCGGTTTACAAGAGTCGGGCGGCATTTGCCGATTTCGATTCTGGGGCTGGATATCTGTGGCGAGGATGTCGACGAAACCGGGCTGATCTGGGATCAGGGCGACGCGCGACCGGCGCGCCTGGCCGATTCCGGGCACGCTGGTGGCGCTGCATGGCACCACCCCGCCGCGCGGCGAGGTGCTGCTGTCGCGTGTATGAGCTGGACGGCACGCCGATGACATCGGACCCGCGCCATGCCTTGCAGCGCGCAGGTGGATGCGCTTGGCCGCCGAGGGTCTGATCCCGGCCGGCGCGTTTGAGTTGGAGTTCTTTCTGCTGGAAAACCAGCGCGGCCCGGATGGCCGAGATGGTTCCGGCCCGCGATGTGCTGGACGGGCGCAGCGGCACCAAGACGGAGGTCTATTCGGTGGATCAGCTGCACGGCATGTTGCCGCTGTTCAACGACATCTATGCCGGGGCGCGAGCTGGCGGGGATCAAGGCCGAAACGCTGATTTCGGAATATGCGCCGGGGCAGTATGAACTGACGCTGCATTACCGCGAGAACGTGATGCAGGCGGCGGATGACCTGTTGCGGCTGAAGCGGATCGTGCGGGCGCAGGCGCGGGCGCATGGCGTGACCGCCTGTTTCATGGCCAAACCGAATGAGGATTATGCCGGGTCGGGGATGCATTTCCACGTGTCGATGCTGGACCGCGCCGGGCAGCAACATCTTTGTCGAGGCGGTGGAGGGGCAGTATAATGACGCGCTGCTGCACGCCATCGGCGGGTTGCGCGCGACGATGGGCGAGTCGATGCTGGTCTTTGCCCCCCATGCCAATTCCTGGCGGCGGTTTGCCGCCAATCCTATGCGCCGGTCAGCCCGACCTGGGGGGTGAACAACCGGTCGGTCGCGTTGCGGATTCCGGCGGGCGACATCACGGCGCGGCGGATCGAACATCGCCCGGCGGGGGTGGATGCCAACCCCTATCTGGTGGCGGCGACGGTGCTGGCGGGCATCCGGCAGGGCTGGGCGCGGCAGATTGATCCGGGGCCGAGACGACGGGCAACGGCTATGCCGACGCGCCCGATGCGCCCGCCGATGCCCGAAGGATTGGCGGATGGCGATTGAGGTCGGCCAAGGGGTCTGACTTCCTGAAAGGCGCCTTGGGCGCGGACATGCACCGCACCTTTACCGCGGTGTTGGAGGCGGAATATGCCCGCGTGATGCGGACGGTGCCGGATGTGGATTTCGACCTGTACCTGCACACGGTCTAGGGCGGCGCCAGCGACACTCCGCCTTGCAGACCGGGCCCCGGCAGCTATGGCGCGGGCGATCAGGGCGGGGATTTCTGGTGACAGGCCGATGGCGGGCAACAGGCGGCCCTGAAACCCGGCCTGGCGCAGGGCGGCGGGGATGTCGTCGGTGACATGGCCACCCGGCGGCGGCAAAGAACGGCAGGCAGACGCTATCGGGGCCATGGCCGGTCGCCGTGCGACAGTTGCGGGTCTTGGTCGATGAAGGCGGCCTCGGCGGGGATGCCGCTTGCCGGTGATCCGGGCGGCCAGATGGCATAGGCAATGTCCGACGGGCACCGAACTGCGGAACGAGCCATGCGCGGCAAGATCAGACACGCGGCCCGCGCCCCGTGCACGGTCTGAGCGGCCAGGTCATGGACTGCCGGGTCGCAGCCCAAAGGCTCCAGCACCTGCCAGTCCGGCCCGCCTGCGGCGGCCAGTTTGGCGGGCAGATGGGTGCGGGTGAACCAGCCCCCGGCCATGAACAGCGGAAAGGCGCGGCCTTGCGGGCCCAAGTGCTGCAATGGCGCGGGTCAGCGCATCAGGGGCGGCCAGGGTGGCCGACCCGATGCGCCAGCCGGGCAGATGGGTGGCGACTTGGGCGGCCAGAGCGGCCAGAGCCGCCTCGGCCGGGTCGGGGTCGGAGGGTTGGCCATGGCTGATGATCAGGGCGGCGTCGGGTCATGTTGGCGTCGTAGAGGCCGGGCAGCGCCGCGTCGGTGACGGCGGTGCGGCAATGGTCGACAAAGGCCGGTGACGGTGCGGCGACGGTCGCTGCCCTTCGGCAGCAACAGGCCCAATCTGCATCGGACGCACACCGCCCTTCCAGCGGCACAAAGACCAGCTTGCGGCCATCGGGCGCGCGGTCGGTTCCCAAGCCGGATGTTGGCGATGGAATAGCCAAAGCCATTGGCCACCATCGCCCGCATCACCCCCATGTCGCGCGTCCGTTCGGCAATCACCGGGTGCAGACCGCCCTCGGCAAAGAACGACAGGAAATAGTCGGCGCTGAAGGGCAGGTCCAGCAGGATCATCGGATGCGGGGCAAGGTCGGCGGGGGTGACGCTGGGCGCGGCGGCCAAGCGGGTGGCCCTCGGGCAGCAGGGCATAGGGGGCGAGCGGGATCAGCGGCAGAAAATCGAGATCGGGCGGAATTTCAAGGTCATAGGTCAGCGCGACATCCAGCCGGGCCATGCGCAGGCCGTCGAACAATTCGGCCTGATGCGCCCTCGTGCTGGCGGAAAGTCGGCATCGGGGTAGCGGTCGGAAAAGCTGCGGCGCAGTTGCGGCAGCAGGACCTGGGCAAAGGTCAGCAGGCAGCCCACGGTCAACGGCCCGGCCACGCGACCCGTGATGTCGGCGGCATGGTCGGTCAGGCGGTCGGCCTGGCCAGAACCTCGCGCGCGGTCGGCGACGAACTGGCGCCCGCCTTCGGTCAGCGACAGGCCCTGGGCATGGCGGCGGATGAAGAGCTGCAGGCCAAAGGTCGCCTCCAAGCTGGCCGATGGCGGCCGAGATCGAGGGGGAGGAGACATTCACCCGTTCAGCCGCAAGCGCGACTGAGCCGCAATCGGCCACGGCGACAAGGTATTCCAGCTGGCGCAGGGTGAAACGCAGGGTCATGGGCCTGCCAGCGCCTTAGCCGGGCGGCAGGGCAATTGCCAGTGAGGTCGCAACCGTTGTTCGCAGGAATGCTTGTGGTCAAGCGGTCGCCCGGCAACGCCGTAACTTGGGCGCCTCGCGCGGGTCGTGGGCGCGTTGGATATAGGCGGCCATCTGCGGGCCGTAGACGTCCCAGGCGCGGGCGACGGCGGCGATCGGGTCGCCGTCGTCGGTCCAGTCGCAGCGCAATTCGGCCACCGGCCAGCTTTCGGCGTCGACCATCAGCAGCCCGGCGGAATGCACCGGCCCCGCCTCACCCCCGGCATCGCGCCCGGCCCGGAGAGCTGCGATCAGCCGGTCGCCCAGATCGCCCGAGGTGCCAAAGCCCGCGATCATCGCCGGCGGGACGTCAGGGTTGGCCAGCAGGTTGCCGCCTGCCACAACGCCGTTCCCCATGGCCGTGCCCCAGACGCCCAGGATCTGGCTGCCGGAATGGATCGCGACCCGGCCCTGCGCATCGACCACCATCAACTGCCGGTAGTCGATATGCGGTGCCTCGGCCACCATCCGTGCCATGGCCTCCTCGGCAGACAGCCCTTCTGCCAGCAGGTCCAGCAGGCGCGGCCCCGAGGGCCGGGTCGGTGATGTTCTGCGACGCCGCCACCCCGACCCCGCCCGCGCATGGGCGCAGCGCGCCGCTACGGCGGGCGAGGAGGAGGAGATCACCATGCCGAAGCGGCCGGTCTCCGGGCAGCGGGCGAGGAGCGAGAAGGTCATGGGGCGGCCTTTCTGAGGAGGACGGACCGGGATATTTGAACCAAAGTGAAATTGGCCTTTCAATTTGGCCCAAATATCCTCGGGGTTTGGGGGTGAGCCCCCAATGCGGCGTCAGTCAGGAATGACGGCGGTGGCGTCGATTTCGACCAGCCATTCGGGGCGGGCGAGGGCGGTGACGACGACCCCGGTCGAGACGGGGTGGACGCCTTTGATGTATTCGCCCATCGTCCGGTAGACCGCCTCGCGGTGGCGGACGTCGGTCAGGTAGACCACGACCTTGCACAGATGCTCCATCTGGCCGCCGCATTCCTCGATCAGTTGGCGGATGTTCTGCATGACCTTGTGGGTCTGTTCGACCGGGTCATGGCTGGTGATGTTCTTGGAGGTTTCAATCTCTTGCGGGCATTGGCCGCGCAGGAAGATCATGGTGCCGCGGGCGACGACGGCCTGGGCGAGGTCGTTGTCCAGCTTTCTGTTCCGGATAGGTGTCTGGGTGTTGAACTTGCGGTGGCGGGTGTGGGCCATGTCGAGTCCTTTGGCGGCAGATCTATGCCGGGATTTTTGAGGCGAGATAGGTGGCGAATTCAAAGTTCGGCCGTTCCAGATGGCTGAGCGGGCCGGGCGAGGACAGGCCCGCGATCAAGGCCACGATAGACCTTTTCGGTGCAGCCCTTGTCTTCGACATTCACGTCATCCAGCAGGGCCTTGACCGCGGCCAGATTGGCCTGCGGCAGCGGGGTCGGCCATCCATTCGGCGCTCATCCCGCCGCCGAACAGGACGTTGACGTGGCCGGGCCCGTCGGGGGTCAGGCTGAGATACCAGAAATAGCCCGGCGTCAGGGTGATCAGCAGGGAGGGATAGATCGACAAGAGCCAGGTCATCCGGCGCTGATCGCCCGGTCAGGGTGGTGTTCGACGGGTGGGCGAGGGCGAGGGGGACGCGTGTCGTTCTTGAGGATGTAGTGATAGTTGAAGGCGGCGGAGCCTTCGGGGCAGGTCATCTTCATCAGGTTGACACGACCCGCCGATGGTGCCGGAATGGCATACCGGCAGGTGATAGCTTTCCATGAAATTCTCGGCCAGCACCTTCCAGTTGGTGGCCCAGCGGAAGGTTTCGCGGAAGGTTTCCTTGTAGGTGCCCATGTCCAGATGGCCGACCAGGTTTTCCACCTCGGCCAGTTGGGTGTGGGGCGACGGGGGCGTCGGGGTTGAGCGTGACCATGATCCAGCCCAGCCAGTTTTCCACGCGGACCGGCGGCAGGCGCGATGTCGTCCTTGCAGAACGCCTCGTTGGCCGCCATGGCCGGCGCGCCGCGCAGGGTGCCGTCGAGGTTGTAGGTCCAGGCGTGATAGGGGCAGACGATGGAGCGGACATTGCCGCGGCCTTGCAGCAGGGTCGACATGCGGTGGCGGCAGACGTTGGACATGGCCGCGCAGCGCGCCGTCGCGGTCGCGCAGGATGATGACGGGTTCGCCGGTGATCTTCATCGTCAGGTAGTCGCCCGGGTTCGGGCAGGCCATCGGCGCGACCGGCGCACAGCCATTCCTTGGCGAAGATGTGCTCCTCCTCCAACGCCAGAAACTCGGGCGAGGTATAGACCGATTTCGGCATGGCATGGGCGCGTTCGAAGGGCTGGGCGACATTGGCGCGCAGTTCGTCAAGCGGGCTAGTCGTGGGTCATGGTTTGTCATGTGGGCTTTCAGGACGGGCGTAGGGTTTTGACGGCATGAAGCCGCAGCTTTCGGTCATGATAGCATCGGGCAAATGACGCGAAACGAAAGCAGGATGTGGGGATGCCGCGCTTAGGGAAAGGCTAAGCCGCTTTGCGGTTGCCGGAGCCGAGGCGCGGGCATTATGCGGGGGCGCATGAAGATATTGTTTCTGGGCGATGTGATGGGGCGGTCCGGGCGGGCTGGGGTGGCGGAACGGTTGCCGAGGCTGCGCGCGGATTGGGGTTTGGATTTTGTCGTCGTGAACGGCGAGAATGCTAGCAGGGCGCAGGGCTGACCGGGGAACATGCCAAGGGGCTGTTCGCGGCGGGGGCGGATTGTGTGACGCTGGGCGACCATGCTTTCGATCAGAAGGACATGATTTCCTATTGCGAGACCGAGGGGCGGATCATCCGGCCCGATGAATTTCTCCAAGGTGGCACCGGGGCGGGGGGCGCGGGTGTTCACGGCGACGCAGGGGCGGCGGGTTTTGGTGGTGCAGGCCCTGGGGCAGGTCTTTATGAAGCGGCCGTTTGACGACCCGTTTTCGGCGGTGGAGGGGGTTTTGAAAACCCATCCGCTGGGCGGGGCGGTTCAGGCGACGATTGTGGAAATTCATGCCGAGGCGACGTCGCGAAAAGATGGCGATGGGGCATTGGTGTGACGGGCAGGCCTCACTGGTGGTGGGGACGCATACCCATGTGCCGACCGGGCGATGCGATGATCCTGTCCAAGGGCACCGCCTATCTGACCGATGCGGGGATGTGTGGGGATTATGACTTCGTGATCGGGATGGAGAAGCTGGAGCCGTTGCGGCGGTTCATCACGGGCATGAATTCGGCCCGGTTCGAGCCTGCGGGGGGCGAGGCGACGCTGTCGGGGGTTTATGTCGAGACGGATGACAAGACGGGCAAGGCCGTGCGGGTGGTGATGGTGCGGCAGGGCGGGCGGTTGCAGCAGTCTGGGCCGTGATGGAGGCGTCCAGATCTGGACACTTTGGTAAGTGTTTGAAATAAAATGGTTTTCGTTTTTTTGTTAACCTGATTTTAGGGGTTTTCCTCGGTCGGGCACGATTTTTCTGCGAAAAATCTGGCGCGACGGCGGAATGAGGCGTCGTGTCGCAAAGGGCGGGGCAGACAGTGTTCAGGTCTGCCAAGGTTGCCCGAATAAATTTGGTTGGGGGTTGGGCGTGTCGCAGGCAAGGAATGTCGGGTTGTTGGTGGCGTTGGGGATGGGCTGGGGCCTGACCCAGCCGCTTGGGCAAGATTGCGGCCTCAACCGGGCATGGACCCTTTGCGCTGATGTTCTGGCAGTTGGTGATCTGCACGCTGTTTCTTGGGGCGATCACGTTGGCGCGTGGGAAAGGCTTTGTGCGGACGCCGCGCGCGATGTCCTTTTATGCGGTGGTGGCTTTGATGGGGACGCTGGTTCCCGGCTATACCTTTTACGTGTCGGTCCACCGGTTGCCGGCGGGCATCATGTCGATTCTGATTTCGACGGTGCCGCTGCTGGCCTTTCCGATGACGATGGTGCTGGGGATCGACCGGTTCTCGATGACGCGGCTGGTCGGACTGGTCCTCGGGTTGGTTGGCGTGGCGTTGATCGCGTTGCCGCAGTCCAGCCTGCCGGACCCGGCCATGGTGGCCTTTCTGCCCTTGGCCATGATGGGGCCGCTGTTTTACGCGGTGGAGGGCACGTTTGTCAGCCGCTTTGGCACGGCAGGGATGGGGCCGGTGCAGGCGATGTTCGGGGCCTCGCTGGTCGGGTTGGTGCTGTGCGTGCCTTTGGTTTTGCTGAGCGGGCAGTGGGTGGACCCCTTTGCAGCATGGGGCCGGGCAGAGCAGGCGCTGGTGCTGTCCTCTGTCCTGCATGCGATGATGTATGCCAGCTATGTCGGTTTGGCGGCCCGTGCCGGGGCGGTTTTTGCGACGCAGACCGGCTATGTGGTGACGGCGGCTGGGCTGTGCTGGGCGATGTTGTTGCTGGGAGAGCGGTTTTCGCCGTGGATCTGGGCGGCGCTGGCGGTGATGTTGGTGGGCCTGTCATTGGTACGCCCGAGGCCGCAGGTCACGCCGGCTGCCGATGCTGTGATATTGGGCGGCTGAGGCTGGCCGCCGAGTCCGCGTGACGGGGTAGCGGGTTTCGGCTTGCCAGAGGTCGGCGGCTGGGCCTATCTGAGCGCAGCGGAAACAAGCCGGAGCCATTCATGATCGGACTGGACCTTGACCAGACCACGCAGGCCATAATTGCCTTGCTGATCCTAGCCACAATGTTGGCGATGTTTGTCAAAGAGTTCTATCCGCCGGAAGTGATTGCCATTGGCGGAGCCTGTGTGATGCTGGTGCTGGGCATCTTGCCGATGAGCAGCGTCAATTCGGTGTTGTCCAACAACGCGCCTTGGACGATTGCGGCGATGTTCATCATCGTGGGGGCGTTGGTGCGGACAGGGGCGTTGGAGGGGGTCAGTCAGATGGCCTCTCGCAATGCGGTGAAGCATCCGGCGCGTACTTTGATTATTCTGGGGGCGGGGGTCTGCCTCGCCTCGGCCTTTGTCAACAACACGCCGCTGGTTGTGGTGATGCTGCCGATTTTCATGCAGCTGTCCAAAAAGCTGTCGGTTTCGCCGTCCAAGCTGATGATTCCGCTAAGCTATATGACGATTTTGGGCGGGACGATCACGCTGGTCGGCACCTCTACCAACCTTGTGGTTGATGGGGTGGCGCAGAAGGCGGGGATGAAGCCGTTTGGCATATTTGAGGTGTCGCCGCTGGGGATTTTGGTGGCGATTGCGGGCCTTGCCTATATCGCGCTGTTCGCCAAGCGGCTGTTGCCGAACCGGGATTCGATGGCCTCGCTGTTGTCGGACCGCAAGGGGATGAAGTTTTTCACCGAGGTCGCGATCCCGGAGGGCTCGGCCTTTGTCGGGCAGAACCCGTCTGAGGTGGATCTGTTCAAGCGCGGCGGGGCGCGGGTGATTGACGTGCTGCGCGGCGATGCCAGCCTGCGGCGCGACATGGCCAGCATTCAGCTGCATGAGGGCGACCGTGTGGTGTTGCGGACCCCGATGGCTGAGTTGTTGGGCCTGAAGGACCACAAGGAACTGCGCCATGTCGATGAGCTGAGCTCGGTTCAGACCTCAACGGTTGAGGTGTTGATCACGCCGGGTTGTCTGATGGTCGGCCGGACGCTGGGCAATCTGCGGCTGCGGCGGCGCTATGGGGTCTATCCGCTGGCGGTGCACCGGCGCGATCGCAACATTGGGCAAAAGCTCGATGACGTGGTGGTGCAGGTCGGTGATACGCTGCTGCTGGAAGGGGCGATGGCCGATATTCAGCGGCTGGCGGTCGATATGGATATGGTGGATGTGTCGCATCCTTCGGCGCGGGCCTATCGGCGCAAGCATGCACCGCTGGTTGTGGCGGTGCTGGCGGGTGTGGTGATCGGGGCGGCGCTGGATATTGCGCCGATTCAGTATCTCGCCTTTGTCGGCGTGGCGATTGTGCTGCTGAGCAAGTCGATTGACGGGGATGAGGCGCTGTCGGCGGTTGATGGCCGGCTGATGGGGCTGTTGTTCGGGATGCTGGGCGTTGGGGCCGGGTTGGAGAATTCCGGCGCGATTGAGCTGGTGGTGGGGGCGGTGGCGCCGTTCCTGCAGGACCAGTCGCCGTATCTGCTTGGTGTTCACGGTCTATGTCCTGACCTCTGTCCTGACTGAGTTGGTGTCGAACAACGCGGTGGCGGTGATCGTGACGCCGGTGGTGATATCCTTGGCGACGACGCTGGGGGTGGAGGCGCGGCCCTTGGTGATGGTGGTGATGATCGGGGCGTCGGCGTCGTTCGCGACACCGATTGGCTATCAGACCAACACGCTGGTCTATGGGCCGGGCGGCTATCGGTTCACCGATTTCATCCGGTTTGGCGTGCCGCTGAACCTGCTGAGCGCGGTTGTGGTGACGATAGCGGTGCCGCTCTTGTACGTCCTATGAAAAAGCCGCGCCTTTTGGGCGCGGCATGAACTTTCGGTGGGACTAGGTAGGATGGGCCATAGGTTGCAAATTTCGGCGGGCCGAAAATTGCAACGGGCGCATCACCCCTAGCGGCGACGGTCGCGGCGGGCCGACATCGGTTGGAATGCGACGCCGACATGGGCCTCGCAATAGGGTTTGCCAGCGACTGATGGCAGGCCGCAGAACCAGAAATCTTCGGTTGCCGGATCGCCGATCGGCCATTTGCAGGTCCGTTCGGTCAATTCCATCAGCGTCAGCTTCTTGGCACGCTTTTCGACCTCACGCACCGAGGCGAGGGCCTCTGGGCTGATTTCGTTGGCTGAGGGTTGCGGCGGCAGGGGTTGGCCTGCGGGAATGATCGCCTTGCGCATTGGGATCGGGGCCATTTGCACCGGGGCTGCGGCGGCCGGGGCTGCTGCAGGGGCGGGGCGTTCAGCGGCCGGGCGTGGGGCGGGTTCGGCGGCGGGCGCCGGTTCGGCCACGACCGGGCGGACCGGTTCGACCACCGGGGCGGCGGGCGCTGCGGCCACCACCACCTCTTCCTCATCGCTGTCGTCTTTGCCGCCGGGGCCGACACGGTTGGACAGGCCCAGACGGTGCACCTTGCCGATCACCGCATTGCGGGTCACGGACCCGAGTTCTTTGGCGATCTGGCTGGCGGACTGGCCTTCGGCCCACATCTTCTTCAGCGTCTCGACGCGTTCGTCGGTCCAGGACATGGGGCAAACTCCGGGTTTTCTGGCCTTGACTGGCCATCTTAGACAGGACGGTAGTGGATACAAGGGCGGGCGGGCAACTTCAAGCGGAAAGGGGCGACGGCCAGAGTTTACCCCGCGCAAGGCATGAGGTATCAGGCCGCAACCCTTGTTGGAGTATAGAGACAATGTCAGGCCATGGCCAATCCATCCCGATGACCGCCCATAAATCCGGTCCGCTGCGCGGGACTGCCGCCGTGCCGGGCGACAAGTCGATCAGCCACCGGGCCTTGATCTTTGGGGCGATGGCGATGGGTGAGACGCAGATCACTGGATTGCTGGAGGGACAGGACGTTCTGGACACGGCCAAGGCGATGGAGGCGTTTGGGGCTATGGTCACTCCACTTGGGGGTGGTGCCTGGTCGGTTCAAGGGGTGGGTGTTGGTGGATTTCGCGAACCTGCCGATGTTATCGACTGTGGCAACTCTGGCACCGGGGTGCGGTTGATCATGGGGACGATGGCCACCACGGCGATGACCGCCACCTTCACCGGCGACGCCAGCCTGCGCAAGCGGCCGATGGGGCGGGTGACCGATCCGCTGTCACTGTTCGGCACGCAGGCCTACGGGCGCAAGGGTGGCCGTTTGCCGATGACGGTGGTGGGCGCTGCTGATGCCAAGGGTGTGCGCTACACGCTGCCGGTCGCCTCGGCGCAGGTCAAATCCGCCGTGTTGCTGGCCGGGTTGAATGCCGTGGGCGAGACTGTGGTGATTGAGAAGGAGCCGACGCGCGACCATTCTGAGCGGATGCTCTTGGGTTTCGGCGCGGCTTTGACGGTTGAGAAAACGGCTGAGGGCAATGTGATCACCCTGACAGGCCGCCCGACGCTCAGGGCGCAGTCGGTGGCGGTGCCGCGCGACCCGTCCTCGGCGGCGTTTCCGGTCTGCGCGGCGCTGGTTGTCGAAGGGTCCGACATCATGGTGCCCGGCGTCAGCCAGAACCTGACGCGCAACGGGTTGTACCTGACGCTGGTCGAGATGGGGGCGGAGATTGAGTTCCAGAACCCGCGCACCGAGGGCGGGGAGCCGGTGGCCGACCTGCGCGTGCGGTTCAGCGGCAACATGAAGGGGGTCGAGGTTCCGCCGGAACGTGCGCCCTCGATGATTGACGAATACCCGATCCTGTCGGTGGTTGCGGCCTGTGCGACGGGCAAGACCGTGATGCGCGGCGTCAAGGAATTGCGCGTCAAGGAAAGCGACCGGATCGACGCGATGGCGCGCGGGCTGGAGGCTTGCGGTGTCACCGTCGAGGAGGATGAGGATACGCTGATCGTTCACGGTATGGGCGCGGGCGAAGTGCCGGGTGGCGCGACTTGTGCGGTGCATCTGGATCACCGGATCGCCATGTCGTTCCTCGTTCTGGGCATGGCGGCGAAACAGCCGGTCTCGATTGACGACGCCTCGCCCATCGCCACATCTTTCCCGATATTTGAGGGCTTGATGGGCGGGCTGGGGGCCAGTTTGAGCCGCGATAACGGGTAAATCCGCCGAAACTGCTTCTGTTTGCGGCGGGCCAGCCCTAGCATCCGCCGAGGTGGAGGATGCGATGCAAAGCAGATGGTTTCTTTGGGGTCTGCCCGTGGTGACGGTGCTGGCCTATGCCGTGTTGGCGCTGTGGTTCGGGCCGCAGGTGCAGGCGGCGGCGGGTGGATTGCAGCCGTTTGACATGCGCGTCACGGGCTATTCGCTGGCCGACGCGCGGGCCTTTCTGGCGGCGCTGTCGCCTGAGGGGCTGGCGCTGTATCAAGGGCCGGTGCGGGCGACGGACACGATTGTGCCGATGCTGTTGACCCTGACGCTGTGCCTGCCGCTGCGGCATCGGTTCTGGGTGTGGTCGCTGCCGGCGCTCGGCTACGGCCTGCTGGATCTTGGGGAAAACTGGGCGGTTTCGGTGCTGTTGCGGACTGGGCCTGCGGTTGAGGCGGGGCCGGTCATGGTCGCCTCTGCCCTGACCATGTTGAAATTCGCGGTGGTTACGGTGGCGGCGGGAATTGCGCTGTGGGGGCTGTGGGACGGGCGAAAATGGCAGCGGTGATCGGGACATGGGATGACGTGTTTCGCGCCGCCTCGCCTGAGGTGCAGGCTGTGGCGGTTGCGGCGCGCGGCCTGATCCTGTCGCTGCATCCTGAGGTGGTTGAGGTGGCGCGGCCCGGCGACCGGGCGGTCAGTTTTGGCCACGGTCCGCGCAAGATGACGGACGGTTATGCCTATCTGATGCCGCAGCGGGCCTGGGTCAATCTGGGGTTCTACCACGGGGCAACTTTGCCTGATCCGCATGGCTTGCTTGAGGGGACGGGCAAGGCGCTGCGCCATGTAAAGCTGCGCGGGGTGGCATTTCCGGATGGGCTAGAGGCCTTGGTTCGGGCAGCACTTGGGCCGGGGCGGACTGTTTGACACGACCGCCGGGTTGGGGGAGAGGTGGGCAAACGGCAAGGGGTTTGCGGATGATCTTTACAGTGGCCATCGACGGGCCGGCGGCGGCGGGCAAGGGGACAATCGGACGGGCCTTGGCGGTGCGGTTCGGCTTTGCCCATCTGGACACCGGGTTGTTGTACCGGGCGGTCGGCGCCAAGGGCGGCGATGCGGTGGCGGCGGCGCGGGGGCTGGTGGCGGCGGATCTGGCGCGCGACGATCTGCGCAGCATGGCGGCAGGTCAGGCGGCCAGTCTTGTCGCGGTGATCCCGGAGGTGCGGGCGGCGCTGGTCGATTTTCAGCGCCGATTCGCGCGGGCTGAGGGCGGGGCGGTGCTGGACGGGCGCGACATTGGCACGGTGATCTGCCCTGAGGCAGAGGTGAAGCTGTATGTCACCGCCTCAGCCAGAGGTTCGGGCGCATCGGCGCTGGCTTGAGGTGGGCGGCGATGAGGCCGTGGTGTTGGCCGAGGTGGTTGAGCGCGACCGGCGGGATATGGAGCGGGCCGAGGCGCCGCTGCGGCCTGCGGAGGATGCTGTGATGCTGGACACCTCGGTCATGACGGTTGACGAGGCGGTGCAGGCGGCGGTGAATGTGGTTCAGGCGAAAATGGAGGGCAAGTGATGCAGATATCGGATTTGGCTGGCAAGGCGGTGCTGATCACCGGCGCCTCAACCGGGATCGGGGCGGCGCTGGCGCGGGAGTTTGCGCGGCAGGGGGCCTTGGTCGGGCTGCATTACAATTCCTCGGTTGATGCAGCAGAGGCTCTGGCGATTGAGATCCGGGCGGCGGGTGGCAAGGTTGAGCTGATCCGCGCCGATATGTCCACCGGGGCGGGGGCGCAAGTCTGCGGTTGATCAGGCGGTGGCGGCGTTCGGGCGGCTCGACGGGATCATCAACAACGCGGGCGGCATGGTGCGGCGGGTCAGCTATGAGAATGCGACCGAACAGGACTATGACGAGATCATGGACCTGAACGCGCGGTCGGTTCTGGTGGCCTGCACGGCGGCGATCCCGCATCTGAAGGCGGCGGCCAAGGAAACCGGCACGGGGTTCATCATCAACACCACCTCGATTGCGGCGCGCAATGGGGCGGGCGGCGGGGCGGGGCTTTATGGTTCCTCCAAGGCGTTTGTGTCGAATGTGACGCGGGGGATGGCGAAAGAGCTGATTCCGTTTGGCATTCGGGTGAACGCGGTGGCGCCGGGGGTCATCGCGACGCCGTTCCATGAGCGGTATTCGACCGATGCGCAGATGGTGGCGATGGTGGCGACGATCCCGCAGGGTCGGGTTGGCGTGGCTGAGGATTGCGTGGGGGCGTTCCTGTTCCTCGCCTCAGCCGCGTTGTCGGGCTATGTGATCGGGCAGGTGATTGAGGTGAACGGCGGGCAGTTGATGCCGTGACAGCGGCGGTTCGCTATGCGGCGGTTTTAGGGGCTGTCCTGTGGGCGGCCCCCGTGCTGGCGGACCCGGTTGCGCTGAGCGCGATGAACCACAGCACGAACGCGGCCTTGGGCGGCGGTGACCTGCCACGGGCGCTGATCTTTGCTGAGGTTGCGGTGCGGCGGGTGGACAGCGCGCCAGTGGGGGAGCCTGCCGCTGAGGTCGAGGCGCTGAACACCTTGGGCTATCTGCTGTTGCGGCAGGGCGGCGTTGATGGTCGGGCGGGGGTGTTGTTGAACCGGGCTTTGGTCTTGGCGGATGGGGCGGGGTTGACGGGATCGCTGGTCGGGCTGCTGACGTTGCAGAACGCGGCCAGTTTGGCGGTCCGGCAGGGCGATGCCACGGCGGCGGGTCTGTTGGGGCGGTTTGTGGCGGCGGGCCGAACCTCAGCCTACCACGCGGATGTGCTGGGTGTGGCGGCGGATCTGTATTTCCAACTCGGCCAGTTTCAACCGATGGCCGACGCGCTGGATGAGATGGTGGCGGTCGGCGGCACGGTGCGGTCCAGCACGACGCTTGAGGAGATGTATGCCGCACAGGGCGTGGCCGAGCAGGACGGGCGGATTGACGACGCCTCTGCCCTGATCGACGCGCGGATCACGCTGGTTCGGGCGATGCAGCCGGAACTGGCGGACAGGTTTGCCCATGCCGCGTTGTGGACGAAATTCTACATGAACCATGAGGCGGGCAATCTGGGCGTGGCGGCGGATGCGCTGCGGGTCTGGGCCGCGACTGGGCAGATGACGGCGGAGGAACGGGCCTTTATCGAGACGCAGGCCAGCAACACTTTGCTTTACACCCAACTCGCCGGATATTCGACACAGCGGACCGTGCAATTGGGCAATGCCCAACTGGCTGTCGCCTATGCGCAGGTCTTGCAGAAGCCCGATGACCCGCGCCTTGGCTGGGCGCTGCGCGCGTTGGCGCAGGCGCAGACGGCGCTGGGGCAGTTGGAGGCGGCGCAGTCCTCTTTGCAGGAGGCGCTGGCCGTGCTGGACGCCAGTGAGGCGGGGGCAGAGGGGCGCTATCTGGTGCTGGCTGACCTTGCCGTGAATGCGTGGGACCGGGACGACGCGGCGCTGGCGCAGCGTTTGTTTGCGCAGAGCGATGCTGAATACCGCGCGGCTGTGGCTGGGGGGATGGCAGAGTTGTCGCGGATTGACCGGGCCATTGGGTTTCAGAACCGGGCGCGGTTGGCGACTGATGTGGGGGATGGCGCGGAGGCTGAGGCTGATCTGGCGCAGGCTTGGGCGCTGTTTCGTGAGGATCAGGCGGCGCAGGTCCAGAAATCCAATGTCAGGGCTTTGGAAGTGTCGCTGCTGATTACCGAGGCCGGGGTCGATGATCTGGCGGGCCGGGCGGGGATGCGGTGACGGCGGCGCGTCAGGCGGTGGCGGTTGCGCGGGCGTTGTGGCCTGACGATCACCCGGATCTGGCGAATGTGTTGGGGCAGGCGGCGGATGTCTTGGCCCGGCTCGACAGCCCGGCAGCCGCGCTGACCCTGCTGGCGGAGGCGGACCGGATCAACGCCGCGACCCTGCCTGCCGACACGCCCTTGGCGGTTGAGACCAAAGAGGCGATGGCGCGGTTGAATCTGATACTGGGTGACAGGGCGGCGGCCACCGCGTTGCTGCGACTGGCGGCTGAGGGGCGCAAATCGGCGGCCTACCGCGCGAACCTGCCGCAAGGATCGGCCACATTCGAGATGCTGGCTTGGGCGCTGCTGGATCAGCCCCAGCCGACTGAGGCTGAGGTGGATGAGGCGTTTGGCGCGCTGCAATGGACCCAGATCACCCGCTCTGCCGAGGCGCTTGCGATGTTGGAGCAGCGGCTGTCGGCCAGCGATCCGGGGTTGGCGGCGCTGATCCGCAAGGCGCAGGCCCTGCGGCTGGACAGTGATCGCAACCGGTCCGCCTTGTTGGCCAGTTATGCCGGGGGAACCGCGCCGCAGATTGCCGCCTTGAGGGCGCAGCAGGCCGGGTTGGCGCAAGAGTTCACTGTATCAGAGGCCGCTTTGACGCAGGCGGGGCTTGAGATGACCGGCCTGTCCACCGTCCAGCCGATGTCGATTGCCGAGGTGCAGCACCTGTTGCAGCCAGATGAGGTGATGGTGACCTTTCTGCTGCCGGGGTTGCGACCGGGGGTGGTGGCCGGGTTGGCGCAGTCGTCCAACTTTGCCGTGGCGGTGACGCGGGACGCGGTGCGGTTTGCCCGTATCCCCGAAACCAGCCGGGGTGGGTTGAACGAACGGATCACCGCGTTCCGCTGCCAGATTGCGGTGGCCGATCCAGCCTGCGGTCGTGGGGCCGCTGGGCTGACGCGGGGGGCGATGGTTGCAGAGCCTGCGGACGGGACGGGTGGGTTTGATACCGCTGTCGCGCAGTCGCTATACCGCGATCTGTTCGGCGGGATTGAACCTGTGGTGGGGGGCAAGGCGCATCTGATCCTCGTGCCGCCGGGGGATTTGTTGCGCCTGCCGTTTCAGGCGCTGGTGACTGGGCCAGAGGTTGGCGGGCAGGTTCCGTGGTTGTTGCGACGCCATGCGGTGTCGGTTCTGCCCTCGATCCCCAGCCTGCGGACGTTGCGGCGGGGGGATGCCGGGGCCAGCGGGCCGGGGCAGTTGCTGGCGGTGGGCGATCCGGTTTTGGCCCCAGCGGCGGTGGCGGATTGTGGTGGGATGCGGCTGGCCGCTTTGCGGTCGGGGCCGGGTGCTAGGTTGGCGGTGACGCCGGACGGGCTGGCCGATGGGGCCGCCCTGCGCGCCTTGCCGGGATTGCCCGACGCGACCTGTGAGATCCGGGCGATTGCGGCGGATTTTCCGGCGGGGGCCACGACCTTGCTGCGGGCAGAGGCGAATGAGGCGCGGCTGAAGCAGATGAACGCCGACGGCACGCTGATGGGCTATGACACGCTGGTGTTTTCGACCCACGGGTTGCTGGCCGGAGAAGCGGGCGTGGCTGAGCCGGGGTTGGTTCTGACCCCGCCGGAGGTGGCGACAGAGGTGGATGACGGGCTGCTGACAGCCTCTGAAATCGCCAGTCTGTCGGTGCGGGCGCGGCTGGTGATCTTGTCGGCCTGCAACACGGCCTCAGGCGATGGGGCAGGGCAGGACGGTTTGTCAGGTCTGGCGCGGGCGTTCTTTCAGGCCGGGGCGCGGACCTTGATGGTGACGCATTGGTCGGTCTATTCCCGTGCGGCGCTGCAGGTGTCGACCGGGTTTGTCGAAAGATCCCGCGCCACACCGGGATTGCGCCCGTCAGAGGCGTTGCGACAGACGCTGCTGGGCATTCTCGACGCGCCAGACAGCGACCCTTTGCAGCGACAGCCGGCCTATTGGGCGGCCTTTGCGATTGTCGGGGCGGATTGACCGCCCCAAACTGCGCCAAGGGTGCCGGGCATGAAACCGCCCGCAATCCGGGGACTGCGGGCGTGAGGGTTCAGTCATCTCCCATGCGGGTGCCGGGGTAGAAGGGCAGGCTGCGCTGGCGGGTGCCGGTCAGCGCGGCCCAAGCATTGGCGACGGAGGGGGCGACGCAGGGCACGCCGGTTTCCCCGACCCCGCCCGGAGCCTCGGTGCTGTTCATGATCTTTACGCCGACCGTTGGCATCTGCGACATCTTCATCATCGCGTAGGTGTTGTAGTTCTGGCTTTGCGGTTTGCCGTTCACAAAGGTCATCTGACCCCACAGCGTCGCCGACAGGCCGTGGGTGATGCCGCCCTGTATCTGCGCCTCAATCGAGCCGGGGTTGACCGGGACGCCGCAATCAATCGCACAATACATCTTGTTGACGTTCATCTTGCCCGCCGAGGTTTTCGACACCTCAGCCACCATGGCGATATAGCTGCCAAAACCGCTCATGAAGGCCACACCGCGGGCGTTGCCGCTTGGCGGTGGGCTGGACCAGTTCGACAGCTGCTCAACCGCCTCGACCACGGCCAAGGCGCGGGGGTTGCCCTTGCGGCCGTCCAGCATGTCCTTGCGGAAGGCGATTGGGTCGGCCCCGGCCAGGGCTGCCATCTCATCCACAGCACATTCGACGGCGAAGGTGTTGTAGCTTTCACCGACCGAACGCCAGTAGCCCAAGGGAATGTCGCAAGGCAGCAGCGGCACAAACTCGATCCGCCGCGAGGGGATGGTGTAGGGCAGTTTGACGGCACCGGCGAGCGCGCCAGTATCTTCGGGGTTGTTCGACTGGACACTCCCGCGCTGGATGTTGATTGAGGCCGATACGTTGCGATAGATCAGATCGCTCAACTTGCCCTTGGCATTCAGTGCCGCCTTGACCCGGATCTGGGCATAGGGGCGGTAGAAGTCATTGGTGAAGTCTTGTTCGCGCGACCATGTCAGTTTGACCGGCTTGCCCGCAGCCTGCGACAACTTGATCGCCTGCGCGACATAGTCCGTCTCAAACTTGCGCCCCAAACCGCCGCCGAGGAAGGTGGTGTGGACGGTGATATTGGCGGCCGGCACCCCGGTGATCCCGGCGGCCAGTGGGATGATGAACTGCTGGCCCTGCGTGGGCACCCAGATTTCGACCGAGTCTGCGGTGACAGAGGCGGTGCAATTCATCACCTCCATCGTGGCATGGGCGAGGAAGGGCAGTTCATACGTCACGTCGATCGACTGCTGTTTGGCGCCAATCTTGGGGGTGTTCTCATCCTCGGCCACGAATGCGATGGCGGTTTTCGATTTGGTCAGGGCGCGGGCATTGGCGGCGATGGCGGTGGAATCTATTGCCGACAGATCGCTGGGCAGGTTCCATGTCACGGCGCTGCCGAGCGACCGGGCCGTCTGAAAGGCCGACCATGTGTCGTCAGCAATGACCCCAACGGCCTTGCCAAGATTGACAAGGGTGGCACCGTTGCGGGTGGCGGGCATGGTCTTGACCGTGCCGCCGATGGTCGGACAGTGATAGACCGCGCCATATTTCATCCCCGGCACCACCACGTCGATGCCGAACACGGCAGACCCATCGACCTTGGCCGGAATATCCAGACGGTCCATTGTCTTGCCGATAAAGCGGTTGGTGGTGGCGAGCGTGGCAGAGGTGGGCTGTTTCATCCGGGCCGCGAGTTTGACCACATCGGCGAAATTCGCGGTCTGGTCGCCGTTGACCAAGGTGCCGCCTTGCCCAAGGCTCCACGTTCCGCCGAATTTCTTGTTGGCGGCTTTGATAAGCGTCTCACGGGCGATGGCCGCAGCCATCCGCAGCGGGGCATACCAGCCGCGCGTGCTGGTGCTGCCGCCGGTCAGTTGCGCGCCAAACATCGGGTTGCCGTAGGGGTTCGGCCAAGCGGTCGTGGCGGGCGCATGTTCGGCGCGGACTTGGTCCCAGTTCAGGTTCATCTCTTCGGCGACCAGTTGGGCGAGGCCGGTCAAGATGCCCTGACCCATTTCGGTGGACCCAAGAACGACCGTCACGATGTTGGAGGTGTCAATCTTGATATAGGCGCCGACTATTCCTGAGCCCGGCACAGCGGCCTGTGCGGCGCGGCCCCCCAAGGTCATCGCGAAGGGCACCATCAGCGCGGCGGCAGAGCCACCTAGAAAGGCCCGGCGTCCAACCTTGGCCGACGTGTCAGTTGCTTCATTCGTCTGCATGGCAGTTGTCCTTTGCTGGGTCACAGGGACTGGAGGGCGTCTTTGACCCGGGCGTAGGTGCCACAGACGCAGACATTGTTCAGATTGCCGCCGTGGTCGCCGGCCTTGATCCTGCCGACAGCCGACATCAACATGCCCGATTGGCAGTAACCGCATTGCGGCACCTGATGCTCGATCCAGGCGGCCTGCACCTTCTGGCCAACCGGATCGGCGGCGAGACCCTCTACCGTCATGATCTTGCGGCCTGCGGCTTCTTTGACGCTCATATCGCAGGATTTTTCAGGCTCACCATTCACCAGCACCGTGCAGGCGCCGCAGACCTCAATCCCGCAACCGTATTTGGTTCCGGTCAGTCCGAGGTGGTCGCGCAAAACCCAAAGCAGCGGCATGTCGCCATTGGCGACGGTGACGGGGTAGGATTGTCCGTTTATATTAAGGTCATAGTTCGGCAAGATCTTTCCTCCGGTCGGGTCCGCAAAGGGCGGATGCAAAATAGGGATGATATGGCTGTAAAGTCTGGCCGAGCTGGGGCCGTGGGATGACAGTTTCGTGATACCATCCGTTCCTTGGCAAATCTATAAAATATCAGAGGAAAACCCTAATCTGGGGTTCTAGGGCGTGGCGAAAACAGCGCCTAGACCCGAAGTTTATTTGGTAGATATGTGAGGTTATGGCTAAATTCTGCCGAACGTGCGGAAACTGATCGCGCTGCCATCATTTCGACAAGATCTGAGATGTTTGATTATCGGTTTGAGTTTAGGGTGGGGCGTTGGCTTGGCGTGGTAATCACGGATGAATTGGCGTCATTCTAATATTTGAATATGTTTTGATTTCATTTTATTGATTGCGATCAGCCATCCACAACAAGGCATGCCTGTTCACCCGGCGTTTCAATGGGCACGGGGCGAATGCCCTGCACCCATTGAAAGTGCGCTTTAGCCTGCCAGATCAACCACCACGCGGCCCTTGACCTCACCCTTCAGGATCGCGGCACCCGAGACGGGGCAGGTCGGCCAAGGTTGCCATTTCGATCATCGCCTCTACCTTGTCCTGCGGCAGGTCGGTGGCGATGCGGGCCCAGGCGCGCTGGCGTCCGGCAAAGGGTTTCATCACGGAATCGATGCCAAGCAGGTTCACGCCGCGCAGCAGGAACGGGATCACCGTGGCGGGCAGGGCAGAGCCGCCCGCCAAGCCGACCGACGCGACGGACGCGCCATAGCGCATCTGGCCCAGCACCCGCGCCAGCATCGCGCCACCGACGGCGTCAATGCACCCGGCCCAAGTCTCGGCCTCCAGCGGGCGTTTGACGGTTTCGGCGAGATCGGCGCGCGGGATGATGCGGGTCGCGCCGAGGTCGCGCAGATAGGCCTCAGTCTCTGGCCGCCCGGTCACGGCGGCGACCTGATAGCCGAGCTTGGCGAGTATGGCGACGGCGACAGAGCCGACACCGCCCGCAGCGCCGGTCACCAGCACCTCTCCCTGATCGGGGGTCAGACCGTGATCCTCTAGCGCCAGCACCGACAGCATGGCGGTCAGGCCAGCGGTGCCCACCGCCATCGCAAGGCGCGGGGTCAGGCCGTCGGGCAGCGGCACCAGCCAATCGGCCTTGACGCGGGCGCGGGTGGCGTAGCCGCCCCAATGCACCTCACCCACGCGCCAGCCGGTCAGCACGACCTTGTCGCCGGGTTTGTAGCGCGGATCGTCGCTGGTCTCGACCGTTCCGGCAAAGTCGATGCCGCCGACATGGGGATAGGTCCGCACCAGCCCGCCGCCGTTGGGCGACAGACACAGACCGTCCTTGTAGTTCAGCGTCGAGTATTCGACCGCAACAGTAACATCGCCCGCAGGCAGGGCGCTGTCGTCAAGCTCTTTGACGGTGGCCACGGCCTGACCTTCGGCGTTCTTTTCCAGCAACAAAGCACGAAACATCAATCTCTCCTGTTCGACCCGCAGGTCACGATAGTTTCAAAGCGGCCAGATTGGCGCGGATGACCTTTTTGTCGATCTTGCCAACGCTGGTCTTGGGGATGCTTTCCACGGTCAACACCCGCTCAGGTGCCGCCCATTTCGACAGCCGCCCCGCGTCGATGGCTGCATGTACCGCCGCATGGGCCGTCAGTTCAACCTCAGCCCCCGGTTTGGCGACGACGAGGATGACGGGCCGCTCGCCCCAGCGGGCGTCGGGCATGCCGACCACGGCCACCTCTGCCACGCCCGGCACTACGGAAACGATGGTTTCCAGTTCCAGCGAGGAAATCCATTCGCCGCCCGATTTGATCACGTCCTTCAGCCGGTCGGTGATGTGCAGGGTGCCGTCCGGGTCCATCGCGCCCACGTCGCCGGTGTGCAGCCAGCCGCCAGCCCACAGCGTATCGGTTCCGGCGGGGTTGTTCAGGTACAGTTGCGACAGCCACGGCGCGCGGACCACAACCTCACCCGTCGATTTGCTGTCATGCGGCACGTCGCGCATGTCGGGGTCCACGATGCGCAGTTGCACAAGGGGCGCAGGCTTGCCGGTGGCGATGCGGATGGGCACGGTATCGCCCGCCGCCCCTTGTGTGGCGTGCATGTCGGCAATGGTCAGGATCGGGCAGGTCTCTGACATGCCATAGCCAGCGTGTACGTCGATCCCGCGCGCCACGGCCGCCCGCGCCATCCCCTCGGGCAGGGCCGCGCCGCCGATGATGACCTTCCACTGCGACAGGTCCACATCCACCGAACCGGGGGCGGCCAGAACCATGCCCAGAATGGTCGGCACGCAATGCGAAAAGGTGACTTTGTGCCTGCCGATCAGATCCAGAATCCGGGCAGGTTCATAGCGGCCCGGATAGACCTGCCGCATCCCCAGCATGGTCGCGATGAAGGGAAAGCCCCAGCCGTGAACGTGGAACAACGGTGTCAGCGGCATATAGACATCGTCCGACTTGATGCCGCCTTTGCCCGGCACCGGGGCAAACCCCGCAATCGTGCCCAGCGAGTGCAGCACCAATTGCCGGTGGGTGTAGACGACGCCCTTGGGGTCGCCCGTGGTGCCGGTGGTGTAGAACAGCGTGGCCCGCGTCGTCTCGGCCAGTTCGGGGAAGGTAAAGCCCGGATCGCCCGCCGCCAACAGCGCCTCATACTCACCATCAAAGCCTGCGGGCAGTTCGGCGGGCCTGTCGGTCAGCAGGATCAGCCGCACCGGCCGAATGATGCGCGGCAACAGGGGCAGCAGCAGCGGCAGGAAGTCGTGATGCACCAGAATGGCGTCATCCTGCGCGTGGTTGATCGTGTAGAGCACCTGTTCCGGTGACAGGCGCACATTGACGGTGTGCAGCGTGGCCCCCAGCATTGGCACCGCGAAGAAGCTTTCCAGATAGCGGTGGCTGTCATAGTCCATCACGGCCACGACCGACCCAAGCCCCAGCCCCAAAGCGGCAAGCGCCGAGGCCGAGCGGGCGACACGCGTGCCAAACTCAGCATAGCTCATCTCGAACAGGTCGGAATAGGTGATGCGCTGTTCCGGCGCGGCGGCCATTCCCGTGTTGAACAACTGGCCGATCACCAGTTGATAGTCAAATGCCGGTCCCATGCGCGCCTCCCTGCAATCACTTGGTGGGGGCACAGTAGCAGGGGTGCGCCCAATCACAACCGGGCCGAGGGTCTGGAGGGCAGCGGGCTAGAGCCCCAAGCGGTAGAAGTCATTGGAATTGTCGCGGTAGATCTTCCGGGTTTCGGCCTCGCTCAATCCAAGGTCGGCGAAAGCCCGGTCCAGCACGTCAACCCACTGGGGCATGGTCGTGGCTTGCAGGCAAATCGGATAGTCGCCCGCGAAAATCACCCGGTCTGGGCCGAACTCTTCCAGCGTGGCGGCGATGTAGGGGCGAAGGTCGGCCTCAGTCCAATTGGCCATATCTGCCTCAACCGGCAGGTCGGACAGCTTGATCCATAGGTTTTTGTGCCGGGCCAGCACCCGCATGTCGTCACAATATTGCCGCAAAGCGCCCTCTTTGATGCCCGGCTTGCCACAATGATCAAGGATCAACGGCACCTCGGTCACGCGGGGCACGAAGGCACGCACGATGTCCATCTGGCTGTGGTTCACGTTGATCTCAAAATGCCAGCCGAAATCCTGCAGCAGATTGACGCCTGCGACGAAATCATCGCTCAGCGTCAGGGCGCGCGGGTCGGCGTCAAACTCAACAATCCGGCGGATACCTTTGACCATGGGGTGTTCGTCGCGCATCCGGGTCAGCATCGGCCTTACCCGCTCGCCCCACTCTAACGGTGCCATTGGAACGATTCCCTTCAACCTGGGGTCGCGTCGCGCCTCATCCTCGACAAATGCAATTTCTTCAAGATATTGGCCGCCGTCCTGCCAGAAATCTGCGTAGCATTCCAAGAAAACCATCGCTTCGATCTGCAAGTCGCCACAATCTCGTTGATAGTCCTCGACATGATAGGGGCGGTCGAACAGCGGATGTCCCGCAAAGGCCGAATACTTCAGGCGGGTCTGGTCCCAGACGTGCAAATGGGTGTCGATGATGGGGAAATTGGGCATGGAATCCTCGGCAGCGGTTGATGGTTCAGCCTTACCACAGCCAGCCCGCGACTGGAAAACGTCGTTTCCGACGGGGGCAAATTTCCGGTGCGATGGGCCGCAGGCAGGCCAACCCGTGCCGAAGTTCGCCACAATTTACCTAAAAATGCCACAAGTCTGGACGCAACTTTGCCATCTTTCGGGGGCTTTACTCAACCTAAAGAAATATAAGGGCCCGGATAGGTAGATTGCCGGCGGGTGTTAGTGAAAGGGTTAGCCGATGCGTTTCTTGGCCGTTGATGACGAGACGTTGTTCCTGCAACTCCTTGAAACTAGGATGCTTGGCCTCGGATATCCGGACTTGACCAAGGTCAAATCGGGGGCGGAAGCCTTGACGCTGCTTCGTGCGGATCGTGGCTTTGACTGCTTCTTGCTGGACATTCGCATGCCCGAAATGGACGGAATCACCCTTTGCCGCCGGATTCGCGCGATGGAGGGGTATGAGAATACGCCGATCGTGATGGTCACCTCCATGTCCGACCGCAGCTATATCGACGATGCGTTTGAGGCAGGTGCGACCGACTATATCACCAAGCCGCTGGAACGGATCGAGCTGAAGGCCCGCTTGGGTATGGTCGCGCAGTGGCACGAAAAGAATCAGATGCTGGTGACGCAGCAATCCCTTGCGCCGCTGTCCTCCTATGCCATCGAGCGCAATCACACCTTTGAAGACGCAATTGCCCTGCCGAATGTTGACCGGCTGATCAGCTACATGGCGATGGAAAACTACCTTCTGACCCTTGGGTTGAAGTCGGTGACGACGCTGCGGGCTTTTGCCGTCCACATCGAAAACGCACGCACCTTCTTTTCCCACGGCAAGAAAGCCGCATTTCTGGACATGATCGGCGATGTTGCGACGGTTGTGCTGGAAAGCATGAAGACGGAAAACGTGTTGTTTTCCTATGCTGGCGGCGGGACGTTTGTCTGCATCATCCGCGGTGAAATGCAAGAAGACCTCGAAGACGTTATCGTCGCGACCAATCTCTACATGACGGGCTTTGAAGAGTTTTATGTCGACGAGAACCTGCCGAATCCGATCATCCACTTCGGGTCGATCGTCAAAATCTCCAGCTTCTCGTTGTCGCGGCCTACCCGGTTGCCAGAATTGGCGATTTCTTCCCTGCTTGACGACATCTCCAAGGGCAGTCGTCAACGCTCCAAACTGCGGATGTTCTGAAAATGGATACTGAATTCACCCAGCGGACAGAACCGAAAGCCAAGGCTACGTTGGATGCTGCGCTCGCGCCGATCCGGCGTTCGTTCCTCAACACCATCATCCAGCGTGTTCTCCGCTTTGAGGCCATGAAGCAGAACCTCGAAGCCGGCATCGAGATGACCGAGTCGCTGAACGCGGTGGCCAATCTGGCGCATAAGATGGCTGGCGTTGCGGCGACGCTGGGGTTTGGCGAGATTGGCACCTTGGCACAGGACGTTGATCGCACCGTCACCTCTGGCATATTGTCCGACAAAGGCCCGGCTGCCACTTGGCTCGCCGTTGAAGACAAGTTGGAGGCGCTGCTGGACGCCATGGAAGCCCAACTGGACGAATAGATCGCGGCGGCCCACCCGGGCGAACCACGCGCCAATGAATTCACCTCGTTATCCGAAGGCGTTTGCAAAGCAATCGCTGCCTCGGGTCACGAGGTGAATGTCGTCGTTCGTACAGACCCAATGCGACCTAGATCTGGCCCAACAGGGACCGGATCGCGTGGGAGAGTTGCTTGGACGACACCGGTTTGCCGACCGTCGTGTCAAACCCGACCTCAATATATTCACTGACTTGGTAGGGCATGACGTTGGCCGTGACGGCAATTACCGGGGTAGCCGGACGACCTGACTTGATCTCGTCCTCGCGTATTTTCTGAACGGCCGTCTTGCCGTCCATCACCGGCATCGCGATGTCGAGCAGGACCGCCGAGAATTCGCCACCCTGCCATGCCGTCAACGCCTCCAGCCCGTCTTTGGTGGCCACGCTGGTCGCGCCCAGTTGGTGCAGCATATGTTCCAGCACGACTCGGTTGGTCTGGTTGTCATCGGCAATCAGAATATGCATCCCGCTCAACGGGGCTGTCCCCTGTGCTGCCGGGGAAATGGCCGCCAGCTTGTGGGCATAGGTCTCCAGCGGCAGTTCGAGGGTCATCTTGGTCCCGACGCCCAGTTCCGAGGTGACGGACAACTGACCTTTCATCATCTCAACCAAGGTGCGGGTGATCGCCATGCCAAGGCCAGTGCCGCCGTAGCGCCGGGTGATTGAGGCGTCCGCCTGAACGAATTCGTCGTGAATATGGGCAATCTGGTCTTCGGTCATGCCGATACCGGTGTCGATGACCTCAATCACGAGGGGGCGGCCCGGCTTGCCAAGCAGGCGCACTTTGACCTCGCCCTTTTCGGTGAATTTGATCGCATTGCTGATCAGATTGTTCAGGATCTGCCGCAGACGGTGGGGGTCGCCGATGCGCGATTTCTCGGCGCCGATCCCGAGGGTGATTTCGAACCGCAGGCCCTTTTCGTCGGCCCGCAGCCGGTGCAATTCCTCTACCCGGGCGGCCAGTTCCGCCGGATCAAACGGGACATGCTCCAGCTCCAACTTGCGGGCCTCAATTTTGGACATGTCGAGAATATCGTTCAGGATATTCAGCAGCGATTCACCGGAATTGCGGATGGTTGAGATCATCCGCTTGTGCCGTGGATCGGTCAGCGAGGATTCCAGCACCTCTGCCATGCCCAGAACCCCGTTCAGCGGTGTCCTGATCTCATGGCTCATATTGGCGAGGAACATGGATTTGGATTGGTTCGCTTCCTCTGCCCGGAACTTGGCCAAGTGATATTGCGTCACGTCGGAACCGACGCCGCGATACCCGCCGAACGCGCCGGTTTCATCAAATACCGGTGCCCCGCTAAAGCGCAGCCAACGGGTGTCGCCCATCTTTTCGGACGGCAGCATGAACACAAAATCCTTGAAGGGTTGGCGCTGCTCCAACGTGTCAAACAGCGTGGCCCAGTCGGTGCTGGCAAAGGCACGCGGGCAATGTTGCAGCCAGTCTTGCCAGCGGCGGCCCAACAGTTTTGCCCGCTCGCCGGTGGCGTCGCCGAGGAACAGCAGATGCGAAAAGAACTGAAACCGCAGGTCACTGTCCTGTTCCCAGAACCAGTCTTCGCTGACGGCGGCAATATCGGCCAGACGCTTTTCGGCGCGGTTCTTGTCGGCAAAGGCCAGTTCCAGCGCAGTCTTGGCCGAGCGCAACGCTTCTTCCCGCGCTTTCTGTTCGGTGATTTCGATCTGAATGCCGGCAATAAAGGAGGCGCGGCCATCGCGGGCGCGCGACAACACCTTGGCGCGGTCCATCATCCAGATCCAATTGCCGTTCTTGTGCAGCATCCGGTATTCGGCGATCAGCGACTCGGCTTCACCCGACAGACACAGCGCCATCTGCTCTTCAACCGGGGCGATGTCATCTGGATGGACCAGATTGCGCCAGCGGTCATAGGTGATCGGAGAGACTTCTTCCGGTGTATAGCCCAGCATTTGCGACCATTGCTGGTTGCCGCGCTGTTCATCCGTGACCACATCCCAGTCCCAAGTGCCGATCCGCGCGCCCTCGATCAGATGGGACAACCGCTCTTCTGCAAGTTTCAAAGCTGTGATTTCCAGATGCATTCCAGACATCACTGCCGGGCTGCCATCTGCATTATGTGCGGTGACGCGGCCGCGCGACAGCACCCAGATCCGATGACCGTTCTTGTGGAACATCTGGAACTCTTGCTCGGAATGGTCGCAGGCGCCGGAATTGATCGTGTCCCAAGTGCTCTGCAGGGTCTGGCCATATTCCGGCGTCACGAGGCGGCCAAATTGCTCAATCGTCATTGGCGTCAACTCGGAACGGTCGTAGCCAAGCATGCTTGCCCAGCGATCGTTGATGATGTTTTCCCCGGTTTCGACGGTCCATTCCCAGGTGCCCACACCCGAACCCTCAATGGCAGCCAGCAGTCGTCTTTTGCGGCGAACGATATTGGTCACATCGTTGCAGCTGATCAGATGCGCGCCGTTGGCCAGCAGTTTGATGTCGAGGTTGATAATGCAATCGTCGGATAGGTCGATCTGACGCTCATCCGCGATCTGATCGGATTCCAGCATGTCCAGAGAGGACCGTTCCAATTTCAACTCTGTCTGCTTGGCCAGAGAAGTCAATCAGGGCCCGCATCGACGGGAAGGAGGCCTGTTCCGATTGGTAATCCTGAAAGAATTGCCGGTAGGTTTGGTTGCTATAGATCATCCCGCCCTGCGCATCATAGATTGCAAGGCCTTGATCCAGCGCCTCAGTCGCGGCGACAAGATCGGCCGACTGCAGGGTTGGCGCGGTTTGGCTTCGGGCAAGGACTGTCGACAGGCCGGTCAGAACAAGCCTGAGATCCTCAGCAACGCCAGCGTTAAGCGGCGCGTCACTCCGCTCCCATGTCAGCACCAGTGGCCGGTCTTCCGCGTTGGCGATGGCCAGACAAAACTCCGTTTCCGCCAGTTCGCCCCCGGTCACGGCCAAAGTCGCCACGTCGCTGTGACATTGGACCATATCCGCGCTGCTGCCGGTCTCTGGGAATTGGCAGAGCAGAAGTGGCGACGTCTGTGGCCCCACTCGGAACAGACGGACCGACGGGCTGTGCAAATGTGCGCAGAGCAGCTTCAGGACATCGGCAATCGCCGCATTGACATCAGAAGCAGGTGCGCTGACCAAGACCAGCAAGGCCCGCGCGGCAATCCCGTTTTCCGGTGTTTCCGAGTCTGCGGTGCCCGCACTATCCAAGTATTTGCGGGCCTTGGCAGGGTGAGGAGTCATACTCTTGCCTTCCACCGATAAGATCGGTCGTCAACCAATTCTGGCCAACCATTCACTACTGATGCCACTGCCGACAAGGTCGTAGGTACTGACCAAGTTCACCTCCAAATCGCTAACGGATATCGTCTAGGTTGTCTTGTGTATTGTCCGGGCAATATGCAGAAAACTGACTATGTGCCGCCAGTTTGTCTGAAATGTTTGCAATTTTGCCATCAGTGCCCGTCGTCATCGGACCTGTGCTGCTGCGGTCGATCAGGTTGTAGCACATTGCAGAAGGTCAGTCGATCTTCAGCGCCTTTTTGATCGCTTTGACCAGTTCTTCGCGATGCAAGGGCTTGGGCAGCGAAGCGATGCTGTACGGGGTATTAGATGCCTCAGACGCGACGGCAGTGTCGGCGCTCAACCGGATAACCGGCGTGTTGGCATTGATCGAGTTGCTGGCGCGCAGGTGGCGGATCACCCTGTCGCCTGTGATGAAAGGCATGTTCTGGTCGAAAATCATCAGGTCATAGGCAGTCGTCGTGGCCGCCTCCAGGGCGGCACGGCCATCCTCAACTGTCGTGATCGACAGATAGTCTTCGTCGCTAAGATACGCGGCGATAACCATTCTATTGATCTCGTCATCCTCGGCGACAAGGACGCGAATTTGTTTGGGTGCGTCTGGCTCTGCCATATCGTCTGAGTCTCTCAATCTCGATTTCGACCTTAAAGCACATTCATGGACAAACGCCTACATTTTTGTGCGGTGAATGCACGAAAATAAGGTGGGTTATCGCCATCCTGCGGGCAATTCAAATGATCTGGATTTCGTACAATCAGAGGTTGAATTACGGCCATTTGAAATCATCCAAAAGGGACAAGATTGCGTGAACAAGGGCAGCTTTCTTGAAAGGCTTGGAAAGGTGTGAATCGAACCCGGCGGAGATATAATGCGCCACCTGATTTGGCATCGCATTGCCGGTGATCGCCACGGCTGAGACAGGGTTCAGTTTGCGCCGCATTTCAATACTGCGCACTTCGGATATTGCACAAATGCCATCCATCACGGGCATGGTGATATCAATCAACAGCATATCAAACTTGTCTGCCGTTTGGAGATGCGCCTGCCACAGGTCAACCGCTTGTCGGCCATCTTCGGCAGACCAGATCTTTGCGCCAACGCTTTCCAGCATTTCAATCAGGACAAGCCGGTTTGTCAGGTTGTCATCCGCAATCAGCACGCAAAGGCCGTCAAGTCTGGCGGATGGCAATGCAAGGCCGGGTTTTTGCCGGGCAGGTTCGGCCAATTCGGCAGCATCCTTGAGCGGAATTGAGACGTTGATGGTCGTGCCTTTTCCGGCGATGCTGCTCACATCAACCGTGCCACCCATCAAGGTGACCAATTCGCGGACAATCGACAATCCTAGCCCGGTCCCGCCGAACCGCCGGGTCACGCTGCCGTCGGCCTGAACGAAACTGTCAAAAACCCGCGCGACTTGCTCTGGCGACATGCCGACGCCGGTGTCAGAGATCTGGAAGGTCAGCGGCTCGTCTGGTCTGCACGTCATTTTCAGCGCGACCGTGCCTTTTTCCGTGAACTTGAAGGCGTTGCTCATCAGATTGTTCAGAATTTGCTGAATGCGGTGGCTGTCCCCCAGCAGCATTCGGTTGGCCCCAGCCGTGCTGGAGACATCGAGATTGAGCCCGCGCTCCTCGGCCAACACAGAAAAGACGGTGTCCGTCTGCACAAGCAGGTCCATCGGCATGAACGGCAGCAGTTCCAACTCCATCTTGCCAGCTTCGATTTTCGACATGTCCAGGATGCCGTTCAGCACAGTCAGCAGGGTTTCGCCAGAGTTGCGGATCGTGCCAATCATTCGCAAATGGTCGGGGTTGGTGATGCTGGCCTCTAGCACCTCGGCCATGCCCAGAACCCCATTCAACGGCGTTCTGATTTCATGGCTCATATTAGCTAAAAACATCGACTTCGCTCTGCTGGCGTCTTCTGCCCGCCGACGCGCTTCTTCAAGGCGATCTGTTGCGGCCAGTTCGTTCGTCAGGTCGACAAAACTTGCGACGACGTGCATTTTGCCACTTTCACGCATGAGAGGGGCTGCATTAACAGAGAAAATCCGCCGCGTACCGTCGGCCCAATAGCGGGCGTGCCGAACGTCCCGCCGTTGCACGCCAGTTTTCAAAACCAAAGCAATTGCGGTGTCTTCAAGCAGTAGCGGCCCACCGTCGACGCGTTCAATGCGCCAGTCAGGGTCGTTGTATTGGCGACCTTCAATCTCTGACCGTTTTAACCGAAGCGTTTCCTCGGCCTCTTTGTTTGCGTAGATCAAGGTGCCTTTGTCATCGACAACCGCAATCGCCGTGACGCTGCTTTGCAGAATTGAATTGGTCAGCGCCCGCTCTTCATTCAATTCCCGCTCCAACTCGGCCTGGCGTGACAGGTCGATGTGCACGCCGTTCACCAGAATCGGTTCGCCAGCTTCATTTCGGTTGGCCACCCGGCCGCGCGACAAAACGCTGCACCAGCTGCCATCCTTGCGACGCAAGCGAAAGTGGTCTTCAAAAGGGTCTTCCCCCTGATTGAGGTTAGTGGGCCGGTCGGCGGCAAGCGAAAGGGCGTCGTCTGGGTGCAGAAGGGACAGGAATTTTTCATGGGTCAGCGGGGCGAGTTCTTCTGCGGTATAGCCCAGCATCCCAGCCCAGCGGCCAGCGATTCTGACCAATCCAGAGGTGCAATCCCATTCCCAAGTACCGATTCCGGCGTTCTCGATGACCCGCGCGGCGCGCCGCTTTGCCCGTGCACGGTCGTCCAGCGCCTTGCGGAGGCGCGCGTTGACCTCTTCCAGTTGCGACCGTTCGCTTCCTGCGGAGCCAGCCTCGACCACGGTCAACAGCCTGCCGCCATCGGGCAATGCGGTGGCCTGACGCCGGATAGCGCGCCCGTCCGGTAGCGTGATCTCAACCTCAGTTCTGGTTTGGCGATCCTCTTTGACTTCGCCGGATTTCAGCACGCGGACCGGGGGCAGCCCAAACCCGAGTGTGAGTGCCAGGTCTTCGCCCATGACCGTCTGCGCCTCTGCCGCAGTCATGCCAGGGGCGAGGCCGTCCAGCACGGGAAACAGCCCGGCAAGTGCCTTGTTAAAGGCCACGATGCGGCCATCGCGGCCAAGGATCAATGTACCCTCTCTGCTGACGGCGAGCATTGCCTCCAGCAGCGCCGCAGCTTCTGGGGGTTGGTGATCGGCGGGGGCGGGGGGCAGCATGGCGCGAATGGCCGCGCTGGCAAGAACCGCCAAATCCATCTGGGCCGCGCTCTTTTGGGGCTCAACTGTGTGGTGACACAGGATCCAGCGTGCGAACGCCCCCGATTGTTCCAATGGGAAGACCGTCAGGGCCGCCGCGCCATTCGGCAAATCTGTCGGGGCCAGTTGATAGACCGGGGCAGAGTCCAGCGCTTGCCGCGCCCGGAAGGTCGCGGCAAGGTTGGGCCAGTCGGGGGCCCAATCCGTGTTGGCGGTCCGATGGCTTGCAGAGACGGAGTCCCCGCTTTGCGTTACAACAAACGCCCCTTGTGCCGACACAGCCTCGGCCAACGTGGCCAAACAACTCTCGATCGACCAAGTCGATTTTCCCGCACCCACACCAACCCCCGTTTCCCTGCTTTTGCCCCGGCCCGGTTCAGGGCCTGACAGCAGGATTTCGCGGACCATAGCGATATCACTGGCCGGGGCGAAGGGGTTTTCTGTGCCCTCGCATTCTGGCGCAGCGCTCTGGATCGCGGACCGCGCAGGAATGTCACAGGCGGATAGGCCCGGCACCGCTGCGCGCAGGCCTTTCTGGGCGTTGGGCTTTCAACTAAGCGTTGCGGGGGGCTTGAATTCAGCCGTCAGAACGCAACCTGATCGCCGCCCTTCAGTTCCAGCATCTCTCTCGCCTCATCCGGGGTGGCGATTTCACTGCCCAGATCTTCAATGATGCGGCGGATCTTGGTGACCTGCTCGGCGTTCGATGTCGCCAGTTTGCCGCGGGCGATCTGCAAACTGTCCTCCAGCCCGACGCGGACATTGCCGCCCATTTGCGCCGCCGTGGTCGCAAGCCCCATCTGCGCGCCACCAGCGCCCAGCACCGACCAGCGGTAATCGTCGCCAAACAGCCGGTCAGCGGTGCGCTTCATGAAGACCAGATTGTCAACCTCTGGCCCGATGCCGCCCAGAATGCCAAAGATGAACTGAATAAAGATCGGTGCTTTGAACAGCCCGATGTCCATGCAGAACCGCAGGTTATAGAGATGGCCGACATCATAGCATTCATGTTCGAACTTGATGCGGTGCGGGGCGAGAGAGTTGGCGACATTGGCAATGTCGCGGAATGTGTTGCGGAAGATATAGGCGTCAGAGTTTTCGACATACTCTTTCTCCCAGTCAAACTTCCACGTGTCATAGCGCTTGGCGAGCGGATGGAAGCTGAAAGTTCATCGACCCCATGTTCAGGCTGCACATCTCTGGGCTGAAGCGCAGGGCAGGGGCGATGCGTTCCTCAATCGTGTTGTTCAGCGACCCGCCGGTTGAGATGTTGACCACCGCCCCGGTCGCTTGTTTGACGCGCGGCAGGAAGGCTGCAAAGTCGTCGGGGTTGATGCTGACCCCGCCATCTGCCGGACGGCGGGCGTGCAGGTGCAGGATCGCCGCCCCCGCCTCTGCCGCGGCGATGGCCTGTCCGGCAATATCCTCGGCGGTGTAGGGCAGGGCGTCTGACATCGTGGGCGTGTGGATTGCCCCCGTGATGGCACAGGTGATGATCGTCTTGGGTTTGCGGGCCATGGGTCAGTCCTTCAGGTGAATGCGGTAGCCGACGGGGAACAGCGACCAGCCAAAGCGGGCATGGACGTAGCCCCACAGGCCCTTGGGTGCGACCAGCATCACGACGATGGCCAGCGTGCCCAGAAACAGCAGGTAGAGTGTGCCGTAATCGGCCAGAAACTCGCGCAGCAGGAAGTAGATGATGGTGCCGATAATCGGCCCTTCAATCGTGCCAATGCCGCCGATGACGACGATAAAGATGACAAACGCCGTCCAGTCGTTGACTGAGAAAGAGGCATCCGGCGACACCCGCAGTTTTTGCAACGAAGATCAGCCCGCCGATCATCGCCGTCATCCCGGCGACAAGGATATAGAGCACATGTTTGACCCGCCCGATGCGGATGCCAAGGCTGGACGACGCCACCTCACTGTCCCGGATCGCGGTCAGGGCAAGCCCGATGCGTGAGCGCAGCAGCAGATAGACAAAGGCCAGACAGCCGGCGCTCAAAGCGAGGGCAAGCCAGAAGATCGACGCCTCGCGCACCCATTTGCCGCCGAGCATCTTGGTCACGGCGACCGGCAGGCTGGTGCCCGACCCACCACCCAGCGAGGTCATCTGCGCGGCGATCAGGCGGAACACTTCGGCGATCACCCAAGTACCCGATGGCGAAATAGGCACCCTGCAGTCGGAACACCAAAGATGCGACCGGAATGGCAACCACAGCCGCGCCAAGCCCCGCCAGCGGGATGGCGACCAAGGGATGCACCCCGAGAAACAGTGCCAGCGAAAAGGTGATATAGCCGCCCAGACCGACATAGGCCTGCTGGCCGACCGAGACGAGGCCGGTATAGCCCGCGAGCAGGTTCCACAGGGTTGCGAGGGCCAGATAGACCGCAAACTCCCCGACCAGACGCAGGAAGGAGGAAGAGGCCCACCACGGCGCCGCCACCAGAACGGCCAGCAGGATCAGCGCGATACCGCCCGCGATCTGCGACGACAGGGTGGAACGGGTCAGGGTGAACTGGCTCATCAGTCAATCCTCGGGAACAGGCCGCGGGGTTTCAGCGCGAGGATCAACAGGAAGGCGACATGGCCCGCCAGATATCTGCCAGCCGGGGTCAATCGCGGCCCCCAACCCCTGCGCCACACCAAGGATCACGCCGCCCGCCAAGCGTGCCCCACAGGTTGCCAAGCCCGCCGATGATCACCGCCTCAAAGCCAAAGATCAGCCGCCCCGGCCCCATGAACGGGTCGAAATTCGACCGGATCGCCAGAAACACCCCGGCAATCGCCACCACGCCCAGACACAGCGCCATTGCCCAGCCATAGACCTTTGCCCGGTCCAGCCCCATCAACTGCGGCTATTTCGGCATCATCCGATGTCGCGCGGAAGGCCCGGCCCATTGCGGTGCGGTAGAACAGGAATTGCAGGCCGGCGATCACGGCGACGGCGGTGACGAACATCAGAACGGGCAGGATAGCCGATGGAAATGCCGCCGACGGTGAAACTCGCCGTCTCCAACGCGCCCGGCGTCCAGCTTGCGGCTGTCGGCGGTGAACACCGTCAGCAAGCCGTTTTGCAGGATCACCGACAGGCCAAATGTGACGAGCAATGGCGGCAGCAGATCGCCGCCCAACGTCCGGTTCAGGATGCCGCGCTGCAAGGCATAGCCAAACGCCGCCATGATCGGCACCACGAAGATCAGCGACACCAAGGGGTGCAGCCCGGTCAGCTTGACCACCACCATCGCCACATAGGCGGCCAGCACGATCAGGTCGCCGTGCGCGATGTTGACCAGCCGCATGACGCCGAAAATCAGGCTGAGCCCCGCCGCGAACAGCGCATAGAGCCCCCCGACCAGAACGCCTTGCAGAATTGTGTTGACCAGATCCATGCTCACGTCCCGAAATAGGCGGCGGAAATTGCGTCGCGGCTGTGCTCACCCGGGCGACCCGCGAGCGACACGCGCCCCTCGGCCAGACAGAGGAACTGACTTGCGGCCCCCAGGGCCCGCGTCACGTCCTGCTCGACGAGAATGGCGCTCATCCCCTGACCGGTGATGCGGGGCAGTTGGGCGTAGATGTCCTTGATGACGATGGGGGCCAGACCCAGGCTGACAGCTCATCAAACAGCACCAGATCGGGGTTCGACATCAGGGCGCGGCCAATGGACACCATCTGCTGCTGCCCGCCGGACAGCGAGGTGGCGGGTGCGTGGCGCTTTTCCTCAAGGATCGGGAACAGGTCATAGACCGCGCGCAGCGACCACGGGCCTTTGCGGCGCTACTTGGCCGCCGAGCACCAGATTTTCCTCAACCGACAGGGACTTGAACAGCCGCCGCCCCTCTGGCACCAAGGCGATTCCCATGGCGACCTTGGCGCTGCCCTTTAACCCGGTGATGTCCTGACCGTTCCAGAACACCTTGCCGCGCTTCGGCGTCACCAGCCCGCAGATCGACTTAAGCAGCGTAGATTTCCCCGCGCCATTGGCCCCGATCAGCGCCAGCACCTGCCCCGGCTCCAGCGACAAAGACACACCATGCAGCGCCTGAAAATCGCCGTAGAAACTTTCGACACCGTTCAGATGCAGCCCGTCAGACATGCTCTTCCGCCCCCATATAGACCGATTGCACGTCTTTGGAGGCCAGGATGTCCGCCGGCAGCCCATCCGCAATCTTGCGGCCGAAATCGACGACGACCAGCCGCTGCGCCACCGACAGCAGGGCATGGACGACATGTTCAATCCAGACGATCGTGACGCCCGTGGCATGAATGGCGCGGATCGAGTCCAGCAGGGTCAGACATTCCCGCTCCGTCAACCCGCCCGCGATTTCATCGAGCAGCAGCAGCGAGGGGTCGGTCGCCAAGGCGCGCGCCATTTCCAGCCGTTTCCGCTCCAGCAAGGTCAGTGAGCCCGCCCGGTCATTGGCGCGGCGGCCAAGTCCGGTCAGTTTCAGCACCTGTGCCGCGCGGGTCGCCGGGTTCAACTTGCCCGGACGGCCAAAGGTTGCGCCGACAAGGATATTCTCAAACACCGTCATGCCGCCAAACGGGTGCGGGATCTGGAAACTGCGCGAAATGCCCATCCGGCAGCGGGCGCGAGGCATCTAGCGCCGAGACATCCCGCCCGTTGAACATGATCCGGCCCGCGTTGGGCTTTACCGTGCCCGCGATCAGGTTGAACAACGTGGTCTTGCCTGCGCCGTTCGGACCAAGGATACCCACGATTTCGCCCTGCGCCACGTCGAGCGAGACGTCGTCGGTCACGCTTAGCGCACCATAGCTTTTGGACAGGTTTTGCAGCGATAGCAGGGACATGAACCACCAAGGATGTGCCGGGGTCAGTGCGACCCCGGCAAGGGTTTCAGGACAGCAGCTTCAACTCACCGGTCAGCGGCAACTGCGGGTTCTGCAAGTTGTTGACGATCTTCAACTCCAACTTGCCATCGACGCGCTGCCACTGGCCGCCTGCGATGGGCGTCTTGGTCACGTTCTTGACCGGGCCATTCGCCCAGTTCACCGGGCCGACGATGGTTTGCAGATCGGTGCTGGCGATCGCCTCCATGATGCTGGCGCTATCGCTCAGGTCGGCGGCGCGTTTGACCACGTCCAGACCCACCTCAAACAGGGCGTGGCTGAAGCCGAGTGTTGCCGTCCACGGCTTGCCGCTGTCCTTCACATAGGCCGCCCCGAAGTCCTTGGCCGACTGGCCGGTCAGGCTGGAGGCGATAGGGATAGTCCGGCGTCCACCACACCTCTGTCGTCAACCCGTCGCCCCGGTCGCCCAGCGCGTCGACGGACGATGGGAACAGCAGCGCCTTGCCGATGGTCACAACCTTGGGTTTGAAGCCCTGCTGCGCGGCCTGACTCCAGAACGTCGCGAAATCCGGTGGGATCATCACGCCTGTCACGATTTCACAGCCAGCGGCCTTGAACGCGGCGATCTGGGCAGAGAAATCGTTGTTCATCGGCTGATAGCGGCCCGGATCGGTCAGCTCAAATCCAGCCGCCGCAAGCGGACCCGGCAGACCCAGCTTGGGATCGCCCCAGGCATTGCCATCCGCGTCATTGGGGAACAGCCCGCCGACCTTCTTCGCGGCACCCGAGGCATCCCAGATCGCCGTGAAGTTGGCGATGATATCCTCAAGCCCCCAGAAGAAGTGATAGGTGTAGTTGAACCCGACTTCCGGGTTGCCGCCGCGACCAAAGAAATAGGGCTGCCACGGGCAATCGGTCGAAATGCAGGGGATCTCGTTCAACTCGCACTGATCGGCCACCGGGTTGGTGGTGTCGGGGGTAGCATGGGTCAGCATCAGATTGATGCCCTCATTCAGGATCAGATCCTGCGCCACCTCTGCCGCGCGGTTGGGGTTCGACTGGCTGTCCTTGGCGATGATCTGGATCTGAACCGGCTTGCCGTTGTTGGTCAGCCCGGCCAGCGTGTCTTTCAGCCCGGCAATGATCCAGTCCTGTCCCTCGCCAAAACCGGCAATCGGCCCGGTGGTCGGGGCGACGAGGCCGATCTTGAACACGCCATCCTGCGCAAACGCGCGGTTGGCGGTCAGCAGGGCAGGGGCCGCCAGCATCCCCCCGGTTGTCGTGATGAACTTGCGGCGCGTATAGGTAAACTTGGCCATTCTTTCCTCCCAGATTGATGGTGTTCCCCCCGGTCTTGTGCCGGTTGGGCTATAGGCTTTGGTCCTGTGTCACCTGACGGTACAGGATCGGCAGAATTTCACTCAAGTAAGACATCTCTTCGGTGCAGTGCTGGTGCAGACGGCGGGCAAGCTCCGGCGTCACATTCTCATGCCGCAGGGCGCGCGCCTGTTCGGCCGACATCGGGTGATCGGGGTCACGGCTTTCCAGATGACCCAGAAAGAACCGGCTCCGCATCTCACAGCCCTGATTGGTGTTGCGGACGAAATGGGTCATCAGACCCATGTTGACCGGCACGTCGAGCATCCCGATCCGCGCGCAGATCGCGGCACCATCAAAGGCGGCATATTTCCCGGCGTCAAAGAACTCGGTCGGGTCGCGGAAATTGATCCGCAGCTTGTAAATCGGCCCATCCGTCCCGCCGAGGTATTCATGCACCAGATGGCTGGAGCCGACATGGGTGTTGCCCGTCCGCCCCTCCCAATCGCTGAACAAATGGTCCGTCGGGTGCCACAGCTTGTATTGATCCGTACCGCCCAGCCAGCCGAACCACCATTCGACCATCTTGGCCTTGGCGCGCGGCATCCGGGCGAGGGCATGGACTGTCTTGAACCCGTCCTCATGGTCCACCACGCCGGATTCAACAGACAGATAGCCCGGCTGAAACAGATCGTTCACCTGATCAAAGCGCATCTAGCCCTCCAGCATCTTGTTCAGTTGCAACAGGTGGCGCGTGACCTTTTCGCGCAGCGCCCGCGCCTCCTCTGGCGTCCAGCGTTGAAACCCTTCGCCCGATTTCATCCCCAAGCGCCCGTCTGCCACCATAGCCTCCAACAGCGGCGACGGCCCCTGCCGGTTTTCCAGATCGGCCAGAACCGTGTTGTGAATATCCAGCGTCAGATCGGTGCCGACCAGATCGGCATTCTCCAGCGGCCCCAACACCGCCAGCCTGCGGCCAAAGCTGGCCTTGACCACGGCATCGACCGCTGCGGCGTCGCAAATCCCCCGCTCAACCAGCGAAATCGCCTCACGCCACAGCGCATGTTGCAGGCGGTTGCCGATGAACCCCGGCACATCCTTTTCCACCCGCACCGGTGTTTTGCCCGGCCTCGGACAGCAGGTGCATCGTGGCGTCAATCGCGGCCTCAGATGTGTCCGCCGTGCGGATCACCTCAACCAGCGGGATCAG
Source organism: uncultured Alphaproteobacteria bacterium (assembly GCA_963781185.1). GTDB lineage: Bacteria > Pseudomonadota > Alphaproteobacteria > Rhodobacterales > Rhodobacteraceae > Stagnihabitans. Next base: position 55,435 of record CAWAEL010000030.1, read on the forward strand.
GTGCGGCGGGTTCCACCAATGGGTGCCCAAAGCGCGGCTCTTGTCGTTCAGCCCCGACATGATCTCGGTGATCGGCATGACCGAGGTGTTGGAGCATAGGATCGCCGTGGCAGGCGCATTCGCCTCAACCTCAGCAAAGATCGCCTGCTTCAGCGCCATCTTCTCCGGCGCCGCCTCAAACACAAAGGCGGCCTCACGCACGGCCCCGGCGACCGTGTCAAACACCTCAATCCGCTTCAGAACACGGGCGCTTTCGGCATCCTTGACGCCCATCAGCCGCAAACTGTCCGCCACACGCGCGGGCAGCGCCGCCCGCGCCTCGGCCATGGGGTCAGTGACGGCAACATATTGCCCGGCCCGCGCCAAAGTCAGCGCAATGCCATGCCCCATCAATCCCGCGCCGATGACCGCTGTTTGCAGGTTTTTCATCTCATCCCGCCGTATAGCCGCCGTCGGCATACAGGATATGCCCGGTGTAGAAATCCGATGCCTTCGAGGCGAGGAACAGCAGCGGCCCCGCCAGATCCTCCGGCTCGCCCAACCGCCCCTTCGGCACCCGCGCGAGGAACCCCGCCCGCACCGCCTTGGCGTTTTCGGTCTCTTCGAACATCCACGCGGTCAAAGGCGAGCGGAACACAGTCGGCGCAATCGCATTGACGGTGATCCCGGTCGGCCCCAACTCACAGCCCAGCGCCTTGGTCATCCCATCCACCGCCGACTTGCTGGCGCAATAGGCGGTATAGCCCGCCGGATGCCCCAGCAGCCCCCGCGCCGAGGACACCAGCACGATCTTGCCGCCATTGCCCTGCGCCTTCATCTGTTTGGTCGCAGCCCGCGCCAGCAGCCAGCTTTGCGTGACATTGGCGTCCATCACGGCCAGAAACGCCTCTGGCGCCATCTCGTCGATCTTGGCCACCTTGTTCATGCCCGACGCCACGACCAGAATATCCAGACAACCAAAGGCTTTGACCGCCTCAGCCACCATCGCATCACAAGCCGCCTCAGTGTCGGGTCGCGCATTGACCTCAACCACGTCAACCCCGCCCGCCCGGCACTCTGCCGCGATTGCAGCCAAGTCCGACGCCTTGCCAGCCGCCAGAACCAGACGGCAGCCTGCCCCGGCCAGCACCCGCGCGGCAACCATTCCAAATGCGCCAGAGGCCCCGGTGATCAGCGCCACCCTGCCACGCACATCAAACATATCCAGTGGATTGGGCAGGCTCATGATGCCACCTTTGCGGGATAAGGAAGGACAACCAGCATTTTGCAGACATGGTTCGACCTGTTGACCAGCTCGCGCACTTCGCCGGGGGCAATCGTGCAGCTGTCCATCGGACCCAGCACTGTTTCGACCCCGCCGATGACCACTGTCATGGCACCTTCCAGCACCACATAGACCTTCTCGAAAGGCGTCGAATCCGGTCCAGCCCCGCCCCCCGGTAGAAATTGCGAATAGCCGACCCACTGGTTGGTTGGCCCGCCCTCTTCAAACCCTTGCAAGCGCAGCCCGACAACCCCGCGATGGTTCGGCGCCTCATAGGTTGCAGCCTCCTCAAACCGCTTCACGAACATCCACGAACCCTCCCAAGTCCTTTCATTTTGGCGCAAATATCCCGGGGGTGCGGGGGCTGGCCCCCGCCTCCGTCAGGACATTCAGAACGTCTCGCCAGCCTCAATCCGGTAGCCCTGCGACTTGTCGATCATCGCGACCAGACGGATGATGCAGCCGTCGCCGCGGTCCCAGTTCCACGGGAAAAACGCAAAGGTGCAGCGCTTGCCGGTCACGGCATCCAGATCGCCGCCGACGTTCTCAATCCCCAAAATCCCTGCCTTGAACAGGATCTGGTGCACAGGCTCCCAATCCGGGAAGTCATCGGCCCAGTCACGCCCGCCTGACCATTCGAAATACTCTTTCTTCAGATGCGGCAACAGCGGGCCGTTGCGTTGCGGGCCAATGGCCGTCGCAAGCGGGTGGTCGTTGGCCTGGGTGTCATGGCCGACAACCTTGACGCCCTTCTTGACCATCCATTCGCCTGCTGAGGGCACAAAGCCGGGGCAATAGGCGAAGTAATCGCCGTCCTCATACTGCTTGTGCCAGCCGGTGTTGATGATCAGCACATCGCCGGGCCGGATTGCATGGCCGCAGGCTTTTTCCAGATCCTCGCCGGTGATCGGTTCCCATTTCTTCTTGGGCAGCGACACCACGATCCCGGTGCCAAAGAAATGCGGCAGCGGCACTTCGTCGATAAAGGGCGTGCCCTGCACCACATGGGCGGGCGCGTCGATATGGGTGGTGGCGTGCATCGTGGTGGTGATGCGCTGGCTCAGCACGCCGGATTTGGCCATGTAATGAATGCGCTCAATCTGCGTATCCTGAAAGTACGGCCAGTTCGGGTTCTGAAACCCGAAACGATGCGACAGGTTGTAAAACTCCAACCCCATCATGTTGTCCAGGTTCCCCTGAAACTCGATGCCACGAACAATGACCATCAGCCGCCTCCCCTCAAGCGTTTTGTGCACGACGCCATGCCTCCCGCATCACGTCTGTCTTGCATTACGATACATATGCACCGCATAGCGGTCAAATGATTCTTGCTATGGCGTTCTCTGTACCGCATTGTGGGCTGGAATCGCCCCAAAGGCTCTGGCACAGGTACGACATGAGTGATGATGTGAAATCCCGAGACGGCATTCAGGTGATTGCCCGCGCGGCTGCGGTGCTGCGGGCGCTGAAAGACAGCCAGACTGGCCTTAGTTTGGGTCAGATTGCTGAGCGGGTCGGCCTGCCGCGTTCCACCGTGCAGCGCATCGTGGCCGCGCTGATTGACGAACGGCTGCTGATGGCGACGCGGGCGGCGGGCGTGCGGTTGGGGCCGGAATTGCACGCGCTGGCAGAGGCGGCGCGCTATAATGTCGTGGCCCTTTGCCGCCCCTATTTGAATGCCTTGATGGATCAGACCGGCGAGACGGTGGATCTGTCCGCCCTGCGCGGCGGTCAGATGGTCTTTCTCGATCAGGTGCAGGGCAGCCACCGCTTGCGCGCCGTGTCCTCGGTCGGCGAGCATTTCCCGCTGACCTCCACCGCCAATGGCCGCGCCGTCCTCGCCCTTTTGCCCACCGAAGAGGCCGAAGCATTGGCGCAGGCTGAATGGGCGTTGTCGGGCCGGGCAGGGGATCTGCCCCGGTTGCTGGACCAGTTGGCCATCATCCGCGCGCAGGGCTTTGCTGAGGACAACGATGACCATACGCCCGGTATTTCTGCTGTCGGCATTGCCTTCCGTGACCCGGCTGGTGAGTGTTTCGCCATCTCGGTCCCGATCCCGACCTCGCGCTTTGCCGACCAACGCCAATCCGTGATCGCAGCCGTGTTGCGGCTGAAAGATGAGTTGGCGCAGATGTTGGCGGGCTAGGGTCATTTGACCTGTGCCAATATGAAATCATGCTCAACCAGATGGAACGGCTCTGCCATCCCCTCTGCCTTGATGCGCGCCGGATCCGTGATCCAGTCAAACTTTGCCAGCAGGCTTTTCTTCACCCCGAAGACCGCGTCAGAGTTGATGTATTTGTCATCGGGATCAAAGATATGGGTGACCAGCGTCTCAAACCCCTTTGCCTCAAGTATGTAGTGCAGATGCGCTGGCCGGTAAGGGTGGCGGCCCAGCGCAGCCAGCAGGCCGCCCACCGTGCCGTCGTCCGGGATCGGGTAGAACCTCGGCTTCACCCCCCGGAACCAATAGCGTCCGTCCGCCCCGGTCCGAAACACCCCGCGCAGGTTGAAGTCGGGTTGCAGCCCCTTTTGCTGCACATCGTAGAACCCCTCGTCATTGGCCTGCCACACATCAATCTTTGCCCCGGCAATCGGCTGACCCGCCGTGTCGAGGATACGCCCCCGCACCAGCATCGGCTCGCCCTTGGCATCCAGACAGATATCCGCCCCCATTGGCAATTCGGGCGCATCGGCCACATGGAACGGCCCCAGAACGGTGCTTTCTGACGCGCCCGACGGCTTGCGGTTGTTGATCGCATCCACCAGCATCGACACGCCCAGCACATCGGACAGCAAGATATACTCCTGCCGCCAATCATTGCACATCTGGCCGGTGCGGGTCAGAAACTGCAGCGCCGCCATCCATTCTTCGGTCGTGGGTTCGATCTCTTTGACGGCGGCGTGCAGGTGCCGGGTGATGACCGCCATCACCTCAGCCAGCCGCGCGTCTCGCGCCTTGGCGTTGCGGGCGACAACCACATCGGCGCTGTTCTCTTCCGTGAAATAACCGTTTTCCATGATCACCTCGCCAGCAACGATTTCAACACCCGGCGCAGAGTGCCCGCCGGAGCATCGGCCAGACCATCCGACCGCCAGCCGACATGCTGGTCAGGCCGCACCAGAATACAGCCCGCATCCGACACCTCACGCGCCCGCGCCCAATCGCCAGTGTGGTCCAGATAGGCCCGGCGTGGCCCGACCATCCGCACCACCAGATTGACCCCCAACTCTGCCCCAACCTCTGCGGCGGCCGTGACCCAAGCCTCGCCGCCGATGCCGGTGAACAGCGTGAACTGCCCTTTGCCACACAGGTCCAAGCGTCGAATGCTTTGCCCCCGCCGGGTCATACAGCCAAACATGCGGCAGACGCGCGCCGGGCCAAGTTGTCGGTTGATAATGCAGCTCGGCATCCAGATCGAAGTCCGGCTCCATCTGGTCATCCGTCACGACAGCGCCAGAGCGATAGCGCTGGTTCATTTCGACCCCGTGGGCGTCAAACTCGTATTTCTTGAACGCAATCGCCTCGCGCAGGGCCGCCCGCTGCGCCTCTGCCGCCGCGGTTGCATCGCAGCGCCCATCCATGTTGGCCTTGATCTTTTCGTAATCGGTGCCGCCCGTCATGCCGAGCGCCTGAAAGATCGGCCCGAATTCGCCAATCGACTGGTTGGCCCGCGTCACGATCTGCTTGGCAATCGGCGCGCGTTCCTTGGAATAGCTGTCCAGCAAGGCAACCCCCGCCTGACCCTTGACCACTGCCGCCAGCTTCCACGCCAGATTGAACGCGTCCTGGATTGAGGTGTTCGACCCCAGACCATTTGACGGCGGATGGCGGTGCGCCGCGTCGCCCATGATGAACACGCGGCCTTTTTGCAGATGGGTCGCGTACATGTTGTTGACGGTCCAGGTGTTGGCACTGATGAGCTCAATCTCAAGGGCCGGATCGCCAACCAACTGCCGCGCCACTTGGGTCGCCAAAGCCTCATCCACCACGGGCGCGGGTTGGTTGATGTCATAGCCCCAGACGATCAGCCATTCGTTCCACGGCCTGACCATCCGCACCAGACCCATGCCGATGCCGCCGACATCCGCGCCGGGCTGCATCACCCAGTAAAGCACGCTCGGACGATGGGCGACGTATTTGGACAGGTCCGCCCGGAACAGGATGTTCATCGACCCGCCGACGCCCATCTTGCCCTCAAACGGCAGCGCCTCATGCTCGGCTACCAAGGAGTTGCCACCATCCGCACCGACCAGATACCGCGACCGGATCGTCACGTCCTTGCCGGTCAACCGGTCGCGGCAGGTGGTCGTCACGCCGTCCTTGTCCTGCACATGGGACATATATTCCGTCGACATCCGCGCCTGCGTGCCGCGCTGACAGGCGGTCTTGAACAACAACGGCTCCATGAAGGTTTGCGGCAGGTCGTTCATCAACGTGGGCGATGACATCAGATGTTCGGCCTTGGACATCGGATGGGTGCCCCACGAATTCATCCGGCCAATCTCTTCCCCCGCCAGACTTTCGCAGAAGATATTCTCGCCCATCAAGTCCTGCGCGGTGGCGAACATATAGGCCTCGTCCTCAACCTCACGGCCCAGATCGCGCAGCACCTCCATCGTGCGTTGGTTGGTGATGTGGGCGCGGGGGGTGTTCGCCAGCCAGCGGTAGCGGTTCACCACCATATTCGCCACGCCATAGCTGGACAGCAGCGCCGCCGTGGCCGAGCCTGCCGGCCCCGTGCCGATGATCAGCACATCCGTAGTAATATCCGCCATCTTGTCCTCCCAAACAATCTTGCTCAGCCTATTGCGCGTCGTCGCCCGCCCAAGCCCGCTGCAACAGGGCGCGCAGCGCCACGGGTTCAAGCGGTCGCGGGTTCCAATATTGGTTTTGCATCGCGATTTCAGTCGCCCGGTCCAGATCGGCCTCAGCCAGATCCCAGATCACGCAGGGCCATCGGCGCGCCCAAGCGGCGGGCGAACTGCTGCAACCCCGGTCCCGGCTCGCCCACCAAGGCGCGCAATGGTGCCAACTGATCGCCCACCGCCCCGGCATTGTAGGCCACGGCATGGGGCAGGATCACCGCATGGGTTTCGGCATGGGGCAGGCCGAAACTGCCGCCCAACACATGGCACAGCTTGTGATGCAGGCTCATCCCGACCTGACCCAGCACCAGTCCACACAGAAACGCGCCGTATTGTGTGCGACTGCGGGCATTCAGATCGGCGGGATCGGCGACCACGTCCGGTAAGCCCGCGATCATCGCCTCCAGCCCCTGCGCCGCGAGGGCGGAGGTCAGCGGATTTCGGTCACGGGCATAAAGCGCCTCAACCGCATGGGCGATCGCATTCAGGCCTGAGGTGACGGTCAGGGCGACCGGAAGCGTCGCCACCATCGCCGGGTCAAAGATGATGACCTCTGGCTGGACCTTCGGATCGGTGATCGTGGTTTTGCGACCCGCTTCGGTCTGGCCCAGAATCGCGGTGGATTCAGACCCGGCATAGGTCGTCGGCACCACGATCTGCGGCAGGTCGGTGTGCAGGGCTATGGCCTTGCCAAGCCCGGTCGTCGACCCGCCGCCCAGCGATACCACGGCATCCGCCCCAAGATTGCGGACAAAGGTCAATGCCTCGGCGGTCACCTCAACTGGGGTGTGCATCACCGCCCCGGCAAAGACGTCGATGATCGCAGGCCCAACCGCCCCGGCAAAGCGCCGCGCATTGTCGCCTTGGGACGCCGTTGACAACAGCACAGCCCGCTTCAGGCCCAGACTGGCCAGTTCCTCGCGCACCGCATCCGCGGCAGGTGTGCCAAAACGCAGCCGCATCGCGGCCAGACGCAGGGCAAATGGGGTGAGAGTGTTGTCCATTCCGTCCTCCTGCCTCACCCTAGCGGCACAGAAAACGAAATTTGATCGGAGTTTGGGTTGATAGCATACCATAGAGGTATGTAAATTCGGAGGTTTCTTTCGCCCTGAAATGCCTTGCGCCTTAACGAGAGGTTAAGGCGCAAGATTATCTCATTGATTTTACGGCAGTCTTCCGGCGTCCCACATGCGGACAGTCGAAAGTTCAGGCGTCCTTGGCCTCATCAGACTCATAGGCCTCGATGATGCGACCCACCAAGGGGTGACGCACCACGTCTTTGGAGGTGAAGTAGTTGAAGCTGACACCTTTCACCCCGTTCAGGATCCGCTCAGCCTCCGCCAGACCGGAAGAGGTGCCGCGTGGCAGGTCGATCTGGGTGCGGTCGCCGGTGATGACCATGCGGCTGCCCTCACCCAGACGGGTCAGGAACATCTTCATCTGCATGGTGGTGGCGTTCTGCGCCTCATCCAGCACGATGAACGCGTTGGACAGCGTCCGCCCCCGCATGAAGGCCAGCGGCGCAATCTCAATCCGCTTTTCCTCGATCAGTTTCTGCATCTGCTTGCCGGGCAGGAAATCATTCAGCGCGTCGTACAGCGGCTGCATGTAGGGGTCGATCTTTTCCTTCATGTCGCCGGGCAGAAAGCCCAACCTCTCGCCAGCCTCAACCGCAGGCCGCGACAGGATGATCTTCTCAACCGCGCCCGACAGAAACATCGTGACGCCGACGGCAACGGCCAGATAGGTCTTGCCCGTACCAGCCGGCCCGATGCCAAAGCCCAACTCATGCGCAAACAGGTTCGCGACATAGGCCTTCTGCGCCTCTGTCCGCGGTTCGACGCCGCGCTTGCGGGTCCGCAACTCGGTGGGGGAGCCGTGGAACATCTCTATCTGTTCGTCGGACTTTACATGATCGTTCGGCATGGGACGCCCCAATCTGATCGCGCCATCCACATCGCCGGCAGACACCGACTTGCCCAGCCTCCAGCCGCGCATACAGCCCGCGCAACACCGCTGCCGCCTGCTCACGATGGGATTTGTCACCGATAATGGCCAGCCGATTGCCCCGGCGCAGCACATGCACCCCCAATTGATGTTCGACTTGGGAAAGGTTGCGGTCAAACTCACCGCACAGGCTTATCAGCAAACGGTTGTCGGGAAATTCAAGATTGGTTTCCACTACATCGTCAGGACGGGTCGGGGGGGTCAGCGCGCTAATGCCCAATGAGGTCTCCTTCTGGGACAAGATGCAGATCATTCCGTCAGGTCGTACACAAAGTTTGGGCCGCAACCGTTGATCTGGCAAGCACGAATTGCGCCTTGGGCCAGTCTTGCGCGGCAGGGTGACGTTTCGATGACAATATAGGCATATCGGCGCCGCACAGCAAAAGGGGCCGCAGTTTTCACTGCAGCCCCGGTCTTGCTAGATGGACGTAGACTTATTGCGTGACGTGGCTGCCGGGAACATAGTCCCGAATGCCCGGCGATCTGCGACTGATAGTTGCCCAGAACCGTGCCCGGCGGATACAGGTTGTTGCAGACCGGCAGGCCCGTGACCGGGTCAAAGCGGCGGCCCGAATAGCCCTCGATCGCCGTCGTCGATGATCCAGCCTTGGCAGCCGTCGGGATCATAGGCGATCGCAGCGTGACCTTCGGTCAGAACGCCACTGTCGCGTCCGGTGTCATAGGCCGTGGCGATCACTGTGCCCGGGGCCTGATGATAGGCCGTCAGCCCGTCAGAGGCATCACAGCCGGATAGGCCAAAGGCGGCAATCAAAAGACCGGGAATTGATACAAATTTCATCATTTCGCTCACCACCTGTAGCAAACGACTTCGACCCGACGGTTCTGCTGCATGCCTGCAGCAGTCCCGTTGGTCGCAATCGGTTGACGTTCGCCAAAGCCGATCTCACGTTCGACCATGGCACCGATCGAACGGGCGACATCGGCTACGGATTTGGCGCGGCGCTGTGACAGGCGACATGTTGTATTCATCCGAAGCGCGGCTGTCGGTATGGCCGTAGATCGCATAGCCAAAGGCACCGGCGCTCTGGAAGAACGTCGGTCAGGCGGCGACGGCCAGAGGTGGTCAGTTGGGCGCTGTCGGTCGCGAACAGCGTGTCGGTGTTTTCCACCAGACAGGTGTTCTTCTTCAGGCAGACGGCTTGCCGGTCTTGGGGTTGACGCGGTCCAGCATGTAGCCTTCGACGCCGCCATCGGCCCACCAGTGCATGCAGCCGTCGTCATCGACCCAGATGCCCCATTCAATCTTGCCGGCGACCTGAGGCGCCTGTTGCGCCATGGCCATGCGTTGCCCCGAACAGACCAGCCGTCAGGGCGGTCACCCCAAGGGCCATCTTCAGGGACTTGGACAATAGTTTCACAGCCGAAGCCTCCTCATTGAAAATGACATACCTTTGACATAGAAATGCCGCTGAGATAGATCAAAGTAAAGCAAAATCTTGTGTATCCCGTTGAGTCAAACCACTAATTGTTGATAGCGTGGCGTAACCAAATCGACCATAAATTAACCATTGGATCCGGGCCGGAAACAGACCTGCCACAATTGGCTAATTCGGAAATCCTGACGCCTGCCAAGGAGTTGGAGGACGAAGCTGAGATTCTGACGCGGACCAGTTCGCCGACCGGTCCCAGCCGAATCATCGACATGGACGGCGTGCAGGTGATCGGACTTGCCGACCATCTGTCCCGGCATCCGGCCGGCCTTTTCATACAGCACCGAAACCTCGCGCCCGACCATCGCATCCTGTGCGGCGCGCTGCTGGGTGGTGATCAGGGCCTGAATGTCATGCAGGCGGGCGTCGGCCACATCGTCGGGCAGTTCCGGCTTTTCGGCCGCGGGCGTGCCGGGGCGGGGCGAGTATTTGAAGCTGTAGGCCATGCCATAGCCCACCGCGCGGATCAGGTCCAGGGTGGCCTGATGGTCGGCGTCGGTTTCGCCGGGAAAGCCTGCGATGAAATCCGACGACAGCAGAATGTCGGGCCGGGCGGCGCGGAAGCGTTCGATCAGCGCGCAGATATTGTTCGGCGGTGTGCTTGCGGTTCATCGCCTTCAGAATACGGTCAGACCCCGATTGCACCGGCAGATGCAGATAGGGCATCAGCTTCGGTTCATCGCCATGGGCGGCGATCAGGTCGTCTTCCATGTCGTTCGGATGGCTGGTCATGTAGCGGATGCGCTGCAGCCCGTCGACGCGGGCCAGATCGCGGATCAGCCGGGCAAAGCCATAGCCCTCGGCGTGGTAGGCGTTGACGTTCTGACCCAGCAGCGTGATGTCGCGCACGCCCTTTTCGACCAGCCCCGCGCCTCGGCCAGAATGCGGTCGACCGGGCGCGACACTTCGGCGCCACGGGTATAGGGCACGACGCAAAAGGCGCAGAACTTGTCGCAGCCCTCTTGCACGGTCAGAAAGGCCGTGGGGCCCCGCGGTGGCCGTGCGTTTGGGCAGCAGGTCGAACTTGTCCTCGACCGGAAAGTCGGTGTCGGTGGTCTTGCCCACGCCGCGCACCATCTCGGGCAGGCGGTGATAGGCCTGCGAGCCGACGACGATATCGACCAGCGGCATCCGGCGCTTGATCTCATCACCCTCGGCCTGGGCCACGCAGCCTGCGACGCCGATCTTCATATCCGGGCTTGGCGTTTTTCAGCGGGCGCAGGCGGCCCAGGTCGGAATACAGTTTCTCGGACGCCTTTTCGCGGATGTGGCAGGTGTTCAGCAGCACCATGTCGGCGTCTTCGATGACGTCCGTCATGGTATAGCCCTCAGCGCCCATGGCCTCGACCATGCGTTCGCTGTCATAGACGTTCATCTGACAGCCATAGGTCTTGATGAAAAGCTTCTTGGCGTCGGTCATCCGAATTCCTGCAGGGCGGCTCTGGGCTGCCGCATATGCCAAAATCATGCGATCTGCAACGCGCAGCACCTTGGACGGGGTTGCATTAGCGAATTGCACAACGTCATCTGTTATCCGATGTGCAGAACTCAGGGCGACCATGAAATTCACTTCCCTCGATCACTTCCTCCGCGACGGCCGGGCCATATTGGCAAAGGGGCCGATTGCCTTGGTCATGGCCGAAGATCAGGTAGAGGTGGAAACGACGCTGCTGCACCATCTGGAACTGGGCTTTCTGCATGTGATCCTGTTGGCGAACGATGGCATCACCATCCCCGACCAGCTTGCCGAACGCGTCCACCGGGTCGCGTTTGACACCCATGTCGACTCCGCAATGATCACGGCCGTCAACCGCATTATCAAGGCCGCACCGGGGATCTGGATCTACTACTGCTACAACACCGAGTATCTGTTCTATCCGTTCTCAGAAACGCGCAGCATCCGCGAAATGCTGGCTTTTCAATCCGAAGAGCGGCGTGATGCCATCCTGAGCTATGTCGTTGATCTTTATGCCGAGGATCTGGATCGCTTTCCCAATGCGGTTTCGCTGGAAACCGCGCAACTGGACCGGTCGGGCTATTACGCGCTCGGTCGTCCGGATGCCGCCAACCACAACCACCCCCGCGAACGCCAGCTTGATTTCTTTCGGCGGTCTCCGCTGGCGGTTTGAAGAGCATATCCCAGCGCCGCGCCGCAAGATCGACCGGATCGCCCTGTTCCGCGCCAAACCCGATCTGGAACTGCGCAGCGACTTCACCTTCAGCGACGAGGAATACAACACCTATGCCTGTCCGTGGCACCACAATATCACGACCGCCGTGGTCAGCTTCCGCACCGCCAAGGCGCTGCGCACCAATGCCGGATCGATGTTCGACATCGTGTCGTTCCGCTGGCACAACTCGACGCCCTTTCAATGGCATAGTCAGCAGTTGATGGATCTGGGGCTGATGGAACCCGGTCAGTGGTTCTGACCGGTTGAGCGGCTGATTGTGGCTTGCCATAACGGATGTCCGCATTGCCAGTCATTTACCGCAAACTTGCCATTTGCGCGTTCCGCAACCCCCGATTCGCGAGGTTTTTGCGTCCATTGGCACGGCGCATTGCACCAAGGGCACGTGACAGCAACAAAGTGGTGATGATAGGCGTTAGCAAGCTCCCACTGCCTGGACCCCGACCTACGTGACCAATGATCAGTGCCGCCTCATCCTGACGTTGCCCTATGAGCCGGGCGAGGCACCCCACTCGTTCTTTTCACGCCTCGCCATGATCAATGGCGTCAATGCAGCAGGCTTTGCCCTCGACCAAGGGATCCGGCTTGTCGACGTAATTGATGGCGAAGCCGATGCTCTGGCCAGACTTGCGGACCTGTCAGGGGCAAATCTCCTCGGTCTGCAACGCGCGGCATTTCGGCGGATCGATCTTCGGCTGGTTCTTCAGACCCAGTCTTTGATGGCAGGGTCGTCAATCTCTATCACGGTTGGGCGGTCTGCACGGGCCGCGGTTTGAAGCGCCTGCCGCAGGTCGTCAAAACCAGTGGGCTTGACGGCATGACAACCGAAGCCGCGCGCGATGGTCTGGAAATCGGGGGTGTAAATGTCGACGCCGATCTGCGGGATATTGCGGTCGGCCATGTAGCTTTTGATCTCTCCATAGCCTTGGTTGTTCCAGACAAGGATCGGCACGGGCAGGCGCAGTTCGACGGCTGTGGCCAATTCGGCAATGGTGAATTGCAGCCCGCCATCGCCGATCAGCGCCACCACGTTCCGGTCCGGTTGGCCGAGTTTTGCGCCCAAGGCGGCGGGCAGGCCATAGCCCAGCGTGCCGTAACCGGTGGAGGAGTTGAAATAGCTGCGCGGTGTGGCGGGTTCATAGGTGAGGTTGCCGCCATAGACGGGTTGGGTGCTGTCGCCGACTATGATGACGCCGGGCAAGGCCGCCGCCACCGCATCCAGAAAGCGGTGATGGATCTTATAGTCGGCCCGCACCATCTGCGAAAGGTCGTGCCGCATCGTCGCCACCTTGGCGCGGGTTGCAGTTTGGTCGGGGGCAAACCCCTCTAACGCCGCATGCAGCGCCTCCATTGCCAGACCGGCATCCGAGCAGATCGCCACCTCTGGCAGCACGTTGCGGACCAGTTGCTGCGCCTCAATATCAATGCGGATCACGCGACCACGGATGTCTAGGCGGCTTTCAAACAGCAGCGTGTCGGTCTCTGACAGTTCGGTGCCGATGGCCAGAACCACGTCAGCGGATTGCAGCGCGGCCAGCACCGGCGGTTGCGGCAGCGTCGCGCCGAGGCTGAGCGGGTGAAACGGCGGCAGCACGCCTTTGGCGTTGATGGTCAGGGCCGTTGGCGCGCCGAGACGTTCAACCAATGCCTTTGCGATGGGGGCAGAATGCGAGGCGCCGCCGCCCAGCACCACAAAGGGCGAGGTTGCCTGCCGCAGCAGCAAGGCCGCTGCTGCGATGGCCTTAGGGTCCGGCCCGGGCAGGGCGCGGGGGCGGTGGGCATGGCGGGTCAGGCCGTCGGCGGGGGCGGTTATCACATCCAGCGGCAGTTCGATATGCACCGGGCCGGGGCGGGCGGAGTCGAACACGGCAAAGGCCCGCGCCAGTACGGTGGGCAGTTCGGCCGCCCGCAGCACGGAATGGCTGAACACGGACACGCCGCGCACCACGCCTTGCTGATCGGGCAGTTCGTGCAGCCGGCCTTCACCCAGACCCAGTTCATGCGTGTTGTTCACGCTGGAGATGACCAGCATCGGCACGGAATCGGCATAGGCCTGTCCCATCGCCGTCATGATATTGGTCATGCCGGGGCCGGAGATGATGAAGCAGGCGGCGGGCTTGCCGCTCGCCCTCGCATAGCCGTCCGCCATGAAGCCCGCGCCTTGTTCGTGGCGCGGGGTGATGTGGCGGATCTTGGTATTCGGCAGGCCACGGTAGAGTTCTACCGTGTGCACGCCGGGGATGCCGAAAACCGTGTCGATGCCGTAGCTTTCGAGAATCTCGACCAGAACCTCACCGCAGGTTTTCATGTGCGGTACTGCACGCCGGGCAAGACGCAGAGCATTTCGTACATCAGGTTTGCCGCCGTGATCGCGGTGTTGCCGGTGGTGTCATAGGGCGGCGACACCTCTACACAATCGGCGCCGATCAGGTTCAACCCGCGACAGCCGCGGATGATTTCGATCCCTTGGATGGAGGTCAGGCCGCCGATTTCGGGCGTGCCGGTGCCGGGGGCAAAGGCGGGGTCCAGCGCGTCAATGTCAAAGGTCAGATAGACCGGACCGTCGCCCATCTGGGCGCGAATTTCGGCCATCAGCGGGGTCAGGGATTTGTACCAGCACTCCTCTGCCGGAACCACGCGGACGCCGAGGTCGGCCGCCCAGTCAAAGTCATCGGCGGCATAGCCGGTGGCGCGCAGGCCGATTTGGGCCATGCGTTTGGGGTCGATCAGACCTTCTTCGATGGCGCGGCGGAATGGGGTGCCGTGGGCGATACGTTCGCCGAACATGTGGTCATTCACATCTGCATGGGCATCGACATGGATCACGCCCACCGGCCCATGGATCTTGTGCATTGCCCGCAGGATCGGCAGGGGGATGGTGTGATCACCGCCGATCGTCAGGGGTTTGCAGCCATGCGACAGGATCTCATCATAGGCCGCTTCGATGATGCGGACCGATTCCAACAGGTTGAAAGTGTTGATCGCCACGTCGCCAATATCGGCCACCTGCAGCGATTCAAACGGGGCAGCGCGGGTTGCCATGTTGTAGGGCCGGATCATGCAGGATTCAGCGCGAATTTCGCGGGGACCGAACCTTGTGCCGGGGCGGTTGGAGGTGCCGATATCCAACGGAATGCCGACAAAACACACGTCGAGCCCCTCTGCCGTGGGTTGGCTGGGCAAGCGCATCATGGTGGTTTGCCCGCCAAAACGAGGCATCTGGTTGCCGCCAAGCGGTTGGTTGAATGTGGTCATCTTATCCTCCGGTACCTGTGTTTGCCGGAAAGACTATGCAATCCTCGGCACAAAAGCTGATCTTCACCTTGGCCCCTTTGTCAAAGGGTTTTGTTCGGGTGCTGGCGGCGACCACCACCAGCGGGCCAATGGCGGTGCCGATCTGATAGTGGATTTCGGCGCCCATGTAGCGGGCTTGGAGTACCTGACCCGCGAATTGATTGGCGCCCATTGCCGGGGCCGTGACACCAGCGCCGATGATTGTAATGCGTTCGGGGCGGATGCCAAGGCTGACCGGGGTGTCATCCGCAATCCCCTGTGCCGTGGCCGATAAAACGGCACCTGCGCTGAGCACCGTGGCAAAGCTGCCTTTGCCCAGTTTCAGCGTGCCATCCAGCCAATTGCTGCGCCCCATGAAGCCCGCGACAAACCTTGTGGCGGGATGGGTGTAGATGTCAGACGGCGCGCCCTGCTGGTCGATCCGGCCGCGGTTCATCACGATGATGCGGTCTGCGAGGCTCATCGCTTCATCCTGATCATGGGTGACAACGAGGGTGGTAGAGCCGACCGAGGACAGGATCTGCTTCAATTCAGCGCCAAGTTCTTCGCGCAGTTTGGCGTCCAACGCGGACAGGGGTTCATCCAGCAGAACCAGTTTGGGTTTGGTGGCGAGTACCCGGGCCAAGGCAATCCGCTGCTGCTGACCACCGCTGAGTTGACGGGGGCGACGGTCGGCCACCCCCTCTAACTGCACCAGACGCAGCATTTCGGTCACCCGCGCGGCAATATCGGCCTTGGGAAAGGCGCGTTGCTTCAACCCGTAGGCGATGTTTTCACCAACGCTCATATGGGGAAACAGGGCGTAGTGTTGAAACAGCAGGCCGACGTTGCGTTCGTAGGGGCGCTTGCCGATGACGGATTCCGCGCCAATTTCGATCACGCCGGCGTCAGGCTCTTCAAACCCCGCGATCAGGCGCAGGGTCGTGGTCTTGCCGCAACCGCTGGGGCCAAGCAGGGCCACAGTCTCACCCGCCTCTGCCGCAAAGCTGATGCCGTCGACGGCGGCTATACTGCCAAAGCTTTTGCGGACATTTTCGAATTTGATCACGGTTTGCATAGGGGAATCTTTCAACGGAAGGCACCTTCGCCGATGGCACGGTTCAGGCCGACGACTCTTTCAAGAACAAGGATCAGAACAACAGTCAGCGCCCATCAGCATCAGCGAGGCGGCGGCGATGGTCAGGTCGAAATTCGCCCGCATGGAGCTGATCAGGGCTATCGGCAGGGTGTAGGTGTGGGCATCGGTCAGCATGATCGACACCGCCACATCATCCATCGACA
This sequence comes from uncultured Alphaproteobacteria bacterium, assembly GCA_963781185.1. Lineage (GTDB taxonomy): Bacteria > Pseudomonadota > Alphaproteobacteria > Rhodobacterales > Rhodobacteraceae > Stagnihabitans. The sequence goes on from CAWAEL010000030.1 coordinate 71,790, forward strand.
CTGCAAAGGCAAAGATCGCGCCGGACAGAATGCCCGCGCGGGCCAAGGGCAGGGTGACGCCCCAGAACGCCCGCCGTTCGGTAGCACCCAGCACCAGTGCCGCCTCAGTATAGCTGCGGTCGATCTGTGACATGGAGGCGAGGGTGGCGCGGATCGTATAGGGCACGGTGATGATGACGTGGCCGCAGAGCAGCCGCGCAAAGCCGTTGATCACGCCGATCTGCGACAGGAACAGCAGCAGGGCAAAGCCGATCACAACCGGGGGCACGACCAAGGGCGACAGAAAGAACGCGACCAGTTGGTCCTTGGCGCCAATCGTTGTGCGGTCCAAGGCGTAGGCGGTGGCAATTCCTGCGGTCAGCGAAATAGCGGTTGTGGCAAGGGCCAGTTTAACGCTGGTGGCAAGGCCATTCAGGAAATAGCTGTCCGAAAAGAAGGCGGTGAACCAGCGGAATGACAGGGCGGGCGGCGGCAAGGGCCCAAGGAAGGCCCGCGCGTCAAAGGCCATCAGCGCGGTCACGAGGATGGGGGCAAGCAGGAACAGCACCACCAGACAATTCATCACCTTGCAGGCAAGGCGGATCAGGTCGTCGGCCAGATGTTTGGTCATTGCGGCCACCGTTTGTTGATCATCGCGGTCATGGCATAGACAATCCCCATCGCCAGCACGAACAGCACCACCGAAATCGCCGCCCCGCTGGGGTAATTCGCGATCTCACTAAAGCGGGTGTAGATCAGGTTCGATATGAACAGGACGCGCCCTTTGCCGAGGATCATCGGGATGACAAAGGCGCTGATTGAGAAGGTGAAGCCAAACAGAAACGACGCCAGAATGCCGCGCATGCACAGGGGCAGGGTCACGGTCAGATGCGCCTTCCAACTGGGTGCCCCCAGAACCTGCGCCGCGTCGGTCAGCCGCGGGTCGACATTTTGGATAGTCGCCAGAAGCGTCAGCACTGACATCGGGATGACATAGTGGAGCAGGCCCATGCCGACCAAAACCTCAATATAGGCCCGGCCATTGGTCGCTATTCCCATGCCACGAAGCAGGGGGCCGAAGGGCCCTGTGGCGCCGAAGGTCAGCTCCAACGCATAGGTCCGCACCAAGACGCTCAGAAACATCAGTGCGACAAAGAACCCGATGGCGATCATCCGCCAACGGGAGGTCAGACGGCGGGCGATCCAATAAGCCAGCGGAAAAGCGAAAAACACCCCCGCGATGGAGGCCAAAAGGCTGATCCGCAGCGTTTGAAGGAAGAACGATGCGAAAGAGGCTTTGAACAGTTCGGCATAGTTGGCGAGGGTAAAGGGCGCATCGGCGGCAGAGCCGATGCTGCCGGGCTCATAGTAGCGCAGGCTCTGGATTAGTAGCCCGGCCATAGGCAGCACGAACAGCGCCAGAAACAAGGCGCCGCCCGGCAGGAACAGGACGCTGGGTCGTTTTACGGTCATCGTCCTGTTCCCCCTTCTTACAGCAGCGGTGCGATTTCGTCTTCCCAGCGCTTGGCCCAGGCGTCTTGATTGGTCAGAACCACATTGAAATCAGGGACGTAGACGTATTTATCAAACTCCTCCGGGGTGAAGGCCAGATGCTTGAGGGCGTCAGGCGTCTTGGCCTTGACGTTCAGCGGTGCCTCACCCGCGACCTCGGCATAAAGCTCGCTCATTTCCGGGCTGATGGCGAAGTTGATGAAATCCAGTGTGGCCTGCAGGTTGGGGCGGTTCTGGAAAACTGCAAAGCCGCTTTGATACAGGAACACCGGCATCCCTTCGGTCTTGGTCAGACGGACCAGCGGGAAGGCCTTGGCAACCTCGGTCAATTGCGGTTCGGAATAGAAGCCGCCGACCGTTTCACCACTGGTCAGGCTGGTGGTGAAGTCGGTGTCGGTCACTGCAATCCGGCCGATATTGCCTGATGCGGCCAGCTTCTTCATAAACTCCCAGCCCGGCTCCAGGTTGTTTTCGTCGCCGCCGCCGTGCAGCGCGAGGGCGACGAGTTGCAGCATCATGCTCTGGGTCGGGCCGGGCCAGCACAGTTTGCCCTTGAGGGCCGGGTTCAGCAGGTCATCAATGCTCTTGATCTCAATCGGGCTGGTGTCCGACCGATAGGCGAAATAGATGCCGCCGACAGCGCGCGGCACTGCCATCCAGTCGCCGTTGGCGTTCTTGACGATGATCTTTTCGGGAATGTCAGCAAGGTTCGGCACCATGTCCACCGTCACCGGCACCAGCCAATCCTCTTTCAACATGCCGTTGAACGAACCTTCCCAGCCAGCGACATAGTCATAATCGGCGGCCGGCCAGGTTGCCTTGATCTTGGGCAGGATCGCGCCTGAGCCGCCCTGATGCAGCACCCAGTTGAACGACACGGCGTCCTGCTTGGCCGCGATAGCCTTCATCGCATCCACAACGCCGCCGCCCCATTCCACGGCAGTCAGTTCTGTGGTCGCGGCCCGGCTCATGAACCCGATAGAGGAAAAGGCGGCACTTGCCACCGCCGTTTGCAGTGCTTGCCGTCTGGTAAACTTGGTCATGTCATTCCCCGTTGGTTTGGTTTCTGTTTTTGTGTTGTTGGGTGAGAGGCTAAAAAATGCGCTTACCCGGAACAATATCGACCTGTGAAAGCTGGGTTGCCCTTCTGTCGATGTATCGGACTTTCATTGCCCGCCCGAGCGTGTAGTCTGGCAGCGTCAGGAGAGGCCCAATGCTCAGCAATCTGTCAGAAACCGATATCCGGCTGCTTCGGGTGTTTTCCGCGGTCGTCGATGCGGGCGGCTTTTCGGCGGCGCAAATTGACCTGAATGTCAGCCAATCGACCATCAGCACCCATATGACCACGTTGGAACAACGCCTTGGCGTGCGGTTGTGCGAACGTGGTCGGTCGGGTTTCAAGCTGACAGAGCGGGGGCAGTTGATTTATCAAGCCGCGCAAAGGCTGTTCTCGGCCATAGATGAGTTTCGGTCCGATGCCGGGGCGGCGCGCAACTGCCTGACCGGGTCGTTGGTGGTCGGTATTGTGGACAGCCTGATCGCCAACCCCGAGTGCAAGCTGCACAGCGCCATCGGCAGTTTCAACCAGATCGCGCCAGAGGTGCAGATCACCCTGCGCGTCACCTCACCGTCAGAGATTGAGCGGGTGGTGCTGGATGGCAGTTGCGACCTTGGCCTTGGCACCTGCGGTCAGCATTCGCCCTATCTGGATTATGAGGATATCTTCAACGAACAGCAGGTGCTTGTATTGCGGCAAGGGGAATGTGCTGTTTGACCGCCGCGATATCCGGGTCGCTGACCTGAAGGAGCAACAATTCGTCCGCCGCGCCTATGCCGCCCCGGACCGCCTGCCGCCGGGCGTCAAGACCACCTCTACCGCCGTCGCCGACCTGATGGAGGCTGTGGCGGCCTTTGTGCTGTCGGGGCGGTTCGTCGGCTTCTTGCCCGCCCATTTCGCCGCCCATTGGGTCGCGCAGGATTTGATGCGGCCCTTGCTGGAGGCGGCAGTCGGCTATCCCAACCCGGTCTATCTGGCCACCCGCAAGGCTGAGACGACCAAACCCGTGCTGTCGGTTTTTCTGAAGGAACTGCGTCAGGCCCATGCCATGCGCAAACCGGGGGTGTTCAAGCGCGTCACCGTGCCAGCCTAGTGCGACAGGATTTGGGCGAGGAACAGCTTTGTCCGGTCGTTCTGCGGCGCTGAAAAGAATTGCTCCGGCGAGGCGGTTTCTACAATTCTGCCGTGATCCATGAAAATGACCTTGTCGGCAACGGTGCGGGCAAAGCCCATTTCATGTGTGACGCAGATCATCGTCATGTGATCCTGCGCTAGGGATATCATGACATCCAGCACCTCTTTGATCATCTCTGGATCAAGCGCCGAGGTCGGTTCGTCAAACAGCAGGATATGCGGCTCCATGCACAGGGCGCGGGCGATGGCGACGCGCTGCTGTTGGCCGCCTGACAGCTCACTAGGGTATTTGTGGGCCTGTTCGGCAATCCGCACGCGGTCAAGGTAGTGCATAGCCCGTTCCTCTGTCTCTGCCTTGGGCTGTTTGCGGACACGGCGCGGCGCGACGGTCAGGTTCTGCAATACGGTCAGATGCGGGAACAGGTTGAATTGCTGGAACACCATGCCAACCTCACGCCGGACATGCGCGATATTCTTGACCTGATTGTTCAGTTCGACGCCTTCGACAAAGATCTGGCCCTGCTCATGCGTCTCTAGCCGGTTGATGCAACGGATCGCGGTGGATTTGCCTGACCCGGACGGCCCGCAGATCACCACCCGTTCGCCCTTGTTCACGGTCAGCGACACATCCTTGAGCACCTGAAACGGGCCATACCACTTGTTGACGTGGCGCATCTCAATCATCGGGGTCATGGGGTTTTCCATTCAGCGCGTGGTCTGCAACCGGCGTTCCAGATAGCGTGAGCCGACGGTCAGCGGGTAGCACATTGCAAAGTAAATCAACGCCACCAGCCCATAGACCACAAAGGGTTGGAAGGTGGCGTTGGCGACGATCTGGCCCGCTCGCGTCAACTCTTCAAAGCCGACGATGGAGGCGAGGGCGGTGCTTTTCAACAGCTGCACCAGAAAGCCCACCGTCGGGTGGAATGGCGATTTTCAGCGATTGCGGCAGGATGATATAGCGCATCTGCACCAGATAGTTCATCCCCAGACTGGCACTGGCATCCCATTGCCCGCGCGGGATGGCATCGACGCAGCCGCGCCAGATCTCGGCCAGAAAGGCACTGGCATAGAGGGTCAGCGCGATGCTGGCAGCGGTCAAGGGCGACACATCAACGCCGATCATCGGCAGGCCAAAGAACACCATGAAGAGTTGCAGCAACAAAGGGGTGCCTTGCAGCAGCTGAATGTAGACCGTGGTGACCCGCCGGCCCACGCGCGGCGCGCCATAGCGCCAGAGCAGCAGCAGTGTCGCCCCGATGCCGCCGCCGATAAAGGCGATTGAGGCCAGCAGAAGCGTCCAGCGGGCGGCCATCAGCAGAAACGGAATGATTTGGGTCAGGGACAGGGTCATGCGCGCCTCGCCATAAAGTAGCGGCGTCCGACGAGGCCGAGCACCCAGCGCAGCGCCAAAGCCATCGCCAGATAGATCAGCGCCACGACGCCATAGGTCTCAAACGCGCGGTAGCTGCGGGACTGGATGAAATCGGCAGCATGGGTCAGGTCGGTGACGGCGATCTGCGACACAACGGCGCTTTCCAGCATGGTGATGATGATCTGGCTGACGAGGGCCGGATAGACCGTGGCCACCGCCTGCGGCAGGATGATAAGCACGAATGCCTGAATCGGGCCGATCCCCAGCGCGAACCCCGCCTCACGCTGACCGGGAGAGACAGACTGTATCCCGGCCCGCATGATCTCGATCCCATAGGCGGTCAGGTTGATAACCATCGCCAGTGAGGCCGCCGCAAGGGCAGGCATTTTCACACCCAGACTGGGCAGACCAAAGAAAATGAAGAACAGTTGAACAATGAACGGCGTGTTGCGGATCAGTTCGACATAGGCCATCACCGCCCGCCGCGCCCAAACCCGCCCCCACAGTGCCGTAACCGCCCCGCCGATGCTGAGAGCGATGCCGACAACCCCGGCAATCACCGCCAGCAACAGAGTTAGGCCCGCCCCTTCGAGGAGCAGGCCCATATTTTCGTAGATTGCCGTGAAGTTCCATTCATAGCCCATAGGGGATCAGAAACCGGCTGCCAGCGGCGCTTTCAGCCATTTCACTGCAAGGTCGTTCAGGCTGCCGTCGGCCTTCATGGCGACCAAAGCTTCGTTCAGTTTGGCCTGCAAAGCAGCCTCACCCTTCTTCACCGCCATTTGCGAGGGCGAGGACAGCAGCTGGAACTTCTCCACCGGCTCGACCGCCGGGTTCTGCGCCAGAATCGTCGCGCCCACATCGTTGCCGACAACCATCAGCGTCGCCTGACCGGACATGAAGGCCGAGATTACGCCGCTATAGTCGCTGTAGCGCTGGATGGTCGCATCCGCCGGGGCGATCTTGGAGACCTCGGTATCCTCAAGCGTGCCACGGTTCACGGCGATGGTCTGACCCGACAGGCCAGCCGCATCCGTTACGTCCAGATCCTTCGGACCCATGACGGCGATGTAATAGGGCGCGTAGGCATCAGTATAATCCACGACTTGGGCGCGTTCGTCACTGTAGCCGATGCTCAGCAGCAGATCGACCTTGCCTTCGGTCAGGAACGGGATGCGGTTTTGCCCGGTGATGGCGACCAGTTCCGCCTTGACGCCCAAGGCCGCTGCCAGCTTGTCGGCAACCTCGGTGTCATAGCCTTCAACCTTCATCGACGCGTTGAGCGAGGCAAAGGGGGGAAATCTTGAAAAATCCCGACCTTGATAACGCCTGCTTTGGTGATGTCGTCCAGCGCGTCTGCCTGGGCGAGGCCCGGCAGCAGGCCTGCGGCGAAAGCCAGGCCCAAGGCCATGCCAGTTCTGCGTGTCATAGAAAAATTCATGTGATCCCCCTTGTTGATCCATTGGTTGATTTCTTCAACCTGTCGCGTGAGTTTGGTGAGATTCTGCCTACGTTCAATAGTAATCGTCCGAAACCAAGTTTGGCCCCGGTCCACGTAACAGCGAGCAGTTTGCGGATAGAATGCAGCTGGGCAGCGTGTGGACGGGCTTGGTCAAACCCGTGTCTGGCACGCCAAGATTGCCCGCCATTCGACGGGCAGTCTTGTTGGCCAAGCGGCATCGGCATCAGACTATTGGTGTCAGCTTAGCTTGATGCAGAAATGCTTTTTGACCGGCTTTTCGATCTTCCAGGTGCCCTTGAAGCCGGGCTCGACAGCAAATGCGTCGCCGGGATGCATGGTCACGGGGGCGCCGCCATCGGGCGTGATGGTGATCTGACCCTCGATAAGATGCACGAACTCGTAGAATTTATAGCTGGCGTGCCAGGTGCCAAGCGTTGCTTCCCAAGTGCCGCTGATCACGCTGCCGTCGATGGTGGTGTGTTGAACCCATGTCTTCATGGTCGGGTTGCCCTCGACCTTGGTCCAGCCCTCTAGATCGGTCAGCAGGGGCTCGGGTCCGGGTGCGGGAAAGCGGAAAACCATATCGCTCATGTCAGTCCTTCCAAGATATCGCTTCGGTTGCGGTTTCGTCGTATGGCGTGATCGGCAAGCTGACAAGTGCCATCGACGGGCGGCCTGCAATCCGGCCCTTGTGCGCGGGGCTGTCCTGTTGCGTTTGGTCTCTCTGTCCGGTTCAACGCATGAAATGGGTGGCAAAGGTGCTGCGAATGGTCGATGTGTGGAACCCGCATATGCAGAATTCAGGGCAGAGTGAGGAAGAGACGCGCATGTTGATCCGTGAAGCCAAAGCGTCAGACGCGCCGCATCTGGTGCGTTTCATAAATATGGCGGCGGACGACCTGCCGCTGCATTTCTGGCAAAAGACGGTGGGTGCCGAGGGTGATCCTTGGGCCTATGGCCAAGAACGGGCCGCGCGGGAGATTGGGAATTTTTCGTACCGGAACGCATGGCTTGCCGAAGTGGACGGCGATGTTGCGGCCTGCCTGTTGGGCTATCCGGCAGAGGAAGATGCCGGGTCCGATTGACCCTGAAACGCCTGCGATATTCGTCCCCCTGCTGGAACTTGAAGCGCTTGCGCCCGGATCGTGGTATCTGAACGTGCTGGCGACCTATGAACAGTTTCGCGGCAAGGGCTTGGGCAGCGCGCTTCTTGCCCATGCCGAAGATGTGGCGACACTTGCCGGGCACAAGTCGATCAGCCTGATTGCCGAGGACACGCATCTGGACGCGCTTCGGCTTTATGTCGGCAAAGGCTTTCGTGAGGTTGCCCGCCGTCCGGTCGTCAAAGGCGACTGGCAGGTCGATGCACAGGAATGGGTCTTGTTCACGAAATCGGTCGGCTAGGCCGAAACAGGTTCGGCATCCGTCTGCGGCTTTCGGGGGCCGCGACGTTCCGCCGTTTTCCGGGTCAGCGACGCTACCCGCATTTCACGCAGCGATCACATCTGTATTGCATCGGCGGCCGATGACTCGGGTAGCCCGACAGCGGAGATTGACTGTGGCTGAGCCCTGACATCTTTGATCAGCGCCTTTTGCCGCAACCAGTGCCCCCGATCAAGCATCACATCTGATTTCAGTTCCCGTTTTTTCAGGGGTTCCCTGTGCATGACTAGGATGCAGTCGAGCTTCAACAAGCAACACCGCATCAGGTGACCGCCGCGAAGCCCGGCCCGACCGCGATGCAGGCCAATATCCCTGTGCTGGTGGCTGCGGTGGTCTGGGGCCGGGCAATGGCTCGCAAAAACTGATCCCTGGCCATTTGGACCCGTTTGCAGCCAATGGATTGACCTGTCAGGTCGGGGCTGCGGCGTTGTTGCCAGTGATGCGGCATGGGGCGAAGCAGGATCTGCCACGGGTCCAAGGATCGAACTGACTTTTGGTGCAGGCGGCGGCCTATACCGTAACCTCTACCCTGATGCAGATCGGCTATGGTCAAACGACGATGACCAATGCCGGATTTCTGGTAAATAACCTCTGCCGTGATGACGCCGGTTTTGGACTGGTTCCTGCATCGTCAGCGCCAGACAATCTGGATCTGGCCAGCGAGTTTTTGTTCGATGATTGGTCTACTTGATGGGTGGCGGCGGGCTTGCGACGATTGCCGTCGGGGATGTGATCTTGCTGGCCTCGGCCTCTGTGGATGCGGTCTGGCATATGCCTATGTGTAGGACCTATCGCTTCAGCGAGACACCTTCTGTAGTCTCCATTTTGGAGTAGGAGGGTGAGTTCGATGGCCAAAGACCAACAGGAAATCCGGCGCAAGCTGCGCATTCTGGATCACGCCGCGGCGTCGGGTGACGTCAGCAAGACATGTCGATATTTCGGGATCGGGAGAGCCAGCTTCTATCGATGGCGTCATGCCTTCGCAGACCACGGCGAGGCCGGGCTGGCCAATAAACGATCGGTGCCGCACAACCATCCGAACCGGACGCCGGAAGCGGTCACGGAGAAAGTCCTGCATCTGCGCCGCGAATATCACCTCGGGCCAATCCGCATCACCTGGTATCTGGAGCGCTATCATGGGCTCAAAATCTCGGACGCCGGCGTCTATCCACTGGCTGGCAGGCGATTGAACTACAATCGCCGAGAGGCAAATCCTCAAGCGCAATGGTGTGAACCGCCTGCCAGGTGGTACGCGAGTACGCAAGATCCACACCAAGCGCTACAACAAGCAGGTTCCCGTTGCCCGGCAACGGTTTGCCTTCAAACCGTGAGAGGGGGGCATCAGATCCAGATGGATGTCAAGTTCCTGACTTTCATAGACAAATCAGGTGCCAAGACTCGGCGTTTTCAATACACGGCCATTGATGACGCGACACGAATCCGTGCGCTGAAGATCTACGAACGCCACAACCAGGCCAATGCCATAAATTTCGTGGATCACGTCATCGCAACCTTTCCCTTTCGCATTCAGGAAATCCGCACCCCCTCTCATTGATTGCGAGGCAATCAATTGCCGGGCAACGGATAACGGCCATGAGTTCCAAGCGAAGTTTCACTGGCATGTCGAAGACAAAGGGATCCGCCACGCCTACATCAAACCAAGCTCTCCGCAACTCAACGGCAAGGTCGAACGATCGCACCGATCCGACGAGCAGGAGTTCTACCAGCTTCTCAGCTACACCGGCGATGTCGATCTGAACGCCAAACTTGCCGAGTGGGAACAGTTTTACAACCTCGCCAGACCCCACGGTGCCCACAACGGCAAAACGCCCTATGAGGCCCTCAGGGAAAAGCTATAAAGCCATGAAGTGGTGTCTCGCTAGATCGCTTACATTACACTGGTGACGTGCCACTACCACTGGTGTATCCTGCACGATTTCCTGCCGCATCCCCGGTCACAAAGCGTGCCCCTGAATTTGTACGCGCCCGCCAGACTGAATGTGCGGCAGGTTCCGCTTGAGTTCAGCAAGGCGGCTTTTCGGTTCGGACATTCGATGGATTCTGAAGGCTATGATTTCAAAGAGAATTTCGGTGTGGAGAATAGGATGGCGAGCCGGGCCTTGCTGGTGCAACTGTTCAGCTTTGCCGCGCACGGCGGTATGGGGTCGTTGGGTGCCCATAGCCCGCTGCCCGATCATTGGGTGGTGGATTGGGACCGGGTGACCAACTTGGCGCCCCAAGGGTTGGCCAAAAGTGACCAGATCGACATGGTCGTTGCCCAGATGATATGCGTGCGGTGCAGCAGCACGACGATGGCATCGGTTCGGTCATCGGCCGCAATCTGGTACGCGGCTTTCAGCGCCGCATTCCGTTTGGGCAGGTTCTGGCGCAGGCCCTTGGTGTGCCAGTGCTGAGTGAGGACGAGTTGCGCGGGGCGATGCCGCGCGGGCTGGGCGGCGATCCGCAACATTCCAACAACGCCGAAGACGCCGAAAAGCGGCAAGCCATCCTGAGGGAAACGCCCGTCTGGCTCTGCTTTCTGTGCGAAGCATTGGTGCGCGAAGGCGGCATCCGGCTGGGCGCCAGCTCGAGCCATATCGTTGCGGATACATTCTTGGGGCTGCTGCAACAGGATGCCACCTCAATCCTTGGCGCGGATGGGGCAGGGTGGGAGCCGCAGCAAAGACCGCTGAGAACTGCCGACGGGCGTGAGATTGCCACGATCCGTGACATGTTGCTGTTCGCCGCCGCGTAATCCAGGCCTGCTTCACGCAGGGTTGGCCGGAGGTTTCCCGCTCAGATCATGCCCGCATCACGGCATCCGAGTGATCTTGCCAGAACCACCTCAGACAGTCGGGCCGCCAAACGGTGGTGACTGCTTTGAACGGGCCAGATTGAACTGAGACCACCATGAAATCCTCTGATCGGCGCGCACTTATCGGATCGTTCCCGGCGTTTGGTGCGACCATCGCACAGTCTATCGCCGCACGGCTCCAGGGGCCGGGCGGATATTGCAGCCTTGGCAACCTCATCGGATTTGTGAGCGGTGCCGCGATCGCTGTCCATGGCGATCTGCGGGGCAGAAGGGCGCGCGGGTGTCGGAACGTTTCTCACCTATTTGGCGGGCAGTATCGCCGCACTAATCCTGACCTCGGCCACGCTCGTGTTCTTAGCCAGCGGCGAAGTCTATCATCGGGCGTTTCAGGCAGAAGGTCGGCCCAGCGACCGTCTGATCCGCGCGGGCGATCTGCTTTCGGCGGTGGGGGTAGGGGCCTGCTGGGCGCTGACTTGGGCATCCTTGGTTGGTGGCCTCGGCTGACCTTGCCGCCGCTGTCGCGTCGGGCGGCAGCACGGTGGCCGTCCTGACATTGCTGACTGGTGCCTGCTTTGGGCCATGCCCGACGCCATGCTGATCCGCAACTGAGCCCTGAAACCCGCGCAATGTCATCACCGGAGATCCGCAATGTCGATAGAGCGCAGCACGCCCGCCGTTGGGTAACGCATCCACAACAGCCCGGACCACATGTGGTTCGAATCGGAACGATCGGCGCTTTCGGCGGCGCGATGGATGGTCACGATCAGGCCCTTCAGCAACAGGTGGAGGATCTTGGGGTTTTGAACGGACGGGCGGGAATCAGGCTCATTTACGGCGGCGGTGATTGTGGGCTGATGAGGCGGATCGCGATGGCCGCTGCCAATTCGGGCAGTGAGGTCATCGCGATCGTTCCGCGGTGTCTGGCCGACGATCTTAGGCCGCCAACCGGATTGGTCCACGCCATTGTTGTGCCCGACATGGCTGTCCGCAAGCGCATGATGATGGATTATGCCGACGCCATTGTGGCCTTGCCCGGTGGTAGTGATACGCTTGACGAGTGGGGCGAAGTCATCACACCTGCCAAGCTGGCGCAGCACGCCAAACCCGTGCTGCTGGCGAATTTTGGTGGCTTGTGGTCACCCTTGCTGGTCTTGACGGAGAACTTAAAGACTGCCGGATTCCTAAGGGGCGAGGTTTGGGATTGCCTTGTCGTCGATGAGGTGCCCGAGATCCTTCCTGTCCTGCGCCGTGCGGTGTGTCAAAAGCCTAAGCGGCTGGTTCCGGGTGATGGTTGGCTTGTCCCAAGATGAAACCCCGCAGTTAGGGGTGGCTCCATGCCCCCTCAGAACGCGGGCGGGCTGATTGCCCACAGGATCACGCTTTCGACTGAGCCGGGGTTGCGGTAGCGGTGCGGCTCGGAGGAGGCGAAGGAGCAACTGTCGCCCGTGCCGAGGTGGAAATGGCGGTCCCCGACCCAAAGCTCCAGCGCGCCGGACAGCACGTATCCCACTTCGTCGCCCTTGTGGGTATAGGCCTCCTTGCTGCCGCTGCCGGGTGGCAGACGGCAGAGGATCATCTCGACTTGCGAGCTTAGTCGGGGCGTCAGAAGCTCATCCACGATGCCGGTCGCATAGTCGATGCGCAGCCGGTTGCGGGCGCGCACCACATAGCCTTGCTCTGCGGGGTCCGTCACTTCGGGGCCGGAAAAGAACCACTGCACAGTGACATCAAGGCTCGCCGCGATGCCAACCAGCGCCGGGATCGAGGGCTGGGCGAGGTTGCGTTCAATCTGGCTGATATAACCGGGTGACAGTTTCGCAAGGTTGGCCAGATCGGCCAGCGTCAGCCCGCGCCGCTTGCGCAGACCGCGAATCCGGTCTCCGAGAAACGGGGTGGAACTGTTGTCCTGCTCTGTCTGCATGGTGACGATCCTTGCGGCACTGGTGCCGTCTAACCAGTTCGCAGAATAGGTAGCAAGCAGGGACTGCATAAATCAGAAAATACCATGACTGAGAGTAAAGAAATCTGTTGAAAATTTACTATGGCGCGCCGCATATGTGCTGAAACCTAATTCAGCGGAGACGCAAATGGCTGGGGTCATTCGGTACGGGGCGGTAGTAGCGGTTGGCACCAAGCCGGTGGGTTGGCGGGTAGGGGCGGCACATGTCTGAACCTGCATTTCCGCATCTGTTCGCCCCCCTGACCCTACGGGGCCGGGCGGTCAAGAACCGCATTCTGTCGACTGGCCATGACACCACGCTGCCCACCGATGGCACGGTGAACGACGCGCTGATCGCCTATCATCAGGCCCGGGCCAAGGGTGGGGTGGGGATGATCGTGACGCAGGTGGCGGGCGTGCATGAAACCGCCCGCTATACCTCGCATATGTTGATGGCGACCGACGACGCGTGCATCCCGGGCTATCGCCGTCTGGCCGAGGTCTGCCATGCCGAGGGCTGTCTGGTGTTCAGCCAGCTTTTCCACCCCGGACGCGAGATCATGGAAAGCGGCGACGGGCTGTTGGCTGTGGCCTATGCGCCCTCGGTTTCGCCCAACGAGCGCTTTCACGTCATGCCGCGCGCACTGGATCTTGGGCTGATCGGCGCGATCGTGGCGGGCTATGCCTCGGCCGCGGCGCGGATTGCACAGGCAGGTCTGGACGGGGTGGAGTTCGTGGCCAGCCACGGCTACCTGCCCGCGCAATTCCTGAACCCGCGGGTGAACCGCCGCACGGATGACTATGGCGGCAGTGCCGCGAACCGCTTGCGCTTTTTGCGCGAGTGTCTGGAGGCGATGCGCCGCGCCGTACCGGACGACTTCATCATCGGGATGCGCATCAGTTCGGATGAGCGTGACGAGGGCGGTCTGCAGTCCGAAGAGGTGATCGCCAGTTGTACCGCGCTCCAGCCGCTGCTGGACTATGTGAACGTCACCGCGGGCACCTCGGCCACCTCGGGCGGTGCCGTTCATATCGTGCCGCCGATGGCCTATCAGACCGGCTATCTGGCGGGCGAAGCCGCGCTGATCCGACAGGCCTTGTCGGTTCCGGTCTTTGTCGCGGGCCGGATCAACCAGCCGCAGACGGCCGAGGCGATCATCGCCTCGGGACAGGCCGACATGTGCGGCATGACGCGGGCGATGATCTGCGACCCGCAGATGCCGACCAAGGCCGAGGCCGGGCGGCTGGACGACATCCGCGCCTGCATCGGCTGCAATCAGGCCTGCATCGGCCATTTCCATCGCGGGCTGCCGATCTCGTGCATCCAGCACCCCGAAACCGGGCGCGAACTGCGCTTTGGGACGACGGTGCCGGCGCTGCGGCGCAAGAAGGTCATGGTGGTTGGCGGCGGGCCCGGCGGGATGAAGGCCGCTGTGACGGCGGCGCAGCGCGGCCATGACGTCACGCTGTACGAGGCCGAAAGCCAGTTGGGCGGGCAGGCGCGGCTGGCGCAGCTTTTGCCCCGGCGCGCCGAATTTGGCGGCATCATCACCAACCTTGCGCACGAGATGGCGCTGCATCAGGTCCGCGTCGTCAAGGGCCTCCGCGTCGATCGCGCCTTGGTCGAACGTGAGGCGCCCGACACTGTGATCCTTGCAACCGGCGCCGTGCCCTTCGTGCCGGATCTGCCGATGGACGGGTCGGTTCAGGTCGTCACCGCTTGGGATATTCTGCAAAAGAAGGTGAAACCCGGCCGCCGTGTCGTCATTGCCGACTGGCGCAGCGATTGGATCGGCCCCGGCATTGCCGAGCTTCTGGTGCGGCAGGGCAGCCATGTGGAATTGGTCGTCACCTCTCCGCATCCGGGCGCGCTGCTGCCGCTGTACGTTCGCGACAATATCGCCGGAGAGTTGCAAAAGCTGCAGATCAAGGTCACGCCCTACGCCCGTCTTTATGGCGTCGACAGCGGGTCGGTCTATTTGCAGCACACCGCCAATGGTGAGGCCATGATGGTTGAAGAGGCCGACATGGTGGTGCTGTGCCTTGGCCACCAGCCCGTCGACGAGCTGTCTGCTGAATTGCAGGGCCTGTCGGTCGAACTGGCCTCTGTGGGTGATTGCTTGACGGCACGGACGGCCGAGGAAGCTGTGTTTGAGGGGCTGAAAGTGGCGTCGTTGATCTGAGGACCTACGCGTTTCCAGCCGAGGTCGGTTTGAGATCACGAAATGGATGAATGGGCAAAACGGGAATGGGCGGCGACGGTATGCCGTCGCCGCCCAATTCGATGATTTGCCTCGTCTGTCGCGAGGGTCAGGCCAGAACGAACCCGTCCGCGAAGCTGAGCGTTTCGATGCTGAACAACACATCCACATCGCCGCTGGCGAGATCGGTGATCTCCCAATCGCCATCGGTGTTGCCGACGATTGTGTAGTCGGCTTTGACACCGGCAAACAGCGCGAGGTCGGAGTCTTCGCCGCCGTCCATCGTATCGCTGCCAGCACCGAAGACAAAGACGTCTTGACCGGCACCGCCAACCATCAGATCCGCGTCGGCACCACCGTCGAGGACGTCATTGCCATCAAGACCGCGCAGGATGTTCTTCCCGTCGCCGGCAATAAGGGTGTCGGCAAAGTTGGAACCGGTCAGGCGTTCAATGCTGATCAGAACGTCGCCGGTAGCGTCGCCACCCGTTGCGATTCCGGACACGAGGTTAACCGAAACACCCGAAGCCGAGTTGTTGTAGATCGCCCGGTCAAGGCCAAGGCCACCATGCAGAACATCGGCACCGGCGCCACCCTCTAGCGTGTCAGAACCCACGTTGCCATTCAGGGTGTCATCGCCAGCACCGCCAATCAGCCTGTTGACGTTTGTATCGCCAGTCAGCGCATCGGCGAAGGCAGAGCCTTCGATATTCTCGACACCCGTGAAGGTGTCACCCTCTGCCTGCCCACCAGTGGCGATCCCGGTGAAGAGATTGACATCAACCGCATCAGAGGTCGCATAGCTGGCCGTGTCAGTCCCGTCGCCGCCGATCAGGACGTCCGCCCCGTTGCCGCCGTCGAGGACATCGTTGCCAAGGCCACCGTCCAAGGTGTCGTTCCCATCAAGACCGGACAGAAGATTGGCCGCGGAATTGCCGGTGATCGAGTCATCGAAGGCCGATCCGTAGACCTGTTCGACCCGGATGATGGTGTCGCCTTCGGCCTGGCCACCGGTGTTGACGCCAGTGTCCAGATTGACGGTCACGGCTGCGCCGGAATGTCCGTAAACAACACTGTCTCTCCCGGAACCGCCATCCAGCCTGTCAGCCCCGGCACCGCCACCGAGAGTGTCATCGCCTGCGCTTCCAAACAGTTTGTCCTCCCCATTGTTGCCAAAGAGCTTGTCGTTGCCCTCAAGCCCGAGGATGGTGTCGTTGCCTTCCAACCCGCAGATTTTGTTGTCGAACTCATCGCCGACAAGGTAGTCATTGCCATCCGTGCCGACGACCTTTTCGTCGATGAAGCGGTTGAGGATCAGGAAGTTTTCATAGCTCAGCGTTTGCGCAACCCCGGTGAGAACGACGATTTCATAGCCATTCAAGGAGATGTGCAGGCTGCCGCCTATGACTTCTTGATCGACGAGTCGCTTGAAGTTGGCCTCGGTCACATCAAAGTCGATGAGGGCGAGCGTATCGAGGCCGACCTGGAAGTCGAGCACGGAGCTCGTGACGATTTGGGCCCAGTTGTCGCCGTCACCGTAGGACAGTACGAACAGATCCTCACCCGCGGTGGTGGTGTTGGCATCGCCGATGAAGGTGTTGCCGCCCTGACCAACCAGATAGTCGGACCCGGCCCCACCCACGACGAAGGTATTCTCGTCATGAATGGTGATTTCCTCATACGACATCACCAGTTCGGTATTGTAGAGGGTGGCCGGCTTGATATCGCCCTTCACATAGAACGCGACGTCAAAGTCCTGCGGTCATGTTCAGGCCGTTTTCAGACACGGTGCCCGACAGGTTCTGGAAGCCCGCACTGATCGACAGCGGAGAGATCGGGTATTCCCAGTCGAGCAGGTTGATGACGGTCGTGGTGTCTTCGCCGACAGTGTACTTCAGCTCATCTTTTTCCGGCGGCGGCTCTTGGCTCGGGTCCAGCGGGATGTCGACGCTGGGCAGGTCCTGACCGTACTTGTCAGGCTGCAGACGCCAACGTGGGCCAACGATGTATTCGGTGCCGTCGTCATTCAAAACAGGCTCAAAGGGCTCACGGTCCATGGTGGTGTACCAAGCATTCGTGAAGCCCATTTCCAGATCGGCGGTCGTAGCACCGATTGCGTCAATGGTCGTGCCGTCCAGCAGATCGACCAATGCCGGATCACGCAGAACGGTGCCTGCGGGGTAGAGCGTGCCATCGCCAGCATAGTAGTCATGCGTCGACACCCATTTGCCGTCAGCCAGAACCTCATATGTCGGCAGCTGTCCGATGGCGGATTCGTTCTCAAAATCCTCGGGGCGGATCTGGTCGTTCGGGTTGTTGGTGATGGTGTGATTGGTGACCAGCTCGGCCTGCGTCACGCGGTACAGCGGCACCAGATTGTTGTGATCGGCGTCGGGCTTGGACCATTCATCGGGCAGGTCCAGCTTGACTTCGATGCGGACGTCATTCGGCTTCTTGATCTCGTTGCCCCAACGATAGAGCAGCTTGCCGTCATCCTTCATGGTCACTGAATAGTCGTTACCCACCGCGATATTGGAATCGATGGTGGTTTCGTTCGGCAGCAGGACGTCTTTGATATCGACCACGCCATCGTCGTTCACATCGCCCACAAGCGGCAGAATGTCCGCGATATACATGCCGTCATAGTCGCCGCCGACCATCTTGAGGTTGTCATCAAGCTGATAGACCGCGTCCGGGTCTTCTGGGAAATGCTGATCCGACAGGACGTTCTGCATCACCACGTAATGCTCGGTTGAGGCTTTGACGGTGTTGCCGCCCAGACCAGCCAGCCATGTCCCCAAAAGCGCGGGCGTCTTGAAAGAGTCGGTGGGGCTGTTTGAGATGACCAGCCCTTGCTGTTCACCGCCCTCGCCCTTTAGATCGCCAACCCAGCCTTCTTCATAGGCAGAATCGAGGGTGAAGTCCTTTTCAACGGCACCAACGAAGTCGGTTACATTATATCCAAATTCACTGTTGATCGGGTAAAGGGCGACGCCTTCCTTGGTCATGACCGGCGTTGCGGTGAAGTCGATCACAGGTGTTTCGCCAACACCTACGGCACCCTGCGTCAGGCCACTGAACGTCCCCGTGATGTCGTTCGTGCTAAACGTATGCGATGACGTAAATGTCGGCGTCGTGTTCAGAACTCTGTCTGTCGTCATGATCGCTCTCCCTTTGAATTTACCCGTCGAACTTAGAATCACTCTAAAGGGTGGGTCTTTGATCCAGATCAATAAGACATAACGTTTATTGCATGTGTCATGATGCCAGTCGCCTTTCGCATCGGAATGGAGCCCAGCCGGGGGCGTTGCGCGATGCTGGGTTTGGGCTATTCGTACAGAAAATTCACGCGGTTGGCTGGCTTTGGATTTCCATCAGTAAATGCCCTGGGCTGATCACCGAAGACCAGAACCGCCTCGCTCATTTCATTTTGGAACAGCTTGGTCTTCTACCGTTCGGCGGTTTTCGGCAGTGTATTGCCGATCAATTCGGCAATCTTCCGGGCCAGCGTCAGAATCATCTGGAGCTTGAGAAACGGAAAAAGGGCGACAGGCGTCCGTGTCAGGGAGGCGAAGGTTAGCGGGAAGATTGACACCGATGATCTGATGGCTGGGGAGCAGTGCCGCAAATCTGAGCCTGCCAGAGGATCGTCCGCGAAGGTCGAATTCATGTTGATTCAATGTACGCACGGAACTGCGTGCCGAATACGGTCTGCATAGCTGCATTGATCTGAATCCGGCAGGTGGCCTCAAGTGGTTGCCAATGCGATGGGGTCGGTGGATTTGACCAGCCATTCGAACACCGACGCCAGGTTCCGTTTGCGGGCTTTGCTGCGCGGGTAGACCAGACAGTAGGGGTGGCCGAGATCAAGCGTGATGGGCGACAGGGCCACAAGCCGGCCCTCTGCCAGATCGGCGGCCCCCAGCATTTGCTGCGCCAAGGCCACCCCAAGCCCTTCCTTGGCCATGTCCACAGTCAGGCTGGACCGCCCCGCTTGAAATCCGCCCAGTTCAGGCATCGGCAGATTGGCGCGTTGAAACCAGCTTTGCCATGTCGGGTTCGACCCGAAACTGGGGCCCCAACTGGTGCTGAGCAAATCGTCGCCCGGCACCGCTGCCATGCCGCCCTGCAGGACCGCCGGGTTTTGCCGCAGATAGCCCCGGCTGCACATCGGCTGGACCACGTCCTTGGCCAGAGACCTGCACAAGCTGATCGGGGTAGTGGCTGGCACCGTAGCACAGCCGCAGGTCGATGTTGTGGCGGGCAAGATCGACGGGATCCGCCTCTACCCGCAGGTCAAAGCGGAAGTCGGGCTGCGCGCGGGAGTATTCGACCAGCCGTGGTAGCAGCCACTTCTCTGCGACCGACTCAATCGAACTGATGACCAGACGCGACCGGGAACGGTCTGAGGTCATGTCGAGCGTCGTTTCAGAGATGAGCTGCAATGCCTCGGCTGTTCCCAGAAGGATGGCATGTCCGGCGTCGGTCAGGATCACACGGTTGTTCATCCGCATGAACAGGTCTTTGCCAAAGTAGTCTTCGAGTTTGCGGATATGCTGGCTGATCGCGGCCGGAGTGACGCCCAATTCCTCTGCCGCAGCAACAAAGCCGCCAGTTCTGGCGGCCGCTTCAAACGCGCGCAGGGAGTTGAGGGGGGGCAGAGTCAGGGGCATCGGGGTTGCCTTAGATTTTATTGTTTGATCCTGCAGGGGCAGCCTGGCGATGTAAAGCCGATGTGGCCTTGGGTGGGACGTTTCCTCCTGCGGTCCAAGCCTCAATCTGTATTTGTGGCATAGAAAATCTATTTCAACCTTAGTTTTTGTGCGCTTGCCCAAATGCAAATCCGCCATCACCATCAGCGGACAAACCGGGGGTTCCCATGCGCGAAATACTCGATCTCGACCGCTATCCGCTCGACAAGCCCGGCAGCCCGGGGTGGTTGGAGCTTGTGGCGCGGTGCCAAGCCGATCTTGCCAAAGAGGGCATGTTCAATCTGGAAGGCTTGATGCGTCCTGATGCCATCACCAAAGCCATGGCTGAGGTTGGCCCCGATCATGGAGCGGCTGTCCTTTCTGCACAAACGCAGCCACAACATCTATTTCCGCAAGGAAGTGCCGGGTCTTGCTCTTGACCATCCGGCCCTGAAAACCGTCGACACCATCAACCACACGGTTTGTGGCGACCAGTTGGAGCAGACTGTTGTCGACTGGATTTACAGCTGGCCGCAGATGGCGGTGTTTCTGGCCGCCTGCATGGACAAGTCCAGCCTGTTCACCATGGCCGATCCTTTGGCCCGGATGAACATCATGCGCTACGGGGATGGCGAGGCGTTGAACTGGCACTTTGACCGGTCGGAATTCACCACGACTCTGCTGCTGCAGGAACCCTCGGGCGGGGGCGAGTTCTTGTACCGGACCGACCTGCGGACCGAAACCGACCCCAATTACGACGGGGTGGCGGCGGTGTTGGAGGGGCGTGATAACGCTGTGAAGTCGCACGTTCTGAAGGCGGGGACGCTGAACGTCTTCAAGGGCAAGAACACGCTGCACAAGGTCACAACCTGCACCGGCGCGCAATCTCGTTTCATTGCGGTGTTCTCCTATTACGAACGCCCCGGCGTGCGGTTTACCAAAGAAGAGCAGGTCGGTTTTTACGGACGCGCGGCCTGAGTCAAAGGGGCGAAGATGGCACAGAATACCTTAGCACGGCTTGGTGAGGCGCTGAAGCAAAGCGAAAGCATTCCGTCGGATCAGGCATGGTCGATGCCCAAGGCCTATTACACCGATCCGGCGGTGCTGGCGCTGGAACGCGAAAAGCTGTTTGGCGCGGAGTGGATTTGTCTGGGTCGGGCGGACGAATTGCCGGAGCCCGGCGATTACATGACCTATCAGCTGTGCGACGAGCCGGTGGTTGCGATCCGTGGCGATGATGGCAAGATCCGTGTGCTGTCCAATGTCTGTCGCCATCGGGGCGCAATCATCGCGACTGGAACCGGCCATGCGCAGCGGCTGGTTTGCCCCTATCACCACTGGTCCTATGATCGAACGGGGGCGCTGGCCGCTGCACCCCGGATGGAACCGCATACGGGGTTTGACCAGAAATCCTGCCGTCTGCCGGAATTTGCCTGCGAGGAATGGCATGGCTTTGTCTTCACCAATCTGAGCGCCAACCCACCGCCCTTAGGCCCGCGCCTGCAGGGGCTGGACCCATTGATCCGCAACTATCACATGGCAGACATGGTCACCCGCTATGTGGTGGAGGATGTCTGGTCGGTGAACTGGAAATGCTTCATCGAAAACTTCATGGAGGCTTATCACCTTTCGCCGCTGCACAAGACCACGCTGCATCCGATGAACCCGACCAAGCTGTGCAGCCACATCCCGGCGGGGGAGGGCTATTTCGCCTATAATGCCGGGTTCTCGCCGGATCTGCCGCGCAGTTACAAGGGGCATCCGGACCTGACCGACGCCGAGGCGATGAATTGCGTGATGATGGCCATTCCCCCCGGTCTGGTGTCGGGGTGCAGTGGGGATTATTCGTCCTTCATCTGCATCCAGCCTGAGGCGGTGGACCGGGTGCGCGTCAAGATGGGGCTGATGTTCTATGGGCCAACTTGGGCGCAGGCGGATGTCGACTACGCAGTGGATTTGTTCCACCAATACATGGCCGAGGACAAACAGGTGCTGACGGCGATGGTGAAGGGTCTGAATTCCAAACACTATGACCGCGGCCCACTGGCGCGGCCCGATCTTGAAGGGGCGGCGCTGGATCTTGCCCGCTATTACAGCCGCCGGATGAGCGACGCTTTGCTGGGTGCGGGTGAATGATCCTGACCCCGTTCAAGGACGAACGGAAGCTGACCTATCTGAATGAGCAAGGGGCCGACCTGCCCTTGCGAAGTCCGGTCCCGCATGAGGTGCTGCAACGGGCCCGCGTTTACCGCCTGTCGCGCATCCGCAAGCTGTTGAAACAACACGATTGCGCGGCGGGGCTGTTCTATGACCCCGTGAACATCCGTTACGCGTTGGACAGTTCGAACATGCAGGTTTGGACCCTGCATGACCCGATGCGCTATGCTTTGATCTTTGCCGAGGGTCCGGCGATCCTGTTTGAATTCAAGGGCTGTGAGCATCTGGCGCGTGGCATTGAGACGATTAATGAAATCCGCACGGCCGTTACTTGGATGTATATGACGGCAGGTGACAGGGTTGAGGAAAGAGCGCTGCGCTGGGCGGCGGAAATCGGTGATTTGATCGACCAACATGGCGGCGGCAATCGCCGCATCGCCAGTGATCGGCTTGAGTTGCCGGGTCATCACGCTTTGGGTGCGCTTGGCCTTCAGGTGGTGGATGCGGGCCCCATCACCGAAATCGCCCGCTCGATCAAATCGGCTGATGAAATCACCCTGATGCGCTGGACGATCCGGGTCTGCGAAGCGGGCATGGCGCGGATTTATGAACATTCGCTGCCCGGTGCCACCGAGCGCGAGCTATGGGCGCATCTGCATTTTGAGAATGCCCGCTCTGGCGGCGACTGGCTGGAAACCAAGCTGTTGACCTGCGGAGACCACACCAACCCGTGGTACTCCGAATGTACGGACCGGGTCTGCCACCTTGGTGAGATGATATCGTTCGACACCGATATGATCGGCCCCTACGGCTATTGTGCGGACCTGTCACGGAGCTGGACTTGTGGCTATACGCCGATGTCACGCACGCAAAACCGGCTCTATTCGGCGGCGTTGGACCAGATCAACCACAACATGGGCCTTCTGCGCCCCGGCCTGTCCTTTGCCGATTTCAACGCACAATCTTGGAAAATACCTGAGAAATACCAGCCCTACCGCTATTCCTTGGCTGCCCATGGTGTGGGGATGGCTGATGAATGGCCGGTGATTGCCCTGCATCCGGACTTTGCTGGAAACCATGGCGGGGCGTTCGAAGAAGGCATGGTGATTTGCGTCGAAAGCCTGATTGCCGAACAGGGCAGCGAAAGCGTGAAGCTGGAAACGCAGGTCCTGATAACCGCCACTGGACATGAACGGCTCGATAGTTTTCCATGGGAGCAGACTGTATGAACTGTGCCTGCAATCCGGCCAACCAAGCCGAATTTTGCCCGCAAATCCTTGACAGCAGGCCAAGGGCATAGACCGAATAGACCGAAGCTAGACGCCGAACGAATGGCGCATCCAACCCAACAGGGGAGAACGACATGACGATCAATTATAAGCTTCTCGATATTCTGCGCCGTGGCCGCACGGCCCACGAAAATCACCTGATCGATGGACTGGTCCGTGAGGCCGTAAGCCGCCGGGAATTCCTGCGCTATGGGTCGGTCCTCGGCCTGTCCGCCCCGCTGCTGGGTGGGGTGACTGCGGCCTTGGGATTTGGCCTATCGCCTGATACGGCGCGTGCCGGCACACCCGGTGGCACGCTGCGCTACGGCCAGATCGTGCCTGCAGCGGCGATCAACCCGGTCACGATTGCCGATGGTGGCGGCGTTACCCTGATGTCGCAGTTCGCCGAAACGCTGGTCTTGTCGGCACCGGATTTGTCGGCGCAACCGTTGCTGGCCGAAAGCTGGTCGCCCAATGAGGATGGCACAGTCTGGACCTTCAAATTGCGCCAGAATGTCAAGTTCCACAACGGCAAGGTGATGACTGCCGATGACGTGGTAGCAACCTTTGACCGACTGGCAGACCCGGCAAACGGATCGAACGCACTCTCGGTGTTCACCGGTATGCTGTCCAAGGGCAACACCAAGAAGGTCGATGACTACACCGTCGAGTTCCACCTCGATGCCGCCAATGGCAACTTCCCCTACGCGGTTTCGACCGACAACTATAACGCCATCATCATTCCGGCCGAGTTTCCTGAGGATTATGAGGCTACGATGATCGGCACCGGGCCGTTCAAGCTGGAGAAATACACACCCAAGGTTGGCGCGACCTTCGTGCGCAACGCGGACTATTGGGGTGCTGCAGCGCTGCCTGACCGGGTGGAGGTGGTGTTCTACGACGACTACCAGCCGCAGATTCTGGCGTTGCAGGGCGGCGATCTTGACGTGATCCAGCAGGTTCCGGTGTTGCAGGCGGTTGGGCTTTTGTCCGACCCGAACGTCAACATCATTTCGATCCCGTCCTCGGCCCATTCGCAAGTTCACATGCGGACCGACATGGACCCGTTCAAGGATAAGCGCGTCCGTCAGGCGATTGCGTTGACCTTGGACCGGCCCAAAATCGTAGCGGGCCTGATGCGCGGCAAGGCGCAGATCGGCAACGACAGCCCGTTCATGCCGGCCTATCCCTCGACCGACCCCAGCGTCCCGCAGCGCGAGAAGGACATCGCGCAGGCCAAGCAGTTGATGGAAGCCGCCGGCGTAGGTGCCGGGTTCCAGACCACGCTAACCACGGAAAAGTATCTGGAGATCCCGGACTACGCCGTGCTGATCCAGAACGGCGTCAAGGAAATCGGCATCGACCTGCAACTGAACATCATGGATCAGGGCGCTTACTACGGCGACGCCGTGCCGGGTAAATCGCCATGGCTCGACAGTTCGATGGGCATTACGGATTATGGCCATCGCGGGGTGCCCAACGTCTTTCTGCAGGCCCCATTGCTGAGCACCGGCACATGGAACTCAGCGCATTTCAACAATGCTGAGTATGATGCGCTGGTGACCAGCTTCGTCGCAGCCCTCGATCTGGAAGCACAGCGCGCAACGGCGGGCAAGATCCAGACCCTGCTTCTGGACGAAACCCCGATCTTGCAGACGTATTTCTATGACTTCATCACCGTGACCAAGGTTGGGTTGGGCGGTGTCGTGTCGACAGCGATGGGTCACCTGATGCTGGATCAAGCCAGTATGTAAACCACCGCACCGGGGCCGCCCCTTGCTGTGGCCCCGGAACTAAATCGGCTGAAGGGGAACCGCGATTTACAGATTTATCCTCAGACGCCTTGGCTTGGCGTTGCTGACGCTATGGCTGCTCAGCGTGTTGATCTTTGCGGGCGGGCATATTTTGCCCGGCAATGTCGGTCGTGCCATGCTTGGCCCCTTTGCTGACCCTACGGCGGTGGAGGTGCTCAACCATGAGATGGGCACGGATCGCCCGGTTCTGGTGCAATATGTCGATTGGATCGCAGGCTTTGTGACCGGGGATATGGGTGAGTCCTATGCCTACCGCTCACCCGTGGCACCGTTTCTGATGACGGCTTTGCTGAACTCGGCCAAATTGGCCATTGTTGCCTTTGTGATGGTTGTGCCGCTTGGCATTCTGGGGGGCGTGGTGGCCGCGCTATATCGCGGGAAGGCGGCGGACCGAATATTGTCTGTCGTCGGACTGTCAGCGACTGTGGTTCCGGAGTTCGTGTCAGGTATCGTCCTGATCCTGATATTCGGCGTCTGGTTGCGGTGGTTCCCGATTTCGGCAACATGGCGGGGCGAAGCCGGGGCTTTGACCCAGCTGTATCACCTTATCCTGCCTGCCATCCCCCTCGTCCTGATCCTGTTCGGTTATATCGCCCGCATGGCCCGGGCTGGGATGATAGAGGCTTTGGATGCCGACTATACCCGGACCGCTGTGCTGAAGGGGCTGTCGTGGCGCCAAGTCATCTGGCGCCATGTGCTACGCAACGCCTTGCTGCCGACAATTTCCGTCATCGCCACCCAGACGGTCTATTTGATCGGCGGATTGGTGGTGATTGAGATTCTGTTCCACTATCAGGGCATTGGCAGTCTGATCTATACGGCCGCCAAGAAGAAGGACTTCCCGATGCTGCAAGCCGGAGTCATGGCAATTGGTGGCTTGTTCGCGATGACGACCCTGTTGGCCGACCTGCTCTACGCCCGGTTGAACCCCCGCATCCGGTTTGGGGGGCGGGAATGACTGATACCAGTACCGAAGAGGCCGCTGGCGATTATACATGGCGCGACGATCTTCGTCGGTTGTTCCGTTCTGTCACCTTCGATGTCGGCGCGTTGATTGTGCTGTTTTGGGTTGGTTGCGCGATCTTTGGCCCGAGCCTCGTGCCGCACGATCCCTTTGCCGACGACCTGCTGAATTCCCTCTTGCCGCCCTCGTCTGACCATTGGTTCGGCACCGATCAGCTGGGGCGGGACGTGTTTTCCCGTGTCATCGTTGGCGCCCGCGACATTCTGACCGTCGCGCCGATTGCCACATTGTTGAGCACTATCCTTGGAACGGCCTTGGGCCTGACGATGGGCTATTTCGGCGGGCTGGTGGATGAGGTGTTGAGCCGTCTGGTGGACGCAGTACTGGCCTTGCCCACCGTGATCGTCGCGCTTTTGGCGCTGACAGCACTTGGCACATCGACCGTCACGGTACTGTTCGTGATTGCGTTCAGCTTTGCCCCGATCATCGCGCGCACAGTTCGGTCTGCCGTGTTAACGGAGGTCGGGCTGGACTATATCGCCGCTGCCGAACTACGCCGGGAAAGCACGCTCTACATCCTGTTCGTCGAAATCCTGCCCAACGTCCTGCCCCCTATCCTTGTCGAAACTACCGTCAGGCTTGGCTATGCTATCTTCACCGTCGCCACGCTGAGCTTTATCGGCTTTGGCATCCAGCCGCCGTCGCCAGATTGGGGCCTGTCGATTTCGGCCAATTACGGCATGATCGGCGGGGGGTTCTGGTGGACGGTGTTGTTTGACAGTCTGGCCATCGCCAGCCTTGTCGTGGGCATCAACCTTGTCGCCGATGGCATCGAAAGCACGCTGCATGACTGATGCGTTGACCTTTGAAAACCTTGGCGTCGCCTACCGCGTCAAGGGCCAATTGCGGCAGGTGCTGGACGGGGTGTCGCTGACCATCGCCAAGGGCGAGGCCTATGGTCTGGTCGGGGAAAGTGGTTGCGGCAAATCCACCGCCGCCTTTGCCGCGCTGCGCTATCTGCCGCGCAATGGGCTGGTCAACAAGGGCCGCATCCTGATCGACGGGCAGGATATCGGGCAGTTGTCCCAGCCGGATTTGCGCAAGCTGCGGCAGTTTTCTGTCTCGATGGTCTATCAGGATCCGGGGCGCTCGCTGAACCCCTCAATACCCGTCGGCGCCCAAGTTGCCGAAGTGTTCGAATTGGCGGGTGTCCCCCGGGCTGAGTGGGACGCAAGGGTTCAAGACATCCTCACCAAGGTCCAGATCAGTGACCCGAGGCTGGTGATGGAACGCTATCCCCACCAACTGTCGGGCGGGATGCAGCAGCGTGTGGCGATTGCCATGGCGATTGCCTCTAACCCGACGTTGCTGGTGCTGGACGAACCCACGACCGGTCTTGATGCGACGGTTGAGGCTGAGGTGTTGGACCTGATCCAGCATCTGCGTCATGAGTTGTCGACCGCCATTCTGTTCATCAGCCACAACCTCGCCGTCATCGCCCGCATGTGCGACCGTGTCGGGGTTCTCTATGCCGGGCGTTTGGTGGAGGAGGCGCGGACTGAGGAGATCTTCGCCGCGCCGCGCCATCCCTATACGGCGGGTCTGTTGCGTTGCCTGCCGCAAGCCGGGCGCAGCAAGGACAAGGCGATGCTCGCAACCATCCCCGGCTTTCTGCCCGGCCTTGGCGCGAAGATCACCGGTTGCGTCTTTGCGCCGCGCTGCGCCTTGGCCGATGACAAGTGCCGGAGCCAGGAGCCAGATTTTCTGCGGTCCGATGGGCGGGCCAGCAAATGCCATTACCCGGACCGGGTCGCGGAAATGCCGAACGAGGCCGAGGCGCCGATGGCCGTTGTCGCAAACCGTGGCAGCGCCCCCATTCTGGAAGTGAGCGGGCTGGCCAAGAGTTTTGGCAAACCGTCTCATCGTCAGCGGGTGTTGCGCGATATCGACCTGAAATTGCGCGTCGGCGAAACCCTTGGTCTGGTCGGTGAATCCGGCAGCGGCAAGACCACACTGGCGCGCTGCGTCCTTGGATTGTTGGAGCCCGATGCCGGCAGCGAGATCCGGTTTGAGGCGCAATCGCTGGCCGGGACAACCCGGCGGCGGACGCGCGATCAGGTCAAATCCATCCAGATCGTCTTTCAGAACCCCGATTCCGCGCTGAACCGGGCCCATTCCGTTTATCGGATGCTGTCGCGAACCATCGGTCTGCTTGTCGGTCTGCGCGGATCAGCGCGTGACGCAAGGGTCAAAAGTCTCGCGGCATCGGTGCGCCTGACCGAGCGCCACCTGTCCGCCGTGCCCCGCCAGTTGTCGGGTGGTCTGAAGCAGCGTGTCGCCATTGCACGGGCTTTTGCCAGCGACCCCAAGGTTCTGATCTGCGATGAGCCGACCTCGGCGCTCGATGTGTCGGTGCAGGCTGCGATCCTCAATCTGTTGGCCGAATTGCAGGCCACCAAACAGGTCAGCTACATTCTGATTAGCCATGATTTGGGCGTGGTGCGCTATCTGTCAGACCGGATTGCAGTGATGTATCTGGGGCAGTTGCTGGAAGTCGGCCCGGCGGAGGCCGTGTTTTCCGGGCCTCATCACCCCTATACGGCGGCGCTATTGTCCTCTGCCCCTGATCTGACCGGAACGCCGACCGCGCGCGTCAAGCTGACCGGCACCCTGCCCACCACGGCCAATCTGCCCACCGGATGCGTGTTTCACACCCGTTGCCCGCAAATGATCAGCGGGCTTTGCGACAAGGTCACACCGCCCGCGGCAGAGGTTTCATCGGGCCATACCCTTGCTTGCCATCTGGGCAGGGAAGAGCTTCCCCGCGCCGGGCTTCAATAGCTCCACACAGGTCAGGGGACTGTTTTGGGCGCAAGGCCATCCCGACCCCGGATTTGATGAGGGGCGTTGGATGGTCCGTTTGCAGGGGCGGTTTGGCCCCTGCAGATCGGTGTCAGCTATTGTCAGACTTATCGGGTGGAGGACGGTGCCGCCTCGCCGATGTTGTCGACGCCGCGCTCTTCCAGCAGGGTCGTCAGCCAGTTGGAATCCATCTCGGGCACTGACGACAGCAGTAGGTCGGTGTAGGGGTGGTGCGGCGGCGTGAACATCACGTCTTTTGGACCCTGTTCGACAATCTTGCCTTGCCGCATCACGACGACCTCATCTGCGATCGACCTAACGGTGGCCAGATCGTGGGTGATGAACATATAGGCCAGATTAAGCTCTTTTTGCAGCCGGTCGAGCAGCTTGAGGATGCCTTCGGCCACCAACTGATCCAGCGCGCTGGTCACCTCATCACAGATGATGAACGTCGGTTCGGCAGCCAGGGCGCGCGCAATGCCGATCCGCTGCTTTTGCCCACCAGACAGTTCCGGGGGGTAGCGGTTGTAGAACTTTGAGGGTTCCAGCTCGATCAGATCCAGCAACTCATCAACCCGGGCTTTCAGGGCCGCGCCCTTCAGACCGCCGTAGAACTGGGCTGGTCGGCCGATGATCTCGCTGATCTTCACCTTGGGGTTCAGCGCGGTATCGGCCATCTGATAGATCATCTGGGCTTGGCGCAGCTGATCCTTGGTGCGGTTTCGGTAATCGGCGGGAAGTTCTTCGCCGCGAAACAGGATCTTGCCAGACGTTGGCGGCAAAAGGCCGGTGATGCAGCGGGCCACCGTCGATTTCCCTGAGCCGGACTCACCCACCACGGCAACTGTCATGCCCTGATGGATGTCGAACGAGACGTCATCCAGAACCTTGGCACCGCCGGTATATGAGGCCACGACGTTCTGGACCGAAACAACAGGGACCGAGTCATCCGTTGGCCGGGCCTTTTGCGGGCTTTGAAAGCTGCGAACCGCCCAGAGCGACTTGGTGTATTCCTCTTGCGGTGAGTTCAGCATGGAGTCGGTGTCAGAGGTTTCTACCTCGTCGCCCTTCAGCAGAACCTTGATCCGGTCCGCCATCTGGGCCACGACAGCAAGGTCGTGGGTGATGTAGATGGCAGCAGTGTCGTATTCGTCTACGATATCCCGGATCGCCGCCAGCACCTCGATTTGGGTGGTCACGTCCAGCGCGGTGGTCGGCTCGTCAAAGATGATGAGGTCGGGACGACAGGCCATCGCCATCGCCGTCATTGCACGTTGCAACTGCCCGCCAGAGACCTGATGGGGATAGCGAAAGCCGATTTCGTTCGGGTTGGGCAGACGAAGCTTGTGATAAAGCTCCATCGCGTCTTCCTGCGCCTGCAGCCGCTTTTGGATGCGGTACTGCAGCGGGGCTTCGGTGTGCTGGTTGATGATCCGGTGCGCCGGGTTGAAGCTGGCAGCAGCCGACTGCGCCACATAGGCGATGCGCAGACCCCTGAGGGCCCGCAGATCGGCTTTGGGCGTGGTGGTCAACTCCATCCCGTCGAACTCAACCGTGCCGCCGGAAATCCGGCAGCCGTCGCGGGCAAACCCCATCGCGGCAAGACCGATGGTCGACTTGCCGGCTCCGGATTCACCGATCAGCCCCAGCACTTCGCCCCGGTGGAGCGTCAGATTGATGCCGTGAACGATCTCTGTCCATTTCTCATCCGAATAGCCCTCAATCCGCAGACCGCGAATTTTCAGGAGGACATCCTTCTTGGTTTTGGTCGCAGCGGGCATGATTTACTCCTTCAGTCCCGACGAGCGGAACAACATCCAGTCGACGACGAAATTTACCGCCACGGTCAGCAGGGCAATTGCACCAGCCGGGTATAAGCGGCGTGACATCGCCGAACGAAATCAGCGTGGCGTTTTCGCGCACCATTGAGCCCCAGTCCGCAGTGGGCGGCTGAATGCCCAGACCCAGGAACGACAGACCAGCGATGAGCAGGAACACGAAGCAGAACTCCAGTCCGAACTCTGCGATCAGCGGCGCGGTGGCGTTTGGCAGGATCTCTTTGCGGATCAGGTAGCCGGTTCCTTCGCCCCGCAGGCTCGCGGCCTCGATATAATCCATCACCACGACATCGCCCGCCACGGCACGGGTCAGACGGTAGACCCGAGGCGAGTAGATGATGGCGACGATGATGGCGATGACGAGCATGCTGGTACCAAAGATCGACAGCATCAGCAGCGCGAAGATCAGCGACGGCACCGACATGATGACATCAGCGCCACGGCCCATGATCTGATCCAGCCAGCCCTTCTTGACCGCTGCGAACAGACCCGCAGCAGCCCCGATGGTAAAGGCAAGGACCGTGGCGACCAAGGCCAGACCCACAGTGTTACGCGCGCCATAGATGATGCGGCTGAACACATCGCGGCCCAACTGATCGGCGCCGAGAAGCATGTCGGCGTCAGCCGGGGCAAAGGCCGAAGAGATGATCTCAGCCTCGCCATGTGGTGCGATGTACGGCGCCAAAATGCCCATGACGGCGTAGATGAAGATCACGAACAAGCCGAAACTCGCGGTAAGGGGGGCAGTTCGCATCGTCTTGGCCGCGTTATAGGGCAAGGTCAGGATCAGGAACTCGCGCCACGCATAAGAGGTGCCAGCGGCCAAGGCGATGACGCCGGCAAGCACGGTGACGAACCAGAGTGCTGGCTGGCCGCCCAGGATGCCCATCAGGAAGGATCCCAGCGTCAGCGAAAAGAGAAGCAGGAAGACGGACCGCTTTTGGTAAAAGGCCGCCAAGCATGAGGCGCCGATCAGCAATGCGTAGTATCCGATGACGAAATAGTTCATGGGGCTGCCCTCACTTCGGATGCCGCAGGCGCGGATTGGTCAGGATCGACCCGACGTCGGCGGCAAGGTTCAGCAGGATGAACGTCGCCGCAAAGATCAGGCAGCAGGCCTGCACGATGGGGAAGTCACGCTTTGACACCGCATCCACCAACAACTGACCGATGCCCGGATAAACAAAGACGACTTCGACCAGCACGACGCCGGTGATGAGATAGGCGAGGTTCAAGGCCACGACGTTGATGATCGGGGCAAGTGCGTTCGGCAGCGCATGGCGGACAATCACTTTCCAAGCCGGAACGCCTTTCAGCCGGGCCATCTCAATATACGGCGAGGCCAAGAGGTTGATGATTGAGGCGCGGGTCATCCGCATCATATGCGCGGTCACGACCAGCACCATCGTCAAGGCTGGCAGGAAGGTTCGATACAGCAGGTCGCCGAAAGTCATATTGCCTTGCAGGCTGGCGATGGCCGGAAACATTCCGGTCTTCACCGAAAGATAGAGGATCAGAACGTAGCCGAGGAAGAACTCAGGCGATGAGATCGCGGTCAGCGCCAGCACATTGGCCACCCGGTCAAAGACCGAGTTGCGGACCAGCGCGACGACGATGCCGAGGAAGATGGCAAGCGGAACGGCCATTGCGGCGGCATAGGTCGCTAGGAACAACGTGTTCTGCAACCGCGGCGCGATGGTCTCGCTTACCCGGTCACCGGATATCAGAGATGTGCCGAAATCGCCCTGGATAGCCCCGATGAGCCAGTGAAAATATCGCACGACCGCCGGTTGATCGAGGCCCATCTGCTCACGCAGGGCGGCCAGATTCTCGGGTGTTGCGCTCTGACCGAGGACCGCAGTGGCGATGTCCCCGGGAAGCATTTCGACGGCGCCGAAGATCAGCATCGAAATGATGAAGAGTGTCACTACCCCGAGGGCGAGCCTTTTCAGGATCAGACTTGCGACGTCACCCATTATCCCCTCCATTCCATTTGCGCCGTGTGGGCGCTTATTTATTGTTGCTGCTGAAAGCCGAAACCGGCCCCAACCAGAGTGCGACAGCCCCAAAGGGCTGCCGCATATTATTATCGAAATGCCGGATGGCAGTTCATGCTACCGGCTCAGGCGAACCACCAGCGGCTCGGCGCGCGCGCGCCGTCGCATTCCCAGCTGGCAGCCAGATCCGCGTTGTGAACCACCTTTTTCGAGTGGGCGTAGACGAAGTTGTTGAAGAACGGGATGATTGTCCCACCATCGTCACGCATCAGCATTGCCATTTCGCGGTACATCTCGGCCCGCAGAGTCTGGTCAAGCTCGGCTTTCGCCAGCAGCAGCAGCTCGTTGAACCGCGCGTTCTGCCAGTGGCTTTCGTTCCAGGCAGCGTCCGACTTGTATGCCAGCGTGAACATCACGTCAGGTGTCGGACGTGCGCCCCAAGAGACGGCGGTGAAAGGTTTCTTCAGCCAGACGTCCGAATAGTAACCGTCATTCGGCTCACGCACGACCTCGATATTGATGCCGGATTTCTTGGCCTGCTCGGCATAGAGCACGCACATGTCGACCGCGCCAGAGAACACGCTGTCTGCGGTATGCAGTTTGATCGACATTCCTTCGGCCCCGGCTTTCTTCAACAGGGATTTGGCCTTGTCCGGATCGTAGGTGGTCTGCGGGATGTCGGTCGGATAGTAGGGTTGCACCGGCGCGATGTGGAAATCGTTGCCAATGGTCGCAGCACCGAAGGCGATCTTGTCGACGATCTCCTGACGGTCCATTGACAGTTTCAACGCGTTGCGCACGTCGACATTGTCGAAGGGCGCCGTGTCGCAGAACATCGGCATCGTGATGGCTGCACCCGAGGGCACGTTGTCAATCTCGATATCCGCACGGCGTTGCAGCAGTGCCAGCGTCTTCAACTCAACCAACGAAACGCAATCGACATCGCCGGTGACCAATGCGGTCTGCCGCGCATTCGGGTCGTTCAGGACCAGAATCTGGACCTTGTCGAACCAGGCTCCTTCACCGTGCCAACCATCGTGCCGGCTGAGCGACCAGCTGACGCCGAACTCGCCGTCGTCAATCTTGTAAGGTCCGCTGCCGTCACCGGATTGCCAGTTGATGGTGCCATCCTCGTTGGCAGGGCAAATCGCCAGATGGTAGTCCGTCATCAGCCATGGAAGATCGGCATTGCCGCCGTCGAGCTTGATGACGATTGTTGTGTCATCCGGTGCGCTGATTTCGGTGACGCTTGTCAAAAGCGCTTTGGCTGCCGAGGTGGTCTTCTCGCCGCGGTGGTGGTTCAGCGAAGCAACAACATCATTCGCAGTAACCTTGGCGCCGCTGTGGAAATTGGCTTTGTCGGTAATCTTGAATGTCCATTCGGCGGCGTCCGGTGTCGCGGACCACTCGGTCGCCAGATCCGAACCCAACGAATTGTCGGGATTAATCATCGTCAGATAGCTGCGGTACTGGTGCGCCAGATAGATCATCTGCCGGGTCACATAGGTGCCGGTGTCGTGGGTGTCAGAGGTGTTGCCATCGTGGATACCCCAACGGAACGTCCCGCCGCGCGTCGGCGCAGCCCGAGCAGCACCGGTCCACAGCCCCGTCGCGGTGGTTGCAGTCACACCGGCCGCGATCGAACGGTGCATGAATGAACGTCTTGAAATCCGACCGTCGCGAGCTGCGGTTGCCAAGCCGGCAATGAGGTTCGGTTTCTTGAAATCTGTCATAGTTTCTCCCCTACGGATTAGATGGTTGTCGCTGTTGGTGCGGTCTTTCGCACTGCGCCCGCCCAACTTCGTCACAATCAAGGTCTGAAAACGACACTCGCACAACTAACCACGTATGGTGGCAAAGGTCCACACTGCAGGGCGGAATGAAATATATATTAACATAATCAATATGTTGAGTGATAAGGCTCGGGGTGTTTTGGGCGTTTTAGACTTCGATTGCGCGCCTATCTGTGCCAAATCGCGACATGAGTCTGCGTTCACGGGCACAGGTTTGACGCTGACCAATGTCATGAAACGAACTTGGTCGGGCGCGTGACGGAGCCGTTCTGGCCTGATCTTTAGAGCTGTATTTTGCGCAGGCTATTTGAGGCGAAATTCTAAGGGCCGCTGGCAAAGTGTCGCAATCTGGCAGGAACGCTTCGCATGGGTGACTGGCAACCGATTGCAAATGCGGCCTGCTCGTCTGCGAAACTCATTCCAGGAAATGCGACAATGGATGTCACCGAGAAAAAAGGTCGGGCCGGGGGGCGCGGCGCGCGTCAGGCGATGCGGTCAGCGCCGGACTTTGGAATGTTGCCGGCGCTAAAGCGCAACCTGCCATATTGCGAACCGATGAGTGAAGACCAAATCGCCCGGATCGACGAAGCCTCCATGGCTATTCTGGAAGAGGTTGGGGTGATCTTTCGCGACGAGATCGCTCTGGAGGACTGGCGCCGGGTCGGTGCCACTGTACGCGGCGACCGGGTCTATCTTGACAGGGCTTTGGTTCGCGATCTGATTTCTACCATCCCGTCTGAGTGGACCTACCTTGCCCGCAACCCCGAACGCAGCCTGCCCTTTGGCGGCAAGCATTCGATCTTTGTGCCGATGACCGGCACAAAGATAGAATACTTGCAAAGGGCAGCTCGTTCGGGGTTGCGGGCAAGGTAGGTCCACTCAGACGGGATGGTCAAATCAGATCGCGAAGCCGAAAGCCTGTCAAGATAGACCGTGGCCGCATTTGCGCGGCACCGACCCGGCGCCGGCTGCGATATTCGTCGCGAAACATGTTCCAGAATAGCCATGGAGACTCCGAGTCGATCCGGGCGAATTCGGTCTTCACTCATCGGTTCGCAATATGGCAGGTTGCGCTTTCAGCGCGCCCGCAATATCCGGCGCTGACCGCCCATCGCCTGACGCGCGCCGCGGCCAGACTTTTTCTCGGTAGTCCATTGTGGCAAATTTCCTGGAATAAACAAGTTGCAATCGGTTGCCAGTCACCCATGCGAAGCGTTCCTGCAGTACAAACATGTTTTGCCAGCGGCCTAAAATTCGCCTCAAATACAGCTCTAAAGATCAGGCCAGAACAGCTCCGTAACGCGCCCGACCAAGTTGGTTTCAATGACATTGGTCAGCGTCAAACCTGTGCAGACGCAAACTGATATCGCGATTTGGCACAGATAGGCGCACAATCGAAGTCTAAAAAGGCCAAAACACCCCAATGCTATCACTCAACATATTGATTATGTTGATGTATATTTCATTCCGCCCTGCAGTGTGGACCTTTGCCACCATACGTGGTTAGTTGTGCGAGTGTCGTTTTCAGACCTTGATTGTGACGAAGTTGGGCGGGCGCAGTGCGCACAGACAACAGCGACAACCATCTAATCCGTAGGATTATGACAGATTTCAAGAAACCGAACCATCAGCTTCTAGCAACTCGCAGCGTCGGATTTCAAGACGTTCATTCATGCACCATTCAGCAGGTGTGACTGCAACCACCGCGACGGGGCTGTGGACCGGTGCTGCTCGGGCTGCGCCGACGCGCGGCGGTCTTCCGTTGGGGTATCCACGATGGCAACACCTCTGACACCCAGGACGCCGCACCTGGAAGTTCCCGGCAGATAGATCTATCTGGCGCACCACGGTCCCGCAGCTATCTGACGATGATCCCGACAACATCATTTCCATTCGGATCTGGCAACCGAGTGGTCCGCGACACCGGACGCCGCCGAATGGACGCAGTCAAGATTACCGACAAAGCCAATTTCCACAGCGGCGCCAAGGCTACTGCGAAACGCTGAACAGCAAGACCACCTCGGCAGCCAGAAGCACTTTTGACAAGCGTCACCGAAATCAGCGCACCGGGATGACACAACAATCGTCATCATTGGAGCGGCAATGCCGATCTTCCATGGCTGATGACGGACTACCATCTGGCGGACACTTGCCTGCCAACGAGGATCGCGCCGATCAACTGGCAATCCGGTGACGGCAGCGGAGCTTACAAAATTGACAACAGCGAAAATAGCGTCAGCTGTAGCTCAGCCGGCACGATGGTTGGCACGGTGGGAGAAGTCATTACAACAAGGTCCAATTCTCGTCCTGAACGACCCGAATGCGCACAGACCGCATTGGTCACCAGCGATGTCGATTGCGTTTCGTTGGTTGAGTTGAAGACGCTGGCACTGCTGCAACGCCGTGCGGATATCGAGATTGAGCCGGGTGCAGTACACGATGCCGAAGATGTTCTGCGACACGGCGCCCTTGGACAATGTCAACAAGTTAACAATAAAATATAGAATGGACCGTCAGGAGATCGTCGACAAGATCGCCTTCGGTGCTGCGACCATTGGCAACGATTTCCACATCGCGCCGGTGCAACCCCTACTATCCGACCGACATCCCGCAGACCACCTACGATCCGGACAAGGCCAAATCCTTGTTGAAGGAGGGCGAGACAAGGAATGTCGATCAAACTGCGTACAGCGTGTTCCTGGCGCGGTCGACATATGGTGTATGCCGAGCAGGCCAAGGAATCCAGCATGGTGCTCGAAGGGCATGCGTGAGCCAATGACAGTTACTTATTCGGACGTCTCGCTGAAGAAACCTTTCACCACCATTGTCTTGGGGCGCACGTCCGACACCTGACGTGATGTTGGCGCTCGCGTCGGACACTGCCCTAGGAACAGATTGGCAGAACGCGGACAACGAGCTGCTACTGTCACAAAGCTGAGCTTGACCCAGAAGCTCCTACAGGCCGAGGATGTACCGCGAAATGGCAATGCTGATGCGTGACGATGGTCGGAGCAATCATCCCGTTCTTCAACAACTTCGTCTATGCCCACTCAAAAAGGTGGTTCACAACGCGGATCTGGCTGCCGCTGGGAATGCGACGGCGCGCGCGCGCCGCTGGTGTCGGCCTGAGGCCGGTCACATGAAACTGCCATCCGGCATTTGGAATAATATGCGGCAGCCCTTTGGGGCTGTCGGCACTCTGGTTGGGTCCGCTTTCAGCAGCGACAATAAATAAGCGCCCACACGGCGCAAATGGAATGGAGGAATCAGGTAAAGCGCGAGTCATCCTGAAAAGGCTCCGCCCTCGGGGTAGTGACACTCTTCATCATTTCGATGTCTGACGTCGGCGCCGCATTGTTCCGGAGCTCCGGTGTCGGGTCCAAGCGCAACACCGAACCTGGCTGCCCTACGTAGCAGATGGGCCTCGATCAACCGCAGTAGTGCGATATTTTTGGCTGGCTAGTCGGGCTGTCCAGGGCGATTTCGCACATCTATGATATCCGGTGACCGGGTAAGCGAGACCATCGCGCCGCGGTTGAACACGTTGTTCCTAGCGACCTATGCCGCCGCAATGGCCGTTCCGCTTGCCATCTTCCTCGGCATCGTCGTCGCGCTGGTCGGCAACGTCAATGTGCTGGCGCTCGGCCCGCGATCTCATCGCCTGAGTTCTTCCTCGGCTACGTTCTGATCCTCTATCTTTCGGTGAAGACCGGAATGTTTCCGGCCATCGCCAGCCTGCAAGGCAATATGATTTCGGCGACCTGCTGTATCGAACCTTCCTGCCAGCCTTGACGATGGTGCTGGTCGTGACCGCGCATATGATGCGGATGACCCGCGCCTCAATCATCAACCTCTTGCCTCCGCGATTGTGCATTGAGATGGCCCGGCGAGAAAGGCGTTCCGGCTTGGAAAGTGATTGTCGAAAAGCAACGCACTTGCCCCGATCATCAACGTCGTGGCCTTGAACCTCGCGGCGTCGTGCTGGTTGAAGTCGTACTTGTTTATCCGGGCATTGGTCAGTTGTTGGTGGATGCGGTGTCAAAGCGTGACTTCCCCATCGTCCAGGCCTGCTGCCTGATCTTCAGCAACATTTATCCTGCTGAACCTTGCCGCACAGGTCGGGCAGCAGGCCTGCACGATGGGGAAGTCACGCTTTGACACCGCATCCACCAACAACTGACCAATGCCCGGATAGACGGT
>CAWAEL010000031.1:0-136482 GCA_963781185.1 uncultured Alphaproteobacteria bacterium
CCATGATTTGCTTGAGGAGCTGCCGTGGATGAAGGGGCAGACGCGGCTGACCTTTGCCCGGGTCGGGGTGATCGATCCGCTGAGCCTGGCCGATTACCGGGCGCATGGCGGCTTGGTCGGGCTTGAAGCGGGCGTTGGACATGGAGCCGGCGCGGGATCGTGGCCGAGGTGACCGACGTCGGGCCTGCGCGGCCGGGGCGGGGCGGGGTTCCCGACGGGGATCAAGTGGAAGACGGTGTCCGAGGCCAAGGCCGACCGCAAGTACATCGTCTGCAATGCGGATGAGGGCGACTCGGCCACCTTTGCCGACCGGATGCTGATGGAGGGCGACCCGCTGACCCTGATCGAGGGCATGGCGATTGCCGGTCTGGCCTGTGGGGCGACCAAGGGGTTTGTGTATATCCGTTCGGAATACCCGATTGCGATTGCGGTGATGGAAAAGGCGATTGTTCTGGCGC
The DNA here is from genome assembly GCA_963781185.1 of uncultured Alphaproteobacteria bacterium. Classification (GTDB taxonomy): domain Bacteria; phylum Pseudomonadota; class Alphaproteobacteria; order Rhodobacterales; family Rhodobacteraceae; genus Stagnihabitans. Next base: position 459 of record CAWAEL010000031.1, read on the forward strand.
GGGCCGAGGGGGTTCTGGGCGCCTCGGTTCTGGGGTCGGGCCGGACCTTTGACATGGAGGTCCGGGTCGGCGCCGGGGCCTATGTCTGCGGCGAGGAAACCAGCCTGCTGAACAGCCTGGAGGGCAAGCGCGGTGTGGTGCGCGCCAAGCCGCCGTTGCCGGCACTGGAAGGGTTCATGGGCAAGCCGACGGTGGTGAACAACGTGATCTCGCTGGCGACGGTGCCGGTGATCATGGCGCAAGGGCGCGGCGTTCTATCAGGACTTCGGCCTGGGTCGGTCGCGCGGCACGATCCCGTTGCAGATTGCCGGGAATGTGCGGCATGGCGGGCTGTATGAGATGGCGTTCGGCGTGACGCTGGGCCAGATCGTCGATGAGCATCGGCGGCGGCACGCTGTCGGGCCGCCCGGTCAAGGCGGTGCAGGTGGGCGGGCCGTTGGGGGCCTATTTCCCGCGCGCGCTGTTTGACACGCCGTTCGGCTATGAGGAGTTTGCGGGCAAGGATGGGCTGATCGGCCATGCCGGTCTGACCGTGTTCGACGACAGCGCCGACATGCTGGCACAGGCCCGATTTGCGATGGAATTCTGCGCCATCGAAAGCTGTGGCAAATGCACCCCCTGCCGGATTGGTGCGGTGCGCGGGGTGGAAACGGTTGACCGGATTGCGCGGGGCGACGCCACGGCGCATCCCGCTGCTGACCGACCTGTGCAACACGATGAAGGCCGGGTCGCTGTGCGCGCTGGGCGGCTTTACCCCCTATCCGGTGATGTCCGCGCTGACCCATTTCCCCGACGACTTTGCCCGCATGAAAGAGGCCGCCGAATGAAAGACTTCATCATCCCCGATCGCGATTTCGGCACCCCTGCGGCCAAATCGAAACAAATGGTCACATTGACCATCGACGGCTTTGCCGTGACCGTGCCCGAGGGCACCAGCATCATGCGCGCGGCGGCCGAGGCGGGCATTCAGGTGCCGAAACTGTGCGCGACCGACTCGCGTCGATGCGTTCGGGTCGTGCCGGCTGTGTCTGGTCGAGATCGAGGGGCGGAACGGCACGCCTGCGTCCTGCACCACGCCGGTGTGCGCCGGGGCTGAAGGTGCACACCCAGAACGCCAAGCTGAAGCAACTGCGGCGCGGGGTGATGGAGCTGTATATCAGCGACCACCCGCTGGACTGCCTGACCTGTTCGGCCAATGGCGACTGCGAGTTGCAGGATATGGCGGGGGCCGTCGGCCTGCGCGATGTGCGCTATGAGGCGGTCGACACCCATTTCAAGGCGCGCGACAACGTCGGGCAAGGCCAACCCGCAGTATATCGCCGCGCGACGACAGCAACCCGTATTTCAGCTATGACCCGCAGAAATGCATCGTCTGCTCGCGCTGCGTGCGGGCCTGCGAAGAGGTGCAGGGCACCTTTGCGCTGACCATCGAGGGCCGGGGCTTTGACAGCCGCGTGTCGTTTGGCGCGAAGACCGACGACGCGCTGGCATCCGATTGCGTGTCCTGCGGGGCCTGCGTTGCGGCCTGCCCGACCGCGACCTTGCAGGAAAAGTCGATCATCGAGATCGGCACGCCGTCACATTCGGTCATCACGACCTGCGCCTATTGCGGCGTCGGCTGTTCCTTCAAGGCGGAGATGCGCGGCGATGAATTGGTCCGCATGACGCCCTACAAGCACGGCAAGGCGAACCGGGGGCATTCCTGCGTCAAGGGCCGCTTTGCCTATGGCTATGCCAGCCACAAGGACCGGATCCTGAATCCGATGATCCGCGACAGCATCAACGATCCGTGGAAAGAAGTGTCCTGGGACGAGGCGATGGACGTTTACCGCCAACCGGCTGAAGGGCATCATTGCCAAGCATGGGCAGAAGTCGGTGGGGGTCATCACCTCTCAGCCGCTGCACCAATGAAGAGGCGTATCTGGTTCAGAAGCTGACCCGCGCGGTGTTCATGAACAACAACACGGACACCTGCGCGCGGGTCTGCCATTCGCCCACCGGCTATGGTCTGGGCCAGACCTTGGGCACCAGCGCCGGGACGCAAGACTTTGATTCGGTTGAACATACCGATGTCGTGATGATCATCGGGGCCAACCCGACCGATGGCCACCCGGTGTTCGCCAGCCGCCTGAAGAAGCGTCTGCGCAAGGGGGCCAAGCTGATCGTGGTCGATCCGCGCCGCACCGACATCGTGGAAAGCCCGCATATCAAGGCGCAGCACCATCTGGCGCTGACGCCGGGCACCAATGTGGCGATCGTGACAGCGCTTGGCGCATGTGATCGTGACCGAGGGCATCTATGACGAGGCGTTCATCCGCGAACGTTGCGACTGGGACGAGTTCCAGGACTATGCCGAGTTCGTCTCGCAGCCGCAGCACTCGCCCGAGGCGACGGAAATGCTGACCGGCGTCCCGGCCGAAACCGTGCGCGAGGCGGCGCGGCTCTACGCCCAGGGTGGCAATGGGTCGATCTACTACGGGTTGGGCGTGACCGAGCATTCGCAGGGCTCGACCACCGTGATCGGCATTGCCAACCTGGCCATGTTGACCGGCAACGTGGGCCGTCCGGGTGTGGGTGTGAACCCGCTGCGCGGGCAGAACAACGTGCAAGGGTCGTGCGACATGGGGTCGTTCCCGCACGAACTGCCGGGCTATCGCCATGTGAAGGGCGACGCCGTGCGCGACATCTTCGAAAAGGCCTGGGGCGTCACGATTGACAACGAACCGGGGCTTGCGCATCCCCAACATGCTGGATGCGGCGGTCGAGGGCACGTTCAAGGGCGCTGTATTGTCAGGGTGAGGACATCCTGCAATCGGACCCCGACACCAAGCATGTCGCGGCCGGTCTGGCCGCGATGGAATGCGTGATCGTCCACGACCTGTTCCTGAACGAGACGGCGAACTACGCGCATGTGTTCCTGCCCGGCTCGACCTTCCTGGAGAAGAACGGCACCTTCACCAACGCCGAGCGCCGGATCAACCGGGTGCGCAAGGTGATGGCGCCGCGCAATGGCTATGAGGATTGGGAAGTCACCATGATGCTGGCCAATGCGATGGGGGCGGATTGGACCTATACCCATCCGTCCCAGATCATGGACGAAATCGCCATGACCACGCCGTCCTTTGCCGGGGTGAACTATGAGAAGCTGGAGACGATGGGCTCGGTCCAGTGGCCGTGCAACGAAAAGGCGCCCGAAGGCACGCCGTTGATGCATGTCGACGGGTTCGTGCGCGGCAAGGGGCGGTTCATCAACACCGAATATGTGGCGACCGATGAAAAGACCGGGCCGCGCTTCCCGCTGCTGCTGACCACCGGGCGTATCCTGTCGCAGTATAACGTCGGCGCGCAGACGCGGCGGACGGAGAATGTGGTCTGGCATGACGAGGATGTGCTGGAAATCCACCCGCATGACGCCGAAGTGCGCGGCATCAAGGATGGGACTTGGGTGCGGCTGGCCATCCGGTCCGGCGATACCACGCTGCGGGCCACGCTGACCGACCGGGTCAATCCGGGGGTGGTTTACACCACCTTCCACCACCCCGACACGCAGGCCAATGTCATCACCACCGACTTATTCGGACTGGGCGACCAACTGCCCGGAATACAAGGTGACGGCGGTGCAGGTCTCGCCGTCGAATGGCCCGTCGGAGTGGCAGGAAGACTATGCCGCGCAGGCCAAGCAGTCGCGGCGCATTCTGGCTGCCGAGTGATGCAGACCAGCCGCCCTATGCCGCGCCTGACCTTCGGGTCAGGCGAGGCCGCGGCGCCCGGACCTTGCCGGAGGAGGTGGCGGTTGCCCTGTCGTTCAACGGGACGACGCAGGCCGTGATGATGGCGACGCCGGATCGATCTGGTTGATTTCGCTTATGGTTTCGCCCTGACCGAGGGGATCGCGTCGCCCGATGAGATGGACACGGTCGAGGTGGTTGAGGCGCCCAATGGCATCGACGTGCAGGTCTGGCTGAAGCCGGAGGCCGAGGCGCGGTTGGCCAAGCGGCGGCGGACGATGGCGGGGCCGGTGGGCTGCGGGCTCTGCGGCATCGACAGTCTCGATGAGGCGATGCGCAAGATGCGGCCCGTGCCGAAATCCGATTTCACCATGACCCCGGCGCAGGTGATGCAGGCGATTGCGGCCCTGCCCGGTTCCCAGCCCCTGCATGATGTCGACGCGGGCGGTTCATGCGGCGGGGTTCTGGGACGGTCATCTGGTCGCCGTGCGTGAGGATGTCGGGCGGCACAATGCGTTGGACAAGCTGGTGGGGCATATGGTGCGTGGAACCACGCACCCTACCCTAGGCACCCAGGGTGCTGTGCTGCTGACCTCTCGTGTCTCAATCGACATGGTGCAGAAGGTGGCGGCCTTGGGCGCGCCGATGCTGATTGCTGTTTCTGCCCCGACGGCCCATGCCGTTACACTGGCCGATGAGGCGGGGATCACGCTGATCGCCCTCGCCCGCGGCGATCGATTTGAAGTTTTCACCCATTCCGACCGTCTGACCTCGGAGAACGCCCATGTCGCATGACCACGTCCACGACCCGCTGACCAAGTTGATCTACATGGCCAATCAGATCGCGAAGTTCATGGAAAGCAAGCCCCATGACGAGGGGCTTGAAGGTCTGGCCTCGCATATCAATGACTTCTGGGAGCCGCGGATGCGGACGCATCTGTTTCAGGTGCTGGATGCTGGCGGTGCGGGGCTGCGGCCTTTGGTTCTGGAAGCGGCGGGAATGATCCGGCGGCCAGTCGCGGCCTGATTGCCGCAAACCCTCCATCATCGCGACACTTTCCTGAGCTAGATCTTGATGGGTGCGGGGCCGCGGTGCGGTCCTTGGCCCATTCGGGTTTGGAGCGGATATGAATAGCGGCCTGTCGAGCCGAAGCGTGCTGTCAGAGGCCCGGGCGGATCTTGTCGCCTTGGTGCTGACGCCGTTGCTGCGGCAATTCTGGATGATCGTGTTGATCGTCATGGTCGGCAGTCTGGCTTCGCTGGCCTATAGCCGGATGCAGGTGCCAAGCTATGAGGCCTCTGCCGTTGTGCTGGTTCAGCCGGGGGTGGATGCGGCGGCCGTAGAGCGGCGGCTGATGGCGCGGGACAACCTGATCGCGACGGCTGTGCGCCATGGGCTGATCCCCGACATTTCCAATGATGACCGCAACCGCGCTGCTGTGATGTTGCGGCAGTCGATTGCTGTCCATGACCTGACATCGACGGCGGGCGTGACGCGGGGCTATGCGCCCGAAACGGCGGGGATCGTGGTGTCGGTTCTGCTGCCGGACGCCGAAATGTCGGCGCGGGTGGCGAATGATCTGGCGCAGCAGATCCTCGATGCGGGCAATGCCGGACGGCTTGGCACGGCCAGCGATGAGTTGGAGTTTTATCGCCGCGAAGAAAGCCGGCTTTGGCAAGAGATCAGCGCCCAACGGGCCGAATTGCAGGCTCCTTTGGACAATGTGGTGGCGGCGGACAATGCGCTTGCGAGCCAGCGGCGGTTGAGCCTGATGCAGGATCAATATGATCTGGTGCGCGCGCGACTGGCTGAGCGGGATGTGCAGGCCCGGTTGACCGCGACGACGCAGTCCCAGCAGTTCAGCCTGTTGCAGCGCGCGACCTCGACCGAGGCGGTGACTGTGGTGCGCAACTGGATGCTGGTGGGCGTGGCGGGATCGTTGTTGCTGGCCGTGGCGCTGTCGTTCGTGCTGGAGCGGCGCTATCCGGGGTTGAAGCGTGGGCCTTGGCATGACCTTGCGGGCATCCGGGACTGGGTCGTTCACCTGTACCGGATGATCGACGACCCGGCGCGGCCCATCCTTGGACTGCCGCGCTTTGTGGTCATCAGCGGTGTGCTGGTGATCTGGATGGTCGCGATCGCCCAGTTGATCCGTTAATCGTTCAACAGACCCAGCAGATAGGTGCCGTAGTCATTCTTGTGGAACATGCGCGGCCCGCTTGGCGAGGCTGTCGCGGTCGATCCACCCGGCATGATAGGCGATTTCATCCGGGCAGCCGACCTGCAACCCCTGCCGCGCCTGTAGCGTGCGGACGAAGTTGCCGGCGTCCAGCAGGCTGCCATGGGTGCCGGTGTCCAGCCAGGCAAAGCCGCGGCCCATCCGTTCGACGGTCAGATGTCCGGCCTTGCAGGTAGATGTCCAGAAGATCGGCAATCTCCAACTCGCCCGCGTTTGGAGGGTTTGATCTGGGCGGCAAGTTCGGGTGCGTTGCCGTCGAGGAAGTAGAGGCCGGTGACGGCAAAGTTGGACGGCGGATTCTCGGGTTTTTCGATGATCTGGCGCACGCGGCCCTGCGGCGTCGAAATCGACCACGCCATAGCGTTCGGGGTCGGACACGCGGTAGCCGAACACGGTGCCGCCGGTGGTTCTGGCATCGGCTGCGGCCAGGATTTCGGGCAGGCCGTGGCCGAAGAAGATGTTGTCGCCCAGCACCATGGCCGAGGGCGCGCCGTCCAGGAAGTCTCGCGCCAGCAGATAGGCCTGCGCCAGCCCGTCGGGCGAGGGCTGGACGATATAGGTCAGCGTCAGGCCCCATTGCGAGCCGTCGCCCAGCAGGCGCAGGAAGCCGGGCTGATCCTCGGGCGTGGTGATCACGGCGATCTCGCGGATGCCGGACAGCATCAGCACGGTCAGCGGGTAATAGACCATCGGCTTGTCATAGATCGGCAGCAGTTGCTTGGACACGCCCATGGTGATCGGCCACAGGCGGGTGCCCGAGCCTCCGGCGAGGATGATGCCTTTGCGTGTCATTGGACCTCAAATCATGCAGGATTTCGGAAAGGGCGGCGTGCCAGTCGGGGCGGGTCAGGCCAAAGCGTGACAGGCTGGTACAGTCGAGACGGGAGTTGTGCGGGCGTTTGGCCGGGGTCGGGTAGGCGGACGACGGGATGTCGGTGATCTGGCAGGGCAGGTTGCCGGCGGCCATGATGGCGCGGGCGAAATCGGCCCAGCTGGTGTCGGGCGTGCCAGCGAAATGGTGGATGCCGCCCGCGGCCCCGTTCAGCATGGCGGCGGCGCAGGTATAAAGCGCATCGGCAATGGCGGCGGCGGGGGTGGGGCCGCCGATCTGGTCGGCGACGACGTTCAGCGCTGGGCGTTCGGCCCCCAGCCGCAGCATGGTTTTGACGAAATTCGCGCCATGCGACGGACACGACCCAGGAGGTGCGCAGGATCAGCGCAGTTGCCGCCTGCCGCCATAACGCCCTGTTCGCCCGCCAGTTTCGAGCGGCCATAGGCGCCCAAGGGGCGCGGTCGGATGATCGGGTGGAAAGGGCGTGTCGCCCGTGCCGTCGAACACATAGTCGGTGGAGATGTGCAGGAACGGCAGGCCCCGTGCGGCACAGGCGCGGGCCATGGCGGTGGGGGCCGCGCCGTTGACCATGGTGGCGGCGGCTTCTTCGGCCTCGGCCTTGTCGACGGCGGTCCAGGCGGCGGCGTTGATCACCGCGTCGCAGTCGGCGGCGGTGATGGCGGCGGCGCAGGCGGCGGGGTGCAGCAGGTCGGCCTCTGCCCGCGACAGGAACTGCGCGGTGCTGCCAGCAGGCAATCGCCGCGCCAGTTCGCGGGCCACCTGGCCGGTCTGGCCGAATATCAGAACCTTCATATTCATCGTCCTGTTTTCTATCGTCCGGTGATCCAATAGACCAAAAGCCCGAGATACTCCTTCAGCGCAATGTCGACGCCCGGCAAATTCTGATCCAGCCGCCAGCTGCCGCCCGACGACAAGTCGCCCGAGCGGAAATCGACGGGCCAGGCGGTGATGTTCTGCCAGCCCGCCCGGCGAAAGGTCTCCATGGAGCGGGGCATGTGAAAGGCCGAGGTGACCAGAGAAAGTGCTGATCCGGCCGGGGCTGGACCAGCGCATAGGTCAGGCGCGCATTTTCGGCGGTGTTGCGCGAGTTGCTTTCCAGCAGGATCCGGCTGTCGGGGACGCCAAGCGACATCCAAAGCTGCTTTGCCAGATCTGACGGGCCGCTGGTGTCACCGCTATAGCCCAAGGCGGCCTCACCGCCGGTGAAGATCAGTTTGGCATCGGGGAAGCGGCGGGCGAGGATGACGCCTTCGGTCATACGCTCTCCGCCCTCGTTGAACTGCGTGCCGCCCCATTGCGATAGGGGCCGGTATGTTCGGCGCCGCCCAGCACGATGATGCCATCAACCGCCGTGATGGGCGGGTTCCGGGGGTATTGCGCCTCCAGCGGGGTCAGCAGCACATCGCCAAGGGGCCAGATGGTCAGGGTGGCGATCAGCGTCATCGTCGCCAGCCCAAAGCCCAGCGCCATCCGCCGTCGGTCGCGCAGAACGCCAATCAGGCACAGGGCCAGCCCGGCGATCATCCAGGTTTCGACCCGGGCGACCATGCCAAGCGTCTTGGAGGCGATGAAGAACAGGCTGTCCATCCGGTCAGGCGCGGTTCATCAGGTCTTGACCCCAAGCCGCTGGCCGACGCCGTGACGCGCCTGCAAGCGGCTGCCACCACGCCTCGTTGTCCAGATACCAGCGCACGGTTTTCCGCAGCCCCTCGTCCAGCGTGACCGAGGGCCGCCAGCCCAGTTCGTCGCGGATGCGGGTGGGGTCAATGGCATAGCGGGCGTCGTGGCCGGGGCGGTCGGTGACGAAGGTGATCAGGCCGGCATGGGGGGCGCCTGCGGGGCGCATTTCGTCCAGCAGGGCGCAGATCGTGCGGACAAGGTCGATGTTGCGCGCCTCATTCTCGCCGCCGATGTTGTAGCTGCGGCCCAGCGCGCCGCTTTTCCAGCACGGTCAGCAGGGCGTCGGCGTGATCCTCGACATACAGCCAGTCGCGGATGTTCTCGCCCTTGCCGTAGACCGGGATCGGCTTGCCCGCGAGGGCGTTCAGGATCACGACCGGGATCAGCTTTTCGGGGAAGTGGAAGGGGCCGTAGTTGTTGGAGCAGTTGGTCATCACCACCGGCAGGCCGTAGGTTTCCGCCCAGGCGCGGACCAGATGGTCGGACGCGGCCTTGGAGGCGGAATAGGGGCTGCGCGGGTCGTAGGGGGTTTCTTCGGTGAACTGGCCCGTCGGGCCCGAGCGAGCCGAACACCTCATCGGTCGAGATGTGGTGGAAGCGGAAGCTGGCGGGTTTGCCGATGCGGACCCAGTGGGCGCGCGCGGCCTCCAGCATGTTGAAGGTGCCGGTGATGTTGGTCTCGATGAAATCGGCCGGGCCGTCGATGGAGCGGTCGACATGGCTTTCGGCGGCCAGATGCATCACGGCATCGGGGTGGTGCAGGGCAAAGATGCGGTCCAGCGCCGCGCGGTCGCGGATGTCGGCCTGTTCAAAGCTGTACAGGTTCGATCCCGCGACCGAGGCCACATTGTCCAGACAGGCGGCATAGGTCAGGGCGTCGAGGTTCACCACCTCATGCCCGCGCGCCACGGCCAGCCGCACGACCGCCGAGCCGATGAAGCCCGCGCCCGCCGGTGACGAGCAGTTTCATGCGGCGCTCCATATCAAACGGGCTGGCGAAGTCGTGCAGGAAGGGCGCGACGGCGTCCTTGGCCGACAGGGTGGGGTCGGTGATGCCCCAGTCGATGCCGATGTCCGGGTCATCCCAGCGGATGCCGCCGTCGCAATCGGGCGCGTAGACGTCGCGAGCATTTGTACTGCACCTCGGTATCCGGCAGCGCGGGTGACAAAGCCGTGCAGAAAGCCCTTGGGCACCAGCAATTGGCGGCCGTTCTCGGGCGTCAGTTCGACGCCGACCCATTTGCCATAGGTGGGCGAGCCGCGCGCGGATATCGACGGCCACATCGAAGATCGCCCCGCGCGTGCAGCGCACCAGCTTGTCCTGCGCATGGGGCGGCGTTGGTAATGCAACCCGCGCAGGGTGCCGGGCTTGGCGGACATCGAATGATTGTCCTGCACCCAAGGCATGGCAAAGCCCAGCCGCGGCCATGCGTGCGGCATTGAAGGTTTCGCATGAACCAGCCCCGGTCATCGCCAAAGCGGTTCGGGGTCAGGATCAGCACATCGGGCAGGGCGGTGGGTTCAATTTTCATGGGCATCAGTCTTTAGGCGACTTGGCACGATTTGCCAAGGGGTTTATGGCTGTGACAGGGCGTCTGTGGGGCAATCATTTCGGCCTGCCCCCTTGGCGTTTGGCCGCTCTGACGCGCATATAGGGGCAAATCGTCTGACCCCATGAGGATACGATGTTCGGAACTGCTGCGACAACCGCCCCGACCCAAGCCCCCGTTGACCTGATCAAGGACGGCACCGAAGCCACCTTCATGAAGGACGTGATCGAGGCCAGCCAGACCGTGCCGGTCATCGTCGATTTCTGGGCGCCATGGTGCGGCCCGTGCAAGACGCTGGGCCCGGCGCTGGAGGCGGCGGTGACCGCGGCCAAGGGCAAGGTCAAGCATGGTCAAGATCGACGTCGACCGGCGCAGGCCCTGTCGCAGCAATTGCGCATCCAGTCGATCCCGACCGTCTATGCCTTCTTTCAGGGCCAGCCGGTCGATGGCTTTCAGGGCGCGATCCCGGGCTCTGAAATCAAGAAATTCGTCGACAAGCTGAGCGCCTTGGGCGGCGAGGACGACGGTCTGGCCGAGGCGCTTGAAGCGGCCGAGGGGATGCTGACCGAAGGTGCCGCCGCCGACGCCGCCGAGACCTTTGCCGCCATTCTGGCGGAAGAGCCTGAGAATGCCGCCGCCTATGGCGGCCTGATCCGGGCGCATCTGGCGATGGACGATCTGGATCAGGCGCAGGACACTGGCCGATGCCGCCCCGGCCAAGATTGCCGGCGTCGACCGAGGTGATCGCAGCCACGCGCGCAGATCGAACTGGCCCGGCAGGCCGCCAAGGCCGGCCCCGAGGATCTGCTGCGCGCCGCTGTGGCCAACGACCCTGCCGACCGTCAGGCCCGGTTCGATCTGGCCACGGCGCTGCATGCCTCGGGCAAGGTCGAAGAGGCGGTGGATACGCTGCTGGACCTGTTCAAGCTGGACCGCGACTGGAACGATGGCGCCGCCAAGGCGCAGCTGTTCACCATTTTCGGCGCGCTGAAACCGCAGGACCCGATTGTTCTGAACGGTCGTCGTCGTTTGTCGTCGATGATCTTTGTCTAGCGTGCGAAAACCGCACTAGGTTCGCTGGCATGATGAACCCAGCCGACCTGCCAGACACCATTCCGCTGTTCCCGCTTGACCGGGGCCGTGCTGCTGCCCCGGGCGCGGCTGCCCCTGCACATCTTTGAACCGCGCTATCTGGCGATGATCGAGGATTGCCTGAAAAGCGACCGGCGGCTGATCGGCATGATCCAGCCGCGTGGCGATCGGACGGATGAGGCGCAGGGCTTGGCGCAGGTCGGCTGTGCGGGCCGCCTGACCTCGTTTTCCGAAACCGAGGATGGCCGCTACATGGTCACCCTGACCGGCATCGCCCGCTTTGCGGTGACGCGAAGAGGTGCCGGGCTTTGCGCCCTATCGCCGCGCCCGCGTGGACTTTGCGCCCTATCTGCGCCGATCTTGACCGACACCGCAAACCGACCCCGGCCTTGACCGCCGCGAGTTTCCTGAAGGACCTTGCCCGCTATCTGCAGGCCAGCAAGATGGGCACCGACTGGTCCAATCTGAAGGACGCCGACGACGAGATGCTGGTGAACGTGCTGTCCATGCTGTGCCCCTTTGCGCCCGAGGAAAAGCAGGCCCTGCTGGAGGCTGTCACGCTGCCCGAACGCCGTCAGATCCTGCAGACCCTGATCGCCTTTTCGCTGCAAAGCCACGGCGCTCGGAGAGGAGACCCTGCAATGACCGACACTCACGCCCCGATCATCGACCGCCGTATGCTCGAGGCGCTGATCTGCCCGCAGACCCAGGGCCCCACTGCGCTATGACGCCGAGCGGCAGGAACTGATTTCCGACGCGGCGCATCTGGCCTTCCCGATTCGCGACGGCATCCCGATCATGCTGGTGTCAGCGAGGCACGCAGCCTGTAATAGCGTGGTTTTGTCACGCACGCGCAGTTTGACGGCGCCTTGGGCAAGAATTGCCACCTAGGGGTTGACGAGGGCGCAAGTCGTGGTCTTGGTGCCGTCTAGTTCAATTTTGCTGATCAGGACGTCAATCCTGTGACCAGACTGCTCTCGCATTTCGCTGCCATGACGGTGCTGGCCTTGCTGGCCGCCTGTGGGAAACCGCATGCCCCGGACGCAGCACCGCCTGCCGCAGTTGCCCCCCCGGGATATGAGGCTGTGCAGGATGGCGAGTTTCTGATCCCAGCCGTCGAACCGCATCTGTTCTACCCCGGCGCCGCCAAGACCGAGGTCGTCTATAACGGCGACGAAGAGCCGGGCACCATCGTGGTCGATACCTTTGCCCGCAGACTCTATCTGGTCGAAGAGGGCGGCATGGCGATGCGCTATGCCATCGCCGTCGGGCGCGAGGGGTTGTCGTTCAAGGGGTCGGGCGTGATTGGCCGCAAGGAGGAATGGCCGTCCTGGACGCCGACCGCCAATATGGTCCGCACCCGGCCCGACCTTTACGCCGAATATGCCGGCGGTCTGCCGGGCGGTCTCGACAACCCCCTGGGCGCGCGGGCGATGTATCTGTTCCGCGGTGGCCGGGACACCAAGTTCCGCATCCACGGCACCATCGAAAACGCCTCGATCGGCCATGCCACCTCGGCCGGCTGCATCCGCCTGTTCAATCAGGACGCCATCGACCTGTACAACCGGGTCGAGATCGGCACCAAGGTCACGGTCCGCACACTGGACGAAAGCCTGGAGCTGGAAGGCGCCGTATATGGACGACGCCTATGGCCGCGCCGTGCCCGACACCCCGGAAAATCAGGCGCAAAAGACTGCTGGACGAGGAGCGGATCGCCGAGCTGGAGGCGGCCGAACCCCGAACTGGCCGCCTATGACGCCGCCGCCCGCGCAGCCGACGCCGCAGCGGCCCGTCAGGCAGCTGACCGCAGCGGTCTGATCAGCCCGCCCTAGGCCAGGATGACATAATCCTTCAGCGTCGGCTCCACGACGCGCCAGGTGCCCAGAAAGCCGGGGCGGATCACGAAACTGTCCCCGGCTCGCAACGTGGTGGCGACGCCCTGCCGCATCGGTCAGCACCGACACGCCCCTCAAGAATATGGACATATTCCCATTCGGAATAGTCCACCTGCCATTCGCCCGGGGTGGATATGCCACAGGCCCGCATACAGTCCGCCGCGCTCCTCCAGGTTCCAGGTGGTGTGGACCGGGTCGCCCGCGATCACCTTGGCCGGGTCGGGGCGGGTCACCTCGGGCTCGGTCCCCGTCGCGGGTCAGTGTCAGCAGCAGCGCCATCGCACCCTCCTTTTGCGCCAGACTTGCCCAGCCATGCGTCGGGCGCAAGGCTGGCAGTCGCCTGTGCGTGCGCAACTTTCTTGTCGCGCCCGTTCGCCATATGCCCATATAGAGCCTGCAACCCCGCTGCGGAGCCTGAAAAATGAGCGCCACTTCGCCCCTGCGCCCCGTGCTGCCCCCCGACATCCGCGCCCGCAAGGGGCAGGTCGCCGCTGGTCGTGCTGACCGCCTACACGACGCCCATGGCGCGGCTGGTCGATGCGCATTGCGACATGGCGCTTGGTGGGTGATTCGGTCGGCATGGTGCTGCATGGCCTGCCCTCGACCCTGGGCGTGACGATGGAGATGATGATCCTGCATGGCCGCGCCGTGGTGCGCGGGCTGACCCGGGCCATGCCGATCATCGACATGCCCTTCGGGTCGTATGAGGAAAGCCCGCAGCAGGCCTATCGCAACGCCGCCCGCCTGATGGTGGAAACCGGCGCGCCTGCGGTCAAGCTGGAGGGCGGCGTGCATATGGCCGAGACGATTGCCTTTCTGACCCGCCGCGGCGTGCCGGTCATGGCCCATATCGGCCTGACCCCGCAGGCGGTGAACACGCTGGGCGGCTACAAGGTCGTGGGCCGCGAGGGCGAGGCTGCCGGCGTGATGGCCGACGCCCGAGGCGGTCGAGGCGGCAGGGGCCTTTGCGGTGGTGCTGGAAAAGGTGCCGGTGGGCCTGGCGGCGCGCATCACGCAGACCCTGACCATCCCGACCATCGGCATCGGCGCTGGGGCGCAGTGCGACGGGCAGGTGCTGGTGGTGGATGACATGCTGGGCATGTTCACCGATTTCCGCCCGAAATTCGTGCAAACGCTATGCCGAACTGGGGCAGGCCGCCGATCGAGGCGATTGCCGCCTATGCCGCCGATGTCCGCGCACGCCGCTTTCCGGGGCCGGAACACGGCTTTGCCGATGACGCGCCCAAGGGCAGCCAAGTCTGACCCTGATCATTCGCACCGTGGCCGAGATGCGCGCCTTGGCGCGCGGCTGGAAGGCGGCTGGGCGGCATTGTGGGCGTGGTGCCGACCATGGGCGCGCTGCATGACGGCCATCTGTAGCCTGGCCCGCGCCGCCAAGGCGGAATGTGACCGGGTGATCGTGACCATCTTCGTCAACCCCAAGCAGTTCAACAACCCCGACGATCTGACGAAATACCCCCGCACCGAAGAGCCGCCGACGCCGCGCTGCTGGCCACCGTCGGCGTGGACGCGATCTTTGCCCCGCAGCCCGGACGAGGTTTACCCGCCGGGTTTGCCACCACCGTCAGCCTGTCGGGCGTGGCGCGAACCGATGGAAGGCGCGCTGCGGCCCGGCCATTTCGACGGCGTGGCGACCGTGGTGACCAAGCTGTTCGGCATGACCCTGGCCGACCGCGGCTATTTCGGCCAAAAGGACTGGCAGCAGTTGCGCGTCGTCAACCGTCTGGTGCGCGACCTGAACCTGCCGGTGTGGATCGTCGGCTGCGAGACGTGCGCGAGGCGGATGGTCTGGCCATGTCGTCGCGCAACGCCCGCCTGACCCCGCAGGCGCGGCGGCGGCCCCGGCGCTGTACGCGGCGATGACCGGCGCGGCCAAGGCCATCCGCTCAGGTGTGACGCCTGACGCGGCGCTTGCGGCCTGTCAGGCCGAGGTGGTGGCGGCGGGCTATGACCGGGTGGAATACATCGAACTGCGCGACGCGGCGAGCCTGGATGCGCCGCTGGGCCTCGACCGGCCGTTGCGGCTGTTGGCGGCGGCTTGGGTTGGCGATGTGCGGCTGATCGACAATATCCCTGTTTAGGGGTTCAGCCCGATTTCACGCCGGATTGTGACATAGCGTGTGGCCCGGACCCTTCTGTTGCGGTAAAGCAGGGGTCAGAACGTCGGTAAACCCGGCGATGAAAGGGACGTCATGTCAAAATGTGAGTTTTACCGGACCGAAATGGTCACCTCCCGCGCCCATGCCGCGCATTCCGGCCGTCGTGAGCCGCCACCCCAGCGCACGCTGGCCGGTTGGTGCGCCCATGCCGCGAGCCCGGTTGACCGGACCAAAGCTGTCACCGTGATGGGCGGCGCCAAGCTGTTGACCTGTGGCGGCGATCTGGCCAAATGCATGATCCCCGACAAGCTCTGACCCTTGCGGCATGGCTGCGGTGCAACCTCTGACGTTCAGCAACGGTCTGTTGCCGCTGGCGCTGCTGGTGGCGCTGTCGGTCAGCGTGCCGGCGCTGTTGGCGGGGCGGACGTTGTCGCAGCGGTGGTTGGCCGTGGTGATGGCGGGGACGGCGCTGCTGGTCTGGGCGGTGGGGGCGGTCGTTCATGGCGTGGCAATATGGTCAGGCCAATGGCGGGATGGCGGACAGTTGGTGGGGCTATTTCCAACGCTCGGCCCTGCTGGGCCTGCTCTATGGCCCGGTGCTGGCGTTGGTCTGGTTGATGCGGGCGCAGGCGGTTGAACGTCGGCGCGGGTTGTTGATGCAGGATGAGGGGGCCGCGAAATGATCGTGATGATAGAAGTGATGATCGCAGGCTTCGTGGTTCTGACGGTGATCTACCTTCTGCTGGGGGCCTATTCCCGGTCGGTCCGGCGCGAGAAGCTGGAGAAGGAATTCGACGCCGATCAGCCGCAAGGGGGTACCGCAGGGGCGCGGGATGCCTATGTTGAACAGGGCATGACTGCCTATGAGAACGGGCTGCGCCGCAAGCTGCTGGTTCTGGTCTATATTCTGCCGGCGATTGCTGCTGTGGTCATCGTCTATTTCGTGAATTTCCACTAGGGGATCTGACATGCGTAAGGTCAAATGGGCGTTCTGGATCCTTGTTATCCTGATTGCCGGTCTGTTTCTGAACTACAACCTGCCGCAGCATGACGTGGTGCGGATCACCGACACCTACAACCGGCAAACCCCGCTGGGCACGATCAACTCTTACTTCTACGCGGCTGAGGATGCTGGCGCCACGTCGGGCACCACCAACATCCGCGATGTCCGCTTCATTGACGCGGTCTATCCGAGCGGCAAGGTGATCGTGTACCGCAACGAGGATACCGGCTTCTGGCCGCCCTATCTGAAGTTCGACTCGTCGAACCTGCAGGCGCAGGGCAGCAATATGAAATCCACCGCCGAGGCCCCGAAATGGGTGATGGTCACGCATTACGGCTGGCGGATTCCGATTGAGTCGATCTATCCCAATGCGGTGAAGATTAGCCCGGTGGCTGGGCCCGATGTGACGTTCATCCCATGGGTCAACATCATCATTCTGGTGCTGCTGGCGGCGGGCCTGTTCATGCTGCGCCGGATGTGGCTGCAGTTCTGGGAGCGGATGGTGGACCCGGCTGTGGCCTCGGTGGAAGAGGCGGGCGATAAGGCCAAGGGGTGGTTCGGGCGGATGTTTGGCCGCAAGTAGAGCCTGCCCGCCGTGGGACGTTTTATAACACATTGAAAATAAACGGATGTAACGGCGGGTATTTAACCCGCCGTTAGCATTTATGGCTCTAGCTGCGCAGCGTGCCGCCGGTGGCCTTGCTGACCTTTTCGACGATCTTGGCCGCGACAGCCTCTATCTCGGCCTCGGTCAGGGTCTTGTCGGTCGGTTGCAGCCGGACGGTCAGCGCGATGCTTTTCTTGCCCGGTCCCATCTGTGCCTCGGCCTTGTCGCCGGTGAACTGGTCGAATACGCGGACGCTTTCGACCAGGGCCTTGTCGGCCCCCATGGCGGCGTTGACGGCGGTCAGCGCCTCTACCCCCTTGTCCACCACGAAGGCAAAGTCGCGGTCGACGGCCTGAAGGTCGGACAGGGTCAGCGCCGGTTTGATGGGGGTCTTGACCTTGGGCTGCGGGACGGCGGCCATCATCACGGTGAAGGCCATGGCAGGCCCCTTAATGTCCATCGCGGCCAGCACCTTGGGGTGTACCTCACCAAACACGGCGATCACATTCGGCCCGAGGCTGATGGCGCCAGAGCGGCCGGGGTGGAACCAGTCGGGCAGCTTGCGGGTGATCTGGACGCGGGCAGGGGCGCCGAGGGCGGCCAGCACCGCCTCCACATCGGCCTTGGCGTCGAAGGTGTCGACCGGGCGGCGCGGGCTGTGGGGGTCGCGCGGGGCGGATTGGCCCACCAGCAGGCCAGAGGCGTGCAGGTGCTGCTCACCGGGTTCGCCACCGCTGAAGACCGGGCCAATCTCAAACAGGGCCATATCCATGAAGCCGCGCGCCTGATTGCGGGCCGCAGCGCGCATCAGACCCGGCAGCAGATCGGGCCGCAGGTGCGACATTTCCGACGAAATCGGGTTGTCGAGTTTCACCGCATCGCTGCCGCCGCCGAACAGGCTGGCCGAGGTGCTGTCGATGAAGCTGTAGGTGACGCATTCGTTGTAGCCCAGCGCCGCGATGGTGCGGCGGGCCATGCGCTCGCGCACCTGCATCGGCGTCAGGATCGGGCGCGGCACACCGGGGGCCGTGCGGCTGAGCGGCTTGCCCTGCAGCTTGGTCAGCGAGGCGATGCGGGCGATCTCCTCGATCAGGTCGGCGTCGCCCAGCACATCGGGCCGCCACGACGGCGGGGTGACGTCATTGCCGTTCAGCGTGAAGCCGAGCGCCTGCAGCGTCTGGCGCTGTTCGGCCTCGGGGATATCCATGCCGACAAGGCTGATGACGCGGGCCGGGTCGAGGCGGTAGGTGCGGGTGGTGTCCGGCGCGGCACCATCGACGGCGACGTCAGAGGCCGTGCCGCCGCAAAGGTCGATCACCATCTGGGTGGCAAGGTCCAGCCCCGGCAGGGTGAATTCCGGGTCCACGCCGCGTTCAAATCGGTAGCGGGCGTCAGAGTTGATCTTCAACGCGCGGCCGGTGGCGGCAATGGTGATCGGGTCCCAGAAGGCGGATTCGAGGAAGACGTCGGTCGTCGTCTCAGTGCAGCCCGAAACTTCGCCGCCCATGATGCCAGCCAGCGATTCCGGGCCATTGTCGTCAGAGATCAGCATCTGTCCGGCGCGGATGGTGTAGGTCTTGCCGTCGAGCGCCAGCAGCTCCTCGCCGCCCTGCGCGGGATGGATGCGCAGGGGGCCTGTCACTTTGGCCACATCAAAGACGTGCAGCGGACGGTTCAGCCCGTAGGTGAAATAGTTGGTGATATCGACAAGGGTCGAAATCGGACGCAGGCCGATGGCCTTCAGCCGCGCCTGCAGCCAAGCCGGAGAGGGGCCATTCTTGACGCCGCTGATGGTGCGTCCGGCGAACAGCGGGCAGCCCTTGGTCTTCAAAGCGGGGTCGATCGTGACCTGAACTTTGGAGGGGCCGGTTCCGGTGATGGTGGGGATCGGCATCGGCTTCAGGGTGCCCAGACCACGCGCCGCCAGATCACGGGCGATGCCGCGCACGCCGAGCGCGTCGGGGCGGTTCGGCGTGACCTTGATGTGGATCATCGGGTCGACAGTGGCGGGGCGGTTGATCGTCAGCCAGTCCACGAACTTCTCACCAACCTCACCCGAGGGCAGTTCGATGATGCCGTTGTGTTCGTCGGACAGTTCCAGCTCACGTTCAGACGCCATCATGCCGTGGCTTTCGACACCGCGGATCTTGCCGATACCAAGGGTCACGTCGATGCCGGGCACATAGTCGCCCGGCTTGCACAGAACCACGGTGATCCCGGCGCGGGCGTTGGGGGCGCCGCAGACGATCTGCTTTTCGCCCTCATCCGTCAGGACGCGGCAAACTTGCAGTTTGTCCGCGTCGGGGTGCTTTTCGGCGTGCAGAACCTTGGCCAAGGTAAACGGGGTCAGCTTGGCAAGCGGGTTCACGACCTCTTCCACCTCCAACCCCAGATCGGTGAGGGCATAGAGGATGTCATCAAGCGTCGCCTCGGTGTCGAGGTGATCCTTCAGCCAGGACAAGGTGAATTTCATGCGTCGCGCCCCTTTGGATGGTCGCATTGGGGATTAGCGCATTGGGCGGGCGAGGGGAAGCGGGGCGGGGCGGTTTCCATGGAGGAAACGAGTTGTTGCCGGCTCAGCAGGCCAATCGCCATAATTCCGGGGGCAGTTTGGTGTAGATGAATGGGCATGGACCCGATCATGAACATACCTGACGACCGTAAACCCGCCCGTCCGCTGCGTCTGGTGCTGCTGTTGGGCATGACGATCTTGTTGTTTCTGCTGATCCTGAATCATTTCGGTCAGGTCGCAGACGCCGTCGTCACAGCCAAAGCAGGCTGAGGGGCAAGGTCGGATGGGCCATAGGTTGCATTTTCGGATCCGCCGAAAATGGCCACGGGCCCATCGCTGGTCACATGGACAGACCGCCCGCCAGATCGGGCATGTCGAGCGCTGCAAACCCGTAGTGCCGCAACCAGCGCAGGTCTGACTCGAAGAACGCCCGCAGGTCGGGGATGCCGTATTTCAGCATGGCGATGCGGTCGATGCCCATGCCGAAGGCGAAGCCTTGCCATTGGGTCGGGTCGACACCGGCCGCCGTCAGCACCTTGGGGTGGACCATGCCGGAGCCGAGGATTTCCATCCAGTTGTCGCCCTGGCCGATCTTCAACTGGCCGCCTTCCCAGGAGCAGCGGATATCGACCTCGGCCGAGGGTTCGGTGAAGGGGAAGTGCGACGGCGCGGAAGCGCAGCTCGACCGACGGCACCTCAAAGAACGCGCGGCAGAATTCTTCCAGCGTCCATTTCAGGTTGGCCATCGAGATGTCGCGGTCGATGGCGAGGCCTTCGACTTGGTGGAACATCGGGGTGTGGGTCTGGTCCATGTCCATGCGGTAGACGCGGCCGGGGGCGATCACCCGGATCGGCGCGCCCTGTTCGGCCATGGCGCGGATTTGCACCGGGCTGGTGTGGGTGCGCAGCACGTGGGGCGGGCGGTTGTCGCCCTCTGCCCGGTTCATGAAGAAGGTGTCGTGTTCCTGGCGGGCCGGGTGTTCGGGCGGGATGTTCAGCGCGTCGAAGTTGTACCAGTCGGATTCGACCTGCGGACCCTCGGCCACGGCGAAGCCCGATGTCGGCGAAGATCGCGGTCAGTTCTTCCATCACCTGGCTGACCGGGTGGATCGTGCCCGACGCGGCGGGGGCGGGCGGGGAGGGTGACGTCGAGCCATTCGGTCCGCAGCCGTTCGTTCAGGGCGACGTCACCGAGGGCGGCCTTCTTGGCGCGCAGGGCGGCGTCAATCTCGTCCTTGAGTGCGTTCAGCAGGGCACCGGCGACCTTGCGCTGATCGGGGTCCATCTTGCCGAGGCTGGACATCTGGGCGGAGATTTCGCCCTTCTTGCCCAGCGCGGCCACGCGGACCTCTTCCAGCGCGGACTCGTCCGCGGCCGCCGCAACGGCGGTCAGATATTTGGCTTTCAGCGTGTCGAGGCCGTCCATGCGCGTCTCCATCCGATGCGGGTTGGTGCTAGCCTGACCGGGCCGCGGATGCAAGTGGGCTAGCTGACCGCACCGGGCCCGTGGTGGAGGATGACGGGGACAATCAGGTCTTCTTCATCAATCAGGTGGCGGTTCAAGAGGGCGGTGATCGCGGTCAGGTCGGCCGCGAAGGTGGCGGTGTGGGTTAGCAGGGCCGGGGTCTGCCAGTTCGACAGCACGGCGTTGGCTGAGGTGGTGAAGGCGTGCAGGTGCTGGTCCAGCGCCTGATGATCCGCCTCCAGCATGGCAAAGCCGCGCTCCAGCCTTGGTTGCAGGCGGGTCAGGGCGGGGAAGTAGTGCTGATCCTCGATCGAGTGGTGGCCGTGCAGCTCTGTCAGGAACTGGCCCCCGGTGCGGGACAGGGCGGCGGCGAATTGTTCGGGATCGACCCCGCCGTCCAGCACCTGTTGGACCTGCGATTGCATCCGGGCTGTCAGCTGGCGAAAGTTCAGGTGGCGGTCCATCCAGAAGCTGACCAGCCCATCGAAATTGCGGTGCAGGGTCCAGTCGGTGCGGGGATAATCGGCCAGCAGGGCCCGCAAGGCATCCGGCAGGCCGGGCCGGGTTTCGAGGGGTAGGTCACGCATCTTGGCACCTTTTGCAAAAAGTGTCCGACTGAGCGACACTGCCTGTTGTTGTTTACTATCAATGGGTTGAGAATTTCTATTAACCGCATTTTAAGCACGTTGCGAATCGTTCGCAACTGGCGGCCCGCCGGTTTCAACCGAAATCGGCGGTGGCCCGTCTGCCGTATTTGCCACGAATACGACGACGGGCACAATGATGACCGCGTCTGCGGGACAGCGTCAGAGGAAATCATCCCTTGTCAGATCGGCTGCGGTCAGCGTGCCTGCGGTGTCGAAGATGATCAGAATCTCACCTGAATGTTCGACGTGAACCTCGCCGGGGGCGATGTCGGTGAAGGTCAGGTTCTTGAAGGCGGTGGTCAGGTCGATCAGATCGACGCCATCCTTGAAATCGGCGATGGTGTCGGTGCTGCCATCCGCGCCGAACACAAAGGTATCGGCACCGGCGCCGCCCTCGGCGGTGTCTTCGCCGTCACCGTCGATCAGGGTGTCATCACCGGAGCCGCCGCGCAGATCGTCGTTGCCGTTGTCGCCTTCCAGCGTGTCATTCCCGGCGTTGCCGTAGAGCGTGTCACTTTGGTTGCCACCAGACAGCAGGTCGTTGCCGTCATCGCCTTTCAGAATATCGGCGTTCTTGCCGCCATCCAGCGTGTCATTGCCCCAGCCGCCATAGACCGTGTCTTTGCCGTTCTGGCCCAGCAGATTGTCGTCATAGGACCGGCCATAGAGCAGGTCGCCACCGCCGCCGCCCTGCAATGTGTCGTCATGCATACCGCCAAACAGCGCATCGCTGCCCTTGCCGCCATAAAGCCTGTCAGAGCCGGACGATCCGATCAGCGTGTCGGCCCCATTCTTGCCAGCGAATTCGTCGTTCAGCCAAGTACCGCTGAGAATCTCAGCCGCGCTGGTGCCGTTGACCCGTTCGGCGGGGATCTGGCTTAGCCCGTAGTCGCTGTATTTCACACCCTCAAGACTGCCAGACAGGGCGGCGACGCTGGTGATGTCGGTCACATCGGCCAGATCGACAGAGCCTTTCAGGGGGATATAGGCCACATAGGTCGATCCGAATCGGGGCAGGATATACTCGATGGCCTGAAACTGACCTGCGCCATTGGCCCCGTCATAGCTGACCTGCACGAGGTTGATCTCAGTATCGCCCAAGCCGGTGATCGGAAACCCGGTGGAGTTGCCAAACGGGCCTTCCTGACCCTGATAGCCGACATGGCCGAGGGCTGTGGCCCCGGTTTCCGCTGCCAGTTCGATGAATTTGTCGTCGTCATAGACGGTGACGGTTTCGGTTTGTTGATTGGTCACGGCACCATTGCCGTCGAGATATTGGGTGAAGGCCTGCCCCTGATAGGGTCTGGGCACCTCTGCCTCAGTGGCGCCGTAGCCGGTATAGGCGATGCCGCCGACCGCACCGTAAGAGGTGAAGGCGCCGGCTGTGGCGACATTGTCGGCCGGCAGATCGGGGTCCATGATGTAGTAGGAATTGCCGTTCTGCTGAAAGGTCATCACGGTCTTGTCTAGCGTGCTGGAGTCCAGCAGGGTCAGCGCGACCCTGCCAACCTCGACCACCGGGTTGTTGGCCAGAACGGTGCCGTCCAGCGTGTAGATCGCCCCGACCTCTTGTGAGGCCATCCCGTCGTCATCGTCTTCAACCGACAGATGGGCCACAGAGGCATTGCCTGCGCTGTCGATGCACAAAAGCTCATGAATATAGACTGACATAACACGCTCCAATAAAGGCCGCGCCACACGGTGCCTGTTGGATGCGGGGACAGGATGCCCGGTGGCGACATTGGGTGCCGCGTCTTATTCAGTGTCGCATCAATGGGCAGGGTGCCGTGAAATCGGCGGCGAAGATTACAATGGTGGGAAAGCCTAACATCCCGTCGTTGAAAATCAACGGTGATCTTTCGGGGAGCAGGGCATGAAAAAACCCCGCCGAAGCGGGGTTTGATCGGGTCGCAGCGGTGAGCGGGGATCACAGGGCCGGTCGCAACACGTGCCCTAGGTTTGACCGCAAACTGCTGGATGTGGTGTGCGTGCCACGCTGCCCGGTAGGGCCGACAGGCACGCGCGTGAGTTTGACCGCGCTTAGCTGATGACGGGTGGTTCACCACTGCCGGCCTGTGCGGCGGCTTTCGCATCGGCCGCGGCCTTCTTTGCGGCGGCTTTGGCTTCAGCATTTGCGGCAATGGCAGCGGCCCGTGCGGCGGCTTTCGCCTCGGCAGCGGCCTGTTTTGCAGCGGCTTTGGCTTCGGCATTTGCGGCAGCGGTGGCAGCTCGTGCGGCGGCCTTTGCCTCAGCAGCGGCTTGTCTTGCTGCGGCTTTAGCTTCGGCATTTGCGGCAGCGGCGGCGGCTTGTTCGGCGGCCTTGGCGTCGGCAAGAGGAATGGCGGGTAAAATGAAAAAACCCCGCCGAAGCGGGGTTTGATCGAATTCTTATCGCAGGGTTCAGACTGCTGCGGGCAGTGCGGCCTTGGCCTGAGCGGCGATGGCGTTGAACGCCTCGGGCTCATGCACGGCGAGATCGGCCAGAACCTTGCGGTCCACGGTGATGCCAGCCAGTGCCAGACCGTTGATCAGGCGCGAGTAGGTGAAGGCCGGATCGTACAGACGCACAGCGGCGTTGATACGGGCGATCCACAGGGCGCGGAAGTTGCGCTTGCGTGCCTTACGGTCACGGGTCGCGTACTGCTGGGCCTTGTCAACGGCCTGCGTGGCCGTTTTGAAGTTGGTCGAGCGGGCGGCATAATAGCCTGCCGCTTTCTTGATCACCTTGCGGTGGCGGGCGTGGGTAACTACGCCGGATTTGACGCGGGACATCGGTTGTTCTCCTTACCGGTCGTAGGGCATGTATTTCTTGACGATCTTCGCATCGGACGCGCAGAGGATCATGGCCCCTGATGCGTCACGAATGAATTTCGTCGAGCGTTTGATCATGCCGTGGCGTTTGCCGGCAGGGCCGGCCTTCACACGACCGGATGCGGTGAAGCTGAAACGCTTCTTCGCAGCCGACTTGGTCTTCATCTTGGGCATTTCCATCTCCGTGGTTGCAGGCGCTGCTCGGCATGCCACGTGGGCCGGCCGCGCGGGGTATTCGAAGCTGGTCCTATAGGGGGGACTGGCCGGCGGTGCAAGGGGGTGTGAACCCTTGCGGGGTTAATTGGTGTAGCGGCCGATCACCCGGAAGAACACGTCCGGGATTTCGTGGAAGGAGTAGCCGCGCCCATGTTGGTCAGGGCTACGACCACCAGGACGCCGCCGATCAGCACCATGATCGACCCGATGCGCGGCACCCTGCCCTCGACATAAGCCGAAAGCAGGGAGGGGATGGCCAAGCACGCAGTACGATGATGCCGATCAACCAGAAAAAGATCGGTGTCCATTTGTGAACCCTTAAACAACTCACTGCAGGTGAATTATTCAGGATCGACCTTGGAAATCAATCGTTCATCACAGGGCGCCACACGAAGAATGTTGGTTGTGCCCTTTACGTTGAACGGCACACCGGCGGTCAGCACGATCATGTCTTCGACCTGGCGAAACCGTCGCGGCGGGCCACGTGGATCGGCGGCCAGAACCGCGCCCTTGAACCGTTCCTGCGGTTCGCAGATCGCGTTGTGCAGACCCCAGGTCAGCGCCATGCGGCGGGCGGTCGACATCAGCGGCGTCAGGGCGATGATCGGCACACGCGGACGTTCGCGGGCCACCAGGGCCGCGGTGGTGCCCGATCTGGCTGAAGCAGGTGATCGCCTTGATGTTGGTCGCTTCGGCAATCTCGCGCGCGGCGGCCACGATGCCGTCCGCAATGGTTTCGCGCTGGATGTACGCGGCTCGCTCTCGATCACCTGACGGTAGGTCGGGTCTTTTTCGACCGAGATGGCGACGTTGTTCATCGTCGTCACGGCCTCGATCGGATATTTGCCTGCGGCTGATTCGGCCGACAGCATGATGGCGTCGGCGCCTTCATAGATCGCGGTGGCGACGTCGGACACCTCGGCGCGGGTCGGCACCGGGGCCTCGATCATCGATTCCAGCATCTGGGTCGCTACGATCACCGGCTTGGCGGCAGCACGCGCGCCGCGGATCAGGCGTTTCTGGATCGGCGGCACGGTATAGACCGGCAGTTCGACGCCAAGGTCGCCACGGGCGACCATGATGCCGTCCGACACCTGCAGGATGGCGTCATAGGCTTTCACAGCGGCAGGCTTTTCGATCTTGGACAGGATCGCAGGCGCGGCCACGGGCAAGGGCGCGGGCCTCGAGTCACGTCTTCGGGGCGCTGCACAAAGGACAGGGCCAGCCAATCAACGCCCATCTCGCAGGCAAATTCCAGATCGACCGCGGTCCTTTGTCGGACAGGGCGGCGACGGGCAGCACCACGTCCGGCACGTTCACGCCCTTGCGGTTGGAAATCGTGACCGCCGACGGTGACGGTGCAATTGGCATAATCCTTGCCGCAATCCTCGACCTTCAGCCGGATCTTGCCGTCATTGACCAGCAGCGACGCGCCGGGTTCCAGGGCCGCAAAAATCTCGGGGTGGGGCAGTTGCACGCGGTTCACGTCGCCGGGGATCGGCGGACAGGTCCATGCGGAAACGCGCGCCCTCGACCAATTCTTCGCCCATCGGGGTTGGCAAAGACGCCAACGCGCAGTTTCGGGCCCCTGAAGGTCGGCCAGAATGGCGATCGGGCGACCGGTATCTGTCCTCGACCTGACGGATGATGGTGTGGCGGGCGCGGATTTCGTCATGGGTGCCATGGCTCATGTTCAGGCGGAACACGTCGGCACCAGCCTCGAACAAGGCGCGGATGGTGGCATAGTCACTGGAAGCCGGGCCAAGGGTGGCCACGATCTTTACATTCCGAAGGCGTCTCATGCCTTATTCCTTTTCATCGCAGAACAGGGTTGCGGAGGTTCGCCGGTCTTATGGCCCAATTGAACCAAGGGGGCAACTGGCGGCTTTGGACTTTCATCAATCTGCCATGAACTAAATGCCGACATGAAGGTTGCGGAATGCGCTCTTTCGGCGAGTCGATGCGGCAAAACTGGCGAAAAGGCGGCGATTCCCTTTCCGTCGCGGGTCAGAGCGATATGAGCGGGGATCAGGCCGACAGGAGCCGCGTCATGACAGCATTTCACATCTCGGGCGCAGACCGCAGAGGCCGTTGGCTGGTCACCTGCGATCATGCCAGCAACCGGGTTCCGCCGGATGTCTGCGGCGGCGATCTGGGGATTTCGGCTAGAGGACATGGCCCGTCATATCGCGTGGGATGTGGGCGCGCGTGGGGTGGCCGAGGCTTTGGGCGTGCTGCTGTGACAGCCCGGTGATCTGTTCGGATTTCAGCCGTCTGGTGATTGACCCCAACCGGGGCGAGGATGACCCGACGCTGGTGATGAAGCTGTATGACGGCACGATCATTCCCGGCAACCGCCATGTCGATGCGGCCGAGGTCGAGCGGCGGCTGGACGACGCTGCACCGCCCCTATCACGATGCTCTGGCGCGATCTGGCGGCACGGCGGCACGATACGGTGATTGTGGCCATCCACTCCTTCACCCCCTGTCTGCGCGGGCCGCGCGCCGCGGCCCTGGCATGTGGGGGTGCTGTATGCCGACATGATGACCGCCTGTCGCGGCCGCTGATTGCGCGGCTGCGGGCGGAGGCGGACGTTGTGTGTCGGCGACAACGAGCCCTATGCTGGCTACCTGCCTGGCGATGCGATTGACCGCCATGCCCTGCAGGTGGGGCGGCACAACACGTTGATCGAGGTGCGCAACGACCTCATCTGCGACAGGGCAGGGCAGCGGGCTGTGGGCCGAACGGCTGGCCCCGGCGCTGCGGGATGTATTGGAGGAGTTGGAATGACCGAGTTGGATCAGGCGACACGGACCGAGCTGGAGGCGGCGGCCTTTCGGGCGTTGATGGAGCATTTGCTGGTCAAACGGCCCGATGTGCAGAACATCGACCTGATGAACCTGGCCGGGTTTTGCCGCAATTGCCTGAGCCGCTGGTATCAAGAGGCAGCGACGGCGCGGGGCATCGCGATGACCAAGGATGAGGCGCGCGAGGTGGTCTACGGGATGCCCTATGCCGATTGGGTCGCGCAGAACCAGACGGCGGCGGATGCCGCCAAACAGGCGGCCTTTGCCGAGGCCTTTCGCGCCAATGTCGGTGGTGAGCCGCCGGTCAAGGGCTAGGCCGGGAAACAATCGGCGCTGCGGCGGGCGATTGTTGGCCAAGTGTTTGAAGTCTTGGTAAGAATTTGACCAAATCCTGCCCGGGCGTTAGTTTCGCCGGGAAGATTGGGGTGTGCCATGGATTTCCTGTTGGGCTTTGCGGGTTTGGCGACGATGCTGCTGGGCGGCATGTTGCTGGATGTGTTCACGATGGATCATCACAGCGCCTCTGACGATGGCCCGCAGGACCAGCATCGGACGGGAACCGTGGGGGATGACACCCTGCACGGGGGTGCGGGGAATGATGACCTTGCGGGCGGCGATGGCAACGATCTGCTGGACGGGCTGGCGGGCGATGACACGCTGCATGGCGGTGTGGGCGATGACGCTGCGTTTGGCGGGGACGGCAATGACCTCATCAGCGGGTGGACGGGCAATGATGTGCTCGGCGGCGATGCCGGCGATGACTCGCTGTACGGCGGCGAGGGGAACGATCTGGTCTATGGCGGCCCCGGCAGCAATCTGATGTCGGGCGGTTCGGGCGATAACACCATGATCGGCGGTGAGGGGGACGACACCTTCTTCAGCGGAGCCGGACATAATGAGATGTGGGGCGAAGAGGGCAATGACACGGTGCATCTGGGCACCGGCAGCGCCACATTTTACGGCGGGTCGGGCGATGATCTGGCCTGGGCGCAACCGGTGTGGGGCGAAGCAAATGGCGACAATAAGCTGGACATGGGCGCGGGCAATGACTTCGTCTACGGCGGCGGGGCGCAGGATACGATCTGGGGTGGCGAAGGCGATGATACGGTCGACGGCAACGCGGGAAATGATCTGATCTTTGGCGGGCAGGGGCAGGATCTGTTGGGCGGCGGCAGCGGAGATGACACGATCAGCGGCGGTTCGGGGGATGATCTGGTCGTCGGCGGGGCCGGAACGGATGTGCTGACGGGAGGGGACGGGCAGGATACCATCATCGGGTCCAATGACCCGATCCTGCAGCACAGGATGCAGGGCGATGCGCCGGGCACGCAGGATCAGCTGTATGGCGGGGCGGGGGATGACAGTATCGTGGCCAGTGACGGCGATGTCGTCTTTGGCGGGGCCGGGGCGGATCAGGTCAATGTCTGGACCTATGACGATGCCAACGCTGCCGTCACGGTGCAGGATTTCGACGGCGCGGTCGACAAGCTGGTGCTGGAGTTTGACCAGACCGTCTATCCCGGCATCACACTGCACGACCTGACCAGCGCGACCGATCCGGTCAGTGGCGATGTCTCCATCTCGCATGGCGCGGAGGTGATAACCACCCTGACCGCGCCGCAGAATTTTGACATGTCCAAGGTGGCGATCAGTGCCGTGACGCCGATGTGATCAGGGGCTTTAATCTGGGGCTGTGATCAGGGGCGCGCGTCGAACGCCTCCCGGGCCGCCTCTATCCGGGTGCGGTTCTGGTCGGCCCAGATCCACACGCCGCAGAACGCATCGCCAAGGCTGAGGCCGAGGTCGGTCAGCCGATACTCTACCCTTGGCGGGATAACCGGGTGGATGGTGCGGATCACCAGCCCGTCGCGTTCCATGTGGCGCAGGGTCTGGGTCAGCATTTTCTGGCTGATACCGTGGACGGCGTGGCTGAGGGCGGTGAAGCGCATCTCACCCTGAGTGACGAGAACCTCGATCACGATCATGGTCCATTTGTCGGCGACGCGGCTGATCACCTCAGTGACCAGCGTACCGACCCTGGGATCGGCCTCGGCATTGGTGGCGGACACGGACGCTCTCCTTGAGGTAAGCACCGATCTTTCAGGTGCCGTCTTACGCTTGGTATGTGAGGTCTTATATTCCCGCAACTGATGTTTGAAAGGATAGCGCATGAAGATGGCGGGGAATACTATTTTGATCACCGGCGGCGGGTCGGGCATCGGGCGCGGCTGGGCAGAGGCGTTTCATGCCTTGGGCAATCAGGTGATTATTGCAGGCCGTCGCGCTGAGGTGTTGGATGAGGTGGTCGCGGCCAATCCGGGCATGGCGCGGGTGGTGTTTGATGTAGAGGATGGCGCAGGGATACCGGCTTTTGCCGCGCGGTTGGTGGCGGATTATCCGGGGCTGAACGTGCTTATCAACAATGCCGGGATCATGAAGGCCGAGGATATGCTGGCCGAGCCCTATGATCTGACGCAGGCTGAGGCGACGGTGGCGATCAACCTGCTGGGGCCGATCCGGTTGACGGCGGCGCTGTTGCCGCAGTTGCGGGCGCAGGCGGCGTCGGCGGTGCTGAACGTGTCGTCGGGGCTGGCCTTTGTGCCCTTGGCGATGACGCCGACCTATAGTGCCACCAAGGCCGCGTTGCATTCGTGGTCGCAGAGCCTGCGTCACCAGTTGCGGGCCACGTCGGTGCAGGTGATTGAGGTGGCCCCGCCCGCCGTCGGCACCGACCTGATGCCGCACAGCCGAGCCAATCCCAACGCGATGAAGCTGGGCGCGTATATCGCCGAGACGATGGCGTTGTTGACGGCCAATCCGGATGCCAAGGAAATTCTGGTTGAGGCGGTGAAGCGCCTGCGCCGGGCCGAGGCTGGTGGCAGCTATGACGCGGTGTTCGGGATGCTGAACCCGGTTTGATTGGGGGGCGGATGCCTGCCGCGCCGATGTCAGCGGCACGGTGTCCGTTCTGGCGGCCAAGTTGCGCCAACGGTTGCCCGTTGGCGCAGGCATTTGCGCTCAACCGGCCCTGAGGTAGGGAATGAGGCCAGCGATATCGGTGTCGTCGATCACGTGGAAATTGCTGACGCTTCCGGCCTGACGTGCTTTGCCAAACGGGGCATAGGCGGGATCTGATGCGAAACTTTGCAACGCGGCCCGCGTCGGAAATTCGAGGATGGCAATCAGGGTGCTGTCCTTTTCGGCCCCTTCCAACGTCTCAATATTGCCGCTGCGCGACAGGTATTTGCCGCCGTGTTTCTCGACCAGATTGTGAACGTTCTTGGCATATTCGGGAACCCAGCTGTCGTTGGTCACCTTGATGTCCGCGATCAAGAATACACTCATGGCTATCTCCTGTTGAAAGCAAGCGCCGCCAATCGGGGCCTGTCCCACAGAGGTATCGAATGACGCGGCTGACCATCTAGTGCCGGAACTGAACTGCCAGATTCAGATTCTGAACTAGGCGGATTGGCATCCGGGGCCTAGAGTTGAGCCTTCATCCGAAAGGGAGGCTCACGATGCCACAAGCTGGATACAAACAGTTCTGTCCTGTCGCAATGGCTGCGGAAATCCTGTGCACCCGCTGGACGATGGTCCTGATGCGCGAACTCGTCGCGGGCACGACCAGATTCAATGACTTGCGCCGGGGGGTGCCCAAGATGTCGCCCGCCCTGCTTTCCACGCGGTTGAAAGAGCTTGAACTGGCGGGGGTGGTTGAACGCAGGCCGCTGAAAACAGAAAAAGGCGTCTACGAATATCGCCTGACTGAAGCCGGAAAAGACCTGCGCCCGGTGGTTGAGGCCATTGGCATCTGGGGTCAGAAATGGGTCGAATCATCGCTTTCCCTGCGAAATCTCGATGCTTCGTTGTTGATGTGGGACATGCGGCGCAATCTTGATCCGTCGCCGTTGCCGTCTATCCGCACGGTGGTTCAGTTTCTGTATTCAGACCTGCCTGCCACAAAAAGCCTTTGGTGGCTGGTCATCGAACCCAGCGGCGAGGTTGACCTGTGCTGGTCCGATCCGGGGTTTGAGATTGATCTGTATGTGACGACGGATTTGCGCACCATGACCGCGATTTGGATGGGGTTGGGCACGATCGAAAGCGAACGGGACAGGATGGAACTGCTGGGGGACAGAAAAGTCGCTGAGACCATGCAAATCTGGTTAGGTCTCAGCCCCTTTGCAAAACAGAAGAAGCTTGTCGCGTAGGCAGCCCGGCGCGGCCACCCTTGCAGATCAGATCGCGGCTTTGCGCATTTCTTCCAGATAGATTTCGCGCAGGCGGGTGGCGATTTTGCCGGGGGTGCCGGTGCCGATGGCGGTGCCGTCAATCTGTACCACGGGCGTCACGAAGGCGGAGGCTGAGGTGATGAACGCCTCATCCGCTTTTTGCGCCTCGGCGATGGTGAAGGGGCGTTCTTCGACCTCCATCTGCGCCTCGGCGGCAAAGCGCAGGACGGCGGCGCGGGTGATGCCGTGCAGGATGTCATGCGACAGTTGGCGGGTGATGATGCGGTTGCCCTTGACGATATAGGCGTTGTTGGAGGTGCCTTCGGTCACCACGCCATCCTCGACAAACCAGCTGTCATCGACGCCGGCCTTCTTGGCCATCATCTTGGCGAGTCGAGGGGTAGAGCAGTTGCGTCGTCTTGATGTCGCGGCGGCCCCAGCGTTGGTCGGGGACCGAAATCACGGTCAAGCCGGTCTTGGCGGCGGGGTTGTCGGCCATGCCGGGCTTGCTTTGCGTGAACATCACGACGGTCGGCGGGGTGCCTTCGGGTGGGAAGGTGAAGTCGCGGTCACCGGGGTTGCCGCGGGTGACCTGCAGATAGATCATGCCATCGGTGATGTTGTTCAGGCGGATCAGTTCACGGTGCGCGGCCAACAGGTCGGCGTCGGAGCAGGGGGCGGTCATCTCAAGTTCGTTCAGGCTGCGGGCGAGACGGGCGCAATGGCCGTCAAAGTCGATCAGCTTGCCATCCAGAACCGAGGTCACCTCATACACCGCGTCGGCCATCACAAAGCCACGGTCAAAGATCGAGACCTTGGCCTCAGCTTCGGGGAGATATTCGCCGTTGAGATAGACGGTGCGGGACATGGTGTATCCTTGCGGGCTGACGGGTTGCGTTGGCCCGGGATCAACTGAATTTCTGCGAAATTCAAGCCGAAACATCAGGGCAGGTGGCGGTTTCAATCCAAGCGTCGAACAGATCGAACGGCCAATCGACCTGTGACGACAGGGTGAGGAGCAGCACATGTGTCGCTTCATCGCGGCGGGATGCGATCAGGGCGTTTTGGACAGAGCCACCCTCAGCCGCTGTCACGCGGGCGTTCTTGCGATAGATCAGGCCGCCCGGCAGCGGGTGATCGGGGCCGGTGAAGGCGGGTGGAAAGGTGTAATCGCCGCCGGGTTGCAGGTCGACGTCATGGATCTGGTGCCGAGCCAGAACCCGGGGTGGTCAAAGGACGCGCTGCCTTCGTTGTCGGCAAAGCTGACATAGCCCGGGAGGCGGAGGCTCCAACTCGGGTACAGCGCCCAGTGCAGCAGGTTCTTGCGGTAGCCGATGCCGTCTTGGGCGGGTGGGCCGTCGTCCAGTCGGGCGGCGGTATAGTCCTGGATGGCGCGTTGCAGGTCGGGCGGCAGGGGGGTGGTCTGTTGCGCCATCTTGAGGGCGTGAGTGATCTGGCGGTGAATGCGGTCGTCACGGTCGGTGAGCGTGGGGCGCCATTCGGCGATTTGCCACAGCATCGCCCGCAGCAGGGATTGCCAGAACTGCGGGTCGTGGGGTTGGGTCCAGCACGGAAAAAACCCGGCGCCGAGGGTTTGCAGGGTTGTAGTGTCGGCCTGTTGGACCTGCTGGCCCCAATCGTCTGGCAGCGGGCCAAGTGGCCCGATGGTGCCCGGCCGTGCGCCTTGCAGGTCCATCGGCAAACAGAGCGAGCCGTCTTTGATGTCACGTGCGGCGATGGTCGCAAGGGTGGTCATAAAGCCGGTCATTGCGGTTTGCAGGACGGCAAAGTCGCGGTGGGTGGCGTAGCCGGTTTCGTCCAACTGGGTGCCGTCGCTGGCCTGCCATTGCCACGACATCGCATGGGTTTTAGCGATGTGGTCCAAGAGGGTGATGACAAGCACATGAAACCCCGGCCCGCCGTTAGAGCTGCGAAACCCGGCGCTGATGGCGGATTTGGTGACAGTCAGGATCAGCGGGTCAGCCACGGGCAGCAGGGTGATCTCGGCTGTGGTGGGCGTCGGATAGGTCACGGCGAAGAATGGGCCGAGGTGTTGCGCCTCAGCCCATGTTTTGGCGGTGGCGATCAGCATGGACAGGGCGTTTTCACCCTTGGCACGCAGCAGGCGGCCTTTGGGGAAGGTTTTGCTGGTGGTTTGCGCGTCGATGCCCATCGGCTATCCCCACAGGTTGGGTTCAGGGGGATGGACGCCTTGCGCGCTGTAGGTCAGCGGGTGGTCCCGGTCTTGCGACAGCAGCAGCGGGCCGTCGAGGTCGCAATAGGCGGTGCCTTGGGCGAGCAGGACGGCGGGGGCCATGGCGAGGGACGATCCGACCATGCAGCCGACCATCAGTTTGAAGCCGAGGCGCTGCGCCTCAGCCTTGGCGCGCAGGGCTTCGGTCAAGCCGCCGGTCTTGTCGAGTTTCAGGTTCACGATGTCATACTTGCCTTTGAGGCTGGCCAGACTGGCGGCGTCATGGGCGCTTTCGTCGGCGCAGACGGGCAGCGGGCGGGCGATTTCGGCCAGCATGTCGTCGGCCCCGGCAGGCAGGGGCTGTTCGACCATCGCCACGCCGAGGCGCAGAAGGTGGGGGGCGAGGTCGGTGTAGACCTCGGTGCTCCACCCCTCATTGGCGTCGATGATCAGGGTGGATTTGGGGGCACCGGCGCGGACGGCCTCTAGGCGCGGCATGTCGTCAGGGGTGCCGAGTTTGATTTTCAGCAGCGGGCGGTGGGCGTTTTGGCGGGCTTGGTCCAGCATCACCGTCTGGCGTGTCGAGCGACAGGGTGAAGGCGACGGGCACGGGCTGCGGTGCGGTCATGCCAGCCAGTTGCCAGACGCGGTGGCCGGTGGCCTTGGCCTCCAGATCCCACAGGGCGCAATCGACGGCATTGCGGGCGGAACCGGGCGGCAGGGCGGATTGCAGGGCGTGGCGGGTGATGTTGGCGGGCAGGGCGTCGATCAACGCGGTGTCGCCGTCGAGCGTGCCACCGTAGCGGCCATAGGGCACACATTCGCCCCAACCGGTGTGGCCGTTGCGGGTGATGCGGACGGTCAGCACCTGCGCCGAGGTCTTGGACCCGCGTGAGATGGTGAAGGTGCGGGCGAGTTGGAAGCTGTCGCGGGTGACGGTTATCATGGGCTGCCTTTCTGCTGATGCAGTCTTTGCGGGTTTTCTTGGCTGTGGGAAGGGGGCACAGTCAGGCAGGAGGTGGCGATGGACTTTCCGGTCGATGTGGGTATGGCCTTGGGTGCGTTAGAGGCGGGCGACCGCGCGGCGCATGGTGCGGCCTACGCCACGCTGCAATCTGCCACCGCCGGGGTCGTGGACTGGGGGCCGACGGCGTGGGACCGGCTTGTGGCGCTGCTGGGGGACAAGGACAACCATGTCAGGGCGATTGCGGGGCAGGCGCTGTGCTGGCTGGCGGTGTCGGTTCCGGTTGAGGTGGTGCAGCGCGATCTGGAGGCGATTTTCGCGGTGACGCGGGATGAGCGGTTCGTGACGGCGCGGCATGTGCTGTTGGCGCTGTGGCAGGTCGGGCTTGCGGCGGAGCTGCGGGATGCTGTGATCGACAGGCTGGCGGTACGCTATCGCGATTGCGGCGGTGAAAAGAACGCCAGCCTGATCCGTTACGACATTCTGTGCGGTTTGCGCCGCCTGTTTGATGCGACGGGGGCAGCGCGGGCGCGGGAGGTTTCGCTGCAACTGATTCCCGAAGAAACCGACCTCAAATACCGCAAGAAGTACCTGACGGCGTGGCGCGGGGTGTGAATGGGGCAGTACCTCTGCCCTAGTTGGGCGAAATTGGTCAGGCCAAATAGTATAGTCTTTTCATCGCCCTGCCCCCAAACCGCTTTAAATTGCGGGTGGTTGCCGTTGCTGCGCTGCAGCGTGTGTTTACTGTTGACTCCACGCCTTCAAACCGGGAAGAAGTTACGCAACGTCACGAATTCGTGAGACACCCTGCTGCCCAGGGAGGGGAGGCCCAAAGCAGCATCGAAGGGGAGGATGCACGCCTCGAAGCGCAAGCTTCGGGGCGTTGCTGTTCCGGACGTTTGCTTTAGTTGCATCTTGGGCCGGGCTTGGCCATATAGGGGGCCAGTCCAAGGAGTGTGCCCCATGAACTATCTGGAATTCGAAAAGCCGCTGGCCGAGATCGAAGGCAAAGCGGAAGAGTTGCGCGCCATGGCGCGGGGCAATGTCAGCGATGGATGTGGCGCGTGAGGCCGAGGGGCTGGACCGCAAGGCCGACCAGATGCTGAAGGATCTGTATAAGGGTCTGAACGCTTGGCAGAAATGTCAGGTGGCGCGGCACCCAGAGCGGCCGCATTGCAAGGATTACATCGACGCGTTGTTCACCGAGTTCACCCCGCTGGCGGGCGACCGGAACTTTGCCGACGATCATGCCGTGATGGGCGGGCTGGCGCGGTTCAACGATGCGCCGGTGATGGTGATCGGGCATGAAAAGGGCCATGACACCAAGACCCGGATTGAGCGCAACTTTGGCATGGCGCGGCCTGAGGGCTATCGCAAGGCGATCCGGCTGATGGAAATGGCTGACAAGTTCCGGCTGCCGGTGATCTCTTTGGTCGACACGCCCGGCGCCTATCCGGGCAAGGGGGCTGAGGAACGCGGGCAGTCTGAGGCGATTGCGCGGGCGACTGAGACGTCGCTGCGGCTCGGCGTGCCGGTCATCTCTGTCATCATCGGTGAGGGTGGGTCTGGCGGCGCGGTGGCCTTTGCGACGGCGAACCGGATCGCGATGCTGGAGCATTCGATCTATTCGGTGATCAGTCCTGAGGGTTGCGCGTCGATCCTGTGGAAAGACAGCGAAAAGATGCGCGAGGCCGCCGAGGCTTTGCGTCTGACCGCGCAGGATTTGCAGAAGCTGGGCGTGATCGACCGCATCGTCAAGGAACCTTTGGGTGGCGCGCAGCGTGGGCCGGCAGAGGCGATTGAGGCGGTGGGCAAGGCGATTGAGGCCATGCTGAAGGAATTGACCGGCAAGAAACCGGATTTCCTGATCCGCGACCGCCGGGAGAAGTTCCTCGACATGGGGTCAAAGGGGCTGGCGGCCTGACGGCGTCCGGGTCTGGACGCTTTTTATTGTTGTGTAATGTCAACGGGTTGGGTTTCAGGTTTTAACGATCTGGAAAGGTTTGCCGCATGTCGCGGCCAGCCCGGTCATATGGGCGCCGCGCGAAGACGTGACTTGCCGGGTGTGGCCCCAAATACTATGTCTGACGCATGATCCGTAGGCCCATCGCACGTCCCGTCTGGCAAGCTGCCCTGCGCCTTTGCGGGGTCGTGGCTGTGCTGTTGGCTTTGGCGATGCCGCATGTCGGGATGGCCTCGGCTAGTGTGGGTCATGTCATGGATATGGCGCAGATGCATTCCGATATGGGCGATGACGCTGCTGCTCATAAATCTATGGACCCTGCGCTGTGTGCGATGGTTTGCGCGGGTTGTGTGCCGCCGTGGCAGCCGACAGCCGCCAATCTGAAGACCAGTTTCACGGCGCTGTTCCGGCAAGAGATGGTCGTGCTCGCCGGTCCTTTGGCGGGGCCGGACCCGGCGTTGCGGCCACCCAAACCATCCCTGTCCGTTTGAACCGTTGCCGCGCAAACGGCAGCTATTTGGTTTGGCCCGAGGGGCCGACAGGAGAATATCATGACCACTTTGACACGTCGCGGCTTTTTGGCCGCATCCGCCGCAATGGGCGCCCTTGCCGTGCTGCCGCAGCGCGCTTTTGCCCAAGCGGCACCGCTGAGCCTGACCGCGACCACCCGGGTTCTGGAGATTGATGGCCGGGCGGCTACGGTTTACGGGCTGGTGAATGGGGCTGGCGGGCAGGGGTTGGTGCTTGATCCGGGGCAGCAGTTCCGGGTCGATCTGACCAACAATCTGGAGGTGGAGACGATCATCCACTGGCACGGCCAACTGCCGCCCAATGTGCAGGACGGCGTGCCGGGGCTGCCGATGCCGATGCTGAAACCCCAAGAAGTCCGCAGCTATGACTATGTGCCCAACCCCGGCACCTATTGGATGCACAGCCATGTGCCGGTGCAGGAAATGCAGATGCTCGCCGCGCCGCTGATTGTGCGCTCGGCTGAGGATGTGGCGGCGGACCGGCAAGAGGTGGTGATGCTGTTGCATGACTTCTCTTTCAAACCGGCTGAGGAGGTTTTGGCCGCGATCACTGGCGGTATGGGCGGGCATGATATGGCCGCGATGGGTACGGCGGGCGCTGATACGGCGATGTCCGGGATGGATATGGGCGCTATGGACATGTCGGGTGGCATGGCCGGGATGGCGATGGACCTGAATGACTTTGACTATGACGCCTATCTCGCCAACGACCGCACCCTGTCTGACCCAGAGGTGATTGCGGTTGAAAAGGCCGGGCGGGTGTTGTTGCGGATCATCAATGCGTCGGCGGCGACGACCTATTGGCTTGATACCGGTCTGCCGGGGCGGTTGGTTGCGGTGGACGGCCATGCGGTTGTTCCGGTTTCGGGCAGGCGGTTCGGGGTGGCGATGGCGCAGCGGTTGGACATTGAGCTTGACCTGCCCGGCGCGGGCGCGTTCCCGGTGCTGGCCCTGCGCGAAGGCGCGCGGGAGCGGACGGGGATTATCCTTGCCACCGCCGGGGCCGAGGTGGTGAAGCTGGCGGGGCTGGGCGATACCGAGACGCCCGCCTTTGACACCGACATGGCGCAAGAGATGCTGTTGCAGGCGGCAAACCCGCTGGCGGCGCGGCCGGTGGATCGCAGCCATATGATCATGCTGGCCGGGTCGATGCAGCCCTATGTCTGGACCATCGACGGTCAGACTTGGGGCACGCACAAGCCCGTTGTGGCGGTGAGTGGTGAGCGGGTGGAGCTGACCTTCCACAACATGTCGATGATGGGGCATCCGATGCACCTGCACGGCCATGTGTTTCAGGTGATTGGCATCAACGGCAAGGCGATCAACGGGGCGATGCGCGACACGATCTATGTGCCGCCGATGGCGCGGGTGACGGTCGCGCTCGATGCCGGAGAGGCGGCGCGCTGGATGCTGCATTGCCACCACATGCCGCATCTTTCGACCGGCATGATGACAGAGTTCGCCGTGACGGTCTGATCGCTGTATGGGGAAGACTGGGAAGCGGCGGCGTGAAATCGCCGCCGTGCAGGGAAGGGCAGTGATGACCAGACGAGGCCCGATGTGATGGCGCTGTCCGCCTATGCGCTGCTGCTGGTGTCGGCGTTCCTGTCGGCGACGCTGCTGCCGGGGTCGTCTGAGGCGGTGCTGTTGGGGATGCTGGCTGCTGGGCAAGGCTCGGCTATTGGGTTGGTTGCTGTCGCCTCGGTCGGGAATATTGCCGGGGCGGTGGTGAACTGGGCTATGGGGCGGTATTTGCGGCTGTTCCGGGACCGGAAGTGGTTTCCGTTGAAGGATGCGACGAACCCGCGGGCGCAGGTCTGGTTTGCGCGGTTCGGGGTGTGGTCGCTGCTGCTGTCGTGGGTTCCGGTGATTGGCGATCCGCTGACGCTGGTGGCCGGGGTCATGCAGGTGCGGCTGTGGCGGTTCTTGCTGTTTGTGAGTGTGGGCAAGGTGCTGCGCTATGCGCTGATCGTCTTTGGGTGGCAGTTTTGGGCGGGGTGAGCTTTAGGCCGGGTTGCAGGTGAGGGGCGGGGCTGCGCGTTCGGCAGTGATGATCTGGGCCACGTCGGTCGCTGAGATGGCACCGATAAAGACGGTGCGGCCGATGACGGTGGACGGGGTGCCGTAGAAGCCAAAGACACTGGCAATCGCGCGGGAGTTGGCGAGGGTGGCGGCGACCTGAGGTGATTGCATGTCGGTTAGCAGGCGCTGGCCGTTCAGACCCACCTGCTCAGCCAGGGACGCCATTTGGTTGGGGTCAGAGACGCCTCTGCTCCGCATCAGACGGGCCTGCATCGCGTCATAACCACCCTGCATGGCGGCGGCCAGAACGGCTTGACTGGCGATGGTGGAAGCCGCGCCAAGCAGGGGCAGTTCGTGGCGGATGATGCGGATGGTGTCGGGGTTGGCGGCGTCATAGTCGTGCAAGATCGCCTCTAGCACACGGCAGTTCGGGCAGTTGAAATCGGTGAAGATGGCGACGGGCAGGCGCGGGTCGGTTTGCGGGCCGAACAGCGCGGCGCAAGGGTTGGCGCGGGCTGTGGCAATGCGGGCCAGTTGGGCCGGGTCTGGGGTAGCGGGCTGATCCAGCCCGACCAGCATCCCGCCTGCGGCAGAGACTTGGCCTGCGGTTTCCAGCTCTCGAAACGGGGGTAGGTCGGGGATGTCGCGGTAGAGCAGGTTTGATGGCCACAGGTTTGCCAGACGGGGCACGCCGACGACCCATCCGACGATTGCAAGCAGGCCCCCGGTCATCATCGCACGGCGGCGCCATGGGGATTTGGCGGCGGTCACGGGGCCAACCGGCGCAAGCGCGGGGTGGTGTTGATGCCCTCGACGTTGTAGACATGGGCGGCGAACTGGGCCGGCTTGGTCCGTTTGCCCGCGCGTTCCGTCGCCACATCGGCCCCCGTTTCCATCGCGCACTGCAAGTCAGCGGCGGCCATTGCGAGCCTGTGCGCCTGATTGTTAAAGCTTGCCATCATGCTTGGG
Source organism: uncultured Alphaproteobacteria bacterium (assembly GCA_963781185.1). GTDB lineage: Bacteria > Pseudomonadota > Alphaproteobacteria > Rhodobacterales > Rhodobacteraceae > Stagnihabitans. Next base: position 40,560 of record CAWAEL010000031.1, read on the forward strand.
TACCACAGCCGCGCGGGCCGCATCAACGTCGTTTCGACCCGGCTCAAGCGGCCGGTTTGGGGGAGTGGCGTTTTTGGGATAGAGTATTTGCGGTTTCGCGCTATGCCAGCCGAACCGGACCGAACCAGAAAGGACGGCACATGCCTGACGACTGCGACTGCCTGCCCACAGCACAGGATTTGGGTGACCTGAACCAGACCTGTCTGTGCATCACGCTGGATCAGGGTGACCTTGCACGCGCGCTTGAGGCGGCCTCTGGTGACGTGGGGTTTCATGACCGGATTGCGGCCAATCAGCCCAATCTGTTTTCCAACGTTCCGGTGTTTCTGCCTGCTGCAACTCTGGCGCAGATGCAGCAGGTCGTGGCGGCGATAGAGGCGGTGGCGCAGATCCCGGCCTACCGTGAGGCTGTGCTGGGCTGGGCGCCGCCAATCTCACATCCCGATCATGGGCCGAAGGGCGCGTTGATGGGGTATGATTTTCACCTGTCCGACGACAGCCCCAAGCTGATTGAGGTGAACACCAATGCCGGGGGTGCGTTTCTGAATGCGGTTCTGGCGCGGGCGCAGACCATCTGTTGCGCCGCGCGGATGCCGCTGGTCGAGGATGGTCTTGTCGCAGGGTTTGAGGCGCAGGCCATTGCGATGTTCCGGGCCGAATGGCAGAGCCAGCGTGGGACGGCCCCATTGGGCCGCGTCGCCATCGTCGACGATGCGCCGCAGGACCAATATCTGTACCCTGAGTTCGTGTTGGTGCAGCAGATGCTGGCGCGTCACGGGATTGAGGCGGTGATTTGCGATCCGGTGGACCTTGTGATGCAGGGCCCGGCGCTGATGGTGAACGGGCAGGTGGTGGATCTGGTCTACAACCGGCTGGTGGATTTCGACCTGTCCGAACTGCGCCATACTGCCCTGCGGGAGGCGTATCAGACCGGTGCTGTCGTGCTGACGCCCAACCCGCACAATCACGCGGTGTTGGCGCATAAACGCAATCTGACACTGTTGTCGGACCCGGTGGCGCTGGCGGCGCTTGGGGTGCCGCCTGATTTGGTTGAACAGTTGAAATCCATCCCGCAGACTAGGATGGTGACGCCGGACAATGCCGATGCGTTGTGGCAGGGGCGGCGGCAGTTGTTCTTCAAGCCGGTGTCGGGGCATGGCGGCAAAGCGGTCTATCGCGGCGACAAGCTGACGAAATCGGTTTGGGCCGACATCACCCATGCCGACTATGTCGCGCAGGCCTTGGCGACGCCAAGCCAGCGGATGATCCAATGGGACGGGGTGGCGACCCAGCGCAAGGTTGACGTGCGGCTTTACACCTATGATGCAAAGCCGCTGTTGTTGGCGGCGCGGATCTATCAGGGCCAGACCACGAATTTTAGAACGCCGGGCGGTGGATTTGCCCCGGTTCTGATCCTGTAAAAGCCGCGCCTGGGTCAGATAGCGGCGACCGCGCTGGACAGCAGATCGCGCACCTGGCCCGCGACGGCGTGCAGTTCTGCGTTGTCGATCGCCTGCATGGAGGCGACCGGGTCGATGGCGCTGACCTCTACCCCGCCGTCAACCTCGCGCAGGATCACGTTGCAGGGCAGCATTGCCCCCACGCGCGGCTCTATCCCGATGGCCTGATAGGCCATTTTCGGGTTGCAGGCCCCGAGGATGACATAGGGCGTCATCTCTGCGCCCAGCTTCTTTTTCATGGTCGCGGCGACGTCGATCTCGGTCAGAATGCCGAAGCCAGCGTCGCCGAGCGCCTTGCGGGTGCGGGCGTCGGCCTCGGCAAAGTTGATCCCGGTCAGCAAACGGTTGAATGTATAGCCCATCTCGGTTTTCCTTTCGCGCTTGGTTGCGTGGGTCGTTGGTCGGGGCGGTCGTGCCTGCCCTGAGCCAGTGAGGCCCATTCCTCTAACCCATGTAGTAACGCCGCCTCATCGCAACAACCTGTCCCGGATCAGCGTGGCCCCGGGCATCTGACGTGCCCGGGTGCCTTGGCCTTGAATAGGCGGTGCTCAGGTGGCGGTCGCCTCATAGCCCACGGCGGACAGGGCGGCGCGCATGGCGTCCAGGGCGGCGGCGCTTTGCACCTCGACCGTGCGGGCGGTCATGTCGAAGTTGAGGGCGGCTGCGGGGTCGAGGGCTTTGATGGCCTGTTCGACCGTGGCTTTGCAGTGGCCGCAAGACATTTCGGGGATGGATAGTTTGGTCATGTTGGTTCTCCTTTTCTCCCAGATGCAGGCTTCCCCTGCTGGAAGGTCAAGAAGAATTTTTCTGCGAATGGGGGCTTGACCTTCCAGTGGTGGGAACCCCCATGTGAGGGGCAACCAATGAAATGAGGTTCGCCATGACTGATTCTGCAACCATATCCCTATCCGTCGAAGGCATGACCTGCGCGTCCTGTGTGGGCCGGGTCGAACGGGCGTTGAAGGCGACGCCGGGGGTCACCTCAGCCGCCGTCAATCTGGCGACCGAAACCGCGCAGATCACCACTGATGGCAGCACGGGGCCAGCCGCCTTGGCGCAGGTTCTGGGCAAGGCGGGCTATCCGGCGCGGGTGGCTGAGGTGGAGTTGCGGGTGCATGACATGACCTGCGCGTCCTGTGTGGCGCGGGTTGAGCGGGCCTTGGTTGCGGTGCCGGGGGTCGAAGAGGCGCAGGGTCAACCTCGCCTCCGAAACGGCGCATGTCCGGTATTTGGCGGGGCAGGTGACGCCGGAAGGTCTGATCGCGGTCAGCAAGGCGGCGGGCTATCCTGCGTCGGTTGTGAGCCGCGATGATGAGGATCAGGGCAGCCGCAAGGACCGTGAGGCGCGGGCTCTGGCGCGGATGACGTGGATCGCGGCGGCACTGGCGCTGCCGGTGTTTGTGGTGGAGATGGGCGGGCATATGGTGCCGGCGCTGCATCACCTGATCATGTCGACGATCGGGATGCAGGCCAGTTGGGTGGCGCAGTTTGTGCTGACCACGGTGGTGTTGGCGTGGCCGGGGTGGGGGTTCTATCGCAAGGGCATTCCGGCCCTGCTGCGCGGTGCGCCGGACATGAACAGCCTGGTGGCCTTGGGCACGTTGGCGGCCTACGGCTATTCCGTCGTCGCGACCTTTGTCCGCGTTCCTGCTGCCGCCCGGCACCGCTGCGGTCTACTTCGAGGCGGCGGCGGTGATCGTCGTGCTGATCCTGCTGGGCCGCACGCTGGAGGCGCGGGCCAAGGGGCGCACCGGGGCCGCCATTCGCCGTCTGGTCGGGCTGGTGCCCAAGGTGGCGCGGGTGGAGCGTGACGGCGCGGTGGTGGAACTGCCGATCGATCAGATTGTCGTCGGGCGATCTGGTGCAGGTCCGTCCGGGTGAGCGGATTGCCGTCGATGGCGTTGTGGTCAGCGGGCAGTCCTATGTCGATGAAAGCATGATCACGGGTGAGCCTGTGCCGGTCGAAAAGGCATCTGGTGGGGCGGTGACGGGCGGCACGGTGAACGGCACCGGCGCCTGACGCTGCGGGCGACCCATGTCGGGGCCGATACCGTGCTGGCGCAGATCATCCGCATGGTCGAGCAGGCGCAAGGCGCCAAGCTGCCCATTCAGGGGCTGGTCGACCGGATCACGCTGTGGTTCGTGCCTGCGGTCATGGCGCTGGCGGTGCTGACGGTGGGGGTCTGGCTGGTGTTTGGGCCGGCGCCGACGCTGGCCCATGCCTTGGTGGCGGGGGTGTCGGTGCTGATCATCGCCTGCCCCTGTGCGATGGGGCTGGCGACGCCGACCTCGATCATGGTCGGCACCGGGCGTGCGGCGGAGTTGGGGGTGCTGTTTCGCAAGGGCGATGCCTTGCAGGCGTTGCAGGGGGTGACGGTGGTGGCGCTGGACAAGACCGGCACGCTGACCGCCGGGCGGCCTGAGCTGACCGATCTGGTCGTCAGCCCCGGCTTTGAGCGAGGCCGAGGTGTTGGCGCTGTTGGCAGGGGTTGAGGCGGGGTCAGAGCATCCGGTGGCCAGTGCGATCCTGCGGGCTGCGGCGGCGCGGGGGATTGCCGTGCCCGAGGCCACGGACTTTGCCGCGATCCCCGGATATGGCGTGCAGGCGCAGGTCGGGGGCCGTGCGGTTCTGGCCGGGGCGGACAGGTTGATGCGGCGCGAAGGGGTGGCTTTGCCTGCAGGATAACCCCGGTCTGGCCGTCGCGCAAAAGGGCCGCACGCCGCTGTATCTGGCGGTGGACGGCGTGTTGGCGGCGGTGGCGGGGGTTGCTGACCCGATCAAGCCCGGCACCCCGGCGGCGATTGCGGCCTTGCAGGCGCAGGGGTTGCGGGTGGTGATGATCACCGGCGACAACAAGGCGACGGCGGCCAAGATCGCGGCGGAGCTTGGGGATCACCGATGTGGTGGCCGAGGTGTTGCCCGCTGGCAAGGTCGACGCGATCAAGGGGCTTGCGCGACCCACGGGCAGGTCGCCTTTGTCGGTGACGGCATCAACGACGCCCCGGCGCTTGCGGCGGCCGATGTCGGCATCGCCATCGGCACCGGCACCGATGTGGCGATTGAAACCGCCGATGTGGTGCTGATGTCGGGCGATCTGGGCGGGGTGGTCAGCGCCTTTACCATCAGCCGCGCGACCATGCGCAACATCCGGCAGAACCTGTTCTGGGCCTTTGGCTATAACATCGTCCTGATCCCGGTCGCGGCGGGGGTGCTGTATCCGGCTGTTCGGCCTGCTGCTGTCACCCGCGCTCGCCGCCGGGGCCATGGCCCTGTCGAGTGTCTTTGTTCTGACCAACGCCCTGCGCCTGCGCCGTGTGCAGGCCAGCTAGAGGAGCCATCCGATGAACATCTCTGAAGTCTGCCAGCCGCGCGGGGCTGCCCGCCAAGACCATCCGCTATTACGAGGATATCGGGCTGATCAAAGCCGCTGCGCGACACCAATGGCTACCGCGCCTTTCGCGACAGCGACATGCACAAGCTGGCGTTTCTGGGCCGGGCGCGGGCGTTGGGGTTCACGATTGAGAACTGCCGCGACGCTGCTGGCCCTGTGGGAGGATAAATCCCGCGCCAGTGCCGATGTGCGCCAGCTCGCCTCCGATCATCTGATCGAGATCGAGGCCAAGATTGCCGACCTGACGGCGATGCGCGACACGTTGGCGCATCTGGTCCATTGCTGCGCCGGGGACAACCGGCCCGACTGCCCGATCCTGAAGTCTCTTGGGGGGTGAGAGCGGCCTTCGGGCGCCGTTCGTGGTCGGCGCCCGGTTGAAACAAACTATTGTCACGGCGGCTTTGGTCTGATCGAGTCAGGGCAGGTCTGCAACGAAAGGCGCCATTGTGACTACGCCCCAACTACTTATCTTTTCGATTCTCGCGGGTACGGTTGCGTTGTTCCTGTGGGGGCGGTTTCGGCATGATGTCGTGGCCTTGGCGGCGCTTATGGCCTGCGTCATCGTCGGGGTGGTGCCTGCTGCCGATGCCTTTGCGGGCTTTGGTCATCCGGCGGTGATCACGGTGGCCTGTGTGCTGGTGCTGAGCCAGGGTTTGCAGAATACCGGTGCGGTGGATTGGTTGGCGCGCAGCGTGATCCCGCGTGATGCGGGGCGGCTGATAAGTCTGACGGCGCTGATCGGTTTGGGCGCGCTGTTGTCGGGGTTCATGAACAACGTCGGGGCCATGGCGCTGTTGATGCCGGTGGCGGTGCAGCTTGCCCAGCGGCTTGATCTGACGGCGGGACAGGTGCTGATGCCGCTGGCGTTTGGCACCATCCTTGGCGGCATGACCACGCTGATCGGTACGCCGCCCAACCTGATCGTGTCGGGCTTTCGGGCCGAGGCGGGGTTCGGGGCGTTCACGATGTTCGACTTTGCGCCGGTCGGTGTCGCGGTTGCGGTGGTGGGGGTGATCTTTGTCGCCGTCGTCGGGTGGCGGCTGGTTCCGGCGCGGAAATCTGCCACGGGTGCCGGGTTTGAGACCGGCTCCTATCTGGTTGAAGTGCTCGTTCCGGCCAAGAGCAAGGCCGTGGGCATGACCCTGCGCGCGTTTGAGCGTGAGATTGAAGAGAGCGGGGCGCAGATTGTCGGCCTTGTCCGCAAAGAGGTGCATATCACCGCGCCACATGGCGGCAGGCGCATCCATGCCGAGGATGTGCTGACGCTGTTGTCCGATGTCGATGCCCTGACTGAGGCGTTGTCGGTCTTCAGCATCAAACTGTCAGAGCAGGGGGCCGCCGCGAAGGATGACAAGGCCACTGCGGTTGCCGCGGCCAAGGCAGGCGATAGCAGCGAGACCTCGGATGAGGATGGCGACAAAGGCTCACCGCGCGATGAGGAAATGGTGCTGCGTGAGTTGGCGGTTTTGCCCGGTTCGACGATTGTCGGGCGGTCGGCCAGCGATTTGCATTTGCGCACGCGCTACGGGCTTAACCTGCTCGCCGTATCGCGCGAGGGGCATTTGCCGCAGGCGCGGTTGCGGACGCTCGCGCTTAAATCCGGCGATCTGTTGTTGATGGAAGGTCCGGCAGAGGTTGTGAACGACTTTATCAACGAAACCGGCTGTGTGCCGCTGAGCGACCGTGAGTTGCGCATCCCTGACAACCGGATGGCGATGATTGCCGGGGCGATCATGTTGGGGGCGATTGGGATCGTGACGGCGGGGCTGCTGCCAGCCTCGGCTGCCTTTGCGCTTGGGGTGTTGGTGTCGATGGTGACGCGGACGGTGCCGCCGCGGCAGGTTTATACCAGCATCGACTGGCCGGTGATCGTGCTGCTTGCCGCGCTGATCCCGGTTGCGGGGGCGATGCATGTCACCGGGTGCGGCAGATCTGCTGGCGCGGTTTCTGGTGGACACGGTGGCGCAGGGCAACCCCATCGCGGCCTTGGCGGTGGTTCTGGTCACCACCATGTTCCTGTCGGATGTGATGAACAACGCGGCGACGGCGGCGGTTCTTTGCCCTATCGCCATCGGCATTGCCGCGAAACTTGGCGTCAACCCGGACAGCTTTCTGATGGCGGTGGCGATTGGGGCGTCTTGTGCGTTTCTGACCCCGATCGGGCACCAGAACAACACCCTGATCCTTGGGCCGGGCGGCTTTGGCTTTGGCGATTACTGGAAACTGGGGTTCCCGCTAGAGGTGCTGGTGGTTGTTATCAGCATTCCGATGCTGCTGTTCGTCTGGCCGCTGTAAGTTACCGGGCGTCAGCTGCGTTTCGAAAGGGCGACGATTTCGCCTTTCGGCAGGGGTGCGTGGGGTTCGGCGGGGGCCTCGTCTGACCCGGCGCGGCCAAACAAGCCGCGAATCCGGCGCATGGCGCGGTGAACCTTGCTGTCTTTTGACCGGGTGACGATCATCAGCATCGACGGCGTGACGATCAGGGTCAGGATGGTCGAGAAGGCGAGCCCGAAGACGATGGCGCTGGACAGGGCGATCCACCATTGGGTTGAGGGCGCGCCGTAGGTTGTCTCATGCGACAGCAGTTCGAGGTTGTAGCCGAAGGCGATGGGCAAAACGCCGAGGATGGCGGTCAGGGCGGTCAGCACCACCGGGCGGACCCGCTCACGGCAGGTCTGCAAAATGGCGTCGAGCTTGTCCATGCCTTCGCGGCGCAGGTGGTCGTAGGTGTCGATCAGCACGATGTTGTTGTTCACCACGATGCCCGCAAGCGCGATGACCCCGATGCCGGACATGACCATGCCGAAGGGTTCGTTCATGATCATCAGGCCGAGGAACACACCGATGGTCGACATCACCACCGCCATCAGCACAAGGCCGACGGAAATGAACTGGTTGAACTGGGCCAGAAGCACGATGAAGATCAGGAACATGGCGGCCATGAATGCCTTGGCGAGGAAGGCACCCGCCGCGGCCTGCTCTTCATCCGCGCCGGCCATTTTCCAGCGAATGCCGCGGTCGCCAAGTTTCATCGCGTCGAGTTGGGCCGTTACCGCCTGCCGCACGGTGTCGGCCTGCACGCCCTCGGTAATGCCAGCCGAAACCGTGATCGTGCGGGCCGCGTCGATGCGGGTCAGGGTGCCGGTCGACGGCACGGGCGCACGGGTGACCAGATTGGAGATCGGGATGGAGCCTTGCGGGGTTTCGATCCGCAGTTGATCCAGCATCGACAGGGTGCGCATATCCTCGGGCAGCCTGAGCCTGATATCAACGGCGTTGTCGCTGCCTGCGGGGCGATAGTCGGTCAGTTTGACGCCGTTCGTCACCAGCTGAATCATGGTGCCGACCGAATAGGGGCCGATGCCGTAGCGGGCGGCCTTGCCACGATCTACCTGCAACTCCCAATCAATGCCGGGCGGCGGCAGGCCGTCAGAGACGTCGATCACGTCCGGAATCTTGCCCAACATCGCCGCGACTTCGCTTGCGGTGGCGTTCAACTGATCCGGTTTGTCAGTCGAAAGCAGGACCTGGATTGCCTTGCCGGTGGGGGGGCCGCCTTGCGGGACCGAAACCTCTATCCGGGCACCGGGGATGCCTGCCATTGCAACGCGCAGATCGGCGAGGATTTCGTTGGCGCCTTTGCGTTCACGCCAGTCGACGAATTCGTATTGGATGGTGCCGACGACATCAGCATCGGCGCTTTCGCCAAAGCCGCCACCGGAGGCCCCGACACGGGTATAGACGCTTTTGATGCCGGGCCAGCCGAGGATGCGATCTTCGGCCTGTTGGACGAGCGCGTCCTTCTCAGAAATCGACAGGTTGCCGCGGGCGTGGACGTAGAGCAGGCCATAGTCGGGTTCGACGCTGGGGAAGAATTCGACGCCCTTGCCATAGCTGCCATAGGCCACCGGCACCGCGATCAGCGCGCCGAGCGAGATCAGCAGCACGAAGAACGGATGCCGCACCGCCCGTTTGACGAACCACATGTAGAACCCGTCATGGACCGGTTCCTCAGCCTTGGTGGCGCGTCCGAATATGGCCCCCAGCGTGGGCGTGAAGACCAGCGCATAGAGCATTGAGGAGGACAGCGTCGCGATCAGGGTGATCGGCAGGTATTTCATAAACTCACCCACGATGCCGGGCCAGAACAGCAGGGGTGAGAAGGCGGCAACGCGGGTCATGGTGGCGGCGATGACCGGGCCAGCCATACGCTGGGCGGCCAGGCGGAAGGCGGCGACCTTGTCCATCCCCTCATGCATGCGGCGTTCGGCGAATTCGGTGACAATGATGGCGTCGTCGACCAGCATCCCCACGGCCAAGATCAGGCTGAACAGCACGACGAGGTTCACCGTCATGCCCGCCAGCGACAGGAACAGGATGCCCATCAGGAAGGAAGTCGGAATGGCCATGCCGATGAAGAACGACGCCCGGCCAGACAGCGCGAACAGGATCACGATGAAGACCAGAACGACGGCGGTCAGGACCGAGTTTTGCAGGTCGCTGAGCAGTTGGCGGATCATCACCGATTTGTCTTGGCTGTAGGAGACGACGGTTCCCTTCGGCAGCAGCGCCTCGGCAGCCTCTGCCACCTTTTTCACTGCGTCGATGGTGTCGACAAGGTTGGCGCCGGTCCGTTTTGAGATTTCGATGGCGACCGCTGGTTTGCCGTCAAGCCGGGTGATTGAGGTTGCATCCTTGAACGTCATGCGGATGTCGGCAATTTCCCGCGCTGTCACCGTGGCATTGGGGCCGACGACGATGGGAAGATCGGCGGCATCGTCCAGCGTCTCAATCAGCGCCGGGACTTTGACGGCGTAGTTGCCCTGCGCCCCTTCCATCGAGCCTGCGGCGACCAGAGAGTTGCCTGCCGAGATGGCTTGGGACAGCTGGTCAAGCCGGATGCCGTAGCTGGACAGTTTGCCGGGGTCGATGACAGCCTCGACAAGGTCGTCACGCACGCCTTGCAGCGTGGCGTCCAGCACGCCGGGGACATTCTCTTTGATCGCATCGCGCAACTGCCGCGCGGCCTGACCAAGTGTGCGTTCCGGCAGGTCGCCCGACAGGGTCAGCACCAGAACGGGGAAGGCGGAAATGTTCACCTCATGCACCGAGGGTTCGTCGGCCCCCTGCGGCAGGTCGCGCTTGGCATCGTCAACGCCCGAGCGCACGTCGTCCAGCGCCTTGCCAAGGTTCGCGCCGGCCTGAAACTCTATCAACACATTGCCGCCGCCCTGATAGGCGGTTGAGGTCATCTTCTTGATGCCCGCAATCGACTTCAGCTTGGATTCCATCGGCCTGAGCAGCAGGCGTTCGCTGTCTTCGGGTGAGATGCCCTGATAGCCCATCGAGACATAGATGATCGGGATCTGAACGTCAGGCTCTGCCTCTTTCGGGATCGCGATATAGGCCATTGCGCCTGACACGATCAGGAACAGCAGGACTGAGATTGTCAGTCGGGCATTGCGGATGGCGGCGCCGACGATATCCATCAGTTGGACCCGCTTGATGCCGCCGTTGCGTCGGCGGCCTTGACCGCAGTGACGCGCTGGCCCTCAGTCACCATGTTCTGGCCCGAGACGATGATCCTTGTGCCCGCCGGAACCCCTGACAGGACCATGCCGCCGGGGGTATCATCGACGATGCCCACCTTGAGGAAGCCCACGGTGTCGGTGTCGGACAACACCCGCACGCCGAGGTTGCCGTTGGGGTCAAGCGTGACGACCGAACGTGGCAGGACGACCGCTGGCGCGGTTTTGGCGGCCAGACCAATCTCAGCGGACATGCCAGCCGAGAAGGTCGCGTCGGGGTTGGGGATTGCAACCTCGATCGGGAAGGTGCGGGTCAATCCGGTGGCTTCGCGGCGGACGTAGCGGACCGCGCCTTCGGCGGTGGTGCCGTCGCCAAAGGTGACTGTGGCCTTGGTGCCCTTTACGACCGCCTGCAGGTCGCGCTCGTTGATTTCACCGACGACGACGATTGGATCAAGCGCCAGTAGCGTGGCGACCTCTGTGCCCGGCTGAACCCAAGTGCCCGCCTCGACTGAAACTTTGTCGATGATGCCGGCGAAGGGGGCGTGGATTTCCAGTCGGTCAACCTCAGCCCGCGCGGATTCCAGCATCGAGCGGGCCGCCTCACGCGCGGCGATGGAGGATTGGAGTTGGAGTTCGGGCAGCGCACCGCGACTGCGCAGTTGCAGGTTGGTTTCGGCCTGATGCACGGCGGTATCGAACTGAGCCTGCGCGGACACGACGGCGGCCAGCTTCTCGGCACCGTCAACCGCCATGATCAGGCCGTCTACCGCCAGATGATCGCCTTCTGTCACCGGCAGTTTGGCGATTGCGCCTGAGGTGCGGGCGACGAGGATCACCTTCTTGTCTGGCACCGTCTGACCAGAGAGGCGGATCTGCCGTTCGTAGGCCGCTGGCTCGGCGATGATGAAGGCCACGGATTGCAGCGCGTCAGCCGGGGCGGCCTTGGCCTCTGTCGTGGTGGGGGTTGGCGATTGGGTGGGTGTGCCTTTGCCATCATCGACAATCTCGCTGCCAACGAAGGAGTATTTTCCGGTCGCCACCCAAGCGCCAGAGACGAGCAGAACGATAATTGCCGCAGCGGTGTGGAACTTTATACGCATTGTGCCTATCGCGAAGCCCAAATTTATGGGTTGTGTATCTGCCCTTTTTGGCAATTTGCCAAGTCGTTGTGCGTCATCCGTCGAAAGCGGGAGGCTAAATGCTTAGCTGTTTGGCGCAGTTTCCGATGATAGGGGCGAAGCGTGGCGATTTGCGGGCGTTTGCGCGAAATCTTTCGGGCCGATTTCGGCAGGGTCGTGGCAATGGGCGCTGGGCGATGGCGCAGCAGGTCAGGTTCGGCGGTCTTGCAGGCCGTAATGGGCGAAACCTGCACGGGCCTCGGCCAGTTCTGCCTCGGTCAGGATATGGCCGCCGCCGATTTGCAGGACGTGGTAGTATTGATGCGCCAGTGCCTCCAGCTCATGGGCAAGCCAGGTGGCGCGGGTCAGCGAGGGGCCGCCGGTTATCATGCCGTGGTTGGCCATCAGGCAGCCCATCCGCCCCTCTATCGCCGTGACGACAGCGGCAGACAGGGCGGCGGTGCCATAGCAGGCATAGTCTGAGCAGCGGATGTCGGGGCCGCCGAAAGCCGCCATCATGTAATGGATCGCCGGGATCGGTTTGCGGGCGATGGCGAGGATGGTGGAGAACGGTGCGTGGGTGTGCACGATGGCGTTGAACTCTGGCCGGGCGCGGTAGAGGTCGCGGTGAAAGCGCCATTCGGTTGAGGGTTTCAGCGGACCGTCCCAATGGCCATCGTCGCGGTCAAGCGGCATGAGGGCGAGCATCTGAGGCTCCAGCGCCGCTGCCGGGATGCCTGAGGGAGTGACAAGCATCGCGGTGCCGTCGCGGGCCGACAGGTTGCCAGAGGAGCCGCGGTTCAGCCCGCTGGCATCCAACTCACGGGCGCGGGCGATCAGGTCGGCGCGGAGGGTGGCGGACATCGGGCTAGCCTTGGCTGTGTTCGGGGAACAGGGCGGCGAGGCCAGCGGCACTGGCCGGGGCGATGCCGCGTTCGGTGATGAGGCCGGTTATCAGCCGGGCGGGGGTCACGTCAAAGGCGGGGTTGGTGGCGGGGGTGTCCTCAGGGCTGATCCGGAGGCGGGTCACGGTGCCGTCGGCGAGTTTGCCGTGAACGTAGGACACCTCATCGCCTGAACGTTCCTCAATCGGGATTTCGGCGACGCCGTCCTGCACCCGCCAGTCGATGGTGGGCGAGGGCAGCGCCACATAGAACGGCACGCCGTTGTCATGGGCCGCGAGCGCCTTGAGATAGGTGCCGATCTTGTTGCAGACATCGCCGCGCGCGGTGGTGCGGTCGGTGCCGACAATGACCATATCGACCTGGCCGTGCTGCATCAGGTGGCCGCCCGCATTGTCGACGATCAGGGCATGGGGGATGCCGTTGCCCGCCATCTCCCACGCGGTCAGGTGGGCGCCTTGGTTGCGGGGGCGGGTCTCATCCACCCAGACATGCAGCGGAATGCCGGCCTGATGCGCCTTGTAGATCGGCGAGGTGGCGGTGCCCCAATCGACGGTGGCCAGCCAGCCTGCGTTGCAATGGGTCAGGATGTTGACCGGCCCGCCCTTCTTTTCGGCAATCGCGCGGATCACCGCCAGACCGTGATCGCCGATGCTGGAGTTGATCGCCACATCCTCATCGGCAATCTGGGCCGCGCGGGTCATGGCGATGGCGGCGCGGTCCGACGGGGGCGATGGGGGTGAGAAGGCGGGTCATATCCTCCAGCGCCCAGCGCAGGTTTACCGCCGTGGGCCGGGTTTCCATCAGGGTGTCATGCGCACGGGTCAGCCCCGCATTGGACGGATCGGCCTGCATGGCGATGGCCATGCCGTAGGCCGCCGTCGCGCCGATCAAGGGCGCACCGCGCACCCACATGTCGCGGATCGCGGTGGCGGCAAGCGGCAGCGTGTCGAGCGTCACCACGATGAATTCGTGGGGCAGGCGGGTCTGGTCGATGATCTTGACCACGCCAGCGTCCACCCAGATAGAGCGATAGTGATCCTGGCCTACCTTCATCGTGCAACGCTCCTGTCAATGTCCGTGGCCAAGGCGGCCAGATCGCCGGGGGTCAGCGCCCGGGCCGTGGTTGCGATGATGCGCCCCATCTCTAGCGCCCGCGCCTCTGCCTGTACGCGGCGGGCGGGGTCGGGGATAGCCTCCAAGTCTTCGACATGGGCGAGGCCGAGAATGCGGCGGTGCATTTCCACGCCGCAGAACGCCAGAGTGTCGCGCCAGATGCCATGCAGCACACCCGCCAGCGCCGCGTCGGACCCCGGCGCATCGCCCGCGTCCTCAAAGAGGCTGCGTTCGTACAGGATGCCGGTGCGTTCGGTCCGCCAGAGGTGGCTGAACTCGGCGGTGAAGACCTGCCAGACCTGCTGCACCTGCGCCAGAAGCCAAGCGCGGTAGGGATCGCGGGCGCCGGGTGTCGGCTCATGCCCCGACTGGGCGTGATAGGCGAGCAGCAGGTTGGCGATGAACATGCCGACATCAAAGCCGAAGGGGCCGTAGATGGCGAATTCTGGGTCGATGACTTGGGTATCTGTCGCGGTCACCATCAGGGAACCTGAGTGCAGGTCGCCGTGGACCAGCGTTTCGGTCTTGGACAGGAAGGCGTGTTTCGCCTCTTGTGCGGCGATCCGCAGGGCGCGGTCGGCGCGCAGGGGGGCGATGTAGGGATCAAGGCCGGGGGTATGGTGGTTCAGTTTGGCCGCAAAATAGGGGTCGGAAAACACGAGGCTTTCGGTGATGTCGGCCGAGCGCGTGGTTGCCCGCGAACAGGCCCATGTCCTGCCGCAAGACCTTACCCGACAGCGACAGGGCAGAGCCGCGAAACAGGCTGCGGGCCAGAAACACGCCCATGTGTTGCGCGAGGTTTGGGATGTTCGACGCCTCTGCACGATGGATTTGCGCAGGATGACATGCGGCGACAGATAGCGCATGACGATCAGCGCCTGCGCCTCGTCGAAATGATAGACCTCGGGCACGCGGCCGGGGTCGCGGGCGGCGTGGCGGGACAGGGCGTTGTATTCGAAAAACGCCCGGTTCAGCGGCAGGGGCCAGCTGTCACCGACCAGCCGGACATAGGGCAGCGCCTGTTTCACGATCACGCGGCCTTTGGGGCCGGTGACGATGAAGACGAGGTTCAGGTTGCCGTCGCCCACCTCGGCCACGGTCCACAGCGCGGCCTCGCCAATGCGGTCGGTCAGGGCGGGCAGATCGCCCAGTCGCGCGGGCAGGGTTTCGGGGGTCAGGGGCGCGTAGGACATCAGATCAGGCCGTATTGCCGCGCCTTGTTGCGCAGGAAGGGCAGGCCTTCGTCCATCACCACATCGCGGCTTTCGGCGACGGGGCGCCAGACGGCGAGGCCGTAGGCCACCTCTGGCGGCATGTCGATGAAGCTTTCCATCGCCAGCCCGCCTTTGAAATTCACCGCCTTCAGCGCGGCAAAAATCTCATCCCAGCGGACATTGCCCGAGCCCGGCGTGCCACGGTCGCTTTCGGACAGGTGAATGTAGCGCAGGTGTTCGGCGGCATCTAGGATGCCGAGGGCCAACCCGCGCTCCTCTATGTTCATGTGATAGGTGTCGAGGTGGACGAAGATGTTGTCGGCGCCCACACGCTCTATCATCTCGACCGCGTGGCGACCGGTGTTGATGATGTGGTTTTCGTAGCGGTTGACGGGTTCGATGCCGAAGGCGACGCCGAGGCGTTTGGCGTAGGCGGCGGCTTCGGTCAGGACGCGGGCGATGTTGTCACGCTCACCTTCGGTCGGGGGCACGCCGGTCCGCTCACCAATGCCACCATAGGTGACGCCGGTCAGGGCCAAGGCGCCGATGGCTGCCGTTTGGTCAAGGGCGAGGCGCAGGAACCCCAGCGCACCTTCGGGGTTGGAGGAGGCGCGCAGGCCTTCGGGCAGGCCGAGAGAGCAGACGGCGGGCATTCCCACCCGTTCCAGCGCACGGCGGCTGTGGGTCGCGTCGACTGCGGCGGGGGACAGCAGGGCTATCTCGATGAAATCCATCTTGTAGTCGACCGCTGCGGCAATCGCCCGGTCGGTCCCCGCATGGTCCCAAGCCATCGTCCACATCGATGTGTGTACGCCAAATCCCTTCATTCCTCGTCCCCTCCTAAGGCGAGCAAAGCCCGCGCCACACCTTCGTCTGCGATCAGACGGTTGACGATGCCAGACCGCATCAAGGCCAAAGTCGCCACCGCTTTGCTGGATCCGGCAGCCAGCAGCGTCACATCCGTCGCCCTGAGATCCTCTAGCCCGATAGAGGGCGCGCGGCGGTTCAGGTCGGTGTCGGCGAGGCTGCCGTCGGCCAAAAAGAATTTGCCCGTGCTGTCGGCCACGGCGCCGATGGCCACCAGTTCGGCGGCCTCGTCTGCGGTCAGGATGCCGGTGGTGGACAGCAGGGCATTGGGCGAACAATCGCCCAGTGAGATGATGGACAAGGGGGCGGTGCGCGCCGCCTGCAACGTCTCTCGCACGAGGCGTTGGCGCAGGATGATGCGGCAGTCTTCCTCGCTGTCAGTGACGAAGGGGGCGGGCAGGAACATGGCGGTGCCGCCAGTCGTTGCGGCCAGTCGCGTGCAGACGTCAAACGGGCTGGTTTCCGAGGTGCGCGCCATCGACCCCATCAGGGAGACAAAACACAGGTCGGGGTTGCGTAGACCGGTCAGCGCCTGCGCCATTGCAGCCATCGTGCGGCCCCAGCCGACGCCGATGGACAAGGGGCCATCGCGACCGATCCGTGACAGGAAGCCAGCGGCGACGATCCCCACCGCGCGCCGTGCCGCCGCCTCATCCTCAGGTGCGCCGGACGTGGGGGCGATGCGCACTTCGGTCAACCCGAACCGCGCGGCCAATTGGTCAGCCAGAATCAGCGTGTTGGTCGTTTCATGCGCGATGGACACCCGCACCAGACCCTGATCGCGTGCATCGGCCAGAAACCGCAGCACCTTGAACCGTGAGATACCGAGGCGTTGGCTGATCTGTTCCTGGCTCAACCGTCCGACGTGGTAGAGCCAAGCCACCTGCACCAGTTCATCGTTGTCGCGCATCGGTTGGGACATGGGGCCTTCACGCCAGAATTGGGCCGGAACCCGGACCTTTGGGGGCAAGTATAACCACTTGACCGGGTTGCTCGTCAATGAATATAACAAATGTGCAGTGCTTGCACAAATACCGCGGTGCGGCATTGCAGGTGCAGCAGTGGGTAGGAGATGCGAGACACCATGGCCTATGTGATCGGCATTGACGGCGGCACGGAATTGCTGCGGGCGCATGTGTTCGATCTGTCCGGTCGGGTGCGGGGCGTCGGCAAGGCGGCCTATGTCACCAGCTTTCCGGAGCCGGGATGGGCTGAGCAGAACCCTGATGACTGGTGGCATGCCGCCGGGGTTGCCGTGCATGAGGCGATGGCCGTTTCGGGCGTTTCGCCGGACCAAATCAGCGCCGTTGCCTGCGATACCACCTCTTGCACCGTTGTGGCGCTGGACGCCGAAGGGCGACCGCTTGCGGCCCGTGCCTGCTGTGGATGGACATGCGGTCCCACCGTGAGGCGGCGGAAGTCGCGGGTTGCGGTGACGCGGCGTTGCGGCTGAATGGCGGCGGGGCGGGGCCGGTCAGCCCGGAATGGATGATCCCCAAGGCGCTGTGGCTGAAGCGGCATCAACCCGAAATCTGGGCCCGCGCGGCCAAGGTGGGTGAGTATCAGGATTACATGACCCTGCGTATGACGGGTCGTTGGGCCGCCAGTCTGAACAATGTCACGATGCGTTGGCACTATCAGACGCAGGCGGGTGGCTGGCCGCTGACGATGCTGGAGACTTTGGGGTCTGTCGGATCTGGCGGACCGCTGGCCGTCTGATGTCGTGGCACCGGGGCAGGTCATCGGGCCGCTGACGCCGGACGCAGCGCAGCATCTGGGACTGAACGCTGGCACCCCGGTGGTGCAGGGTGGCGCGGATGCGTTCATCGGGATGATCGGGTTGGGCGTCACGCAACCGGGCGATCTGGCGATGATAACCGGGTCGTCGCATCTGCATCTGGGGGTGGCGGACCGTATGGTCCATGCGCCGGGCATCTGGGGCACCTATATGGATTGCGTCTATCCGGGGCGGCCGATCATCGAGGGGGGGCAAACCTCCACCGGGTCAGTCATCGCCTGGTTCAAGCGCAACTTTGCCGAGCATATCGACTTTGACACGCTGAACGCCCAAGCCGCCGCCATACCGCCGGGGGCGGAGGGGTTGCTGGCTGTCGACCATTTTCAGGGCAACCGCACGCCGCATACTGACCCGCTGGCACGCGGGGCGATCACGGGGCTGACGTTGAAACACACGCCGGCGCATGTTTACCGGGCGCTGGTCGAATCCGTTTGTTTCGGCACCCGTGCGATTGTCGAAACCTTTGGCGCGGCCTTTACCGCGCGGCGCATCGTGGTGGCAGGGGGGGCGACGCGGGCGCCGTTCTGGCTGCAACTGCATGCCGATACATTGGGTCTGACGCTGGAGTTGACCGAAGAGACCGAGGCCTGCGCGCTGGGCTCTGCCATCCTTGCGGCCCATGGTGCCGGGCATTTCGCCAGCATTGACGAGGCCTGCGCCGCCATGGTCCGCACCACCCGCCGGATTGAACCCGACATGGCGGCCCATGCCGCCTATGCGCCGATCTATGCGCGTTATTGCGCGGCTTATGCCGCCCTCAAACCCCTTAGGGAAGCCGAATGACCGTTGTTACACCCACCACCGATGGCAACACGGCGGCTTTGGGCCGCTATCGCACCATGCGGCGCATCCGGTCATTTGAAGAGCGTGTCGGAGAGTTGTTCCTGAAGGGCGAAAGCGCCGGGTCGATGCTGCATCTGTCGATCGGCGAAGAGGCCGTGGTCGGCATGACAGAGGCGATGCAACCCGGCGACACCTTTACCACCCATCACCGGGGGCATGGCGTGTTCATCGGGCGGGGCGGCGATCCGGCCCGGATGATGGCCGAGATTGCGGGCAAGGAAGACGGCTATTGCCGGGGCAAGGGCGGCTCTATGCACATTGCCGACCGGGCGCTGGGGCATCTGGGGGCCAATGCCATCGTGGGCGGCGGCATTCCGCATATCGTGGGGGCGGGGATTTCCTATCGCAATGCGGGGGCGGGGCAGATTTCGGTCGCGTTCTTTGGCGATGGGGCGATGAGTCAGGGCATCCTGTACGAGTCGATGAACATGGCCGCGCTGTGGCGCCTGCCGGTGATTTTCTGCTGCATCAACAACCAATATGGCATGGGAACGCGGGTGGATCGGTCTGCGGGCAACCGCGACTTTCCGGCGCGGGCAGAGGCCTTTGGCCTGAACGCCGCGCGGGCCGACGGGGTGGATGTGGAGGCGGTGCATGACGCTGCCCGCGCCCTGACCCAAGCCGCGCGTGAGGGGCGGCCGGGGTTTCTGGAGATCGACGCCTATCGCTTTTTCGGCCATGCACGGATGGACAAATCGCCGTATCGCAGTGCCGAGGAAGAGGCAGAGGGCCGCGCCCGTGACCCGCTGGCCTATGCGCGCAGCCGGTTGGCCGGCGAAGGGATCGCCTCTGAGGCCGAACTTGGCGGGATCGATGGTGATGCTGCTGTCGAAATGGATCTGGCCCTTGGCCATGCGATTGCCGCCAAGCCGCCTGCCTTGGCCACGATGTTTCAGGATGTCTATGCCCCCGGCTCACCCGCGCCGCGACCACAGGCCGAACGGCTGGCCAGCATTCTGTCGGAAGGGGCGCGCGGATGACCGAGACAACCTACCGCGATGCGATCCGTCAGGCGTTGCTGGATGCGATGCAGGCCGATCCGTCGGTTATTCTGATTGGGGAAGAGGTCGGGCTCTATGGCGGGGCTTACGGCGTGACCAAGGGGTTGATCGACCTGTTTGGGGCTGACCGGGTGATTGACGCGCCGATCTCGGAACCCGCCATCGTGGGCGCTGCGGTCGGGGCGGCTATGACCGGGCTGCGCCCGGTGGCTGAGTTGATGTATGTCGATTTCATCGGCATGACGATGGACCAGCTGGGCAATCAGGCCGCGAAAAGCCGCTATATGTTCGGCGGGCAGATCGACGTGCCGATGGTTTTGCGCACCCAAGGCGGCACGGGGCGGTCGGCGGCGGCGCAGCATTCGCAAAGCCTTGAGGCGTGGGTTCTGCACACGCCCGGTCTGCGGTTGGTCATGCCCGCAACGGTGAACGACGCCTATCACCTGCTACGTCAGGCGCTTACCCAATCCGACCCGGTCGTGTTCATCGAACACAAGGGGCTTTACACGATGAAGGGCACGCTTGACGTCAATGTGCCCGATGGGCCGTGGGGCCAGCCTGTTACCCGGCGGGCGGGGCGCGATGTGGTTATCATCAGCTATAGCCGGATGCTGCACGAAAGCCTTGCTGCGGCAGAGCGGTTGGCGGCGGTGGGGGTTGAGGCTGAGGTTATCGACCTGCGCTGTCTGAACCCGATGGATGACGCCCCGCTGATTGAGGCGGTCAAACGGACGGGCCGGGCGATGGTGGTGACTGAGGCGGCTGTCACAGGCTCTGTCGCGTCTGATGTTGCGGCGCGGTTGAGTGAGGTGTGTTTCGACTGGTTGGAGGAGCCTATTCTGCGTGTCGGCGGTGAGGATATCCCGATCCCGGTGTCGCCTGCGCTTGAAAAGGGCTCTATCCCTTCGGCCACCCTGATCCACGACACCGCCCTGTGGTTGGTCACACGAGAGGCACCGACATGGGCCGCGTGATCCTGACCCTGCCACGGCTTGGCGAGACGATGGAAGAGGCTAAGGTCGTCGCATGGCTGGTCGCACCCGGTGCCGCGTTTCGGCGGGGCGAGGTGCTGTTGGAGGTGGAGACTGACAAGACCGTGGTTGAGGTGCCCGCCCTGACGGATGGCATTCTGACCGGGCAGTTGGTGGCCCCCGGCGATATCGTGGCACTGAATCAACCGATTGCCGAGGTTGAGCGAGAGGGCGAGGATGCGGTTGCCGTTGCGGCGGTGGCTGAGCCCGAAGCTGTGGTTCCGCAAGCGGTGCCCGTTGTGATGATGGCCTCAGGCCCACGCCCGGCGGCGAGCCCTGCGGCGCGGGCGGCGGCGCGGCGGGCTGGGGCGGAGTTGATCAATATCACGGGCACGGGGCGTCGTGGGCGGATCACGGCGGCGGATGTGGCGTCGGGGTTGGACGGCGACGGCGTGGTGGTGCATCGGTCTGGTGCTGGTCTGCCCATCGTGTTGTTGCACGGCTTGTTTGATGATCACCGGGGCTGGCGCGATTTGTCCCGCAGGCTAGAGGCTGCTGGGCATTCGGTGCTGGCGGTCGATCTGCCGGGCCATGGGGCAAGCGCCCCGGCCCCTGACCTTGAAACAACGGTCGCACGGATCGCGGCGGCGCTGCCTGCTGGGCCCTTGCGGTTGATCGGCCACTCGCTCGGCGCGGCTTTGGCTGTGCGGCTGGCCTTGCGGCTTGGCGGTCGGGTGGAGCGGGTGATTCTGTCGGCGCCGGTCGGCCTTGGGCAGCATTTGAATGCGGATTTCACGGGTGGTATGCTGACGGCGGAAACGCCTGCGGCCTTGGCGCGGGCACTGGCGTTGCTGGGGGCGGGGCCGATGTCGGCTACGGCGCTGACGGCGGAACTGGCGCGGGTGAAGTCTTTGCGCGCGGGCCATACGGCCATGGCGGGGGCTGTGGCGCAGGGTGGATTCCAGCAGATTGACATCACGGGCGACCTGGCCCGGTTGACCTGCCCGGTCACGGTGCTGTTTGGCACCGAAGATTGCATATTGGACTGGCGCTGCGTGGCAAACCTGCCAGCCGCCACTGCCATTCATTTGGTCAAGGGCGCGGGGCATCTGCCCCATCTTGCCGCCACGGACCTGTTGGTCGGGCTTGCGGTCGACGCCCCAGAGCGGAGGATTGCCAACGGCTGACAAAGAATACCCTTCACGGGCAGGACCACAGCACACCAATGGCCAAATTGGCCCGTCCTTTGGGGAGGGGAGCGGTGAGCGAATTTGTGGGATATGCTTAAACGTTTGAAGGGCAACGGAATTATTTTGGGCTACCCCGTCAATAACTCTGGAATGATGGGGAATTCTGCCTAAGGTAATGGCTAAAATGAACCGCCCTCAAGGGCGATAACTGGGAGGAGAAGACATTATGAACCGGAAGACCCTAGTTCTGCTTGCCGCATCGGTCTCGCTATTGGCGATGCCCGTCATGGCGCAAGATGCCAAGAAAATCGCCACGGTCGTGAAGATCGCGGGCATCCAGTGGTTTAACCGCATGGAAGAGGGCGTCAAGAAATACGCCGCTGACACCGGAACCGACGCGTTCCAGGTGGGCCCGGCACAGGCCGACCCGCAGCAGCAGGCCTCGTTGATCGAGGACATGATCGCACAGGGCGTCAACGCGCTTGCCGTCGTGCCGATGTCGCCCGAGGCGCTGGAGCCGGTGCTGAAACGCGCGATGGATGCCGGTATCGTCGTCATCACGCATGAAGCCGCCAGCCAGCAGAACAACAACTATGACATCGAGGCCTTCAAGAACGAAGACTTCGGCGCCAACCTGATGGAACAGATGGCCACCTGCATGGGCGGCGAAGGCGAATATGCGGTGTTCGTCGGCTCGCTGACCAGCCAGACCCACAATCAGTGGGTAGACGGCGCTATCGCCTACCAGAAGGAAAAGTATCCGAACATGGTTCTGGTCGGCGACAAGAACGAAACCTTCGACGACCAGCAGAAAGCCTATGAAAAGGCACAGGAAGTTCTGCGCGCCTTCCCGAACGTGAAGGGTCTGCAAGGCTCTGCCTCGACCGACGTTGCCGGCATCGGCCTTGCCATTGAAGAGCGTGGGTTGGCTGACAAGACCTGCGTGTTCGGCACCTCACTGCCGTCGATCGCTGGGCAATACCTCGACACCGGGGCCGTTGACGGCATCGGGTTCTGGGATCCGTCCGTCGCGGGCTATGCGATGAACAAGCTGGCCACCATGGTCATGAATGGTGAGACGGTCACCGACGGTATGGACCTTGGTCTGTCCGGCTACAACGCTGTCAAACTCGACGGCAAGGTCGTCTATGGTCAGGCTTGGGTCAACGTGAACAAGGCAAATATGGCCGACTATCCCTTCTGATCGGCAATTCTGTTTGTTGGACTAACGGGGGGCGGGACAACCGCCCCCCGACCTCCGAGATCGCGAGAAGGGTGACGATGACGAATAACCTCGTCACGCTTGATGGTGTGACAAAGACCTATTCCGGGATCACCGCGCTGGACAGCGTGGGGTTTTCCATCGCGGCGGGCGAGGCCGTGTGCCTTGTCGGCGAGAACGGCTCAGGGAAATCGACGCTGATCAAGATTCTGGCCGGGGTGGAACAGCCCGACCGGGGGACGATCTCCATCGCGGGCAAGCGCCGAGGCGCTTTGAACCCGCGCTTGTCGGCTGCGGCGGGCGTCAAGGTGATCTTTCAGGATTTCAGCCTGTTTCCGAATTTGAGCGTGGCCGAGAACATCGCGTTTTCGGCTGAACTGGGCACGAACACGAAACTGGTACGCTGGGCGCGCGTGAACGAGTTGGCGCGGCTTACGCTGGACCGGATCGGTGTGGATATTCCGATGAACGTGGCCGTCGAAACGCTGCCGGTCGCGCATAAACAACTGGTGGCGATCTGCCGGGCATTGGCGACCGAGGCGAAACTCATCATCATGGACGAACCCACCACCGCGTTGACGGAACGCGAGGTGCGGGTGCTGCTGGACATCATCCGGCGGCTGAAGGCTGATGGCGTGGCGGTGTTGTTTGTCAGCCACAAGCTGGCCGAAGTGCTGGAGGTTTGCGAGAAGGTCATCGTGCTGCGGAACGGCCAGAAGGTGGCCGAGGGTCCGGCGCATGACTTTGACGCCGCAAGTCTGACGCGGCATATGACGGGTCGCGATGTGGCAACGCAACCGCCCGCGCCGCTGGCCGCTGATGCGCCGGAACTGATGCGGGTAGAGGGGTTGAACAAGGCGGGTGCCTTTGCCGACGTCTCTTTCACCCTGCACGCGGGTGAGGTGTTGGGGATTTCCGGCCTTTTAGGCTCTGGTCGCACGTCGCTGGCCAAGGCGTTGTTTGGTCTGGTTGCGCCGGACCGGGGGCGCATCACGCTTGACGGGCGCGAGGTGGCGCTGGGGGATCCGCTGAAAGCGGCTGAGGCCGGGATTGGCTATGTGCCAGAGGACCGGCTGACAGAGGGCCTGTTCCTGACCCAAAGCATTTTGCAGAACATCGCTATCGGTCGGCTGGATGCACATCATCGGTCGGGCATCTTGGATATGGGTGGCCTGATGGATGAGGCGCGGGATTGGCTGAAGCGGTTGTCGGTCAAGGCGCCGAATCCCGAGGCACCGGTGCGGTCTTTGTCGGGCGGTAATCAACAGCGGGTGGTTCTGGCCCGTTGGATGGCGCGCAACCCTCGGGTTTTGGTGCTGAACGGGCCGTCTGTGGGCGTTGATGTGGGGTCCAAGGCCGAGATTCACGCGATCATCGCCGATCTGGCGGCACATGGCCTTGGGGTTATCGTGATTTCGGACGACCTACCCGAAGTGCTGTCGACATGTCACCGCATCCTTGTGATGCGCGCAGGCCAGTTGGTTGAGGATATCCCGGCGGGCCAAGTCACCGAAACCGATCTTGCGCACAGGCTCGCCTCATGAAGATGGACTGGACCCGGAACGAGACACTCGTCGCGGTTGTTATTGTTGCTTTCTGTGCGCTTGCAGCCCTGTCAGACCCCGGCTTTCTGTCGATTGCCACGCTGACGGACCTGCTGCGCGGCGGCATTGTGCTTGGCATTTTCGCGGTGGGTGCGTTGATCGTGCTTATCTCTGGCGGGATCGACGTCAGCTTTACCGCCATCGCGGCCTTTACCATGTATGTGACGGCGATGGTGCTGAACGCCATGATGCCTTGGATGCCGTGGTGGGTCGCGCTGCTGATGGGCATGGGGATTGGTGCCTGTCTGGGGGCGATCAACGGCTTCCTGATTGCGGTGATGGGCCTGCCCACGCTGATCGTGACACTGGGCACGCTGTCAATTTTTCGCGGCTTCTTGCTGACGTTTATCGGGCAGAAGCAGATTACCACCCTGCCGCCGGGAATGCGTGAGTTTGGGCGGATGATGATGATCCGGGGCACCAATGCCGACGGGTCGTTCTATTCGCTGCACGGGGCGTTTGTGGTGACATTGCTTGCCATCGCGCTGACTTGGGTGATTTTGCACCGGACCATGTTGGGGCGGCAGATTTTCGCCATCGGCGGGTCGGTCGAAAGCGCGCGGCGGATTGGCATCAATGTGCGGTCGGTGCAGTTCTTCGTCTATGTCTATGTGGGCGCACTGGCCGGGCTTGCCGGGATCATCCATTCCAGCATGGCGCGTGTGGCGAACCCGTTTGACCTTGTCGGGCTGGAATTGTCGGTGATCGCGGCAGTCGTTCTGGGCGGGGCGCGGTTGGCCGGGGGACATGGCACCCTGACGGGCACAGTTCTGGGCGTGGCGCTGATCGTTCTGGTGCGTAACAGTCTGATCGTGCTGGGCATTCCGGCAACGTGGCAATCGGTGGCAATCGGCGTGCTGATCCTGATCGGGACCGGCCTGCCTGCCTGGCAGGCCAAGCGCGCCGCTGCACGCGCCGCATGAGGAGAGAATGATGACCACCACCCCCATATCGCGCCTGCTGTCCTCAACCGAGGGGCGCCTTGCGGTCATAGCCGTCATCGTCTTTGCCCTGATGGCGGCGTTGGCGCCTGACAAATTCCTCAGCGCGCAGAACATGTCGTCGATGGCATTTCAGTTTCCGGAGTTCGCCATCTTGGCCCTTGCGATGACGGTCACGATGCTGACCGGTGGGATTGATTTGTCGGTGGTGGGCATTTCCAATCTGTCGGCGATCATTGCCGCCACGATCCTGACCGGGACCACGGACGGCGGGGCGGGAATTGTGATGGTCGCCTATGCTGCGGCGGTCGGCGTTGGTGTTGTCGCGGGGCTGTTCAACGGCGTGCTGGTGGCCAACCTTGGTCTGCCGCCGATTCTGGCCACGCTTGGGTCGGGTCTGATTTTCACCGGTATCGCCATCGCCCTGACCGGTGGCTCTGCTATGATGGGGTTCCCAGCGGCAACCGCCTGGATCGGCAATTCGACGGTGCTTGGCATCCCAACCCCGCTGATCCTGTTCATTCTGCTGGCCGTGCTGATCTCTTTGCTGCTGACCCGTACCGCCTTTGGCGTGAAGCTGCGGATGTACGGCGCCAACCCGCTGGCCGCGCGCTTTGCCGCCATCAACATCGATGCGGTGCTGATCCGGGTTTATATGCTGTCGGGCGCGTTGGCCTCGGTCGCAGGGATGGTCGTGATGAGCCGCGCCAATTCGGCCAAGGCGGATTACGGGTCGAGCTATCTGCTGCTGGCCGTGCTGATTGCGGTTCTGGGCGGGGTGAACCCCTATGGCGGCTATGGTCGGGTGATCGGTGTGGTGCTGGCGGTGCTGACGATGCAGTTCCTGTCCTCTGGCCTGAACATGGTCGGCGTGTCGAACTTTGCCCGTGAACTGATCTGGGGCAGCTTGCTGATATTCGTGATGGTCGTGAACACGTGGCGCGCCAAGGGCCGCCGCAGCTGATTGGGAGAAGCCGATGAAGAAGATCCTCAACAATCCCGTCGATTACGTCGATGAAATGCTGGTAGGCCTGACCGCCGCCCATCCCGAGTTCTATCGGTTGGCTGGCGACACGGGCCGCGTGATCGCCCGGTCCGGGGCAGGCAAACCGGGCAAGGTTGGCATCGTGACCGGGGGCGGCTCTGGTCACCTGCCGGTTTTCACAGGCTATGTCGGGCCGGGGCTGCTGGATGCCTGCGCCATTGGCGACGTCTTTGCCAGCCCGTCGGCGGAACAGATGGCCGATGCGATCCGTGTGGCCGATCAGGGGGCGGGCGTTTTGCGGCTGTATGGCAATTACGGCGGCGATATCATGAACTTCGACATGGCCGGCGATCTGGTGGAGTTTGACGATATCCGCTGCACCACCGTTATCCTTGCCGACGATGTCGCCTCTGCACCGCCTGCTGAGGCGGAAAAGCGGCGCGGTGTGGCGGGCATGGTTTACGCGTTCAAGATCGCGGGCGCTGCGGCAGAGGCTGGCGGCGATCTGGACGAGGTCACGCGCGTGGCGCAAAAGGCCGCCGACGCCTGCCGCTCGGTCGGGGCGGCGCTGTCGTCCTGCACTGTGCCGCAAGCTGGCAAGCCCACCTTCACCATCGGTGAGGATGAGATGGAGATGGGCATGGGTATCCACGGTGAGCCCGGTGTCTGGCGCGACAAACTGCGTCCCGCCGATGCGATTGCCGAAGAGATGATGGACCGCCTGCTGGATGACATGCCGCTGGCCAAGGGCGACCGGGTGTCGATCATGGTCAACAGTCTGGGCGCAACCCCGCATGAGGAGCTTTATATCCTCTACCGCATCGTCAAGGCGCGGCTTGATGCGGCGGGGGCGACCGTGGTCATGCCGCTGGTCGGCCGCTACGCCACCAGCATGGAGATGACGGGGGTATCCTTCACCCTGTGCAAGCTGGACGCCGAGCTTGAGGGGTTCCTGACCGCCCCCTGCGATTGCGCATTCTGGAGCGTGAAATGACCCTGACGGTCAATGAACTGCGCCCAGCCATCGCCCGTCTGACGGCAGCGATGGAGCGGGACTTTGACGCGCTGAACAGTGCCGACGGGGCGTTGGGGGATGGTGATCTGGGGGTGACGCTGACGCGCGGGATGCGGGCGATTTCAGACCTGTCGGCGGGTTTGCCTGACGATCTGGGGCAGGCTTTGCTGGCCTGCGCGCAGGCGGTCACCAAGACCTCTGGCTCGTCTTACGGGACGTTGATGGCCACCGGGTTGATGTCGATGGCCAAGGCGTTGCGGGGACGGGCGGGGGTAGAGGCATCCGAAGTGTCGGCCCTGATCGCCGGGGCGCGTGATGCGATGCAGGCGCGCGGCAAGGCGGAATTGGGTGGCAAGACGGTGCTCGACAGTCTGGATGCGATGGCAAAGGCGACGGCTGGGTTGACTGATCCGCAGGCCGTCGCAGAGGCCGCCGCTGACAGTGCCGTCGCGGCCCAGGCCGCGATGAAAGGCAAGATTGCAACGATTGGCCGCGCCCGGATTTTCGGCGAAAAGACCATCGGGATGGATGATCCCGGCATGTTGGCAATGACGGCGATTGCCGCGGCCATCGCTGGCCGCGGCTAGTCTTAACTTACCATTTCGGGGGTGGGTTGCCGTCGTGCATCGCGTGGTCGGCTGGGCTGAAACGGTCCACGGCGAACTGACCCTGATGCCAATAGGGGTAGATCAGCGGCGGGCGGCTGACCTCATTCAGGCGGGTCAGATCTTCGGGGGTCAGGCGCAGGGTCACGGCTGCGATGTTGTCTTTGAACTGCTCGGCCGTCCGTCCGCCGACGACCAGCGAGGCCACCGCAGGCCGGGTCAGCAGCCATGCGAGTGCGACTTGTGCCGCCGACACGCCATGCGCGGCCCCGATATCGACCAGCACCTCGATAATGTCCCACAACCGGTTCTCATCGCGGATCGGCGGTTCGGTCCATCCGGCGAACTGGCGGCTGCCTTCCGGCGTTGGTTTGCCCGCGCCGGTGTTTGCCCGTCAGAAGCCCGCCCGCCAGCGGCGACCACACCAGCACGCCCAGCCCTTGATCGACGCTGATCGGCAAAAGCTCATACTCCGCCTCGCGCGCCTCTAGCGTGTAGTGGATCTGCTGGGTGACAAACCGCACCCGCCGCTCACGCTCTGACGCCATCAGCGATTTCATCACGTGCCAACCAGAGTAGTTGGAGCAGCCGACATAGCGCACCTTGCCCTGCTGCACCAAAGTATCCAGCGCCGCCATCTTCTCCTCGACCGGGGTCGTGCCATCCCATTCATGCATGTAGTAGATGTCGATATGGTCGGTGCGCAGACGTTTCAGGCTGCGTTCGCATTCGCGGATCAGATGCCAGCGGCTGGTGCCTTCGTCATTCGGCCCGGTCCCGATCCGCATCCGCGCTTTGGAGGTGACAAGCACCTGATCGCGGCGACCTTCCAGCACCTCACCCAGAATTTCCTCGGCCACCCCGCTGGAGTACATGTTGGCGCAGTCAAAGACGTTTACCCCATGCTCAATGCACAAATCGACCAGCGCCCGCGCCTCGGGCACACCCTGATTGCCAACGCGACCAAATGGCCCGACCCCACCAAAGGTGAATGTGCCCATGGCGATTGCGGATACTTTCAATCCAGAACGTCCAAGTGTCCTGTATTCCATGACAATTCCCTCCAATGTTGAATTCTGCGGCCATGTTGAGACCTTCGTCGCCCAAGGTCCAGCCTGTTTTGCGGGCCGAATACTGGAGTCTGTCGGGGGATGGCCGGTTTGGGGCGGTCGGTGAGCCGGACCTGCGCTTGCCGAAATAGAATGCGGCCTGTTTCGTCAGTTGTTGGACCCCATGGTTTGATGGTACATAAACCGGCTTTCAGATGCGGTGACAACCACTGCGATATTCGCTAAGCTATTGGCGGGTGCAGATATTTCGGGGTAGCAGGTGTTATGGCGATAACGTTGAAGGATGTGGCTGAACGGGCGGGTGTGTCGCGCGCGGCGGTGTCACGATCCTACACCGAAGGGGCGTCTGTGTCGGTGAAAACCCGCGCCAAGGTTGAGCGGGCGGCAATGGAACTGGGCTATACGCCCAACATGCTGGCGCGGAGCCTGACCACGCGCAAGACCAAGCTGATCGGCCTGGTGTCGAACAACTTTCACAACCCGGTCTTTTTGCAGATTTTCGATCTGTTCACCCGTGGGCTTCAGGAAAAAGGCTTGCGGCCCTTGCTGGTCAATCTGTCCGAGGAAACCGATCCGGCGCGCTCGGTTGAGTTGTTGCGGCAATATTCGGTCGATGGGGTGATCGTGGCGTCTTCGCATGTGCCGGACGGCTTTGCGCGGGCGTTTCGGCAGGCGGATTTCCCGGTGGTTCACGCATTCGGGCGGGCCGTTGCGACGCCGGATGTGCATGTGGTGGCCATTGACAACGTGCAGGCTGGCCGGATGGCGGCGGAAACGCTGATCGCGCGGGGGTACAAGAAGATCGGGTTTGTGGGCGGGCCTGAACACGCCTCCACCTCACAGGACCGATTGGCCGGGTTTATGGCGACGGTCGCCGAGACTGGCGGCGTGGAGGCTACAGCCAGCTTTGCCGGGGCCTATAGTTTTGAGGCGGGTCTTGCCGAAATGCGCCGATTGCTGGCTGAGGGACCGGCGGAGGCGTATTTTCTGGCGGATGATGTGCTGTCGATCGGGGCGCTGTCGGCGGTGCAGGCGGTTGGTCTGCGGGTGCCAGATGATTTGGGGATCATCGGGCTGAACGATATGGAGATGGCGGGTTGGGCGAATATCAATCTGACAACCATCCACCAGCCATTTCCGGCGATTGTTCAGTCGAGCATTGACCTGATGGTGGCCAGCTTTGCGGACCCCGGCGGCATTCCCGTGGCCCGCATTCACCCTTGCCACATCGTCGAGCGGGGGACGTTGCGCGCCGTGGGGGCGCGCAACTGATTATTTAGCGAAACAGCTTTGGCCGCGCGTCAACCCAAGTGCCTTCGCCCTTGGCTGAGGCAACGGCGGCGTGGATTGCAGCGATGGACCGCAGGCCGTCTTCTGCGGTCGGGAACAGCGAGATGGCGGGATCAGGCGTGCGGTTCTCTTGCGTCGCCAACAGGGTTTCGGCCAGATCGCGGTAGATGTTGCCAAAGGCCAGCGGCATCCCCTCGGCATGGCCAACCGTGACGCGGCAGGCGCGGTCGGCTTCGGGCGACAGGTTGCCCTCGCCGCGCTCGATCACCTGCAAACGCTGGCCGAGCGGCATGTAGAACAGCTGGTTGGGCTGCTCTTGCGACCAACGCAGACCGCCGGTTTCGCCAAACACCTGCAGGGTCAGACCGTGCTGGCGACCGATCGCAACCGACGAGGTCCACAAGCCGGCCAACCGCGCCACCGTCCATGCGGAAGTTGACCATCGCGTCATCTTCCAACACCCGCTCTGGCAGGCAGGAGGCAAAGTCAGACGACAGTTTTGCCACCTCTTGCCCGGTCACAAAGCTGGCCATGTGCAGGGCGTGGATGCCGCAATCGGCGAACTGCGCCGACACGCCAGCCTGCGCCGGGTCATAGCGCCAGCGGACGCGCGGGTTGTTCATGTCGGCAGCATTGGCGTGGTGGCCGTGGGCGAATTCGGCCACGACCAGCCGGACGTTGCCCAGATCGCCGCGCGCCACCATCGCCCGCATGTGCCGCACCAGCGCATAGCCGGTATAGCCATAGTTCACCGCGCAGATGCGGCCAGCCTTGCGGGCGGTCAGCACCAGATCCTCGGCCTCAGCCTCGGTCACGGTCATCGGCTTTTCGCAGAGCACGTTGAAACCGGCCTCCAAGAACGCCTTGGAGATTTCGTAATGGGTGGAGTTTGGCGTGGCGACCGTCACCAGATCAACCCGGTCCGGGCGGTTCCGTTCGCCTTCCAGCATTTCGCGCCAGTCGCCATAGGCGCGGTCGGCGGCAAGCCCGATTTCCTGGCCAAAGGCGCGGCCTGCGGCGGGGTCATGGTCCAGCGCCCCGGCGGCAAAGGTGAAGAGGCCGTCAAGCCCGGCGGCAAGGCGGTGGGCCGGGCCGATCTGGCTGCCTTTGCCGCCCCCGATCATACCCCAATTCAACTTTTTCATGGTCAGGCCCCTTCTTGAAAACCGATGGAGGAAAGATAGGCGCGGTTCGCCTTGGCATCGTCAATCGGTGACGTGCCGCCCTGCGGGTCGCAATCCTGTTCGACCGTGCACCAGCCCGCAAAGCCCGCGTCAAGCAGAACCTGGCGGACCGCCGGGAAATCGACATCGCCCTTGGCCGAGGTTGCAGAAGATGCCCTGACCGCAGGCGTCATAGAACCCGGTGCGGTTGGCGACGGCGGCGGCTTTGACCTCGGGGTCGATGTCCTTGAAATGCATGTAGGAAATCCGCCCGATGTGGCGGCGCATGAAGGCCACCGGATCGTATCCGGCATAGGAATGGTGGCCGGTGTCAAAGCAGATCTTCAGCAGGCTTTCGTCGACTTCGGACAGCAGCCGCTCCAGTTCCGGTTCAAAGTCGATGAAGCCTGCGGCATGGGCGTGGATGCCCGACGGTCAGCCCGTGATCGGCGCCCAGTTGCGCGACGCGGCGGATGCGGTCGACGAAACCGGCCCATTCCGTCGGCGCCCATCTGTTCGGCCTCAGCGGCGCGACCGGCAGTGGCGGCGCGGCGGGGCGAGATGCTGTCGATCAGCACCAGATGCTGGGCACCATGGGCCACAAGGGCCGTGCAGGTGCGCTGGGCGGCATCCCAGACGTCGTCCCACTCGGCGGCGTCATGGAACGGGCGAAAGACCACGCCGCCGATCAGCGTCAGGTCATTCTCGGCCAAAGCGTCGGCCAGAATGGCCGGGTCTTCGGGCATGAAGCCGATGGGGCCGAGTTCGATGCCCTTGTAGCCTGCCGCCGCGCAGTCAGACAGCACGCGACGCCACGACGGGTTGCGCGGGTCGTCTGCGAATTCGACACCCCAGGAGCAGGGTGCATTGCCGATATTGATCATGTGTTACGTCCCTTTAAAGTTCGATCCAGCTTCCGGACTTGGCTGAAGCATGCGCCGCAGCAACGATGCGGTTCACCTCCATCCCGTCGCGGAAGGTGGGCCAGATAGCGGTGCCGGTTTCGATGGCGCGCAGGAAATCGCGGGCCTCGATGATGATTTGATCCTGATAGCCGGTGCCATGCCCCGGCCCTTGGCAGAAGGCGAGGTAGTCGGGATGTTCGGGGCCGGTCAGGATCTTGCGAAAGCCGCGCATGTCTTGCGGGTCATCGGCGCGGTAGAGCCAAAGGGCATTCTGATCCTCTTGGTCAAAGCGGATGGCACCCTTGGTCCCTGTGATTTCATAGGCATAGCCCATCTTGCGCCCCATGGCCACGCGGCTGAAGGACAGATGACCCATGGCACCATTGGCAAAGCGGCACATGAACTGGCCGATGTCGTCATTGATCTCACGGCCTTCAGCGCCGGGTCTGGTTTTGTGAACCGTCCCAACATCGGCCGACAGGCGGGAAATCGGGCCAATCAGGGCGAGGGCCGCGTTGATCATATGCGGGGCCAGATCGCCCATCGTGCCATTGGCTTGGCCGAAGTTGCGCCAAGAGGCAGGCTTGGTCGCATCGGCGTCGAAATCTTCGGTATGTTCGCCGCGAAACCAAGTCACCTCACCGATGTCGCCGCGTTGGACAAGGGCGCGGGCGAATTGTGAGGCTGGGGTGCGGATGTAGTTGAACCCCACCATATTCACGCAGCCCGATGCCGCAGCGGCCGCAACCATCGCGCGGCTGTCGTCAAGGTTGGCACCCAGCGGTTTTTCGCAGAACACTGGTTTGCCGAGGGCAAAGGCCGCCTCGGCAATTGCGCGGTGGGTTTCCTGCGGGGTGGCAATCACAATCGCCTCTACCTTCGGATCAGCGACCAGCACGCGCCAGTCCGCCGTCGCACGGGCAAAGCCATAGGCCGCCCGATATGCCTTCGGCTGAGGTTGGGGTAGAGGCGCAGATCATTTCGAGGCGGGGTCGCAGGGCGGTGTCGAACACTGCCCCGACCGCCGACATGGCGACGGCATGGGCTTTACCCATGTAGCCGCCCCCGACAATTCCGATGCCGATGTCTCGCAAAGTGGCCACCTTCAATTCTGTTTGCAACCGGTTGCAAAATTGATAACGTATGGACTAGAACAAGGTCAATCCGATTTCGACAGATGTCGGAAACTGGTGTGTAGGGCAGAAGCGCCAAGCGTCCCGTGCGCCATGGCCAGCCAAAGGGAGGCTGAATTTGCAACATGTATGGCAGCGTATGGCGCTGAACCGTTTTGTGGTTTTGGGCCGTGTGGGGATGGACCTTTACGCCGATCCCCCCGGCACCCGAATCGAAGAGGCGCAGCGCTATACTGCGGCCATCGGCGGATCGGCGGGCAATATTGCTGTGGCCTTGGCCCGGCAGGGGTCGCAGGCCGCTTTGCTGACGCGTGTGTCTGATGATGCGGTTGGGCGGTATTGCGTGTCCGAACTTGGCCGCTATGGCGTCGATACCCGCCATGTTCGTTCCATCGGTGGTGAGGCCCGCAATTCGCTTGCCGTGGTAGAGACCATTCCGACCAATACCCAGTCGGTGCTGTATCGCAATGGTGCCGCCGATTTCCTTCTGGCCGCAGCGGACGTGAGGGCGGTGGATTTTGCCGACACATGCGGCGCTGGTGGTCACGGGCACAGCGCTTGCCAGCGAGCCGTCGCGCAGCGCGACGTTCGCGGCAATGGCGCGCCGCACGCGCCGCCAAGGCGTTGGTTGTGCTGGACATTGATTACCGCGCCTATTCTTGGACCTCTGACGCAGAGGCCGCGTCGATCTGCCATGAGGCGCGCGAGCAAATCCGATATCATCATCGGAAATGATGACGAATTCGGGCTGATGGCCGGTAGCCATGCGAAGGGCCGCGCCTTTGCGCAGAGCTTGGCCCACAATGGCGCGGCGTTCACGATCTACAAGCGCGGCGCGATTGGGGTCGACCACCTTCACGCCTGACTTCAGCTTTGACACCGGCATCTTTCCCGTCAGGGCGCTAAAGCCCATGGGGGCGGGTGACGGGTTTATGGGCGGCCTTTTGGCGGCACTCGGCCACGGCCACACCTTGGAAAACGCGGTTCGGCGCGGCGCTGCGACGGCGGCGATGATTGTGGCGGGCATCGGCTGTGCGCCTGCATCGCCCGACCAAGCCGCGCTTGACCAATTCATTGCTGCTATCGTTCGTAATCAGAAAGGCTTTCCATGCATATCGCCCCCTATGACAACCGGAATGCAGCCCATCGTCGCCGCCGGTAATCCGCTGGTGCCGTTGGTCTATTTCAACATCGTAAAGCTGAGCCGCGGTGAGAGCTTTGTCTCCGAAGTGCCCGGATATGAGACTTGCATCGTTCCGGCCACCGGCACCATCGACGTGCAGACAGCGGGTGAAACCTTTGCCAGCATCGGCAAGCGCCGCGAGAATGTCTGGGATGGCGAGCCGGAAGGCGTCTATGTCTCCACGGGTCAGGCCGCGACGATCACCTGCCAAAGCGACCGGGCCGAGGTGTTTGTGGCCGGCGCGCTGTATGATGAGGTTCTGCCGCCGTTTGCCATTCGGGCCGATGATATCGACCCGATCCAGTACGGGTCGGACGACACCAAGACCCACCGCAAGATCAAGCACATCCTTGGCACCAAATACCATGGCCGGGTCAGGGCGGCTGCTGGTGTCAGAGCTTTACACCGTGGGCGCGGGCGGCTGGTCGGGCTTTCCCAGCCACAAGCATGACACCAACCGCCTGCCGCTGGAGACCCGGCATGACGAGGCCTATAACTTCCGCTTCAACCCGCCGCACGGGTCGGGCCTGCAGATGCTGCAACGCGAGGATGGCAAATCGGGCGACGCCTATCACCTCGTCGATGGCTCCACCGTCCTGATCGACAAGGGCTATCACCCGTGCTGCGTGCTGCCGGGCTATGAGATGTATTATTTCACCATTCTGGCAGGTGAGACGCAACGCTCGTTGGTGCAGTTCTTTCAGCCCAGCCATGCCGACCAGATCGAAACCATTCCGGGGATCAAGGACATGATCGCCAAGTTCAAATGACCATGGCGTCCTTGACCGATGTTCTGGCGCCCCTGCCTGACGGATGGCACGGCCGTCGCAGGGCTGGTGGTTCTGGGGTGGGAGGATGCAGTGGCCTTTGTGCGGGCAGCCGAGGCGGCGGGCCGCCCGGTGATCCTGCAGGCGGGCCCGGGGTGCCGGGCGCATATGCCACTTGCCGGTGCTGGGGGCCATGTTCCGGACGCTGGGCGAGGCGTCGTCGGTGCCGGTCGTGGCGCATCTGGACCACGGCGAAAGTCTGGCGGTGTGTCAGGCCGCCATCGACTGCGGCTTCACCTCTGTCATGTATGACGGATCGGCGCTGCCCTTGGCCGAAAACATCGCCCTGACCCGTGAGGTTGTCGAACTGGCCCATCGTCGCGGCGTGTCGGTTGAGGCTGAGCTGGGTTTGGTCGGCTATCACAACGGGATGCCGTCCACTGGAACCGATCCTGATGAGGTGGCCCGTTTCGCCCGTGAGACCGGGGTTGATGCCTTGGCCGTATCGATTGGCAACAGCCATCTGATGACGGAGCCGGGGGCGATGATCGATATGGCGCGGTTGCGGGCGATTGAGGCGGCGGCGCCGGATCTGCCGCTGGTGCTGCATGGCGGTTCGGGGCTGGAGGCCGAATTGCGCCGCCGTTTGGCCCGCGAAACCAACGTCTGCAAGTTCAATATCGGAACCGAATTGCGGATGGTCTTCGGCCAGTCGCTTCGTGCGGCAATTGCCAAAGACGCGGAGCGGTTTGACCGCAATCAGCTGCTGAAAGAGACCATCGATCCGATGACGACCACCGCGACGGCGGTGATCCAGAATCTGGCCTGATCCGGGGCGGTGCCTTCACGCACCCAACTGCCAGCGTCGCGGAACGGCAAAAGGCGTCACCTGATGTGCAGGTGACGCCTTTTATCTGTTTGCCGATGGGATGCCCGCTCAGGCGTCAACTTCGGCGTCAGGGATACCTTTGACACCGGTGATGTAACTGACGATGTCATTGCCGTCCGTCTCGTCCTTGTTCAGCGAGGCGACGATGCGGCCACGGCGGAACACCACGATGCGGTCGACCAGATCGAAAACCTGCCGCAGGTTATGGCTGACGAGGATCAACGGCACGTCACGCTCTTTCAGCCCACGGATGATGTTTTCGACCTGTGCGGTTTCTTGCACACCCAGCGCTGCGGTGGGTTCGTCCATGATGACCAGTTTGCTGGCGAAAGCCGCCGTGCGCGCGATGGCCACACATTGCCGCTGCCCGCCCGACATGTTGCGGATCGGGTTGTCGACATTGGGGATCTTGACCGCCGTGGTCTTCAACGCCTCTAGCGTGCGCTCTCGCATGGCCTTGTGGTCGAGGATCGAGAACGGGCCAAGCCGCAGCCGAAACAACTCACGCCCGAGGAACAGGTTCGACGGCACGTCCAGATCGTCGGCAAGGGCCAGCGTCTGGAACACGGTTTCGATGCCAGCTTCCCGCGCCTCTAGCGGGCCGGAGTGGCTGACCGCGTGGCCGTCAAAGAAGATCTCCCCCGCCGATCGCTGTTCGACACCAGTGATCTGCCGCACGAAGGTTGATTTGCCTGCCCCGTTGTCGCCCACCACGGCGACATGTTCACCGGGGCGCAGTACGAAATTGGCATCCTCCAGCGCGTGAACACCGCCGTAGCGTTTGGTCAGGCCCCGGGTCTCCAGAATATAATTGCTCATGGTTTATCCCCGTACCCGTTTGCGTTGCCGCCACTGATCCAGCACCACCGCGCCGACGATGATCCCGCCTTTGACCATTTCCTGATAGTAGGCGTCGAGCCGGAGGAAGGTGAAGCCTGAGATGATGACGCCGAAAATCAGCGCCCCGATCACTGTGCCGATGATAGACCCGCGTCCACCTTGCAGCGACACCCCGCCGATCACGGCCATGGCGATGGCGTCCAGTTCGTACATGACCCCCATGTTGGCCTGTGCGGTCTGCCCTTTGGAGGACACGACGATGGCAGCGACCGAGGCGAGCACGGCGGCGATCACATAGACCAGGACCTTATGCCGGTCGACATTGATCCCAGACATGCGGGTGGCCTGCTCGTTGGACCCGATGGCGTAGCTGTGTTTGCCGTATTTCGTATAGGTCATCAGCAGGTGGAACAGCACCGCCAGCCCGATAAAGATCAGCACCGGATTCATGCCCTTGCCGATGGCATTGTAGCTTTCGGTCGGAAAGGAGATCGGGTTGCCGTTCGACCACCAGCGCGCAAAACCCCGGGCAGACACCATCATACCCAGCGTGGCGATGAAGGGTGGGATCTTGGTATAGGCAATCAGCGCGCCGTTTATCATGCCCGCCAGAACGCCGACGGTGATGCCGACCAGAATTGGCAGCAGAACCGGCAAATCCATCGCCCAGTCGCCAAAGATGGCCTTGGGATTGGGGTTGCCGTTGACCAGTGCCGTTTGGGCAAAGCTCATCGCCACCATGGCAGAGGCGCCGACGATTGAGCCGGACGACAGATCAATGCCGCCGGTGATGATGACTTGGGTAACGCCAAGGGCAATGATGCCAACGGTCGCGACCTGTAGAATGATGATAGAGAGGCGTTGGGTGTTGAAAAGACCCGACACGTTCTCACGCGTGTTGAACAGGAAACTGTCGCCGATCAGCACGCGTCCAAGCACTTCGAACGCCACGACGATCAGGACGAACGCAAGAAACACGTTCAATTCTGGTGGTCGCGCTTTTTTCGAAGGATCGTATTTAAGGCCGCCTAGGCCATGCGCCGGTGTGGTCACCCGCTTCTCCCCCCTAAGTTTCCGAATTTCAGTCTTACTCGTGCTTCCAAGCGAAGCAGGAAAATGGGCGACGCATTGCGCCGCCCACTTTTATCGGGTCGAAATCAGTTCTTGGTCACGAAGTCCGCGACATTTGCCGGGGTCACCAGTTGGAAGGGGATGTAGACCTTTTGGTCCACAGCTTCGCCCTTGCTCAGCTTGATGGCGGCATCAAGCGCGCCTGCGCCCTGACCTGCAGCGTCCTGGAACACCGTCACGTCCTGATCGCCCGCCTGCATGGCTGCCAGAGCATCCTGCGTGGCGTCAACGCCGCCGACCACGACGGTCGTCATGTCGATGCCAGCTGCTTTCATCGCCTGAATGGCGCCGATTGCCATTTCGTCGTTGTTGGCAATCACACCATCGAACGGGGTACCCGAGGACAGCCAGTTGGTCATCAGCGACTGCGCCTGATCGCGCGACCAGTTTGCAGTTTGCTCGTCGATGATGTTCAGCTCAACGGCGCATTTGCCGGCAGCCATCACGTCATGGATGTCTTTGGTCCGCATTACGGCGGCTTGGTTCGACAGCTCGCCCATCATCACATAGACATCGGCCTTGTCTTTACCCATGGCTTTCAGCTGGGCGCAGACTTCGATGGTTTCCAGCGTGCCCGAGTCGACTTCGTTCGACGCGACGAAAGCCTGATTGTCCGGCAGGCTGTCAACGTTGATCGGCTCACGGTTGACATAGACCAGCGGGATGTTGGCAGCAGCGGCGGCATCCGACATGGCCTGCGTGGCCGAGGTGTCAACCGGGTTCACGATGATCGCGGTCATGCCCGAAGCGATGAAGTTGTTGATCTGGTCCAACTGCTTGGCCACATCGTTCTTGGCGTCTTCGATCTGGACGGTTACGCCCAGTTCCTTGGCCTTGGAATCCATGCCGTTGCGCAGCACGGTCAGGAAGTTGTCGTCAAACAGCGCCATCGAAACGCCGATCCCGTCAGCCATTGCGCTGGTGCCCATCAGGGCCGCAAAGCCAGCGATCATAAGGGTCTTTTTCATGTCTCTCTCCTCCACAATTTGGTGTCCGGCACACCTGATCTCCCCGCCGGACCGCCCGTTCGGGCGGTATTCTTAGGCTAGGGTCACGCCCTGCCGGATGAATTCCATCGACGCGGTCAGCGCCGATTTCGGGTCCGCAAGATCGTGGACCTCAGCTGCAAAAGGTTCGTAGGAAATCGGGCCCGCATAGCCTGCAGCCCTGAGCGCACGGATCTGCGCCACATTTCCCAAAAGGTCATCGCCATCGACCAGAACCCGGTGGCTGTCGCGCATGTCGCTGACATAGATCGGCGCTTTGACGCCCGACACATGCACAATGCCGGTCAGGTCCGGATAGATCGGGCCACCGCCGGCAAGTGCGTGGTGGAACGTGTCATGCACCATGAAATAGGTACCACGACCGCCGACCGCGTCGATCACGTCGGCCAGAACGTCCTTGTAAGCGCAGGCTGCACACTTCAAACCCAAGCGGTTCGACCATCGCCTTCAGCCCGTGGGCCCGCAGCATCGGCAGCAGTTCACGCAGCGCGGTTTCGGTCACGGCGCGGCTGTCGCTGCGCGAGGTCGCCACATTGTCATTGCGCGGGATCAGGCTGATCGCCTCGGCCCCCGACGCGACGGCGATTTTCATCAGCGCCTCGGCCTCGGCGCGTTTGGTGTCGGACCAGTCGTTGAACATCTTGACCTCGGCCAGGGCCAGAATCCGCAGGCCGCGCGATTTGACGGCCGCTTGCACTCGTGCCGGGATCGGCGCCGTCAGAACAGCGGCCCCTGCAGGTCGTTGCGAAACTCTACCCCGACACAGCCCAGATCTTTGGCGAGGTCGAGAAAAGCCAGCCAGCCGAGTTTGGGCGTGGTCATGTGGTTCAGGGCAAAATTCAGCATTCAGGTCGCACTCCATCGAATCGCCAGGGGCTGGCGGGTCGTAGAATTGTATATTCCAAAAATAGCACAAAGGAATTGAAAAATTCCAGCCAAATTTCGCGAATGATGTCTTTTGACGAAAAAATGATCTTGGGGCGGTCTAAAGTGACTCGGCCACATGGATGTCAGGGGGCAGAAAGTATTGCGCCGTACCCTGTGGTGGGCCGTCCATCGAGGCCGCGACCATCAGAGCAACCAAATCACGGCAGAGTTTTTCAAGCGGGGTGTCGATCACCATCGAAACGATGCCCTCAGCCAAACCGGCCCGCGAATCCGGGGTCAGGGCAGAGACCACCATCGGCACGCGCTGGGACATCGGGCGCTCTCTCAGGGCCGCGATAGCCCCCTCCATCCCGCCGCCCGAAACGTAGATGCCACGCAGATCCGGTTGGCGGGCCAACAGCCCGAGCGTTGCGTCATAGGTCAGTTGCCGGGTCTCAAGATTGACCAGCGGGTCCAGTACGGTCAAATGCGGCGCGCATTCGCGCAGGTAGCCGCGAAAGCCGGTTTCACGCAGGTCATGGCCGTGCCACCGATGACCGCCGACAAAAATAGCCATGACGCCCGGGGCACGGGAAAGCGAGGCCATCAGCCAACCCGCCGTGCGCCCGACCTTTAAATTGTTGAGCCCGATATAGCCTGCACGGGTGCCTTGGGCGAAATCGGAAAGCAGGGAAAACACCGGAAGGCCGGCTGTAGCGCAGGTCTTCGACGGCGTCAGTGACCTCGGGGTGGTTGACGGCGGTGGCTGCAAGAACGTCGCAGCGCCCGGCCATGGCGCGCAGATGGGCGGCCATTTCGCTGGGGGCTTGGCTGGGCGAAAACTCCAGCACCAACTGGCCGCTAACGCCCTGCGCTTGGGCCACGGCGGCCGCTATGGCTTCCGCGAAGGCCTTGTAGAAATCCTGACCCTGCTTGTGCAGCAGAATCCCGATGCGCAGCACGTGGCAGATCGTCGCCCGTCTTCAGCAATCGTCGCGCGGCCGGATGATTGATCCGACGCGCCGCTTCGGCAATGATGATCCGGGTTTCCTCACGCACCGTCTCGCGCCCGTTCAAGGCACGGTCCACCGTCGCGACCGAGACCCCGGCGGCAGCGGCAAGCGCGGCCATTCCCTGACGTTTCATGACATCGCCTTTCGCTGCTTTCACCCCAGTATGACGAGATTTGACGAAGAATGACAGGGCGCACGTTGCCGAAAATTGGAATATCCGTTCTATTCGGTGCAGGGATTGGTCGGACTTTGGGGGGTGCTATGACGCAACGTGATTACAATCTGCTGGGACCGGATGGTGTCCGCGCCGTGGAAACCGGGCTTGCAGCGGCGGAATGGTACCACACTGACGTGCCACGGAAGGTGATGAAAGAGCTGATGCAGCGGTCGGACGCACCCGCCATCCGCGACACATTGCTGCTTTATGGGTTGATGATCGGCTTTGCCGCCGCAGGCATAACCCTGTGGCCCAGCTGGTGGTCGGCGCCGTTCTGGCTGGCCTACGGTGTCCTGTACGGTTCGGCGTCTGACAGCCGTTGGCACGAAAGCTCACACGGGACGGCGTTCAAGACGCCGTGGATGAACAATGTCGTCTACCAGATCGCCTGCTTCATGATCGTGCGCAATCCGGTGACATGGCGGTGGAGCCATGCCCGCCATCACACCGATACCTATATCGTGGGCCGCGACCCCGAAATCGCCATCATGCGCCCGCCCGTCTTGCTGAAACTCATCGGGAATTTCTTCGGGATATTCGATGCCTATGCCGGGTGGAGCCGGATGCTGCTGAACGCGACGGGTCGGTTGGACCCGCAAGAGGTGACGTTCATTCCGGAGACCGAGCGTCACAAGGTCATCGCGGTCGCCCGGATCTGGACCCTGATCTATGCCGCGACCGTTGCACTGGCCCTTGCCATGCAGTCGGTCCTGCCGTTGATGGTCATTGGCCTGCCGCGTCTGTACGGGGCTTGGCACCATGTGATGACCGGGCTTCTGCAACACGGCGGTCTGGCGGACAATGTCACTGACCACCGCCTGAACTCGCGGACGGTCTATATGAATCCCATCTCGCGGTTCATCTATTGGAACATGAACTATCATATCGAGCATCACATGTTCCCGATGGTGCCCTATCACGCGTTGCCGCGCCTGCATGCGCTGATAAAGGATGACCTGCCGGTGCCCAGCCCCTCAATCACCGCTGCCTATGTCGAAATGTGGCCCGCCATCTTGCGGCAGTTGCGGAGTGAGGACTACTTTCTGCGGCGCGAGTTGCCGCCCAACGCCAAACCCTATCGGGAAGACTTCCACATTGGCGCCCTCGGCGCTGCGGAATAGGAGAGACTGATGACCAACTGGATTGACGCCTGTGCTACTGACGATATCGAAGAAGAGGATCTGATCCGCTTTGACCATGGCAATGCCACCTATGCGATCTACCACTCACCAGACGGGAAATTCTACGCGACGGCGGGTCGCTGCACGCATGAGGATGTTCATCTCGCCGATGGTTTGGTGATGGATCACCTGATTGAATGCCCCAAACACAACGGCCAGTTTGATTATCGGACAGGTGAGGCAAAGCGCGCCCCCGTTTGCATCAATCTGCGGACCTATCCAGTCAAGGTTGAGGGCGGTCGCGTCTTCATTCAGGTGTCCTGATGGCGCGCCGTCTGACGGTGAAAGACCTGCTGGACCAACGTGGCAAGCATCAGTTTGCCATGCTGCGGGTTGAGACCTTGGCCGAGGCTGAGGCCGCCCAGAAGGCAGGGGTCGAACTGCTGTCTGTCCCGCCGGCAATGATCTATGATCGGCAATTCCGCGACGCGGCCCCGACGGCCTTTGCCTTTCCGGGGGACAATTTCTACGAAATTGGCGACACGGCTGATTTCCTGAAATGGGCCTTCCCGCTATTCAAACACGGTGCCGATGGCTTTTACTGTTCCGGCAGCCTGCAAACCGTCAAAGCGATGGCCGACCATGGCCTGCCGGTGTGCGGTCATGTCGGGTTGATCCCGTCAAAGGCCACTTGGACGGGTGGTTTCAAAGCGGTCGGTAAGACGTTGGACAGCGCCAAATTGGTGTACCAGCAGTGCAAGGCGCTGGAGGCTGCGGGTGCCTTCGCCGTGGAGATAGAGGTGGTGCCGCATGCCATCACCCAAGCCATCGCGGAAAAGACGGATCTGTTCCTGATTTCGATGGGGGCCGGGCCTGCGGGCCATGCGCAGTACCTGTTTTCAGACGACATATTGGGCCAGAATACCGGCCATGTTCCGCGTCACGCCAAGAAATACGCAAATTTCGCCGCCGAACACGCCCGACTGCAACAGATGCGGATCGCCGCGATGTCCGAATTCGCGGCAGAGGTTCACGAGGGTCTGTATCCCGCCCCGGCCTATATGGTGGACAGCGAAGCCAGTGTTGTTGCGGAGTTCCGTGCCTGGTTGAACCAGACTCCCTAGGGCAAACGGTGCGACCTGACCGCCGCCCCACCTGTCGTGCGTGGTCGTCCGCAGGGGTATTGCGGAATTACCTACGCTTTTACTCGGCAATATATCTTGACTGTTTAACTTTCCTTGGACTACAAGGGCATGCCGACGCGAAACATCACGCCGTGCGTGGCCAGATCCGGCCTAAGGAAAGTGCCGTCATGGCCTTCGACAGCTCAAATCTTTCCACCAAGCACTGTTCCCTCGGGGCGGCAGCCAAGGGCTATATTGGGCGGGTCGCTTCGATTGAGGTGCACGATCAACTCTCTAGCCTGTCAGCGGCTGAAATCGAACGGCGGTTGATTGAGTTGGGCTTTGTTGAGGGTGCCCATGTGCAGATCCTGCATGAAGGTCTGTTTGGCCGCGATCCGATTGCGGTACGGGTCAATGGGGCTACCGTCGCCCTGCGCCGCCGCGAGGCGATGGCCATTCAGGT
Source organism: uncultured Alphaproteobacteria bacterium (assembly GCA_963781185.1). GTDB lineage: Bacteria > Pseudomonadota > Alphaproteobacteria > Rhodobacterales > Rhodobacteraceae > Stagnihabitans. The sequence goes on from CAWAEL010000031.1 coordinate 84,518, forward strand.
GATCTAGCCGAAATCAGGGAATCTCGAAATGGCTGACCTCATCGCAAGCCGTGATCTGCGCTTTGCCATCGTGGGCGCACCGAACTGTGGCAAGACCGCCGTGTTCAACGCCCTGACCGGCAGTCGCCAGAAGGTTGGCAACTATGCCGGGGTGACGGTCGAGCGCAAATCCGGGTTGGCGCGGACGCCTGCGGGGCATGAGGTGAACATCATCGACCTGCCCGGCACCTATTCGCTGCGGGCCCGCAGTCCGGATGAAGAGGTGACGCGCAACGTCGTTCTGGGCACCCATCCCAAAGAGCCTGCGCCTGACCTGCTGTTGGTGGTCGCCGATGCAACCTCACCGCGTTCCGGTCTGCGGTTGGTGATGGAGTTGCGTAAGGTCGGGCGGCCGATGATCCTGATCATGAACATGATCGACATCGCCCGCCACCGTGGGATTGAGATTGATCTGGGCAAACTGTCGGCCGCTTTGGGCATACCCGTGGTGGCCGCAACCGCCGTGCGGCGCGGTGGTCTGGATGATCTGTGGCAGATGCTGGATACCGTCGTCGCGCAGGGCATTGCCCCCGCTGAGGCAAACCGCTGGGTGCCACCAACCGCCACCGACCTGCGTCAGGGTCACCGTGAGGCCGACGCCCTGATCGCCGCCGCCGTCAAAGAGCCTGCCCGCCCCGATACCATGACCAACCGGATCGACTCGGTTCTGCTGCATCCTGTGGCGGGGCTGGTGATCTTGCTGGGGCTGATGTTCCTGATGTTTCAGGCGGTGTTCAGTTGGGCCACGCCGCTGATGGACCTGATCGCCTTCGTCTTTGACGGGGTCGGCGTCTTCGTCGGGCAAATTCTGCCCGCCGGGTTGTTGCAGAGCTTTCTGCGGGACGGCGTGATTGCCGGCGTTGGTGGGGTGATCATATTCCTGCCGCAGATCCTGATCCTGTTCCTGTTCATCCTGCTGTTAGAGGATTTGGGCTACATGGCCCGCGCGGCATTCTTGATGGACCGGATCATGGGCGGCGCGGGGCTGCATGGCCGCGCCTTCATTCCGCTGCTGTCCAGTTTTGCCTGCGCCATTCCCGGCATCATGGCGGCCCGGGTCATCGACAACCGGCGCGACCGGTTGACCACTATTCTGGTCGCGCCGCTGATAACCTGTTCGGCGCGGATCCCGGTCTATACGCTGATCATCTCGGCCTTTATCCCGGCCCGGCAAGTGGCGGGGCTGTTCAACCTGCAGGGGCTGGTGATGTTCGGGCTTTACGCGGCGGGCATCGGGTCGGCGCTGGGGGTGTCGTTTCTGGCGAAGTTCCTGTTCTGGCGCAACCAGCCCTCTCCGCCGTTCATGCTGGAGCTGCCGGACTACAAAATGCCCCGCGCCCGTGGGGTTCTTCTGGGACTGGCCACGCGCGCGCAGATCTTTCTGAAACGGGCAGGAACGACGATATTCAGCATGACGGTGCTGATCTGGGTGCTGGCGACCTTCCCACGTGCGCCTGTCGGGGCGACCGAACCCGGTATCTTTTACAGCTTTGCCGCCATGATTGGTCATTGGATTCAGCCTGCTCTGGCACCGATCGGCTTCAACTGGCAGATCAGTGTCGCACTCGTGCCCGGCATGGCGGCTCGAGAAGTGGCGGTTTCCGCCCTAGGCACCGTCTACGCCATTCAGGGCGGTGAGGGCCTGATCGGCCAGACCATCGCCAATAGTTGGAGCCTCGCGACCGCCCTGTCCTTCCTCGTCTGGTACATCTTCGCGCCGCAATGTGCGTCGACCCTCGCGGTGATCCGGCGTGAAACGGGCGGCTGGACGTGGATGTGGGTGACTTTCTTCTACATGCTGGCACTGGCCTACCTGGGGTCTTTCGTGACCTATCAGACGGCGGTTTTGCTAGGCGCAGGCTGAACCACCGATGCTGACAGGCCGCTATTCCTCGCCGTCAAAGCCCTTCGGGATGCTGCGGATCTGGTCGACGGGCAGGCCCGCGTCCTGCAACAGATCCAGTGTCATGCTGTCCACGTTGGGTCCGGCGTCGGACAGTCGCTGCCAAATCTCGCGCACGGCAGGTGCCACCCGTGGTTCCATTACAGCACGGGCGGTGTGCAGCCAGACAGCGAGACCGTCGCTGCTGTCATACTCTCGCTGTTTGCGCAGGGCTGCGATCTTTCGTTGCGGTCGCGTTGGCAAAGCGGGTGACAGCAGCGGGTTTCCAATGGGCAATATTGTGCAGATCGACCCCATCCGCGAGGTAGGTGGCGGCCCAGAACCGTGCCGTTGCAGTATAGCTGTCCAGAATATGCGGTTTCGCTGTGGCCAGTTTGTCCGCGAGGTCCTGCGCGGCGTCAACCAGCGCGGCCTTGGCCTTTTCTTCTTTCCAGCTACTGAACATCCTGTCCTCCTGACGTCTGTATGACCCAGACAGGCCGAAAGGAAAACAGCCGATGGTCATTTCAGCACCCGATCAGGCAGGCCGCCAGGACGATGCCCCCAACCCTATGGTGGGGCAGCCAGCAAAGGCCCCATACCGACGCTGCCCGACAATCACCGCCCTAGATACCCTGTCAGCACCGCCGCGACATTGGCACCCAGCGCCTCAACCGCATAGCCGCCCTCCATGACGAAATGGCTCGGTAAATTCAGCCGGGCAATCGCCTGACCAATGCGGCTGGAAGTCGGCGGTTTGCAGGCGGAAGCCGCCGACCGGATCACCTTCAAACGCATCAACGCCAAGAGAGACGACCAGCATATCAGGGGCATATGCGCGAATGCGGTCGATGGCGTGGTCGATGGCCGGGCCGTAAACGTCAAACTGCGTGCCGGGCGGCAGAGGGAGGTTCAGGTTGAACCCCTCACCCGCGCCGCTGCCGATCTCATCCGCAAAACCGAGAAGGTAGGGGTATTCCTCTTCCGGACGGCCATGCAGAGAGGCGAACAGCACATCCGGGCGATCGTAGAAAAGACGCTGCGTGCCGTTGCCGTGATGGTAGTCAAAATCCAGAATAGCCACGCGCTCGGCCCCGTGGTCGATGTAGGATTGCGCTGCGATGGCGGCGTTGTTCAGGTAGCAATAGCCCCCCGCCAAATCAGACGATGCGTGATGCCCCGGCGGACGACAGAGGGAAAACACCGCACGCTCGCCCGCTTGCATCAGGCTGGCCCCGGTCATCGTGACATTATAGGCCGAACGAATTGCCATCCAAGTCCCGGCCACGAAGGGCGAATAAACGTCGAACATATAGGCCGACAGCATCGCGTCGATGGACGACAGGTTGGGTTTTTGCGCCAGTCCGCGCATCCCGAACACCGTGGCAAAGGCACTGCCGGGGCCGTGGCGTTGTTCCCACATCGGGTAGGCGCGTTCCAGAAACCCCACGAAATCCGGGTCATGCAGCCGCAACGCGGCGTCAAGGCTATGGGTTTGGGGGGCGATCACTTCGGGCAGGCCAGCGGCACCCAGCGCAGACAGGATCACGGTCATCCGCTCGGGGGATTCGGCCATCGGCACCCAAGCGGCTCCCCGCAACTCCATCGCGCCGCCGTGGCCGCGGTGGTCGTTGGAATAGATCGTCTTCATGCGGCACCCCCGGCCATTGATACCTCGCGGCCATCGCGAGGCTCCGAATTTGCCCATTGCCAAGCCGATACATATGTCCTGCCTCAGATCGCCGCTTCCCACCAGCACCGAAATGACCCGCGTGGAAAGGCAAAACATGATCGCTTGATTGAGGTCACGCGGTTCAGCAAGTGAATCCCATCCACGGTGCGTTCGGTATGCCTGACATGATCATGCTCAAGGTGCCTGCCAAGGCCCGCGCCATCGCCCGTCGCCCTGTGCCATTTGTGATCCAATTGCAGATTGATACATAATGTTGTGCTGGTTTGAGGTGGTGAGATCTGCTTGCCGTGTACCAATCTTGCGGAGCGGTATTGCCAGCCTGCCCGATTATTCACCAAAACCCTCAGGATTTTGAGCAATTAAATCGATCAAGTGAGTCCTTTCTCACCTTTTCCACGAAGATGCCCGCCACCGACCGCTTTTGCTGTTGACAGAATCAGCCAAGGGAAATCCCTATGGTACCAATCATGGAATGGTTCGCTCAAATATGACACCGCGCCGTAGCCCCATCGTCAAAGACAGTGCGAACGTCGTTCGGGCGCGGCTCTTGGGTGTGATTGAGCACGGCATCCTTCCCACGGATGGCCGGCTGCCTACTGAGCGGGAATTGAGCGAAAGCATGGGGATCAGCCGACGCGCGGTCCGCAGCGCGTTGGATTCGCTGCTGGCAGAGGGGCTGATTTGGCGCAAGCAGGGCAAAGGCACATTTGCCGGTCAGGCACCGGACAAGACGCAAATCCTCGCGGCTGAGATCGTCGGCCAGACCAACTTCGCCGAGGTTATGGCGGCCAGGCTTTGCATCGAACCGACGTTAGCGGCCATGGCGGCCCGACATGCGCTGCCCGCCGATATAGAGCGGATGCGAAATCTGGCGCGCCGCACGTTGGAGGCCACCGACCCCGACTCGATTGAGCTGTGGGACGGCGCATTGCACCGCCTGATTGCCCGGACGGCGCAGAACAAGCCGCTGTTGACGGCCTTTTGCATGATTGACGAAATCCGCGCCAATGGCGGTTGGCGCGGGATGCGGTCGAAGGCGCGGTCGCTGGAAACGCTCAAGATCAGCGACGCTGAACATCACGCGATCATCGATCAGATTGAGGCGGGACATCCAGACGGTGCCGAAGCCGCGATGCGCGGACATCTGACCACCCTCGCCACCAACCTGAACCGAATTCTGAATCCCTGAACCGGAGGCTGACATGACACAACCCGCCATCACCTTGGACATGATCGCCGCCGCCGAAGGCTTGATGGGGATCAGCTACACCCCTGCCGAGCGTCAGCAGATGCTGGACAATCTTGAGGGGCAGATCACCTCAGCCCTGCAACGCCGCGCGGTGCCGCTGGCCAATACGGTGCCGATGGCGCTGCGGTTTGACCCACGTCTGCCGGGTTTCGCGCTGCCGCATGGGGCCGATGCCTTGCGTCTGTCGGCGGTGACCGCCCCTCTGCCGGACAGCGATGAAGATATCGCCTTTGCCCCGGTTAGCCGTCTTGCCGCTTGGATCAAATCCGGCAGCCTGACCAGCCGCAGGTTGACGCAGATCTATCTGGACCGCATCGCCGCGATCGGCCCCAAGCTGGAATGTTTCGCTGTCGTTACCACCGATCAGGCGCTGGCTGAGGCTGATGCCGCCGATGCGCTGACCCGCGCCGGGGTTAACCTCGGGCCGTTGCATGGCATTCCCTACGGCGTGAAGGATCTGTTCGACAGCAAGGGCGTGGTCACGGGTTGGGGGGCAGAGCCGTTTCAGCACCGCGTCCCTGAGGCCGATGCCGCCGTAGTCACCCGGTTGCGGGCGGCGGGGGCGGTGCTGTTGGGCAAGACCACGGTTGGGGCGCTCGCCTACAACGACATCTGGTACGGCGGCGTCACGCGCAATCCGTGGAACCTGAATGAGGGGTCGAGCGGGTCAAGTGCTGGCTCGGCCAGTGCCACGGCGGCGGGCCTGTGCGCCTTTGCGATTGGAACCGAGACGCTGGGCTCAATCACCTCACCCAGCCAACGCTGTGGCACCACGGGCCTGCGCCCGACCTTCGGCCGGATCAGCCGGGCGGGCTGCATGGCGCTGTGCAACTCTCTCGACAAGGTCGGGCCGATCTGTCGGTCGGTTGAGGATACCGCCATCGTGCTATCTGCCCTGAATGGGGCCGATGTGAACGACCGCTCCAGCATTGCCGCGCCCTTCGTGTTTGATGCAAGCGCCGGGTATCACGGCCTGAAGGTCGGCTATCTGCCCGAAGCCTTTGGCGAGGGGGCGACGGCGGTCGATCATGCCGCCCTTGCCGCGACCCGCGCCCTCGGGGTTGAGGTGGTGGAGGTGACGCTGCCCGACCTGCCTTACGGCGCGCTGATGAACATCCTGTTCGCCGAAGCCGCCGCGAGTTTTGAGGATCTGACGTTGTCGGGCCTGGATGACACCCTGACGTGGCAGGACCCCGCCGCTTGGCCCAACGCCATGCGCAAGGCGCGGTTCCTGTCGGCGGTAGATCATGTGCAATTGGACCGCCTGCGCTATCTGGTGATGCAGGCGCTGGACGGGCTTTTCACCCAATGCGACGTGCTGATCGGCCCGTTCATGACCGGCCCCATGCTGATCGCCTCTAACTATACCGGCCATCCCTGCCTGCACCTGCGCGCCGGGTTTGAGGATCTGGGCACCCGCAGCCCGGCCTCCTTGGCATCCGGCAAACTGACCACGGGTGAGGCGAGCGGCGGGCAAGACCTTTGCCGTGCCGCAGGGCATCTCCCTTTGGGGTCGGTTGTTCGATGAAGGACCAATCCTGAACCTTGGAATGGCGCTGGAGGGCGCCCTTGCCGTGGCCGACCGTCGGCCCGGGTTCCCAAGCTGAGCAGTAAGCATGCCCGCAACCAATGCGGTGTTCTTGTAGAAACGGGCCAAATAACGGCCAGCCAACATGGAGAGTTCGGACATGAAACGCAGAGATTTCCTACGCAATACGACCGCCATCCTTGGCAGCGGCTTCATGGGGGCAAGCGTGCCCACCGCGCTGTGGGCCCAGGATACGCCAGTATCGGGCGGCACGCTGATCTGGGGCCATTCGGAAACCACCCAGAACCTTGACATGCACCAGACCGGCACCGCGTCGTCGGGCCGGGTCTTGCAGAACATCCATTCCTCCATCGTGACGGTGGACAAGGATCTGAACGTCATCCCCGGTCTGGCCGAAAGCTATGAGGTGGCCCCAGATGGCCTGACCTACACGTTCAAGCTGCGGCCCAATGTCAAATTCCACAACGGCGCGACGATGACCTCTGCCGATGTGAAATACTCCTTTGAACGCTGCAAGGATCCGGCCACCGGTGCCGTGAACTTTGAGGTGTTCAACAACGTCGCCAGCATCGAAACCCCCGATGACCTGACCGTCGTTATCAAGATGAGCGCCGTCAACGCGCCCTTCCTGTCGCGGCTGGCCGAAAATGGCGCGGGCGTGGTGATGCCGGTGGATTCCGGCCCAACCCAAGGCACCAATCCGATGGGTGCCGGCCCGTTCAAATTCGTCAGCTATGAGGTTGGCACCGTGGTCAAGATGGCCCGGCATGACGACTACTGGGACGGCCCCTCCTATCTGGACGCAGTCGAGGCGCGGGAGATCACCGAACCCACCACCCGCCTGACCGGCCTGCGGACCGGCGAACTCCACATGATCAACGACATTCCGCTGGACCGTGTCGGCGAATTGCAGGGCGATGCCAGCGTTGCAGGTGAAGACGTGGTTCCCGCTGAACTTCGACTTCATCAACATGAACCACACCTATGAGCCGTTCCAGAACCCCAAGGTGCGTGTCGCCTTTGACATGATCATCGACAAAGAGGCGTTGATGGAGGGGGCCTTGTGGGGGCAGGGGGCGACGACGGCTTCGCCCAGCTTCCCGACCTCGGCCAGTTTCAACAAGGATCTGAAGCAGCGCCCGCAGGATATTGAGGGGGCCAAGGCCATGCTGGCCGAGGCGGGCTATCCCGAAGGCAGCATGAACATCGTGTTCAAGGCCACGACGAACTATCCCTACCATATCGAGACGGCGCAGATTCTGGTGGAATGGTTCAAATCCGCCGGCGTCAACCTGACCATCGAACAACTGACTTGGGCCGATTGGCTTAGCCAGTGCTGGGTCAACAAAGACTATCAGATGACCATGATGAACTTCTTCACCCTGTGGGAGCCTGATTTCCTGTACTACTCGGTCTGGAATTCGACCGGGGCGTTCAACTATCGGTCGGTCAAAGACCCGGTGATCGACGATCTGACCACCAAGGCGCGGATCACGGTGGATGATGCCGCACGGGCAGATATCTACAAACAGGTTCAGCAGCAGATCTGGGATCAAAGCCACGACATCCTGCTGTGGTTCCGCAATGGCACCATCGGCGCGCAGACCAAGGTCATGGGTCTGGACACCGTGGTGCATCCCAACGGGTCGAACCTGAACTTCCACAAGGTCTGGCTGCAAGCCTGACACCACGATCGGCGGGCCATTTCCGGCCCGCCGACCTCCCCCTCGGGCCCATGTCGATGACCTATGTTCTGAACCGGCTTCTGTCGGTGATCCTGACGCTGTTCCTGATCACACTGGTCACCTTTGCCGTGACCAACATCCTGCCCGGCGACGTGGCGATGATGATCATGGGCACGCAATCCAACCCCGCCGCGTTGGAGGGGTTGCGGCAGTCGTTGGGGCTGAACGACCCGATCCTCGTGCAATACGGCCATTGGGTTGCCGGATTGGTGACGGGCGACTGGGGCAATTCGCTGATCTTCAAGAAACCGATTGCCGAGTTGCTGGCGCAAAAGGCCCTCGCCTCTTCCGTCATCGTGATCATGTCGATGGTGATTGCCTTGGCCGTGGCGGTGCCGCTGGGCGTCTGGGCGGCCGTCCACCGCGACAAATGGCAGGACACCGTCAGTTCGTCGTCGGCCCTGCTGGGTGTCAGCCTGCCGGATTTCTTCTGGGGCATCGTGATGATCCTGGTCTTCGCCCGCTGGCTGGGGTGGTTCCCGTCCTCCGGCTTTGTGGACCCGTCGGTGAACCTGTGGGGCACGCTGTACCATGCGTTCCTGCCGTCACTGGCGCTGGGTCTGGGCTTGATGGCGCATCTGACGCGGATGACGCGGTCCACCATGACCGGCATCCTGAGCCAGGAATTCATCCGGGTCGCGCGGGCCAAGGGGCTGGCCGAACGGACCGTGGTCTGGCGCTATGCCCTCGCCAATGCCATCGGTCCGGTCATCACCATCGCGGGGTTGCAGATCGGCTATCTGTTCGGCTCAATCATCGTGATGGAGACCCTGTTTGGCTATACCGGCATGGGTTGGCTGACCTATCAGGCGCTGTTGAACCGTGACCTGCCGTTGATACAGGACACCGTCTTTGTCATCGCCGCCGTGGTGATGCTGACCAATCTGGCGGTCGATCTGCTCTATGTCCTGATCGACCCGCGTATACGGTTGGGCTGAACCATGAAACGTTTCAAAACCACCAAAGGGATGATCGGGATCGTGCTGCTGCTGGCGATTGCCTTGATCGCCATCCTTGGCCCCATGATCATCCCACCTGACGCCGCCACCGCAATGGACATGCGCGCCCGCCGCGCACCGCCGAGTCTGGCGCATCTGTTCGGCACCGACCAACTGGGCCGGGACATGATGTTCCGCGTGATCCTAGGCGCCCGCACCTCATTGGAGATCGCCGTATCGGCGGTGTTGATGAGCATTGTTCTCGGCCTGCCGCTCGGCCTGATCTCGGGCTATTTCGGCGGCTTCATCGACAACGTGCTGATGCGGTTGGTCGACACGCTGCTCGCCTTCCCGGCGCTGCTGCTGGCCCTGACCATCAGTGCAGTCCTCGGCCCCAACCTGCAAAACACCATCATCGCCATCGGCGTCGCCTTCACCCCCTACCTCGCCCGCATCATCCGCGGAGAGGCGCTGCGCGTCGCCCAGATGCCCTATGTCGAGGCGGCCCGCGCCTCTGGCACCACCGACGGCATGATCATGCTGCGCCACGTCCTGCCCAACATCCTGCCCGCCGTCATCGTGCAGGGCACCATCAGCCTCGCCTTCGCCATTCTGGCTGAGGCGGGTCTGTCCTTCCTTGGTCTTGGCACCCAGCCGCCCGCCGCATCCTGGGGCCTGATGATCCAAGCCTCGCGCGATCAGTTGGACATCGCGCCGTGGACCGCCGTGGTGCCCGGTCTTGCGGTGGCGCTGACGGTGTTGGGCCTGAACATGTTCGGCGACGTCCTGCGCGACATCCTTGACCCGACGTTCGAAATGAGGGGGGCGAAATGAAAGACATCGTATCGGTCGACCACCTGCGCGTCGAATTCGCCACCGATGGCGGCACTGTGGTCGGGGTCGAGGATGTGTCCTTCACCATCGCCCCCGGCGAAACCCTGTGTGTGGTGGGCGAAAGCGGGTCTGGTAAATCCGTCACCTCACTGTCGCTGATGCGGCTGGTAGAGTTTGGCGGCGGCACCATCACCCAAGGCGCCCTCAACTTCACGCGCGTTGACGGGTCCACCCTCGATGTCGCGGGCGCCACGCCGCAGGTGATGGGCGCGGTCCGTGGCAACGAAATCGGCATGATCTTTCAAGAGCCGATGACCGCGCTCAACCCGGTCTTCACCATCGAACGCCAGCTGACCGACGGCTTGATGCTGCACAAAAACCTCAGCCAACAAGCCGCCACCGCCCGCGCGGTAGAGCTGTTGAAAAGCGTCCGCATCCCCGAACCTGAACGGCGGCTGAAACAGTACCCGCATGAACTATCAGGCGGGATGCGGCAGCGGGTGGTCATCGCGATGGCGATGGCCTGTGAGCCGAAACTGCTGATCGCCGACGAACCCACCACCGCGCTGGACGTCACAATTCAGGCCGAAATCCTTGCCCTCATCAACCGGCTGAAACGCGAAAAGGGTATGGCCGTCCTGTTCATCACCCATGACATGGCCGTGGTCGCCCAGATGGCCGACCGGGTCGTCGTCATGCGTCAGGGCCGCATCGTCGAAACCGGCACGGTCCAGCAAATCTTCGAATCCCCGGTTGAGGATTACACCAAGGCCCTGCTCGCCGCCGTACCGAAGCTGGGCGAAATGACCGGCAAAGCCGCCCCCGAGCGGATGCGCCTGATCGGGGATGAGGCCGCGCGCGCCGCCCAAACCGCGCCAAAAGCCCGCAAGCCCGAGGTGTTGCTGCAGGTCAAAAACCTGACCACCCGCTTCCCGGTCAAAGGCGGCATTCTGCGCCGTACCGTGGCGCAGGTTCATGCGGTAGAGGATGTCTCCTTCACCCTGAACGTCGGCGAAACCCTCGCGCTTGTCGGCGAATCCGGTTGCGGCAAATCCTCTTGCGGGCGGTCCATCCTGCGGCTGATCGAACCCACGTCCGGCGAAATCCATATCGGTGGCCGCGATATCCGTGCCCTGAACCACGCCGACCTGCGCCGCGCCCGTGCCGATATGCAGATGGTGTTCCAAGACCCGTTTGCCAGCCTGAACCCCTACCGCAGGCTCAAGGCGCAGGTGGCCGAACCCATCCAGAACTTTGGCCTCGCCCGTGGCGCCGAACTGGAACGCCGGGTGTTGGAGCTCTTCGACCGGGTCCACCTGCCGCGCGCCTACATCAACCGCTTCCCGCATGAACTGTCGGGCGGTCAGCGCCAGCGCGTCGCCATCGCCCGCGCCCTTGCCCTGAACCCCAAACTGATCGTGGCGGATGAGGCAGTCTCGGCCCTCGACGTCTCCGTCCAGGCGCAGGTCTTGAACCTGATGATGGAGTTGCAAGAGGATCTCGGCCTGTCCTACCTGTTCATCAGCCATGACATGGCCGTGGTCGAACGGGTCGCCCATCAGGTCGGCGTCATGTATCTGGGCCGCATCGTTGAAATCGGCCCGCGCGGCGCTGTATTTGACAACCCGTCCCATCCCTATACCAAAACCCTGCTCTCTGCCGTTCCAATTGCCGACCCGATGAAACGCCGCTTTGGCGATGACCTGAATTTCAAACCCATCAGCTCACCCATTTTTCCCCTGGGCCACCAGCCCGCCCCATCCACGTATAATGAGGTCGCACCGGGACATTTCGTCCTGCAGACCTGAAGGAGGAACCATGCCGATCAAGAACCGTTTGTCCGAAATGCAGGCCGAAATCACCGAATGGCGCCGCGACCTGCACGAAAACCCCGAACTGATGTATGAGGTTCACCGCACCGCCGCGACCGTGGCCGACAAGCTGCGCGCGTTTGGCTGTGATGAGGTGGTTGAGGGGATTGGTCGTACCGGTGTTGTCGGGGTCATCAAGGGCCGCACAGACTCACGCGGTCATGTCGTCGGCCTGCGCGCCGACATGGACGCGCTGCCGATCCTTGAGGCGACGGGCCTGCCTTACGCCTCCAAAACCCCCGGCAAGATGCACGCCTGCGGTCACGATGGCCACACCGCCATGCTGCTGGGGGCCGCCAAATACCTCGCCGAAACCCGCAATTTCGACGGCTCAGTCGCGGTCATCTTCCAACCCGCGGAAGAGGGTGGTGCCGGGGGTGAGGCGATGGTGAAGGACGGGTTGATCCCGCGCTTTGGCATCAAGGAAATCTACGGCATGCACAACTCGCCCGGCCTGCCGGTGGGTCAGTTCTCCATCAAGCCCGGCCCGTTCTATGCCGCGACCGACAATTTCACCCTGCACCTGACGGGCAAGGGCGGCCATGCCGCTTATCCGCACCGCACGGTCGACACCACCGTCATGGCCGCACAAGTCGTGATGACGCTGCAAACCATCGTGTCGCGCAACACCGACCCGCTGGAATCGGTTGTGCTGTCCGTCACCTCCTTCCGCACGGAATCTGAGGCGTGGAATGTCATCCCCGAACACGTCGAAATCCGTGGCACCCTCCGCACCTTTGACCCTGCGATGCGCAAAATGGCGGAAGAGCGGTTCAAGACGATCGTCAACAGCACCGTTCAGGCCTTTGGCGGCAGCGTCGATCTGGGCTGGAATCCGGGCTACCCCGCCATGGTCAATGCCGAGCGTGAAACGAATTTTGCCGCCGAGGTTGCAACCAAGATCGCGGGCAAAGGTGGCGTGGAAACCAACTGCCCCGCCATCATGGGCGGCGAAGATTTCGCCTATATGCTAGAGGCCTGCCCCGGCGCCTATATTCAGGTCGGCAATGGCAATACCGCCGAGGTTCACCACCCCGAATACAACTTCAATGATGAGGCGATCCCCTATGGCGCGTCTTACTGGGCTGAGTTGGTGGAAACCCGAATGCCAGCGGCGTGAAAGGACAGATGATGAACTGGTCAGATTACCTCGACGCCAACCAATCCCGCTTTGTCGACGAACTGCTCGACTTCGTCCGCATCCCGTCTGTCTCTGCCGCAACCGCCCATATCCCCGATGTGGTGACAGCCGGGAACTGGGTCGTTGACCGCCTGAAGTCCGCAGGCATCGAAAACGTCCGCATGATGCCGACTGAGGGCCACCCGGTCGTCTACGGCGACTGGCTCCACGCTGGTCCGGGCAAGCCCACTGTCCTGATCTACGGCCACTTCGACGTGCAGCCAGCCGAACCCTTCGACCTGTGGCAGACCCCGCCATTTGAGCCTGAAATCCGCGATGGCAAGGTCTGGGGGCGTGGCGCATCGGACGACAAGGGCGGCATGTTGATCCCCATCCTGTCGGCTGAGGCGATGTTGAAGACCACGGGCAGCTTGCCCGTCAACGTGAAGTTCTTCTTTGAGGGGCAAGAGGAGATCGGCTCCCCCCATCTGCCGCCCTTCATCAAGGCCAATGGCGCGCTGCTCAAGGCTGACATGATCTTCTCCGCCGATGGCAGCCAATGGGCCGAAGATCAGCCGAACCTCATCACCGGCCTCAAAGGGCTGGTGGCCGCACAGATCACCGTCACCGGGGCCAAGGGCGACCAGCATTCCGGCCAGCAGGGCGGCGGCATCGCCAACCCGATCCACGGGCTGTCGCATCTCATCGCCTCCATGAAGGGTCTGGATGGTAAGATCAAAGTCGCTGGCTTCTATGACGACGTGATCGACCTGACTGTCGAAGATCGCGCCGCCATCGCCCGCGTGCCGTTTGATGAGGCGCAATATATCGCCGACCTTGGCGTGCCGGATGTGTTTGGCGAAGAGGGCTACACCACCCGCGAACGGCTGTGGGGACGACCGACGTTCGAACTGAACGGCATCTGGGGCGGCTGGCAGGGCAACGGCATCAAGACCGTTCTCCCCGCCCAAGCCTTCGCCAAAATCACCTGCCGCCTTGTCGCCAACCAAAAGCCGGACGTCATCTTCGACCTGCTGAAAGCCCATATTGAGGCGCACTGCCCCCCCGGCCTGCGCGTCACGGTGGAACGTCTCGCCGGCAGTGCCGATCCGTTCCTCGTGCCCTCCGGCCACAACTCCAGCACTGCCGCCGCAGAGGTGCTGACAGAGGTTTACGGCAAGACCCCCTACATCACCCGCACCGGCGGCTCGATTCCGGTGATGACCATGCTGTTGAACGAACTCGGCGTCCACGCCACGGTCTTTGCCTTCGGGATGAACGACGAAAACCTGCACGCCCCGAATGAGTTCTTCCGGCTGTCGAACTTCCGCACCGGCCAGACCGCTTACTGCAAGCTGTTGGAACGGTTGGGATAAACGCTCAACCCCCTGCCCAGAAAGCCGACCTTCGCCCCAGATCGAAGGTCGGCTTAACCCATCATTCATCCCTCACAGCTGACGGTTTCTGCTTGATTTGTGTTTTATTTGGCATAAGGTTCGAACTATAGACCAAAAGGACCACTAATGCCCAAAGCGCTGGATCACGCCATCAACCACCATGCCGAGGCCGCTTTTGCCTTTCTTGAGGAATTGGTCCGCGCGCCCAGCACAGTCGGCCAAGAACAATCCGCGATGGAGGTGTTTGCGGCTGAGGCGCAATCCCTCGGCCTGTCCATCGCCCGTCTGCCCTTTGCCTCTGGGCCCTCAGCAGACCCACGCGCCGGCATCGCCCCAGACCCGGCCATTCTCAGCCCCGACCGCTTTCAGGTTCTGGCCACCACACCCGGCGAGGGCGATCTGACGGTCCTGCTCAACGGTCATCTCGATGTGGTCCCGGCAGAAACGCCCGAACTCTGGACCACCCCGCCATTTGAACCCGCCCGCCGCAACGGTCGGCTTTACGGTCGCGGCGCTGCCGATATGAAATGCGGCTTTGCGGTTGGAATGCTGGCCTTGCGGGCCTTGCACGACGTGGCCCCTGATCTGTTCGCCAAGCGCCGCCTCGGGTTTCTGGCCGTGGTCGAAGAGGAATGCACCGGCAACGGCACGCTCCGATCCCTCGCTGAACATGGCGTCACAGCGAACGAAGTCGTGGTGCTGGAGCCGACCGATCTGGGCCTGATGGCTGGCGGCGTCGGTGTGCTGTGGCTCGATATCCGCGTCATCGCCCATTCCGGCCATGCCTTTGCCGCCGAGACCCACGCCAACGCGATTGATCTGGGGATGCGGCTGGTGGGTGGCTTGCGCGAGTGGGCGGCAGAGGTGGCGCGCACCGAACCTGAACCCAGCATGGACAGCAATCAAAGCCCCTATAACGTCAATCTGGGGCGCGTGCAGTCCGGCGATTGGACCTCTACCGCGCCATCCGGTCGCCCTGTTCGGCGTGCGTGTCGGCTTTCCCCGGGCGTGGAGCGTGGAACAGGCCGAAGAACGGGTGCGCGCGGCCATCACGGACATTTGTCGTCGCGGATGGCAGCTTTCCGGTGCCGCCCGTGGTGACCACCGCCGGTTTGCGCGCCAAAGGATATCTGCAAGACGCCGCCACCGCCGCTGATCCGTGATCTCAGCGCCGCCCATTTGCAGGCGCATGGCACCCTGCCGACCGTCTACACCGTCGGCAGCACCACCGACGCCCGGTTCTATGTGAACGATTTCGCAGTGCCCGCCGTCTGCTTTGGGGCCGCTGGCTATGACCTGCACGGCATCGACGAATCCGTTGATCTGCAAAGCATCGTCGACGCCGCCCGTACCCTCGCCGGTTCCTGTTGATGCGCTTTCAGGAGCAGCCATGACCGACACCGCGCAGCCCCCGACCCCCGGCGCATCCTGGGGCGCCCCCATCGTCAGCCGCCATGTCGCGGATGATGTGGTGGACCGTCTGGTGACTGCCGTGGCGCTGGGCCTTTACGTCCCCAACCAGCAACTGCCGACTGAGCGCGAGCTGGCCACGATGCTGGCCGTGTCGCGCAGTTCCGTGCGCGAGGCGTTGCAGCAACTGACCGCCGCTGGCTATCTTGAGGTCCGGCGCGGGCGCAATGGCGGCTATTTCGTGCTGGCCGACTGGGGCCCAACTTCGGCTGAGCGGGTGCGCCGTCATCTGGTCGCCAACTGGGCCGAGTTTGAAGCAGATCTTCGACGCCCGCACCCTGATCGAACCCCTGATCGCCCGCACTGCCGCCCAGCGCCGCACCCCTGCCGACGTGCAGGCCATCGCCGCTGCATTGCAGGCCTATCTGGATGCGCCCGACCATGACGCCTCACGCCGCGCCGATGGCAACCTGCATCTGGCGATAGCCAAGGCGACGCAGAACCCGATCCTGGTCGACATCTCGGTCGATCTGCGCACCAAGATCAGCCTCAACCTCGGCGCCGAACCCTATACGGATGAGGTGCGCCGCATCGCCATCCGCCAGCACCAGGATCTCGTCGCCGCCGTGATTGGAGGGGCGGGCCGAAGATGCCGCCGCCATCGCCGCCGTCCATTTCACCCTGTCTGAAACCCTGATCCGGGCGCTGGTAGACCGCGCCGAGGCGATACCGGGATGAGCGGGCAGTTGGGTTTCATCCTGCGCCGCGTCGCCCTGACGATCCCGACCCTGTTCGTGATGAGCATTGTGGTCTTCCTGATCATCCGTCTGGTGCCGGGCGACCCGGTCCGCACCATGCTCGGCTTTCGCGCGACCGACGCCAATGTCGCGGAACTGCGCCACCAACTGGGCCTCGATGAAAGCCTGTTCACGCAATACGTGGTCTGGGCCGGGAAACTGCTGCACGGCGATCTTGGCATGGACATCGTCAGCCACGCCCCGCTGTCCGAACTGCTGGCCCAGCGCCTGCCGGTGACGTTCGAGCTGACCGGCCTGTCGATGCTGCTGGCCGTCGCTGGTCGGCGTGCCGTTGGGGGTTTGGGCCGCAATCGGCGGCACTTGGGTCAAGCGGTTGACCGAGGGCTTTGTCATCTTCGGCATCGCGATCCCGGATTTCTGGCTGGGGATCATGCTGGTGCTGGTCTTTACCGGGATGCTGGCCGTCCTGCCGCCATCGGGCTATACGCCCTTTGCCAAAGACCCCATTGCCAACCTGCGCTACATGGCGCTGCCGGTGCTGACACTGGCGATAGGTGAGGCCGCCTATATCCTGCGCACCACCCGCGGCGCCGTAACCTCGGTCCTGGGCCGCCCGTTCGTCACCTTTCTGCGCGCCAAGGGCATCAGCCCGCGCCGCATCGTCTTCGGCCACGTCCTGCGCAATGCCGGGCCCGTCCATCGTCACCGTGATCGGCATTCAGGTCGGCGTTCTGTTGGGCGGGGCGATCATCGTCGAGACCCTGTTCGCCCTGCCCGGCGTGGGGCGTCTGGTCGTCACCGGGATCAACCAGCGCAACTATCCCACGGTGCAGGTCGGGGTGCTGGCGATCGCCACGATCTTTATCGTCGTGTCGCTGATCACCGACCTGATCGTCGGCGGGCTGGACCCGCGCGTGGCGGATGGGGCCGGGACATGACCGTGCACCGCCCAAACCTGATGATCTACGCCGGACTGGCCGTGCTGGGTGCCCTGGCGCTGATCGCCGTCGCCGCCCCGCGTGATCGCCCCCTACGACCCCGAGGCCATGGATGTGATGGGGGTGATGGGCGCGCCCAGCCTCGCCCATCCGTTCGGGCTGGACGTGCTGGGCCGCGATGTGCTGAGCCGGGTGATCTACAGCCTGCGGGTCAGCCTGCTGGTGTCGCTGTCGGCGGTGGCGGTCTCGACCGTGTCTGGCGGTGCCGCTGGGCCTGCTCGCGGGATATTTCGGCCGCTGGGTCGATACCGTCGATCTCGCGCGCGCTGGACATGCTCCTGGTCCTGCCCGCGATGCTGCTGGCCATCACGCTGATCGCGATCCTTGGGCCGGGCAGCGCGGTGGCCGCCCTCGCCATCGCGATGATCTACCTGCCGATCCTGGCCCGGGTAATGCGGACGAGCACGCTGGTCGTCACCGGCCACGACTATGTGGCGGGCGCACGGGCACGCGGCGCCAGCCACCTGCGCGTTCTGGTCAGCCACGTCGCGCCCAACGCCCTCGGGCCGGTCGTGGTGCAGGCCTCGGTGCTCAGCGCCTTTGCCCTGCAGCTTGAGGCGGGGCTGAGCTTTCTCGGCCTCGGCACCCAGCCGCCCACGCCGTCGCTGGGCGGCATGCTGGCCGATGGCCGCGACGTGCTGATCCAGGCGCCCGTGGGTCGAGGTCTTCCCCGGCCTGGCCATCGTCGTCGCCGTGCTCGCCTTCACCCTCCTGGGCGAGGGTCTGCGCCGCATCTTTGACCCGCGCGGGGTGGCGGAATGAGCGTTCTGTCCCTCACCTCCGTCGGCGTGCAATTTGGTGCCGACAAGCCCGCCGCAGATGGCGTCACCCTCGACGTCCAGCGCGGCGAAATCTTCGGCATTGTTGGCGAAAGCGGCAGCGGCAAAAGCACCCTCGCCAATGCCGTCATGGGCCTTCTGCCCGCCAATGCCAACGTCACCGGCAGCATCACCGTCAACGGGCGAGAGATTTTGGGGCTAGTCCGAAAGCGACCTGCGCCAGATGCGCGGCAACGAGGTCGCGATGATCTTTCAGGACGCCTCCGCCAGCCTTGACCCGACTTGGTCGGTCGGTGACCAGATTGCCGAGACGATCCGCGCCCATGAAACCATCAGCCGCGCCGACGCCAAGGCCCGCGCCATCGCAACTGATGGCCGAGGTCGGCATCCCCGACGCCGCCGCCCGCTACCGCGACGTGCCGCACCGGTTTTCCGGCGGGATGCGTCAGCGCATCGTCATCGCCGCGGCACTCGCCAACAACCCGCAGCTGCTGATCGCGGATGAGCCGACGACCGCCCTCGACGTCACCTTGCAGGCGCAGGTGCTGGCGCTGATCGACAAGCTGCGCCGCGACCACGGCACGACCGTCCTGCTGATCACCCACGACCTCGGCGTCGTGGCGCAGGTCTGCGACCGCGTCGGCGTGATGTATGGCGGCAAATTGCTGGAGGTGGCCACGACCCGCGACCTGTTCGCCCGGCCCACGCATCCCTATACCCGCGCCCTGCTGGCCGCCAATCCCGCAGGCGCCCCACGTGGCAGCCGCCTGCCCGTCATCCCGGCGGAGTGGAGCGTGGAAAGCCTGCGCGCCGCGACGGAGGCCAGCCATGGCTGACCTGCTGCGCGTCGAGAACCTCGGCAAGACCTATGCCACTCGGCGGCCCACCTTGGAGCCGCCGCAGGTCGCCGCACTGGACAGCGTCACGCTGTCGGTGCAGCGCGGCAAGACGCTTGGGCTGGTCGGCGAATCCGGCAGCGGCAAAAGCACGCTGGGCCGCTGCATCCTCGGCCTGACCACACCTGACTGCGGGCAGGTGATCTTTGACGGCACCCCGGTTCTGGGCCTGTCCGGCCGCGCCCTGTCCGAGTTCCGCCGCCGCGTGCAGCCGGTGTTCCAGGACCCCTTCGGCAGCCTTGACCCGCGCTGGCCGGTGGGCCGTTCCGTGCGCGAAAGCCTGGATTGCTTTCGCATCGGCACCGCCCACGACCGCGAGGCCCGCGTGCTGGACCTGTTCGACCGGGTCGGCCTGAACCCGGCGCTCGCCGACGCGCCTGCCCTGCGGCCCTGTCCGGCGGTCAGCGCCAGCGGGTCGCCATCGCCGCCGCCCTCGCCAGCGAGCCCGGATCTGATCATCGCCGACGAACCCGTCCGCGCGCTGGACATGAGCGTGCAGGCGCAGATCCTCAACCTGTTCATGGACCTGCAGAACGACCTCGGCGTCGCCTGCCTCTTCATCACCCATGACCTGGGCGTGGTCGAACATGTCAGCGACGACGTCGCCGTTCTGAACCACGGCCAGATCGTCGAAATCGGCCCGACCGAACAGGTCATGCATCACCCGCAGCACGCCTATACCCGCACCCTGCTCGCAGCCATTCCCACCCTCGCCAAAGGAGCCTCACCATGCCCACCGCACAGATCAACGGCATCACCCTCAACTATCAGATCGACGGCCCGGACGACGCCGCCGAAACCATCGTTCTGATCAACGGCCTCGCCGACGACCTGGAATCCTGGGGTTTCCAGATCCCGGCGTTGGTCGAGGCTGGCTTTCGCGTCCTGCGGTTTGACAACCGGGGCATCGGCAAAAGCGATGCGCCCGCCGGGCGACTATTCGTCACGGATGCTGGCCGACGATGCCAAGGCCTTGGTGGATCATCTGGGGATCACCGATTTCCACCTGATGGGCGTGTCGATGGGCGGCATGATCAGTCGAGGAATATGCCATCAACTATGGCGGCGACCTCAAATCGCTGACGCTCGCCTGCACCTATGGCAAGGCCGATGCGTTCTGCCAGACGATGTTCGCATGTGGGCCGATCTGGCCCGCAACCAGCGTCCCCTTCGTGATGCGCGACGTCGCACTCTGGGCCTTTACCGGTCCGTTCTTCGAAGAGCGTCCCGATGATGCCGCCGAATTTGCCGCCGCCATGGCTGCCCTGCCGATGTCGCTCGAGGCCTACCTGTCGCAACTGGCGGTGATCCAGGACGCATGACGCGACCGACCGTCTGGCGCCAGATCAAGGTGCCGACGCTGGTGCTGGCGGGTGAGGAGGACATCCTGATCCCCGTGCGCCTGTCGAAACTGCTGCAAACAGGCGATCCCTGGTGCGGATTGGGCACCGTACCCGGCGGCCATGCCTGCCTGTGGGAAAGCCCCGATCCGTTCAACGCCACCTTCATCGACTTCGTCCGCAGCCAATACCACCCTAACCCACAGGAGCCACCAATCATGCAGACCCCACAGTCCCGCCCCGCGTCCGTCGGGTGCCTTGCGGATCATCCGAACCCTCGCCGCTGCACGCTGCTGTCGGCCACGCTGGCCTTCGGCGGTGCCGCTCTATGCCCAGACGATCAAGGACGGCGGCGACCTGCGCGCCGCCCTGACGGGCGAGCCCGACGTCCTCGACCCCGCAACCTCGTCGATCTACACCGGCGCGCAGGTTTATGAGGGCATCTTCAGCAAGCTGATCGACATCGGCGCGGACGGCAAGTTCGTGCCCGATCTCGCGACGGAATGGACCCAGACCGACCCCACCACCTGGACGTTCAAGCTGGTGACCAACGCCACCTTCCACAATGGCGAGAAGTTCACCTCGGCCGATGTGAAATACACGCTTCGACCGCATCCTCGACCCCAAGACCGCCAGCGCCTATGCGGGCTCTACAGCCAGATCGACTCGGTCGACGCCACCGATCCGACCGTGGCCGTGTTCCACCTGAAATCCGCCTTCGGCCCCTTCCTGACCAACCTCGCCACCAATGGTCAGATCGTGAACCAGAAGGCCATCGAAAGCGGCGATCCGGCGCGCAATCCGGTCGGCACCGGGCCGTTCGAGTTCGTCGAATGGGTGCAGGGCGACCACATCACGGTCAAAAAGAACCCGACCTATTTCAAGGCCGGCCTGCCGCATCTGGACCATGTCACGTTCAAATTCCTGCCCGTCGATCAAAGCCGCATCGACGCGATGTCGGCCGGCGAGCTGGACTGGGCCGACGCCATCCCGCTGCAACAGGTCACGGCCCTGTCGACCGATGACCGCTTCACCTATGTCACCAGCCCGGTCGCCGGCATCCCCGACTTCCTGACGCTGAACACCAAGGTTGCTCCGTTTGACAACGTCAAGGTCCGCCAGGCCATCGCCCTGGCGATCAACCGCGATGACATCCAGCGCGTCGCCTATATGGGCACCGGCGAGCCCGGACTGACCGAAATGCCGACGGGGTCGCGTTGGTACGACGCCACAGGCGTGTTTGGCGCGACCCAGGACATCGAGGCGGCCAAGAAGCTGCTGGCCGAGGCCGGCTATCCCGACTGGTCTTGACAGTGGAATATCTGGGCCTGTCGCAATACCCCGAACTGTTGAAAACCGGCCAGGTCGTGCGCGAGCAGCTGAAGGCCGTCGGCATCGACATGACGATCAAGGCGGTGGATGTCTCGGTCTGGTATGACGCTTTTGTCTCGGGCAACTTCCAGATCACCAGCGCCTATCAGGAACGCACGATCGACCCGGACAACTTCTATTCGCTGGTCCTGCGCTCGGGCGGCCCGATCAACACCTCGGGCTATGCCAACCCGGCCGTTGATGCGCTGATCGACGAGGCGGCCGCCAGTGCCGACGACGCGGCGCGGATGGGCATCTACCAGCAGATGCGCACCCTGACCAGCACCGACGCGCCGCTGGTGTTCACGCATTTCGAGACGCTGAACTACCTGATGAACAAGAACGTCACGGGCTCCGACCATCACGCCGACGCTGAGCCTGCACATGGAAAATCATCGGCTTCACCGAGTAATCGCGTCCAGCCCAATCTGCGAAATCCAGACAGCCAGCCCCCGACAAAGGGCTGGCTGTTTGCGTTCCGACCTTTGCCGCCCGCGCTCCGTGTCGGACATAGGGTTCGGCCAATGTCCGGACGATTGCCGTGGAAGGTCAGCCCCTCTCGTCCCCCGCCGTTGTCTTGGGCGCGTTGGCATTGGCACTGGTGTAGATCGACGCCGTGTGGGCTTGTTGGCGCGGGACGCCTGTGGCTAGGGTAGGGCACCCGGCTGCCCCAGCCGAAATCTGCACGTCTCGGCTGCGGGGCGACAGGATTTGACATGCTCGCGTGACCATAGCTGGCCATGCCCGCAAAAGGAGACGCCGGTGAGACTGGACCCGCTGTATTATGCCCATCCCCTGACCGGGGCCGTGATGCCGGTGACCACGGATCTGCTGGCAGAGGTCTATCTGGCCCCCAAGCAGGACGAATGGGACTTGACGCCCGTCTTGCCAGACCCCACCGCTCCTTGGTCCGACAGTCTGGCCGTGGCCCCGGAGAATGTGGCGCTTGCGGTCGATCATGCCCTGCGCGGGGTGATGGCGGCGGTGCCGGGTCTCGATATCGAAAACCTGCGTCCTGAGGCGATGGCCGACAGCCGGGCGCGGCGCCATCTGCTGGCGCTGAAGGCGGTATGGCAACGGATGGGCCGGTTGCCAGAGGATCTGGCGGTGCTGCGCCATGTCCTCAACAGCACGGCAGGCGACGCCCTCGCCCCCCTGCCGATACTGCCGCTGCCAGACCCCTTCGCCTCACCCGCCGAAATGGCGCTGGAGGCGCAACTGCTGGCGCATCATGGGACCGCCCCCGAAACGGCCCGCGCCCAGCATCAGGCACGGCGACCGGCGGGTGCGGCGCAGGGCAGTCTCGCAGCGGTGCAGCAGGGGTTGGCGGCGCGGCAGGACAAGGTGACGCGGGATGGCTCGCTAGCCTTCTACGCCCTGCGCGACAGCCTGCAAGAGGCCCGCTTTGCAGCCGCTCTGGCGCGGCGGATGCTGGACGATGGCCGCGCCACCCGCCTGTCCGACATTGCCATACTGCTGCCCGACGACCCCCTGCGACTGGCCCATCTGGCTGAGGCATTCGACGCCCAAGGCCTGCCGCTGTCCGGCCTGCCAGAGGCCGCGACCCAGCGCGATCTGGCCGGAGAGATGGCCCTCTTGGCGCTGCAGATTCTGCACGCCCCAGCCCCCGCGATGGCTCTGGCGAGCTTTGCGATGCTGCCCTACCTGCCGTGGTCCGCCGCGACCGGTGCTGAACTGGCCCGCGATCTGATGCGCGGGCGCTATGCCCCACGGCTGGCCGCGCGACTGTCCGGCAAGGCCGCAACCCTGTGGCAGGCGCTGCAGGGCGGCGCTGCGACGGGCAAGCAACTTTCCTACAAACTGGGCGTGCTGGCGGAAAGTCTGGTCGACGCGCCGCCCGAAATGCGGACACGCCTGCGGATTCTGCAAGCCGAGGCCGGAGAGGCAGAGCCAGACTGGCCCGACCTGACCCGACTTGCGAAACCCGGTGCAGCCGCAGGCACCCCGCCAAGGCGGTTGCTGGAGGGCGTCAGCCTGCTCAACGCCGCCGAATTGCCATGGCGCGGGGCGCGGCACCTGATCGTGACGGGCTTTGCGGCCGGGGAATACCCAAGGTCCGCCGGGGCCTCACCGTTCTTTCTCGACAGTGAGCGGGCGACGATCCGCGCCGAACTGGGCCTGCACTTGCCGGGTCAGGCAGAGGCCCTATCGCGCGGCCTGGCGCTGTTTCAACGCCAGATCGGTGCCGCCTCGACTCCATCACCTTCCTGTCGCCGCAACTGGACGGCGCGGGTAAACCCCTCGCCCGCCCCTTGGCGTTCTCGCTGATCGCCGGGATGCTGGAGGGCGGCGAGAAAGCCCTGCTCCGCGACATCAGCGCCACGCCGCCGCAGCAATGGCCGGTGGATCAAGTGACAGTTCCGCCGGGGCCCGCGCTGACCACGCCACCGGAACTGCTGGCTCTGGGCCGTGATCTGCTCACCCTGCATGAGACTGAAGAGGGCCGCTCCGTCGCCCAATCGCCGTCGCGGCTGGAAACCCTGATGGTCAGCCCGCTCGCTTGGGCAATGGCAGAGATGGGCGCTGTAGACGTGCCTTGGGTGCCCGAATCCCTGACGATCATGCTCAAAGGCACCCTCGCGCATCATGTGCTGGAACATGTCTTTGCTGCAGGCGCCGACCTGCCCGATGCTGCAGTACTGGAAACGCTCGCTGCGCAGCATTTTCACGACGGCATCCGCCAAAACGCCCCCTTCCTCGCCGCCGCCGCAATGGCAGCTGGAACGCGAAACCCTGTGGCGTGAAACCCTGCGCGCCGTGCAGATCTGGCACGGCATTCTGCAAGACGAAGGCGCAGAAACCGTCCTGAACGAGGTCCGGCTGGAGGGTGAGGCGCATGGCATCACCATCAAAGGCCGCGCCGATGCGGTGCTGCGGCTGGGCGACGGCCAACTGCTGATCGTCGATCATAAGAAAAGCGCCTCAGGCGCGCGACGTGACCGGATGCGCGCGGGTTGGGATCTGCAAATCGGCCTCTACCACGCGATGCTGCTCCGCCCGATCCGGCATGAGGGCGACGGGCTGGACGCGGTCATCGGCCAAACCCCGGCGATGGCCTATCACACGCTGAACGACGGCACGGTGCTGCAAAGCGGCCTGCGCCCGCGCAACCACCATTCCGACCGGGTCGAGGCTGTGGCTGGCGACATCTCGGACAAAGCCGTCGCGTTGATGCAGCAACGGCTGGCCGAGGTGGCACATGGGCGTCTGCGGCTGAACGGGGTCGACGATGAGGCGTTTTTCAAGAAGAACCGCCCACCTGACCCCCTACGCCTTTGACGCACAGCCCCTTGGTGCGGGTGTTCATGCGCGACGGGGCCTCAGCCGGGCTGACAGCGGGCGATGATGAAGGAGAGGCCGAATGAAGGACAATCTGACCATCGTTCCCGCAGGTGCGGGCGCGGGCAAGACCCACCGCATCAAGACCCAACTGACCGAATGGGTCAAAACCGGCATCGTGCGCCCCGAACGCATTCTGGCGGTGACATTCACCGAGGCCGCCGCCGCCGAACTGACCGGACGCATCCGGCAAAGCCTGCTGGAAGAGGGGCTGACCGACGCCGCACTGGCGGTCGAACGGGCCTATGTCTCCACCATCCACGCCCTCGGCCTGCGGCTGTTGACGGAACACGCCTTCGCCGCCGGGGCCGCCCCACAACCCCGCCACCTGCATGAGGCGGAACAGGATCTGCTGATCCGCCAGGCCATCAGCCAATGTCAGGCGCTGGAAGAGGTCGCGCTGAACCCCGAACGCTTTGGCCATGGCGCAAGCTGGGTCAAAGGCTCCGAAGATGGTCTGCGCGACCGGGTGCTCGACATGATCGCCCTGCTGCGTGGCCTCGGTCCCGCAGGCCTGTCCGCCCGGCTGGCACCAGAGGCCTGCGCCCGGATTGACCACCTCTGGGGCCCCGTGATGGCCGACCCCGAACCCTCGCATAAACGGCTGGTCGATGGGGTGGTGGCACTGCTGACCGCCTTCCCGAACGGCGCGCTGGACGGGGACTACAAAGAAACCGCCGAGAAGGAGTTCCGCCGCAACCTTGCCCACCTGCGCGCCGCCCGAGAGCCCGGTCGCCTGACATGGGACTGGAAACTCTGGGGCGACCTCAGGAAACTGCGGCAATCCAAACGCGGCGCACCGACGCCCACGGGCTATGACGCCCACGCGGAAGAGGTGATCACCGCCGCAGGTGCCGTCGTCACCCATCCCGGCCCGCGCGACGATGCCAAACGCAACCTGACCGCCCTCATCGCAGGCGCACAGGAAATCATGGCGGGCTATGCCGAACGCAAACGCACGCTCGGCGTCATCGACTACACCGACATGATCGTGCAGGCCGAGGCGCTGCTGCGAACCCGGCCTGAGGTTCTCGCCTCCGTCCTCGGCGAAGTCGACTGCGTGATCATCGACGAATTCCAGGACACCAACCCGGTGCAGTTCGCGCTGCTGTGGCTGCTGGCCGACCGCGCGCCGCGTACCCTGCTGGTGGGCGATGTCAAACAGTCGATCATGGGGTTTCAGGGCGCAGACCCCCGCCTCAGCGCCGCCCTCGCGCAGGCATGGCCCAACAATGTCGACCCCCTGCCGAACAACTGGCGCAGCGATCCGCGCATCATGGCCCTTATCAACGCCATCGGGCCGGGCCTGTTCGGGCCGGGCTATCTGCCCCTGTCCCCGACCCGCACCGAGACCGGCCAAACGGCGCTGGAGGTGATCCTGCTGTCCGCCTCTCGCGGCACCCGCAGCGGCCCCAAACCGCCGGATCACGTCGCCGCCCGGATTGCCGATATGCTGGCCGCAGGTGACCTCGTGACCGACCGTGAGACTGGCGCCCTGCGCCCCGTCCAACCCGGTGACATTGCCGTCCTCTGCCGCAGCCACGTCGTCGCCGCCAAATATGCCGAGGCTCTGCGCGGCCAAGGCCTGCCGGTCCGCATCGCCGCCTCTGGCTGGCATGACGCGCAGGCGGTGATGGTCGCGCGCCACGGTCTGGCGCTGTTGGCCGACCCGCAGGATACCCATGCCGCCTTGGTCGTGCTGACACTTGGCCCAGCGGCAGAGCCCTTGGAGCAGGCCCTGCGCCTGCTGGCCGATGGCGCCTTGCCCGATCACCCCGCGCTGACGCCCTACTATGCCCAATCAGCGGCCCAAACCCTGCCCGTCGGGCTGGCGACGGCACAGGTCTGCGCCCTGCTGCGCGGCTGGGCCGAAACCCTGCCCGACCCCGCCCAAGCCCTCGCCGATCTGGCCCGGCTAGAGGATCTGGCCGCCGAATTCGACACGCTGGAACCCGACATGCTGGCCGCCGCAGGCTTCTATGGCCGTGGCGCCAAGGTGTTCCTCGGCTGGCTCGCCGCCCAGACCGAAGAGCGCGACTTCGACCGCCACCCCGACCCCGGCTTGGGTGCTGCGGCGGGGATTGAAATTGTCACCTGGCACGGTGCCAAAGGCCGCGAATGGCCGGTCACCGTGGTCTGCGAACTGGACGCCAAAGTAGAGGAGCGTGAGAATACCACCCGCGCCGTCTTCCGCGATTTCGACGATCTGACGCATGTGCTCGACAAAGCCGAACTGGTCCACACGCCACGCTGTTTCGTGCCGGAAATCAAGGACATCTTCATCGCCGACCGCCAAGCCGCCGCCGAGGCAGAGGCGCGCAATCTGATCTATGTCGCACTGACCCGCGCGCGCGACCGGCTGGTCGTGGAATGGGTCGCCCCGGTGCTGGACAAGGACCATGTCACACACCTTTCGCTGCTGGCCCACGGGGCGCAACTCTCGGTCAAGCAGGGGCTGGTGGTGGCAGAGCAGCTTTTCCCCGCCCGCATCTTCAACGATCCGGCAGGAGAGGGGCGTGAACCGGTCGAGGCCGTGCCAACCCCATTCCACCGCTTTGGCACTATGGCCCCCCAGCCAATCCCCGCCGCCACAACCCTCTGGCGCAGACGCCCGTCGTCCCTTAGCGAACCCGCCACGCTGCCAACCGCTCTGCAATCGGTAACCCTAGGTGAGGCCCAAGCCTCTGGCCGCGACATGACGGCGACCGACCGGGGCACGGCATGGCACCGGGCGTTCCGGGTGCTGGCGACGCGGCCCGATCTGGCCGACCGCCTGCCCGCCGCAACCGGCCTGTCCGCGCCGGTGCTACAGGCGATTGCCGACCGGGTGCGGGCGCTGCGCGACTGGCTGACCAAGGCGGGCTATCCCGACCTGCATCTAGAGGTGCCGGTCCATGTCACCCATCCCGACGGCTCTGAAACCCTGGGCATTGTCGATGCCGTGGCGATGGGGCCGACAGGTCTGCTGATCCTCGACCACAAAACCGGACGCGCCCCGGATCCCGCCCTGCGTTTTGCCACCTATTGGCCGCAACTGTCGGCCTATGCCGAGGCGCTGCGTCTGGCCTTTCCCGACCAAACCCTGCGCGGCGTCGCCGTGCATTGGATGGAGGAAGGCACCCTCAGCTACCTGCCGTTGGAGCCTGTCACTGTGGCGTAAACCTCACCCCGGATACCAAACCTTGCGCGGGTCATCCTTGGCCCGCACATAGCCCCATGCCGCATCCACCAACCGGGCCAGATCATACTGCGGCCGCCAGCCCAACTCGGCCTTGGCACGGCTGTTGTCGAGCCAGTTGCTGACAAACTCACTCGGCACCGGGACCGAGGGCTGACCATAGGTCTTGACCACATAGGCAGCCAGATCACGGTAGTCGACCGGCTCATCCATGCAGATATTATACAGCTTCTGCCGCGCCTCAGGCATGGTCAGGGCCAGCAGGATCGCCGACACAAGATCATCAACATGGACAAAGTTGCGTTTCACCGGCTTGCCCTCTGGGTCGAGCAGCAGGGGAATGGCACCACTCGCCCGCGCCTCGGCGGCCACTTCAGGCGGCACCATGGTCTTCCAATCCGGCCCGCCGAACAGGTCGTCGCCGAACGACAGGGTATGGCGGAAATCGTCCTTCTCCATGATCCACGGCGCACGAACGCAACACCAGTCCAGCCCGTATTGGATGCCGAATTGCTGCACCATCACCTCTTCCAGCACCTTGGACAGCGCATAACAGCCCGGATAGGCCATATGCGGCGCGGCTTCGGTGATCGGGGCGGGATGTTTGTGGACGAAATGGCCGATCGCGGCATCACCGCCGATCAGGACAAAGCGCTGCGCCGTGGGGCTGGTGCGAAACTCCTCCAGCAGCCAGAACAGGCCCTTGACGGCCACATCCATCACATCCTCAGGCACCTCTTTGCAGGTCGCCAGATGCACGACATGGGTGACCCCCTCCAACGCCCGGCGCGCGGTGTCGCGGTCGGCCAGTGACCCCCGCACCACCGTCAAGGTAGAGGTCTCCGGCAACAGGCGGTTGTGACACAGCGCCACGATCGGCACCTTCGGCCAGTCCGCCGTCAGTCGCGCAATCAGGGTCTGACCGACTTTGCCGGTCGCCCCGGTGACCAAAATCTTCATCGCATCCCCCTAAACCGACTGCCGTTCCACCAACGGACATTCCACCTTCATCTGCGCCGGGCGGGCAGGCAACCCTGCCGCGTGGTCAATCAGATACTCCGCCGCCGTCGCCCCCATCTCGTAATGCGGCAGGATCAGCGTGGTCAGCGGCGGCCGGGTGAACTGCGCGATTTCGCGGTCGTCAAAGCCGATCACCGCCACATCCCGCGGAATGGCCAGCCCGCGCTCTTTCAGCGCCTCCAGACAGCCCACCGCCATCATGTCATTGGCGCAGAAAATCGCGGTCGGCGGGGTGGGCAGGTGCCATCAGCGCATGGGTGCCCTGCATAGCCCGACGACGGCTCCCAGTTGCCGGGATAGACCAGTGCGGGGTCAAAACCGATGTCCTGCGCCGACCAGCGCCTGCCGATAGCCGCGCAGCCGGTCGGCTAGAGGCGTCGATGCCGGTCTGCCCGTTGATCAAGGCCGATGCGCCGATGCCCGGCCGCCAGCAACCGCTCGGTCGCGGTGCGCCCGCCCAGCAGATCGCCGGGCAGAACCGAGGGCAAGCGCCGCTCAGCGTCATAGCAGTTCAGCAGGACCGACGGGATGGTCAAACAAGCGCCTGCACCGGCACTGACCTGCCGCGTCAGGATCGTGCCATAGATGATGCCAAGCATCGGTTGCCGCGCCAGCATCGCCCATCACCTGATCCTCCATATCCCGGTCGCCGCGCGTCACCGCCAGATTGACGGTCAGCCCGAATTCCCAAGCCTTTTCGCGCACCCCGTCAAAGCCCAGCGCCATCCAGGGGTCGGTCGAAATCTCATCCACCACCAACCCGATGACCGTCTTGTCCACCGCGGCCTGGACGCGGCCCGCGCTTGACCAGTTCATAGCCCAACTCTCTGGCCGCCTCCAGGACGCGGGCGCGGGTGGCCTCGGACAGCCGGGCGCCCTGGCTGCCGTTCAGCACCAGCGACACCGTCGCCTGCGACACCCCGGCCGGGCCGCTACATCCATCATCGTCGGCTTTCGGCGTCACCTGTCGGTATCCTCTTGAGTCATATCGTATGATTAATAGTTGACTAATATTAGCAACTGTGTAGGTTTATTAGCAGCGAACGCAGGGCAATTCAAGCTGCATCGCCACCAAACTGTCTGGGAGGACACTCATGAAAAAGACCCTTGGTATCGCCCTTGCGGCGACGCTTGCGCTTGCCGCAACGCAAGGCATGGCGCAGGACAAGAAGCAACTGGCCTTCATCGTCAACGCATCGTCCGACTTCTGGAAACTGGCCGAGGCGGGCGTAGCCAAGGCGCAGGCCGAACTCGGCGATGGCTACGAACTGCAGTTCCGCTATCCGGCCCAGGGCACCGCCGCGCTGCAAAACGCGCTGATGGATGACCTTGCCGCCGCTGGCACCGATGCCATCATGATCTCGTCGGCCGACCCCAAGAACTCGATCGACGCCTTCAACAAGATTGCCGCGCAGATCCCGCTGTTCACCACCGACTCGGATGCGCCGCAATCCAACCGCATCGCCTATCTCGGCTCGTCCAACACCCTGGCCGGCGAGCAGGCCGGGGGTGAGATGGTCAGCGCGATGGCGGGCAAGGCGGGCAAATGCATGGGTTTTGTCGGCTTCCTTGACGCCGACAACGCCAAGGAGCGGATTGCAGGGCTTCAAGAACGCCATCGACGGCCACGGCATCGAACTGGTCGACGTGCGCGGCGATGACGTCGATTTCGCCCGCGCCCGGTCGAACGTCGATGACGTGCTGGCGGCCAACCCGGACATCAACTGCATGGTCGGGTTCTACAGCTACAACCCGCCCAAGATTTATGAGGCGCTGCAGGCCGCTGGCAAACTCGGGCCAGATCACCGTCGTCGCCTTTGACGAAGACCCGGTGACGCTGGGCGCGGTCAAAGAGGGCTCCTTCGCCTCGACCGTCGTGCAGCAGCCGTTCGAATGGGGCTATCAGGGCATGAAACTGATGGCGGCCTATCTGGGCGGCGACAAGTCGATGGTCCCGGCGGATGGCCTGATCATCATCCCGACCAAGGTCATCGACGCAGGCCAATGTCGACCAGTTCTCGGCCGATCTCAAGGCGATGATCGGCGGCTAAGGCTTTTGACAAAGGGCCGATGTCGGCTAACCTGACATCGGCCCCATTTCATGGTGATCAATGGCCGACCCCTTTCTGATCCTGACGGACATCTGCAAAACCTATCCCGGCGTGCAGGCGCTGGACCATGTGGCGTTAGAGGCGCGGCGCGGGTGAGATCATCGGCCTGATCGGTGAAAACGGCGCGGGCAAAAGCACGCTGATGAAGATTCTCGGCGGCGTCGTGCAGCCGACCTCTGGCCGCATCCAGCATCGACGGCCAACACCATGCCGGCCTGACCGTCGCAGCAGTCGATGGCGGCGGGCATCGCCTTTGTGCATCAGGAATTGAACCTGTTCGACAATCTGGACGTCGCGGCCAATGTGTTCATCGGGCGCGAACCCCTGCGCGGCGGCCCCCTGCGGCTGGTCGACCGCAAGAAGATGGCGGCGATGGTGCAGCCCTATCTCGACATGCTGGGCGCCGATTTCGGGCCGGGGACGATGGTGGAGACCCTGTCCATTGCCGCGCAGCAAATCCTCGAAATCGCCAAGGCCCTGTCGCAGAACGCCCGCCTGCTGATCCTCGACGAGCCGACCTCCAGCCTGACCATGGCCGAAACGGAGCGCCTGTTGAACGTGATCCGCCAGCTAAAGGCGCGCGGCGTCTGCGTGATCTTCGTCACCCACCGCCTGAACGAATTGACCGCCTGCGCCGACCGCGTCGTGGCCCTGCGCGACGGCAAACCCGCGGGCAGTCTGGCGCAAGCCGAAATCTCCCCGCCCGCGATGATCCGCCTGATGATCGGGCGCGACCTGAAGGCGCTCTATACCCCGCCCGCCATCCCCCTCGGCGCCCCGGTGCTGGAACTGCGCGGCGTCGACGACCGCCGCTTGGCCCGACCGAAACCGTCGATCTGACCCTGCATGCGGGTGAGATTGTCGGTCTGGCCGGGTCTGATCGGGGCAGGGCGCACCGAACTCGCCCGCGCCATCTTTGGCATCGACCGCGCCCTCGCTGGCGATATCCGCGTGCAAGGCCAGCCCCTCCCCCCCGGCAGCCCGCAACATGCCATCGCCGCCGGGGTGTTTCTGGTCCCCGAAGATCGCAAGAAATCCGGCCTGCTGCTCGACCTGTCCATCGCCGAAAACATCGCTCTGGCCGACATGCCGGGCCATGCCGTCGGGCGGTCTGGTCCAGGCAGCCCGCATCCACGCCACCGCCCTCAGGATGAAGGGCGAACTCGACATCCGCGCCCCCGATGTGGACGTGCTGGGCGGCACGCTGTCGGGCGGCAATCAGCAAAAGGTCGTGCTGGCCAAATGGCTGTCGCTGTCGCCCAAGGTGCTGATCTGTGACGAACCCACCCGCGGCATCGACGTCGGCGCCAAGCAAGACATCTACACCATGCTGCGCCGCCTGGCCGACCGTGGCATCGCCGTCCTGATGATATCCTCGGACATGGAAGAGGTGATCGGCGTGTCGGACCGCGTCGCCGTGATGCATGAAGGCCGGATCAACGGCATCCTGAACCGCGACGATCTTAGCGAGCATAGCGTCATGCAACTGGCCGTCTCGCGCGAACATAAGGAACAGGCGGCGTGACCAAAAAAGACATCGGACTGCTGTTGCTGATCCTTGTGGTGGGGGCCGCCGTCGCGCTGAAAAACCCGCTGTTCCTGTCGCCGATCAACCTTGGCAACACCGCCAACCTGATCGGCCTGTTCGGCATCGTCGCCATCGGGCAGGCCATCGTCATCATCACCGGCGGGATCGAACTGTCGGTCGGGTCGGTCATCTCCCTGCTGGGCGTGCTGTTCGTCGATTTCCTGGTGACCTACGCACTGCCATGGCCCGTGGCGGTGCTGCTGATGCTGGCCTTTGGCGCGCTGATCGGCCTGCTTGCACGGGCTGATGATCACCCGGCTCGGCCTGCAGCCCTTCATCGTCACCCTGTGCGGGCTTGCTGATCTACCGCGGCGTCGCAAGGTTCTACACCGCCGACGCCACCGCCGGTTTCGGCTTCGGCCTCAGCTTTCCGTGGCTGGAACAGTTGACCATCGGCCGCATCGGCGGCGTGCCGGTGTCCTTCATCGCCATGCTGCTGATTGCCGCGGTGATGTGGGTGGTTCTGCACCGGTCGGTCTTTGGCCGCTACCTGCAAGCCGTTGGCAAGAATGAGGAAGCCGCCCGCTATTCCGGCATCCCGACCCAACGGGTGATCGTCGCGGCCTATGTGATCTGCGGCGTGCTGACCTCGATCTCGGCGATCTTCTTTGCGATGTATACCAAGTCGATCTCGCCCTCGTCGCACGGCAATTTCTACGAACTCTACGCCATCGCCGCTGCCGTCCTCGGCGGCTTTTCCCTGCGCGGCGGCGAGGGGTCGATTGTCGGCGTCGTCCTCGGCGCGGTGCTGTTGCAGGTGCTGCAAAATCTGGTGAACCTGCTCGGCATCCCGTCCTCGCTGAACTTTGCCGTGACGGGGTCGGTCATCCTGCTCGGCGTGCTGGCCGACACCCAGTTCAACGCCTACCGCGAGCGCCGCCGCCGCTCTAGCCGGGGTTGACGTGGTGACAGCGGCGGTTGAGGTTGCGCCACCCGATCCAAGGACGCCGATGCAAAACCTCGCCCAGCAAGCCGCCGCCCACTGGCCGCAGATCACCGCGCCGCCGGTGCTGTTCATGCAGCGCGAAAATGTGGTGTTCCGGGCAGAGACCACCGACGGCCCGCACGCCCTGCGCCTGCACCGCGCAGGCTATCACACGGCGGCAGAGCTGCAGTCCGAACTCGACCTGATGGCCATGCTGGCTGAGGCGGGCGTGCTGGTCCCCAAGCCCGCCGCCACCCGCGACGGCGCGCTGCTCGTCTCCACCGAAGGCCGCCACGCCAGCCTGCTCAGCTGGCTGCCCGGCCAACCGATGGGCAGGTCCGGCCAACCCCTCGCCCTGACCGGCCCGGCCCGCCCCCGTCTGTACCACAACATCGGCGCCCAAATGGCCCGCCTGCACCGCCTGACCGACGACTGGACCCCGCCGCCCGGCTTCACCCGCCCGCGCTGGGACCGCGACGGCCTGATCGGTGAGACGCCGTTCTGGGGCCGGTTCTGGGACTGCGGCAGCCCCGACGACCGCGCCATCCTGCGCGCCTTTCGGCACCGGGCCGAAGCTGATCTGCATCAAGGCCCCAGCGACTACGGCCTGATCCACGCCGATCTGGTCAACGAAAACGTCCTCGTCGATGGCGACCATGTCCATTTCATCGACTTTGACGACTTCTGGCTACGGCTACCGCCTGTTTGACATGGCCACAACGCTCTACAAAGCGGTGGAAGAGCCTGACTTTCCCGCCCTGCAAACCGCCCTGCTGGCTGGCTATGCGACCGCGCGACCCGTGCCCGACCTCAGCCTGCTGCCCCTGTTCATCGCCCTGCGCGCCGTCACCTACCTCGGCTGGATCGACCTGCGCCGCGCAGAACCCGGCATGGCCGCCAAGGCCGACAGCTATATGTCCCTCGCCAAACGCCTGATCGCCCAACTGCCGTAACGCCCACATCAGATGCCCCAAATGCAGATCGACCACATCCAACTCGCCATCCCCGCCGGGTCAGAGGCCCGCTGCCGCCCGTTCTGGGCCGCCGCTGGTTTCACCGAACTGCCCAAACCCGCCGCCCTGCAAGCCCGCGGCGGCCTGTGGCTGCGCTGCGGCCAAGCCGAGCTGCACCTCGGCGTTGACCCCGCCTTCACCCCCGCGACCAAGGCGCATCCCGGCTTTGCGACCGCCGACCTCGACACCCTCGCCAAGGCGTTGACCGACCATGGCGCGAAACTGACATGGGACACCACCATCCCCACCCGCCGCCGCTTTTTCACCACCGACCCGGTCGGCAACCGGATCGAGTTTCTGGAGGCACCCCAGTGAAGAAAATCGCGGTCATCGGTGAGATTTTGGTAGAGATCATGGCCGACCAACCGGGGCAGGGGTTCCAACACCCCATCGCCCTGACCGGCCCCTATCCCTCTGGCGCGCCAGCGATCTTTCGCCTCACAGGCCGCGCGGTTGGGTCAGCCCGTGGGCATGATCTCGGCCGTTGGGGATGACGATTTCGGCCGCCTGAACCTGACCCGCCTTGCACAGCGATGGCGTCGACACCACGGCCATCGCCACGCATCCCGACCTGCCCACCGGCACCGCCTTTGTCCGCTACCGCCCCGACGGCAACCGCGATTTCGTCTTCAACATCCGCCATTCCGCCACCGGCACCACCAGCCTGACACCAGCCGCGATGGCCCTGTTGGACACCACCGACCACCTGCATGTCATGGGCACGTCCCTGTTCTCTGACAGCCTGCTGCACGCCAACCTGACCGCCATCGACCGGGTGAAATCGCGCGGCGGCACGGTGTCTTTCGACCCCAACCTGCGGCCTGAAATCCTCGGCGCGCCCGGAATGCTGGCCGCCATGACCCGCATCCTGTCCCTATCCGACCTCTACCTGCCCTCCGGCCCCGAACTGACCCTGCTGACCCGCGCCCAGACAGAGGCAGAGGCGATAAATGAACTCCTAACCCTCGGCCCCAAAGCCGTGATCCTGAAGCGCGGGGCAGGCGGTGCCAGCTACCACGACGCCACCCAAACCCTGCACCAACCCGCCTTTGCCGTCACCGAACTGGACCCAACCGGCGCGGGCGATTGCTTTGGTGCCACCTTCGTCACCCTCTGGCTGCGCGGCGCACCCCCAGCCAAAGCGCTGCGCTTGGCCGCTGCCGCCGGGGCGCTTGCCGTCACAAAACGCGGCCCGATGGAGGGGGCGGCCACCCTGGCCCAGATCACCGCACTGGCCGCAGCCTAACCCAGCGCCAGAACCATATCCTGATGGTCAATCCCGGCGTCAACATAGACCTCACCCACCGGCTCAAACCCCAAACCCGCATAGAACCCCAACGCATGGGTCTGCGAGCCGAGCTTCACCTTCGTCACCCCCGGCACCGCGCGGAACACCCCAACCGCCGCCCGGATCAGCGCCACACCCGCGCCGGTACCCCGCGCCTCAGCCAGCACGCAAACCCGGCCAATCTTGCCATAGGCCCCTTCGGTCAACAGCCGCGCCGTGCCAATCGCCATCCCGTCGCGCAGGGCCACCAGATGCCGCGCCGCTTCGTCATGCCCGTCCACCTCACGCTCCACCGACACGCCCTGTTCAACGATGAACACCGCCCGGCGCAAGCCGTGACACAGCGCAATGTCCCGCGTTTCGACCACTGTGACGGTCATGCGAAATAGTCCCGCAGCACCCGGCCATAGATCGCCTTCAGCCGCCCGATATCTGCCACCGCCACCCGCTCATCCACCTGATGCATGGTGCGCCCGACCAGCCCAAACTCCACCACCGGGCAATGCGCCTTGACGAACCGCGCGTCCGACGTGCCCCCTGTGGTAGAGGGCACCGGCACCACCCCCGTCTCAGCCTCCACCGCCCTCGCGATCAATCCAGAAAGCTCTCCGGGTGGCGTCAGGAAACTCTCGCCGGAAATCGACACCCGCATCCCGATCTCCACCCCCGTCGCCGCCTGCACCGCCGCCGACATGGCCCTGCAACCATGCCGTCAGGCTGGCCCCGGAATGGGCATCGTTGAACCGGATATTCACCGTGGCCTGTCCCTTGGCCGGGATGACATTATTCGCCGGGTTGCCGCAGTCGATGGTGGTGATGGCAAGGGTCGAGGCATCGAAATGCTCGGTCCCCTCATCCAGCGGCACATCCAGCCGCGCCAACAACGCCACCAAGGCCGACATCGGGTTCTTGGCCCGGTGCGGATAGGCCGAATGCCCCTGCACGCCCACCGCGGTGAAATAGGCCGTCATCGACCCACGCCGCCCGATCTTCATCATGTCGCCGAGGGTATCCGGGCAGGTCGGCTCACCCACCAGACAATGGCTCATCCGTTCGCCATTGGTGGCCATCCAGTCCAGCAGCGCCACCGTCCCATCGACCGACACGCCCTCTTCATCGCCGGTGATCGTCAGCACAACCGCCCCATCCGGCGGCGTCGTCTGCACAAAATCCACCGCCGCCGCGACAAACGCCGCCACGCCGGATTTCATATCCGTCGCCCCGCGCCCATACATCCAGCCGTCCACCACCTCAGCCCCAAACGGGTCATGCGTCCAGGCCGCCGCATCGCCGACCGGCACCACATCGGTATGGCCGTTGAAGCCAAACGACTTGTTCGCCCCCTGCCGCCCCCAGCGGGCAAACAGATTGCACACCCCGCCCCGGTCCACCCGGTGACATTCAAACCCCGCACCCTCCAGCACCTCTTGCAACAGCACCAACGCGCCGCCCTCTACTGGCGTCACCGAAGGGCAACGGATCAGCGCCGCCGTCAGCGCCACAGGGTCAATCGGGGAGGTCCATGCCATTTTTGCATCCTTGCGTGGCCCCTTAGCAACAGGGCCGTCCAAGGGGCGTGACAGACGGCCCTAAACCGCGTAAACTTCCTGCAATAACAAGTCCAGAGGCAGGACAAGGGTCAAAGACCCGCAGACAGGCAGAAGAAACCGGCGGATCAACCGCCCAAAACCAGAGGCAGTCGTGACACTCCCCGTCCTTTTCCACCCTTCGCGGTTCTGACCGCACCTAAACATGGCTGACTGGATCGCCCTGTCGGACCGCATCGACCCGCCGCCACCTGCCGACGCAGTGCTGGAACGCGGGCTTTTTGTGTTGGAATTCACGCTGCCCCTCGTGGAACCCGCCGTCCTGCTGCACTGGCAGTCCAAGGTGAACACCCTGTCAGTGTTCTTCGACCCAGAGGCTGGCCTGTCCGTCCTGCACCGCCACGGCACCACCCATCGCCGCCATGTGCTGAAAGGCCCCTTGCCGCAGCGCACTGGCACCGCCCGCATGTCGCTGTCCTATGACGCCGCGCCCGACACCCCGCGCCAACACTGGCAGCTGAAATATGAGATCTTGGGCGAGGATATGCCCTGCATCGCCACCGGCCCGCAGCCGCTTCCCCTGACCCACGCCGACCTGCACGCCTTGGCCACGGGGGCAGAGGGCAGCAAGCGCCACAACGCCACCCTATGGTTCGGTGCCACAAGTCAGGACGTGCTGCCCGACCGCGCGCCGTGGATCGGCCTCAACACGCCGGTCGACACCAAACGCGGCCCGGTCCGCGCCAGCCTGCTGAAACCCGGCGACATGATCGCCACGCTGGACCACGGCTTTCAACCGCTGAAGCGCCTGCTGCATCGCACCCTGCCCAGCCGTGGCACCTTTGCGCCCGTCGTCCTGCGCAGCCCGTTCTTCGGCCTGACCGCCGACATTCTGGTGTCATCTGACCAGTTGGTGCTGATCTCTGGCGCGTCGGTCGAATATCTCTATGGCGTGGAAGAGGCGCTGATTTCGGCAGGCTCGCTTTGCGACGGCAATGTCGCCGTCAAGGACGAACGCCGCGCAGTCACCGACTCCGTCGCGCTGGATTTTGGGCAGGCCGTCGCCTTCACAGCGGATGGCTGCTGCCTGATGTCGGCCTATGGGGCGGTGCAACACCTGCCGCACCGCGCCCTTTTGGACTATGAAGCGCTGCCGCTGCTGACCCTGCTGGGCCGCACAGCCCTGCGCCACGTCGCCTGAGGCGTCAGAACAGCGCCGCGTTCAACCACAGATGGGTCATGATCGACGCGGCATAGCCAAGCCCCACCGCCCAGCTCCACTTCAGATGGCTGGTAAAGGTATACAGCCCGCGCGCCTGCCCCATCAGCGCCACGCCCGCCGCCGACCCAACCGACAGGATCGACCCGCCAACACCACAGGTCAGCGTGATCAGCAGCCATTGGCCGTCCGACATCGGCGGGTCCATCGTCAGCACCGCGAACATCAGCGGAATGTTGTCCACGATCGCCGACAGCGCCCCGATGATCACGTTGGCCGTGGTGTCGCCCAGACCGACATAAAGCGCCTCAGACGCCAGCGCGAGATAGCCCAGAACGCCCAGACCCCCGACCGCAAAGATGATCCCGAAGAAGAACAGCAGCGTGTCCCATTCCACCCTCTGCACCTGCGCGAAACTGTCCAGCACCATGTCGTCATTGCCTGCCGACCGCCCTTGTGGCTCAGGTAATAGGAATACATCTGCAAGTACCCCAGCCCCAGCATCATCCCCATCGCAGGCGGCAAGGACAGGAAGTTCTTGAACCCGACCGCCGTGCAAATGGTCAGCGCGAACAGCAGCACCACGCCCCACATGCCCGGCTTGGCCGTGACACGCTCTTGCATGCGGCTCTGGCTTGGCCTTGGGAACGGCAAAGAACATGATCGCCGCCGGCACCACCCAGTTCACGACCGACGGCACGAACAGGTCAAAGAATTCGAAGAACGACAGCTTGCCCTTCTGCCACACCATCAGCGTCGTGATGTCGCCAAACGGGCTGAACGCGCCGCCCGCATTGGCAGCAACCACCACCGAAACGCAGGTCAACAGCCACGAATTTCGGGTTGTCACGACCCAAGCGCCAGCACCACCGCCCCCATGACCAGCGCGGTGGTCAGATTGTCCAGCACGCGCCGACAGAAAGAACGACAAGACGCCGGTCAGCAGGAACAACTGCCGGTAACTCAACCCCCGACCCGACCAGCGTGGCCCGCAACACCTCAAAGGCGCGGCGCTCCTCCAGCGTGTTGACATAGGTGATGGCCACCAGCAGGAACAGGAACAACTCGCCATATTCGCCAATGACTTCGACCGCATGTTCATGCGCCACATCTGCATGCGCCATTCAACGCAAAGGCCACCCCGATCAGCGCCCAGATCAGCCCCGCCGCCACCATGACCGGCTTGGATTTGCGCATCTCGGCTGGCTTCTTCGAACACCACCAGCACATAGGCCAGCACAAAGATGACCAGCGGCGGAAATCCCCGCCCAATGCGTTGTCAGATCCAGTTCGGCCATGGCCGTCTCCTAAAATGTCCCTGTCCAAGACCACAAGCCCCGGTCTGACGTCAATCCCGTTTCGCGGTTTGTCCGCGCAACACCGCGCCGCCAAGCTCCGTAATTTGACTATACGGTCAAAAAATGGGCCACTTCCCTAGCGCCAGCCTTGCCAGCCGCCCCCCCGCCATGCCAACCTGACACAGACCCAAATGCTGAGGCGTGCCCCATGCACACCCTGACCGTTCAGGCCAAATCCCAGCTTCCCCAACTGACCCATGCCCGCAACCCCGGCATGGCGCTCGATCTGGATTGGGTCGCCTCGGTGCAGGCCAACACCTCCGCCATCGAACGCCGCGCCGCGACCCTCGGTGGCAGGCGGTCGGTCAAGAAAGAGTTTCAGGCCGCCTGGCTCTGCAAGGCGATGTCCTGCATCGACCTGACCACGCTGTCCGGCGATGACACCACAGGCCGCGTCCAACGCCTCGCCGCCAAAGCCCGCCAGCCGGTGTCGCAATCCCTGCTCGACCAACTCGGCATGTCCGGCCTGACGGTCGGTGCCGTCTGCGTCTATCACGACATGGTCGCCACAGCGGTCGAGGCGCTGGAGGGTTCCGGCATCCCGGTCGCCGCCGTCTCCACCGGCTTCCCGGCTGGCCTGTCGCCCTACCACCTGCGCCTCGCCGAAATCGGCGAAAGCGTAAAGGCCGGGGCTCGCGAAATCGACATCGTCATTTCCCGCCGCCATGTGCTGACCCAGAACTGGCAGGCGCTCTATGACGAAATGCGCGACATGCGCGAAGCCTGCGGCGAGGCGCATGTCAAGGCGATCCTCGCCACCGGCGAACTCGGCACCCTGCGCAACGTCGCCCGCGCGTCCCTCATCTGCATGATGGGCGGCGCCGATTTCATCAAAACCTCGACCGGCAAGGAAAGCGTCAACGCCACCCTGCCCGTCACCCTGACGATGATCCGCGCCATCCGCGATTACCACGACCGCACCGGCATCAAGGTCGGTTACAAACCCGCAGGCGGCATTTCCAAAGCCAAAGACGCGCTGCTCTACCAAGCGATGATGAAGGACGAACTCGGCCACCCCTGGCTGCAGCCCGACCTGTTCCGCTTTGGCGCGTCCTCGCTGCTCGGCGATATCGAACGCCAGCTGGAACACCACCTGACCGGTCGCTATTCCGCCGCCAACCGCCACGCGATGGGTTAGATCATGGGCCAGATCAAGACTGGGGCTCTGCCCCAGACCCCGGGATATTTAGGCCAATTTGTAAGGGAAATATGCTCTTACAAATTGGTTCAAATATCCCCGCCGGAGGCTCAGCCCGGGCCAAGACGTGCCGTGCAAAAGATGAGAAGGAACCACCCATGACCGTCCGCGACATCTTTGACAGCATGGATTATGGTCCCGCCCCCGAAAGCAATGCCGAGGCTCTGGCTTGGCTTGCCAAGCACGGCAACCGCTTCGGCCACTGGATCGACGGCGCTTTCACCAAGCCGGGCGAGACGTTTGAGACGAAGAACCCGGCAACTGGCGAAGTTCTGGCCGAGGTGACCCAAGGCAGTGCTGCGGATGTTGAGGCGGCGGTGCGGGCGGCGCGCCGGGCGCAGCCGAAATGGGCGGCGCTGTCGGGGCATCAGCGGGCCAAGGTGCTCTATGCGCTCGCCCGTCTGGTGCAAAAACAGTCGCGCCTGTTTGCCGTGCTGGAGACGATGGACAACGGCAAGCCGATCCGCGAAAGCCGCGACATCGACGTGCCCCTGGTCGCGCGGCATTTCTACTATCATGCCGGACTGGCGCAACTGCTGACCGCTGAACAGCCGGGGATGCAGGCGCTTGGGGTTTGCGGCGCGGTGATCCCGTGGAACTTCCCCCTGCTGATGCTGGCGTGGAAGGTGGCCCCGGCCTTGGCTGCGGGCAATACGGTGGTGCTGAAGCCCGCCGAATACACCCCGCTGACCGCCCTGCTCTTTGCCGAACTGAGCCGCGAGGCGGGCCTGCCCAAGGGTGTGCTGAACATCGTCACCGGCGACGGCGAGCACCGGCGCCGCGCTGGTCGATCATCCCGACGTCGACAAGATCGCCTTCACCGGATCAACCGCCGTGGGCCGCAAGATCCGCGAGGCGACGGCCGGCACGGGCAAGGCGCTGACCTTGGAACTGGGCGGCAAGTCCCCCTATATCGTGTTTGACGACGCCGATCTCGACTCGCGCCGTCGAGGGGCTGGTCGATGCCATCTGGTTCAATCAGGGCCAGGTCTGCTGCGCCGGGTCGCCGCCTTCTGGTGCAGGAAGGCGTCGCCGACCGCTTCCACGACAAGCTGAAACGCCGGATGGACGGGCTGCGCCTTGGCGACCCGCTGGACAAATGCATCGACGTGGGCGCCATCGTCGATCCCGGTGCAACTGGCGACCATCACCGCCATGGTCGCATGCCTGCCGCGATGGCGAGGTCTATCAGCGCCGCCACCCCGGTTCCCGATCGGCTGCTACTATCCGCCCACCCTGATCACCGGCCTGT
Source organism: uncultured Alphaproteobacteria bacterium (assembly GCA_963781185.1). GTDB lineage: Bacteria > Pseudomonadota > Alphaproteobacteria > Rhodobacterales > Rhodobacteraceae > Stagnihabitans. The sequence goes on from CAWAEL010000031.1 coordinate 127,444, forward strand.
CCGCCGCCTCGACCCTGATGCAAGAGGAAATCTTCGGCCCGGTCCTCGTCTCCATGACCTTCCGCACGCCGGCTGAGGCGGTCGAACTGGCCAACAACACCCGCTACGGCCTGGCCGCGACGGTCTGGACCGAGAACGTCAACCTGGCGCTCGACATCGCGCCCAAGCTGAAGGCCGGGGTGGTCTGGGTCAACGCGCACCAACCTGTTCGACGCCGCCGCCGGCTTCGGCGGCGTCCGCGAAAGCGGTTTCGGGCGTGAGGGCGGCTGGGAAGGCCTGCTGGCCTATCTGAAACCCGCCGCCAAACCGAAACCGCTGGCGCAGGCCAAACCCGACCCCGAACCCGCCAACCCCGAGGTCGACGGGTCTGGACCGCACCGCCAAACTGTTCGTCGGCGGCAAGCAGGCGCGGCCCGATGGCGGCTATTCCAAAGCCGTCTACTCCCCCAAGGGCAAGCTGCTGGGCCAGGTCGGCCTTGGCAACCGCAAGGACATCCGCAACGCGGTCGAGGCCGCCCATGCCGCCAAAGGCTGGGCCAAATCCACCGCCCACACCCGCGCGCAGATCCTGTTCTACATCGCCGAAAACCTGTCGGCCCGCGCCGACGAATTCGCCGCACCGCCTGCGCGACCTGACCGGCAGATCGGGCGAGGCCGAGGTCGAGGCGACCATCCAGCGCCTGTTCACCTATGCCGCCTGGGCCGACAAGTTCGACGGCGCGGTCAAATCCGTGCCGATCCGCGGCGTCGCGATCGCGATGAACGAACCCTGCGGCGTCATCGGCATCGCTCTGCCCGGATGAGGCGCCGCTGCTCGGCCTGATCTCGACCATGGCCCCGGCGATCGCCATGGGCAACACCTGCGTCCTGGTGCCGTCCGAAACCGCCCCCTTGGCCGCGACCGACTTCTATCAGGTGCTGGAAACCTCTGACCTGCCCGCCGGCGTGGTCAACATCGTCACCGGCGCCCATGCCGACCTCGCCAAGACCCTTGGCCGGCCATATGGATGTCGATGCGGTCTGGTCCTTCTCCTCCACCCCCGTCTCGGCCCTGATCGAGAAAGAGGCGGCGTCGCAACCTGAAACGCACCTGGGTCAACCACGCCCGCGCCCGCGACTGGTTCGGCGGCCGAGGGCGAAGGCCGCGCCTTCCTGCGCGCCGCGACCGAGGTCAAAACCGTCTGGGTGCCCTACGGCGAATAGACGCGTCACATCGGAAATCCCTTGACCCAACCCCCATCCGCGTTGGATGCTGGGTCAAAATGAATTTCAGCACGGATGGTCATCATGTCGAAATCCACCCTCGCCGCCGCAGCATTGCTGCTGTCCAGCCAATCGGTCTGGGCTGATGTCACCCCCGAACAGGTCTGGCAGAACTGGCAGGACACCGTCGCGGCACAGGGCCAGAAGATCACCGCCGCCAGTGAAGCCATGGAGGGCGACACGCTGGTCGTCACCGGTGTCGTGCTGACGATGACGGACAAGGCTGGCGAAACCACTGCCGCGCTGGGCGACATGAAATTCACCGACAAGGGCGATGGCACGGTCGGCATCGTGCTGCCCGACACCTATCCGGTCCAACTGCACATGCCCGCCGCCAAGGATAGCGAGACGGCCAAGCCGGTCGATCTGACGCTGAACGTGTCGATGCCGGGTGCCGATATCACCGCCAGCGGCGTGCCAGAGTCGGTCAACTACGCCGCCGACATTCCGACCTTTGCCGTGTCGACTGACACCGTGGACGATACCGGCGCGCGCGTTGTGGTGGATGGCAAACTGACCGGGGTGACGGCCAACTATCTGGTCGAAGCGGCCGAAGTCGGGCAAGACCATGACCGAAGATTTTGCCAGCAAATCCTTGGATCTGACGGTCAAGGCGAGCGGCGGCACCTCTGGGTCGGATGTCGATGTCAAACTGTCGCTGGCCGATCTGGCGGGCAAGGCTGCCATGACCGGGGTGCCTTCGACCGGGATGGAGGATTTCGATGCGGCGCTGAAGGCCGGGTTGACGCTGGATCTGTCTGCGACCTATGGCATCGGCGCGCTGGATGTGACGGGCCAAGATGCCGGGCAGCCGATGAAGATCGCCGGAACCCTCGGCGGCGGTGGTCTGACGCTGGCGCTGGACGCCAACCGGTTCCACTATGACGCCAGCGGTCTGGCGATGGCGCTGAACGTGGCGGGTACGGATATCGTCCAACAATGAGCCCTTCACGCTGAACGCCGCCTTGGGCGATCTGGCCAGCACGGTCGACATTCAGGGTGCCAACTGGTCCGCCAAGAACGACGATTTCCCGGCGGCGCTGAAAGGCGGGCTAAAGGTCGGCGCGGGCGGCCGGATCGGGGCCAGCTCGTTCGATTTCAACGGCGGCGCTGCGGGGAATGAGACCAAGATGAAACTCGCGCTCGGCGGGGCTTCGTCCGACTTTGGCCTCGATAGCAGCCAGATGCACTATACCCTCAACAGCAAGGCGGTGTCGGTCAGCATGACCTCGCCGGATATTCCGGTGCCCGACCTCAGCGCCGAACTGGGCGAACTGGCGATCAATCTGGCGATGCCGATGGCCAAGTCGGACACGCCCGCGCCGTTCTCCTTCCTGACCAAGATCGTCGATTTCAAGGTGGCCGACGGGCTGTGGGCCATGGTCGATCCGGCAGGATCGTTGCCGCACGACCCGGCCACGCTGATCAGTCGACACCAACGGCACCGCCACGCTGACCAAGGATCTGATGACGGAAGCCGCCGCGATGGAGGCCGGGTCAAGGAACCGCCGGGCATGCTGAATTCCCTCGACCTGCCGCAACTGCTGGCCAAGGTGGCGGGCGCAGAGGTGACGGCGAATGGCGGCTTCACCTTCGACAACTCGGACATGCAAACCATCCCCGGCATGCCGCTGCCCACCGGCAAGATCGACATCAAGGCAACTGGCGTCAACGCGCTGATCGACAAGCTGGTCGCGATGGGTCTGATGCCGAAGGATCAGGCGATGCAGGGCCGCATGATGCTGTCGATGTTCGCCAATACCGACGCAGCCAAGGATGAGATCACCTCGACGCTGGAATTCAAGGACAAGCATTTCTACGCCAACGGCCAGCAACTCAACTGACCGCACGGGGTGAGGCGGCTGATCCAGCGGAGCGGCTTGCGCCGCGCTTGATCTGTCGCCAGCGCGGCTGAAGAAGCCGCTTGTCGACGGGCTGGCTCTGCAACGGGAATGTCGGCTTTGTGTCCGGCCATTGGGTCTGCCGCCTTGCCCTGCGCCCCCACAATCGCCCATATCCAGGAGGCAAAAGGAGCCTGCAATGCCGCATGATCTGTCCAGACTGACCGAAGCCCTGTTGTCTGAGGCCCGCAAAGCCGGGGCCGACGCCGCCGACGCGCTGGCCGTCGTCCGGCAATTCGCAAAGCATCGACATCCGGCAGGGCAAGCTGGAACAGGCCGAACGGTCCGAAGGGGTCGAGGTTGGCCTGCGCGTGCTGCTCGGCGGGCGTCAGGCCTGCGTGTCGGCCTCCGACGTGTCGCCCGCCACGCTGGCCCGTCTGGCCGAACGCGCCGTCGCCATGGCGCGCGAGGCCCCCGAGGACCCGACCGTGGGTCTGGCCGACCGCCGACCAGCTGGCCCGCGACTGGGATCTGGCCGCGCTCGACCTGACCGACCCGTCCGCCGAACCCGCCGCCGCCGACGCTGGAAGCCGCCGCCCGCGCGGTCGAGGCCGCCGCCCTGGCGCATCCCGGCATCACGCAGGTCGAGGCCTCGGCCGGCATGGTCGCAGCCGCGACATGCATCTGGCCACCTCGAACGGCTTTTCCGGCGGCTATGCCCGCACCTCGCATTCGCTGTCCGCCGTCGCCTTCACCGGCAGCGGCACGCAAGATGGAACGCGACTGGGCCGGCGAGGGCCGCATCTATGCCGCCGACATGCCCTCCGCCCACGAAATCGGCGACGCTGGCCGCCGCGCGCACGCTGCAGCGCGCCGGGTCGGTCAAACCGCCGACCGGCGCCTATCCCGTGCTGTTTGACGAACGCATCGCCTCGTCGCTGATCGGGCACCTGCTGTCGGCCATCAACGGCGCGTCGATTGCGCGCGGCGCGTCGTGGCTGCTGGATGGCCTTGGGCACGCAGGTCTTGCCCGCCGGTCTGTCGGTGATCGAAGACCCGCACCGCGCCCGCATCTCGGGCTCGCGCCCGTTTGACGGCGAGGGGCTGCCAACCGCCCGCCGCATGATCGTACAGGACGGCGTGCTGATGGGCTGGACGCTGGACCTCGGCACGGCGCGCAAGCTTGGCATGACCAGCACCGCCAACGCCTCGCGCGGCACATCCTCGCCGCCCTCGCCCTCGACCTCGAACATCGACCTGACGCCGGGCACCGCCAGCCGCGCCGATCTGCTGCGCGACATGGGGACGGGACTGCTGGTCACCTCGATGATCGGCTCGACCATCAACCCCACCACCGGCGATTATTCGCGCGGCGCATCGGGGTTCTGGGTGGAAAATGGTGAGATCAAATATCCGGTCAACGAATGCACCATCGCGGGCAACCTGCGCGACATGCTGCTGCGGATGACCGCCGCCAACGACGCCAAGGCGCACCATTCCACCCGCGTGCCCAGCCTGCTGGTCGAGGGTCTGACCCTTGCCGGAGCATGACCTCACCCTCTCTGACCAACGCCGCCCGCGCGGCGGGTGACATCGCCATGCGCTATTTCCGCAAGATCCCGAAGGTCTGGGAAAAACCCGGCGAAGGCCCGGTGACCGAGGCTGACATTGCCGTCAACGACATGCTGATCGACACGCCTGCGCGGCGCGCGTCCCAGCTATGGCTGGCTGTCCGAAGAAACCCCCGATACCGACGAACGGCTCGATTGTGAACATTTGTTCCTGATCGACCCGATCGACGGCACTTCGGCCTTCATCGCGGGCGACAGCAGCTTTTCCCATTCCTTCGCCGTGGCACATAACGGCGTGGTCACGGCGGCGGTGGTCTACCTGCCCGCCAAGGACCGGCTCTACGCCGCCACGCTGGATGGCCCCGCCACCTGCAACGGCCGAGCCGATCCACTGCAGCACCCGCGCCGGGATCCACGGCGCCACCCTGCTGACCCCCAAAGCCAACCTGGACCCCGACCTGTGGTAGGCCCGGTGCCGGAGGTTGACCCGCCATTTCCGCGCCTCGGTCGCCTATCGGCTGTGTCTGGTGGCGCGAGGGCGAGTTTGACGGCATGCTGTCCATGCGTCAGGCCTGGGAATGGGACATTGCCGCCGGTGCCCTGATCGCCGCCAGGGCAGGTGCCACCGTCACCAACCGCCTGGGCGAGGGGCTGCATTTCAACGCCGAACTCCCGCGCAGCAACGGCGTTCTGGTGGCCGCCCCCGGCCTGCACCAATCGCTGACTTGCTGCGGCCGGTAAACGGCGCAAAATCAAACCAACGCTGTTCGAAATGAAAAGGCCGCCCGAAGGCGGCCCCAACAACTCACTTCTTCTTCGGCGGCACGAACCGCTTCGACGTGTCCTTGGCATCTGCCCTGGGTGCCGCAGGCTGGCTTGGCAAAGGTCTTGCCCTCTGCGCCGTGCGACTTGAACCCAGCCGCGCGACCGGGCTTATCTGCCCCGCCACCATGCGACTTGAACCCGGCCGAGCGCGGCTTGAACCCTTCGCGCTTGCCCTCAGTCTTGCGCCCAACGCGCCTTGCGCTCACCCGCTCGGGGCGTCGCGCTTGACATAGGGCTTGCGGTCGCCGTCCGCCTTGGCGGCGTAGGGCTTGCGCGGACCATCGCTGGAATACGGCGCCTTTTCACCAGCCCCACGCGGCGCATACCCCAAAACCCCAAAACCCCATTATTCATAATTGGAATCGATAAAAATAAATCACTTTTCAATTCCATTTGTCATTTTCTAGAAGCTGTCATAGTTTGTGGTTCTCCAGTTGTTGATGCTGGACTTAAGCAGTCTTTTCACAAGCTCAAAGTAATCAGAATTCTTCCCTCCCACATTTATGTTGTCTTTCAAGCTAATTTTGTCTCTAATCTCTTGGAGAACGGTTTTCGGTCGAATAAAGCAAGGCATTTTAGAGTCTACAATTAAAATTAAGACTTTAGTTATCTTACCCTATATGAAGATCTCAATTAGAATCAAAATATCGTCGAGATGCTTTCTCAGCTCTAAGAAACCTTTAATCAGCAAACTCTAGAAGTATTCGAATATTTCACTCTCTTGACCTCCAAGAATGTCAACGTATTCCTAAAGACAATTCTTAATCCTTAAAAGAAAGTTACATTTGTGAGCTTAAAGGGTGCACTTTCAAAACTGATTCCACCAGGTGAGTTCTAAAACATAAATCCAAAGTCTATGTGGATAATGTGGCCTTCCGAGTCGATCAAAATGTTCCCATTGTGTCTGTCTTTCACATTGAATAGGTAGTTGAACAGAGAATACCCAGCTAAGCTCTCAACGAAGTTCTTCTAGGCTTCCTCAAAGTTGTGAACGAAGTACTTTTCGAAAAATGTTAGCATATTCCATGGCTGAGCTTGCTACTTTGGAAATTTCTTCTTGAGACCATCGATGGATATAGTGTCAGGAATGAACTCGATCATTCCTGAAGAACTTGAAGTAATTAAGATTTCATAAGGCCTTAAATAAATGTTGAGATTTGCTTCTTCAAAGATTGACTTCATCCTCTTCATCAATTATATAGCGAGTACTTCCTGCCTCAGGTCGTCATTGGCCTTGACAATCATTGGTCTTAGAGCGTATGTTGTGTATACTTATAGATTGCTCGATTGCAAGTAATGGTTATGTATTTAACTCCAAGATCTCTTGAAAGGGTTGTCCATTCCATCAAGGTCAATCTGTTCCTCCTACTCAACACTCAAATGGGACTTTCTTGAGTTACTTTTAGGTGATGCCTGCTCATTTTGGTACGTATGGTTGTGGTTTGTGTTTGAGTTACGAGCTCTATGGGAGAAGTTCTAGATAACTTGGTCAACTTACTCCATATCTGAGAGGTCGTGCTTGCTTGCTGAAGACTTTCTCTACTTTGGAGAGTTCCCTTAAGATCTTACTTTCTCCTCCTCTTCGAATATCATTGAATCTTTTTCTATCTTTATTGAATGAGCTGGCTTCAGTCTGGATGGCACGAATTCAATCTTTTCATCCTCCTTGGGCTTCGAGGCCTTTGTGAAGAGCTATTCTTCAAATTGATAAAGATCATCGTCCATTTCAAACTTAATTTGCTGTTCAGTTTGCTATTGATCAGTAGGTTAAGTGTCACGAGGAGTCTATGAGTCAAATGGATTTTCGGCATCATCGCAATCCTCAAGAGTAATCCCAAGTTGGGTCTCCTCAACCGCTTCAATTGGAAGCCCATCTTAATTGACTATCTAAGCATCTAGAAAGGTAATTTAAAAGGAAAAAAATACCTTATTGCTGCTACTATTCTGGGGCTGAACCTCGAGATCGAGAAGTTTGATTTCACTGAGTTTGACTGTTTCAAGCACTATTCTGAATGGAGCTCTTTTCTTTGTGTCGAATGCCAGGGCCATTTCTGGAATTATCTTCATGATAACATCTGGGTCTGAGTCATCCCCTTCGTTAAAGGGGAGTATCACACCGAAGTATTTGAACTTAGTTTCACTCTCAATCGTGTCAAGCTATCCTCTGATATCATGCTCAATCCAGGTGTTATATTCAACTAGCTTAGACTCTATTATCTGTCCTCGTTCTGACAAAGGGTAGTTTTTCAACTTAATTGAAAAGTACTTCAGTTTATCAACGAACTTAGTCTGCAAAGCCAAGTAATCTGCTTTGAATTTTTTATCTTGGTAGTCCTCAAAGGCTAAATTCAGCAAACTTATTCATATAAATGACTTACTCTTAACAGGGGCTGGTCTGCTACCTGTGTACTTGTTTGGGATGTTCCCATTGACTAAGGTTTGCTCGAGGAGGCCATAGAAGTCCATTGCTTTACACTAATAGCTTGCATTTTAGTCTTCTGCAAAGGATTGGAAGAATTAGAGAGCCTAATTAAAGATCAAATATGTGAGATGACATTACTTTAAGTCCAATGTTGCAGTTGAGCAAAGCTGTCTCAAGAATGTACTTTTCTATTTTGAATGTTCCCTCTTTTTTTGTGATCACAAGATAACTAGAAGGTATTAGAAGAAATGAAGGCATACCACAGCTGGGGAATATAGAAGTCAATGTTCCTAATAGGCTCTTCTTCAAGACGAGGAATCAGCTTAATACAATCCACTCTTCTTGAGAGTGTTTAAAGAGATATCTGAAGAGCATGTGGATGTTGAAGTACTCGGAATTTACAAGGTCTGTGATGCTTGAGGATACAGCCTTGCGAGGAGATGACTCAAGCTTTGACTAAGACTCTATTGAAGTCTTAGACTCTTCTTAAGCTAACTGCAATGGCTGAGCTTTGCTTGGTAGATGGCCATTGCTTTATTGTGTTGCTCTCGATTATTAATTGCTTGATTCAGGAGTTGTCTAGTCATCTGAAGTGCTTGATATAGGGTTCTCCTCTTTTACTGTCTGTTCAATTGTATCTGCTTTAAATTCAAGGCTATCCGTGTCAAGAACATACAAGCTGGTCTAGTTGGAAGAGTTTCTATGGGCCATTTGTTTTTAAATATTGAAAATCACTCTAATTCCATGAATGATCTGGGGTTTTGGGGTTTTGGGGGAGTGATACAAGAGATTTTCTCTAGAGGTATCCTTCTTCTGAAAGCTATAATTGAGAAAATGTTACTTTTGTCTTTGAAGTTATATAACGCTGCACTCGAAAGCACTAAATTCCTGCTTTGTGTGATGTGGAATTCGTTTTTCTTCTTTATTCTGCAACTAAAGACCAGTAACTCTTTGAAAATAAACAATATAATTACCTCCATTTAGTTGTCGTTGAATATGCTAATCAAATTCAAAATTTAGTTGATCATGCTCATCAGCAGAAATTTCTGTCGTTTTTCGACTCGAGACCTGCACCATCAAATTAATGATAAAAATTAATGGGGTTTTGGGGTTTTGG
>CAWAEL010000032.1:0-51810 GCA_963781185.1 uncultured Alphaproteobacteria bacterium
TGCCCAGGTTCACGGCGGCCCCTACCCCGCCAGCACCAATTTCGGCGCGACCTCTGTCGGCACCTTGTCGATCCGCCGTTGGTTGCGCCCGGTGGCCTATCAGAACCTGCCGGACGCCTTGCTGCCAGCAGATCTGCGCAGCTAGGGGAAAAGGGCGATGGGCCGAATGGCCCATCCTACCCAAATCATTGGGCGGGTAGTGTGTCGCGCGTTTGGACGAGCGGCGCTGTTGGCCCGACCACTGGCCGACCGGTCAGCAATTGTGAGCCGGTCGAAATGGTGATGCGACCGTCGTTGTCATCGCGCACATACTCACCTTGGGCGCTGATATAGCCGGCGATCGTGATGGTTCTGAACATTGCAGTTTCCTCCCACGGGGCATGATTCGGGCCGAGTTAATACGACAACATCTATCGTGTTAAAGCGATTTTTCAAGAACTGGAATATTTGATGACACGATTGTGTCAAACCTGTGGCCGAGGAACACAGGGGCCAGTTCAGAGCGGAATCGAAGCCAGAACGAATTGAGTTCTATTGAACCGACCTTGCCATCCGAATGCGTTTGCAGAGCAAATGCTGCCTCGGGTGGCAAGGGGAATGTCTCAATCCGTTTGAGCGTAATTCGCACCTAAACGGGGAAGGCGACCTTTTGCAGGATCGAGACCGCCACATTGTCCACGATCGGCCCGGCCTCTTCGCTTTTCGCGCGGCCTGTGAGCCATTCCGGGTCGCGCTGGAAGACGGGCCACAGCGCCTCACGTTGGGCGAGGCTGTCCCATTCCAGCAGATAGGTCAGGTCGTTGCTGGAGGGGCCGATGACTGTCGTCCAGAACCCGGCATGGCGGATGCCAAGCCTGCGCCAGATCGGTAGGGTCAGGGTTTCAAACCGGGTCAGCAAACGGGGCAGTTGCCCGGTCACGCAGGTGTAGACACGCAATTCATGGATCATCATAGGCCCTCCACGCCGGCGGCCAGCATGATCTGGCGCAGGCTGTCCTGCAAGAGCCCATTGCTGGCCAAGACCCGATCCCCGGCTTCTACCGGGATGGTTTTGTAGGGTGCAAAGACGCCACCGGCGGCGGCGATCAGGGCGAGGCCTGCCACCGCATCCCAGGGCCACATGTGGTATTCGGAATACCCCTCAAACCGCCCGGCGGCGACATAGGCCAGCATCAGTGCCCCTGCCCCTAGCTGGCGGAACGCGAGGCCGGTTGACAGCAGAGCCACGGTCTCGACGCTGAACACGTCGAGCGGCACGCGGGCGTTGTGGCCCAAGCCCAGCACGGCATGATCCAGTGCATCGACGCGGCTGACCCTCGTCAACGTGCCGTTGACCCGCATACCCAGCCCCTGCGCGCCAGCGAACATCTCATCGCGAACCGGATCATAGATCACACCCAGAACTGGCAAACCGTGGTGCAGCAGGCCGATTGAGACGCACCAATTATGCGCGCCTTTCAGGAAGTTGGAGGTGCCGTCGAGGGGATCGATACACCAGACCAGATCCGACTTCGCGGCGCCAGCGTGGCCGCTTTCCTCACCCAGCAGGGCATCGGTCGGGAAGGCCGCTGAGAGCAGGGCAAAGATCGCCACTTCAGACTCGCGGTCGGCTTGGGAGACGAAATCGTTGATGCCCTTCTGGTCGATCACCAGCCGTTCGCGGGCGGCGTAATGCGCGAGCAGCCCCTGACCGGCCTGCCGTGCTGCTGCCATCGCCACATCCAGCCGTTGCTGCAAGTCTTGCTGTTCCACGCTGCGCCCCTTTTTCATTGCTCGGCCAGTCTTGGCCCAAGCGGTGGCCAGCGGCAACTAGCCGATGGGGAAGTGGCAGGCCACGGCGCGGTTGTCAGCTTGCACCAAAGCCGGGCGTTCGACGCGGCAGCGGTCTTGTGCCACGGGACAGCGCGGGTGAAACCGGCAGCCTGAGGGCGGGTTGATCGGGCTGGGCACATCGCCGGTCAGGATGATGCGCTTGCGCGCCAGCGCCGTTGACCGGTTTGGGCACAGCCGAGATCAGGGCCTGGGTATAGGGGTGTGCGGGGTGGGCGAAAATGTCGTCGGCCTGGCCAATTTCAACGATGGAGCCGAGATACATCACGGCGATCCGGGTGGAGACCTGACGCACCACGCTAAGGTCATGGGCGACAAAGACATAGGTCAGTTTCAGCCGGTCTTGCAGATCGGCCAGCAGGTTGACGATCTGGGCCTGCACCGAGACATCGAGCGCCGAGACGGGTTCATCGAGGATGACCAGTTTGGGTTCCAGCGCAATCGCGCGGGCGATGCCGATGCGTTGGCGCTGCCCGCCGGAAAATTCGTGCGGGTAGCGGTGGGCGTGGTCGGGCAGCAGGCCGACCTGTTCCAGCAGGTCGGCGACGCGGGCCTCCACCTCGGCCGCGGTCAGGTTCAGGTGGATGCGCAGGGGTTCGGCGATCAGGTCATGCACCCGGCGGCGCGGGTTCAAGCGAGGCATAGGGGTCTTGGAACACCATCTGGATCTTGCGCCGCAGGGGGCGCATTTCGCGGGCGGACAGGGTGGAAATGTCGGTGCCGTCAAAGGTCAGCTTGCCGTCGGAGATGTCGTACAGCCGCGACAGGCAGCGGCCCAGGGTGGATTTGCCGCAGCCGGATTCGCCCACCAGACCCAGCGTTTCGCCCGGCATGACCTGCAGGATCACGCCAGTCGACGGCCTGCACGATGCGCAGGCCTTGACGCGAAAAGCGGGTGCCGACGCGAAAGCGTTTGGACAGGTTGGTGACGGTGTAGAGGGGTTCGGTCATCGGGCACTCGGCAGGATGCAGGCGGCGGCATGGGCGCCGCCGACCAGAGGGGGCTTGGCCTCGTCACAGGCGGTCAGGCGGTGCGGGCAGCGCGGGGCAAAGGCGCAGCCCTTGGGCAGGTTGAGCGAGCGACGGCGGCGCGCCTGCGATGGAGCGGCAGGCGGTGCGGGGCGCGGGCCGTCCAGCGGCGGGATCGAGTCCAACAGGGCCAGCGTGTAGGGGTGGCGCGGGTCGGCGAACAGGACGGCCTTGTCGGCACGTTCCACGATCCGGCCCGGCATACATCACCATCACCCGGTCGGCGAGTTCGGCCATCACACCCAGATCATGGGTGATGAAGATGATGGACGAGCCGTGGCGGCTTTGCAGCTTGCGCAGCAGGTCGAGGATTTGCGCCTGCACGGTCACGTCCAGCGCCGTGGTCGGTTCATCCGCGACCAGCAGGGCGGGGTTGCAGGTCAGCGCCATGGCGATCACGGCGCGTTGCCGCATCCCGCCCGACAGTTGGTGCGGATAGCGGTGGACGGCCTCAGCGGGTTTGGGGATGCCGACCTCTTCCAGAAGGTCAATCGCCTTGGTACCAGGCCTGTTTCTTGCTGACCTTTTGGTGGGTCAGGATCTGTTCGGCGATCTGCCAGCCGATGGTGTAGACCGGGGTCAGCGCCGTCATCGGGTCCTGAAAGATCATCGCGATTTCGCGGCCGCGCAGGTGGCGCATCTCGCGTTGTTTCAGCCCGACCAGCTCGCGGCCCTTGTACAGGATGGAGCCTTCGATGATGGCGTTGGGATCGGTGATCAGGCCCATGACGGCCAGAACGGTCACGGTCTTGCCCGAGCCGCTTTCGCCGACGATGCCCAGAACCTCACCCTCAGCCACGTCGAAGGACACGCCGTCCAGCACGCGGACGACGCCCGTGTTCGGTGCGGAACGACACCGCCAGGTCACGCACTTGCAAAATCATGACGTGCGCACCCTTGGGTCGAGCAGGATATAGACGACATCGACCATGGCATTGGCCATCACGACAAAGAAGCAGGCATACAGCACCGTCGTCATGATGACCGGCAGGTCGAGGTTTTGCAGGGCGTCAAAGGTCAGCTTGCCGACGCCTTGCAGGCCGAACACCACCTCGGTCAGCAGGGCCGACCCACCGACCAGCGCGCCGAAGTCGAGGCCAAACAGGGTGACAAAGGAAATCAGCGAGGTGCGCAGGGCGTGGCGCAGCAGGATGCGGGTTTCGGACAGGCCCTTGGCGCGGGCGGTGCGGATGTAATCCTCTTGCAGCGCCTCGGTGATGCTGGCGCGCAGGACGCGGCCATAGAGGCCGATGTAGAGGATGGACAGGGTGATCCACGGGATGATCAGGGTCAGGAACCAGCCCTTGGGATCATCGCTGAAAGGTCTTGTAGCCCAAGGGCGGCACCCAGGAAAACATCCAGGTGTCGTGGAAGCGGCTTTGGGTGATCAGGTTCATCACCTCGCCCAGCCAATAGACCGGCATCGAAATGCCGATCAGGCCGAGGATCATCAGGAACTTGTCGATCCAGCTGTCGCGGAACGCCGCTGCCAGCACGCCGATGATGACGCAGAACACCACCCACAGGACGGCGGCGCCCATGACCAGCGACAGGGTGACGGGGATGGTGTCCATGACCGCCGGGACCACCTTCCAGCCGCGGTTGACGAAGGAGGTCAGGTCGCCGGTGATGAAGATCTTCTTCATCATCGTCAGGTATTGCACGTAGAACGGCTGATCGAAGCCGAAGGACATGCGCACGGCCTCGCAGCACCTCTGGCGAGGCATTGCGGCCTGCGATGCGGGCGGCGGGGTCAACGCCGGGCGTGCCAAAGAAGATCAGGAACACCAGCAGGCTGATGCCGAGCATGACAAAGACCATCTGGGCCAAAGCGTTGCAGGATTGCGTAGATCATCAGCCGCGCCCCAGTTTGATCTTGGACCGTGGGTCCAGCGCATCGCGCAAGCCGTCGCCGAACACGTTCAGCGACAGCACCGACATCACGATCATGATGCCCGGCGCCAGCGCCACGACGGGGCGGGTGTAGAGCAGCGTCTGACCGTCCTGAATGATGGTGCCCCAGCTGGCATCGGGCGGCTGCACGCCGATGGACAGGAAGGACAGCGCGCTTTCGGTCAGCATGTTCAGCGCCATCATGATCGGAATGAAGACGATCAGCGTGGTGGAGACGTTGGGCAGGATATCTTTCCACAGGATGCGCGACTGGACGGCGCGCCCAGGCCAATGGCGGCCATCACGAAATCGCGTTTGGCGCAGCGACATCACCTGCCCGCGGATCGGCCGCGCGACATAGGGAATGTAGATGACGCCGATGATGAAGATGGGCAGCCAGAGAGAGCCTGAATCAATCGCAAACGGCCCGATGCTGATGCCTTGGGTGATCAGCACGATCGACAGGGAAATGGCCAGCAGATAGACCGGAAAGGCCCAGAGCACGTCGAGGATGCGGCTGATAACCATGTCGACCATGCCGCCGAAGAACCCGGCGAGCAGGCCCAGCAGGGTCGCGAAGACCAGGGTGAACAGCGGTGGCAGCAGCGGCGATGATGATCGAATTCATGCCGCCGTAGAGCAGCCGCGCCATCACGTCGCGGCCCTGATTGTCGGCCCCGAGAAAGTAGTTGCCCGGCTGCCAGGTCGGGCCGATGGGCGTGTAGCCCAGGGCCAGGCCGGTCGTCGGCAGTTCCATCACCGGGCGTTGTTCGCCGTCGATCGTGATCGACAGCATCCAGCGTCGATTTGAACGGGTTGACCCCGGCCCACCAGGCATAGACCGGCGCCAGCAGCGCAGATGACCACGACCAGAACGAAAACGGCCAGTGCGACCAGTGGCCGTGCGGTCACGCCGCAGACGGTGAAATGCCGTGGCCCAGGGGCCACGGCTGGCGTTTCAGAAGCTCACTTTACTGAACCCAGGACTGCGTGACCATCCAGTAGTACTGCGAGTTGAACTGGAAGTTGCCCAGACGCTTGGACACAAAGTCGATATGCTTGGGGGTGAACAGCGCAGCCATCGGCGCCTTGTCGGTCACCGCCTTGTCGATCTCGGCCCAGATCTTGTTGGCAGCCTTCGGGATCGGTCACGCCCAGAGCCAGTGCCGCGTCCATCTTGGCCTGAATGTCCTTGTCACAGAAGCCTGCGATGTTGATCGAACTGTCCGAACCGGGCGTGAAGCTGGAGCAGCCGAACAGGATGTTCAGGAAGTCCGACGCGGCCGGATAGTCCTGATACCATTGGCTGATGCGAGATCTGCACCTTGTTGTTGGTGTTCTGGATATAGGTGAACTGGATGTTCGGCGAGATCGGCTTGACCTCGGCGTCATAGCCGATGTCGGTCAGCACCGATTGCAGATAGGTGCCGATGGATTTGGACACCGCGTTATCCTCGGCGATGATCGTGACCTTCTGGCCCTTGGTGCCGGATTCCTCGACCAGTGCCTTGGCCTTTTCCAGATCGGGGGCCGACCATTTCTCGCCGGGGTCCTTGGTGTAGGGGCAGTAGGGCACATGTCCGGGGAAGCCCGGCGGCAGAACCTGGCAGATCGGGCTGGCCAGAACCGGGCCGCCGAACAGGTTGACCATGGCGTTGCGGTCGATCGCATAGTTCACCGCCTGCCGCGCCTTGCACGTTGTCGAAGGGCGCGATGTTGGTGTTCATCGGCGCATACCACCACGCGGTCAGCGTGTTGATATAGACCTGATCGGCATAGTTCGGTGCCAATCTCGCCCAGGCGGTCGGTCGGCGGCTGGTCGAACATCCAGTCGGCCTCGCCGTTCTGCACGGCCGTCACCTCGGCCTCATCGGTCAGGCCGAAATCATATTGGACGACATCGGGGTAGCCATCGGGCTGGGCCTCTTCGCTCCACACCTTGAAGTGCGGGTTGCGCTCCAGTCGTCATGCCTGTGTTGGGATCGTAGGCCGAGATGTAGTAGGCGCCGGTGCCGGGGATGGGCGACGAGCCCACATCGGTGGCCGGCGTGTCGGCGGGCAGGATCGCGGCATGCGGCAGGGCCAGCTTGTCAAAGAATTCGGCATCGGGCCGCGGTCAGGTTGATGGTGACGGTGCCAGCCGCCTCATCGCCCACAACGCCGCCTTCCAGCGTGCAGGTCGCCGGTTCGGCCAGGCATTTGTCGGCGCCGACGATGACGGAATAGAAGCCGCCTGCGGTCGGGCGCGACACCTTGAAGATGCGCTGGAACGAGGCGACCACGTCCTTGACGCCCACTTCCTGCCCGTTCGAGAACTTGATGCCCTTGCGGATCTTGAACATATAGGTCTTGCCGTCATTGGTCGGCGTCCGGGCATCGCCTCGGCCAGATCGGGAACCTTGGTCGAACCCTTCGGCCCCGGCGGCCTTTCTTGAAGGCGATCAGCCCGTCATACAGGCCTTGATACACCTGCCAGTATTGCAGCGTATAGTTGATATGCGGGTCAATCGTGCCCGCAGCCGACCGTGCAACCAGCCGCATCGTGCCGCCGCGATGTTCGGTCTGGTACTCGGCCATGGCCGGGCCACGGTGACGGCCAGCAGGCCGGCAGCCGCAGTGGCCAGACAGTAGCTTTCTTCATGTCAGTCTCCCGGTTGGTTTAGTCGTTCAGTCGTGCATGTTCAGAAAGCCGCCGACGACACCCATGCAGAACTCGGTCTCTTCGACATGGGGCATGTGGCTGCTGTCCTCGAAGATCACCCAAGTGGAGCCTTTGATCAGGTCCTTGTAGGGTTGGACGGTGGCGGGCGTCGCCTCATCATGGCGGCCGGAAATGATCAGCGTCGGGACGTCGATCTTGTGCAGTTCGGGCGTGATGTCCCAGTTCTTCAAGGTGCCGACGACGAAGAATTCATTCGGGCCGTTCATCGTGTGGTAGACGGTCGGGTCCGCCGCGGTCTGGTCAAAGCTGGCCACCACTTCGGGCGGGTTCGGCACCACACGGCAGACATGGCGGGCATAGACCCAATCCGTCGCCGCTTTGTAGGCCGGATTATCATAGTCGCCGCGTCGCCTCGTATTTGTTCAGCGCGTCCTGAATGTCTTGCGGCATTTCCGAGCGCTGGCGCATCGCCTCGGACGACCACAGCGCCATCGACGCCGGAGAGTTGGCAATCATCAGCGATTTCAGACCTCTTGGGCCGCCGGACGCCATATTCCGCCCCCAGCATGCCGCCCCAGCTTTGCCCCAGAACATGAAAGCCCGGCGCGTTGGCCCAGATGGTCGATCAGGTTTTCCAGCTCGTCCACAAACAGTTGCGGGGTCCAGAAATCGCCGCCCTTTTCGGGCAGGTGGGTGGAGTTGCCGCAGCCGATCTGGTCGTAGTGGATCACCGGGCGGCCATCGCGGGCCAGCAGTTTGTAGCTGTCGATGTAATTGTGGGCGACACCGGGGCCGCCATGCAGCAAGAAAATCGGGGTTTTGCCCGAGTTCAGATCGCCCGTGATGCGATACCATGTCTCATAGGGGCCAAAGGGTGCGCGACCCTCTACCTGTTTCAAGTCCGTATCCATTTGATTCCTTGCGCTCTGCCGACTCTGCAGTCGTTTGCGTGAGAACGTTCCCACTTGTGCCGCCTTAGTCAAGAAAATTCACACTCAGTTTACGGGCGGTGCGACCTTTTGGACCGCGCTTTGCCCGATTTCTGTACAAATGACCTATTCGAAAACGCAGCGCGGGAAGTAGAAGCTGACCACCCAATTTGGCATGTCGACAATCTCGGAAATCCTTAGATCTCCGCAGGTTGAAACCAGCATATAGGCCTCAACCGGCGAGAGGCCACGCGTGGCGCAAAGCAGGTCGATCATCCCCGAAACCGCATCGCGCGCCCCGCTCATCAGATCCGGGCCGATGCCGGTGGTCACCTCATACCCCTTGGCGTCGAGGTGCCGCGTCACCGGTCCGGGCGTGGTGAAGCGCGGGGTTTTCAGGTTGGCACCCTTCACCAGATCCAGCGTCAGAACGACATCCATCGGGCTTTCAATCGCTGTTCCGCAAACCTCACCATCGCCTTGGGCGGCATGAGTGTCGCCGACGCTGAACAGAGCGCCTGCCACCTCGACCGGCAGGTAGAGCGTCGTGCCCGCCGCCAGATCGCGGATGTCCAGATTGCCGCCCACCCGGCGCGGCGGCACCACCGAATGCAGGCCCATTTCGGCGGGCGCGTTGCCGATGGTGCCAGCAAAGGGTTTCAACGGCACGCGGGCGTTTTTGCCGTAGAGCGCCGGAGTCAGGCCCGTGTCATATTTCCAGATATTCAGTGCGGGATCGGGGAATTGATCCGACAACAGGCCAAAGCCCGGAATATTCGCCGTCCAGCCCCAGCCAGAGGGCGCGAAGCTGTCAATCGTGATCTTTAGCGCATCCCCCGGCATGGCCCCTTCGACATGGATCGGGCCAGACACCGGATTGACCTTGCCGAAATCCAGCGTGGTCACATCGGCCACCGTTGAGGCGGCACTGAACTGGCCCGCAGAGGAATCCAGGCAATGAAACAGGATCGTCGATCCCGGCTCCACCCGCTCAGCCGGGGGCAATGTGTTGTCCCAGCCAAAGTGATGTTGCGCGCCGTGGATCGTGTAGTTGCAGTCCTTGCACATGTCGGCCCCCTGCCTGTCCCGCACGGGAGTGGCGCGGGTTGGCGAAGGTTAATCTGGCTTGCGTGGCCTCGACAAGCCCCGCCGATCAGACCCGTTCCAGCGCAATCGCAATCCCCTGCCCCACGCCGATGCACATGGTCGACAATGATCGCCGCCCCCCGGTCAGCGCCAGTTGCAGCGCCGCCGTGCCGGTGATCCGCGCGCCCGACATGCCGAGGGGATGACCCAGCGCAATTGCACCTCCATTCGGGTTCACCCTTGGGTCGTCATCCGCAATCCCAAGTTGGCGCAGCGTCGCAAGACCCTGACTGGCAAAGGCCTCATTCAGTTCGATCACGTCGAAATCGCCTTGCGTCAGCCCCAGTCGCGCCATCAACTTTTGCGAGGCGGGTGCCGGGCCGATCCCCATGATGCGCGGCGGCACACCAGCCGTGGCCCCACCCAGAATCCGTGCAATCGGCGTCAGACCGTGGGCGCGCGCGACCTCGGCACTGGCGATGATCAGTGCGGCGGCCCCATCATTCACGCCGCTGGCGTTGCCCGCCGTCACGGTCCCGCCTTGGCGAAACGGGGTGCCAAGTCTGGCCAAAGCCTCCATCGTTGTCGCGCGGGGATGTTCGTCGCGGTCCACGACCAAGGGATCACCCTTGCGCTGCGGGATGGTGACAGCCGTGATTTCTTGCCCCAACCGCCCGTTGTGCTGCGCCGCCGCCGCCTTGGCCTGTGAGCGTAGCGCGAAGGCGTCCTGATCCACGCGGCTAATCCCGTAATCCTCTGCCACGTTTTCGCCCGTCTCTGGCATGGACTCGACACCGTACTGGGTTGCCATCGCCTTGTTCACAAAGCGCCAACCGATGGTGGTGTCATATATCTCAGCATTACGGGAAAAGGCGGTGTCGGCTTTGGGCATGACAAAGGGGGCCCGCGACATGGATTCCACGCCGCCTGCAATAATCAACCCAGCCTCGCCCGCCTTGATCTGCCGTGCGGCCAACAGCACGGCGTCCATTCCCGACCCACAAAGCCGGTTGATCGTGGTGCCGGTCACCCCGACGGGAAGCCCGGCGAGCAGCAGCGCCATGCGGGCGACGTTGCGATTGTCCTCACCCGCCTGATTGGCGCAACCGAGCACGACGTCGTCCACTGCATCCCAATCCACGCCCGTGTTCCGCGTCATCAATGCCCGAAGTGGCACAGCCGCCAGATCGTCGGGCCGGACAGAGGACAAAGCCCCGCCGAACCGTCCAATGGGCGTGCGGATAAAGTCGCAGATATAGGCTTCGGTCATCATCATCCTCCGGCGCTGTCAGATCGGGCACGGGGCGATTGCGCAATCCTGCCCTTGCCCGCATCCACATATCATCATGGACTGGCGTCGGAAGATCAATTGATTGGACAGCAAGACGCCGCCCGAATGTCTCGGGCGGCGCAAGGCTGTGCGGCCCTAGTGCGTCAGCATGTTCTCCATCGCGCCAGGCTTGTCGTGAAGCGCCAGATTGTCGACGATGGTTTCCGAAGCGGCGTTCATGCCGATCACCTGAACCACCGCCCCGCCACGCCGGAACTTCATCACCACCTGATCAAGCGCCTGCACAGAGGAAATGTCCCAGATATGGGCGTGATTCACGTCGATGATCACGCGGTCCAGAAGTTCTCTGAAATTGAACGCATTCACGAAATCCTCAACCGAGGCGTAGAACAACTGCCCTTCGATCCGGTAGGTCCGCTCACGATGGTCGTCGGAAAGCGTGCTCTTGACGCCGAACAATTGAGAGATCTTGGCGGCAAAGAAGATGCCTGACAACAGCACCCCCACCAGAACCCCGATGGCGAGGTTATGCGTGTAAACCACAGCAAACACCGTGGCGACCATCACGACAGAGGAAGAGGTCGGATGGGTCCGCAGCGATTTGATTGACCCCCAGGAAAAGGTGCCGATGCTGACCATGATCATGATCGCCACCAGCGCGGCCATCGGGATCTGGCTGACCCAGTCGCCCAGACCCACGCAGAAGATCAGCAACATGACGCCCGCAAAGCCACAGGACAACCGGCCGCGCCCGCCAGACTTAACGTTGATCATGCTCTGGCCGATCATCGCACAGCCCGCCATGCCGCCGATGAATCCGGTGGCCGTGTTGGCCAGACCTTGGCCGATGCATTCCTGATTGCGGCTCGACTTGGTGTCGGTCAGCTCATCGACGAGGTTCTGCGTCATCAGGCTTTCCAACAGACCGACCACCGCGACCGCCAAGGCGTAGGGGAAGATGATCTGCAGCGTTTCGAAGGTCAGCGGGATCTGTGGGATGAGGAAGACGGGCAAGGTATCGGGCAAAGCGCCCATGTCGCCCACTGTACGCACGTCCCAACCGAAAACGAGGGTCAGCGTGGTCAGGACAAGGATCGTGACCAGCGGTGCCGGCACCGATTTGGTCACATAAGGGAAAAGATAGATGATCGCCAAGCCGCCAGCGACCAGCGCATAGGTCAGCCAATTCACGGTAGAGGGGTCAAGCTCCGGCAACTGCGCCAGAAAGATCAGGATGGCCAAGGCGTTCACAAACCCGGTCATCACCGATTTGGACACAAAGCGCATCACGTAGCCCAGCTTGAGCAACCCCATGCCGATTTGCAGCAACCCAGCCAGAACCGTGGTGGCGAGCAAATATTCCAGACCGTGATCCTTGACCAAGGTCACCATCAGCACCGCCGTCGCGGCAGTTGCAGCAGAGATCATGCCCGGACGCCCACCGACAAAGGCGGTGATGACCGCGATTGAGAATGAGGCATAAAGCCCCACCTTGGGGTCTACCCCGGCGATGATGGAGAACGCTATCGCCTCGGGGATCAGGGCGAGCGCTACGACAAGGCCCGACAAGAGGTCGGCCCGAATGTTGCCAAACCATTGTTGGCGGTAAGCTTCTAAAGAAATCATATTTTATCCGTTGTGGACCGATCCAGCGCCGCACTTGGCATCTAGGTATGTCAGGCCAGTCTGCGGTTGTCCGGCGGATCGGCGGCCGGAAGAGCCAGCCGGGATCGCACCCGGCTCCATGTTCGCTGCGGTGCCCATAGCGGTAATGGTGGCCAATGCCAAGCAGTCAACTGTCAGGGCGCGATGAATTGACAAAGTTGAGACAGGCTGCAGGATTCAAAGCCCAAAATGCGGTGATATGGCGCGCATATTTGGGGTTGCGTGAAGGGCGGGCCTTGGGCGGCTGAACATAAGACCGCACGTCTTGGTCGATTTGATGGGCGCCCATTCACATCCTCCCCTTGGTCGAACAGCGACGTGACTATGCCAGGGCAAGGGCCTTTGACTTCGATCTGTCGGGGCGTGGGCCGGATGCCGATTGGTTCTCCGCTACGACGACACTCCCTGCTGGATGCTGGCTTGCAGCGACTGGCGCGGCGCGGGCGAACGGTCAGAACCTACTGTGCGGCAATCTCGACGGCAATTTCTGGAAAGGTGAAGGCGTCAAGGGGCAGAGCCACGTCCGCCAGGGTGACCTGATCAAAAGCAGACAGAAAGGCATTGACCGCCTTTCGACCCACGGCCGGCAAGCGGCAGGGCCCGACAATTGGGCAGGCATGGCCGTCCTGAACACACTCGAACATCGTAAAATTGGTCTCAGTAATCCGCAGGACCGCGCCAAGGTTGATCTCTTCGGGTTTGAGGGCCAGCAGATAGCCGCCTGTCCGGCCCTTGATGCCACGCAGAAAGCCAGCGCGTGTCATCGCCAGCACGACTTTTTTCAGATGGCCCTGCGAAATGCCAAAGGTCGCAGCGGTTTCTTCGATCGTCAGGCGGTCGTTGCCACGCGCAGCGGCTAACATCAGAACCCGCAAGGCATAGTCACTGAATTTGGTCAGGTGCATGTGGCGTATGATCCTTCAGGTTCATTTGGCGCATTCTCAACCCAAATGGGCGGATTGAAAATGGCTGGCCCCAATTTTCGCGAAAGTGTCGCAGTTGGTGCATCACTATTAAATCACCAAAAAGGATATTTGATTTGATCCATATCAATGCCTAGGCTGACAGTTCACCTAGACGTGAAGGCCATGAACCGCTCCATCAACCAACTCTTGACCCGTGCGCTGCTCATCCTGACGTTGATCGTCACGGGTGCTGCAACCTCTGCGGCCCAGTTGACGATGGCCGCAGAGATGGCCTCTGCCACCGAGATGGTCATCTGCGGTGATGGCGAGGCTTTGGTTGTCACGCTGAATGCGGCGGGGGAGCCTGTAGCGCCCAATTCCCCGAGCCATTGTTCCGACTGCCCCTTGTGCTGCCAAGCAGCCGCGTTGGCCCTGCCGACCCAAGCCCCGACGGATCAGACCGCCGGAGGGCTGTCCGACGCCGAACAGGGGCTGAAACCCCTGCACCTATTTCTGACCCGCACCGCTCGGCCCGTTCAGGCCCGTGCCCCGCCGAAAGAGTTGTGATCCATGTCCCTGTCCGTCCTCTCTCTGTCACGTATTCGTTTGCTTGTTTTGACCCTGTTGTCGGGTTTGTTGCTGGCACTGGCCGCCCCGGCCCAAGCTGAATCAGTGTTAGCAAAGTATCTGCCGGAAATTCCGGCAAGTGATCTGGTCGCCGAGGCGGATGCCTATGGGCCGATCCGCGCCGATCTGGCGGTCGCACCGGTGCTCAAAGCCGGGACGCAGATTGGCTGGGTCTTTTTAACCTCTGACTTCGTGGGCACGACCGGCTATTCCGGCAAGCCCATTCACACGATGGTCGCGGTCGGGCTTGATGCCAAGATCACGGGCGTCATGTTGGTCAAACACTCTGAGCCTATTGTTTTGGTTGGCATTCCTGACGCCAAGATCAAAGCACTTGCCGCTGGTTATATTGGCATGGACTTGGTCGAGATGTCCCAGAACGGCGGCAAGCATGATCTGAACATCATCTCTGGTGCCACTGTGACGGTGATGGTGCTGGACGATTCCATCCTGCGCTCTGGTCTGAAAGTCGCCCGCGCCCTGGGCCTTGGCGGCCTGACCCCCGAGATTGCGACCGGTCCGACTGATGAAATCAATCCCGATGCCGTAGCCCCCGCCGATTGGATGACGATGGAAGGGGATGGCACATTGCGTCGGCTGTCGCTGGACGTTGGCCAGATCAACGCGGCCTTTGATGCGTTGGGCGATCCGCGTGCCTCGGCCAAACCCGTCACCGAACCCGCCGACAGCACCTTTGTTGAGATGCAGATAGCCTTGGTTTCGGTGCCCGCGATCGGGCAGGCCCTGCTGGGCGCTGATGAGCACAAGAACCTGCAAGGCTGGCTGAAGCCGGGCGATCAGGCTTTGATGATCGTGGGCAAGGGGATCTATTCCTTCAAGGGCTCAGGCTATGTGCGGGGCGGGATCTTTGACCGGATTGTGCTGGTGCAGGATGATGTCTCGGTGCGGTTTCATGACCGTGACCACAAGCGACTTGGGTCCATTTCAGCCGTAGGCGCGCCAGAGTTTACTGAGACTGACCTGTTCCGCGTTCCTGCAATCAGCGGATTTGATCCGACCAAACCGTTCCGCATTCAGCTGTTGGTTCAGCGTCAGGTCGCCGCGATTGAAAAGGATTTCATCACCTTCGACCTCGCCTACCAATTGCCGCCGCGCTACCTGCGCACCATTGCTGCCCCGGTCGTCGCTGCGGCCCCGTTGCAGGATGAAACCGCCGCACAATCGGCACTGTGGCAGAAGATCTGGCAAGGCAAGAAGGTCGAGATTGCCGTTTTGGTCGCCATGCTTGCCGTTCTGACACTTGTGTTCTTCTTTCAAAGTATCGCGACCCGGAATGCGCGTGTTTTCTACTGGTTCCGGATGAGTTTCCTGACCGTCACGCTGGTTTTCCTTGGCTGGTACGCCAATGCCCAACTATCGGTGGTGAACTTGATGGCGCTGTTTGGCTCGTTGGTGTCGGGTTTCAGCTGGCAGGCGTTCTTGTTGGACCCGCTGACCTTTATCCTTTGGTTCTCTCTCGCTGCCGCCTTGCTGTTCTGGGGGCGTGGGGCCTATTGCGGCTGGCTTTGTCCCTTTGGTGCGCTGCAAGAGCTGACCAACAAAATGGCCCGTGCCCTGCACATCCCGCAATGGACGCTGCCTTGGGGTCTGCATGAACGGCTGTGGCCGCTGAAATACATGATCTTCCTTGGCCTGTTTGGCGTGTCCCTGATGTCGATTGAGCAGGCCGAGCATTATGCGGAAATTGAACCGTTCAAGACCGCAATCGTGCTGAAATTCGTCCGGGCGTGGCCTTTTGTGGCCTACGTGGCAGCGTTGCTGGTGGCAGGTTTGTTCGTCGAACGGTTCTACTGCCGCTATCTGTGCCCGCTGGGTGCCGCGCTTGCGATCCCGGCCCGCCTCAGGATGTTTGACTGGCTCAAGCGCTATCATGAGTGCGGCAATCCTTGTCAGACCTGTGCCAACGATTGCCCGGTGCAGGCCATCCATCCGACCGGCGAAATCAACCCGAATGAATGTGTAAACTGCCTGAACTGTCAGGTGCTTTACCAAAGCCACACCAAATGCCCCGTTGTGATCCGCAAAGACAAGCGGCGCGGCTCAGTGGGCCATGCCGATGCTCCCCTGCGGATGCCCGGCGACCTGATCAATCATCCCAACCTAAAAGGAGCGAAAAATGTCTGAATCTCAAAAGCCTGGACTGAGCCGGAGGGGCCTTTTCGGCGCAACGGCAGGGGGCGCAGCTTTGCTGGGCGGACTTGGCGGATCGCGTCTGGCAATGCTGGCGGGTGCTGCCGGTGTCACTGCCGCCTCGACCACATCGGCCCGTGCGGCCTCAGGTGTCGATATCGCGCCGGGTCAACTCGATGATTACTATGGCTTCTGGTCGTCAGGCCAGACGGGTGAGCTGCGTATTCTCGGCGTACCGTCGATGCGCGAATTCATGCGGGTGCCGGTGTTCAACCGCTGCTCTGCCACCGGCTGGGGCCGCACCAACGAAAGCCGCCGCATCCTGAATGAGACGATGACCGAAAAGACCAAGGCCTATCTCGCGGCCAACGGTCAAGTCGTGCATGAGAATGGCGACCTCCACCACGTCCACATGTCTTATACCGAGGGCAAGTATGACGGTCAGTTCCTGTTCATGAACGACAAGGCCAACACCCGCGTCGCCCGTGTACGTTGCGACGTGATGAAATGCGACAAGATCCTTGAAGTGCCGAACGCCAAGGCGATCCACGGCATGCGCCCGCAAAAGTGGCCGCGTTCCAACTACATCTTTGCCAATGGCGAGGATGAGGCACCGCTGGTCAACGACGGCACCACGATGGACGACCCGTCGACCTATGTGAACATCTTCACGGCGATCAATGCCGATGAAATGCGCGTGGCGTGGCAGATTCTGGTGTCGGGCAACCTAGACAACACCGACAGCGACTATGAGGGGAAATGGGCGTTCTCAACCTCTTACAACTCTGAAATGGGGATGACGCAGGCCGATATGACTGCGGCTGAGATGGACCATGTTGTCGTTTTCAACATCGCTGAGATTGAAAAAGGCATCGCCGATGGTGATTTCCAAGAGCTGAACGGCTGCAAGATCATCGACGGGCGTAAGGGGCAGAACAAGAACTACACCCGCTACATCCCGGTCGCCAACAACCCGCACGGCTGCAACATGGCCCCGGACAAGAAGCACCTTTGCGTCGCGGGCAAACTGAGCCCGACCGTGACGGTGATCGACGTGACCAAGTTGGACGCGCTGTTCACCTCTGACATTGATCCGCGTTCGGTTGTGGTTGCGGAGCCCGAGCTGGGTCTTGGCCCGTTGCACACCGCCTTTGATGGCAACGGCAATGCCTATACCTCGCTGTTCCTCGACAGCCAGGTGGTCAAGTGGAACATTGAGACGGCGATCAAGGCCTATAACGGCGAAAAAGTGGACCCGATCCTCGACAAGATCGACGTGCATTATCAGCCGGGCCACCTGAAAACCACGATGGGTGAGACGCTTGAGGCGGATGGCCGTTGGCTGGTTTGCTTGTCCAAATTCTCCAAAGACCGGTTCCTGAATGTGGGGCCGCTGAAGCCTGAGAATGATCAGTTGATCGACATCTCTGGCGACAAGATGGTGCTGATGCATGACGGCCCGAACTTTGCCGAGCCGCATGACGCGATTTCGGTGATTGCTTCGCGGGTCAACCCGTTGTCGGTTTGGGACAGGCAAGACCGCATGTGGGCAGAAACCCGCAAGCAGGCTGAGGCGGATGGCGTCGACTTGGACGACTATCAGGACACCGTGATCCGCGACGGCAACAAGGTGCGGGTCTATATGTCTTCGCAGGCGCCGACCTTCTCGTTGGAAAGCTTCACGGTGAAAGAGGGCGACGAGGTGACGGTCTGTGTCACCAACCTTGATGACATCGACGACCTGACCCACGGCTTCACGATGGGCAACCATGGTGTCGCGATGGAGATCGGGCCGCAGGCGACCTCTTCCATCACCTTCGTCGCGGCGCAACCGGGGGTCTATTGGTACTATTGCCAGTGGTTCTGCCACGCTTTGCACATGGAAATGCGCGGGCGGATGTTTGTTGAACCGAAAGGCGTCTAAGATGCGTCTGCCCCTGAGCCTTGCCCTCTGCCTGCTTGCGCTGCCTGCGCTTGCCGAAGAGGTGCGCGTGGGTCCGGGGGCAGACACCCTGCAAATTGCCATCGCCGGGTCACAGCCCGGCGATGTGCTGCTGCTGTCACCCGGCACCTATGCCGGCCCGTTTGTGATTGACCATTCCGTCACGCTGCAAGGTGTGCCCGGTGTGGTGCTGGACGGCCAAGGCAAGGGTACGGTCGTTACCCTGACCGGCGATGATATCACCTTGAAAGGGCTGGCGATCACCCACTCTGGCACCCGCAATCAGGACATCGATTCCGGCGTCAAGATCGTGAAGGGCGCTGACCGCGCTGTGGTTGAGGGCAACCATTTCACCGATAACATGCACGGCGTTGACGTCCATGGCGGCAAGGACTGCTTGGTGCGGGGGAATGTGATCGTCGGAAGCCAGGACAACCGCATGAACCAACGTGGCAACGGGGTTTATGTCTGGAACTCTCCGGGTTTGATCGTAGAGGACAACGACATCCGCTATGGCCGGGACGGGATATTCTCCAACTCCTCTACCCGCGCAATTTACCGCAACAACCTGTTTCGCGACCTGCGCTTTGCGGTGCATTACATGTACACCAAGGACAGCGAGATCTCTGGCAATATCTCGATCGGCAACCATCTTGGGTTTGCGATCATGTATTCCGACAGGGTGAAGGTCACCGGGAACATGTCACTGTCAGACCGCGACCATGGGCTGATGATCAACTCCTCCAACTCATCCGACTTCTCGGGCAATCTGGTGCAGGGGGCAACGAAATGCACCTTTCTTTATGCCGCCAACAAGAACCTGTTCGTCGGCAACCGGTTTGAGGGTTGCCAGATCGGCATCCATTTCACCGCCGGGTCTGAGCGCAATGCGATGACCGGGAACGCCTTCGTCGGCAACCGGACCCAAGTAAAGTACGTCGGCACCCGCCACATCGAATGGAGCTTTGAGGATCGGGGAAATTTCTGGTCCGATCATCCGGTGTTTGACCTGAATGGCGATGGCATTGCCGACAGCCCGTTTCGTCCCAATGACCTGATGGACAGCATCCTGTGGTCCCAACCCGCTGCGAGCCTGCTGATGGGGTCCCCTGCCGTGCAACTGATCCGGTGGAGCCAGTCCTCCTTTCCCGCCATACTTCCCGGCGGCGTCGTCGACAGCCATCCGCTGGTGACCGCCCCCGTCATCCAAATCCCCGCAAATATCGCCGCGATGGCGGCCCTCGTGGCCGATCGCTGGCTGAAAGCCCCCACAGATGCCGACACTGACGCTGAAATCCCTCACTAAGACCTTTGAGGGCGTGCGTGCCCTTTCCGACGTCTCTATGACAGTTGCCCCCGGCGAGCGGGTGGCTTTGCTTGGTCACAATGGCGCGGGCAAGTCTACGCTGATGAAGATCATTCTCGGGTTGATCCCGCATGATTCCGGCACCTTACAGGTGGCCGGCAGCGCCCCCGGCTCACCCGATGCGCGCCGCCATGTGGCCTACCTGCCGGAGAACGTCGCCTTCCACCCCGCCCTGACCGGGCTGGAACAGATGCGTCACTATCTGGCCCTGCGTGGCGAAAGCCCCGGAATGGCTTTGGGGTTGTTGGAGCGTGTTGGCCTTGGTGTTGCGGCCAAACGCCGGATCGGCACCTATTCCAAAGGCATGCGCCAGCGGGTTGGCCTTGCGCAAACACTGATCGGCAAGCCGCGGCTTCTGGTGCTGGATGAACCGACCTCTGGTCTGGACCCCGTATCGCGCCGTGATTTCTATGAGCTGCTGGACCGTTTGGCGGCCGATGGCGCATCCATCCTGCTGTCCTCTCACGCGCTGACCGAGGTAGAGGCGCGGACCGACCGCATCCTGATCCTGTCCGGCGGCGTTCTGGTGGCAGAGGGCGCACTGTCCGACCTGCGCCGGACGGCGGCTTTGCCGGTGGCGTTCCTTGTCACCCCCCGCGCTGGGGATGAAGGGACTGTCGCTGCCGCCCTGCCAGAGGCCGTACAACAAGGTGGGGTTCTGAGCCTGACCTGTGCGCAGAAAGACAAACTGGGCGTTCTGACCCGGATCACCGCCCTTGGTGACCAGGTTGCCGATATCGACGTGGTGCCCCCCTCATTGGAGGACATCTATAGCCAGTTCAGCAAGAGGGCGGGGCAATGAACCGCATTCTCGCAACCGCAAAGACCGAGTTCCGCATTGCGCTTCGCAACCGCTGGGTCGCTATTTCTATTGCCATGATGGCGCTGTTTTCGCTCGTTTTGTCGGCGGCTGGATCGTCAGCCACTGGAACCATCGGCGCGGACCGGTTGTCGGTCGTGGTGGCCAGTCTGACCAGCCTTGCGGTCTATCTGGTGCCGCTGGTGGCCCTGCTGATGTCTTTTGACGCCATCGCGGGTGAGGTTGAGCGGGGCACTTTGCCGCTGCTGCTGACCTACCCGGTGTCACGGCCCGAAATCCTGATGGGCAAGTTGATGGCACATCTTGCCATCCTGACGCTGGCGGTGGCGGTCGGCTATGGTGTCGCCGCCGTGGCCGCGCTGACAGTGGACCCAACCGCCATAGCGGGCCTGCCGTCGTTGTGGCGGCTGATGTGGTCATCGGTCCTGCTCGGGGCGACTTTTCTTGGAGTGGGCTATGCGGTCTCGTCCGTGGCGCGCAGGCCGTCGGGGGCGGCAGGATTGGCGATCGGCCTTTGGCTTGGGGTGATCGTGTTATATGATCTGGGCCTGCTGGCTGCGGTCGTGGCTGACGACGGTGGCATCTTCACAACCAAGGTATTCCCGCTGGCCCTGCTGGCAAACCCGGCGGATGCGTTCCGTCTCTTCAACCTTGCGGCGTCGCAATCCACCTCGGCCGCGGCCGGAGTGGCAGGGGCGGCGAATTCGATCCCGGTCTGGGCCTCGCTGACATCCATCGTTCTGTGGCCCGTTGCCGCCTTGGCCCTGGCAGCCGCAGCCTTTCGGAAGGTGACACCATGAAGGTTCTGATCCTCGCCATATTCCTGCTGGCCGCCTGCAAAGAGGATGCGCCGATCCCGCTTCCCGTGGCCTTGACGTCTGACTCCACCGGCTATTTTTGTCAGATGGATATGTTGGGCCACCCCGGGCCCAAGGCACAGATCCATCTGGCGACCTATCCCGGTGCGCCACTGTTCTTCAGTCAGGTGCGCGATGCCGTGGCCTACCTGAGAATGCCCGAACAGGTGGACACCGTGACCGCCGTCTATGTCAATGACATGGGGGCCGCCCGCAGTTGGGCTGAGCCCGGCGCCACCAATTGGATTGCGGCGGACAAGGCGCTTTATGTCGTAGGCTCTACCGCAAAAGGCGGCATGGACGCGCCGGAGTTTGTGCCCTTCAGCGACCCCACCAAGGCGCAGAGTTTTGCCACCGAGAATGGGGGGCAGGTGATGTCCCTGACCCAGATCCCGGAAACCGCCGTCACCGTCAGCATTGCGACGGGCGACACTGATGCCGATATTGCCGCCCGACTTCACGCCCTCACCGATATAGGAGGCTGATATGCCTAACCTGAACCGCCGCCGCTTTCTGACCCTGTCCGCCGTCGCCCTGCTGCCCCTGCCCGCCCACGCGGCACAGATCACCCAATGGCATGGCGTCGCACTGGGGGCCGAGGCCGCGATCTACCTCAGCCATCCGGACGCGGACGCCATCATTGCGCGTGCCGTGGCCGAGATTGACCGGTTGGAAGGTATTTTCAGCCTGTACCGGACGACCTCTGCCCTGTCGCAACTGAACGCCACCGGCAGGTTGGACGCACCGCCGTTCGAACTGCTGGAATGTCTGGCGCTTTGCGCCCGTGTCCACAGCGCGACGCAAGGGCAATTTGACCCGACCATCCAGCCGCTCTGGCAGCTTTATGCCACCAGCCTTGCGGCGGGTGTTGCCCCATCCCCGGAACAGATTGCCGCAACCCTGCCGCTGATCGGACTTGGGCGTATCACCTATGACAGTGGCGCTATTGTCATGCCTGCCGGAATGGGTCTGACCCTGAATGGGGTGGCGCAGGGTTTCATTGCCGACAAGGTGGCCGACCTCTTGGCCGCAGAGGGCCTGACCGACATTCTGATCAACACGGGTGAGTTTCGCGCCCTTGGCCAAGAGCCCGGCGCGCAGGGCTGGCCGGTCAAACTTGTAAGTGGTGGTCAGGTCAGTCTGATGGCCCGCGCACTTGCAACCTCTTCTCCATTGGGGACTGTATTTGATGCCAATGGTTCCGTCGGGCATATCATCAACCCTGAGACGGGCCTGACCGCCGCTGCAACCTGGACTTCGGTATCGATCAGCGCCCCATCGGCGGCACTTGCCGATGCGCTGTCTACGGCGGCCTGCCTGATGGCGGACCGATCCGCTGTGGAAGCGGCGTTGTCCAGTTTCCCGCTCACAAGGATCGAGGCGCTGGTCTGACGGCGAGCGATGGGGCGAACTCTGCCGCTTGTTTCGTCGTAATTAGGGACCGTCCACGCAGCACGAAAACAAGTCGATCACGACCGGACGGGCAATGACCCGTCCGGTCGCATTTGTCTTAGATCACTTCACCTGAGCCTTGATCGCTTCAACATCCGCGGTTGTCATCTCACCCACGGTGGTCACTTTGCCATCAACAATCTGCCACAGGCGGAACGGGCCCGCGATGTCGCCATATTGGTCAAAGTTGACCGGGCCGATGACGCCTTCATAGCGGATCGCCTTACCTTCTGCGATCAAGGCCAGAGCCTTGGCGAACTCTTCCTTGCCCGCGTGGATCACCTCACCCGCCGGGTCTACGGCCTTGCGCAGGGCGTCAGGCAGCTTTGCGGCATCCGGCCCACCAGCAATGGCAATAGCCAGACCGACCAAGGCTCCCGCATCGTAGGACCGATCTGCAGCCGGGGCTGCCGGGTCGATGCCCGAGAACGCCTGATAATTGGCGTTGAAATACTCGGTTGAGGCGGTCGGGCTGGTGCCGGAAGAAGTGCCGAACGCCTGCACCCAGATACTCGGCGCCGACGGCTGTGATGAAGTCGTCGCTGTTCATGCCGTCATTCAGCAGGAACTTCTGCACGCCGCCCTGGCTGACCCATTGCCGAGCGATGGTCGCGCCATCAACCGGATCGGAAATCAGGTACAGTGCGTCCGGCGCGCCACCCATCGCGGAGGTGACCTCGGCGGCATAGTCGGACTGCTTGGCGTTGTAGGGCGTGACCGAGATGACTTCGCCGCCAAGCGCTTTGTAGGGGTCAGTGAATTCCTTGACCAGATTGACACCAAAGTCGTTGTTCTGATGGATGATGACGATCTTCTTCATGCCGTTGTCCATAGCGAACTTGGCCGCCGCGACGCCCTGAAGCGCGTCTGACGTGATGGTGCGGAAGAAGATGCCGTTGGTTTTGCCTTCGCGCCCCAGTGCGGTCAGGGTGGGCGAGGAGGAAGCTGGCGAGACTTGCAGCACCTTGGCGGGCCCGGTGACCGAGGTCAGGATCGGGATCGACATCGGGCTGATGATGCCGCCGATGATTGCGGGCACCTTGGCAACCTGCACCAGTTGGGTGGCGGCGTCGACTGCCACGTTGGCCTGCGTCTGGCTGTCGCGAGTGTCGGTCTTCAGCGTGCAACCCGCCACACCACCCGCGTCATTCAGATCGCGGAATGCCATTTCAACCGATTTCGCACCGGCCTGACCATAGGCACCGGCCTCACCGGTCAATTCCAGAACAAGGCCCACGGTGATGTCGCAGGCATAGGTCACGCTGGGCAGAAAGGTCAGGGCGGCCACGGTTGCTAGCAGAGTTCTTTTCATTGCATATCCTCACTGTTGTTGGGTCTGGCCCTTGGTCTGTTCTCCGCCGGGCTGGGCATGCCCGGCGGTTATTCCGCCTCAACTCGCGGCGTTGAGGTTGTATTTGATGATACTGCCGTGACGCCCATTGCGATCACGCTCCAACGTATAGGTGTCTCCGTCTGGCACATGACCTTGCGCCTGAATGGCGGCAATCTCGGCCAGATCCTGTTCCGTCAGCTGCAATTCCGACACGGCCACATTGCGCGCCAGATGGCTGCGGTTACGGGCCCCCACGATCACGGCGGCCACGGCAGGCCGGTTCAGCATGGCGGCACTGGCGACGGTGGCTATGTCGCTTGCATGGCGGTCGGCGATGGTGCGCAGAGTTTGCAACAGGGCCTGAAACAGGTCCCAGCCGCCGAAGTCGTCGATGATAAGTTTGTATTTTGTCAGAGACCGGTTTTCGAGGGGATGCTGCGGCTCTGGTTGGCTGAGCCATCTGTCGCCCAGAAATCCGCCCGCGACCGTGCCATAGCACAGAATCCACATGTCGTTGTCTTGGGCAGCCTGCGCGAGTTGCCGCTCTGCGCGCATGTCGATCAGGCTATATTGCACCTGCATCGACAATAGTGGCACGCCGGATCTGATAATTTCTAACGATCGTTCGGTATCGAAATTCGTGCCGCCAATCTGGTCGACCTTACCCTCGGCCCGCATCTCATTCAGCCAACCAACAGCCTCCAGATAGCGCGGCACCTGATAATCCCACCAATGAAACTGCACCAGATCCAGCCGTTCCATCCGCAGCCGCTTTAGCGAGGTTTCGACGATCCCCCGCACATAGGCGCGGTCCACGGTGGCAAGCCTCGTGAGGTCCGGCACCAGTTTGGTATGCACCTTGATCTGGGCCAAAGCCTCAGCCCCACGACGATCTGCGTAGGCGGTACGGAAGGCACCGATCAGCTCTTCAACCCCGGTATAGATATCCGCGCAGTCAAACGTGGTGATCCCGGCATCGGCAAAGGCGATCATGTCTTCGATCGTTTGCTCGCGGTCCACCGGACCGTGTCCGCCCGCAAGCTGCCAGCCACCCCGGATCACCCGAGAGATATTGTAGTCCGGGCGCAGATCTAGGCGAGAGACGGTCATTCTTCCTCCGGCAATGGGACGGCGGTTGTTTCGGCATGGGAAAAGCTGCGTTTGCCAATCCGGGTGATCCGCAGGCGGGACGGGCAGTTCGGGTCGGGGCAGGCAATTTCGGCGTCAGAGGTCATCCAGTCATGCGGATGGGTCTGGCGCTGCTTGGCGGCGAGCAAGGGCAGGACCGAGGACAGCGAGTAGATCGAAAAGCTCTGGCCCGGCGGGAGGTGCAACTGCTCGCCCCGCAGTTCAAACCAGTCGCCCACTCTGCCGCAATATATCTTGGCCCCCTCAGGCGCGATGAGTTCGACCCGCAGATCGTAGAGTTCGAACGTGTCGTCCATCACATCTCCAGCGCAAAGGTGATATCGCAGGCGCCGCTGCGCCGGATTCGGCCGCAGGCCTCAGCCAGTGCGTCCCGATCTTGCGGACGGACTTGTGCCACGACCGATCCGGCCAGCCAGCCAATCGGAAAGAGCATCCGCGCGCCGGGTCCGTAGAACAGACCGATGTCGAAGATCGGGTCAGGATTGCCGCCCCAGACCCGCGCCGGAACATAGGCCATCACCACGTCGCCAGGCTGTGGGTGCAATGTCGCGTTTTCCGGAGGCAAGGCCAGTGCCCAATCAGCCCCGGCCAAATGCGCCGAAGGGATCGGGCAGGAAATCTCTGGCCCGGTCCACATGGCATGAAGGCCGGGCACCAAACGCGGGGTTTCAAGATAGCGTAACAGGAAGGCCACATTTTCCGGGGCCTTGCCCGGCAAGAACTCTGCCACGACGTCAAGCCGAGCGGCGGGAGAGTGAATTCGCATCAGGGTCATGCTGCTGCCTCCTTGGAAAGCTTGTCGTGCAGATAGGCAAACGGGCGGCTGATATCGGCTACAAGAGCCGCCCGTGCCGCGTCAGCATCGCCCGCCTCTAGCGCCTGCACGATGTCATGGTGAAACCGCGCCGCATCTTGGGCCCCTGCCTCGGAAAATGCGTAGATTGCCGCACGGGTGAAAGGACCGGATTGCAGCCACAGGCTTTCGATCATGGGCAAGAGCACCGTCGACCCGCAGGCCCGATAGACCGCAAAGTGAAAGGCATGGTTCAACGTCACCTCACGGTCCACCGCCTCGGCAGTGCCGCTTGTGCGGATCTCTTCCCATTCCAGCATGATGGCCCGGATCGTCGTCAGCAGATGCGGCGTCATCCGGTCTGCGGCGAGGGCCATTGCCTCGCCCTCAATCAGGATGCGTGCGCGGAGCAGATCACCGATGCGGTCCATGGTGACTGGCGGCACGCGGATCGACCGGTTTGGCAGCATTTCCAGTGCCTGTTCGGTGATAAGCCGCCCCAACGCCTCACGCACGGGCATGGTAGAGGTGACAAGGGCATCGGCGAGCTGGCGGATTGTCAACACTTGGCCGGGCGCGAACAGGCCGCCAATCAGGGCACGGCGCAGTTCGGTATAGACCCGGTCCTGCACGGTATCGCGTCCGACCGGTGCCAATCCTGTTGCCCTGTCCGTCATGATCCCCGCGTCGACCCCGCTCTCCGAATCGTCTTGATTGCTAGATTAGACGCTCCTACTGTGATCAAATCAAGTGTGATCACAGATCAAACTTCAGAGGCGAGATGGCAGCGACGGTCCTTGAAGCGCGCAATCTGACCAAACGCTTCGGCGGTGTGGCGGCTGTCAACGACATGTCGCTTTCGGTTGCGGCGGGTGAGATTCTGGGACTGATCGGCCCGAACGGCGCGGGCAAGACCACTATGTTCGACCTGTTGGCCGGGTCAGTCGTGCCGACCTCTGGCAGCATCCATCTGATGGGGAACAACATCACCGGGCAGGCGGCGAACCATCGACTGGCCGGCGGCATGGGGCGCACGTTTCAGATCCCCCGGCCCTTTCCGGCGCTGACCCTGCTGGAAAACATGTTGATCGCCCGACAGCATCAGACTGGCGAACGCTTCTGGGCCAATTTCACCGCACCGCGCCGCGTGGCGGCTGAGGAACGCGCGGCGCGCGACAAGGCGTTGCAACTGCTCGACCTCGTGGCGCTGCGGCGTCTGGCGGATGACCCGGCCCATATCCTGTCCGGTGGGCAGCGCAAGCTGCTGGAACTGGCCCGCGTGATGATGGCCGATCCCAAGGTCATCCTGCTCGACGAACCCGCCGCTGGGGTGAACCCCGCCTTGCTGGAGATTCTGATCGCCCGCATCCAGCAGATCAACGCCAGCGGCGTCACCTTCCTGCTGATTGAGCACAACATCGACATGGTCTCTCGTCTCTGTGGTCGGATCGTGGTGATGGCCCAAGGGTCATTGCTGTTCGAGGGGCGGCCAGATGAGGTGTCGCGCGATCCCCGCGTGATCGAGGCCTATCTTGGCGGGGCGGCAGCATGAGCATTTTGGAGGTCAAGGATCTGGTCGCCGGATATGAGCCGGGTTTGTCCATTGTGAAAGGCGCATCAATCCACGCTGATGAGCGAGAGATCGTTGTGATCCTCGGCCCAAATGGCGCTGGAAAATCCAGTCTGATCAAGGCTATCGCCGGGCTGGTGCCTGTGTCGGGGGGGCAGGTATGTCTCGACGGTCGCGACATCACCGATGTCCCTGCCCATCTGAAGATTCGTCAGGGCCTCGCTTTTGTGCCGCAGACCGAAAACATCTTTCCCCTGATGACCGTCGCCGAGAACCTGTCGGTTTCTGGCGGCATTCTGCCGCGCGCAGAGGTCGCCACCCGTATTGATGAGATGTTCCAGATGTTCCCCGACCTCGCCCGGCAACGCAACCTGATGGCGGGCAGCCTGTCCGGCGGTCAACGCCAGATGCTCGCTGTGGCGCGGGCTTTGTTGGTGCGGCCCCGTGTGCTGATGCTCGACGAGCCTTCGGCTGGATTGTCGCCCATTCTGGTGCAACAGGTCTTCGCCCGCCTCTCTGAGATCCGGCAATCCGGGTCTGACCATCGTATTGGTCGAACAGAATGCCCGTGCCGCGCTTGCCATCGGTGACCGCGCCTATGTGCTTGGTCGAGGGGCGTGAGGCGCATGAGGGCCCTGCGGCCACCCTGTGGGACAACCCGATCATTGCCGAATTGTACCTCGGCCAGCGAAAGGCCGCGTCATGAGCCTGCAATTCCTGCTCGACGGGTTGATCTCTGGCTCACTGATCGGACTTGGCGCGATTGGCGTGACGCTGACCTATTCGATCCTGCGGTTTTCCAACTTCGCCCATGGTGATTTCATGGCTTGGGGTGCCTATGCGGCCCTGGCGGTCGTGGGGGCCCTCGGCGGCAGCACTGCGATGAAGCCGCTGTCCTTTGGCTGGCCGTTGCTGATCGCGCTGGTGGTGGCGATGGCGCTGACGGCCTGTCTGGCCCTGCTATTGGACTGGGCGCTGTTCGCCCGGCTGAGGGCGAGGGGCCAGTCCATTATCGTGGTGATGGCGTCCTTTGGCGCCTCTATGGCGCTGCGCAGCCTGTTGGAGTTTATCTTCACCTCTCGCCCGACCTACTTTTCCCGTGCGATCCAGATGGCAGAGCCAGTCGGGTTCGGCATCAAGATCACCGCCGATCAGGTGGCCCTTTTGATCCTGACCATGATCCTCGTCACGGCCATGCACCTCTTCATGTCGCGCAGCCAGCGGGGCCGGGAAATGCGTGCGTATAGCCAGAATCCAGCTTTGGCGCAGGTTGTGGGCATAGACGTGGCCAAGGTTGTGCGGACCACTTGGATAATTGGTGCCGCGCTCGCCTGCGCGGCGGGGGTGATGGTTGGGGTTCTTGTGCAGATCCGCCCGCTGATGGGCCTCAGCCTGCTGCTGCCGATGTTTGCCGCCGCCATTCTGGGTGGCATCGGCTCTGTTCCCGGTGCCGTTCTGGGTGGGCTCATCATCGGGATGTCCGAGGCGGCGGCCGTTCAGTTTATCGGTGGAGAGTGGCGGGCGGCGGTGTCGTTCGTCATCCTGATGGCGGTTTTGCTGATCCGCCCCATGGGCCTGTTCGGAGTGGCAGAGCGATGATCGTTGACTTGATGGGCTATGGCGCTTTCTTCCTGTCGACCGCGCTGATCTTTGCGCTGATCACGCTGGGGCTGAACTTGCAATGGGGTCTGACTGGGCTGTTCAACGTCGGAATATCCGGGTTTGTGGCGATTGGCGCCTACACCTCTGCGATCCTGACGACGCCGCATGCCGCTGACAGGATCGGCGGTTTCGACTGGCCGATCTTTATGGGTTGGCTTGCCGCCGCTGCGGTCACAGCCGCCGCCGCCGCGTTCACCGGCTATGCGACGTTGCGATTGAAGGCTGATTATCTCGCCATCACCACCTTTGGCGTGGCCGTGGTTGTGCAACTGATTGCCCTCAACGCCCAGAGCCTGACCGGCGGCCCCTTTGGCGTCGCCTTCATCCCGCGCCCGTTTGCCGGAGTGCAGGCGCAGCCTGTCCTGTTCAACTTCGCCAATCTGGCCGTCATCGCGGGGGTCACGCTGGCGATCTATCTGGCATTGGAGCGACTGTCGCGCAGCCCATGGGGCCGCGTCCTGAGGGCGCTGCGCGAGGATGAGCGGGCAGCAATTGCCTTGGGCAAAAGCGCGCAATCCTACCGGATTCAGGCCTTTGCGGTTGGCGGTGCGGTCATGGGTTTGGCGGGCGCGGTGCAGGCGCATTTCATCGGTTTCATCGCACCGGACAACTATCTGCCCACGCTGACCTTTCAGGTCTGGGCCATGCTGATGGTCGGTGGGTCTGGCTCCAATCGAGGGGCGGTGTTGGGGGCCATTGTGGTCTGGGCGATCTGGGTCGGGTCAGGATCCCTCTCGGCCGCCGTGGTTCCCGGCGAATGGCAGGCGCGGGCAGCATCGTTGCAGATCGTGGCCATCGGCGTGATGCTGTGTCTGATCCTGCTGTGGCGCCCACAGGGCTTCTTTGCCCCAAGGCGCGGCCAATGACCGCTGATCCCGATACGCTCTGGCACACGACCGCCCCGCCCATGGTCGGCTTTCCGGCCCTTTCCGGCCCGATTGACGCTGATCTACTGGTCATCGGTGGTGGCTTTGCCGGCCTGTCCACCGCCCTCCACGCCGCCGAGGCCGGGCAATCGGTCGTCCTGCTGGAGGCGCATCGCATCGCTTGGGGTGCATCGGGTCGCAATGCGGGCTTTGTCGTGCCGAATTTTGCCAAGGTTGATCCGGATGGGGTCAGGGCGGCGTTGGGGGATGGCGCCGAACGGCTGATCGCCATGGCAGCGGGCAGCGGTGATCTGGTGTTCAACCTGATCCGCCAACACGCCATTGACTGCGACGCAGTCCAATCGGGCTGGATCCAACCGTCGCATTCCAGCGCCACCTTTGCCAAGGCAAAGGATCGGGTCCGGCAATGGTCGGACCTGAAGCGCCCCGTCGAACTTCTGAGCGCGGCTGGCGTTGCCAAGCTGACGGGGGTGTCCGGATGGCAGGGCGGCTGGATCGATCGTTCTGGCGGGGTGCTGAACCCGGTAGCCTATGCACGCGGATTGGCTCGGGCGGCGGCGGCTGCCGGGGTCCGGATGTTTGAAAACAGTGCGGTCACAGGCCTGCGACGCGAAGGACCGGATTGGTTGGCGACCACGGCCATGGGTTCAGTCAAGGCACGCCGAGTCGTTATGGCCACCAACGCCTATGTCGGCGGGCTGTGGCCCAAACTGGCGCAGACTTTCATCCCGTTGCGGGTGTTCCAAGTGGCGACGCAACCCCTGCCCCAATCCGTCCGCGACCGCCTGCTGCCCGAGGGTCAGGCCGTCTCTGACACGCGCCGCAACCTGTTCACCTTTCGGTTTGACGCGCAAAACCGGC
This sequence comes from uncultured Alphaproteobacteria bacterium, assembly GCA_963781185.1. Lineage (GTDB taxonomy): Bacteria > Pseudomonadota > Alphaproteobacteria > Rhodobacterales > Rhodobacteraceae > Stagnihabitans. The sequence continues at coordinate 30,761 of CAWAEL010000032.1, forward strand.
TGATCAGCGGCGGCATGCATATCCTGTCGCCCGGGTCCGAGACACGAGTACCACACGCCATCCACCGCCGCATGGCCCGCAACCTCGGCCTGCCGGACCTGCCGCCGCTCGCCTACTCTTGGTCAGGTCTGGCCACGGTCATGCCCGACTACCTGCCCCGCATCGTCGAGCTCGCCCCGAACCTGATTGCCGGGTTTGCCTGCAACGGTCGCGGCATTGCCATGTCGACCGCGATGGGCAAGGAACTGGCCACATGGGCCGCCGGCACCGAGTTGCACGACCTCGCCCTGCCCCTGCGCCCCGCGCATCAGCTGCCGCTGCACAGCTTGACCCGCCTCGCCCCCAACGCCCTGCTACCGATCAGCATGATGCGCGATCAGCTTGAGGGCGACCGGCTGGGCCCCGCCGGGTCACCGCACAGCAATCCCTAACTATTTGGCTCCCAGCATTTTTTGCCAGTGACCGGTTGCTGCACCTCCGCAAATCAGGCGTCGACTTCTACTGTGCCGATCGGGGTGGAGCAGCAGGCGAGGATGTAGCCGTCCGTGATGTCGTCCTCGCTAATTCCGCCGTTGTGTACCATATGGACCGCGCCAGCGGTCTTACGGACCTTGCACGTCCCACACACTCCAAATGTACAACCTGACGGGATGCTCAGGGCGGCACCCTTGGCGACCCGCAGAACGGTGTCGGTTTCGCTGCACTGAACCGTCACGCCGGACCGGGCAAAGACGATCTCAGCCGCAGCAACCTCGCTTGGCACAAGGTCGTCGAACTCGGTAAACTCAGCCACACTTTGCGCCGGGGCGGCGAAGGTTTCCTGGCTGTAGCGGTCCATGTCATAGCCAAGCGAGCGCAGGATTTCCCGAACCGAGGTCATGAACCCCTCAGGTCCGCAGCAATAGACGTCACGGTCGAGGTAGTCGCCGCACATCAGGCCCAGCATCAGCTGGTTGAACTGACCGCGATAGCCGGTCCAAACCTCATAGGGTTCGCTGGATTTGACGACGAAATGCAGCTGCAACCCGGTGATGCGGCTGGCCATATATTCCAACCGCTTGCGGAAGATCAGGTCAACCGGGTGGCGGGCGCATTGGATGAAGCAGACGTCGGGGTTCTCGCCCCGCTCAAACAACGTGGTGGCCATCGACATCATCGGGGTGACGCCAGATCCGGCCGAAATCAGCAGATATTTGCCATCGGGCTGGCGCGGCAGGTGGAACAGACCCGTCGGGCCGTAAGCCTTAATCCGCATTCCCGGTCGCAGATGGTCGTGCATCCAGCGGGTGCCGATGCTGCCGGGCTGAACCTTGGTCGTGACGGTGATATAGGCCGAGGTCAGCGGTGACGAGGATATGGTGAACGTGCGCTGCACATTGCCACCGGGCACTGGCAGATCAAGCGTCACGAACTGTCCGGCGCGAAACACAAAGGTCGCGCCAGACGGGGGCCGGAAGGAAAAGGTCACCACATTTGGCGCCTCTGGAATGATCATCACACATTCCAGCAGCTCTTCATCCGTCCAGATGGGCGTGTCGACCCGGGGCATTGGGATCATGGTTTAGCTCGCCGCGATGCTGGCGCGACCGGACAGCCGGTCGAGCATGGTGGTGACATACCAGTCGATGAACTGGATCACGCCGCTTTCCTGATTTTGCGAGTAGGGGCCGGGCGTATAGGCGGGCGAGTTGATGCCCTTCTGGTTTTCCTCAACAATGCGGCGGTCTTCGTCGTTGGTGTGCAGCCAGACCTCAGTCAGGCGTTTCAGGTCGTAATCCACGCCTTCGACCGCGTCTTTGTGGACCAGCCATGTGGTGGTGACTTGGGTTTCGGTCGGGCTGACCGGCATTACCTTGAAGATCAGGCCCTGATCTGAGAGGAAATGGTTCCAAGTGTTGGGGTAGTGGAAATACAGGCAGGTGCCGGCATTGTCGAACGGGACTGAACCGACGCGCTTGGCCACAGCAGCCTTGCCATCCATCGTATAGCTGACGGCATTGCCGAGGAATGGGATGCGGACAAAACGCCATTGCTCTTTGGCGTCGACGACGTATTTCGACGGCAGACCGGCATCTTCACAGCGTTTGACATGGGCAGCACCGACCGGCGACGACATGCTGTCATCAGAGCCGACCAGATTGGGGTCGTCATTGAAGGTGCGGCAAAGCGACGGGTGAGAGCCAGAGCAGTGATAGCATTCACGGTTATTTTCCAGCACCAGCTTCCAGTTGGCATTTTCAGTGATGGTGCTTTGGAACGCGACTTTGGTGTTGGCCAGATTGTGCGGCCCGACATAGGATTTCAACTGCACCGCCATTTTGGAGAAATCGGGGGCAGTGTCGGCTAGACTGATGAAAATCAGACCGGATTCCTCGCGGCAATGCACTGTCCGTAGCCCGTGCTTGGAGGCGTCAAACTCTGGCCCCATGTCGCGGGCGTAGAGCAGTTTGCCGTCCAGTTCATAGGTCCACTGGTGATAGGGGCAGACCAGTTTGGGGTTGGAGCCCTTGTCCGCCGAACACAACCGGCTGCCACGGTGGCGGCACGAGTTGTGGAAGGCGCGCGCCACGCCGTCAGCGCCGCGCACGATCAGCACAGAATAGGCACCGACCTCTTGTTTGATGAAAGCGCCGGTCTTGGGGATCTCAGCCGAGGCCGCAACCATCAACCAATCGCGGTAGTATAACGTCCGCATATCGGCGTCGAACACCGCCGGATCGGTGTAGAACGGCCGCTCCAGCGAATGATCGGGTCTGCGGGCGAGGAGGAGGGAGAGGATATCGGCGTCTCTGATCATGATCGTGTCCACGATGGTCGGTTTCAAAGGGGCTGCGGCAATGCCGTCCTAGTTTCAGTTTACTGGCAGATGACGAGCGCTCATGTGCCGAATGCGGCAGTTTCAGGTGAGCAAAAGACCGGGGCCACAAATTGCTCTGCGGCCCCGACCGAACTAGATGTCCTTGACCAGTCGCAGCGCATCATAAATCGCCGCATGGGTGTTGCGCGCCGACACAGCGTCACCGATCCGGTACAGGGCAAAGTCACCTGCTGCGTTGGTCCCCGCAGGCTGCGGCTTACCTGCCAGCAGCGCATCCTGATCCACCGCGCCGAGATTGCGCGACATGGGTTTCAGCTCAAAATACAGCTCATCCAGCGGGATGGTACCGTGATTGACCACCACCTGATCAAAGCTGCGCTGTTCGGTATGTTTGGAGTAGTCGGTGCCAATGGTCGCCAGCAGCATGTTGCCATCCCGCGCCACCGACTTGAGGCGATAGGTCACGGTGAATCGCGTGTCCTTTTCCTGCAAGGCCCGCATATAGGGCACAAGGTTCATCGCCATCACATCGGGCGCAAAGCTGCGGTCGGGGGTCATAATCTCTACATGCGCGCCGGTTTGGGCGATCAGTTCGGCCGCCTGCAATCCGGCATGGTCGCCTGCATCATCATAGACCAGAACCCGCGTTCCCGGCTTGACGTCTCCGGCGATGATATCCCACGACGAGACCACCAGATCATTGCCTGCCGTCAGCACGCTGGTATCCGGCAAGCCGCCCGTCGCGATGATCACCACATCGGGGGCTATTGCGGTCACTTCCTCTACCCCGGCAAAGGTGTTGAAGTGAAACACCACATCCCGCGCTGCACATTGCGACATGCGCCAGTCCGCGATGGAGATCATTTCGCGACGGCGTTCTGACCGGGCGGTCAGGCGCAACTGGCCGCCCGCATCGGCAGCCGCCTCAAACACGGTAACAGCGTGACCGCGCATGGCCGCAACGCGCGCCGCCTCTAGCCCAGCAGGACCAGCACCGACCACCACGACCTTTTTGCGCGTGGGGGCTGCAAGGATGTCATCGTCATGTGGCATCGACAGTTCGCGGCCAGTTGCTGCGTTGTGCAGGCACAGCGCGTCGCCTGCCTGATAGATGCGGTCCAGACAGTAGGTGGCCCCGACGCAGGGGCGAATGTCATCCTCACGCCCTTCGATGATTTTCTTGACCACATAGGGGTCGGCCATATGCGCCCTTGTCATCCCCACCATGTCCAACAGCCCCGAGGCGATGGCGTGACGCGCCGTCGCCACGTCGGGGATTTTGGCGGCGTGAAAGGTCGGCAGACCGGTCGCTTTGCGGATGGTGCCTGCAAAATCCAGATGCGGCGCGTTCTTCATGCCCTGCACCGGGATCACATCGGTCAGCCCGGCATCGGTGTCGATATGGCCGCGAATGACGTTCAGGAAATCAACCTGGCCCGTCGCTTTGAATCGCTGCGATATCGCAATGCCCTCAGCAGGGGAAATGCCACCCTCAGCCGTCTCATCGGCGGTATAGCGCACGCCGACGATAAACTCAGTCCCGACGCGTTTGCGAATGGCGTCCAGCACCTCAAACGTAAAGCGCAGGCGGTTGTCGAGGTTGCCGCCATAGGGGGCGTCCAGCGTGTTGGTGCGTTCGGACCAGAACTGGTCCATCAAGTGGCCGTAGGCCTGCAATTCGATCCCGTCCATGCCCGCCGCCTGCATCCGCTCGGCGGCATCGGCGTAGTCGGTGATGATGCGGGCGATGTCCCAGTCTTCCATCTTCTTCGGGAACGCCCGGTGCGCCGCCTCCCGCGCGTGGCTGGGCGAAACGGCGGGCAACCAGTCACCCTTGTTCCAATGGGTCCGGCGGCCAAGGTGGGTCAGTTGGATCATCACAGCACAGCCATGCTCATGGCAACCGTCGGTCAGGCGGCGCAGCCACGGCACCACCTCATCCTTATAGGCGAGGATATTGTTGAAAACCGGGGGCGAGTTGCGCGACACCGCAGCAGACCCAGCCGTCATGGTCAGCGCCACCCCGGCCTTGGCGCGGGCCTCATGATACACCCGGTAGCGGTCTTTCGGCATCCCATCCTCTGGATAAGCGGGCTCGTGGCTGGTGGTCATGATCCGGTTCTTCAGAACCAGATGCTTCAGACGATAGGGCTGCAACAGGGGATCATGGGACATGGCGACACTGACTTTGTTTGGAGGAGTTGCGTGGAGATTTGGGCGTAGATGTTGGCAAAATCGTACGCTTCGCAATTGTGAAAAAATTCAACTTGGCTTACTTGCAGTAATGTGAGCACCGGAAAATATGACCAAAACACACGTATTATCGCCGATTTGGGGAAGCTGAGATAATGTCAAACCGCCCCCATCAACTGCCTTCGCTCACCGCACTGGCGAGTTTTGAGGCCGCCGCCCGCAAGGTTAGTTTCAAGCTGGCTGCAGCAGAGTTGAACGTGACGCCGGCAGCTGTCAGCCATCAGGTCAAGGCACTGGAATTGGAGCTGGGTGTCAGCCTGTTTCACCGCCATCACCGTGGGGTTGAACTGACCGAGGCGGGGGCGCTGCTGTTCGTTGCCATTCAGCGCGGGCTCGGCCTGATGTCCGATGCGGTGGCACAGATCAAACAGCGGGCCAATTCGGCGGCGGTCACGATCCGGTCCACCACGGCGGTTTCGGCATTTTGGCTGACACCAAGGCTTGCCGAGTTCTGGAAGAGCCATGGTCATATTGCCGTTTCGCAACGCGTGTCTGATCTGCTCGACACCCCGGCTGACAGCGATCTGACAATCTATTATGGCGACTCGACGGCGGACGATTGTCAGATGCTGTTTCGCGACCGGGTGGCCGCGCTCGCCGCTCCGGGTTTCGCTGCCAAGTATGGTATCCGCAGCCTGACTGATCTGGCGCAGGCCCCGTTGATCCATCTGAATGCCGAAGATAACCGCTGGACCACATGGCAAAGCTGGTTTGCGGCGCTTGGTTACGATGGCAAGCTGGAGGCCGGACACCGCGTCAACAACTACGCGATTGCGTTGCAGGCATCGCAGGATGGCATGGGAGCAGTGCTGGGCTGGGAGGTGCTGTCGGGCCATTTTGTCCGCTCTGGCGCCCTTGAAGTGGTGCTGCCTGACAGCATTCCCGCGCCGCATAACGTCCACATTCGAACCAGCCGGACGGCCTCTGCGCGGGCGCTTTTACTGCGCGATTGGTTGGTGAAGCGCGAACACCTCGTCAAATAGCTTTGGCGGTCAGGCCAGTGTGGTGCGGTGACCTAGCGGTGTCTTTCCAAAGGTGCTGCGGAACACCTTTGAGAAATGCGACGTCGAATTGAAACCGCAGGCCATCGCGATTTGCGAGATCGACTGCTCGCTTTGCACGATCAGATTGCGGGCTCGGTGCAGCCGCGCCTCAACCACATAGCGCTTGGGTGAGGTGTTGAGGTATTTGCCAAACAACCTCTCCAACTGACGGGTAGAGATGCCGATGATGCTGGCAATCTCACTCGGCGGCAGTGGGGTTTCGATATTGTCCTCGATGATAGAGATGGCGCGGGTCAGATGGCCGCTTCGGATACCGTGGCGCGATTGCAGCGAAACCCGCTGCGCCGCGCTGCCTTCGCGGACCGAGTTATAGACCATCTGGTCAGCAACCTCTGTCGCAAGCGAGGCACCATGATCGGCGGCGATCAGGTGCAGCATCAGGTCGGCGGCAGCGGTTCCGCCCGACGCGGTGACATATTTCTGGTTGGCGACAAAGACATTGCGCACGAGCCGCACCTCTGGGAACCTCTCGGCGAAGAGATCGTGGAATTCCCAGTGAATTGCCGTCTCAATCCCATCCAGAAACCCGGCCTTGGCCAGCACATAGGCCCCCGAACAGATCGCCCCGATCTTGACGCCGCGTGACCGTTCACGCCGCAGGTAAGAGAGCACCTCTTTCGACGTGTGGTGCTGGACATGGATGCCGGAGATCAGAAACAACCGATCATCCCGCGCACTCGGTTCCAGGCCACGATTGACCAGCGTGACGGCCCCATTTGAGCATTTGGCGGCATAGCCATCCTCAGACATCAGCACCCAATTGTAGAGCGGTTTGCCCGAAACCAGATTGGCAATCCGCAAGGGCTCAATCGCGCAGGAAAACGCCAGATGCGAAAAGTTCTCGATCAGTAGAAAGACGAATTGCCGGGTTTCGGTCATGGTCGCGGTCTCCATAGGCGAAGGGGGCGCGTGTGGGCGCCCCCAATGGCTCAGTTTGCAGCAGCGCGGGCGGCGGCTAGCCAGCCGTCATATTCGGCCTGATGCGCCGCGATCCATGCGGTGACGTGACCGTCAATCGCGTCAGAGCTGTCTTCACCATCGGCGATCTGTTTGTTCTCAGCCGAAATGTCGTTGATGTTGATCGTGGCCAGTTCAAACAGCTTGGCCGCAGCCGGGTTGGCCGCGAGAAAGTCATTGCGGGCAACAACGCGGATGCTGTCGACAGCAAAGCCGAGGTTCTTGCCATCGTACATCGTGTCACCCGCAGCGCCATCGGGCAGCGAGGTGTAGGGCACCGACAGCCATTCAACATCTTTACCGGGGATCATCGCGCCGGAAACCCAATAGGGCGTCCATGTGTAGTACAGGATCGGTTCACCATTGGCATGGCGGGCAATCGTATCCGCGATGATCGCGTTATAAGAGCCCTGATTGTGGGTCACGGTATCGCGCAGTCCGTATTCGGTAAGCTCATGCTCGATCACCAATTCGCAGCCCCAGCCGGGAACGCAACCTGCCAGATCGGCCTTACCATCGCCGTCGGCGTCAAAATGGGCCGCGACCTTGGGGTCTTTCAACATGCTGATGTCGGTGATGCCGCTGTCGTAGCTGGCTTTGTCGACCAGATAGCCTTGCAAAGCGCCCTCAATCAACGTGCCGACTTTGGTCAGGACCTTATCGCCGCCTGCTTCTTGAAAGAACGCATCGTGCAGGGTGTTCCACGCGACGCCGGTAAAGTCGCCATCACCAGCCCCGAGGGCAAGGAAGATGGTCTGGTATTCAACTTCTTGCGGGTCAGCGACCGTGTAGCCAAGGTCTTTGAGCGCGTGAAACAGGATGCGGTGCTGGAAGGTTTCTTCCAGAGACGGGGCCATGATCGGGCGAACCGTGACGCCTGCGCCGGGTGTGTCATTGGCCCAAAGCGGTGTCGCGGCAAGCGACAACGTCAAGGCAGTTGCGAGAGTGAAATGCTTCATTTCTGGGTCTCCGTGTTGGTTTTGGTTTGTTGATCGGGCGCTGACTTGCGTCCGTTGATCAGTCGCAACACCAGCCCGATCGGGCCTGCTTGCCACCAATGACGATGCCCACGTTCGCGACCGGACCGGCCGAGACCTTGGGTGATGCGATCCAGAACGATGGCCAGCAGAACGATGCCTAGGCCGCCAACGATGGCCTTGCCTGCGTCCAGCCGTCCCATCGCGCGCAAAACCTCGTTGCCGAGCCCCTTGACTGAGATCATCGAGGCGATGACGACCATCGACAGCGACAACATGATGGTCTGGTTCAACCCGGCCAGAATTGAGGGCGTGGCCAGTGGCAGTTCTACCTTCAGCATGATTTGCGCCGGGGTGGCACCAAAGGCGCGGGCGGCCTCAACCACGCTGGAGTTGACGCCGCGAATGCCCAGCGAGGTCAGGCGCACCAGGGGCGGCAGGGCAAAGATGATCGTGACGATCACACCAGAGACGTTGCCAATCCCGACCAACATCACCACTGGCACCAGATACACAAAGGCCGGGATGGTTTGCATGGTGTCCAGAACCGGGCGCATCGCCGTTTCAAACCGGTCGCTTTTGCCCGCAATGATGCCGAGCGGCAGGCCGATAAAGACGCACAGGATCACCGCAGAGATCACGATGGCCAGCGTCGTCATCGCCAGCGACCAAGCCGCCGGGTCCAACAGGCCAAGCAGCGTCAGGCAAACCGCGACCAGAATAGCAACCCGCCGCCCCGCCGCCTGCCATGCAATCAGCACCAGTATGAGCAGCATGACCAATGGAGGCACGGCCTGAAGCGAATCTTCGATCCGGGTGATCATGCCATCAAAGAACGTCTTGATCGGCTGAATGGCATCGCGGTGCGAGATCGCCCATTGCTTGATGCCGTCGGTGCGCCCGTCGATGTCCAGATCGACCGAGGTGAAGGGGCTAAGCCAGTTGAAAACCTTGTCGTCCGCCATTACACGCCCCCCGCGCTGGTCAGGGCGGCGTCGCTACGGCCCTGAATGCCGCGCAACAGCGCGCGTTTGGTGACGACCCCGACATTCACCCCATCGGCCCGCACGACAATTGGGTGATCGGTGCCGATGGCGAGGTCGACCAATGCGTTCAGCTTGTCTTCAGGGCGCGCAACGGGCCAATGGGTCGGATCGCCAGTCGCCATGCGCCTGCTGATATTGCGCAAACGGCTGCATGATCCGCGCCGCCGTCACCAGATCGAGCTTTGAAATGCCCGCGACAAAATCGGCCACGTAGTCGTCGGCGGGTTCGGTCACAATCTCTTCCGGCGTGCCGATCTGCACCAGAACGCCGTCTTTCATGATCGCGATGCGGTCGCCAATGCGGATCGCCTCATCCAGATCATGGGTGATGAAGACGGTGGTTTTGTGCAGCTCAGCCGACAGCTCCATGAACGTGGTCTGCAACTGACGCCGGATCAGCGGGTCAAGCGCCGAAAACGGTTCGTCCATCAGCAGGATCGTGGGATCGGCGGCGATGGCACGGGCAAGGCCCACACGCTGCTGCATGCCGCCCGACAGTTCATCAGGGTATTTCTGATCCCAACCGGTCAGATCCACCGCGTCAATCGCCCGCCGTGCTACCTCTACCCGCTTGGCCTCGGCAATGCCGCGCACCTCTAGCGAAAAGACCACGTTGTCGCGCACGGTGCGGTGCGGCATCAGGGCCATATTCTGAAACACCATCCCGATCTTGCTGGCCCTCAGCGCGCGCAGATCACGGGGCGACATCGCGTTGACGTTCTGCCCCTCAATGTAAACGCTGCCGGATGTGGGTTCGATCAGCCGGTTGATGTGGCGGATCAGGGTCGATTTGCCAGAGCCTGACAGGCCCATGATGCAGAAAATCTCTCCCCGCGCGACGCTAAAGCTCGCATCGCGAACCCCCACCACACAATCGAATCGGTCGTGGATTTCGGTCTTGCTCAGGCCCTGGCTGCGAACAGCCTCCATGGCCTGACGCGATTGTTTTCCAAAGATTTTCCAGATGCCGTCGCAGCGAATGACGGGGTCCTGAGATGGTTCGATCATGCGGCGCCTCCCTTGAAACACATGAGCATGAATTTTAAATGTAGACAATATGTATTATCAAAAGATACAAGGAGAATATGCATATCTTGGGATGCCTGCTATGACAGGCATCCCAGGAGGAGAGGCCCATGACCGAAGACACCAGAAGCAAGAAGGCGATCTGCATCGAAGATTTGCGGCGGCAAATCCTGACCCAGGCGTTTGAGCCGGGCAGCTATCTTGATGAAACCGAACTCGCAGAGTCCTATCAGATTTCCCGCCCGCCCCTGCGCGAGGCGTTGCGGCAGCTTGCGGGTGAGGGCTATGTCGTCATCCACGACAATCGCGGCGCACAGGTCGCGCCGATGACGTTGAAAACGCTGCGAAACTTCTTCGTAGCGGCGCCGATGATCTATGCCTCGGTCACGCGACTGGCGGCGGAACATGCGACCCCGGCGCAGATCATGCGGCTGAAGGACACTCAGCTTTTGTTCCGGGCGGCGATCCGCGACGGCGAAACCGCGCAACGCGCCCTGATGAACGAACGCTTCCACGCCATCATCGGTGAGATGGCCGACAACGAATTCCTCTTGCCCAGTTTGCGGCGCCTGCTGATCGACCACACCCGCATCGCGATGACCTTCTACAGCCCACGCTTCCGTGGCCTTGCTGAGCAGCGGGCGGTCGCGGCGGACCAACACGACGAGTTCATCACGCTCATCGAGGCTGGCGATGCCGATGCGGCTGCCAACCTCGCCATCGCCCATTGGGAGCTTTCCCGCGCTGAAATCGAAAGCTTCTCCACCCCTGCCAGCATCACCGCCGCACTCGGCACCCCGCCGCGCGCGCAAGACATCAGAGGAACTTCATGAAATTTGAGGGCATCTATACGCCGGTGATCACACCGCACCACGCCGATGGGTCCATCGACCGCGAGAGCTTTACCGCAATGATCGAATATCTGATTGCGGCAGGGGTTCACGGCATCATCAACGGCGGGTCCACCGGCGAATACTACGCCCAGTCGATGGAAGAGCGGGTCGAGATGGCCCGGTTCACCAAGGATATCATCGGCAAACGTACCGCGTTGATCATCGGCACCGGCGCGATCCGGCTGCCCGACTCGATCCGCATGGCCGAAACCGCGGCAGAGATTGGGGCCGATGCGATTTTGGTCGGCTCTCCGCCCTATGCCGTCCCGACAGAGCAGGAAAACGCGATCAACGCGCTTGCCATCGACCGTGCCGCCGATCTGCCGATCATGCTGTACAACTATCCGGGCCGTATGGGCATCAACATGGGCGAGGCTTTCCTTGACCGGGTCGGCCGCTCACGGAATTTCTGTGCGATCAAGGAAAGCTCTGGCGATATCAACCGGGTGCACCTGCTGGCCCGCGACTATCCGCATATCCAGATGTCCTGCGGCATGGACGATCAGGCGTTGGAGTTCTTTGCTTGGGGCGCGCGCAGCTGGGTTTGCGGCGGGTCGAACTTTCTGCCCGCCGAACATATGGCGCTGTACCGTGCCTGTGCGATCGAGGGCGATTTCACCAAGGGCCGTCGGATCATGTCGGCGATGCTGCCCCTGATGCGCGTGCTCGAGCAGGGCGGGAAATTCGTCCAGTGCATCAAGTACGGATGCGAAATCAATGGGTTGAGCGCGGGACCAACGCGCCCTCCGCTGAAGTCCTTGAACAAGGATGACAAGCGGCAACTGGAACAAGTGGTGCGGGTTCTTAAGCGTACCGTGGCCGAAATTGAGGCAGGGGCATAAATATGAGCGATCTTCTGACAGCCGACGAATACCGTTCCATCGCAGCCACCTTGGCGCTGCCGACCCAAGCCTTCATCGGCGGCAGCTTCCGTCCGGCACTCTCAGGCAAGACGTTTGACACGATCAACCCGGCCACCGGCGCCGTTCTCGCCAAAGTCGCCGCCTGCGCCGCCGAGGATATCGATCTCGCCGTGACCAAGGCGCGTGAGGCATTTGAGGATGGCCGTTGGTCCCGCCTGCACCCCTCTGACCGCAAGGCCGTGCTATTGCGTCTGGCCAAGCTAATCGACCGCGATTCGCGTGAGTTGGCGGTGATGGAAAGCCTCGACAGTGGCAAGACGATCTATGACTGCGAAACCGTCGATGTGCCCGAAACCGTGCGCTGCCTGACATGGCATGCCGAACTGATCGACAAGATCTACGATCAGGTCTCACCTGCGTCTGACAACCACATCGCGATGATCGTGCGCGAACCGGTTGGCGTTGTAGGCTTGGTTTTGCCGTGGAACTTTCCCCTGCTGATGCTGGCGTGGAAAATCGGCCCCGCCCTAGCCGCTGGTTGTTCCGTGATCGTCAAGCCTGCCGAGGAAACCTCCCTGACCGCGCTGCGGATTGCCGAACTGGCGATGGAGGCTGGGCTACCGCCCGGTGTGTTCAACGTGGTCCCGGGTACCGGGCCGGATGTCGGTGAACCGCTGGGCCGCCATATGGATGTCGACGCGGTATCTTTCACCGGGTCAACCGAAACCGGGCGGCGGTTCTTGCGCTATGCGTCAGAGTCGAACCTTAAGGAAGTCACGCTTGAGATGGGCGGCAAGAACCCCGCCGTTGTGCTGGATGATGCCGAGAACCTCGACCGTGTCGCAGCCCACATCGTCAACGGCGCGTTCTGGAACATGGGCGAAAACTGCTCGGCCTCCTCCCGGTTGATCGTTCAGAAGGGCGTCAAAGAGGCGTTGTTGAAACGCATCCTCGCCCATGCCCGCGAATGGCCGATGGGCGACCCGCTGGACCCGGTCAACCGTGTTGGCGCTTTGGTCTCGAAGGCGCATTACGACAAGGTCTGCTCGTATCTGGGCAAGGGGCCAAAGGTTCTGATGGGCGGCAAGGCCAAGGACGGCTTTGTCGAACCAACGATCCTCGATCTGGCTGACCGTACTGCCGTTCAGGCGCGTGAGGAGATCTTTGGACCGGTCCTGTCCGTCCTGACCGTGGACAGCTTTGATGAGGCAATCGCCCTCGCCAATGACACCGAATACGGTCTTGCCGCGTCGATTTTCACCTCCAACATCAAGCGGGCCTTGCGTGGGGCGCGGGCGATCCGGGCGGGCACTGTCACCGTGAACAGCTTTGGTGAGGGTGACAACGCCACGCCATTCGGCGGCTTCAAAGCCTCTGGCTTTGGCGGGCGCGACAATGGCATCCACGCCCATGACCAGTACACCCAGATCAAAACCATCTGGGTTGACCTCAGCGATGATGCAGATGAGGCCGTAGATTGACATCCCATGTGGCGCGCCGCCTTCCCGTGCATCGCGGTCCTGCTGCGTGGAATGCCATATTACCGGGGCAAGAACCGCCCCAACCGCTGACCGGCCCGATGACTGCAGATTTCGCGGTGATCGGTGCCGGGTTCGCCGGGCTTTCCGCCGCGCGCCGACTGGCCCAGCTGAACCCCGGAGCCCGTATTGTGGTGATAGAGGCGGGTCGGCTTGCCGAGGCCGCCTCTGGTCGCAATTCCGGTTTCATGATCGACCTGCCGCATGACCTGTCATCCGAGGACTATTCGGGCCACGGCGACGAGGCCGACCGTCTGACCATCGCCATGAACCGCGCCGCCATCGACTTTGCCCGCGAGGCGGTGGCGGATTATGGCATTTCCGCCGATTTCTTCGACCCCGCAGGCAAGATCAACGGCGCTGCGACTGCGCAGGCGGACGCGCTAAACCTCAGCTATGCCAAGCACCTGACCACTATGGGCGAGCCGAGTGAGCGGCTCGACGCGCAGGCGATGCAGGCGCTGACCGGCAGTCGTCACTACGTCTCAGGGCTATATACCCCCGGCGCGGTGATGATCCAACCGGCGGGCTATGTGCGCGGTTTGGCCAGCGGCCTGCGCCGCGACGGCGTGACGATTTGCGAAAATACGCCTGTCACCGCCATTCAAAAAGCCGGGCCGGACTGGCAGGTTATGACGGCTGCTGGCACCATCACTGCTGCCAAGGTCATTCTAGCCAACAACGGCCATCTCGAAAGCTTTGGGTTTGAGGTGCGGCGGTTGATGCACGTCTTCCTCTACGCCTCCATGACGGTGGATCTGGACCCGGCGTTGCTGAAAGGTGCGCCGCGTTGGGGGATCACGCCCTCCGATCCGATGGGCACCACGATGCGCCGGATCGACACCGCACAGGGCGGCAACCGGATCATCACACGAACCTGCGCCAGTTTTCTGCCTGGGATGGTGCCCAGCCAAGCAGGGCTTGACCGCGCCGCCCGCATCCACCGCCAGAAATTTGCCGACCGTTTCCCTGCCCTTGCCGGTGTGAAGATGGAGTACTCTTGGGCCGGGCATCTGTGCCTTAGCCGCAATGGCGTGTCGGTGATGCGGGAACTTGAGGGCGGGCTGTTTGCCGCCTGCTGCCAGAACGGCCTTGGCACAGTGCGCGGCACGATGACCGGGATGGCTGCGGCGGAATTGGCGAGCGGGACGACGTCAGACCTAACACGGCATCTCGGCGCTGAGGCCGCACCCAGCAAACTGCCGCCACCACCCTTAGCCGCACTTGGTGCCAACGCATTTCTACGGTGGAAAGAATGGCGCGCGGGGAAGGAGTAGGGCGTGCTACGGAAGGCTCAGCTTTGCCATCCGCCCGCCGTCAACCGTCCAAACCTGCCCGGTGACAAAGCTGGCCTCATCCGACGCCAGCCACGCGACCAACGCTGCCACCTCTGCCGGGGCACCAGTGCGCCCGATGGGATGGATTCGACCAATATCGCGACGAAACGCAGCAGGGTCGGGCGTTGCTGCGATGAAACCGTTGTTGAGATCGGTATCAATCCAGCCCGGTGCGACGGCATTACAACGAATACCCTCAGCCCCATGATCCACCGCCACGGCCCGGGTCAACCCATGCAGCCCGGCCTTTGAGGCACAATAGGCCGCGTGGGACGGGTTCGCCCCCAACCCCTCAATCGAGCCGATGTTGACGATGGCACCCTTAACCTTGCGTAGGTGCGGCAGGGCGGCTTTGATCAGCAGAAAGGGTGTCGTCAAGTTGACCATAAGGCTGCGTTGCCAATCGGTTAGCGACATATCCTCTACCCGCGCCTCTTGCATCATCCCGGCGTTGTTGACCAACACATCCAGACGACCGGCGCTGCGGATGACATGCGCCACGACACGCTCCGCACTGGCGGGATCGTTGAAGTCAGCCTCTACCCCCTCAAACGCCGCATCCAGCCCGCGTTGTGCTGTGAAAACCCGCGCACCATCGGCCTGCAACCGGGTGGCGATGGCATGACCGATCCCGCTGCGCCCGCCGGTGACCAAAGCGACCTTACCGGCAAACCGGCTCATGATACCGCCTTGCCGCCATTCACCTCAACCAACGCGCCGCAAATGTAGCGCGCTTGGTCTGAGGCGAGAAACAGAGCCACATCGGCGATATCCTCAGGTTGCGCGATCCGGCCCAGCGGCACGGTCTTGTCCAGATCGGAAATTGCCGTAGTCGGGTCAAAGCCGCGCAAGCTGAACCCAGTGCGCAACATCGGGGTGTCGACCTCATTCGGGCAGACGGCGTTGATGCGGATGCCCTGATGCGCGTGGTCGCGGGCCATGCACTTGGTGAGTGAGGCGATGGCCGCTTTGGTCATGCAATAAACCGCATGACCCGGCCCCGGATACAGCCCCCAGCATGAGGCGGTGTTGACAATCGCCCCGCCACCCGCCGCCGCCATCAATGGAATAGCCGCCCGCGACAACCGAAACGGTGCCTCTACATTGACCGCCAGCGAGACTCGGAAGTCATCATCACTGGTGTCCGTCACCGCCCCCCGCCGCATGATGCCCGCGTTGTTGAACAGCATATCCAACCCGCCAAGCGCATCCCGCGCCACCGCAGCCAACCCGTCAGCATAGCGGGCGTCGGTCAGATCGCCGGGCAGATGCGCCTCTGCCACGATGGCGCTGACGTCACGGTCGGCCACCGCTACCCGCGCGCCCTCGGCACGTAGCATCCGCACCAAGGCCAGCCCGATGCCACCAGCGGCACCCGTCACCAAAGCCGTCTTACCCTCAAATCTACGCATGTGTCACCTTCACGAAAAGGACGCGACGGGCGCGCCGAACAGGGTTTCATCCGGCGTGATGCCAAGCCCCGGACCCTTGGGCAGGCGAATATGCCCACCCATCAATCTTGATGCCGTTTTCCGGGTCATAATGGCCGTCGATATAAGGCTGGGCCAGCCAGACGCCTTCGTTCAGGCGCGGCAGAACCGTTGCGCCGATATGGGTGCAGGCCGCTGCGATGATGTCGCCACCCCAAGCATCGTCACAGGTGTGCGGCATGGATCGCGCCTCACAAATATCACGGAACGTGGCCATAGCGTGCAGCCCGCCGATCCGCGTGACCTTCATACCAAAGCCGTCGACCAGCCCGGCCCCAACGACCCGCAGGATGGTCGACAGATCTTCGCCATTCTCATCCAGATAGATCGCGTGTTGGATCTGCCCCCGGATGGCGGCGATCTCTTCAATCGTGTTGCAGGGCTGCTCCATGATGAAGGGAATGTCCTGACATTCCCGGCTAAGCCGCAGCGCGTCGCGGGTGGTCAGACCCCGGTTGCCATCCACCGCAAGCCGCATCTTGGTGCCAACCCGCTCCCACACTTTGCGCATCACCGCGATATCAATCTCTACCGGGCGGCCACCGACCTTGATCTGCATGCGGGGATAACCCTCAGCCGCCTTTTCGGCCGCGATCCGGGCAATATCGTCCGGCTCACCCACGCCAGAGGCATAGTAGGATGGCACCCGTTCCGTCACAGCCCCGCCCAGCAGGTCAGCCACCCGCGCGCCATAGTGCTTGCCCATCAGATCATAGGCCGCGATGTCGATGGCCGCCTTGGCGTAGCGGTGACCATTCAGCAGGCTGTCCATGCGGCGACGCAACATGACCGGCTGCAATGGATCGGCCCCGATCAGCCCCTGCGCCATCTCAGCAAGGGCGGCCCGCGCACCGGTGGCATGGTGCGGCTGATAGGTCGGGCCAACCGGGCAAGTCTCACCCCAGCCGATCAGGCCGCTGTCGGACACGATCTTGACCAAGGTGGTGTCCAGCGACCAAACCTCGGCATTGGCCATCCGGTATGGGCCATTTTTCACCGGCAGCTGGTGCGAATAGATATGGATTTCAGAGATTTTCATGGGCCTACGCGGAGTTGAGGGGTTGCGTCTCAGAATTCGGTATTCAGGGCGTCTTCTGCCGGGATTTCGCGCTCACGCCGGGCGATATAGTCCAGCAGGGCCTCATTGATCGCGGGGTCCAGTTTGGGTTCCTCATAATCGCGCAACAGCTTTTTGGCCTGAGTTAGGGCGCGCTCGGTAATCTCAACCGAGCCTTCGGCCTGCCATTGCTCGATTGAGTTGTTGTCGAACAGTTTCGGCATGAAGAACGCACGTTCAAAATTCTCAAGCGTATGGGGGTGGCCGAGGTAGTGCCCGCCGGGGCCAACATCGCGCACCGCCGCCAATGCCTCATCGAAGTCATCCCATCGCGGACCCTCGGCCATGCGGTAACCCATGGCGCAAACCTCGGCATCGACGACGAATTTGGCGGCGGAACAATGCATCCCGGCCTCATTCCAGCCCGCCGAATGCCAGATGTAGTTGGCCCCGGCATGAATAACCGCGCTCATCGTCATGGCGCTTTCATAGCCCGCCTGCGCGTCAAAGGTCTTGGACCCGCCCAGCGTGTTCGATGTCCGCCACGGAATGTTATAGAACCGCGCCATCTGCCCGATCATGAAGTTCATCAGGCTGATTTCCGGCGTCCCTGCCATCGGCGCACCCGATTTCATTGAGACGGTCGACAGGTAGTGCCCATAAATCGCAGGGCACCCGCGCCGCACGACCTGCGTGTAGGCCAGTGCCGACAACGCCTCAGCGTTCAGCTGCGCCACAGCGGGGGCGACAGAGGCCGGGGTGTTGGCGCCACCCAGAACGAAGGGAGAGCACAGCACCGGCTGGTTGCGCCTGCAAAACGCCCGCATCGCCGAAAGCATCGTCTCGTCCCAGACCAGCGGCGAGTTGCCGTTGCAGTTGCCGGTCACAACCGGCGTCTTTTCCATCACATCGCGGCCAAACAAAATCTCAGCCATGTCCAACGCGTCTTCGGCATTCTTGCCGCTGGTCGTCATGCCCATGAAGGTCTTGTCAGAGTATTTCATCGACGAATAGGTGATGTGCAGATGCCGGTGGCTGACCTTTACATCCATCGGCTCTACAATGTGGTGGGCTGAGGAGTGCAGCGCCGGCGACATATGCGCCAGTTTGTGGAACATGTTGAGATCGGTCCTTATTTCATCAGCAACAACCCCGAAGCTCTTTCCATATTCTCCGGCCTGGGCAGCAATAATCGAAGCATTAAGAGCCAAAAGATTCGTACGCTTAGTTATGTCGTTAATAACGTTAACAATACTGTCAATCCGGGTACTGTTTTCGGAAAGGCGCATTATTCCCTTGTGCGAGAAATCGACAGCTCTCTGAATCTCGGCAAGCGCGTCAGCGGTTTCACCCAGAACAAGACGGCCTTCATCGGCATGAATTTTTACCTGCATGGAAACTTTGTGAGACTGAACGGCACTCTCTTCAATATTTTTCAAAGAAGCACTTATCTCTTCCATGGCTGAAGCTGATTTGAATGTGGATTCAGTTAAAGAATCAAGATTGGATGAAGCGTATTCTATAGCAACTGATATCTCTCCGACAGACTTGCTTGTCTCGTTAACTGAGCAAAGGACAGCTTCAGCTGCAGAGGCAATATCTTTAGTACTCGAAGACATCGAAGCGACTGCCCCTTCAAGGGTAATAATATTGGACGAATATTCTTCTCTGCGATTGAGAATCTCGGAAAAAGATCTCTCCAACTCGGTTGTAAGAGTATCAATTGCCTTGAGTAAATTGATTTTAGTGATAGCAGAAGCCGCCTGATCTACAAAAAGCTTTACCGTGTCTACGTCACCTATGCCTACAGCCGTGGCGTCAGCGACCTCACGGTGCTGCGCCGCGCACACCAGGCGCTGGAACAGAAGCTGGCCGGCGTGTGGGCCGAGCGCGCCGCGGATTCGCCGCTGAAGTCCGCCGAGCAGGCGCTCATCCTGGCCTCGATCGTCGAAAAGGAAACCGGACTCGCGGCCGACCGCGGCGCTGATCGCCGGCGTGTTCGTCAACCGGCTGCGCATCGGCATGCCGCTGCAGACCGACCCCACGGTGATCTACGGCCTGGGCGCGGCCTTCGACGGCAACCTGCGCAAGCGCGACCTGCTCGCCGACGGGCCCTACAACACCTATCATGCGCGTCGGCCTGCCGCCGACGCCGATTGCGCTGCCCGGCATGGCCTCGCTGCGCGCCGCGGTGCGACCGCAGCCGACCAAGGCGCTGTACTTCGTGGCGCGCGGCGATGGCGGCAGCATCTTCAGCGAAACGCTGGCCGAACATAATCGGGCGGTGAACAAATACCAGCGCGGCAAATGACGAGCGGGCCCGGGGCCGATGGCCGCTTCGTCACCTTCGAAGGCATCGACGGCGCCGGCAAGAGCACCCACATCGAGGCCCTGGCAGCGTGGGTGCGTGCGCGCGGCCACGAAGTCGTGCTGCACCCGCGAGCCCGGCGGCACGCCGCTGGCCGAACAACTGCGCGAGATGGTGCTGCACCAGCCGATGGATCCGCTGACCGAGGCGCTGCTGGTCTTTGCGGCCCGGCGCGACCACCTGGTGACGTTGATCCTGCCCGCGCTGGAACGCGGCGCGACGGTGCTGTGCGACCGCTTCACCGACGCCAGCTTCGCCTACCAGGGCGGTGGCCGAGGTTTCGACCTGGCGGTGCTCGAACAACTCGAACGCTGGGTGCAGCACGGCCGTCAGCCCGATCTCACGATCTGGTTCGATTTGCCGCCGGCCGTGGCCGCCACGCGGCGTGGCGCGGTGCGTGCGCCCGATCGTTTTGAAGCCCAGGACACCGCCTTCTTCGAGCGCGCCGCCGCCGCCTACGCCAGCCGCTGCCAGCAGATGCCGCAACGTTTTGCGCGCATCGACGCGCAGCTTGAACGCGGCGACGTCTGGCGCCAGATCGAGTCCACATTGACGGCCCGCGCATGGTGGTAGGCGAAGACGGCAAGCTGGCCCTGCCCTGGCTGGCGCCACCGCTGGCCGCGGCGTTGGCCCAACAGCGCGGCCATGCGCTGCTGGTGCAGGGCAACGAGGGCGACGGCGTGCTGCCCTTTGTGCTCTCGTTGGCGCAGGCCTGGTTGTGCGAAGGCGAGCCGGCAGCGCGCGTAGCCGGGCCCTGCGGGCGGTGCGGCAGCTGCAAGCTGGTGCAGTCGCATCATATTATCTTGAGCACCGATGCTAATACATTACTCAATTCGGTGGCCATTGAAAAGATTGTAACCCATTTTAATGACCCTAAAGTAGGTGCCGTTGCTGGCGAAAAACGAATTCGTATGGGCGAAAAAGACGCTGCAAACTCCGCAGGGGAAGGTATTTATTGGAAGTACGAAAGTTTACTCAAAAAATGGGATGCCGAACTGTGGACTGTTGTAGGGGCTGCTGGCGAACTCTTTGCGTTCCGAGCCGAGGCTTATGAAGCCGTACCTCAAGATACATTGGTCGAAGATTTCCACCTTACTATGCGTATTGCACAAAAAGGTTACCGAGTAGTTTACGAACCCGAAGCCTATGCAGTGGAGTCCTCTTCGGCTTCTGTTAGTGAGGAAATGAAACGAAAGATACGTATTGCAGCAGGCGGCTTGCAAGCAGTAGTAAGGCTTGCACCTTTGCTCAATTTTTTCAAATATGGGACTATTTCCTTTCAATATATTTCTCACCGTGTTTTGCGCTGGACATTGGCGCCGCTGTTTCTGCCCATTATTTTCTTAACCAATGCAATGTTGGC
>CAWAEL010000033.1:0-30946 GCA_963781185.1 uncultured Alphaproteobacteria bacterium
ATCCACCACCTCAACCCCGGTCGGGAAGCCATTGGCCAGAACCCGTCCCGCCTTGCGCTCCAGCACTGGCATCAGGCTCTGCCCAAGTGCCGTGTCGGCCTCATCCAGATGCAGGGTCACGGTCAACTGACCTTCCAGACTCTGCGCAACGGCCAGCATCTGCGCCGCATCCTTGACCCGCACGATCAGGCCCAACGGCCCAAACACCTCTTCCGCCAAGGCGTGATTGCCCAGCCACGCATCGCCCGTGACCTCAAACAGATAGGGCGTCGCCTGCCGCATGTCGCAGACCGAGGTCAGAACTTCCCGCACGCCTGATTGCGCCGCCACCCGATCACGGCCCTTGCGATAGGCCTCTGCAATGCCATCGGTCAGCATGGTCTGCGTGCCGAACTGACCCACGGCCTCTTTCGCCACGGCCACAAAGGCATCCGCCTCCGGCCCGTCGATCACCACCGAAATACCGGGATTGGTGCAGAACTGCCCCGCGCCCATGGTCAACGACCCGGCCCAGCCCTTGGCAATCG
Organism: uncultured Alphaproteobacteria bacterium; assembly: GCA_963781185.1. Taxonomy (GTDB): domain Bacteria; phylum Pseudomonadota; class Alphaproteobacteria; order Rhodobacterales; family Rhodobacteraceae; genus Stagnihabitans. The sequence continues at coordinate 528 of CAWAEL010000033.1, forward strand.
CCTCCCCGCGCGCCGCGACAGCCGCAGGCAGCAGGAACATCGGGTTGACCGAGCCCAATTCACCAAAGAACGGAATGGGTTCCGGGCGACGGGTGCAAAGGTCGTACAACGCCCGGCCACCACCGAGCGACCCAGTGAACCCCACGGCCTTGATCAGCCCATGTTGCACAAGGCTTTCGCCCACATCGCGCTTGCCGCCCTGCACCAGCGAGAACACCCCGGGATGCAGACCCAGCGCCTTGATCGCAGCGTCAATCGCCTGTGCCACGATTTCGCCCGTTCCCGGATGGGCCGAATGCCCCTTCACAACCACCGGACAGCCAGCGGCCAGTGCCGAAGCCGTGTCGCCCCCAGCCGTCGAAAACGCCAGCGGGAAGTTGGAGGCGCCAAATACCGCCACAGGACCAATCGGCCGCTGCACCATCTTGATATCGGGGCGCGGCGCGGGCTTGCGGTCAGGCTGGGCCGCGTCATGGCGGCGGTCCAGATACTCGCCCTTGCGGATGTGCGACGCAAACAGACGCAATTGGCCCGTGGTACGACCCCGCTCACCCTCTAGCCTTGCCGCAGGAAGACCGGTTTCCGACGTGCCGATGGCCGTGATCTCTGCCCCGCGCGCCTCAATCTCATCCGCGATCTTTTCAAGGAAAACAGCGCGTTCCTCACGGCTCAGGGCCGAATAGCTGGGAAAGGCGGCTTCAGCCCCCTGCACCGCAGCATCGACATGGGCCGGTGTGCCGATCGAGAAGGTCAGCGCCTCGCCCGTGGCTGGTGAGGATTGAAAAGTCGTCGAACCCGCGACCCACTGGCCCGCGATCAGGTGTTTTCCGGTAAGCATGGCATCTCCTTGAAGCGATGGTGCGGCGGATTTCACATCCCCCGCACCCCCTCTGGGTTATTTAGGAAGATAAGATCACAGATGGAAGGCCGACACAAAGACTCGGCGACCCAGCGAGAATGCGTCAGCGACATGGGTTGCAGGGGCAAGGTCAACCTCGGACTGGCCCTTGGCGACAAGATCCGCCATGCGTGCATAGAGGGCGGGGTATTCCCCTTTGATCGAATTCTCACCGACGATTTCCACGCCATCGATTTCCAGCCGGTTGCCGCCCATCCGCAGGGCCAGCAGTCCCGCATCGGTTTCCACGTCAATATCCCAGGTCTGCGGCCCCTCCTGACGCCAGTCAAAATCGGCGGTGACGCCGCCTGAGAATGTGAGGTCGGCGGCAATCGGGGTCTGGCAGTTCTCGGGATAGGTCAGGGTGGCGGCGGTCAGGTGAACCGGCGCGGGCAAGATTTCGGTCAGGATCGACAGCGCGTTGATGCCGGGATCAAACACGCCCATGCCACCCGGTTGGAACACCCAATCCTGCCCCGGATGCCAGCGACGCACATCCTCGCGCCAAGCGATATGGGCCTTGCGAATGACCTTGTCAGCGAGCCAGGCCTTGGCCGGGGCCACCCCACAGGCCATCCGGCTGTGCCACGTCGTATAAAGCGTCAGGCCTTTGGCGGCGGCCATCGCGGTCAGGGCGTGAACCTCGGCCAATGTGGCACCGGGCGGCTTTTCCAGCATCACATGCCGCCCGGCCAACAGGGCCGCCTCGGCATAGGCATAGCGCGGCACCGGGGGCATGCACAAAGACACCACCGACACATCGGGGCGCGCGGCTAGAAACGCCCCGAAATCGGTGTGGGCCTCTATACCGTCAACAGAGCCCTTGCGGCTGACAGTGGCCGCAAGATCCCAATCCTTGGAGGCGGCAATAGCCGGGACATGCTGGTCCAAAGCGATCTTGCCAATCCCGACGAGAGCAATTTTCATCAATGTGAATCCTTTCCGACGGCGTGACCACGACTGCCCAGCAGGAAATCGAGATCCGCGCCGGTGTCTGCCCCCATCACATGCTGATGGTGCATCAATGCATAGCCCGACGTAGGCGGCGCAATGTGGTTCGACCACTTGGCCAGCCGTGCCGCTAGGTCTGCATCGGAAATATCCAGATGCAACCGGCGGTTTGGCACATCCAACTCAATCATGTCGCCGTTTTGCACGACCGCCAGCGGCCCGCCAGCAGCAGCCTCGGGTGAGGTGTGCAGGACCACGGTCCCAAACGCCGTGCCCGACATCCGCGCGTCAGAGATGCGGACCATATCGGTGATCCCCTTGCGCAACACCTTGGGCGGCAGACCCATATTGCCCACCTCGGCCATGCCCGGATAGCCCTTGGGACCGCAGTTCTTCAGCACCATGATGCAGTTCTCGTCGATGTCCAAAGCCTCATCATTGATCTTGGCTTTGTAGTCGTCGATATCCTCAAACACCACGGCACGGCCCCGGTGGGTCATCAGGGCAGGGGTCGCGGCCGAGGGTTTCAGACACTGCGCCATTGGGTGCGAGGTTGCCGGTCACCACCACAATGCCACCCGACTGGGTCAGCGCCTTTTCGGCGGGCAGGATCACCTCTTCATTGTGGTTGACCACGTCCTTGACCTGATCCCACGCAGTTTGGCCCGAAACGGTGATCGCGTCATTGTGCAACAGCCCCGCCTCACCCAGCCGCTTGATGACGACCGGCAGCCCACCGGCATAAAAGAACTCTTCCATCAGGTACTTGCCCGACGGCATCAGGTTCACGATCGTCGGAATATCGCGGCCACAACGGTCCCAGTCTTCCAGCGTCAGATCAATCCCCAACCGCCCGGCAATCGCCAGCAGATGGATCACGGCATTGGTAGACCCGCCAATCGCCGCATTGGTGCGGATCGCGTTTTCGAACGCCTGTTTGGTCATCACGTCGGACGGCTTCAGATCATCCTTGACCATCTGCACGATGCGCCGCCCGGTCAGTTGCGCCATCACCCGTCGACGCGAGTCCACCGCCGGAATGGCCGCGTTGCCCGACAGCGCCATGCCCAAAGCCTCTGCCATAGAGGCCATGGTCGACGCCGTACCCATCGTGTTGCACGACCCTGGAGAGCGGCTCATCGACGCCTCCGCGTCGGCAAACTCTGCCTCGGTCATGGTACCGGCTTTGACCGCCTCAGAGAATTTCCAGATATGGGTGCCCGATCCGACACGTTCATTCTTGTAATAGCCGTTCAGCATCGGCCCGCCCGTGACGACGATAGACGGCAGGTCGGTGGATGCGGCGGCCATCAGCAGCGACGGCGTGGTCTTGTCGCAGCCCACCATCAGCACACAACCATCCATCGGCAGCCCGCGCATCTGCTCTTCGACCGCCATGGCGGCCAGATTGCGGAACATCATCGCAGTCGGACGGAAGCCGGATTCCGACGTCGAAAACACCGGCACTTCAACCGGGAACCCGCCCGCTTCATAGATCCCGTTCTTTACCCGCTGCGCCAGATCGCCCAGATGGGCGTTGCACGGCGTCAGCTCGGAGAAGGTGTTCAGAATGGCGATAACCGGGCGGCCATCGAACATATCGACGGGAAAGCCCTGATTGCGCATCCAACCCCGGTGATAGATCTGGTCGCGGCCATTGCCACCGAACCATTCTTGCGAGCGGAGTTTGCGGGGCCATGCGGCAGGTTTAAAAGTCATGTCTTCCTCACAATGCTTGGACAGGTGTAGCGCCGGATTTCGCGGGGGCGAAGGCCAGTGCGTTGCGCAGCGGTTGGCCGAAAGCAGCGGCCTCGATCTCAAAGACATCGCCGGGTTCGGTTTTGATCCCATCTGCGACGGACAGGGTTGCCGTACCGAAGAAATGCACATGCACATCGCCGGGCTGGCAGAAGATATCGTATTTGAAGTGATGATGTTCCAGGTTGGCGATGGTGTGCGACATGTTGGCTTCACCGGACAGGAACGGCTTTTCCCAGATCACCTGACCGCCGCGCTTGATCCGGCTCGTCCCGCGCACATCGGCAGGCAGGTCGCCGACCAGAATCTCGGGGCCATAAGAGGCGACGCGCAGCTTGGAATGGGCCAGCCACAGATAGTTGACCTTTTCCACCACATGGTCAGAAAACTCATTCCCCAAGGCCCAGCCGATGCGGTGAACCGTGCCATCCGGGCCGATGATATAAACGCCCGCAATCTCAGGCTCCTCACCGCCATCCTCGGCAAATCCGGGGGCAGTCAGCGGCGCACCCGGGGCGACGGCAGCATGACCGTTGCCCTTGTAGAACCACTCCGGCTGCGCGCCGACCTGACCCGCTGCCGGACGCCCGCCCTCCAACCCCATGCGGAACATCTTCATGCTGTCGGTCAGGTTCTCAGCCCCCTCCAGCTTGGCATGCATCGCATCACGGGCCGAGGCTGATCCGAGATGGGTCAGCCCCGTGCCAGTCATATGCAGATGCGCCGGATCGGGGTGGCTGACAGGCAGATCGAACGCGCCCTCCGCAGCCGTCTTGGCCAGATCGACGGCCTCAGCCAGCCCACGCAGCGCGACCTCTGCGGCGATGCCATGGCCCGCCGCAATAGCGGCCTGCGCCAGTTCGTAGACTGAGGCGGTATTCTGCACGACATGGGCCTTGTCACCCACACGGGCGACGACAGCGGTGCCAAGGGGCAGGCGGATTTGGGAAAGATGCATCTCAGTCCTCACTTCGATTTGTTGTAAACGTCAAAGACAACGGCGATCAACAGGACGAGGCCCTTGATCATCTGTTGGTATTCGATGCCGATCCCCATGATCGACATGCCCATGTTCATCACACATGATCAGGGTGCCAATCACGACGCCCACGATCTTGCCAGACCCGCCCGCCATCGCCGCCCCGCCGATGAAGACAGAGGCAATCGCGTCCAGCTCAATCCCGGTGCCTGCCTTGGGTGTAGCCGAGTTCAGGCGCGCCGTCACTTCCATCCCGGCCAACGCCGCCACCACACCCATGCTGACAAAGCACAGGAATACCAGCCGGTCGGTGCGGATGTCCGACCGCTTGATCACCTTCTGCTGCACCCCTGGCGTCCGGACCGCCAGTTGCGTGCGGCAATCCTCAGCCACCTGCGTTTCGCGCCGCTTGTCCAGAATGCCGCGCGACGAAACGCCGGGTGGGTTGGCCAAAGTCACATTGCGGACAAAGGGTTCATCGAGGATCAGCCCCAACGCTTTGCGATCCGCACTCACATAGGAAATCCCGGCGGCAATAGACTTGGCGACGGTCGACACAACGACCACCTTGTCATTCATCGAAACCGTGGCCTGATGCCCCTTGCCGTAGGATTTGCCAAAGATCGACATGGCAAGGTCAGTCCGGCCAGTGCCCAACAGCCCGGCAATCTCACCCTTGCGGACGTTCAAGTTGACATTCTTGATGCCCTGACGGTCCGATTGCTCGGGATGCCAGACTGACCCGTTCGACACCTCCATCAGCGCCAGATCCTGATGGATGATGATGCCCCGGTCTTCACTGTCCCGGATGCCCTTCAACGCCCGCGGCTTGCCATCAAAGACAATGTCGCCCTCGTACGAGCCATGCGTGTAACCCCCAGACAACACTTCCATCAATGTGGATTTACCCGCGCCATTCTCACCGCAGATTGCGTGGATTTCGCCCTGCTCAGCCACCAAGCTGACGTCGCCCAAGGCCCGGACTCCCGGAAAGGTCTTGGTAATCCCGCGCATCTCAAGACGTGTCGTCATCCTTCCCCTCCAACGACCGGGCCATCCCCCGGCTAGCAGAAGCCATGACCGCCACCGGGAGCATGGGCGACGGCCATGGCCTGCTGAACGCCTCGTGATCCGCAACCGACAGCCGCAACGCGTCGCCGCGAATATGCAAAGCCTGCCTCGGGGCGGTGTGACCCACCCCAGGGCAGCGCGTCAGCCTACATCAACTGGTCTTCGGGGTAATAACCCGAGCCGACCAGCACCTCCTTGTAGTCGGTCGCATTGACCGGAACCGGGATCAGCATATCGCCCGAACCATAACCAAGCGCCAAATGCGCCCTTCTTGAAATGTTCATATGTCGTCCTCCCGGGCCGCATCCTGCTGCGATGATATGTGGCGGTGAGCCTTCACAAACGCCGCTGCGCCGCATGACTCTTGCAATGCCGGTGTATAACAGTCAAATGATGTTTAAGAATGAAAACATGGCCTGAATGATATGAGTTTGCCGCAGTTTCGCAAGGATAGTCTGCTGCGTCGCGGGCTGAAACTCAGCCATCTGCGGCTGCTGTCGGCCTTGGGCGATACCGGGAAATTGACCCAGGCCGCGGCCTCAGTCGGCATCAGCCAACCCGCCGCCTCCCGCCTTGTGGCGGAGATAGAGCGTATTGTCGGCCATCCGGTGCATGAACGTTCTGGCCGCGGGATAGAGATGACCTCGATTGGCCGCGCCCTCGCCCTGCGCGCGCAACGCGTCCAGATCGAGTTGGACGACGCCGCCCGGGATCTGGCAGAGATTGCGGCCGGTGGTGTCGGTCATGTGCGGATTGGCACGGTGACAGGTGCCGCGCTCGACCGTGTGCTGCCCGCCCTGCGAGAAGAACAGCAATTACATCCGAACGTGACGATTGACGTGGCTGTGTCCGCGTCAGAGGCGCTGTGCGAACAACTTCTGGCAGGCCGCCTCGACTTTGCCCTTGGCCGGATTCCCGAAGGTTCCGATGGTGAGGGGCTAGAGTTTTTCGCCTTGGAAACCGAACCTGTTGCCCTGATTGCCCGCCGCGATCATCCCCTGCTTGCCAAGGCCACCGTGACAGCCTCCGATGTGATGGCCTACGACTGGGTCATGCCCGGCGCGGAATCGCTGCTGACACGGACAGTGCTGGCGCGGCTCCATGCCCTCGGCCTCAGGCCCCCGCCAGTCCGTCTGTCCACGCCGTCCTTCCTGCTGACCCTCGCGCTGTTGCAGCAGTCTGAATCCGTCGCCATCGTATCTCAGGCAACCGCTCATCAGTTCGCACGGGGTGATCTGGCGCGCTATGGCATCATCCCGGCAGATCTGGGGATCGTCGTGGAGCCCTACGGGATGCTCTCCCGCTCTGGCATGGCTTTGCCGCCCGCCGCGCAGCATCTGGCCGAGGTGATCCGCAGCATCAAGCCAGATCGCCGCTAGGCGCGATTTGCGTCCGGGTTACGAGGTGAATTACAATAGAACGCAATTCGCGCTAGGTGCGTCGCCCGATCAGCATCACATTGTTGGCGGGCATCGTCTGCACCGCCACCGACAGCCCGGCCCGCTCCAGCCGCTCGATGATGACCGACATATCCTTGTAGCCCACCTCAGGGTTCTGGGCCCGCAGGCTGGCGTCAAAAGCGGCATCACCGTCCGAGGTTGTTTTGCCATCACGCAGGAACGGCCCATAGATCAGGAACCGCCCACCCGGCCCCAGTGCGGCACAGCCTTCGTCCAGCACGGTCATCGCCGCAGGCATCGAAATCAGATGCAGCAGGTTGACCAACAGCACAGCGTCCAGCGGGTGCCAGTCAGCGGCCCAACCCGGCGCACTGGCATCCAGCACCACGGGCTCGCGGATATTGTCCGATCCCCGCCATGCGCGGATCGAGGCCAAGTTGTCCGGGTTCACGTCCGAGGGTTGCCAATCCAGCCAAGGCAGCGCCGCCGCAAACAGCGCCGCATGTTGCCCGCTGCCAGAGGCTATCTCCAGCAACCGCCCCGGTGCAGTCAGTTCACCCTGCAACACCGCCAGAATAGCCGCACCATTCCGCTCAGCCGATGGCGCGTGGCGGCGTCCGTCCGGTGTGACCGGTGCCCCGGTATCTGGCAGTTTCATCCGAACCTCGCAGGGGACAAAGCCGCCACCAGATCGGCAGTCAGTTCCGGCGTGCGACCGCCAATCAGATCCGCCGCCAACTGGCTCGCCGCGGGTGAGGATTGGAACCCATAGCCGCCTTGCCCCGCCTGCCAGAAGAAGGACGGCTCCCGAACATCCCGCCCGATCACCAGCGACCGGTCCGGCGAAAAGGTCCGCAGACCCGCCCAACTGGACAGCAAGCCGCGTCACAGGCTCCGTCACCATCGCCTCATACCGGGCCAGACCTTCGGCCAGCACCATGTCGTCGACAAAGGCGTCATGCGGCTCCATCGGGTGTTCCTCAGCGGGTGAGACGATCAGCGCCCCGGCATCCGGCTTGCAATACCACGTCTCGCCCACGCCAAACAACATCGGCCAAGTGCTGACATCATGCCCCCCGGTGCCGGGATGCGCGCCATCGACCGGCGGTAGGGCTGAAACCCAATCGGCTGAACCCCCGCCATCACCGCCACCTGATCCACCCAAGATCCCGCCGCATTGATCAGCGTCGCGGCAGTAAACTCCCCCGCAGCCGAGGTCACCTTCCAGCCGCCCGCCACCTTGGCAATCGCCGAAACCCGCGCCCGGGTCACGATCCGCCCGCCATGGGCCCGCGCCACCTTGGCAAAGCCCTGAATCAGCAGATCGGTGTCAATATCCCACGCATGATCAGACATCGCCCCCGCAGCCACCACCGCCGGGTTCAGGATCGGCACCTTGGCGCAGGCCTCCTCTGCCGAAATCATCGACAGGTTCATGGCATCGGCATCCTTGTGCAGCATCTCCAACTGGTCGGCCCTGGCGATGGTCATCAGCCCCCTTGGGCCCAGAACGCCCGGCTGGCTCAGAAAATACTCTCTAGACGCCAACGACAGCCCGACAACCGGTGGCGCACCATAATGCGGCTCATACAGCGCCGCCGACCGACCCGAAGTGTGGTGCGCCAGATGATCCTCACCCTCCAGCACCAAAACCGATCCCATCGGCGCCAGCCGTGCCGCCGCCGAAATGCCCGCAATCCCGCCGCCAATAACCAAGAAATCCGCGTCCATCACCCACCCCTTTGAAACTTGCCTCACCCTAACCTGTTGGGTCGGCAAGTCTCAAGATCACGCTTGACTCTATTATATACACTGATATGTATATACACCATGAAAAACACAGCAGCCCTCCTGACCCTGATCGCTGATCCAACCCGCCTCAGCATCATCGAGACCCTGAAGCAAGGAGAGGCCGCCGTGGGCGACATCACCGAACAGGTCGGCATCCAGCAATCCGGCGTGTCGCGCCACCTGCGGATCTTGCATGATGCCGGGATGGTCTCGGTCCGCGCCGACGGGCAACGCCGCCTTTATACCCTGTGCCCCGAGCCCTTCGCCGAACTGGACGAATGGATTTCTGGCTACCGCGCCCTGTGGTCGGCGCGGTTGGACCGCTTTGCTGGGGCCCTCACCGAATTGCAGCTTGAAAAGGACAGCGAATGATCCCCGACGTATCCACCCTGCCTGCGGGAGAGGTCTTCACCATGACCCGCCGCTTCCGCGCCAGCCTGTCCGACCTCTGGGCGCTATGGACAACCGCCAAAGGCATCGAAAGCTGGTGGGGCCCGCCCGGTTTTGCCGTGACCGTGCAAAGCATCGACCTGCAACCGGGCGGCCTGCTGCACTACACCATGACCGCCCATCAGCCCGAAATGGTCGCCTTCATGCAGGCCAACAACATGCCCGTCGCCACCAAGGCGCAGATCACCTACGGCGAGGTGACGCCCCTGAAACGCCTCGCCTACAGCCATCTGGTCGATTTCGTCCCCGGCCAAGCCCCCTACAGCACTGCCCTCGCCGTCGATTTCCGGGCAGAGGGCGACATCGCCGAAATGCACCTGACCTTCCAACGCATGCACGACGCAGAGTGGACGGAGACGGCAGCGCATGGGTTGGGACCTCGAACTCGGCAAACTCGCCGCCCTGCTCGGTGGCGCGGTATGAGCGCGCTCCGACGCGGTTTCGCCGTCGCGGCAGGCTTTGGGGCCGTGGCCATCCTGTCCGTCGGCACTGACAGCGTGATGCACGCGGCGGGCATCTTTCCGCCCGGACCCGAGATCATGCCCGACCCGCTCTTCATCCTCCCCGCGCTCTACCGGGCCCTGTTCACCATCCTTGGCGGCATGATCGCGACCCTACTGGCCGGCGACCGCAGCTACCTCGCCGCAAAGATCCTGTCTGGCTTCGGTCTGTTGGGCGGTATGGCCGGCGTCTTCGTCTGGTTCACCGCCGACAGCAACCTCGGCCCGCTGTGGTACACCCTGACCATCCCGATCTCCGCTATCCCCTGCACCCTCGCCGGGGCATGGCTAATCTTGCGCCGGTCAAATGGCACAAGGATAGTCGCGTGACTCCGCATCCGAATTGATCGCTTCTTTAGCCCGTGATCGCACAACACAAAGTACCGAGGGAAGAATCCATACCCGACCCGGACGCTGAACCGTCAGCTGCCCACTACAACAGCGAGTATGCCGCCCGCAGCCTCGACTATGCCTAGATCAGCCGTCCCGCCTGCGAATTCGGAACACACAGTGCCACCTTTTAACCGCCACCCAAGAATAGTTGGGCGCCCGATCCTGCGTTGTGCCGAAACGGGCTTGATAGGGGAAGGATTTGCTGGCAGATCCGATAATACGGGATTCCAATTACGGAATGCCAAGCCACGCTTTTATTGAAAGGAATTCAACGTGCGGGCTATAAGATTTCTTTGTGCGAGCCTTGCGCTCGGAACATGCCTCGGCCTCTCCGGGATGGCAGGGGCTGCAACCGTCGACATTACCAAAGACTACGGCGGTGCCGTAACGCCCATCTACGGTTCGGGCGGCACGATGGCAGCTGATCATGTTTCGGTGATTGATCGGAATGACACGACCGGCAACCGGTTTTTCGACAAGTTTAATTTTGGCGCTCTGGTAAGCGGCACGGTCAACAGCATCAAGCTGACGCTGCATTACTCTCTTGCACCTCACACCACTAGCTTCGGTTTTTCGAAAGAAGACTGGCGCGTCTACGGCACCACCAATGGCGGCACCTCCACCACTGACCGTATTCAGGTTGGCAACCGGCTCAGCTCCTCGTCAACCGCGACCTGGACGGCAACCTTTACCTCAGGAAGTGTCTTCAGTCAGGCGCTGACGAGTGGTGTATTTGCCTTCTGGTTTGGAGATGAGGGTTATGCAGCGAATGATTTCAATCTCTACTCGGCTGCCGTAACCGTCGATTACACCCCGGCCACCGTCCCTCTACCGGCAGGCGGCATTTTGCTGCTTGGCGGCTTGGGCGGATTGGCGCTTCTGCGTCGCCGCAAGGCAGTCTGAAACGAATGCCCCCTTCTTGGGGGGCGAAAGACACTACAAGGGCGCCTGACGCGATGTCAGGCGCCCTTTGTATGACATGGCCAGCAACACCTTAAGTGCAGCGGGCCAGAAACCTCCTGACACGCAAGGCTAGGGGCCGGTCTAAGCCGCCAAGCAGAATCGTCGTTAATATCAAAATAAGGTTTCCACTTGTCGCCAGCCGCTCGACTAAAGCCAGACGAACGGTCCTGCTTTCGGCCAGTTCCCCAGGGGTTTTGATCCAACAAACTGAAACGATCCTACAACCTTAAGGTCGAATTTTGCTTAATAAGCACAACTCAATTCGCGCTCAGATTTCCCTCCAGCCCTTTTGACCGCGTTCTGCTATCAGGCTCTGGAAAATGCAGCTACCCAACGCACCAAGGGATGCGATGCAGTTGCGACCCATTCGCAATGTGATTAAAATGTGGTAAATTTGCGAGACTAACCATTTGATATGGTTATATTCTGCCTCGTGTCCACATGTGGACGCTTGCTGCCAAGCATCTCCGCCGCCACCCCAATCGCAATCATCTGGGGGTGCTTTCCCAGATCCGGTCGACCAATCGGGCAGTCAATCCGCGCGATCTCTTCCATCCCATGACCGAGACTCGCCAACCGCGACCGAAACCGCGCCCATTTCGTCGCCGACCCGATCAGCCCGCAACGGGCAAACCCATGCACCAGCAAGCGGTGGCACAGTTCCAGATCAAGGGCGTGAGAGAAGGTCACGATCAGATGCTCAGCCTCAGCCGGGGCCAGCCTCACCGCCTCCGCCGGGTCAGGCACGGGCAGCACCCGCACCCCCGGCGCGTCAGGAAACCTGTCCGCCGCCACATCAACCCAAGTCAGGTCCAACTCGGGCAGGGGGGCCAGAACCGAAACCAGCGCCCGCCCAACATGCCCCGCCCCCCAGATCCACACAGGCCGCTGCGGCCGTGAAGCCGGTTCGATCATCCAGCCCTGAATATACTGAGGCACCGGCATCACCCCCTGACCCCGCGCCGCCGCCAACAGCCGCTTCACCGCCAGCGGCATGTCCTGCCCCTCAACCGCCCGCGCGACAACCGGCCCCTCAGGCACCGCATCGTAAACCTCAGTCACCAGCGTCACAGCCCCGCCGCAACACTGCCCCATATCCGGCCCCAGCGCCGCCCGGGTGACGACAGACCCGCCGCCCGCCAACATCCCCCGCGCCCGCAGCACCGCCTGCCATTCCAAGGTTCCGCCGCCGATAGTACCCGACTGCCCGCCATCCCAGACCAACATCGCCGTCCCCACCTCACGCGGGGCATGGCCCTGCACCTCGGCCACGACGACCCGCGCTACCCGGTGGTGGGTGTCCAAGGCTGTTTGAAGCCCCTGAATGTCAAACATCTGAGCCGCGATGAGCCGGATGGCCCATCCTACCCACGGCCGCCAGCACTCTTTCCGCCGTGGCGGGCGCGTCGAGGGCGGGATAGACCGAGCCATCGCCACAGGCCGCCACCGCATCTGACAGCGCCAGAAACGCCGAGATGCCGAGGTTGAACGGCGGCTCACCCACGGCTTTGGACTTGCCCACAGTGTCCTCACGGTTGGACTGGTCCCACAGGTCGACGTTGAAGATGCGGGGGCGGTCTGAACAAGCCGGGATCTTGTAGGTCGAGGGGGCGTGGGTCATGAGCCGCCCTTTGGCGTCCCAGACCAGTTCCTCAGTCGTCAGCCAGCCCGCGCCCTGCACATAGGCCCCTTCGATCTGGCCAATATCAATTGCCGGATTCAGACTGCTGCCCGCGTCATGCAGGATATCGGTCCGCAGGATGCGGTTCTCACCGGTAAGCGTGTCGATCACCACCTCGGTGACCGCCACACCGTAAGCGAAATACAGGAACGGACGCCCGGTGCCGTTCACACGGTCCCAGTTGATTTTGGGCGTGGCATAGAACCCGGTCGAGGACAGCGAAATCCGCGCTTCATAGACCCATTGTGCCACCTGAGCGAAGCCATAGTCCGCACCCGCCACCCGCACCATGCCGCCTTCGAACCGTACTTTGTCGGCCTTCACCTGATGTTTGTCGGCGATGAACTGCGCCATGCGGTCCCGGATCGTCAAACAGGCCGCCTGCGCTGCCATGCCGTTCAGATCTGTCCCGGAAGACGCCGCAGTGGCCGAGGTGTTGGGCACCTTGGCGGTATCTGTTGCCGTGATTTTGACGACCGAAGTCTCCACACCGAACACCGACGCCGCCACTTGGGCGACCTTTTGGTTCAGCCCCTGACCCATCTCGGTTCCGCCATGGTTCAGGTGAATTGAGCCGTCTTGATAGACATGCACCAAAGCCCCGGCCTGATTCAGGAAGGTCAGCGTGAAGGAGATCCCGAACTTCACCGGAACCAGCGAAATCCCCTTCTTCAGGATCGGGCTGCTGGCGTTCCATTCGGCAATCGCGGCACGGCGTTCGACATAGCCCGAGCGCTTCACCAGATCGTCGGTCATCGCATCGGCAATGAAATCCTCAACCTCCATATGGAACGGCGTGGTCTGCACAGCGAACTGTTCCGGATGCGGCGAGTAGGTGCCGCCAATCCGCCGACCGGTGCCGGGGCCAGTGGGTGACGCGCCGCGATAGTAGTTGACCCGCCGCACCTCCAGCGGATCGCGCTTCACCGCATGGGCGATGTGGTCGATCACCCGTTCGATCACCGACGATGCCCTGCGGCCCACCAAACCCGCGATAGGCGGTGCCGCTTTGGGTGTTGGTCTTCAGCCGGTGGCTTTCGATGCGGATGTCAGGCAGATGATAACAATTGTCGGCGTGCAGCATGGCGCGGTCAGCCACAGCCAAGCTCAAATCTTGCGACCAGCCGCAGCGCATCAGATGCAGGAAGTCGATGCCCAGAATCCGGCCGGAGGCGTCAAATCCCACCTTGTAGCGGATCTTCAGGTCATGCCGCTTGCCGGTGATGACCATGTCGTCATCACGGTCATAGCGCATTTTGCAGGGCCGCCCGGTCGCCCGCGCCGCCAAAGCGCAGGCCACCGCCAAGGCATTGCCCTGCGATTCCTTACCGCCAAACCCGCCGCCCATCCGACGCGACTCCACCCGCACCGCTGCCATTGGCAGATGCAGGGCATGGGCAACCTTGTGCTGGATCTCGGTTGGGTGCTGGGTTGAGGACAGGATATGCATACCATCCTCTTGCGGAATGGCAGCCGCGACCTGACCCTCCAGATAGAAATGCTCTTGCCCGCCGACATCCATCTCGCCTTCCAGACGCAGCGGGGCCCTGGCAATCGCCTTGGCAGCATCGCCTTTGGCCCAAGTGATCGGCCCTTGTTCAAACCGGCTGTTGGCAGCCAAAGCCTGTTCCACCGTCAGCAGGGCGGGCAGGTCGGCATAGGTGATCTTGCCCAACCGGGCCGCCTTGCGCGCCGCCAGATGCGTGTCCGCCGCCACCAGAAACACCTGCTGGCCCACATAATTCACCCGACCCACCGCCAACAACGGCTCATCCGCAGCAGAGGGGCTGCAATCGGGCATGTCGGGGAAATCCTCCGCCGACCAAACACCCACGACGCCCGGTGCCGCGCGAACAGCCGAAAGGTCGATCGACGTGATCTCGCCATGGGCGCAGGTCGACAGTCCAAAGGCGAGATGCAGCGCCCCAGCGGGCAGTGGCACGTCGTCGACATAGCGCGCCTGACCCCGCACGTGCAGCGGGGAGCTGTCATGAGGCAGTGCTTTTCCCATCGTCATGATTGCACCTCCAGCACATCTACAGCGACACCGGCAAGGTCGTGGAAATAGCGCAGCAACAGGTTCTGCGCGGTGGTCATCCGGTAATCGGCTGAGGCCCGCATATCGCTGAGCGGTTGAAAATCCTTGGCCATCTCTGCCATCGCAGCCGTGATCGTGGGCAAAGTCCAGTCGCGCCCAACCAGAGCCGCCTCTACCGCCGATGCCCGTTTGGGAATGCCCGCCATGCCGCCAAAGGCAATCCGCGCCGCAGTCACCCGCCCCTCTGCCACTGTCACGTTGAAACAACCGCAGACCGCCGAGATGTCCTGATCGAAGCGTTTGGAAATCTTGTAGCACCGCAGGGCAGGGGCGCTGAGCGGGATATCGACCGCCTCAACGAACTCACCGGGTTGGCGGTCTTGCTTGCGGTAGTCGAGGAAGAAATCTTCCAGCGGAATAGATCGCCGTGTGTTGCCGTGGCGCAGATGCAAGATGGCCCCAAGGGCGATCAACGCCGGTGGGCCGTCACCGATCGGGGAACCATTGGCGATATTGCCACCAATGGTCGCGGCATTGCGGACCTGCACGGAGGCATAGCGCCGCAACATCTCGGCGAACGACGGGTGCAGCGGCTTCACCGCGGCCAGCAGATCGGTGATCGTCACCCCGGCCCCGATCCGCAGCCGATCCCCTTGTTGAGTGATCTCTGCCAAATCTTTGATCCCGTTCAGAAAGGCGACAGGGGACAAGTCGCGCAACTGTTTCGTAACCCACAGGCCGACATCTGTCGCCCCGGCGATCAGCGTGGCATCGGGGTTGGCGGCATACCATGTAGCCAATTCGTCGGTTGTGGTGGGGCGGAACACGCCGGGGGCTGTCTGCCCCCGGACCCCCGAGGATATTTGCGCCAAATTGAAAGGTGTGGTCAGCCAGTCCGGAATGGGTGTCGCCTCAACGGCCTGTGCGGCGCGGATGATTGGGGCATAGCCGGTGCAGCGGCAGAGGTTGCCGGCCAGCACATCGTCATGATCCTTGGCTCCGTTCAGATGCGCCACGGCCATCGATACGACAAAGCCCGGTGTGCAGAACCCGCATTGGCTGCCGTGATGGGTGACCATCGCGTCCTGCACCGGATGCGCCTGACCTTCAGGGCCTGTCAGGCCTTCGACCGTGCGGACCGCCTTGCCCTGCAATTGCGGCAAGAACAGGATGCAGGCGTTCAGGGCGCGGCTGCCGGCCTCATCAGTCACCATCACGGTGCAGGCGCCGCAGTCGCCCTCATTGCAACCCTCTTTCGTGCCCTTCAAACCCTTGGTTTCACGCAGATAATCGAGCAGTGTCCGGGTCGGGCTGTCCACAACCTGGACCGGCGTTCCATTCAGCAGAAACGCTACTTCTTCCATGTTTCGTCCCGCCGCGGTCTCTGCATCCTGGCCCTGGGCGCCCCCACCCGATGCGGCGTAAAGCAGATGGCGCGGCCTTGGACAATCAAGCCTGCCCCGGTTGATTTTGTCCAGTGCTACCTTTCGGACCGCCCCGGCTTTCGCTACTCTGATGCTATGACAGCCCCGAGATTCATCCATTTGCGCGTTCATACCGAGCATTCGCTGCTCGAAGGCGCGGTGCCAGTCAAAAAGCTGGTCAAAACCTGTGTCGCCGCCGAGATGCCCGCCGTGGCGGTGACCGACACCAACAACATGTTTGCCGCGCTGGAGTTTTCGGTCACAGCGCAGGGCGAGGGGCTGCAACCCATTGTCGGCTGTCAGGTCTCAGTCGACTACGATCCGCCCGCGCCCGGTGAAAAGCCCCGTGGCACGGCACCTGTGGTTTTGCTGGCGCAGAACGAGGCGGGCTATCTGAACCTGATGAAGCTGAACTCTTGCCTTTACATCGACAAGGGTGGCGCGCTGCCATCGGTGACGCTGGAGCAGTTGGAGAAGCATTCCGCCGGTCTGATCTGCCTGACCGGTGGGGCCGAGGGGCCAGTGGGGCGGTTGCTGCAAACCAATCAGGCCGCCAAGGCGCGTGCCTTGATCGAACGACTGGCCCGGGCCTATCCCGACTGCCTGTACGTTGAATTGCAGCGTCACGACATGGCCGCCGAACACCTGACCGAGCGTAGCTTTGTTGAGATGGCCTATGATCTGGGGCTGCCTCTGGTCGCAACCAACGATGTCTATTTCCCGAAAACCACGATGTATCAGGCCCATGATGCGCTGATCTGCATCGCCGAGGGGGCCTATGTCGACCAACAGCAACCGCGCCGCCGCCTGACGCCGCAGCACTATTTCAAATCCGAAGCCGAAATGGCGGCCCTGTTCGCCGACCTGCCAGAAGCGATTGCCAACACGGTTGAAATCGCCCGCCGCTGCGCCTTTGCCGTCTACAAACGCAAACCCATCCTGCCCAAGTTTGCCGACGATGAGGTGCAGGAACTGCGCCGTCAGGCGAATGAGGGCCTGCAGGCCCGCCTGCGCGTCATCCCGCATTCCGTGACGCTGGAGGAGTATCAGGCGCGCTTGGATTTTGAGCTGGATATCATCGAGAAGATGGGCTTCCCCGGCTATTTCCTGATCGTGTCTGACTTCATCAAATGGGCCAAGGACCATGGCATTCCGGTCGGCCCGGGTCGGGGATCGGGGGCCGGGTCGCTCGTCGCCTATGCGCTGACCATCACCGATCTGGACCCGCTGCGCTATGCCCTGCTGTTTGAACGGTTCCTGAACCCCGAGCGTGTCTCGATGCCGGACTTCGACATCGACTTCTGCATGGACCGCCGGGAAGAGGTAATCCAATACGTTCAGCAGAAATATGGCCGCGACAAGGTTGGCCAGATCATCACCTTCGGTGCGCTGTTGTCCAAGGCCGCAATCCGCGACGTGGGCCGGGTGCTGCAAATGTCTTACGGGCAGGTCGACCGCCTGTCCAAGATGATCCCGGTTGAGGGTGTAAAACCCGTCAGCATCACCAAAGCCCTCGCCGACGAACCCCGCCTGCGCGAGGCGGCCAAGGAAGAAGTCGTGGGTCGCCTGCTGGATTATGCCGAGCAGGTTGAGGGCCTCTATCGCAACGCCTCTACCCATGCTGCCGGTGTGGTGATCGGCGACCGCCCGTTGGACGAATTGGTGCCGCTCTATCAGGACCCACGGTCCGACATGCCGGCCACCCAATTCAATATGAAATGGGTTGAGGCGGCGGGTCTGGTCAAGTTCGACTTTCTTGGCCTGAAAACCCTGACAGTCATCCAGAACTGCATGGAACTGTTGAAGCTGCGTGACATCGAATTTGACATCAACCTGATCCCGCTGGACGATAAGCCGTCCTACGACCTCTACGCCGCCGCCAAGACCGTCGCGGTGTTTCAGGTGGAAAGCTCGGGCATGATGGATGCGCTGCGGCGCATGAAGCCGACCTGCATCGAGGATATCGTGGCGCTGGTCGCCCTATACCGTCCCGGCCCGATGGAGAATATCCCGACCTATTGCGAGGTCAAAAATGGCTTGCGCGATCTGGAATCGCTGCACCCGACGATTGACCATATCCTCGCCGAAACCCAAGGCATCATCGTCTATCAGGAACAGGTGATGCAGATCGCCCAGGTCATGGGCGGCTACAGCCTCGGCGGCGCCGACCTGTTGCGCCGGGCGATGGGTAAAAAGATCGCCGAAGAAATGGCCAAGGAACGGCCCAAGTTCATCGAGGGCGCGGCCAAAACCCACGGCGTGGGCAAGGAAAAAGCCGGTGAGGTTTTTGACCTGCTCGAGAAATTCGCAAACTACGGCTTCAACAAATCTCACGCCGCCGCCTATGCCGTTGTCAGCTACCAGACCGCCTATCTCAAGGCCAACTACCCGGTCGAATTCATGGCCGCCGTGATGAACTGTGATATTCATCTGACCGACAAACTGGCGGTTTACAAACGCGAGGTTGATAAACTCGGGCTGAAGACCGTAGCACCGTCCGTCAACGCCTCGCTTGCGACCTTTACCGTGCGAAATGGTCAGGTGATCTACGCCCTTGGTGCCCTGAAAAACGTCGGCACCGACGCAATGCAAATGATCGTTCAGGCTCGTGGTGAGGAACCATTTGTCAGCCTTTTTGACCTCGCCCGCCGGGTCGATCTGAAACGAGTTGGCAAACGCCCGTTGGAAATGCTCGCCCGTGCCGGGGCTTTTGACGAGTTGGATACAAACCGGGCCCGGGTGTTTGAGGGGCTGGATCCGCTGGTCGCCTATTCCGCGGCGGTGCATGAGGCGAAATCCTCCAATCAGGTTAGCCTGTTTGGGGAAGCGGGCACAGACATCCCTGAGCCCCGTCTGCCCTTCCGCGACGACTGGTTGCCGATCGAGCGGCTGTCACAGGAACATCAGGCGATTGGATTCTACCTGTCTGGCCACCCGTTGGACGACTATATGTCCGCCCTGAAACGCCGCGACGTGAAGACGCTGACCGAAATTACCGCGCTCGCCGAACGCGGGCCGCTGGTGGCGAAGATCGCGGGCTCAGTTTCGGCCAAGCAGGAACGCAAATCGGCCAAGGGCAATCGTTTTGCCTTTGTCTCACTGTCCGACCCGACCGGCCTCTATGAGGTGACGGTGTTCTCTGACACGCTAGAGGCCGCCCGAGACAACCTCGAACCCGGCAAGAACGTCGTCCTGACGGTTGAGGCCAATCTTGAGGGTGAGACGCTGAAACTCCTGGCCCGCTCTGCCCAGCCGATTGATCAGGTCGCAGCCGAGGCCGGGGCGCAGGCGCTGCGCATCCATCTGAACCGCGCCGAAACCGTCCCCTCGATCGCCAGCTTGCTTGCCAAGGTCGAGGGCCGCAACCGCGCCCAGATCACGCTTTGTATCGCCGATGACACGGGGCGCGAGATTGATCTGACCCTGCCCAACCCCTATCCGATCACGCCGCAGATCAAGGGCGCGATCAAGGCCATGCAGGGCGTCGTGATGGTCGAGGATATCTGACCATGATGGGCCCGTTGCCATTTTCGGCAAACCGAAAATGCAACCAATGACCCGTCCTACCAATGAGGCGGTGGCACATTCGCCTCCGCCGACCCCATCGCCTCACGTTCGGCCTCACGCTCGGTCAGCATGCCCACCAGGCGCGTCAGACGGTCCAACTCTCGCCCCTGCCGGGTGACGACATCTGACAGATCGTCCACTGCGCGGATCAGGTGGGCGATGCGTTCTTCGTGGGCTTTCAGATCGTCCATGGCCTTGGTTTTCCTGTCGTGGGTTTGTCACGGCTTTGTAGGCCAGTTCTCGGTCGTTTACACCCCATTAACAAACGCGCCCCGCTTGCCCATTCCCCCCCCGTCCGCTAAGGCAGGCCCAAACAATTCAAAGGGTCCGACCATGGCACAGGACAAGCCCGCACGCCGCCCGAAAGCCGAAACGCCGAAAGGCTTTCGCGACTATTTCGGCGCTGAGGTGACCGAGCGCAAGGTAATGCTCGACGCGATTGCTGCGGTGTATGAGCGGTACGGTTTTGACCCGCTGGAAACCTCTGCGGTTGAGACGGTCGAGGCGCTTGGGAAATTCCTGCCCGATGTCGACCGCCCGAATGAGGGTGTGTTTGGCTGGCAGGATGAGGATGCCGACTGGCTAGCCCTGCGCTATGATCTGACCGCCCCTCTGGCCCGTGTCGCGGCACAATACCGCAACGACCTGCCAAGCCCCTACCGCCGCTATGCGATGGGTCCGGTCTGGCGCAATGAAAAGCCGGGGCCGGGGCGGTTTCGTCAGTTTTATCAATGTGATGCGGATACGGTCGGTTCGGCCTCGGTGGCAGCCGATGCCGAGATTTGCGCCATGCTGTCCGACGCGTTTGAGGTGGTCGGCATTCCGCGCGGCGACTATGTGGTCAAGATCAACAACCGCAAAGTTCTCAACGGTGTGATGGAAGTGGCCGGCGTCCTCGACCCGTCCGATCCTGAACGCTTCGCCCATGAGCGCGGTATCGTGTTGCGCGCCATCGACAAGATTGACCGTCTGGGCGACGCTGGGGTGCGGGCGCTGCTGGGTGAAGGACGCCGCGATGAAAGTGGTGATGTCACCAAGGGCGCCGGTCTTTCCGCAGATCAGGCTGAGGTTGTGATGGGCTTTACCTCGGCCCGCCGCGATACGGGGGCTGCTACCGTGGCCCGCCTGCGGGAATTGATTGGTGCCTCGGCCATCGGTGCCGAAGGCGTGCAAGAGCTTGAAACCATGGCAGAACTGCTTGACGCCCAAGGCTACGGCGCTGACCGTATCATTCTTGACCCCGGAGTCGTGCGTGGGCTGGGCTACTATACCGGGCCCGGTCTATGAAGCCGAACTGACGTTCGAAATCCTCGACGACAAGGGCCGCAAGCGTCAGTTCGGCTCGGTCGCGGGCGGTGGGCGTTATGATGATTTGGTCAAGCGGTTTCACCGGTCAGTCGGTGCCTGCAACAGGCATTTCCATCGGGGTTGATCGCCTGTTGGCCGCGCTGCGCGCCAAGGGGCGCACCTCGGGCAATGCAGCGGGTCCAGTCGTTGTCACCGTGATGGACCGCGACCGTATGGCCGATTACATGGCGATGGCGACTGACCTGCGCAACGCAGGCATCCGGGCAGAGGTTTACCTTGGGAACCCCAAGAGCTTTGGCAACCAGTTGAAATACGCCGACAAACGCCAAAGCCCCATTGCGATCATCCAAGGTGGGAATGAGGCTGCAACCGGCACGGTGATCCTCAAAGACTTGATCCTCGGTGCCCAGATCGCCCAGAATGCGACCTTGGAAGAGTGGAAGGATCGCCCGGCCCAAGTCGAAATCCCCCGGTCTGAACTGGTGGCACAGGTGAAGAAGATGCTCGGATGACTGGGAAACTGGCGGTCCGGGCAGAAGCCGAGCGATTGTTCGCGGCCTTTCAACAGGCAGGCGCCGTGCCGGTCGATGCCGATGTCCTGCTGCCCGCCGAAACCCTGCTGGACCTTTATGGTGAAGATATTCGCGCCCGCGCCTATATGACGACCGACCCATTGCAGGGCGAAATGATGTTGCGGCCCGATTTCACGGTGCCAGTGGTGCAGGCGCATATGGCGCATGGGGCCGACCCCGCCCGCTACTGTTACATGGGTGAAGTGTTCCGCAAGCAGGAACATCTCGGAAATCGCGCGTCGGAATACATGCAGGTCGGCTTCGAAATCTTTGATCGGACAGCGCCAGAGCAGGCCGATGCAGAGGTTTTTGCGTTGTTCGCAAAGCTATTGGCCAACACGTCCGCCAAACCTGTCACAGGCGATATCGGCATCCTGATGGCCGCCGTCCAGGGCGTCAACACCACGGCTCGCCGCAAGGCAGCGCTGTTGCGGCACATCTGGCGGCCCAGCCGGTTTCGCGCCCTGCTTGACCGTTTTGCTGGCCGCGCCCCGAACTCCGACGCCCGTGCTGCCCTGCTGCAGAAACTCGCGTCGGGGACACCCGAAGCCCTGATGGCCGCCGCAGGACCGTTGATTGGTCTGCGCGCTCAGGAAGATATCGCCGAGCGCGCCACCGCTTTGATCGAGGACGCCAAGACCAGCCCGATCGCAGCCCCGGAAGCCGCCTTGCTCTATGATCTGTTGTCGCTGCAAGCCCCGGCTGACGCGGCCCTCGCGCATCTGACCGGAATTACTTTCATGCTGCCCGCCATTGAACCGGCGGTTGCCCATTTTGCCAACCGCTTGGCGGCGCTGCGTGACCGCGGCATCGACACTGCAAAACTACCCTTTGAGGCAAGCCTTGGCCGCACCTCTATGGAATATTACGACGGGTTCACTTTCGCCTTTCTGACCCCAGATCGCCCCCCCATCGCCTCGGGTGGCCGCTATGACGCGCTGACCCGTGTGCTGGGGCAGGGGCGCCAGATCCCTGCAGTGGGTGGTGTCATCCGTCCCGCCCTGACGTTGGAGGTGCGGCTGTGATAAAGATCGGTGTCCCCTCCAAGGGCAGGTTGATGGAGCAGACCTTTGACTGGTTCTCGGCCCGAGGTCTGCCAATGCAGAAGGCAGGGTCAGAGCGGGAGTACTCTGGCCAGACCACCGTGCAAGGCGTGGAAATCGTGATGCTATCGGCCAGCGAGATCCCCCGTGAGCTTGCGGCGGGTCGAATAGACCTTGGCGTCACCGGATCCGATCTGGTGCGCGACAAACTCGCCGATTGGGAGATGCAGGTGTCGGAGGTGGCAAGCCTTGGCTTTGGTCACGCCGATCTGATCATTGCTGTTCCGGCTTGCTGGATCGACGTTGACACGCTCGACGACCTCGACGCTGCAGCCGCCGCTTTCCGCGCCCGCCACGGCCACCGTCTACGCATCGCCACCAAATACCACCGTCTTGTTCGCGATTTTCTGACGGCACAGGGTGTGGCGGATTATCAACTGGTCGATAGCCAAGGTGCGACAGAGGCGACCGTCAAGAACCTGACGGCCGAGGCCATAGCCGACATCACCTCTTCCGGTGAAACTCTGCGCGCTAACCATCTGAAGGTGCTGTCGGACAGCCTTATCCTGCAATCGCAGGCCGTGCTGTTTCGTGCCCGAAAAAGCATCGGCGCTGACCTTGATCATCTCATAGCCTCGCTGTTGTCCTAGCAGCTTTGCATCCTGTCCGAACTGCCTGCGGCTAAGCACCTCTACACCTGCCGGACAAGTCGGTGTTGGTTTTCAGGCCTTGCGCCGACTGACCAGTGCCACGCCGCCCGCTGCCAACACCATCCCGGCCCATCCCCACATCGGCATCACTTCCCCAAGCAACGGCCAAGCAAAGATAGCAGAAAGCGGTGGTACCAGATAGAACAGCGCCGAAACGCGGCTGACCTCGCCCAATCTGATCATCGCCAGAAGCAGGCTCATGGCTAGTAGTGAGTTGCCTAACACCAGATAGGCCATGACCGCGCCAAACTGCCACGACCAATCGACCTGAAACTGCTCGCTCATAAGGGCCAAGGGCACGGTGCAGACAGCCCCAACCGCATATTGGATCAGGTTGGACGTGATCGGATGATGTGCCACGCCGAACCGCTTTTCCCACAACGTCCCGACCGTGATGCCCAGCAGCGCCCCGATGGTGCAAACAATGCCGAACATCCCCTCGGCCGCAACGGATTGGCGTGAGAAGATCACCAACCCCGCCCCTGCCAACCCCAAAGCCAACCCCATCCAGCCCCGAGGACTGATCCCCTCACCCACGAACCGAGGCGCGATGAGGGCCACCAGGATTGGCTGCAGACAGACAATGATCGCCACAGCCCCGGCTGAGGTGCCGGATTTGAAGGCCACATAGCACAGGCCAAAATAAACCACCTGAATTAGAAACCCAACCACGGCGATATTGGCCCAGGCCCGCCAACTGGCAGGCAGAGGCGGGCGGATGATGACGGCCAGTGGCAACAGAACTACTAGCACCAACACATAGCGCAGAGCCAGCAGCGTCAGGGGCGGCGCGTGTTGCAGGCCCAGTTTGGCCACGCCAAAGCCCGCAGACCATAGCAGCAGGAAGATGGCGGGGGTGGCGATTAGCCAGATGGGGCGTTTCATTCCAACTTTCTGACCCTTGTCGGGCGGAAAGAAAAGGCCCGGATACGCGCCCTATCCCAGCTTTTTGTTGGCCCGCTCAACACGCCGCTTGAACCGGGCGTCCATCGCCGCCTCTCCCTCGACCGTGCCGTCATGCCAAGAGCCGAACAGCTTGTCCAAAGGCATCAATCCGTCGCCGTAGTTCACCTCAAAATACTTGTGATGCAGATAATGCGTATAGGCGTGGGTGTCCAAACCCGCCGTCTCAGTCAACTCGATCTTGTCGAAACCGATATGCCCCACCACCGCGCCAAAGCCGGCGTAATGCAATCCGTAGAGCGCGATGATCGGATTGGAGGGGATGATCAGATGGATCAGAGATGAGCTGAAATAGAGAATGTGTTCAATGGGATGCATGGACAGACTCGACCACGGGCTGGGATTGACCGAGTTGTGGTGGACAGAGTGAATGTATTTGTACAGCACGGGCACATGGATCAGTCGGTGAATGCAATAGAAGTGGAACTCGTGCCAAATCGGCACGCAGAACCCCAAAGCCAGCAGATAGATCGGGTGTTCAGCAAAAGTCAGCGACATTGCCCAGCCATTGGCCGCCGACCAGCCCAGCAGAACCTGATAGCCGGTCCAGATTGGCACGCCTGTGCCCAGTGACCGCATTATCCCCTCAGCGTTCTGGCTGCCGAACCAGAAGGCCGGGTTCTTGGCGTCAGCGGGGAATTTTCCGTTGTATTTGAAGCGATTGGCCTGCCGGCGACGGATGTAAAGTGGCATCTCCAACGCGGTGTAAAAGACTGTCGCCGCAACGAGGTTGAGCAGCAATATCTGCAATACCCAGCCCACGTGCAGGTCTTTCATCACGTCAAGGTCCGGAAAGAACCATGTCCAGAACACCGCGCCAGATGCCATGAACAGCATATTCCACGGCAGGAAATACCCCGGCAGCCAACTCGGAAGTTTGGCCAGTTGTGGCGGTATCCTGAACAAGGGAGAGGTCACCAGCGGTGCATCTGGAACCCAGTCGCCCCGTTTGTTCCGTTTGCCCGTCTTCAGGTCATCCATGCCTCACCCCCGGTTCGCGCCAATTCCCACGCAGTGTCTTGCTACACTCGGCCACCCCAAACGCATTGCGGTCCCGGACAGAACACAGCCCGGTACTCTATGCATATCCCCCGGTATGATAATGTTTACGCGATCGGTCGTCTCCCATTGATATTCGCACAGGCAGATGTCTGCGCCGTCGCCTATCAATCGCTGATCGACGGCACATTCAGCCAACCCTACTGAAATAGTGCCTTGCGCCTCTTCGTACGGACCAAGGGGTGAAAAGCACCACATTGAATGCTTGCGATATTCCGGCGGCATTGGATTTTCTTCGACTGTGCCGCCGCCGCCCGGCAACCACGGTAGACCATGTCATTGATCCGGAAAGATCAGCGGACGCCCAACTCGGCCAAGGCCTGCGCCATTTGGGGCGGCAGCGCATCCTCGCGAAGTCCCGCCTTCCGGCGATCCGGCGGGCTATCGGCGGGATCCAGATAGCGCCATCCTTGAAACGGTCGACGTGGGGCGGCTTCAGTCTGGATGACCTCAGCGTCCAGTACCAGCGCACAACGGCGTATCCCGTCGGACCCGATCCGCTCTGACAGGCCCAGAATGCGCTGCCGCGCCAGAATGACCCCCTTGATCACCCAATAGAGCGAGCCTTGCAGCACCTCTTCTTCGCGTTTGGGCCACATCCGCGTGACATGTTCGGTCGTCCCCGGCTTCCACACATGGGCATGATCGTGGTGCCACTGCACCAGATCCTCAACCGATTCTGCGCCAACACAGAGTTTCAGGATATTGAGCGTCATGCGGTCCCCCAGATCGCAAATGATAGTCCGTTTGTCGGCGGCTGCAAGGTTGACCCTTCGCGTTCCAGAGCGTATCTTGGGCCCTTCGCCCCAAATACATCCAAAGGTAGCGCCATGTCCCCCTTCGCAGCCCCTATTGCCGAGCAAATCTGGGACATGAAATATCGTTTCAAAGAGGCCGACGGCACGCCGATCGACCGCACGGTACAGGACAGCTGGCACCGAATCGCTGGCGCCTTGGCTGCGGTGGAAAAGAACCCGGCCGAATGGGCTGCCCGTTTCTATGACGCGCTGGAGGGATTCAAGTTCCTGCCGGCCGGGCGCATCACCGCCGGGGCAGGGACCGGACGTCAGGTTACCCTGTTCAATTGCTTTGTCATGGGCACCGTGCCGGACAATATGGGCGGCATCTTTGACGGGCTGAAAGAGGCCGCGCTGACCATGCAGCAGGGCGGTGGCATCGGCTATGACTTCTCCACCATCCGTCCCAAAGGCGCGCAGGTCAAAGGTGTCGCCGCCGACGCCTCTGGCCCGCTGTCCTTCATGGATGTCTGGGATGCGATGTGCCGCACCATCATGTCGGCGGGCTCTCGTCGCGGCGCGATGATGGCCACCATGCGCTGCGATCACCCCGATATCGAGGCGTTCATTGAGGTCAAGAAAGACCCCGCCCGCCTGCGGATGTTCAATCTGTCCGTTTTGGTCACCGACCCCTTCATGGACGCCGTCAAAGCAGACGCGATGTGGGACCTCGTCTTCAACGGCACCGTTTTCAAGACCATGCCCGCGCGCGACCTGTGGAACCGCATCATGCGGAATACCTATGATTTCGCTGAACCCGGCGTGATCTTCATCGACCGCATCAACACAGCAAACAACCTCAACTACGTCGAAACCATCGCAGCCACCAACCCCTGCGGTGAGCAACCGCTGCCGCCCTACGGTGCCTGCCTGCTCGGCTCGATCAACCTGCCCACGCTCGTCACCGCACCCTTCACCGCCAAGGCCAAGTTGGACCCCAAGGCGCTCGATGCGCTCGTCCGCACCGCCATCCGCATGATGGACAACACCGTTGACGCCTCGCGTTTCCCGCTGCCACAGCAAGAGGCTGAGGCGCAGGCCAAGCGCCGCATCGGCCTTGGCGTCACCGGTCTTGCGGATGCCCTGCTGATGACGGGGCTGCGCTATGGCTCGGATGAAGCGGCACGGCAGACCGAAGACTGGATGCACACCATTGCCCGGGCGGCCTATCTGGCCTCGGTTGATCTGGCGAAAGAGAAGGGCGCTTTTCCGCTGTTCGACGCCGAACCCTACCTGACCTCGGGCACCATGCAGGGGATGGATGCCGACGTGCGCGACGCAATCCGCGCCCATGGCATCCGCAACGCCCTGCTGACTTCAGTCGCGCCGACCGGTACGATCAGCCTCTACGCTGGCAATGTGTCGTCCGGTATTGAGCCGGTCTTCGCCTATGCCTACACCCGCAAAGTCCTGCAAAAAGACGGATCTAGGACTGAGGAAGAGGTGGTCGATTACGCCGTTCGCCTTTGGCGCGACCTGCATGGCGACGCCCCTTTGCCCGACTATTTCGTTAACGCCCAGACCCTGCCGCCCTTGGACCACGTCAAGATGCAGGCTGCCGCGCAAAAGTGGGTCGACAGTAGCATTTCCAAAACCATCAATTGCCCGGAAGACATCAGTTTTGATGACTTCCAGCAGGTCTACATGGCGGCTTGGGACCAAGGTTGCAAAGGTTGCACGACTTACCGGCCAAATGCGGTGACGGGGTCTGTGTTGTCCGTATCCGAAGTCCAGAAGGAAACGCCAACCATTACGCCCGAAGGGGCCGAAGTCGTCTATCTCTCCGAACCGCTCGACCGGCCTGCCGCCCTTGAAGGCCAAACCTACAAGGTCAAATGGCCCGGCAGCGAACATGCGCTCTACATCACCATCAATGATATCATCATCGCGGGCCACCGCCGCCCGTTTGAGGTGTTCATCAACTCCAAGAACATGGAGCATTTCGCCTGGACCGTCGCCCTGACCCGGATGATTTCGGCGGTGTTCCGGCGCGGCGGTGACATTTCCTTCGTGGTCGAAGAGTTGAAGGCGGTCTTTGACCCCCGCGGCGGGGCATGGATGGAGGGACGCTATATCCCGTCGATCCTTGCCGCAATCGGCGGAGTGATCGAACGACACCTCGTCGCCATTGGCTTCATCGAAGGCGAAGGACTGGGCCTGAAATCTGACCCCAAGGCCGAGGTCATGGTTGTAGGCCAGGCCCCGCGCGGCAAAGCATGCCCAAGCTGTGGAGATTACAACCTGCACATGGTTGAGGGCTGTATGACCTGTGGCTCCTGCGGCCATTCAAAATGCGGCTGAAACTCTGTCGATCTGTTGAAGTTCGACATTCAAAGACCGTCTTGTCGACATGTAAAGCTTGTCTTGTCGACATCTAAAGGATGTTTTCTTGACAGTGGCCGGGACTTTTTGTCGCGTTTGGAAGCGCCAATGAAGTGATTTTATGAGAGTATTTTCAATGGCTTAGATGGACTGGCGCGGCCAGCGGCACAGGAGCGTCTGCTCGACGTCTACCCAGGCAAAAACGGCCCCGAAGTCTTTCCCGTCCGAAGAAAACTCTGCAATTTTTGAGTCCTTGAGGCGGACAGTCAGGCTTTGCCAGCTTTGACCCAGCAGCAGGGCAAGATTGCGCAGTGTGGTGAAGGTCTGGTGGTAGCCGGCGATATCTTCGGCGGTCAGATAGCGCTGTTCGGCATGGGTCTTGGGGTTCTTGCCGATGGTGCAGGTGATAAGCCCACGCCGCACCATGGTCTGGGCGGAAACGGGCTTAAGGCCAACTGATTTGGCAAAGGTTTCAATGCTCATACCTTTGGCCTCAGGTCGCTCCAGGCAGCGTTCGACTTCGGCGAGGTCGATCAGGATGGCGGCATAGCCGTCCCGCAATTGATGGCGCCCAATGCGGGTTATCTGACGAGTTTCGATCATTTTCAGAATCCGCCCGGGCATGACCTTCAGCCGCTGCGAGGCCTTGGGCAGATCATGCCATTGATGCATCGGGACGTAGATCGTCTCGGCCCCGACCAGGAGGCCGTCGAGATAGCTGCGCACCTTGGCGAGATCCCAGAGTGGCTTGTGGTCATCACCCGCGAAATCGGGTTCAAGCAGGCCGTCCGCGCGTAGCAATTCGAATTGCGACCGAGATATATGGAGGGCGGCTTGCAGGTCGATGGCGCTGACATGGCGGTTCAACGATTGTAGGAAGGCCTCAGCACTTTTCGCATCGAAAAGCTCCCATGCATCTTCGCGACCTTCCCCGGCGGGCCTCACGAACCCCGCATTGGCCAGCAACTTGCGCAGGCGGCGCGGGTCCATGCCTACTTCGCGGGCCGCCGTCAGCACGGAATGTTTCTGACGAACTCTGACCGGCTCACCCATCAATTCATCGCCCGGACCCATTGGCCAGGTTTCCGCGATGTGAGCGCGGAGGAGGTCGCGGAACGGGGCGTAATCCTCGGAGGTCAAGTCATGAGCCAACCGGTCATACAGATCGCCGAATTTCTTCTTGGGGCCATCGTGGGCCGTGCCGATCGCCTCTTGCAGTTCGGTCAGCGCCTGGCGGATAGGCTGTTCACCTCGGAAAGCGAGTTGATAGCCGATACCATAGGTCTGCCATCGGTCTTCTTCTTTGAGTTTGTGCCACTTCGGGACCTTGATGGCTAGGGCAGCCCGGCCGAGCAACTCGCAGAAGTGCGCTGACGGGTGGAGGGCAAACTGATCGAGCCACGCGTTGCCGCGTCCCGTGGTCAGGCGGCCCTCGATCCAATGGTCGAACGGGAAGGCTTCCCGTGTGGGCCGGTCCAGACTGCCTGCCATGACTGCGGGAGCCACGGTCTTGAAATTGCTGACCGTGTCGTAGCGGTTGCTCTCCTGCGACTGGGTCCAAAGCGGGACCAAAGGGTGCAGATGGGTCAGACAAAGCGAGACATGGCGGGGCAGCCAGTGACCGCGGATTTGCATCGCCATGTGGGGAGGCGCGTCGGATCTGGCGGCGTCGTCTCGTAGGCAGACCGGGCAGCCGCGGATGGTGGTTTCCTTGATGCCCTTGGCATGGAAGGCCTCCGCCCGGAACCAGTGCAGACCACGACCCTCAAAGCGGGGTGTCC